>CAVVAW010000003.1:217500-432517 GCA_963746445.1 uncultured Actinomycetes bacterium
CGGCTGCTGGCACGTAGTTAGCCGGGGCTTCTTCTGGAGGTACCGTCACCCTCTGGGCTATTAACCCGAGTGGCTTCGTCCCTCCTGAAAGCGGTTTACAACCCGAAGGCCTTCTTCCCGCACGCGGCGTCGCTGCGTCAGGCTTTCGCCCATTGCGCAAGATTCCCCACTGCTGCCTCCCGTAGGAGTCTGGGCCGTGTCTCAGTCCCAGTGTGGCTGATCGTCCTCTCAGACCAGCTATGGATCGTCGCCTTGGTGGGCCGTTACCCCGCCAACAAGCTAATCCACCGCGGACCCATCCTCGGCCAGAGGCCGAAGCTACCTTTTCCCACGTTCCCCGCAGGGATGTGGGGCTATCCGGCATTAATCCGGGTTTCCCCGGGCTATTCCGGTGCCGAGGGCAGGTTATCCACGTGTTACTCACCCGTTCGCCGCTGTCCCCAGGGCCGAAGCCCTGGTTCTCGCTCGACTTGCATGTGTTAGGCGCGCCGCCAGCGTTCGTCCTGAGCCAGGATCAAACTCTCCGTGAAGAAACAGATTGCCCTGCCCGAAGGCAAGGCGAACTGGTGTCTTCCTTCGAGCTCATTACTAGACGTTCCGCCGAGGCGGAGCGTCTAGCTCAAAGGCGTCAGTTCATCGTCCTGCCGGGAAGGCAAGACGATTCATGACGGGATAAACGACGTCGTTCGAGACGACCGGCGAACCGGGCGGTCGGACGACGACGCTTTCTCGTCGCACACGCACGCTGTTGAGTTTTCAAGGACCGGTGCCGGGGAGGGCGGGCAACGAAAAGGCCTCCGCTCACGCGCGAGGCCTTCGAATCGACGGGCGACGAAAGAGGTCGTATCCGAATCGAGCGAAGGCGCTCCTGTGAGTCGCAGGGCTTTCCTTGCCTCCCTCTCGGGCGGCCGCGGAAGTGTACCAGAGCCCCGAGGAGTGTCAAGCCTAGGAGACAAGCCGCGCGAAGCGACGCTTGCCCGCCTGCAGGAGCTTCCCGTCGGCCTCCGCGCGGGCCACGTCGAGACCTTCGACGGGCGCGCCGTCGAGCTTGACGCCTCCCTGCCCGATCATCCGGCGGGCGTCGCTCGTCGACAAGCCGAAGGCCTCGGCGATCACGGCCGGGAGATGGACGGGGTCGCCAGCCGGCAACACGTGCTCATGGACGTCGTCGGGCGCCGCGTGCTCGCGGACGACGCGTGTGAAGTGCGCCTCGGCCTCGCGCGCTGCATCCTCGCCGTGGGAACGGCGCACGATGAGCCGCGCGAGCTCGAGCTTCGCCTCCATCGGCTCGCCTGGCGGCACCGGCTGCTCGGCGACGAGCCTCCACCACTCCTCGAGCATCTCGTCGGGAATGCGCATCGTCCTGCCGAACTGCTCCTCGGGCGGAGCGGTGAGCGGGATGTTGTTGCCGACCGACGAGCTCATCTTGGCACCGTCCCACGAGAGCAGGAGCGGCGTCGTAAGGACGACCTGGGGCTCGAGGCCGTATGCCTCCATGACCGTCCTGCCGGCGAGCAGGTTGTAGAGCTGGTCGGTGCCGCCGAGCTCGACGTCGGCCTCGACGGCGACGGAGTCGTACGCCTGCATGAGCGGATAGAGGAGCTCCGACACCGAGATCGGCTCGTTCGCCCCCATCCGCTGCGCGAAGTCGTCGCGCTCGAGGATCTGCGCGACGGTGATCGTCCGGGTGAGCCGGAGCACGTCTGCGAAGTCGAGCTTCGCGAGCCACTCCCCGTTGAGGCGCACCTCGGTGCGGTCGCGGTCGAGGATCAGGAGAGCCTGCTCGAGGTACGTCTGCGCGTTGCGGTCGATCTCCTCGGGGTCGAGGATCGGACGCTCCGTTGAGCGGCCCGACGGGTCGCCGATCCGCGTCGTGTAGTCGCCGATGATCAGGACCCCGATGTGGCCCGCATCCTGGAAGGCGCGCATCCGCTGGAGCGGGATCGCGCGGCCGATGTGGATGTCGGGCGAGGTGACGTCGATCCCGAGCTTCACTCGCAGCGGGCGGCCGAGCCGCAGCTTCTCCGCGAGCCCGTCCTCGGGCAGCAGGTGCACTGCGTTTCGGGCGAGGGTCGAGACATCGGCTGGAGCGCTCACGGGTGGCCGATCGTACCCACCCGCCGGCTCAGAACGGATACGGCGCCAGGCTCCACGCAGCGGCGGCGTACCACAGGCCGAACGCGAGGCTCGCGGCGCCGAGCAGAGGCGCGGCAGCGGTCAGTGAGCCGGCGACGGTGCGTACGGAGAGCAGCGCGCCGAACCCTGTCGTGACGATCGTCATCGAGACCGCGGTGAAGAACGCGAGGACGACGAGCGCGACAGCGCCACGTCGGGAGACGGGATCGCGGCGAGCAGCAGGACGCCGACGCCTGCGCTGCCACCCATGCCGTGGACGAGCCCGATCCCGAACGCTCCGGCCGGCGAGCGCACGGGGTGCCGATGACTCCCGTCGTGCGTGGAGTGCAACGCGAAGGCGCCGTGCTTCCAGCGGACGATGAGCCGCACGGCGAGAAAGACGATGAGTGCCGCAACGGCGGTCTCGGCCCCACGCTGGAGCGCATCGGGGAGATAGCGATCGGCGAGGAGGATCGGGATGCCGAACACGACGAGCGTCAGCGCGTGGCCCGCGCCCCACCACGCACCGAGGCGCGCCGCAGCACCCGTCGCACGCTCCCGGCCCGACGCCACGAGGGTCGTGACGGCGGCGATGTGATCGGGATCCGTCGCATGACGCAGTCCCAACAGAACCGCGACGGCGACCACGACGGCGATCGATCCTCCGTTGGACAACCCTGCAATCCAGTCGTCGAGCCCGAACATCGCGTACTCCTCTCCTCGTCAATGGACGGGCGTGATTCGTCGCTCGCCCGCGTCCGGTTCAGACGACGGCCGGAATCGCGTTCACCGTGATGACCAGGCCGACGACGACTATGACGGCTGCGGACAGAGCGGGCAGCGCCCGGATCACCGGGCCGTCGAGCCGTGCCCGTCCGAACGCGCGACGGGCGAGGACGGCGACCAGGCCGATCGCGGTGATCGTGGCCGCGAGCCCGACGCTGAACGCGACGATCAGCGCCAGCCCGAAGGCGAGCCGGTGGAGAGCGATCGCGCTCAGGAGGACGACGAGCGCCGAGGGACAGGGGAGCAGCCCCGCGGCGGCGCCGATCCCGAGGATCCCGCGCACGTCGATGTCGTCGCCGTGGTGGTCGGTGGTGGTGGTGGTGGTGGTGGTGGCCGCGTGCGTGGCGCGCGCGCCGGAGGAGGACACCGGCCCCGACGCCGACGACGAGCATCCCCGAGACGAGCGTCAGCCAGGGATAGAGCTGCTCCGGGACGACGACGGTCGAGAGCCCGAGCGTCACGAGACCCAGCGCGAACACGCCCGCCGTGTGGGTGACCGTGACCGTGGCCCCGAGCGCGAAGGCGTGCCTCGGCCGGCCGCGGGTGCCGACGAGGTAGCCGGCGACGAGCGCCTTCCCGTGCCCGGGCGTGAGGGCGTGCGCGGCACCCCAGAACGCCGCCACGAGCAAGGAGAGCAGGACGACCCCGAACGTCGTGTCGTCGCGCCCGATGAGCCCCGCGAGCCGGTCGCCCGTGTGGCCTGGCGCCGCCGACCGGTGGAGCAGCGGAGGGGCAGCGGGCGCCGTCCCGGCGACGAAACGCGCCGTCGCCGACCTGACCGCGAGCGGCGAGCGAAGGAGGTCGCGCGGATACGAGCGCAGCTCGTCCGAGCGGCTCGCCGCCGGGACGGACGACGAGACGAGGCGCGCCCCGTCGCGGGCACGCACGGTGACCTCCCGCCAGCCGATGCGGCTCGCGAAGCTGCGATCGACGAAGGTGAGCGCGGAACCGCGGAGCGGCGCGGCGTAGACGGCCTCGAGCCTCAGGGTCGGAAGGCCCCCGGCACCCGGGCGCTCCGAGACGCGGTGCGCCAGAAGGCGCAGGACGACCCGCTCGCCGCCGAATCGGAGATCGAGCTCGTGCGCCAGCTCCGCTGGATAGCGGGGCGCGCGGACGCGGTCACCCGACTGGAAGGTCGGGATCTCGGCCAGGTCGAGGACGTAGCGGACGAACACGCGGTCTCCTGCGAGCTCGATCCCCGCGTAGTGGTTGACGGTGAAGTTGCCGAGCGGATGCGCGGACGCTTCCCGCGGCTGGACGAGGATGACCCCGACGACGACGAGAGCCGCTGCGACGGCCGCGAGGCGCCTCATGCGAGCGCCTCTCGGGCGACCGGCGCCCACTGCACCGAAAAGGCCGGGCTCTGCTCGAGCGCCCGGCGGTACCACGCGCGCATCGCACGCCGGTCGCCGGCGCACCCGGCTGCGTACCCGCGATGGAAGTAGAGGAGCGCGTCCTTCGTGCCAATCCGGAGCGCGCGGTCGAGCCACGGCTCGGCCTCTGCGCACCGTCCTGCGCGCGCGAGCGCCCAGCCGACCGCGTCGTCGCCGTAGATCGACGGCCTCTCGGCACGGGCGTTTCGCGCGAGACGCACCGTTTCCGCCGGCCGGATGCGGTGGTCGGCCCGGAAGACGGCGCTCTCGAGGTCGACGCGTAGGCCGTTCGCGGCCAGCACCCGGTCGATGGCCGCGACGGTGGCTCGCTGGCGCGCCGCCGCCGTCGTCCGGCCTTGGCGATCGAGCAGGTCGCCGAGCAACGCGACGAACTGCGGGAGCGGGACGGCGGTGGCCGCCCGCCGCGCTGTGGCGACAGCGGCGCCGAGCTTGCCTCGAGCGGCGTCGACCCTGGCCTGCTGCTCGAGCGCGAGGACGTATCCGGGGAAGATGGTGAGGGCTGCGCGCACGTGCTCCGCGGCTGCGTCGACCCGACCGTCACCGAGCGCGAGCTTCGCAAGCTCGACGTGCGCCCACGCCGTGGGCTCGGGGACGCCGCCCGCGGCGTCGAGAGCGAGGTTCATCGCCGCGGCGGCGCCACGGCGGTCGCCGCGCAGCTCACGCGCGTAGGCGACACGGGCGTAGGAGGCGAGGCTCGGCTTCACGGCCGCCATCCGATCGAACGTCGCGAATGCCTGCGGGTAGCGCCCGAGCTCGATCAGCGCGTCACCCACCACGCCGTAGGGCCGCGCCGCGAACGGCGCACGGCGACGTGCATCGCGACCGAGGACGAGCGCGCCGCGAAAGTCGTGCCGGATCAGCGCCAGGTTGCCGAGCCCCAGCGTCGCAGACGCGTCCCGCGGCCGTGCGTCGAGTGCTCGCCGGAGTGCGCGCTCGGAGAGGGGCAGGAACGACGGGTCGCCCGTCTCGCGCCAGCGCAGCTGGTAGGCGAGGCCGAGCTCCCCGAGGCGGTCGGCGTCGCGCGGGTCGACACGCACCGCGCGCTCGAGCCTCCTGACGGTCGCCGCGGTCCCGCCGAGCGGGAGCGCCGCGTCGAGCTCGAGCCGCGGCGAGGCGCTCGCCGGCGCCGCCTCCGGGCGAAGCTCGCCGAGCACGCCCCCGAAGAGGCCGCCGACTCCGAGCACGGCGGCCGCAGCCGCGGCGACGAGGAGAACCATCGCGCGTCGGCGGTGTGAAGACGTCTCGAGGGGCATGTGCGCTCCTGGTTCGACGGAATCCTGCGAACGGTTCGGTGCCGGCCGGTCGCCTCGTGCGAGGGACAGGCCGGCACCGCTGGACGATCAGGGCTTCTGGACGCCCTTCGTGTTGTCGAACCCGGACTTCGGGTCGGCGGCGTAGGGGAACGCGTCGAGCGTGTCGACGTCGTCCGCGTTGACGCCGTCGCCGAGCGGCAGCTTCACGTCCTTCAGAAAGCCGCCCACCGCCTGCTCGGCGATGTCGATCACGTCGTCGGAGAGCCGGCGGCCGTTCGGCCAGCCCTGCGTGTCGCCCCCGAGCACGCCGAGCCGGTTCGGGCTCTTCGCGACGGGGATCGTCAGGTTGAGCCGGAGCACGTCGGCGAGCTTCGGCCCGGTGTAGTTCAGCTTCGGCACGCCGGTGAGGAGCACCGCGACGAGGTCGTCACGGCCGGTCTCGGGCGCGCCGAGCTTGTACAGCTTGTTGATCACCGCGGCCAGGATCGGCTCGTTGTAGTACTGGCGGAACTGCGACTCGCTCCACGGCTGGAGCGCGTTCCACCGGTCCTTGAGGCCTGTCGGGATGATGACCTCGTTGACGAGAGGGTTGCCGAGCCGGTCGACCTGCACCCAGGCACCGGCGTTTCGGGTCACCGCGCCACGCGTCGTCACCTTGCGACGGTCGACCGACGCCCAGACGCCGACCGTCCCGTTCTTCGCCGCGAGCTCCGCGATCGGCACCTGGATGCCGAACGTGTGCACGCCATAGCCGGCGAAGAAGTCCTTTCCGCCGCCCATGTTGCCGGTGCCCTTGCGGATCGCGACGAGGTCGAAGATCGCCCCGACGTCACCGAAGAACGGATCGTCGCGCTGACCGGCGAACGCCCTCGCGGCGCCGCCGTCGAACGAGGCGATCGACTTCGTCACGAGGCTCCGGTAGTCCGGCGTCGAGCGCTTGCCGATGTTGTTCGGCGGTGTCGTGCCGCGCGCGACGACCGTCGTCTTGCCCTTGGCGATCCGCGTGACGGTGTACGGCTGCGCGGTGTCGCCGAGGAAGAACGGGCCCGTCTTCCGCTGGAACTCGAATCGGTAGATGACGTCCGGGCGGACGTCGCCTGTCGTGTCGATCTTCAGGTTGTAGCGGGCCGCAGGCGAGAACGTGTACCAGTTCGGCCCCGCTGCCGGGTCCTCGCCGGGGATCACGTTCGCCAGGATGGTGACGGTGCTCGGCCTGTCGGGGCTCCGGAACGCGTACACGTCCGTCAGGTCCGCCGAGGGGTCGTCCGCAATGAGCGGCGCCTCCCGGTGGCTCGAGGCGGTTCCGTTCCCGGGACCGAGCGTCACCGCCGCGCCGAGCGCGGCCGATGTGGCCAGTGCAGCCAGCGCCGCGGCTGCGATGCTCTTTCGCATCGTCGTGCTCCTTCCGTAGGTGGTCGGCTGGATCGGGGCGTTGTTCGCGGCCCGGTGCGAGATCGGTTCGGACCGGCGGTGAACCGGTGGCGCACCGCGGGCGAACCAGGGCCGTGCTCGTCGAGTCGCTTCCGTCCTCTGCCCGGGTCCGCCAGGATGACCTGGCGTTGCGCAGGCACACGCACCTCTCCGACGAGGCGCTCGTCGCCCTCGTGGCACGGGGCGACGAGAGCGCGCTCGGCGAGCTCTACGACCGCGTGGGGCGGGTCGCCTATGGCATCGCCTACCGCGTGCTCCGGGACGACCGCCTCGCCGAGGACGCGGTGCAGGAGGGATTCCTCGCGGCCTGGCGCTCGGCCACCGCTTTCCGCGCCGACCGCGCGAAGGCGAGCACGTGGATCGTGACGCTCGTCCACCGGCGCGCCGTCGACATCGTCCGGCGCGAGGAGCGCCGCCGCGCGGAGCCGCTCGAGTCCGAGAGCCGGCCCGATCCGCCCGACCCGAGCGGGTCGGCCGAGGACGCCGCCTGGCTCGGCTTCGAGCGCGACCGGGTGCAAGCAGCGCTCCGCGCGCTCCCCGACACGCAGCGCGAGTCGATCGAGCTCGCCTACTACGGCGGCTACTCGCAGGCCGAGCTGGCCGAGAGGCTGGGAGTGCCGCTGGGTACGATCAAGAGCAGGATGTTCGCCGGCCTCGCGCGCCTACGGGAGCTGCTGGACGAGGCCGAATCCGAGGGATCGTGGACGCCGAGACTCACGAGCTGATCGCCGGCTACGCGCTCGATGCCCTCGACGAGGGTGACCGCGCCCGCGCGAAGGAGGTGCTCGCCTCGTCCGAGGAGGCGCGCGAGGAGCTTCGCTCGCTCACCGAGGCCGCTGCCGCGATGGCGACCGCCACTGCGGGGCCCGCGCCCTCCACCGGCCTACGCGACCGGATCCTCGACGCCGCGAGGGCCGAGCCGCAGAACGTCGTCTCCCTCGAGGAACGGCGCCGGTCGCGGCTCCTGCCCGTTCTCGGGATCGCGGCAGCGGTCGCCGCGTGCGCCGCGCTCGCGCTCGGCCTGTGGGGCGCGTCCGTCTCCTCCAACCTGGACGACGCACGCTCCGCGCTCGCGCGAGAGCGGGCTGCGGCCGCCGTTCTGGCCCAGCCGACGTCGGAAGCGTCGCTGACGGGTGCGCGCGGCCGGTTGGTCGTGGGAGACGACGGCCGGGCGGTGCTCGTCGTCTCGGATGTCCCGCCCGTACCGGCGGGCAAGACGTATCAGGTCTGGGTGATCGACGACGGACGCCCTGTCTCCGGGGGCCTGTTCGCGCCTGGCAACGGCACGCTGGCGATTCCCGTCGACGGCACCGTCGGGAACGGCTCGGTCGTGGCGGTCACCGTCGAGGACGACGGCGGCGCCTCCGCGCCCACCGGCAAGCCGGTGATCGCGTCGGCCCCCGTCTCGCTCTCCTGAGCAAGCCTCTCGGCACGAAGTCGGCACAGATTCGCTCCGACGCCACCCGTACACTCGTTCGGGTGACCGATCTCCGCCCCGCGCTTCGGGAGCTCTTCGGCTTCGACGGCTTCCGACCCGGACAGGAGGCGGTGGTCCGTGCCGCCCTCGACGGCGCCGACACGCTCGCGATCATGCCGACGGGCGCTGGCAAGTCGCTGACATACCAGCTCGCGGCGATGCTGCGACCCTCCCCCACGCTCGTCCTCTCGCCGCTGATCGCGCTGATGAAGGACCAGGTCGACAAGCTGCCCCCGCAGATCGGGGCGACGGCGACGTTCGTCAACTCGTCGCTCGACCCCGAAGAGGCGGCGGCGCGGCTCTCGTCGGTCGCCGCCGGCGACACGCGCCTTCTCTACGCCGCGCCCGAGCGCCTGCGGCAGGAGTCGTTCGTCCGGACGCTCCGGTCGATCGGCGTGGGGCTCGTGGTGATCGACGAGGTGCACTGCGTCTCGATGTGGGGGCACGACTTCCGTCCCGACTACCTCTTCATCCGGCGCGCGCTCGACGAGCTCGACGGGCCGGCGGTGCTGGGCATGACCGCCACGGCAACGCCGTCGAATGCCGAGGCGATCGCCGAGGCGCTCGGGCGCCCCCTCGCGCAGGTTCGGACGAGCGTTCATCGGCCGAACCTCCGCTACGACGTGGAGCGCGCCGAGAACGGCGAGGAGCGGCTCCGCGCGCTGCTCCGCCACCTCCGCGGCCTCGACGAGGGGGTGGCCATCGTGTACGCGCGGTCGCGGCGCTCCTGCGAGGAGATCGCCCGCACCCTGCGTGGGCACGGAATCGTCGCGGAGTACTACCACGCAGGGCTCGAACCCGATGAGCGCACGCGCGTCCAGGAGTCGTTCGTCGCCGGGCGCACTCCGGTGGTCGTCGCGACGACCGCGTTCGGCATGGGCATCGACAAGGCGAACGTCCGTCTCGTGGCGCTCGCGAACCTCCCCGACTCGCTCGAGAGCTACGTGCAGATGGTCGGCCGAGCGGGACGGGACGGCCGCCCGAGCGACACCGCCCTGCTGGCGGGCGACGCGGACGCGACGGCTCTGCGGCGGTTCGCACTGGGCGACGTGCCGACGCCGGAGATCCTGCGGCGCGTGTACCGCGCTGTCCGCGAGGCGGGAGGGACGGTGACGCCGAACACCCTCGAGGACGCCGTCGGGGGGACGCACGACCCGCGCGTCCTCGTCGGGATGCTCGAGCAGGCGGGCCTGGTGCGGCGGGGCTACGACGCCGGACGGGCGATGCGGATCGAGCTCCTTCCCGTCGATGCCGGGGCAGGCGCCGACGTCGACGAGCTCCTCGACCGCTACGAGCGCGCGGCGGCGACACGGGTGGAGCGCATCATCGAGTTCGCGCAAGCGCCGCGCTGCCGTCACCTCCAGGTGGCGGAGCACTTCGGCGAGACGCTCGAGGGGCCGTGCGGCGCGTGCGATGTCTGTGCCCCGCGTGCGACGAGCGGCGGCGCTGCCACGCCCTCGCCCGCCCGTCCGCTCCCGGACGATCCGGCGCCAATGATCTTCGACGCCGTCGCCGCGCTGACGTGGCCGCTCGGCCGCCGGAGCCTCGTCGCGATGCTCCGCGGCTCCGTGAAGGCGCCGCCGTCCGCCCGGCGCTCGCCCGCGTTCGGCGCGCTGGCCGCCGCCTCGGAGTCGGAGGTGACGCGCTGGGTGCGCACGCTCGAGGCCGCCGGCGCGCTCGTCGAGGTCGAGAGCGACGGGTTCAAGGTCTTGCACGCACGCCCGGGCGTCACGCTGCCGTCGTTCCGGCTCGCCGCGACTGCACCGGGGGATGGCACGCTCGTCGCCGAGCTCAAGGCCTGGAGGACGCAGCGGGCGCGGGAGGACGGTGTCCCGGCCTACGTCGTCCTCCACGACGCAACACTCCAGGAGCTGGCCGCCCGCAAGCCGGGCTCGGAGGCAGAGCTCGCCGGCGTCAAGGGCCTCGGCCCCGCGAAGCTCGCCCGTTACGGCGTCGAGCTGCTCGACGTCCTCGCGGGATAGATGATCTAGCCGCTCCGGGCTACGAAAGCGCCGCTCCGGGCTACAATCAGCGGCGCAGTGCGGCTCGGGAGACGTACGGAGGCGGCGCGCAAGCGCGGCCGGATCCGAAAGCCGCGGCTCCTGGCGCTCGCGCTCGTGCTCTTCGCGGTGTCGGCCGCGGCGTTCAGCTACGGCCTGACCACGGCGGTCAGGTCGGAGCTCGTCGCGCTCGACCCCGCGAGCTGGCGCGGCGACGTGGACACCGTCATCTACGCCGCACCGGGCAAGAACGACCAGCGGCGCGTCCTTGCGATCCTCCGCGGCGACGAGAGCCGTGTGCTCGTGCGCTCCGACCGGATCGCGCCGATCATGAAGCAGGCGATCGTCGCGGTCGAGGACAAGCGCTTCTTCGAGCACAACGGCGTCGACGTGCGCGGGATCGTCCGCGCCGCCTGGGAGGACGTCCGCAACAAGGCCGTCGTGGAGGGCGGCTCGACGATCACGCAGCAGTACGTCAAGAACGCGTACAGCCGGAACGACAAGACGATCGCGCGCAAGGTGCGCGAGGCCGCGCTCGCCTGGCAGCTGACGCAGCGCTGGTCGAAGGACCGGATCCTGACCGCGTACCTCAACACGATCTACTTCGGGAACGGCGCGTACGGGATTCTCCAGGCGTCACGCACGTACTTCCACGGCAAGAGCGCGGACGAGCTGACGCTCCCCGAGGCGGCGCTGCTGGCCGGGATCCCGGCGAGCCCGTCGCTGTACGACCCCGTGCAGCATCCGGTCGCAGCGAAGCAGCGTCGCGGATACGTCCTGCAGCAGCTCTTCGACCAGGGGCGGATCACCGCCGGCGAGATGCGCCGCGCGAACGCCACGCCGCTGCCGAAGCCGGAGGACGTGCGACTGCCCGGCACGCGCGGGCCTGCGCCGTACTTCGTCAACTACGTGACCGACCAGCTCGTGGCCCGCTACGGCGCCGAGAAGGTGTTCGGCGGCGGCCTCGAGGTGACGACCACGATCGATCTCGACCTGCAGGACAGGGCGCGCGAGGCGATCGAGGGGATTCTCCACGACCCGAGTGGCCCGGCGGCCGCGCTCGTCGCGATCGACCCGCACACCGGCGCGGTGAAGGCGATGTTCGGCGGCACGAACTTCCACCGCAGCCAGTTCAACCTCGCCACGCAGGCCGAGCGCCAGCCGGGCTCGTCGTTCAAGCCCATCGTGCTCGCGGCCGCGCTGCGCAAGGGCATCGCGCCGGCCACGCACATCACGTCGAAGCCCATCGAGATCGACGCCGGTGACCGCATCTGGCCGGTGACGAACTACGAAGGGAGCTACCTCGGCAGCGTCGACCTGACGACGGCGATGATCCACTCCGACAACTCCGTCTACGCCCAGCTGACGAACATCGTCGGGCCGAAGGCGATCGTCGAGACGGCGCACCGGCTCGGGATCCGCTCGAAGCTTCCCCCCTACTTCGCGATCGGCCTCGGCTTCGTCGCGGTCAACCCGCTCGACATGGCCCGCGCCTACGCCACGATCGCAAACGACGGAAAGCGCGTGGACGGCTCGATCATGAAGGACCGGCCGCGCGTCGTCCAGAGCGTCGGCTTCCGCCGCGACGGCAAGGTCGTCGAGAACGAGCCGGTGCCCCACGCCGCCCTCTCGCCCTCCGAGGCGGAGATCCTCACCGGGGTGCTCGAGAAGGTCGTCCAGGAGGGCACGGGCACGCGCGCGCAGCTGCCCGGCCGTGAGGTGGCCGGCAAGACGGGAACGAACGACGACTACGCCGACGCCTGGTTCGTCGGCTACACGCCCGACCTCGTCGTCGCCGTCTGGGTCGGCTACCCGAACCAGCTCAAGCCGATGGAGACGGAGTTCCACGGCGAGCCGGTCTCGGGAGGCACGCTGCCGGCTCTCATCTGGAAGTCGTTCATGAGCCGCGCGCTCGCAGGCAAGCCGGCGACGACGTTCACCGGGGCGCCCTACCTGCCGAGCTACGACGCCCGCGTGGTGTACCGCAGCGGAAAGTGGCGTCTGGACAATGGCTTCTGTCCGGCGACGCGCGTGATCACCTACTTCGCCGGCCGGCTGCCGGGCTCGACCGCCACGTGCTACGCAAACGAGGTGTCGGTCCCTGTGGTGGTGGGGAAGTCGGTCGACTCTGCACGCGTCGCGCTCCAGTCCGTGCCCCTACAGCCGGACGTCGTCTACGTCCCGGCGAAGCCGCGCACCCGTCCCGGCGAGGTCGTCGAGCAGACGCCGCGCAAGGGATTCCTCTCCGCGAACGGGACGGTACGCCTCTGGGTCTCGGCGGCGCGGGACGGCCTCGTGCCGAACCTCGTCGGATCGAGCCTCCCGGCCGCGCGTGAGCGGAGCCGCAAGCTCCGGCTCAGGTTGAAGATCCAGTACGGAGACGGGCCGGAAGGAACCGTCGTCAAGCAGAGCCTCGAGGCCGGCATCGCGGCCCAGCCGGGCCTGCCGCTCACGCTGCTCGTCGGCCGGGGCGGCTCGACCAGCTAGTTCCCGCTTCGACGTAGCGCCACTCGGCCTCCGTCGCGCGCGTGATGCCGATCCGCGGCGTCCGGAGGATGTGCGCAACGCGATCGGGCGGCACGAGCGAGAAGCGTGGCGGGTCGAGGCGTGCGCCGTTGTCCGCCCCGGTGAGCCCGAGCGCCTGCGTGAGCCGGCCCGGTCCGGAGCAGAGCAGCCTGTCCGCCACAGGCCCGCGCCGCGACCGCATCTCGTCGAGCCCGTGCGTCGGCTCGAGCGCACGGAGCAGGACAGCTGCTCCGTGTCCCGGTGCGCCGCAGACGATGTTCGCGCACCAGTGGATCCCGTACGAGCGGTAGACGTAGAGGTGGCCGGCGGGGCCGAACATCACGACGTTCCGCCCTCGCGGGCCGCCGAACGAGTGGCTGGCGGGATCGGTCTCCTCGTAGGCCTCCACCTCGACGATCCGCCCACCGACCCCGTCGACGAGGAGCGTCCAGCCGATCAGCCCGGGCGCGGCGTCGTGGACGCTGCCCGCCACGAGCTCGTGGAACGTCACTCGCCCGCTTCGAAGAGCTGCGGCTGGCGGCTCAACGCCGTCCCACGGTTGCGTCGGGTGCGACCGCCGCTCGGCTCGACGAGCAGCTCCATCTCCTCGAGAATCGTCTCCTGCGTGCGCGACGCGACCACGGGGTCGGGAATGCCCTCCACCCAGACGAGCGTCCGGCGACCGTTCCCACGCTCGTTGCCCATGATCGGCTCGAGCGCGTAGATGCGGTCGGCCCGCACGTACTTCCCGAACCCGAGGAACACCATCCCGTGGGCGGACATGCCTCGTAGTATTGCCCGCCGCGGCGACTCGACGTGGGTCAGCTGGCTAGGCTCGGGCGCGATGGCGCGCGTCTACCTCTCCCCACCGCACATCGCCGGGCGCGAGGCGGAGCTCGTGGCGGAGGCCATCGAGTCGAACTGGATTGCGCCGCTCGGGCCGCACGTCGACGCGTTCGAGGCCGAGGTTGCCGCGGTCGCGGGGGTCGAGCACGCGGTGGCGCTGACGAGCGGCACCGCCGCGCTCCACCTCGCGCTGGTCGTGCTCGGGATCGGCGAGGGCGACGAGGTCGCGTGCTCGGACTTCACGTTCGCCGCCAGCGCGAACCCGATCGCGTACGCCGGCGCGACGCCGTTCTTCGTGGACGCTGACGAGGCGACCTGGACGATCGATCCCACGCTCCTCGACCGGGCGATCGCCGACCGGCGTGCTGCGGGCGCGCGCGTCCGGGCCGTGATCGCGGTCGACCTCTACGGCCAGTGCTGCGACTACGACGCGGTGCGGAGGGTCTGCGAGCGCCACGACGTCGTCCTGATCCAGGACGCCACCGAGTCGCTCGGGGCGACGTACCGAGGTGAGTCGTCGGGCAGGCAGGGCGCCGTCGCGGCCTTCTCCTTCAACGGCAACAAGATCATCACGACGAGTGGCGGCGGGATGCTCGTCTCCGGGAACCGCGACTGGATCGAGCACGCGCGCAAGCTCTCGACGCAGGCGCGCGAGCCGGTTGTGCACTACGAGCACACCGAGATCGGCTTCAACTACCGGATGAGCAACCTCCTGGCCGCGCTCGGGCGCGCGCAGCTCGAGACGCTTCCGATGCGTGTGGCGACGCGCCGCCGGATCCGCGACCGGTATCGCGAGCTCCTCGACGGCGTCCCGGGTATCACGTTCATGCCCGAGGCGGAGTACGGGACCTCGAACGCGTGGCTCACATGCATCGTCCTCGACCCTGACGCGTTCGGAGCCGACCGCGAGACCGTCCGTCTGGCGCTCGAGGCCGAGGACATCGAGGCGCGGCCGCTCTGGAAGCCGATGCACCTGCAGCCGATCTTCGCGTCGCACCGCACGTTCGGTGGCGAGGTCGGTGCGCGCCTTTTCGAGCACGGGCTGTGCCTGCCGAGCGGCTCGTCGCTGACGGACGACGACCAGGACCGCGTGGTCGCGACCGCGCTGTCGACCCGAAGGATCTAGCCCGACGATGGGCGGTTGGTGTCCGACTTTAAGTCGGACACCAACCGAAGCTCGGTCCCCCTACGCCGGAGCGGCGACCGTCTCGACGACGTCGAGCCAGTGGCTCCACTGCTCGGTGCGGCCGTTGACGACGTCGAGGTACGTCCGCTGGAGCTCGAGCGTGACGTCGCCGACGCCGAGCTCGACGTCGTCGATCGCGCGCACCGGCGTCACCTCGGCCGCGGTGCCCGTCATGAAGACCTCGTCGGCGAGGTAGAGGTCGGTGCGGATCACGTCGGTCTCCTCGACGACGTAGCCGAGGTCGCGTGCGATCTCGATGACGCTCCCGCGCGTGATCCCCGGGAGGATCGACGTCGAGAGCGGCGGCGTCAGGATCCGGCCGTCCTTGACGACGAAGATGTTCTCGCCCGGCCCGTCCGCGACGAAGCCGTTGTCCGTCAGCAGGATCCCCTCGTCGTAGCCGGCGCGCTGCGCCTCCGTCGTCGCCAGCATCGAGTTCAGGTAGATCCCGGTCGCCTTCGAGACATGCGGGATGACGTTCGGGCCGACTCGCTTCCAGGAGGAGACCTTCGCGGTGATGCCCTTCGCGAGCGAGTCCTCGCCGAGATAGGCGCCCCACGGCCAGCTCATGATCACCGTCTCGACCGGGTTGCCGCGTGTGTGCACGCCGAGCGAGCCGTAGCCGAAGAAGGCGATCGGCCGGATGTACGCGGCGGGTAGCCCGTTCGCGCGGACGAGGTCGTGGGTCGCCGTCCGCAGGTCCTCGACGGAGTAGGGCAGCTCCATGTACAGGAGGCGCGCGCTGTCGTGGAGACGTTGCATGTGGTCGGCGAGCCGGAACACTGCCGGGCCCTTTGCGGTCTCGTAGGCGCGGATCCCCTCGAATACGCCGGTGCCGTAGTGGAGACCGTGGACCCCGACGTGAACGGTCGCGTCCGCCCAGTCGACGAGCTCGCCGTTCATCCAGATCTTCGCGGTCTCCTCCATTGCGCTCCTCCGTTCGGCGTCGGTGACGAAGTCTTACCGGGATTCCAGCACAACGTCCTCGACCCGCCCGCGCGTCAGGCGGACGAGCTCGGGTGGCGCCAGCGAGACGAGGTGCGACTCGGAGCCCGCGCCGGCCCAGACAGTGCGGTGCCGGAGCATCGTCCGCTCGACGAGGATGACGGAGACACGCTCGAGCGGGAACGGCGCTACGGCTCCTGGACGGAAGCCCGTCGCCGCCTCGACCTCGTCCGGATCCGCGACCGTCGCCCGTCGCGCGCCGACGAGCCGTGCGACCTTCCCCGTGTCGACCTTGCGGTCGCCCGGCACGAGCGTCACCACCGGGGACGCGTCACACATGAGGACGATCGACTTCACGACCTGGCCCAGTGTGCAGCCCACGGCGTCGGCCGCCGCCTGCGCGGTCGCCGTTGGCGTCGGCAGCTCCTCGATCCGCGCCTCCGCGCCGGTGTCACGCAGGAACGCCGCGACGCGCTCCACCGGCTCGGGCCACTCCATGCCGTTCGCGGTCACCCGAGCTCGACGAAGCGGACGTCGTCGAAGCCCGCGTCGTGCAGCTGGTCGACGAGCTCGCTCGTGGCCGGCGAGTCGATGGAGAAGACCATCAGCGCCTCGCCTCCCTCCTTCGTCCGCGAGACCGCCATGTTGGCGATGTTGAGGCCGGCGTCGCCGAACATGGAGCCGACGCGGCCGATCACCCCCGGTTGGTCCGAGTAGCGGACGAAGACCATGTGCGGCGCTATCTCGAGGTCGATTCCGAAGCCGAGGGCGCCGCCGAGGAAGAGGCGGGGCTCCGGTCCGATCGTCGTTCCCGAGACGGTGACCTCCTCCCCGTCCGACACGAGCCGCACCTCGACGGTGTTCGAGTAGTCGCGCGATGCGCGGTCGCGCTCCTCGACCACGGCGATCCCGCGCTCCGCGGCGATCACCGTCGCGTTCACGACGTTCACCACCTGGTCGACGCGCTCCTGGAACACACCGTTCAGCGCCGCCGCGGTCAGGAGCCGCGTGTCGTACTCCGACAGCGGGCCGTGCGCCGCGACGGTGATGCGCTGCGGCGCACCGACCGCGAGCTCGACCGCGATCCGGCCGAGCAGCGACGCGAGCGGGATGAACGGCCCGAGCACCTCGAGGTCGGCCTGGTCGACGACCGGGATGTTGACCGCGTTCGTGACGATCCCGCCGTCGAGCGCGGCCACGACCTGCTCGGCCACGATAACGCCCGCCCGGTCCTGCGCCTCGTCGGTGGAGGCCGCGAGGTGCGGCGTGACCACGACCTGGTCGAGCTCGAGCAGCGGGCCGGTGTACGGCTCGGCCGAGAACACGTCGAGCGCCGCGCCTGCGAGCTTCCCCGATCGGATCGCCTCGATGAGCGCCTCCTCGTCGACGAGCGCGCCGCGCGCGGCGTTCACGAGCCGCGCGCCGTCGCGCATCCGCCCGATCGCGTCGCGATCGACGAGGCAGCGGGTCTCGTCGGTGAGAGGGGAGTGGAGCGTCACGACGTCCGCGGCGCCGAGCAGCTCGTCGAGCGTCTCGGCCTGCTCGACACCCAGGTCGCGGAACCGGTCGCGGCCCACGAACGGGTCGTACGCGACGACGTTCATCGCCAGGCCGAGCGCGCGCCGCGCGACCTGCTGTCCGATCCGTCCGAAGCCGATCACGCCGAGCGTCTTCCCGGCCAGCTCGATTCCCCCGTAGCGCGAGCGCTCCCAGCGACCCTGCTTCAGCGCCGCATGCGCCTGCGGGATGTTTCGGGCGAGCGCGACGATCAATCCGATCGTCTGCTCCGCAGCCGACACGATCGTCGACTCGGGCGCGTTCGCGACCACGATCCCGCGACGCGTTGCGGCGTCCACGTCCACGTTGTCGACGCCGACGCCGGCGCGACCGATGACCTTCAGCCGCGTTCCGCGCTCGATCAGGTCGCGGGTCAGCTTCGTGGCCGACCGGATGACGATGGCGTCGTAGTCGCCGACGATCTCCTCGAGCGGCGAGTCGAGGTCGACGTCGACGTCGAACCGTGTGCGCAGGAGCTCGACCCCCGCGTCCGCGATGGGCTCCCGGATCAGGACGCGCATCAGCCTGCCGCGGCGACCGAGCCGAAAGCCTCGAAGGCGGCCGGAGCGGCTCGGCCGGGCTCGACGTCGGCGCCGGCCTCCCGTAGCTCGACCTCGATCGCGCCCAACGCCTCCGCGATGTCGTCGATCGTGACGTGGCCGATGTGGCCGATCCGGAAGAGCCGCGAGACGAGGTCTCCGTGACCGCCCGCGATGGTGATCCCGTGCCGGTCGCGGAGCGCGAGGCGCAGCTCGACTGCGTCGATCCCCTCCGGCGTCAGCGCGCCGGTGAGCACGGCTGCGCTGTCGTCTTCCGGGGAGTAAAGCTCGAGCCCGATCGACTTGATGCCCGCGCGGCACGCGCGCCCGAGCGCCCGATGCCGGGCGAACGCCGCGTCGAGGCCGCCCTCCAGGACGAGGCCGAGAGCCTCGACGAGCGCGACGACGGTCGACGTCGGAGGCGTGAACGGCGTCGAGCGCTTGGCCTGAGCTCGGCGCTGGCGGGCCCAGTCCCAGTAGAAGCGCGGGAGCGTCGCCTCTACGGTCCGCTCCCAGGCTCGGTCGGAGACGGCGGCGAAGGCGAGGCCGGGCGGTGTCATCAGCGCCTTCTGCGAGCCCGTCACGACGACGTCGGCGCCCCATGCGTCGGTCTCGAGTGGAACGGCGCCCAGGCTCGACACGGCATCGACCACCGAGAGCACGCCTTCCTCGCGGCACACCGCGAGGAGCGGCTCGAGATCGCAGACGACGCCGGTCGACGTCTCGGAGTGAACGATGAAGGCGGTCGCGGCGCCGCTTTCCGCCAGTGCCTCGCGCAGGCCAGCCGGGCGAGGAGCCTCACCCCACGGGTACGTCAGCGGAACGACGTCGCAGCCGAACGCGCGCGCCATCGCCTGCCAGCGCTCCCCGAACTCCCCCTGCGAGACCGCGAGCACTCGGTCGCCGGGAGAGAGAAGGTTCACGACAGCGGACTCGAATGCGCCCGTGCCCGACGACGTGAAGACGAGAACCTCGTTCTCCGTGCGGAACACCTCGCGCAGGCGCTCCTGCGCGAGCTCGAACACCGCGGCGAAGTCGGGCGAGCGATGGTGGAGCACCGGCTTCGAGAGGGCGCGCAGCACGGACGGCGGCACCGACGTCGGACCCGGCGTGAGGAGCTTCTGCGGGCGGTCGGCCATCGCTCCTGAGCCTACCCCGCGTCCCTCGCGGGGCGGTGTCCTACCGGTGCGTTCGGAACGTGATCGCCTGCTGGAACGTCGGCTTGTTCGAGCCGCGCATCGTCCTCATGAGGATCCCGGGCGCGAACTGGATCCGTTCCGCGGTTGCGTCGGCACGCCACGCGGACGGGTCGGCGCCCTGAGACGCCGCCAGCGGCGCCGTTGCGGTGTCGAGCGCCGCCCACAGCGAAGCGGCGCACTTCGCGACGTCGCCGCCGCCGCAGAACCGCGTCTGGTACGGGCCGGCCACCGCTCGACCGAGCAGGGAACGGAGGTCCTTCTGCACGTACGACCACCAGCCGCTGTAGGCGCTTGAGCCGTTCGCGGAGAGCGGCGGGTCGTTGGGCACGAGCTTCGCGAGCTCGGCCCGCTCCTGCCCGTCGAGCACCGGTGCGAGGACGGCGTTGGCGATCGCGCTCCACGCCGCATCCATCACCGCGGCGCCCGGCGCGTCGACCTTGCCGTCGAGGTCGGCGTCGAGCCGGCTGCCGCCGGATGCGAACCAGGCATCGAGCTGTGCTGCCGCCGCCGCCGCACGCGGCGTGCCGGTTCCGCGTGCGAGCACGTCGCGGAGCACCGGCCAGACACGCATGAGCCGCAAGTCCTGCGTCGCGGCGCCGTTCATCGCGCCGACGACGCTCGAGAGCGTGTGCTTCTGCCGCCGCTGGATGCCGCCCCAGAGCAGGTCGACCCGCTGCACCGGGCCCCACGTCCATTCGTCGTCGGCGCCCGCGTAGCCCCGCGCCGGCTTGTTGTTCCAGTTGAGGATCACGCCGCTCGCCGGGTTGATCGTCTGCGCGTGCGCGGAGGCGGGCAGGAAGCCCTGCCACTCGTAGTCGCCGGTGCCCTTGGTGGGCAGGCCGGGGTCGACCGTCGCCGGGCGCACCGGAAGCCGTCCGCTCGTGAACTGCGCGATGCTCCGGCTGTCTGCGTAGACCCAGTTGAAGGTCAGCTCCATCATCGACGCGGCGCGGACGAAATCGCGCGCGGAGTGGACGCGGTTCATCGACATGTCGAGGAAGAAGCCGAGCGAGCCGAGCTCCCGGCCGCGTGTCGAGCGCTTCACCGAGATCGCAACCCGCTTGCCGTCGACGGTCGCGTATCCCTGGACGGGCCCGTGGACCGTCTCCGGATAGACCAGCTGCTGATCCGGCTCGCCCGGCCGACCGACGATCGTCCCTGCGTCGAACGTCGTCATCTGACGACACTCCCCGCGGTAGAGGTACATCGTGTCGCTCCCCCCGCACAGCGTCTCGACGTACTGGTCGACGAGGTCGGAGCCGGCGGAGGTCGCGCTCCACGCGTAGTCGATGCCGCGCCCGAGCAGGATCCCGAACGAGATGCCCGGGAACGCCGCGCCACGCGCGCGGTAGCCACCGCCGTCGAGGTCGAGCTCGAGCATGATCTGGGGGTAGTACTGGCCCACCTGCGGCCCGGCGACGAAGAGGGGCTTACCCGTCGTCGAGCGCTTCGACCCGATGACGAGCGCGTTCGACATGGGCAGGCGGGTGGTGGTCGTGGTGAGCCTGGCCGTAGGCGCCGCGGCGGGGAAGTCGACCACGACGTTCCCGATCTCGCTCGAGCTGTGCGAGTCGTACGCCACCCGCCCGGGCACGGCGACGTTCGCCTCGGGATCGTCCCGTTGGCGGAGGTCCTCCCAGACACGCCGGCCGGCCTCCTGCCCGAGCTTGCGCTGGAGCAGGTCGAGGAACTCGGAACGGCGCACCTCGTCGCCCCCTCCGGCTCCGAAGACGGCGCCCATCAGCCCGCCGATCGCGACGACGTCGTTGCGCGTCCAAGGAGCGATCGCGAGGCCTGCGCGCTTGTACTCGGCGTTGATCCCGGCGACGTAGGCGTCGATGATCCGGATCGCCTGGCGGCCGTTCGCCCCCTGTGCCCGCAGCAACGCGAACTGCTGGCCGAGCCGGGCCTCCGCCGCCGCGCTCGGCCGGAACTGCCGCCCGGACAGTGCGAGGCCGAAGGCGTTCACGCCCGGCGCGTCGAGCGCGGCGATGCGGCCCGGGCCGCGCAGCAGCTCCATGATCAGCTGGCGATCCGCCGCGGTGGCCCAGCCGGCTCCGAAGGCGACGTTCTCGGCGGTCGTCCCCTTGACGTGCGGCACCCCCCACCGGTCGCGGGTGATCGTGACGCCCTTGCGCGGACGCTCGACCTTCACCGCCTTGTCCCCCGGCGCGAGCCCCAGCGTCTCGCGCTTGAAGAACCGGCCCAGATCGGCGTCCTTCACGCTGTCGCGCAGTCGCGTGAGGCCCTCGTAGAGCGCGATCTGGTCGGTCGAGTTCTTCGTGAAGACGACACCGCCCGCCTGGCCCGGAGGCAGGACGTTCCACGCCTGGGCCGCGTGGTCGGCGGGCGCCTTGGCGGCGACGGCGCCGGCGGCCACCGCGGCGCACGCGACGGCTGCGGCGAGGAGAGCTCGGATGAGGCGGCGGTTCATTCGGACCCTTTCGGCGCGCGGTTCGAAGGTGACCGGGAAGCGTACGTGCGACGCCGTACATTTGTCGTTCGATGGACGTGCTCGTTCCCTTCGCGGCGGCGTTGCTCTCGCTGCGCCTCGCCGCTCTCGTCCTGCGCCGCCACCGGTTGCGCCACGCCCCCGAGCTCGTCGCCTGGGCCGCGTCGCTCGCGTGCTTCGCCCTCGGCTCGGCGGCGCTCGCATGGGGGGCCGCGGCCGGCTGGGACGACCGCTCCTTCCGCGCCTACTACCTGTTCGGAGGGCTGCTGACCGCGGCGCTGCTCGGCGCCGGGTCGCTCCTGCGGATCGGGCGCCGGTGGGCGGCTCCCCTCGTGTTGTTCTACGCGGGTGTCGCTGTCGGTGTCGCGTTGGGGGTGCCGATCGACCCGCCCATTGCCGGCAGCTCGATCCCCGACGCGTCGGCCCACCTCGACTTCTTTCCCGCGCGCGCCCTCGCGCTCGTGGGCAACGTCGCGGGGACGGTCGCCGCCGTCGGGATCGCGCTCGCGGGCATTCGGCGACGACCTGTCGGGAACGGCCTGATCGTGGCCGGTGTCGCCGTCGCGGCAGCCGGCAGCGCGCTCGCCGGCCTCGGTCAGGGCGGCGGGTCGCTGTTCACCGCCGTCGCGGCAGCGCTGCTCTACGGCGGGTTCGTGAGCCGCCGGTGACGGTCGAGCCTCTAGTCCCGCATCTCCGGAACGCGCCGCGTGTCGTCGACCCGGCGGCGGCGTTCGCGAAGCCAGATCCACCCGAAGAACACCACGAGGGCGAGCAGGATCGCGCCCTCCACGGCGAGCGACAGCGGGCTCGTGTGATGGGCGATCAGCCCCGCGACAACACCCACAGGCCACCCACCGTGTAGACGACCATCAGCGCGAGCAGCGCGTACTGCGAGCGCAGTGCATCGCGCCTCGCCGGGAAGATCGTGATCGCCCGGTCGTGCGCGACCGCGAGACCCGCGACGTGCCCCGCTACGAGCGCGCCGACCTGGACGTACCACGTCGTGTTCGGCGAGATCACCGTGAGGTCGGGCGTCACGTGCGCGGTCCCGAAGAGGTTCCAGCCCCTACCCAACGGGTCGGAGAGCAGCGGGATCGCAAACTGGCCCTGCAACACGAACAGCGTGAAGTAATGGGCGACCATGTACACGAACGCGATCGGCACGAGGGAGAAGAGGAAGTCGCCGGTGAGCGAGCGGGGCGCGTTCACCGTCCACCGGGCCGCGGCGCAGGCGGCCTGGTACGCGAGGGCGACGAGCAGGACGCCCGTGAGCAGCCCCCCGATGTTGAGAAGCGTCACGAGGAGCTCGCCGAAGGTCGGGTCGTCGACGATGTACGGGCCTTCGACGCGCGCGACGAGGTCTTGCCACGTCGTCGTCCGGCTGTATCCGTCGAACAGCACGGATCCGAGCATCACGGCGACGAAGGCGACCGATCCGGGCACGCGCTCTGGCCCGACGAGGCCGGTGAGCGGCCAGCGCACGCGGATCCGGCCGTCCTCGACGTGCAGAGGGGCGATCCGCGAGAGGTAGCGGTACATGACGGCGAAGCCCTCGCCCCTGGCCTCCCAGGTGTCACGGCCGAAGGCCGCCATGCCGAAGAGCGCGACATAGCTGTAGAGAGCAATCGCGAACGCCAGCGCCCGGGGGCTCGCGGGGTCGGAGTAGGCGAGCTCCATGGCGACGAAGGCGAGGAGCGCAACAGCGGCGGGCCAGCGCCCGAGCCGGGCGGGGTACTCCGCCAGCGCTCGCGCCTCGCTGCCACCGGCCTCGCGCACCCAGACGAATGCGTCCGCAATCGCGCGCCAGGGCGACAGCCCGCGCCAGACGTTGCCGAACACGACGGTCAGCGCGGGCAGCCCGAGCCAGAAGATCACGTAGATCCACGTCGGCGCAAGGTTCCGGAACGGATCCGTGTCCCCGAACACCGCGGACAGCCAGACGACCACGAAGAGAGCCACCGAGACGACCTGCGCGAGGATGCGGCCCGGCCCGAGGACGATGCGCGAGAGCGCCGACGGGATTTCCCTGCCACGCTCGCGTGCGGCGAGCAGTGGTGTGCGCCAGAGCACGCCGAGCAGGACGAACGAGACGACGAGGACGATCGCCGCACCCCAGTAGAAGAGCCACGTCGGCACGGGGAGGTCCTGGACCCCCCCGATGCCGTGCGCGACGAAGCCGGGAGAGATCAGGGCTTGACCTCGACCACGGCGAGCAGCGCGTCGGTCGGGTGCAGCTCGACCTCGAACCGCCCGGCGATGTTCGCCGTGAAGGGCATCCGCACCGCCTGGCCGGGGACGACGTCCTTCTCGATGTTGTAGCCGTGGAGGTGCACGGCCTCGCCCGAGTCAGTCCGGACAACGAGCACGACCTTGTCGCCCTTGTGGACGGTCGGACGCTGGATCCCTCCCTTGGGGACGCCCTTGACGACGTTCACCATGATCACCTTCGCCTCGGACGCAGGGGTCGTCTGTGTCGTCTCTGTCGTCGTCGTGGCGTCCGCCGTGGTCGTCGGCGCGGTCGCCGTCGTCTCGGTGGTGGTCACGGCGTCGTTCGTGCTGTCGCCGCCGCACCCGGCGAGGGCGATCGCGCCCGCCGTCACGGCAGCGAGCATCAGTGCGACTCTCATCGAGCTCTCCTCTGGTCGGCCGCGCGCGGGCTGCGCCGCGGCGTTGGCTCAGGCCACGAGGAGTGCAGGCGGGCCGCGTCCCCGCGGCGGCGTGCGCCAGACGGAGCGCACCACGAGCGCAGGAGCGTCGGTCAGAGGAAGCCAGGCGCCGTCCGGCCTCGCGAGCGACCGCAACCGCGCGCCCGGGAGCATCCCGACGACGCGACGCACGAGGACGACGCAGACGGCCGCGACCGGCAACTGGAGCGCGAGCCCCACGAGGAAGGTCGGCGACGTGAGGAGGAACGGCAGCTGCCCCGTATGGACGAGGCGCTCGATGTGCTCCTGGCAGACGAACCCGAGCGGGGCGAGCGGTGCGACCCACCGAGGCGAGAAGCGGCTCAGGCTGCGCTCCTGGAGCGCGAGCCCGACGAGGGCGAGCGATGCAAGGAGCCCGGCCACCTGCGGCGCATGCTCGAGGTACCCGTGCTCCTCCCCGAGGCTCGCCCGGGTGACGGCGTACGCCGCCGCGTGCGCCGCCAGGACTCCGACTGCCGCGAGCGGAGTGACGAGCAGCCATGCGAGCATCCGCCGCGCCATCGGCAGGATCATGCCTGCGCGCCCTGCGCCGCCACGCCGGTTGCCGACGACGTGCGGTGTCAGACACCGATCTCTGTCAAGGGCGGACCGCACCGACTCTGTGCCAACTCGTCCACAGGGCTCCCACGCCCATCGACGGCGTTCGGAGCGCCGTGCTCTGTCCACGGCGATCCGTGCCGATCTTTTCCCAGCACGGATCCGGCTCAACCATGGGCTTCGTCGCCTGTTGAGCGACTGGCACGAACACGGCACGGTTAGCTCTTGACAGAGAACGGTGTCTGACACCGTTTGCCGCCCCGGCACGTCGGCCGACTCGAATGCGCATCCGCGTGCTAGCGCGTCCGCCGACGGGCAGGCGTCAGCGGACGATGATCGGGACGCGCTGGACGGCGTTGTTCTCGTACCCGCCGAGGTTCCACGGCGGCTCGAGCGGCTGCGTCTCCCCCGTCTCGTCCGTGGCGCGGCAGCAGAGCGTGAAGGAGCCCGCCGCCGCCGCGTCCCACGTGAACGTCCAGCCGGCCCATGCCCAACGGTGGTCCGGGTCGGGCTCGAGAGCGGCATCGGCCCAGGTCCCGCCGTCGTCGACGCTCACCTCGACGCGCACGATCGGCGCCCGCCCCGACCAGGCACGCCCCTCCAGCTCGACCTCGCCCCGGTCGACGATGCGCTCACGGGTCATGAACTCGGGCATCCCGGGAGGCACCATCAGCGACCGCGGCCGCATCCGTGTCACCGGCCTCCCCTCCTCGTCCTCGCTCTGCCGGACCCGGTAGCCGTTGGCCACCTGATAGCCGTCGAACGGCTCCTCGACGACCGTGATCTGCGAGAGCCACTTCACATTCGTCATCCCGTACCACCCGGGGACTACGAGCCGGAGCGGGAAGCCGTGCTGAGGCGGGAGTGGCGCCCCGTTGAGCTCGTAGGCGAGAACGCACCCGGCGCTCGTCGCCTCGTCGAGCGAGAGGCTCCGCTCGTAGCGCTGCTCGACCTCGCCCTCCACGCCCCGATCGAGCCCGGCGAAGACGACCTCAACCGCAGAGCCCGCCGGAACCGCCTCCGCGAGCAACGGCGCGAGCTCGGCTCCCCGCCACAACCCCGTCCCGACCGCCCCGGTCAGCCACGGCTGGCTGATCGGCCGCGGCTCGAGGAGCGCTCGGCCGTTCCCGGCGCACTCCATCGTCGCCGCGAGCTCGACTGCGGGCCGCGCACGGAGCTCGTCCAGCGTGAATGAGAGCGGCCGCTCGACGGCGCCGACCAGCTCGAGTCGCCAGGACGTGGGATCGACCAGCGGGACGTCGTAGTGGGTCAGGAGATAGTGGAGGCCGACCGGCGTGATCGGCCAGCGGAGCGCCTCGAGCAGCATCGCGTGGTTGCGCGCAGCAAGACGGAGCTCCTCGACGCTGATCCCGGTCTCCGGCGCGACGGACACAGCGCCGACCGTAGCGTTCCCGCCGACCGGTTGTCTACGCCGAGAGCTTCGCCCGGACGAGCTCGCTGACCACGCGAGCGTCCGCCTGGCCCTTCGTCTCCTTCATCACCTGACCGACGAAGAAGCCGAGCAGCCCCTCCTTGCCGGCCCGGTACTGCTCGACCTGCCCCGGGTTCGCGGCGAGGATCGCGTCGACGATCGGCTCGAGCGCAGCCGTATCCGAGACGGCCTCCTGCGCGAGGTACGGCTCGGCAGTGAAGCCCGGCTCGGCCACGTGGGCGATCGCCTCGTCGAAGGCCTTCCGCGGGATCCGCTCCCGCGCGTCCACGAGCTTCGCCAGCTGTTCCGCGTCGACCGAGCCGGGCTGGACGCCGGCCCCCACGAGCTGATTGGCGATGACGTTGCTCGCCGCGACCGCATCGGCGCCGGCCGCCACGGTCTCACCCCAGAGCGAGTCGAGCCCACCCGTGACGAGGACGAGCGCCCGCTCGTGATCGAGCCTCTCCCCCACCCGCCGGATCCGGTCGGCGGGCAGCTCGGGCAGCTCGGCGCGGAGTCGCTCGACGAGATCGGCAGACGGCTCGACTGGGACGAGATCGGGCTCCGGGAAGTAGCGGTAGTCGTCCGCCTCCTCCTTGGCGCGCCGGGGCGTCAGCGTCCCGGTCGCCACGTCGAAGTCGTAGGTGTGCTGCTCGACCTGGCCGCCGGACTCCCAGACCTCGATCTGCCGCGCGATCTCGGCGTCGATGCCGCGGGCGATGTGGCTGAACGAGTTCATGTTCTTGATCTCGCAGCGCGTCCGCAGCTCGTCCGAGCCCGCGGGACGGACGGACACGTTGGCGTCGACGCGAAGCGTCCCCTTCTCCATTTCCGCATCCGCGATGTCGAGCTCGACGATCGTCTGCCGGAGGAGCTGCAGGAACCGCTTGGCCTCCTCCGAGGAGTGGATGTCCGGCGCGGTGACGATCTCGACGAGCGGCGTGCCGCCGCGGTTGTAGTCGACGAGCGTGTAGTCGGCGCCGCCGATGCGCCCCGTGCGGCCACCCACGTGGACGTTCTTCGCCGCGTCCTCCTCCAGATGCGCTCGTACGATTCCGACAGCATGTTCACCATCTGGCAATGGAACGATCATGTTGCCGTTTGTGCAAGAAGGAAGATCGTACTGGGAGATCTGATAGCCCTTCGGGAGGTCGGGGTAGAAGTAGTTCTTCCGCGCGAACACGGCCCGCGGCGCGATCTCGCAGCCGAGCGCAAGGCCGAGCTTGACCACCCACTCGATCGCGACGCGGTTCGGAACCGGCAGCGCCCCCGGGAAGCCGAGGCAGACGGGGCACGTCTGGGTGTTCTCGGCGGCCCCGAACCCGACGCGGCAGCGGCAGAACATCTTCGTCCGCGTCTTCAGCTGGACGTGGATCTCCAGCCCGATCACCGGCTCCCACGTCACGATTGCAGCCTCGCGGGGACGAGATCGAGCCCGAGCGCGCGCTCGACGGCGTAACCCGCGCGGAACAGCCCGTTCTCGCTGAACTGCGGCCCGATCAGCTGCAGGCCGACGGGGAGCTCGTCGGAGAAGCCGCACGGGACGTTGAGCCCGGGGAGCCCCGCCAGGCAGGACGGAATCGTGAGCAGGTCGCACGCGTACATCGCGAGCGGGTCGGCCGCGCGGTCGCCGATCGGGAAGGCGACCGTGGGCGAGGTCGGTGTGGCGAGCACGTCGAAATGCTCGAACGCGGAGGCGTGCTCCCGCACGATGAGCGTGCGCACCCGCTGCGCCTGCCCGTAGTACGCGTCGTAGTAGCCGGCCGAGAGCGCGTACGTGCCGAGCATGATCCGCCGCTTCGGCTCGTCGCCGAACCCCGCGTCGCGCGTTCGCTCGACCATGTCGCGATACGTGTCCCCTTCGCCGCGCACCCCGTAGCGAACGCCGTCGTAGCGGGCGAGGTTCGACGACGCCTCCGCGGGCGCGATCAGGTAGTAGCACGGCAGCCCGTAGTCGAACGAGAGCGGGAGGTCGCACTCGCCGACCTCGGCGCCGAGCCCCTCGGCGAGCGCCAGCGTCGCCTCGAACGCCGCGCGCACTCCGGGCTCGATCGCCTCGAGCGCGACAGCCTGCCGCGGGACGCCGATCCGCAGGCCGTCGAGCCGCTCGTCGGAAGGAAGCTCGACCGGCTCGGGCAGCTCCACCGTGGTCGAGTCCGCGGCGTCGCGTCCGGCGATGATCCGGTAGAGCAGCGCGACGTCCCGGACGGTCTTCGCGACCGGACCGACCTGATCGAGGCTCGACGCGAAGGCGACGACGCCGTAGCGCGACACCGTGCCGTAGGTCGGCCGCAGGCCGACGTTTCCGCAGAGCGCCGATGGCTGCTTGATCGAGCCGCCGGTGTCGGATCCGAGGCCCCAGGGCGCGAGCCCGGCGGACACAGCGGCGGCTGTGCCGCCGCCCGACCCACCCGGGACGAGATCCGGGTTCCAGGGATTGCGGGACGGGCCGTAGGCGGAGTTCTCCGTCGACGAGCCCATGGCGAACTCGTCGGTGTTCGTCTTCCCGAGGAGCGTCAGCCCGGCCACCTTGCAGCGCGCGGCGACCGTCGCGTCGAAGACCGGAACGTAGCCCGAGAGGATCCGCGACCCCGCCGTCGTCTCGACCCCGCGAGTCGAGATGACGTCCTTGAGCGCGATCGGGATTCCGGCGCCGTTCGCCTCGTCGACCGTCCGCAGGTAGCAGTGCAGCTCCTCGTCGTGCTCGCCGATCGCTTCGAGGTAGGCGGCGTGGAGCTCGGCGGCCGAGATCTCGGCGCGCTCGACGAGCGCGATGGCGTCCTCGGCGGTGAGCGTCAGCGTGTCGACGATCGGGCTCATGCCCGCTCCCGGCGCCGGCAAAGCCGGCGCCTCCGCTCATTGGAGCCTCCGTCAAGCCTACGGCTCATGCGGTCGGCGGCACGCGGAAGAGGTTCCGCTCGGCGGCCGGGGCGTTCCGCAGGACGTCCTCGATCGACAGCGACTCGTGGGGCTCGTCCTCCGCCCAGGCGTTGACGAGGTCGAGTGGGTGCGACGTCGGCGGCACGTCGGAAAGATCGAGCTCCGCCACCTTCGAGACGGCGTCGAGGATCGCGTCCAGCTCGCCGGTCAGGCGCTCGACCTCGTCGTCGCCGAGGTCGAGCCGTGCGAGCCGCGCGACGTGGAGCACCTGGTCTCGTGTGATCGCCATCTCGCGCCCCATCCGTCAGAGTGTCGGGTACGGGAGGAGGCCGCGCCGGTAGCGGGCCGCCTTGACCGCGCTCTCGAGCAGCAGCGCGATCGTCATCGGCCCGGTCCCGCCCGGCATGGGGGTCAGGAGCCCTGCGACGTCGGCAACGGCAGGGTCGACGTCGCCGCGGATCTTCCCGTCCTCACCACGCGTGAGGCCGACGTCGATCACCGTCGCGCCGGGCTTGACCATGTCCGGGGACACGATTCCGGGAACGCCCACCGCCGCGACGACGATGTCGGCCCGTCTGACCTCGCCTCCGAGATCGACCGTCCGCGAGTGACAGATCGTCACCGTCGCGTGCGCCTGGAGAAGCAGCATCGCCGCCGGACGCCCGACGATCTCGCTGCGTCCGATCACAACCGCGTTCTTCCCCTTCGGGTCGACGCCGTACTCCTCGAGCAGCGCCATGCAGCCGGCCGGCGTTGCCGGGATGTGCAGCGGCGTCCCGAGGTACAGGTTCCCGGCGTTGACGGGGTGGAAGCCGTCCACGTCCTTGTGCGGCGCGACCGCGTACGTGACCCTCGTCTCGTCGATGTGGGAGGGCAGCGGCAGCTGGACGAGGATCCCGTCGACCTCGTCGTCCGCGTTGAGGTCGTCGACGAGCGCGAGAACGTCGGACTCGGACGTCGACGCGTCCAGCCGCACGTCGCGCGCGTCGATCCCTGCCTCCTTCGCCGCGCCGTGCTTGAGCCGGATGTAGACCTCCGACGCCGGATCCTCGCCCACGAGCACCGTCGCGAGCCCGACGTGGCCGAGCTCCGAGATCTCGCGGGCGACATCGCCGCGGATCCGCTCCGCGAGCGCCTTCCCGTCCATGAGCGTCGCCGGCACGGGCGCGACTCTACCCTGCGCCCATGTGGGAGAACGCCGACCGCGCGACGGTGCAAGCGGCCTTCCGTGCCGCGGCGCTGGTCGTCGTCCTGGCCTGGCTCTTCAGCGACGACGTCCGTGCCTGGGTACCGATCTGGGTGCCGATCGTCCTCCTGCTCGCGGCGGAGCTCGAGTTCGTCTTCCGCGGCCGCCGCGAGGCTCCGCGTCCTGCCCCGTCCCGCATTCCGCCAGGGCCGGAGGACGCCGACCTCGGGTTCGGAGAGGTCGTCGAGGACGACGACGGGATCCGGTTCCTGCCGCCTCCCGCCCGCCCCGAGCGGCGTGGCCGCCGGCTCGGCTGGGTCGTGGGCGCCGGGATCGCGGCGATCATCGTCCTCCTGGCGGTCCGGAGCGACCGCGGCGCGACGTGGGCCGTCCTTTCGGAGGAGGCACGCACGACGGCGGAGACTCGCTTCACGGCCGAGGCGTCCCGCATCGCAGGCAAACCCGTGCGGATCCGCTGCGACGAGGGCTACTCCTTCACCGGCGCCGGCAGCGACACCCTGGGCATCGCGTTCCCCGGGTCCGGGCTCGCCTATCTGGACCCGACGATCTGCCGCGCTCTCTACGACCTGGCGTTCGCGGGAGACCATCGCGGCGACCAGCGCGCGGCGGACGCGCTCGTCGTGCTCGCCCACGAGGCCGTCCATCTCGCCGGGGAGCGCCGCGAGGGCGTGACCGAGTGCCTTGCCCTCCAGGAAGCGGGGCCGCTGGCGCTACGACTCGGGATGCCGGAGGGAACCACGCGCAGGATCCTGCGCACCGCGTTCGCCGAGCGGCTCTCTGAGCGGACCATCATCCGCGCCGCGTACGCGCTGCCCTCGAGCTGTCGCGACGGCGGCGCGCTCGACCGGCGTCCGGACGATCCACGCTTCCCGTTCTAGCGAGCGGCCGCTTCGAGCCGGCGGCGGACGATTGCGACGCTCGTCGCCCCGAGCTCTTCGCCGAGGACGGATGTCCCGAGCACGTTGGCCTCGACGACCACTCGCTCGCGCTCCGCCTCCAACGTGCCGCGCACGACGAAGAGCGCCGAGCGGACTCGGCTCCCCCAGTCGTCGAGCTCCGCCAGGGACGTTCCCGGTGCGCGGCCGGCGGACTCGGTTACCCGGCCGACATCGCGCACGCCCTCGGCGACGAGCTCGGCGGCCTTGGCCAACGCCTCGCCTTCGGCGACAAGCGCGCGCTCGTCCTCCACGAGCGCGGACGCCCGCTCGTCGATCCGTCCGCGCACCGCGAGGGCGTCCGCGAGCGTGTCGCGTGAGGTCGCGGCTTCCTTGCGCGCCCGGTCGAGCTCGTCGTCGCGTCTCCTGCGACCGGACTCGAGCGACGCGACCCTCGATTGCGTCCGCTCGACGTCCACCCGCGCGGCCGTGACCGCCTCGTCCGCCTCGACGCAGCGCCGGGCGAGATCCTCGCGCTCGAGCGGCAGCCGCTCGAGTGCCTCACCCACGATCCCCGCCCGCCCGCGGATCGCGGCGACCCGCTCCTCGAGGTCGCGCACGACCGCGAGCTCGTTCGCGATCTCCGTGTCCCGCCGCTCGAGCTCTGCGGCGTGGGCGAGCGCATCGGCTGGGGCGGCCATGGACGCATTCTCTCAGTCGACCTACGTCGCGACCGCGGTTCGTACACTCGCCGCATGAAGGTCTGTGCGGCGTGCGGCGTCGAGAACCCCGACATTGCGCGGTTTTGCCTCGCGTGCGGGACGCAGCTCGCCGAGGCACGGCCGCCGCAGGAGACGCGGAAGGTCGTGACGATCGTCTTCTCGGACCTGAAGGGCTCGACGAGCCTGGGCGAGGCGCTCGACTCCGAGGCGCTCCGCGAGGTGATGACGCGCTACTTCGACGCGATGCGCGGCGAGCTCGAGCGGCACGGCGGCGTGATCGAGAAGTTCATCGGCGACGCCGTGATGGCCGTCTTCGGGCTGCCCCGGCTCCACGAGGACGACGCGCTGCGCGCGGTTCGTGCGGCCTCCGGGATGCAGGCGGCGCTCGAGGAGCTCAACGACGAGCTGCAGCTCGTCTACGGCGTGCAGCTCGCCAACCGGACGGGCGTCAACACCGGCGAGGTCGTCGCCGGCGACCCGTCGACCGGGCAGCGACTCGTCACCGGCGACGCCGTCAACGTCGCCGCCCGTCTCGAGCAGGCCGCGGGGGAGCGCGAGGTGCTCCTCGGAGAGCTGACCTACCGGCTCGTCCGGGGCGACGTCGACGTCGAGGAGGTCGAGCCGCTCGAGCTGAAGGGGAAGTCCGAGCCGGTGCCGGCCTACCGGCTCGTCGGCGTGCGCGAGACGGTGTCGACGGACGCTCGCCGAGGCGCGCCCCTCGTCGGCCGCGAGGAGGAGCTCGCGGCTCTCACGAGCGCGCTCGACGAGGCGGCCGCGTCGAGCTCCTGCCACCTCGTCACGGTCGTCGGCGACGCGGGGCTCGGGAAGTCCAGGCTGAGCTCAGAGTTCCTCGCGGCGTCCAGACCGCGGGCGCTCGCGGCGTCCGGCCGGTGCCTCCCCTACGGAGAGGGCATCACGTTCTGGCCGGTGGGGGAGGCTGTCAAAGGCCTTGCCGGCATCGTCAACGACGACTCCGCGACAGAGGTGCAGACCAAGCTCGCCTCTCTCGCGGACCCGGCGGGGGACGGCGTGACGGCGCGCCTCGCCTCCGCTCTCGGCCTGTCCGTCGAGCCGTTCCCGGTCGAGGAGCTGTTCTGGGCCGTCCGGCGGCTCCTCACTCATCTCGCCGCCGAGCGGCCGGTGATCTTCCTCGTCGAGGACATCCACTGGGCCGAGCCGACGATGCTTGCCCTGATCGAGCACCTGGTTCAGGCGTGCACCGCGCCGGTGCTCGTCCTCTGTCCGACACGGCCCGAGCTCCTCGAGGAGGTCCCCGAGTGGAGCACGAGCGCGCGCTCGACGCGCGTCGTCCTCGAGCCGCTCGGCGCCGAGCACTCGAAGAGCATGATCGAGAGCCTGCTTGGCGGCGGGTCGCTCGACGCGGCCGTTCTGGACCGCGTCGTCGCCGCGTCCGAGGGGAACCCACTCTTCGCGGAGCAGCTCCTCGGGATGCTCGTGGACGAGCGCCTTCTGGAGCTCGACGACGGGACTTGGCGGTTCACCGACGAGCTCTCGGAGATCACCGTACCGCCCACGATCCAGGCGCTCCTCGCGTCGCGGCTCGACACGCTCGAGTCGAGCGAGCGCTCGGTGATCGAGCCCGCGTCGGTCGTCGGGTACGTCTTCCCCGAGGAAGCCGTGACGGCTCTCGCACCCCCGGATGTTGCGCCACGGGTCGGATCGGAGCTCGCGACTCTGGCCCACAAGCACCTGGTCCATCCGGTGGAGGACGGTGCCGACGGCGCACACCGCTTCCACCACATCATGATCCGTGACACCGCCTACGACGGCATCCTCAAGCGCGCACGGGCTGACCTCCACACCCGCTTCGTCGCGTGGGCCGACCTGGCAAACCGCGACCGCATGGTCGAGTTCGAGGAGATCCTCGGCTACCACCTCGAGCAGGCCTGGACATACCTCTCGGAGCTCGGCCCGCTGGACGAGCGAGGACGGGAGATCGGCGAGGAGGGCGCCCGCCGCCTCGCCTCGGCAGGCCGCCGCGCCTTTGCGCGTGGCGATATCCCCGGCGCGGCCTCGCTGCTCGGGCGCGCCGCGGCACTCCTTCCCACCGACCATCGCGAGCGTCTCAGGCTGCTGCCCGAGCACGGAGAGGCGCTCCTCCTGACGGGCCGGTACGACGAGGCCTCCGCCGTCCTCGAGGAAGCGATTGCCCGGCCGAACGAGGCACCCGCCGCCGCCGCCCGCGCGACGCTCGTCCGGATGCTCGTCGGCCTGCGCACGGGGGACGCCGGAAGCTGGCGACGTGAGACCGTGGATCAGACGATCGCCGCGGCGCGAGACGTCTTCGCCACCGAGGATGACGAGTCGGGCCTGGCGATGGCCTACCGGCTCCTCGCCTGGTCGGCCGGGACGGCGTGCCGCTTCGGCGACGCGGCCGACGCATCGGCGCTGGCCCTCGAGCACGCCCGCCGCGCGGGAGACGCCCGCCAGGCGATCCGAGCCGCGACGGCATTCGCCGGTGCAGCGCTGCTCGGGCCGACGAACGTCGACGAAGCGATCGCCCGCTGCGAGTCGAGCCTCGACCAGGCGGCGGGCAACCGACAGTCGGAGGGCAACCTCCTTGCGATCATGGCGGGGCTGTACGCGATGCAGGGAGCGTTCGATCACGCCCGGGAACTGGTGGGCCGTGGACGCGCGCTGCTCTCCGAGCTCGGACTCGACCTCGACGTCGCACGCGCCGACATGGAGGCGTGGCGGGTCGAGATGCTCGCGGGCGATGTCGACGCCGCGGAGGCGGCGCTTCGCCGGTCGTACGACGCGCTCGTCGCCCGGGGCGAGACGTATCTTCGCTCGACGGTCGCCGGGCTGCTCGCGGAGACGCTGTTCGAGCGCGGGGCGCCGCTCGAGGAGGTGGAGGAGCTCGGCGCGCAGAGCCAGGAGCTCGCCGACGACGACGACGTCGACTCCCAGGCGGTGTGGCGTCGCGTCCGCGGAAGGGTGCTCGAGCAGCGCGGGGAGCACGCCGCCGCCGAGCACATCATCAGGGAGGCTCTGGCACTTCTCGAGCCGACCGACGCCACGCTGTTCCAGCTCCAGGCCGAGCTCGACCTCGGCGACGTTCTCGCCGCTGCCGACCGGACCGACGACGCACGGGCCGCCTACGAGGCCGCGCGCGAGCTCGCGGAGCAAAAGGGCGGCGTCGTGCTCCTCGGTGCCGTGCTCCGGCGACTCGAGGCGCTCGACGCCGCCCCCGCATAGATCGCTGCTCTATTTCACCAGTCCCACGACCCGTTCGTCTCGGCCGTGGTGACGATCTTCCAGATGCCCGTCTTCTTGTCGAGCTTGATCGACGTGACGCACTCGTTGTCCGCGGCGCACGTCGCCGACGTGACCTCGTGGCCGTCGTGGAAGACCTTCTCGATCTTGTAGCTCTTCGGCAGCGCGTCAGCCGAGACGAGGAACGTGAACGTGATGACCCCGCCCGAGGTGCCGAAGTCCGCGCGGGAGCCGGCCGGGCAGTTCTGACCGAGGGCCGCCACGCAGACCTCCGACGTGCGGGCGTTGCCCGCGGTCTCGGTGATCGTCGTCGCGAGCCCGAGGTCGGTCGCGTTGGTCGCGAAGCGCGGGCAGGCAGAACGACGTCGCGACCGGGTTGCTCTTCGAGACCGCCTGGTTCGTGCTCAGGCTCGAGCCGCCTGCCGCACAGCTCGTGACCTCGTAGCCGCCGGCCCGCAGCTGGTTGCTGACCGGATCCGTCGGGCTCGTCCCGATCAGGTCGGCCGTCTCGCGATTGCGTGAAGGTCTCGTTCCCGTTCGTCGGCTTGTTCTCGTTGATCTGCCAGGTGCTCGTAGGCGACGAGGCAGTTGGCGCCCGTGCACCCCGGCTTCGAGTCGCCGGCCGGGACGTTCCACACGACGGTGAGCCGTGCGACCGCGCGGGAGTTCAGGTTGCCCGAAGTCGCACGTCAGCACGCCAGCCGAGTCGACCGCGCCGCACGATGCCTTGACGAAGCTTGCGGTCTCGCCGGTGGTCTGGATCACCGGCGGCGCCATCTTGAACGTCGTGTGCGTGAAGGTCGAGTTCCCGTCGTTCGAGAACGACGCGGTGTACGCGATGTTCTCCCCGTAGCTCACCGCGCCGGGACCCGGCACGGCTTCCAGCGTCGGTGTCCCGACGCGATTCCCCGCACTTCCGCCGGCGACCGCGACCGCCGAAGCGGCGACCACCAGGCACGCGACCAGCAAACGCCCACGCGCGTGCTTCATCTAAGTCTCCCTCCCGTTGCTCCGCAGCGACGCCTACCCCACGCGCCGAGTGCGTATCGTGTCAGACGGACGCTTGCTCGCGCAAGCGACAACCGCGACGCTCGGGCCGCAGCGCCCCGCAGGGCTACCATGCTCGTCCCGGGCGACGTGGCCGAGTGGTTAGGCAGAGGCCTGCAAAGCCTCGTACAGCGGTTCGAATCCGCTCGTCGCCTCTTCGATCTGTAAGGAAAGGATGAAACCCTGCCGCGGCTCGGTTCGCGCCTCGCGACGGGGGGTACGAGAGCTGCGTTGCGCAACTCCTGGCTGGGGGGCCGGGACCGCGGAGCCGGGCGGCTCGGAGTGCAGGCGCCCGTGCAGGTGGGTGTCCCGAGGGGGTAACGGGGCACCCACCTCTCGACCCGACGTCCGCCGCGCGGCCTACCGTCAGCGGCGTGGCCGCACCCTCGCCCGCCGCGCCGACTCCCGAGCCAGTGGTCGAGCCATGCCCGCGGTGTGCAGCGGCGATGGAGTGGCGCCACGGCACCTTCCAGTGCCCGCGGTGCCGTTTCAAGGTGGGCTGCTGCGAAGGCCTCACCGGCGACTGCCGCGCGTAGAAGCGCGCGCCTCTGCCTCCCGACCCGTTCGTAAGGAACCCGTGAGGGACGGTGCCGCTCGCGTTTCGCAGACCAGGCAACGGGTACCCGGGACGCGTTGTGTCCCGACATTCGACATTCGAGAGGTGAGACCGATGAGAAAGCATCTCCGCAGGCTCGCGCCGATCGGCGTGCTCGCCGTCACGGGGGCTCTCGCCGCGGCCATGCTGATCGACACCGGCCCCGGCGCCGCCGCGACGAAGGCCAGGCCGACGAACCAGACGCCACCGACGATCAGCGGGACAGCGCAGGTCGGCTCGACGCTCACCGCCCGCGACGGCCAGTGGACGGGCAGTCCGACGGGCTTCGAGTACGCCTGGCGGCGCTGTGACACCGACGGTGGCAGCTGCTCCAACATCAGCGGCGCGATCGAGAAGACCTACGTCCTGAAGCAGGTCGACCAGGGCAACACGATCCGGCTCCGGGTCACAGCAAAGAACGCCGACGGACGGACGGCCGCCACGTCGGTGCCGACGGCCGTCGTCCAGGCGGCGACTGCACCTCCCACCGCGAGCCCGTGCGACAAGAACCCGCCCGTGGCGAGCGAGCTGAAGCCGCCCGAGCGGCTGCTGGTCGCCGGCCAGCAGGTGTCACCGAGCGTCGTCGGCGGCTCCACACAGTCGATCGTCGCCCGGTACCGCATCACGGCCTGCGACGGCAAGCCCGTCCAGGGCGCGCTGGTGTACGTCACCGCGGTGCCGTACAACATGTTCTCCGTCCCGCCCGAGGCCACGACGGGCGCCGACGGATGGGCCGAGCTGCGGATGAACCGCGAGCGCGGCTTCCCGGCATCGCAGAAGCAGCAGCTGCTCGTGATGTTCGTCCGCGCCCGCGGACCGGGCGGCAACCTGCTCGGCGGGATCTCGACGCGTAGGCTCGTCTCCTTCCCGGTCGATCTGCGGAAGTAGCCGGCACATGGTGGGCGTCCCGGCACCGGGGCGCCCACCCTCATCCCCGTGGGGCACGTTGGTTAGCCTCGCCGGGTGGACGTCCGCCGCATCCGGGCCGACGAGTGGCGCGTCTGGCGCGACGCGCGGCTCCGCATGTTGCGTGAGGAGTCGGCGTACTTCTCGACGCGCTACGAGGACGTCGTCCGAGAGCCCGAAACCGTGTGGCAGGCCTGGACGGCAGAGGCCGCCGAGGGCGTCGACAAGGTGCTCTTCGTCGCGGAGGACGGGGACGCGACCCTCGGCGTCGTCGGCGGCTTCAGACGGCTCGACCCGACCGAGGTGCAGCTCGTGTCGCTCTGGGTCGACCCCGCGGCGCGCGGACGCGGCGTGGCACGGTCGCTGATCCGGGCGGTCGCGACCTGGGCGCGCGACCGAGGCGCCGCGAACATCGTGCTCTTCGTGCAGGAAGCGAATGCGCCGGGCCGGGCGCTCTACCTCAGGGCGGGGTTCCGCCCCACGGGGGCCCGGGAGCCGGTCGGCCCGGGTCGCCCCGGCTTCAAGCTCGTCGTGTCGGCGCCGGTCGACGAGCTCCTCGCCGATGTCCTCTAGTCGCGCTCGACGAGCGGGTTCGCGCGGGCGCCGTAGTGGACGTAGCGCGCGCCGCCCGCGAGCTCGTAGAACGTCACCGCCGTCCAGGTCGTCTCCGCGGGGTCCTTCAGGGCGAACACGTCGGGCTCGACGGGGACGAGCGGGTACTCGTGCACCGTCTTGGGCACAAGCGCTGCCAGCGGGCCCGTCATGGTCGCCCGAAGAGCGAGCCCACCGTTCTGCTCCATCACCTCGGTCGTGATCCCCGAGCGCTCGTAGCGGCCGACGTAGCGAGCCGGATCGAACTCGGGTGCCGACGCGGGCGGCTCGAGCGGCGGGGGCATCCCGACGCCGACCGTCTCACGGAAGATCGCGCTCCAGAGCTCGTGGTAGAGGTCCCTCGCGGAGCCGCCGTTCGTCAGGAGCGACACCGCCAGGCCGTGCGACGGCAGAACGGAGAGGAACGCCGACTGACCGATCGTGTTGCCGTCGTGGCCGATCAGCCGCGCGCCGTCCCAGCCGTAGCGGATCCAGCCGAGGCCCCACGAGTCCCCGAGCGTCCGCGTGTCCGGCAGGTCGGCGTGTTTCTCGGCCATCGAGCCGGCGCTCGCGGCCGAGAGCACCTGCGTGCCGTCCGGGGCGACGCCGCCGGAGAGATGCATGCGGGCGAACGCGAGCACGTCGCCGACGCGGGCGGTGATCAGCCCGGCCGGCCCCATCGAGCGCGCCAGCATCCAGGTCGTCGCCGGCACCGGCTCCTCTCCCGGCTCGTGGACGTGCCCGACCGCAGTCCGGTGCAACAACGCCTCCTCGGGAAGAGTCACCGTCCCCTCGAGCCCGAGCGGCTCGACCAGGCGCTCGCGAAGCGCCCTGTCCCACGTGACGCCGGTGAGGTGCTCCACGATCCGGCCGGCGACCACATAGCCGGCGTTGCAGTACGAGAACGTGGCGCCGAGCGGATGGTTCTGCACGACGTCCTTCATGCCCGCGACGTAGCGCTCGATGCACTCGTCGCCGCGGCCGGTGTCGGTGAACACGTCGCCGTCGATCCCGCTCGTGTGCGTGAGGAGATGACGCGTCGTGACCTGTTTCGTGACGACAGGGTCGGCAACCCGGAAGCCGGGCAGCACCTCCGCGACCGGGGCGTCGAGGTCGAGCGCGCCCTCGTCGACCAGCTGCATGACGAGCGTCGCCGTCCAGACCTTCGTGATCGAGCCGATCTGGAACAGCGACTCCGGCGTGACCTCCACGCCCGTCGCCGTACCGAGAACACCGGCCGCCGTCTCGGTGATCACCCCGTCGTGGAGGAGGCCCAGCGTCGCGCCCGGCACCCGGTGGCGTCGCATCAGCTCTGCCAGCCGGTCCTGCCAGGCAGCGGCGTCGAACGAACCGGTGGGCGGGGAACCGGAGACCGGCGTCGGCATCCGCAGTAGCGTACGCGGCATGAACTCGGGCCTCTCCCCTTCCCTCCGCGCAGGTGTCGTCGGCACCGGGTTCGTCGGGGTCGTCCACGTCCATGCGCTGCGGCTGCTCGGCATCGACGTCGCCGGGATCGTCGGCTCGTCGCCCGAGCGTGCGGCCGCAAAGGGGCTCGCCCCCGTCTACGACTCGCTCGAGGCGCTCCTCGCAGATCCGTCGGTCGCCGTCGTCCACCTGACCACGCCGAACCACCTCCATCACCCCCAGGTGAAGCAGGTGCTGGAGGCGGGGAAGCACGTCGTCTGCGAGAAGCCGCTCGCGATGACCTCCGAGGAGTCGGGTGAGCTGCTCCGGCTGGCCGAGGCGGGCGGGCTCGTCCACTGCACCAACTTCAACCTCCGCTTCTTCCCGCTCGTCCTCGAGGCGCGAGCCCGGGTGGCGTCGGGAGGCGTCGGCGAGGTCTGGAACGTCCACGGCGGCTACCTCCAGGACTGGCTCCTCTACCCCACCGACTGGAACTGGCGGCTCGAGCCCGAGAAGGGCGGCGCGCTCCGCGCGATCGGCGACATCGGCTCGCACTGGATGGACATGGCGCAATTCGTCAGCGGCCGGCGGATCGTGGAGGTCTGCGCCGACCTGCACACGACCATCCCGGTTCGCCGCCGTCCCGTCGGCGAGGTCGAGACGTTCGCGAGCGCCGACGACGTGGAGCGCGTGGACGCTCCCATGGCGACGGAGGACATCGGCCACGTGCTCGTCCGCTTCGAGGGCGGCGCGCGCGGCGCGTTCAAGGTCTCGCAGGGGGCCGCAGGACGCAAGAACCACATTCATTTCGAGGTCGACGGGTCGCAGGCGGCACTTGCCTGGAACGCTGAGCGACACGAGGAGCTCTGGCTCGGGCATCGCGACGAGCCGAACGGCGTGCTACAGCGAAACGGCGCAGTGATGCAGCCGACCGCCGCCGGCCACACCTCTCTCCCGGCCGGCCATCCCGAGGGCTGGGTCGACACGTTCCGCGAGCTCTATCGCAGCGTCTACGCGGCGGTCGCCGGGGGCTCGCCGCCGGCCGAGCCCGACTATCCGACGTTCGCGGACGGGCACCGCGCGAACGTCCTGGGCGACGCGATCGCCCTCTCCAACGCCGAGCGACGATGGGTGGAGGTTCCGACACGAAGCTTGGCCTGCTGACCGCCGCGTTTCCTCGCATGCGCCTCGAGCGTGTCGCTTCCTGGGCGTCGGATAACGGGTTCGAGATGCTCGAGGTCGCCTGCTGGCCTGCAGCGGGCGGCGAGCGCCGCCGCTACGCCGGGGTCTCGCACATCGACGTCACGAGGCTCGACGTCGGCAAGGTGCGTGACGTCCTCGACCGGAACGGGCTCGAGATCTCCTCGCTCGCGTACTACCCGAACAACCTCCATCCCGATCCGGGCGAGCGGCGCGACGCGAACACCCACGTACGGAAGGTGATCGACGCGGCCGCGAGGCTCGGCGTGCCGACGGTGGGCACGTTCGTCGGGCGCGACCAGACGAAGAACGTGCCGGACAACTTCCGCGAGTTCCGGAAGGTTTGGCCGCGGCTCGTCGCGTACGCCGAAAGGAAAGGCGTGAACATCGCGATCGAGAACTGCCCGATGATCTTCAGCTGGGACGAGTGGCCCGGCGGCACGAACCTCGCCTCGACCCCCGCGGTCTGGGACGAGATGTTCACGATCGTCCCGTCGCGGAGCTTCGGCCTCAACCTCGACCCTTCTCATCTCGTGTGGCTCGGGATCGACCACGAGCGCGTCGTGCGCGACTACGCCTCGCGGATCCTGCACGTCCACGCGAAGGACATGGAGGTCGACCGCGAGGGGCTCTACCGCAACGGCGTCACCTCACTCGGCATGGGCTGGCAGATCCCGCGCCTCCCCGGTCTCGGCGAGGTGCGGTGGGATCGCTTCCTCTCGCAGCTCTACCGGGTCGGCTACGACGGCGTCGTGTCGGTCGAGCACGAGGACCGCGCCTTCGAGAAGACCGAGGACCTCGTCAAGCGAGGCTTCCTCATCGCGCGGGACACCCTTGGCCCTTACCTGCATTGAGTCGTACGGAGAGGGGGCGAGGTTGACGCCACGCCCCGACCGCCACGAGACCCGGGCGTAGCTCCAGCCTCGCCCGTCTCGGTTCCCGCGACCACCGGCGCTTGCCCAACACCGCGCCGGGGTACGAGAATCGAGCCAGTCCCCGACAGAGGAGGCACCGATGAGCGTCGCAAAGGTGATCGAGATCACCGCGTCGTCCCCGACCAGCTTCGCCGAGGCCGCGAAGGCCGGGATCGCAAAGGCATCGGAGACGGTCCACGGGATCAAGGGCGCGTGGGTCTCGGAGGAGAGCCTCGTGGTCGAGAACGACCAGGTGACCGAGTTCCGCGTCACGATGCGCGTCAGCTTCATCCTGGACTAGTTGCTCGCAAGGCGGGAATCCGCAGAAGCGGATTCCCGCCGCTCGGATCCCCGCCTCCGGCGGGGCAGATCCCTGAAGGCGTCGCCTTCGGCGCCGCAACGACCTGTTCGCAAGGCGGGGCCTTCGGCGCTGCAACAGACTCGTTGAGCCGATCGCGCCGCTCGATACAGCGGCTGCTACAAGTGACGAGTGACCGCGCCGCCGACGGACGGGGGGCTCGACCGCCCCGCGACGAGCGACACGACCGCGCGCGCCCTCGTCGCCGCGATCCCCGACCCGATCTTCCGCATCGGCACGGACGGGATCTACCGCGGCTTCAAGGTCGACTCCGAGGAGGACCTGATGACGCCTGCGGAGGAGGTCATCGGCCGAAGCGTCCACGAGCGGCTGCCTCCCCATGTCGCCGAGGCGATCCTCGAGGCGGGCAGGCGGGCGGTGGCCGAGCAGGAGGTCCAGCGCATCGAGTACTCGATGCAGATTCGCGCGGAGGAGCGCGACTACGAGGGGCGCGTCGTCGCCTGCGGGCCTGACGAGTTCGTGCTCATCGTCCGCGACTTCACCGAACGGACGCTCCAGGAGCGCGTCCTCCAGCGCGAGCGCGACTTCAGCCGCGCCGTGGTCCGCTCGACGCCGAGCTTTCTCGCGCTCGTCGACGAGAACGGCACGCTCCTCGGCGTGAATCGAGCGCTCGAGCGGGCGGCCGGGATCCCCGAGGAGGCGTGGCTCGGCCACCCCTTCTGGAAGCTGTTCATCGCCGAGGAGGACGTCCCGCGGGCGAGGGAGGACTTCGTGCGGATGCGCGACGGCGAGCCGCCCGGCACCGTCGAGTACGAGCACGTCGGCCCGGAGGGAGAGCGCCTCGTCGTCGACTGGACCGCGACGATCGTGCACGACGCCGAGGGCGCGCTCCGCTACCTCCTGTGCGGGCTCGACGTGACGGCCCGCAAGCAGGCGGAGGAGGAAATCCGGCGCTCGCGGGCGCGCATAGTCTCGGCCGGCGACGCGGAGCGAAAGCGGCTCGAGCGGAACCTCCACGACGGCGCCCAGCAGAACCTCGTCACCGTCACGCACTCGATCCACCTCGCGGCCCGGTCGCTCCACACCGACCCGGGGAAAGCCGAGGAGCACCTCGAGCGAGCGCTGGTCGAGCTGACGACGGCCCACGAGGAGCTGCGCGAGCTCGCACGAGGGCTTCATCCTCAGATCCTGAGCCTCCAGGGCCTCGGGCCTGCGGTGCGCGCGCTTGCCGGCCGCGCGCCGATCTCGGTGACGGTGATCACCATCGACGACGTCACGCGGTGGCACCCCCTCGTCGAGAGCGCGGCCTACTTCGTGGTCGCCGAGTGCCTCACGAACACGCTCAAGTACGCACGCGCGGCCACGGCGACCGTCCGCGTCGCCCCGCGCGAGCACGTGCTCGTGGTCGAGGTGACGGACGACGGCTGCGGCGGAGCGGCGCCGGGGGAGGGCTCGGGTCTCGGTGGCCTCCGCGACCGCGTCGAGGCGCTCGACGGCACGTTCGAGGTGCACAGCCCGCGCGGCGGGGGTACGCGGATCCGCGCCGAGCTGCCCCTCGCCATGGGGTCCTGAGGGGTCTGGCGCCGCAGGTGCCTGACCCCAGCGCCCGACTGAGGCGGGAACACGCGCGGCGGCACGCAATGCGTCACTGGGGACAGGCACCCTCCGGGTGCCAGTCCCCTAACCGCTTGACAGGCCCGATGAGGCGTGCGAGGATCCTCCCCGTCGAACCCCGTAGCTCTTCGGAGTCGCGGGGTTCGGCGTTTTTGTAGCGTGACCCGGTCATGCCGGATGCACCCCTGATCGAGGCGCGCGACCTCACGAAGCGCTACGGCGAGTTCGTCGCGGTCGACGGCATCGACTTCAGCGTCGAGCGCGGCGAGACATTCGGGTTCCTCGGCCCGAACGGCGCGGGCAAGAGCTCGACGATGCGGATGATCGGGGCCGTCTCGCCCGCGAGCGGCGGCACGCTGCACGTCCTCGGGCGCGATCCCGAGCGGGACGGCCCCGAGATTCGCTCGCGCCTGGGCGTCGTGCCGCAGGACGACAACCTCGACCTCGAGCTCGACGTCGGCGAGAACCTCCACGTCTACGGCCGCTTCTTCGGCCTCCCCCGGGACGAGATCCGCCGTCGCACCGACGAGCTGCTCGAGTTCGTCCACCTCGCCGACCGGCGCGATTCCCGCGTCGACTCCCTCTCGGGCGGAATGAAGCGCCGCCTGACCATCGCGCGGGCCCTCATCAACGAGCCGGAGCTGATGCTCCTCGACGAGCCGACCACCGGCCTCGATCCGCAGGCGCGTCATGCGCTCTGGGACCGCCTCTACCGGCTCAAGCAGCGCGGCGTGACGCTCGTCTTGACGACGCACTACATGGACGAGGCGGAGCAGCTCTGCGACCGGCTCGTCGTGATGGACCGCGCGAAGATCGTGGCGGAGGGATCGCCGCGCGAGCTGATCGAGCGCTACGTCGAGCGCGAGGTCGTCGAGCTCCGGCTCGGGGACCGGAACGGCGGGCCGTCGCTCGACGGGCTCGCCGACCACATCGAGGTGCTGCAGGACCGCGTCGTGATCGGCACCGACGACGGCGACGCCGTCGTCGACCAGGTGCACGCGCGCGGCCTGGAGCCGGAGACCGTCCTCGTGCGCCGCTCGACCCTCGAGGACGTCTTCCTGCGGCTCACGGGCCGGAGCCTGATCGACTGATGGACTCCGTCCGGCGAACGGTCGCGGTCGTCGGCTGGCAGGCGCACTCCTTCCGCCGGCTCTGGCGCGGCTCGATCACCACCTCGCTCCTCAACCCCATCTTCTTCCTCGTCTCGATCGGCGTTCTGCTGGGGAGCCTGATCGACGAGTCGAACCCCAACCTCGGCGGTCTCAGCTACCTGCAGTTCGTCGCGCCCGCGCTGCTCGCGACGACGGCGATGCAGACGGCGGCGAGCGTGACGACGTTCCCGGTGAGGGCGGGCCTCAAGTGGCTCAGGACGTACCACGCTGCCGTCTCGACGCCGATCCGCGTCGGCGAGCTCGTGGCGGGGATCCTCGCCTGGTGCGGCGTGCGGGTGATCGTCGCCGTGACGATCTTCGCCGTCGTCGCGGCGATCGGAGGGGCGTTCGTGTCCCCGCTCGCCGTCCTCGCGCCGTTCGCGGCGCTGCTCTGCGGTCTCGCGTTCGGCTCCGTCCTCGCGGCGATCACGTCGAGCGTCGAGGGCGACGAGTGGCTCGCGGCGATCTTCCGCTTCGGGCTCGTCCCGCTCTTTCTCTTCTCGGGCACGTTCTTCCCGATCTCGCAGCTGCCCCTGCTGCTCGAGGCGCTCGCGTGGGCGACGCCGCTCTGGCACGGCGTCGCGCTCTGCCGCAGTCTCGCCACCGACGACATCGATCCGGTGCTGACCGCCGTCCACGTCGCGTACCTCGTCGCGCTGACCGCCGTCGGGACGGCCCTGACCGTGCGCGCCCAGCGGGAGAAGCTCCGGCGATGAGCACGCTCGAGACGACCCTCCGCATCTTCCCGCGGCTCCACGCGCCTCGCTCGTGGCGCCTCGTCGAGCGGAACATCGCCAGCTCGCGCGGCGCCTGGCTCGTGTTCGTCTCGGGCTTCTTCGAGCCGCTCTTCTACCTCTTCGCGATGGGCGTCGGCGTCGGCGCGCTCGTCGGCACGGTCGACGTGAACGGGCAGGCGGTCGGCTACCGCGAGTTCGTCGGGCCTGCGCTCCTCGCGGCCTCGGCGATGAACGGCGCCGTGTACGAGTCGGGCAACGTGTTCTTCAAGCTGAAGTACGCGAAGACGTACGACGGCGTGCTTGCCACGCCCATGACCGTCCGCGACGTCGCGCTCGGCGAGCTCACCTACACGCTGATCCGCGGCGCGGTCTACTCGTTCGGGTTCGTCACGGTGATGCTCGCGATGGGGCTCCTCGACTCGCCCTGGGCGGTGCTCGCGATCCCCGGCGCCCTGCTCGTGTCGGCGGCCTTCGCCGCCCCCTCGGTGTACGGGATCACGTGGATGCGCTCGTGGGCCGACTTCGCCTTCATCGAGCTCTGCACGCTGCCGATGTTCCTGTTCTCGGCAACGTTCGTCCCGGCGGACACCTACCCGGACGTCGTCCGCTGGCTGCTTCCCCTGACCCCGCTGTACCACGGAGTCGAGCTGCTGCGGGCCTTCACGCTCGGCGACGTGACATGGCTCGTGCTCGTCGACATCGCCTACCTCGTCGCCTTGACGATCGTGTTCCTCTACCTCGCGGACCGGCGGCTCGCGAAGCTCTTGCTCAAGTAGCTACGAGAGCGCGTACTGGAGGAACAGGTGGCTTCCGTGCGCCCGCGCCGACCGGAGACGCGCGGGCTGCACGTGCTCGGGGAGCAGCGCGGCGCCCTCGAGGAGAGCGAACGACCCGGACGGCGGACGCCCTGCGAGCAGTGGCGACACCGTGAGGAACAGCTCGTCGACGAGGCTTGCCTCGACGAGCGAGCCGAAGACGTGCGGCCCTGCTTCGCTGAGGATGCGGCGGTGGCCGCGCTCGCGCAGGAGCTCGACGGCCGACCGAACGTCGACCTCGGCGTCGCCCGGGAGCTCGACGACCTCGACGCCGGCGGGAAGCGTGCCCGCCAGGCGCTCGGCGCCCTCGTTCGTCGTCAAGACGAGCGGCGCGTCCTCGAGCACCGCACGGTCCGACGGGATCGACCCCGAGGCGGTGAGGATCGCGACACGCGCCTGCGGCTGGAGGCCGAGCTCGCGACGGAGCTCGGCGTACGCCTCCGCGGCAGCAGGGAACACCCCGTCGGGCCGCCACCGCCCGCGCGCCGACGCGCGGAGCGTCCCGCTGCCGATCAGGACGACGTCCGCCGCAGCGCGCAGCAGCCCCATCACGAAGCGATCGGCCTCACTGCCGCCCGAGACGATCCGGTTCGAGTCGGGAATCGACGGGATCGCCACGACGCCGTCGATCGTCTGCACGAAGTTGGCGTAGAGGCACCGCTCCGGCAGCGCGAGGTCGCCGCCGTACAGGCGCCGCAGCCCGGGCGGCAGCACGACCCCGAGCTCGGGCTCGGCCGAGAGCAGCGCGAGCGGCTCGAGGCCGCTCATCGGGCGAGATCGAGGAACTCGCGCCGCAGCTCGGCGTCGCGATAGACGCCACGCCACGCGGTCGTCGTCGTGCGGGAATGCTCCTCGACGCCGCGCATCTGCGTGCAGAGGTGCGACGCCTCGAGCCGCACGGCGACACCTTCGGGCTCGACGAGCGCGACGAGCGTGTCGGCTATCTGCTCACCGAGCCGTTCCTGGACGGTGAACCGGCGCGCGAAGAGCCGGACGAGCCGAGTCAGCTTCGAGATGCCGATGATCCGCTCGCCCGCGATGTACCCGACGTGCGCGTGGCCGTGGAAGGGCAGCGCGTGGTGCTCGCAGAGCGCAGAGAACGCGATCGGCCCTTCGACGATCTGGGCGAACGGCTGCCCCTCGACGGCGTTGCTCTCGGTCGGGAACGTCGTCACGAGCTTGGGATCGCCGTCGTACCCGGCCGTCGCCTCGTAGAGCGCGCGCAGGAAGCGCTCGGGGGTGTCCCGCGTCCCCGGTGTCCCGAGCGGGAGCCCGAGCGCGTCGAGGATCTCCGCCATGTTGCTCCGGTACCTGGCCCAGTCCTCGGGCGGGATCTCGCGGGGCAGCGACAGGGCCGGTGTGGCCGGCTTCAGCTCGACAACGGTCTCCGACATGTGATGGCTCCTTCCGTTTCAGGTTGCGAGGGTGACGAGGACGAGAACGACGGCGAGCGCCGTGTGCTGGGTGGCGAGCCCGAGGTTGTGAAACACCCGGAGCGTCGCGAGACTCGGTCGGCGGCGGAGGATGCGGTCGGCGAGACGGTCCTGCGGTGCGTACACGAGCTCGTAAAACGTGCGCGCGAGGCCGCCGCCCTCCGGCATCGCCTCCGTCCCGCAGTACAGGCGCCGCAGGTTGAAGTTCAGGCTGAGGACCAGCGTCGACGCCAGGAAGCCGCCGAGCGCGAGCAGCGGACGACCGGTCGCGTAGCCGATCGCCGCAAAGAGGGCCGCGTTGACCACGAGGTCGCAGTCCGAGTCGAGGTAGCGCCCGACCGCCGTCACGCGGCCGGCGGCCCGTGCGAGCGCGCCGTCGGCGCCGTCGAGGACCGTCTTCAGGACGACGAGCGCCGCTGCGGCGAGCAGGTTTCCGCGCGTGATCTCGAATGCCGCCGCAAGGCCCGCGACGAGCCCGGCGAGGACAACCGCAGGCGGGGGGACCCGGAGCGGCAGCAGCGCGAGCACGACGAGGTGCGCCAGCGGCCGGTAGAGCGCGTCGGCGACGAGCTCGCGGGTCGGCGTGGGTTTGCGAGAGCGCTCGAGGAGGGAAGAATCACTGTCGTGAGCGAGAACGGAGACTGGGTCGAGCGCGACGCCGCCCTCGAGCGGACGCTCGAGTTCGACGGGTTCCGCGACGCGATCGGATTCGTCGATCGGCTCGCCGACCTCGCGGAGTCCGAGAACCACCATCCCGACATCGCGATCAGCTACCGCCGCGTCACGATCCGCTGGACGACGCACTCCTCGGGCGGCATCACGGACCGGGATCGCGAGCTCGCCGCCCGCACCGACGAGCTGCTCTGAGCTCACGCGAGCAGCCCCTGTAGCGCGTCGGTGCCGACCGGCTCGGCCGCGCGGATCAGCTCCGTCGCCGCGTCGACCTTCCCCCACACGTCCCAGAGCAGGAACCCGCGCGCGTGCCCGTCGTCGTCGCGGTACGCGATGACGCCCTTGCGGTGCGGCTCCTGCCACTCCGCGATCACATCCAGGCGTGCGTCGAGCTGCCCGACCGCCTCGTACCCGAGGTCGAACATGTCCGAGTAGAAGAACGGGAGGTGGTCGTATGGCTCGTTTGCGCCTGCCATGTTCCGGCCTACCTGATGCCCGTGGCTCTTGGCGTGGTCCTCGTGCTCGACCCGAAGGTCCTGCCCGAGATCATGCGCAGGGAAACGCGCCACGTCGCCGGCGGCGAAGACGTCGTCGCGCCCGGCGATGCGGCCGCGGTCGTCGACCGGGATGCCGTTGTCCGCCGGAAGCCCGGCCCCAGTGGCGAGCTCGTCGCGCGGCACGATGCCAAGTCCGGCGACGACGATCTCCGCGTCGAGGGCGGCCCCGTTCTTGCCCCGGACCCGGAACCCGTCGCCGTCCCGCTCGATCGAGGCCACCATCTCCCCGGGCCGCACCTCCACGCCGCGCCCGCGGTAGTACTCGTTCAGGAACAGCGCGAGGTCCGAGGGGTAGATCCGCGCGCCGATCGCGTCTTCCGGGAAGACCATCGTCACGGCGCAGCCGTTCGCCGCGAGCGACGCAGCGAGCTCGGAGCCGATGAATCCGCCGCCGATGACCACGACCGGCGTTCCCTCCTTCGCGGCCTCGCGGACCGTCCGGTAGTCGGCAACCGTGCGGTAGTACACGACGCCCGGCGCGGCGCCCGGGATCTCGCGCGGGCGCCCGCCCGTGGCGAGCAGCAGCTTCTCGTAGCCGTGTCTCTCGCCACGGTCGTCGGTCACGGTTCGAGCGTCGAGGTCGAGTGCGACCGCCTCGCGGCCGAGAAGCAGGTCGACGCCCTGCTCGTCGGTCCCGCGCCAGATCGAGCTCTCGTCCTTTCCGAGCCACAGCCCCTTCGAGAGCGGCGGGCGCAGGTACGGCGGGTCGGGCTCGTCGCCGATCAGACCGATCGACCCTTCAGCGTCCACCGAGCGAATCCCCTTGCAGGCGGCATCTGCGGTCAGGCCGCCGCCGACGATCAAGTACCGGTAATCGGGCACGACTCCGCTCCTTCTATAGACCGTTCATAGGTACTATAGAACATACACGGATGAACGTGCTCGACGTCATAGGCGACCCGGAGCTACGTGAGACTCTGCTCGAGGTGCGCGGACGGCCTCGTGCGGCGAGCATCAGCGAGATCGCCGATGCCACCGGCGTCCACCGGAACGTCGCGCGACGCCGGCTCGAGCGCCTCGTCGCAGCAGGGCTGCTGACGGCGAGCTTCGAGCGACCTCCCGGCCGCAGCGGGCCCGGCGCAGGTCGGCCGGCGAAGGTGTACTCCCCCACGCCCGACACGACGGCGATCGAGTTTCCGGCGCGCCGCTATCCGGAGCTCGTCGGCCTGCTGGTCGATGCCGTGCCGAAGCGGCGGCGGTCGGAGATCGGGGTGCAGTTCGGCCGCGAGCTCGCCTCGACCGCAGGAGTCGAGCCGGCGCACGACGCGCGCAGGGGGCTCGAAGGGCTGTGCCGAGCGCTAGGCGCCGTCGGGTTCCAGGCGCGGCTCGAGCACCTCGAGGACGGACGCGCCGAGATCGTCACGCCAACCTGCCCCCTCCGCCCGCTCGTCGTCGCCAACCCCGCCGTGGCCGAGATCGACCATGCGCTTTGGCGCGGTCTGATCGCGGCCGCGGTCGACGACCTCGAGGTCGAGGACGTCGGGTGTGTGACACACGATTGCCTCGAACCGTGTGCAGCGTGCCGGATCGTCGTATCGCTCGGCCGGCCGGCCGGCGCGTAGCCAACGGCCTCAGGCGGCGCTCCGCGGGACGAGATCCTCGGCGATCTCGCCTGCGACACCCCGCTTCGCGACGACCTCGAAGCGGTCGGTGTGCCGGACGACGTCCTCGATCCTCACGTCGACGTGACCGACGGCCACGACGAAGTGCGTGTCATGGGCACGGATCGCCTCGTACTCTCCCTCTCGCAACGTCAGCCGCTGGACGCAATCCTCGTCCGCGCACTCGCAGACGACGACGAGCTCCTCGGCCGAGTCCGGTGTAGCCGCTTCGAGGCGCTCGTTGAGCTCCCGGAAGAAGGCCTCGTTGCGGGCAAGTCGCTCTTCGCGCCTGGACATCGGCGCGGAGAGTCAATCAGTTGGGGGACGGTCGCGTTTGCGCTTCCTCGGCCGATCTTGGAGGATGGAGCTCAGAGGCGCGGGCGCCGCACCCGCTCATTCGTCTCGGCGATCCTCCCATCCCCCAGGGGACGTCCGTGGACCGGTGCGCACCCGCGCCTCTTTGCAGAGGTGCGACGTCGAAATCGCCGATTTGTTAGCGCCTCCGGCACGGGGCCCAACCGGCTACCAGGCGACCTCACTTCCGTCGGCGTGGAAGAACCGCCCGCTGCGAGAGGCGTCGAGGGCGTCAATCTGCCGGATCAGGCCGGCGGCCGACTCGGGCGGGTCGACGTTGCCGCCGCCCTGGGTCATCTCGGTCCGGACGAAGCCCGGGTGGAACACGCCGACGTGGATCCCTCGCGGGGCCAGGTCGGCGGCGAGGTTCGCGCCGAGCATGTTGAGCGCCGCCTTCGACATGCGGTAGCCGTAGTTCCGGCCGGAAGGCCCGTCTCCGATCGATCCGGCCTTACTCGATATCAATGCGATCTTCGCACCAGGCACGAGGCGTGGAAGCAGCGCCAGCGTCACCCGCAGCGGCCCGAGCGCGTTGACCTCGAGCTCCTCGCGCGCGGCGTCGACATCGATCGTCTCGAGCGTGTCCCACCGGGCGAGGCCCGCGTTGTTGACGACGACATCGACCGGCTGCCCGTCCCCGAGCGCCTCGAGCAACGCCGCACCGACGTCGTCGCTCCCGACGTCGATCCCGTCGACGACGCGACAGCCGACCGCGTCGAGCTCCGGTGTGCGCGTGCGACACGTCGCGATCACATCGTCCGCTCGCGCGTGCACCTGCCGGACGAGGTCGAGCCCGATCCCGCGGCTCGCTCCGGTCACCAGCCAAGTCGCCAAGCCGCCCTCCTCGCTCAGCGGCTCATGTCGACGGCGTAGACCTTCTCGGGCTCGATCGTCACGATCACCCGCGTCTCCCCGGGGCCGTCGATGCCGCTCAGGTCCAGCCCGTACTTCACCCCGAGCTTCGCGGCGTAGGCGTAGTCGGGGTCGAGCGCGATCCTCGCACGGCCCCGCACCTCGAGGTAGCGGCGCGGGTTCTCGAGGTCGAGCACGAGCAGGCTGCACTGCGGGCGCTCGCGCAGGTTTCTCGTCTTCGCGCGATCCGTGTTCAGCCAGAGCTTGAGTTCACCTTCCTCGTGGAGGAACCACACCTCGGTGAGCTGAGGGAGGCCGTGCGGGTCGATCGTGGCCAGCGTCCCGAACGGCGCGTCGAGCAGGTCGGCATGCGACTCCGGAAACGCGGTCATGACCGCGATCGTAGACCCGGCAGCGTCAGAGCAGGTCGAGCAGGTCGGCGACGCTGTCGACGACCGCGTCCGGACGGCGGCGCTCGGGGACGCTCTGCATGTCGACCGAGGCGCTGATCCCGCTCCGCACGAGGATCGTGCGGGAGCCTCCGAGCCGGCCGAGCGCGACGTCGAGCGCCAGGTCGTCGCCGATCACGGCCAGCTCGGCGGCGGGCGTGCCGAGGCGCTCCACCATCGTCCTCACGGCGGCATGCGACGGCTTGCCGACGACGACAGGACGTCGGCCGGTCACCTTGGCGAGGGCGGCTGTGAGCATCGCTCCCCGGCTGAAGATCGGCCCGTTCGCGCCGGCGTACGCGGGGACGTAGCTTCCGGTCAGGAGCGGCGCGCCGGCGAGGATCTTCCGGGCGGCGCGCTCGAGCCCGCGGAAGTCGACGGCGTCCGTGTGCGCGACGAGGACGGCGTCGACCCGCTCGCGCTCGTCTCCGTCGGCGACGCCGATCCCACTCGCGGCGAGGTACTCGCGCGCCGCCTCGGTGCCGAACAGGAGCAGCGTGGCGCCGTGGTGCGCGCGAAGGTACGTCCGGACGCTCGAGAGCGGCGTCAGCAGCTCGTCGTCGGCGACGTCGAGGCCCGCTTCGCGGAGGCCCGCGGCGAACCCGGCGGGCGGGATGTGGCTCCCGTTCGTGAAGAGCGCCAGCGGACGCCCGGAGGCGCGGATCCGCTCGAGCACCTCGCGGGCGCCGGGCAGCAGGTGCACCTCCTCGCCGTCGCGGTGCACGAGCGTGCCGTCGACGTCGAGCACGAAGCCCTTGACGTCGTCAAGTCGCACGGCGCCACTCCACGAGGTCGTCGCCCTTCCTGACCCGGAGCTGCGTCAGCGACGGCCGCTTCTCCACCTCGCGCAGCAGCGTCACGACCGGATGACGCGCGGGTCGTACCGCCGGCGCCGACGCCGGAGAGGACGCGAGCATGGCGTCCACCTGCTCGGCGGGCATCGTCAGACGGAGCAGGAGCTCCTCGTCGGAGATGTCGCGGCCGAAGCGGGCGCGCGCGCCCTTCCAGCTGCAGCGGCTCGAGGTGGCGCAGCTCGTCGACCCGCGCCAGCGAGAGGACGCGGTCGGCCACCTCCGAAGCGACGGGGGCCGCGGGCTCGCCGTAGTGGCCGAGGAAGTAGCGGATCGTCTCGTCGGAGACGTTCGACCAGCGCTCGGCGTCGATCACGTTGCGCACCGCCTGTGTCGCCACGAGCTGCGAGACGGGCGTGACGATGATCGGGTAGCCCATCTCGGCGCGCACGTGGCCGACCTCCTCGAGCGCCGCCGCGAAGAGCTCAGGCCGGCGCAGCTCCTCGAGCATCCGGCGCGTCGTCGAGACCATGCCCCCTGCCAGCTGATGGTGGTAGTAGGTCGCGTCGAACTCCTGCGGGTGGCCGACCGGCAGACCGCGCTCCGCGCCGATCGCGCGGAAGTGCTCTGCCATCGCGTCGAGGGCCTCGAGGTCGAGCCGGTGCGACCGGCCCTCCGCCTCGAGGTCGCGGAGCGTCGTCTCGACGGCCGGGTTCGACGTCCCGCGCGCGAGCGGGCCGACGGCGGTGTGCAGCACCTGGAACCCCGCCCTCAGCCCCTCCGCGTAGACGAGCGGGGCGAGGCCGATGGTGCAGTGGCTGTGCAGCTCGACGGGGCGATCGCCCGCCGCCGCCACGAAGTGCGGAGCCAGCTCGCGCACCGCGTCCGGCGTGAGCAACCCGCCCGGGTCCTTGAGGTAGAAGGCGTCCATCTCCGCGCAGTCGGCGAGCGCGGCCGCGCGCTCGGCGTAGTACGTGTGCGTGTGCACCTCGCTGATCGAGTACGTCAGCCCCAGGACGATCTCCTCGACGCCTTCCTGGCGGGCGAGCGCGGCGACGCGCCGGAGCCGTTCCGGGTCGTTCGACGGATCGACCACCTGGAAGCGGCGGATCCCGTTGCGCGCGACGCACCGGAAGGCGAGCCGCATCACGTCCTCGTCTGCGGGCACCCACGTGATGAAGCGCATGCCCGACGTGATGAAGCTCAGCTTCGTCTCCGGCATCGCGGCACGGACGAGGCGGAGCCGCTCCCACGGGTCTTCACGGTGGAAGCGGACGGCCACGGCCATGTGGGTGCTCGACGTGAAGTCCACCGCGCGGAAGCCGACCCGGTCGATCGTCGGTGCGATCGCGACGATGTCGGCCGTCGTGAGGCCGGTCGCGCTCCAGAGGCTCTGGTTCCCGTCGCGCGTCGTCGTGTCGACGATCTCGACGACGCGGCTCACGCGTCGGGCTCCACCCGAAAGAGCGTCGCGCCGTACTCGACCGCCTCGGCGTTCGCGGCGCAGACCTCCACGATCGTCCCGGCGACTCCGGCGGGGACGGCGTTCATCATCTTCATCACCTCGATGAGGCAGACCACCGTCGTCGCCTCGACCGTCGCCCCGACGTCGACGAACGGCGTCGCGCCGGGCGCCGGGGCGCGGTAGAAGACGCCGAGCATCGGCGCGACGATCGGGTGCAGCCCGTCGTTCGACGGCTCCTCCGCCGGCGGTTCCGGCTCCGGCGCGACCTCGCCGCGTCGGACGTAGAGGGAAAGGCCGTCCGTCTCGACGCGCAACTCCGCGACGTCCGACTCGTCGATCAGCCGGAGAATCTCGCGGACGTCGTCGTCGTCGAGCGGCATCGGGGCGTCAGCCTCTCGCGTCCTTCGGCGACGCTGCTCCGAACGTGTTCAGCACGAGCGAGAGGGCCGAGCCCGAGAGCTTCGGTGCCCGCTCCGGCGACGGCCGTCACCGGCCGTGCCTGGAGCACGAGGAGCGCGTCGGGAAGCCGGCGGCCGCGCGCGAGCGCCCACTCCACGTCCTGGTGGGCGCCGTAGTGGCGCTCGACGCGGCGCGCGACCTCGACGAGCGCCGCAAGGTGCTCCTCGTGCAGGCACGCCTCGCTGCGCCTGTCCTCCGGCACCTCGACACGAACGGTCCCGCGACCGGCGGCATCGGGCACGTATTCGACCTCCTTGGCGTTCACCGTGCGGCGGACGACCTCGCCCGTGACCTTGCTGACGAGGAAGTCGTCGGGGGTCGTCTCGCCGCCGACGACGGCGAGCCCGAGCCCCCAGCTCGCCTCGATCGCGACCATGCTCGGGTCGCCGCTGACCGGGTTGCAGGTGAAGAGCACGCCCGAGACCTCAGCGTCGACCATCGCCTGCACCGTGACGCCCATCGCGGGCTCCTCCCCGCCCCCGCCGCGGGCCGCCCGATAGGCGATCGCGCGGGGCGTGTAGAGGCTCGCCCAGCAGTCGCGCACCGCGTCGCAGACGTGCTCCAGTCCCCGGACCCACAGGAAGCTCTCCTGCTGTCCGGCGAAGGACGCGTCCTCACCGTCCTCTCCGAGCGCGCTCGACCGAACGGCGACGGCCGGCTCCGGCGCGCCGGTCTCCCGTGCCAGCGCGTCGTACCGCTCCGCGAGCTCGTCCCGGACGGCCTCCGGGAGTGGCGCAAAGCGCATCGCCTCGCCGACCGCCTTCGACGCGGCGGCGCCGTCCTCGACGGTGCCGCTCGCCGCCCGCGCCAAGGCGCCTTGGATCGCCCCGCCGAGCCCCGTCACCGCCACGAAGTCCCGGAAGGCGCCTGCGGAGACGGCAAACCCGGGCGGGACGGGAATCGCGGCCGAAAGCAGCTCACCGAGGTTTGCGCTCTTGCCGCCGAACGCCGAGGCGTCGGAGCGCCGCAGCTCCTGGAGCGGGCGGATGTGACCGACCGACACGTCTCGTCAGGTGTCGATCACGGTGACGACACCGCTGGAGCCGTCGACGCGGACCATCTGGCCGGTGCGGATCTGCGCCGTCGCGCGGCCGGTACCGACGACCGCCGGCAGCCCGTACTCGCGGCAGACGATCGCCGCGTGCGACATGACCCCGCCGATGTCGGTGACGACCGCCCTGACGTTCGAGAAGATCGGCGCCCACGCGGGCGAGGTGATCGGGCAGACGAGGACCTCGCCCTCGCGCACACGCGCGATCTCCTCGACGTCGATCACGACGCGCGCGACACCCTCCACGACGCCGGGCGACGCAGCCGCACCCGTCAGCCGCCCTCCGCCCTCATCCGCGCTCGCCCACTCCTGGACGCGCTCCGTCGTCACGCCCCAGAGCATGATCACCGCCGGGTCGTAGATCGCCTCGGGCGTCGCGCCGATCGCAGGCGGCGGTGTCCACTTCCCCAGCCGCTCGAGCAGCTCCTTCCGCCGGGCGACGATCGGGGGCCAGTGCGCCGGGCCGAGTGGCGCGCCGCCCGTCGACCACGTCAGGACGAGCTCGTCGAGCGCCTGGGCGACCTCGTGCCGACCGAGCTGGAAGACGTCCTCGGCGTCCTCCAGGAAGCCGTGCGTCGCGAGGAGCGAGCCGAACTCGCGCACCTTGTTCCACCACCGCGTCAGGAACCAGTAGTCGCAGAAGAACTTGTGCTCCTCGACGTAGGGAAAGACCGTGCGCGAGAGGGCGAGCAGCTCGTCGAACGGACCCTGCGTCTCCTCGTCGAGCAGCGCCCTGTACTCCGTTGCGAGCCGGTCGCGCTCGCGCGCGAGCTCCTCGGTCGGGCGCTCGACCTCCTCCCCGTCCCGAAGCGCCCGCACGTGACCGACGACCGACGCGTAGGCGATGCTCGGGTCGTCGTACCAGCTGCGGTAGAAGTGGTAGAGGCCGTCGCCGGTCGCCATGTTGAACCAGGGATCCTTGATGCCCTCGAGCGCCTCGAGCCACGCGCGCCCCGCCTCGCTCTCGGCCAGCTCGGCGTCGATCTCGGCCGGTGTCCGCCCTTCGGCGAAGACCCCGTCCACGCCCGTGTCGATCGCGAGCTTCGCCAGCTTGCGCAACTCGGCGCTCGGCTTGAAGAGAAGCACGTCGATGCCGGCGATCATCTGCGCGACGTGTTGGTCGGGGATGTCCGGCAGCTGGCTCTTGCAGAGCTCCGAGAAGGTCATGTACGCGCCGTAGCCGAGGAGCAGGAACTCGAAGTGGTGCTGCCACATCAGGTCGAGGCAGCGGAGCGTCCGGTCGTACGCGGCGAGCACCTCGTAGAACGACGTGTTGAGGTCGTCCTCGAAGGCGACCTCGTCACGCTCGTACTCCGGCAGGTCAGGGACGTGGAGGTCGGTGATCTCGGCGATCAGCGCCTGCATCTTCGTCTTGAACTTGGCGTAGAGCTCGTCCCAGTTCTCGTAGTAGTAGCCCGCGCGCTTCTGGAAGAACTCCGCGCGCTCTGCCGATCTTCTCCGGATCGGTGACGGGGTTGCCCGGTGATGTAGACGTAGCCGTTGACGACGCGGTAGTCGATGCCCATCGCCGGCGGCACCGCGAAGACCCGGTTCTGCCACACGCCGAGCGCCTGATACGGGCTGTCGACGCAAACCATGTCGAAGGCGGGCATGGGCAGCGGGAAGTGCATCGAGTTCCAGAACCAGAACCGGCCCTCATCGGCGTCGCGGCGCGCCTCGTGGAAGAGCGCGTGGTACGGGTACATCTCCTCCCAGCCCTCGCAGCCGGGCGGGGTCTCGATCGCGTACGGGCTCGGGAACGCGGAGGCGGTTTCCGTGGAGGCGGCCATGTCCTCTCCTGGGTCGGCGCTGACCCTGGCCTGTATACAGCACCTGTGCCACGTCGGACGATGCACTCGATCCGCCAGCGCTCGCTCGGCGGGCCTGAGGTCCTCGAGCTCGTCGATGTCCCGCGCCCCGAGCCAGGCCCCACCGAGGTGCTCGTCCGGGTGGCAGCTGCCGGCGTGAACCCCGTCGACTGGAAGGTCCGCGCGCGCGGCGGATTCCTCGGGGAGCCTCCGTTCACCCTCGGCTGGGACGTCGCGGGCGTCGTCGAGGAGCTCGGCCGCGGCGTGACGCGCTTCGCCCCTGGCGACCGCGTCTTCGGTATGCCGAGGTTCCCGGGCGAGGCCGCGGCCTACGCCGAGTACGTCACCGCGCCCTCGCGCCAGCTCGCACGGATCCCTGATGGCCTCGGCGACGTCGAGGCCGCGGCGCTGCCCCTCGCCGGCCTCACCGCGTGGCAGGCCCTGGTAGAGACGGCCGAGGTGGGGTCGGAGAGCCGTGTGCTCGTCCTGGCGGCCGCGGGCGGCGTCGGTCACCTCGCCGTGCAGATCGCGAAGGCACGAGGGGCGTACGTGATCGGCACGGCGCGCGCGGAGAAGCACGCGTTTCTCGCCTCCGTCGGGGTGGACGAGGCGGTCGACTACACGACGGGCCCCGTCGCGGGTCGCATCCACGACGTCGACGTCGTCCTCGACCTCGTCGGCGGCGAGGCGGCCGCGGATGCACTCTCGACGCTCCGCGACGGAGGCACGTTCGTCACCGTCACCGGCGCGGCGGACGAGCTGCGCGGGCAGGCGGCCGGCCGGGTACGACTCGAAGGGATCCTCGTCGAGCCCGATCGGCTCGGGATGGAGGCGCTCGCAGAGCTCGTCGCCGAGGGCGCCCTTCGACCTCACGTCTCGGCGACGTTCCCTCTCGCAGACGCGGCGCGCGCGCACGAGGCAATCGAGACGGGCCGCACGCAGGGCAAGCTCGTCCTGACCGTCGGCTGACGGGAACGCCGCTCAGCGGCCGGCGGCGTAGCCCTGCATCCCGCGCGGGTTCGCACCGGCGCGCAGGATGCCGTCCGCGCCGCGCGAGACGGCGCTCACGCGCCCGAGCGACCAGGGGTCGGTCACTCGGACGTCGTGGCCGCGGTGGCGCAGCTCGTCGGCGACGACGCCTCCCCACCGCGACTCGAGCGCGAGCGAGCGCGGCTCCGCCTGGCGCGGGTGGAAGGACGAGGGGAAGTGGTCGGTGTGGAAGCTCGGCGCGTCGATCGCCGCCTGCAGGTCGTCGCCGAACACGACGTGGCGGAGGAAGACGTGCAGCGTCCACTGGTCCTGCTGGTCGCCGCCGGGGGTGCCGAACGCGAGATACGGCATGCCGTCACGCAGCGCCAGCGAGGGCGAGAGCGTCGTCCTCGGTCGCGTGCGCGGCACGAGCGACGAGGGCAGGCCCTCCTCCAGCCAGAACATCTGCGCGCGGGTGCCGAGCGGCCAGCCCAGCTCCTCGATCAGCGGTGAGCTCTGCAGCCAGCCGCCACTCGGCGTCGCCGAGACGAGATTGCCGTAGCGGTCGGCGACGTCGAGGTGCACCGTGTCTCCGCTCGCGACGGCCCGGGTCGGCTCCCCGGCACCCAGCTCGCGGTCGGCCGCCACGAGGGTCGGGAGCCGGCCGCCGCCGGGGCGCAGCTCGCCCGACGCATCGTCTCCGACGAGCCGCCGCCGCTCGGCGTTGTACTCCGGGGACAGCAGCCGCTCGAGCGGGACGTCGACCCGTGACGGGTCGCCGTAGAACGCCTCACGGTCGGCGAAGGCGAGCTTCGCGCACTCGACGACGATGTGGACGTACTCGGCCTCCGAGAGCTGGTCGAGGTCGAAGCCGTCCAGGAGTGCGAGCTGCTGGAGGAAGACCGGCCCCTGGCCCCATGACCCGGTCTTGCAGACGGTCAGGTCCCGGAAGTCGTGGGTCGCAGGTGCCTCGATGGTCGCCCGCCAGGACGCCAGGTCGTCGCCCGCGAGCAGCCCACCGTTCGCGCCCGAGAAGCGGTCGATCGCCTCGGCGACGAAGCCCTCGTAGAAGAGCACACGCGCCCGTTCGATCTCGTCCTCGCGCGATCCGCCGCGCGACTCGTCGACGATGCGACGGTACGTGGCCGCGAGTGCTGCGTTGTGAAACAGCGACCCGGGCTCGGGCGGCGGCAGGTAGAGCGCGGCGGAGCCGGGCCAGCCGCGCAGCAGCGGCTCGGCCGCGCGGATCGTGAACGGGATGCCCGGCACGACCGGGTAGCCGTGCTCTGCGTAACCGATCGCATGCTCGAGGACGTCCGCGAGTCTCCAGGTGCCGAACTCCGCGAGCAGCCGCAACCAGCCGCCGAACGCGCCGGGGACACACGCGGCGAGCAGCCCCGTCCCCGGGACGAGGTCGAGGCCCTCGGCGCGGTACCGCTCGATCGTCGCCGCGGCGGGCGCGACTCCTTGCGCGCACAGCACGAGTGGCTCGCCGCGCTCCGCCGACCAGAACACGGCCGGCAGGTCACCGCCGGGACCGTTCAGGTGAGGCTCGACGACCTGGAGGACGAAGCCCGTCGTGACGGCCGCGTCGAACGCGTTCCCGCCACGCTCGAGCACCGCCATGCCGGCAGCCGTTGCCAGCCAGTGCGTCGAGGCGACCATGCCGAACGTGCCTTGGAGCTCCGGGCGTGTCGTGAACGCGGTCATCTGCCTCCTGTCGTCGGAGCGCTCGGGCTCGTCCGACATGTGCCGGACCCTAGCGCGCGTCGGTGGAAGCGCGATCGCTGCCGGCTGCAACGGCCTGTCCTCGCCACGCTCGCGGTGCCGCGCGTCACGCCGCACAGATGCCCCGGCTAGGTGGCTGGTTCGACCCTAGACCACCGACGGGCGCCCGGCGTCCGATGCCCCCCAAACTGCGGTGAGATGCAACTGCGGCGCTGACGCCTCCGTGCGGTTCCACGTCCGGGGCGCAGCTGAAAGAAGGAAGGGTGGACATGGGAAGCAAGCTGAGGCTGGCTGTGCCGCTGCTCGCGGTCGTAGCGCTCATGCTGCTCGGAGCGACCGCTTCGATCGCTGCGAACGGCAACGGGAATGGGAAGGGCAACGGCCAGAGCCAGGGCGGAAACGGTGGCCAGGGCGGCAACGGCGGAAACGCCGGCCAGGGCGGGAACGCCGGCCAGGGCGGGAACGGCGGGAACGGCGGAAACGCCGGCCAGGGCGGGAACGCCGGCCAGGGCGGGCAACGGCGGGAACGGCGGAAACGCCGGCCAGGGCGGCAACGGTGGCCAGGGCGGAAACGCCGGCCAAGGCGGCAACGGTGGCAACGGTGGCCAGGGCGGCAACGGCGGAAGCGCCGGCCAGGGCGGCAACGGTGGCCAGGGCGGCAACGCCGGCCAAGGCGGCAACGGTGGCAACGGTGGCCAGGGCGGCAACGGCGGAAGCGCCGGCCAGGGCGGCAACGGTGGCCAGGGCGGCAACGGCGGCGAGGGCGGCAGCGGCGGTGGGAGTACGCCCGTCACGATCTGCCACAAGCCCGACGGGGATGCGACGACGCTCGTCGTCGACGACAACGCCGTGCAGGCGCACCTGAAACACGGCGACTACCTCGGCGCCTGCGACGTTTCCCCGGCCGGCGGCGACGACGGGGGCCAGGACGAAGGGCAGACGCCGGACGACGAGGACAACTCGAAGAACGACCCCGCACCGACCTCTCTGGTGCTTCCGACCGGGTCGGCCTCGTGGGCCCCGGGGGAGAGCCGGTCGCTGTACTGCTCGACCAAGGGCCTGGTCGACCGCGGAAACGACGAGCACCCGGGCGTCGCGCTCAACCTGACCGAGAGCCAGGGCGTGCTTCTGGTCGAGCAGGGCCTCGTGACTCCCGCGATCTTCTACGCAGGCCTCGGCACCTCGTGCGACGTCCTGCCCGGGTTCGTCTACGCCGGGTACTGGGTCGACCATGTCGGTGACCTCGTGCCGGGCGTGGCGGTCTACCCGTACTACGTCCCGAACGCCGGCTGACCGGCACTCGAGGACGCGGGCGGGGCATCCGACGGACGGCGGTCCATCGGATGCCCCGCCCGGCGCGTCGAGGAACCCGCCTTCTTGGGTCTGTCCGCGGTGAGCCGCCGGCGTGAAGCTGGGACAGCCTTCCGACGCGCGCCTTCGCGAGCCTTGGCAGCGCACGGGCTGATGGGTGTTTGCGGCTCGCCGCGGCGGGAATGCCATAAGGCCGTTCTCCTTTCGGAACGGTGGCGTGTGCTTGCAACCTGTCGAACCAGGCTCAGGGAGCCAGGAGGTGTCCGTGAAGACGATCGAAGAGTCGATCGAGCTCGATGTTCCAGTCTCGAAGGCCTACAACCAGTGGACGCAATTCGAGTCGTTCCCGCAGTTCATGGAGGGCGTCGAGCGTGTCGAGCAGAAAGACGACACGCGCTTGCATTGGGTCGCGAAGATCGGTGGCGAAAAGCAGGAGTGGGACGCGGAGATCACCGAACAGCACCCGGAGCACCGCGTTGCCTGGAAGGCGCTCGACCAGGACGGTCCAAATGGCGTCGTGACCTTTCACAAGCTCGACGAGGGCCGCACCAAGGTGATGGTGCAGATGGATTACGAGCCCGAAGGACTCAAGGAGTCAGTCGGAAGCGCCGTCGGGATGGACAGCCGTCGGGTCAAGGGGGACCTCGAGTCGTTCAAGGAGTTCATCGAGTCTCGCGCTCACGAGACCGGTGGCTGGCGAGGGGACGTCGAGAACTACGCCGTGCACGTCGCTCGGACGCCCCGATAGCCGGGGCGTCCGAGCGAATTCGAGGTCACGCGCGAAGTGCTCCGCGGTCTCGATTCACGACGAGGCGATAGATACCGAGCAGGATGAGCGAGCCGACTATCGCGGTCAGCCAGCTCGATATGTCGAAGAACTCGTCGAGCGGGTCAGCATCGAACAGCGCGGCGGCGAGAAATCCGCCGAGGAGGGCGCCGACGACCCCGATGATCGCGGTCACAATGAACCCACCCGGGTCGTCGCCCGGGAGGATTGCCTTTGCGATCGCGCCGCCGATCAAGCCCAGAATGACAAACGCAATGATCCCCATGTATCTCCCTTTCGTTTCGATGGAACGCTGTCTTTCCCAGCGATGCGGCCGATGAAACGCATTCCGAACAATGCTCCGGACGACTACAGGGCGCCAAAGACCGCCTCTAACCCTGAGCAGCGCGTCTATCAACGGGTGGAAGCTCAGCAATAACGGCTCCGGGTTTCTTGCGCCTCGCTCCCCGTTGGGGTGTGGAGACCCGGCTCCCACAAACCAGTCCCCCTCCATGCAAGTCGCCGTCGAAACCCGGAACCGTCGAGGGGTTCCCTTCATGGTCGAGCCCCAAACGCGCCGGAGTTCGACCCGGCTTCCGCGGCCACCTACGCTAAGCCAAGGGATTCATGCACGGGTAGTCGTAACGAGCGACGAAGAGCAGGTTCACCGTGACGTCGTGCGAGCGCAGTCGACCAGCTCGAGCAACGCGGTGGCGATCCCTTCAGGCGTCGGAGGGCAGCCCGGGATCCGAAGGTCGACGGGAAGCAGCGCGTCGACCGGCCCGACAAGCTCGTCCGGGCTGCCGAGCAGGCCGCAGCCGAGGGCACAGTCGCCGAGGGCGGCGACGAGCCGCGGCTCGGGCATCGACTGGTACGCCGTGAGCAGCGGGTCGCGCATCCTTCTCGTCACGGGCCCGGTCACGAGCAGCACGTCCGCGTGCCGCGGCGAGGCCACGACACCGAGCCCGTAGCGCTGGAGGTCGCAGTACGGGCTCGATGTCAGCGTGAGCTCGTGCTCGCATCCGTTGCACGAGCCCGCGTCGACGTGACGAATCGCCAGGCTTCGACCGCGTTCGGGTCGCGGCAACGCGATGTCGAGACGGAGCCGCCGGAGGTCTCGCAGCAGCGTCAGCATCAGCGGTCGGCGCAGGCGTAGCAGAGCTCGAAGCTCTTGTTGATCAGGGGGAAGTCGGGCAGTAGGTTGTCGGCGGCCGCATACGCGACGCTGGGCCAGTTGGCGTAGGAGCCCGTGCGCAGCCGCACCCGCTCGAGGCGGCCGCCGTCGCGTTCGACGACGCAGAGCGTCGCCCCGCGGGCTGACTCGACGACGGCGGCGCCCACGATCGACTCGACGGAGCCTGGTGTCGCCGCGGCCGGCTGTATCGGGCCGTCCAGAAGCGTCGTCAGCACGTCGAGGGACTGCTCGAGCTCGAGCGCGCGCTGCTCGAGCCGCGCACGGACGTCGCCCTCGGGCCGCTCGGGGACGCGCGGCTCGAACGCCTCGTACGCGAGCCGCGGCGTCGCCGAGCGCGTGTCGACCGCGACGCCGGCGGCGCGCGCCGCCGGACCGACGGTCCCGAGCCGCTCGACGTCCTCCGCCGCGATGACGCCGATCCCCGGCAGTCGGTCCTGGAACGAGGTGTTGAACTGCAGCTCGCGCCAGCCGCGTGCAGCCTCACGCCCGATCCCCTCGAGCTCCTCTCGCGCGGCCGCCACCGACGGGGCGTCGAGCTCGAGCGAGCTTCCCCCCACGGCGACGGCACCGAACAGGAAGCGGTGGCCGGTAAGGCGTGCGTTGAGGCGCCGTGCGCGCTCGGTGAGCGCGGCGAAGAACGTGTTCCCGGCAGCGAGACCGACCCCGGCGCACACCGCCGCGATGTCGTTGAGGTGGCTCCACACGCGTTCGAGCTCGAGCAGGACCGTCCGCACGCGCGCAAGCTCGGGCGTCGGCTCGAGCCCGAGGCTCTCCTCGCACGCATGCGCGTAGGCGAGCCCGTTCGCGACGGCGCAGGCCGCGCACGCGCGGCCGACGTAGCGTGCGCCCTCGGCGAGGGTGCTTCCCTCCGCTGCCCGCTCGAGACCGCGGTGCTTGTAGAAGAGACGCGCATCGAGGTGGAGGATCCGGTCGCCTACGACGTGAAAGCGGAAGTGCCCGGACTCGATCACGCCGGCGTGGATCGGGCCGACGGCGACCTGGTATGCGTCGTCGCCGTGCACCGGCACGGTCCAGTGACCGAGCACGAGGTCGTGGTCGACGAGCGGCCGCAGCGGCTCGTGCCCGTCGAAGAGGACGCCGTGCAGGTCGTGCGCCTCGCGCTCGTCCCAGGCGAGCGACGGCGCGAGGTCGACGATCGTGGGAACGGCCCCGTCCTCGACGGCGGCCGATTCCAGCCGGAGAGCGCCGTCGGGCGCCTGCAGCGCGACCCGCACGATCGACCCGCCCGCCGAGGCGTGGAGCCCGGCCGCGCGATAGCCGTCCGTTAGAGCGGCTTCGAGCGCCGTTCGGTACCCGCGGTCGTCGCGGACGGTCACCCGATACCCCGCGCCAGCGCCTCGACGATGTCGGTGTCCGGGAGCCAGAAGGCGGCGGCGGCGAGAGCCAGGAGGATCACGGTGGACGCCGCGCCGAGCGCCATGACCGGCCGCAAGCCAGGGGCGACTTCCCGGTCGCGGCGGCGTGCGCGGCCTCCAGTCGTCTCGACGAGCGCGTGGGCGAGCCCGACGAAGCCGAGCGCGAGCATGACCGCGGTGCCCGCCGCGGCCCAGGAGCGGCCGGCCTGGAACCCGCCCGCGATCACGAGGATCTCGCTCAGGAACAGCGGTGACGGCGGCAGGCCGGCGAGCGTGCCGAGCGAGATTCCCATCGTCGCTCCGAGCCCGGGTTGCGTCCGCGCGATCCCCGTGACCGCGTGACCCGCGGCGCGGGGCTCGTGCCCGAGCAGCGGGGTGGCCGCGTAGAAGCCCAGGGCCTTCGCCACCGCGTGGCCGACGATGTGCACCGCCACGCCCGCGAGCGCGAGCGGGGTCGCGAAGCCGACGCCGAGCGCGATCACGCCCATGTGCTCGAGGCTCGAGTAGGCGAGGAGACGCTTCCACGCGAGCGGACGCCAGAGGAATGGGATCGCGACTGCCAGCGAGACGAGCCCGAACCCGATCAGCACCGACCTCCCCGTGTCCTCGCCGACGGCGGGCTCCAGCGCCCGCTCGACACGCCACGCGACGAGCAGGACGGCGGGCAGCAGGGCGGCAGAGAGCAGCGCCGAGACGGGTGGCGGCGCCTCGGAATGCGCATCGGGCAGCCAGTTGTGGACCGGCGCCCACCCGATCTTCGCCGCCAGCCCGACGACGATCAACAGGAACGCGACGAGCGTCGTATCCCCGGCAGGCACGTCGGCCGCGAGCGAGCGCCACGACAGCAGGTCGAGCGTCCCGCCTGGCGTCGCGGACGCGAGCAGCACGATCCCGAGCAGCGAGAAGCCGAGTCCGAGCGACGTCAGCAGGAGGTACTTCCAGCCTGCCTCGAGCGCGCGCGGCTTGCCGCTGAAGCCGACGAGGATCGCCGAAGCAGCGGTCGTCGCCTCGACGAGCAGCCACGCGGCGCCGAGGTTTCCGGCGAGCGGCACGGCGACGAGCACCGCAACGAACGCCGCCAGCCCCGCGTAGTAGGCACGTGTCCCGTGCACGGAACCGAACAGGCCCGACGTCGTGGTGGCGAGGAACGCCGGCGAGGCGAGCGCGCTGGCGAGCCCGACGATGCCGATCACGCCGACCATGAGCCCGGCGGCGGCGTCGATCACGACCCAGTCGGACACCTCGAGCGCCGCCGGGTCGGCGAGCGCGACGACCGCCAGCGCGATCGCGGCGGCGCCCGAGCCTGCGAGCCCGGCGAGCGCCACGGCCTGCACGGCGCGTCGCGGCACGATGATCACGCCCAGCGCCGTGACGGCGGGGAGTCCGACGGCGAGGAGGGCCAGCGTCTCGCGGCTAGTCACGCAGGCTCTCCAGGACGGCGGTGTCGCCGGAGCCGAACTCCGCGAAGATCCGCTCGTGGAAGACGGCCGCGACCAGTGCGATGAGCGTCAGGTCGAGCGCCACGCCAAGCTCGATCCCGAGCGAGGCCCCGCCCGGTAGCTCTATCGCCCCGAGCACGATTCCGTTCTCGACCAGCACGATCCCGAGCAGCTGATGAAGCGTCGCCCGGCGAGTCGCGACGACCGCAGCGCCGAAGGCGACGAGCGCGAGCATCGCGCGCTCGGACTGCCCGGACTCGAGCCCGATCGACGGCACGAGCCATGTCAGCGCGAGCGCCAGCCCGATCGCGAGGCCGGCCCGGGCGAACGGGGTGACGCCAGCACGCACCGGGCGCGGCTCGCGCGTGCGGGAGACGATGACGAGGAAGAGCGCGGCGAGCGCGACGCCGCGGACGGCGAGCGCCAGCGCGGCAGTCGCGTCGTCCGCGTTCTCCGCCTCGGCGAACGCGACGCCCCCGAGCAGCAGCGCCTGCGCCGTGACGAGCGCGACCGCAACAGAGCGCCGGCGGACGACCACGACCGCGAGGCCGAGCGCGACGACCGCCCAGGCGAGGGTCCCGCTCACGCGGCCTCCACGAGCCACACGACGACGCCGAGCAGTGCCAGGAGCGCCGCGACGCCGAGGAGTCGCGGCGCGAGCAGGATCCGCATCTTCGCGACGAGCGTCTCGGTGACGGCGAGGGCGCCGCACAGCGCCACGAGGACGACCGGTAGCACGGCGAGCTGGAGCCACGGATCGGTCGGGTGCGGGAGGAACACCTGCGCCGCCAGGACGAGGACGAGCCAGTGGCGGGCAGCCGCGGCCCACTGGAGCAGCGCGAGGTCACGCCCCGCGTACTCGAGCAGCGGGCCCTCGTGGATCATCGTCAGCTCGAGGTGGGTGTCGGGGTTGTCGACGGGCTGCCGTCCCGTCTCTGCCACGACGACGAGCGCGAAGGCGACGGCAGCGAGCGCCAGGGCGGGATCGGCCCACGCTTCGGTCCCGGCCGTCCCGGCGACCATCAGCACCAGGTCGGTGGTGCCCGAGACGAGGGCGGCGACGGCGAGCGCGAGCACCAGAGCCGCCTCGACGAAGACGGCGATCGTAAGATCGCGGCTGGCCCCCATCAGCGCAAACCCGTTCGCGACCTCCCACGCGGCGATTGCGACGGCGAAGCGCGCGAGCGCGAGCACTCCGGCCAGCACGAGCGCGTCGCGGCCGACGCCCAGATCGGGGGCCGCCGACGCAACCGGCACGAGCAGCACCGCGACCGCGACACTCGCCGCCGTGACCGACGGAGCGAGCCGGTAGACGACGCCGGCGCCGGCGACGTCGACCGTGCTCTTCCCCCAGAGCCGGCGCAACTCCCGGTACGGCTGAAACGGCGTCGGCCCGCGACGGCCCTGGAGCCGCGCCTTCCAGTGCTGCACCAGCCCGACGAGCAGCGGCGCGAGCGCGATGCCGCCGACGAGCTGGACGGCGGTGGAAGCTGCCTCGGCGCCGGTCATCCGAGGATCCCCAGCTTCGCAGCAGCAAGGACGACGAGCACGAGAGCGAGCAGGTACGCGACGTAGGTCCCGAGACGCCCGCTCTGCATTCGCCGCGCGTGGTGCGCGCCCTCCATCGCCAGGGCCGTGACCGGGCGGTAGAGCCGTTCCTCGAAGAGGTGCGGGACGCGGCCTTCGTACGAGACCTCCTGGACGACGCCGCCCTCGGCTCGCACGACGATCTCGCGTTCCGGCCGCAGCACGTCCTCGAGCACGAGACGGAGCGGCTTCGTGAAACCCGCGCTCGTCCAGTCGAGCGGCCGCTCCACGAGCTGTCCACAGGCCCACGTCGGCACGGGAGCGGCGACGCGGCGTCCGCGGAGCAGGAAGAGGGCGCCCGCGAACGCGACCAGCGCGAGCGCGATCCCACCGGAGCGCAATACGCCGGTTCCCGGCAGGTCGAGGCCGACCGTCGTCGGAGCGGCGTCCGACCAGGGCGCGAGGCCCACCAACGACCCGAACAGGAGGCCAGGCGCGACCCCGAGCACTACGCACATCCCCGCCAGCGCGACGATCCCGGAGACCATCGGCGCCGCACGTTCCTCCGCGTGCGAGACGGCCTCGCGCCGTGCCGGGCCGAGCAGCGTCAGCCCAGCGACCTTCACGAAGCAGAGCGCCGCGAGCGCGGCGGTCGCGGCGAGCGCGGCGAGCGCGAGTGCCCCCGCGATCCCGGCCCCGACGCCGCCGAAGGCGGGCACGTGCAGCAACGACTGAAGCGTCGCCCACTCGGACGCGAAGCCGTTGAGAGGCGGCAGCCCGGCGATCGCTGCAGCGCCCACCAGGAAGGCGGCGCCCGTCCACGGCATGCGGCGCACCAGCCCACCGAGGCGGTCGAGCTCGAGCGAGCCGACGGCCTTCTCGAACGATCCCGCGCCGAGGAAGAGCAGCGACTTGAACAGCGCGTGGTTCACCGTGTGGAGCAGCGCGGCCGCAAGCGCGAGCGCCGCCCATTCGTCCTCCCCCCGGGCGCGGAGCACGAGGCATGCGCCGAGTCCCAGCACGATGATCCCGATGTTCTCGATCGAGTGAAACGCGAGCAGCCGCTTGAGCTCGTGCTGGAACAGCGCGTACACGACCCCGGCCACCGACGAGAGGACGCCGAGTGCGAGCACCAACAGGCCCAGCCACTCCGGGAGCACGCCGAGCCAGTCGACGAGCACGCGGACGAGCCCGTAGATCGCGATCTTGATCATCACGCCGCTCATCAGCGCCGAGACGTGCGCGGGCGCGATCGGATGAGCCAGCGGCAGCCAGACGTGGAGCGGCATCACGCCGGCCTTCGCCCCCATCCCGACGAGCGCCGCCAGCGCAATCGCGACCTGCAGCCCGGAACCGGACGAAATCACGCTCGGGTCGCCGATCGCGCCCTCGCGCGCGAGCAGGAGGATGGCCACCCATGTCCCGGCGCCGGCGAGGTGGGTCAACGCGACGTAGTAGAAGACGCTTCGCCGCGCGGGCTCGTCGGCGCGGGAGACGAGAATCACGGCCGCCGGCACGAGCGTCATCGCCTCCCAGGCGACAAGGAACGTGAGCGGGTCGCGCGCAACGAGAACGAGCGCCTGGACGAGCACGAACAGGCCGGTGAGAGCGCCGATCGTCCGGCCCTTCGCGGACGGCTCGAGGTAGCCCGTCGCGAAGACGAGCGCTGCGACGCCGACGGCGCCGAGGATCCCGAGGAAGAGGCCCGAGAGGCCGTCGATCCCGATGCGCAAGTCGAAAGCGCTCGTGAAGGCGTTGCCAGCGGTCTCGTCCGCGACGAGCGCCCAGATCCCGCCGACGGCGAGGAGGGCGCAGCCGACGGCCTGCACGGTGAGGCCGGCGACGAACGTCCGACGCAGGAGCGTCAGGAGGCCACCGGTACCGACCGCGGCGCCGCCGACCAGCACGGATGCGGCGAAGCTCACGTCTCTGCGAGCTCGCGAAGCATCGACTGCTGGTCCTCGAGCTGCCGCGCGACGAGCGCGCGACCCGCCGCGAGGAGGTCGAAGACCTTCTCGTCGGCGGCCCGATAGAAGACGCTCGTCCCCTCGCGCCGCGATTCGACGAGCCCGACACGCCTCAGCGCCGCCAGGTGCTGCGAGGTCGCCCCGGACTCGAGCCCGAGCTCGGTCTGGAGCGCCCCCACCGAGCGCTCACCGTCGCGGAGCAGCTCGATGATCCGCACCCGAGCCGGATGCCCGAGCACGCGGAAGAGCCCGGCCTTCACCTCGTAGACGGGACGCACGTTGTGCGGCACGCGCGCATAATACACATGTCTCAAAAGATAATGAGATATGTAGTAATGGGCTTCCTCACCTCGTTCAGACTTCCGCCATGAACTCGAGAGCCCGGTCGACGAGGTTGCACCTGGCCCTGATGTGTGCCGGCGTTGCGATCGTCAGCGGCACGGCCCTCGCCGCCGACGTCTCGACGCCGGTGGCATGCGGATCGAACGGGTGCACACACCTGTCGACGGCGACGCTCCAGGGGCTGCTCACTCTCCCCGGGGCGCTGCAACCCGCCGAGCCGCCTCCGGCCCGGCCGTACATCCTTTTCCGGGTCGTCGACCTACGCGGCGCGACACACGAGGTTGTCTACGTCCGGCGCAACGACGACGCTCTCCTCGGCTTCGCCGATGGGAACGAGTGGCGCCTGGTCCCGGCCGACGACGCGCGGCTGCTCGCCGACGCCGTCGCTGGCAAGCCGCCGTACCCGGCCCCTGCGGCCGGAACGTCGCCCGGCCGGCTCTTCGCCACCGACGATCCCGGCGGGTGGAACGCAGGGTGGCTCGCGGTTGTCTCCCTCGCCGGAGTCGCCCTGGTGGCGGTCGCCGTGTACAGGTTTACGACCGCAGCCGCCCGCCGGTCGGGTTAGCGCGCGACCACTGCGGAAGGTCGCGAACTCTCGTGGCTACCTGGGCGGTACGCCGAAACGACAGACGAGGGAGCAATTTCCGATGTCGTTCCGAGTCATCCCCGTTGAGACGAGGTCGCGGTGAGCGCGACCAATGAGGCGCCAGTTCCGGGGATCGGACCCGGCGGCGCCGTTTTCGGGCATCAGCGCCGGCGACCCCGCTACGCGCGACGCAAGAAGTAGAAGATCAGAACGATCAACAGGATGATCACGAGGATCCCGATGAGTCCGTACCCGGTTCCGGCGAGTGCGAGCACTTGCGTCCTCCCGCGTTGTGGCTTCGATGGCGTCTGCGGTGCAATCTTGCATTACCCCGTTGAGTTCGAGGGCAAAACCCGGGCAGTTGCCCTGCTACCTGCCCGACCTCAATTGCTGCAGCGGTTCGGACGCCCGTAACCGCCAGTCATGGCAAGCGTTCCGGTATCGCACTTCCGTGGCGATGAACAACCTTCCACTCGCCATCCTCGCGCCGGTAGACCTGCGTTGCTCGGAGGGAATAGACGCGGGACTCGCCGTTGACGATTGCCTCGGTGTGCTCGTAAGCCACGGTGTAGGCGATGTCGCCAATGACCTCTGCTGCGAGGATCTCGAGTCGGAACGACGTGCAGCCGGAGAACGTGCCCTCCATCCATGTGAAGAGCTCATCAACCTGCGGACGTCCTGTAGCACTGTTCAGAGCTCCCAAGACGCTCACGGGCTCCTTTCGCGACCAGATCTCACGACGGGGGCCGGCATCTCCCTCGTGAACAGCGACTTCGGCGTCTCGAAGGCGCGAGTTCACCCAAGCCAGAAACCGATCGCGATCACTCAAAGCGGCATTCCTCGAGCAGAAGAAAACCACGTCTGAGGCATATCCGGGGCCACGCCACCGATCCGAAGGCCGCAGCTGGCTCGAAACTAAGCGGATGAAGGGACTCGAACCCTCGACCTTCTGCATGGCAAGCAGACGCTCTAGCCAACTGAGCTACATCCGCGGAGACGGAACTATAGCGGCGCCCGGCCCGGCTGAATGCCGGGCGCCGCATCGTTCCGCCTCAGCGCTGCGCGCTGAGGTCCGGCTCCGACACCGGCTCGACGAGCTGCTCGAAGACGGCGCGGAAGTCGACCATCGCCTTGCGGAGGTTCTCGGTCCGCTCCTCTCCCTGCGCGCCGTTGCCGTGCACCATCTCGTGGCCGTGGCGGTAGCGCTCTACGACGTCCGGGTGGTCGACGGAGACGGCCGCCGACCGCGCGTCGAAGTCGTCGTCCGGGTAGCCCTCCTCGTCGAGCACGTTGCGCACGATGCTGTCGGCCTCGCGCGCCGCGAGCTCGGGGTCGTCGACGAAGCGCCTCTCGGCGCGCTGCCAGTCGTCCGTGAAGCGCGCCCGTGCGGCCTCGGAGAGAGGCCGGATGTCGAGCTCGTCGTGACTCCGCTTCCGCTCTTCGAGCTCGCGCTCGCCCGCCCGCCGCGAGTCGGTCGAGTCGATGGTCCGGTCGTACTCGGGCCCGAAGCTCTCGCGTAGCTCCGCGCTGCGCCGTCGCTGGGCGACGCCCCACGCCAGTACCGCAAGCACCACGAGGGCCACTGCGACTGCGATGACGACCCACCAGATCGTGTCCATGCGTTTACCTCCTCGGTCTCGCAAGCGCGTACCCGGGGAGTCGCAGCGCCAAACGACTCGTGGCGGAGGAGGCAACGCTCGCCGTCAGTCGAACGCCGCCACCGCCCCCTCCCGCGACGCCCGCAGCGCGTACGCGCGGTTCACGGCGTTCACGATCGCCCGGAGCGAGGCCGTGACGATCGACGGGTGGATGCCGACGCCCCAGAACGCCTCGTCGTCGACGTCCGCCTCGACGTACGCGGCAGCCGTCGCGTCCTCGCCCTTCGACATCGCGTGCTCGTGGTACTCCCGCACGTCGATCTCGATTCCGAGCCGCTGCTCGAGCGCGTGGACCAGCGCCGCGATCGGGCCGTTGCCCTCGCCGGTCACGACGACACCCTCGCCGTGGTCGTGCATCCGGGCCGCGAGCCGGTCGCCCTCCTCCCCGCTCTCGTGGGTGTAGGAGACGAGCGCGAAGGGCTCGGTCACACCGAGGTAATGCTCGGTGAACGCGTCCATCAGCTCGTCCGGCGTGAGCTCGCCGCCGCGCGCGTCGGTGATGGCCTGCACCTTCTGCGCGAAGTCGACCTGGAGCCCGCGCGGCAGATCGAGACGGTGCTCGGTGCTCATGAGGTAGGCGACGCCGCCCTTTCCCGACTGCGAGTTGACGCGGATGATCGCCTCGTAGTCCCGCCCGACGTCCTTCGGGTCGAGCGGCAGGTAGGGAACGTCCCAGGCGTCGGAGCCGGAGCGCTCCTGCGCGTCCATGCCCTTCTTGATCGCGTCCTGGTGCGAGCCGGAGAACGCCGTGTAGACGAGCTCGCCGACGTAGGGGTGCCGCGGATGGACGGGCAGCTCGTTGCACTCCTCGACGATGCGGCGCGCCGCGTCGAGCTCGGTCAGGTCGAGCCCGGGGTCGACACCCTGCGTCAGCAGGTTGAGGGCGAGGGTGATGAGGTCGACGTTGCCCGTTCGCTCGCCGTTTCCGAAGAGGCAGCCTTCGACCCGCTCGGCGCCGGCCATCAGGCCGAGCTCGGCGGTGGCAACGGCCGTGCCACGGTCGTTGTGAGGATGGATCGAGAGGACCGCGCCGTCGCGGTGAGAGAAGTTCCGGATGAACCACTCCATCCGGTCCGCGTACACGTTCGGCGGGAACGCCTCGACCGTCGTCGGCAGGTTGACGATCATCTTCTCGGCCGCCGTCGGCCCCCACTCCTCGGCCACGGCCTCGCAGATCTCGAGCGCGTACTCGAGCTCCGTGTGGTGGAAGCTCTCGGGCGAGTACTGGAACACGATCTGCGTGCTCGTCTGCGCGGCGAGCTCCTTGCAGAGCTCGGTGCCGCGGACCGCGAGCTCGGTGATCCCGTCGCGGTCGAGCCGGAACACGACACGCCGCTGCGTCTCCGACGTCGAGTTGTAGAGGTGCAGGATCGCGCGATCGGCGCCCTCGATCGCCTCGTAGGTGCGCTCGATCAGCTCGGGGCGCGCCTGCGTGAGAACCGCGATCGTCGTGTCGGAAGGGATGAGGCCGTCCTCGACGAGGACGCGACAGAAGTCGAAGTCGGCCTTCGACGCGGCGGGGAACCCAACCTCGATCTCCTTCACGCCGAGACGGACGAGGAGGTCGAAGAAGCGGCGCTTGCGCGCGTGGTCCATGGGGTTGACGAGCGCCTGGTTCCCGTCGCGGAGGTCGGTCGAGCACCAGGTCGGCGCTCGGTCGACCACGGCGTCCGGCCAGGTGCGGTCGGGCAGGTCGACGGTGGCGTAGGGGTGGTAGCGGTGGAAGGGCATCGGCATGGCATCTCTCCTCGGCGAAGACGGACTGGTCCCGGCGGTGTGCGGAGCACGGCGGCTGTATGTGCGTCGCTCGCTCCCCCTACCGGGGAAGGAGCAGAAGGCCGAGCGCGAGGCCGAGGTCCGTCGACGGGGAGAGCTCGAGATGCCTGCGCATGAAGACCACCGTAGCCGAGCGGTCCCCGCCCCGCAACGCGCCACGAATCGGTCACCGGAGTAGGGTCGGTCGATGCACGTCGAGTACCGCGTGCTCGGGCCGCTGGAGGCAGACGTCGACGGGCGCGCGGTACGCCTCGGCGCGCCGAAGCAACGCGCCACGCTCGCACTGCTCCTCTGTCGGCCGAATACCCTCGTGCCCGCGTCTCGAGTCGTCGACGGGCTCTGGGGCGACGACCCCCCTGGCTCGGCGGCGAACCTCGTCCAGGGATACGTCTCCGGGCTCCGCAAGGCCCTGGGAAAGGAGGCGATCGAGACGCGCGGCGCTGGGTACGTGCTCGCGGTGCAGCCCGGGGCGCTCGACCTGCAGCGCTTCGAGGAGCTCGCGCACCAGGGAAGCCGCGCGCTCGAGGACGGCGATCCCGCTGTGGCCTCCGCGACCCTCGCGGCGGGCCTCGCCCTCTGGCGCGGTCGCGCGCTCGCCGACCTCGCGGAGGAGCCGCTGCTCGACCCCGTTGCAGGGCGCCTCGAGGAGCTCCGAGTGCTCGCGCTCGAGAGGCGGATCGAGGCCGACCTGGCGCTCGGGCGACACGCCGACGTGGTGGGCGAGCTGGAGGAGCTCGTCTTCGAGCATCCGCTCCGCGAACGGCCGCGTGGCCTCCTGATGACGGCGCTCTACCGCTCCGGCCGCCAGGCGGACGCGCTCGACGCCTACCGCGCGGCCCGCACGGTCCTCGTCGACGAACTCGGCATCGAGCCGAGCGCCTCGCTGACCGAGCTGCACGCCGCGATCCTGCGACAGGCGCCGGAACTGCGGGCTTTCGAGGAACCGGCCTCCAAGCCCCTGCGCTGCGTACTCGTTGCGGCCCTCACGCCGAACGCCGCCGCCCCGCTGGCGGCCCTCGCCGCTCCGCTCGCCGCGGAGCCCTGGCGCGAGCTCCTGCTCCTTACCACCGTCCCCACCCCCGGCGAGCTGAGCGCGGCCAGCACCGTGGTCAACGACGTCCGCGCCACGCTCGTGGACGACGGAATCGAGGCGAGAGCAGCCGTGTTCACCTCGGTCGCCCCCGGCGCGGACATGGCGCGGCTCGCACGGGAGCACGATGTCGACCTCCTGCTCGTGGACGCTCCTGACGGCCTGCTCGAGGACGCCCGTCTGCTCGCTCTCCTCGACCAGTCGCCGTGCGACGTCGGCGTCGTGGTCGGCGGCGTGCCCGGCCCCGGGGCCGTCGTCGTGCCGTTCGCCGGCGCGGAGCACGACTGGGCGGCGGTCGAGCTGGGCGCCTGGCTCGCGCGGAGCCACGGCGCGACGCTCCGCCTCGCCGGCGCGACGAGCCCGGACGGACGCGATGCGAGCAGGCTGCTCGCACATGCGTCCATCGCCGTGCAGCGTGCGCTCGGCGTGCCGGCCGAGCCGGTGCTCGTCGATCCCGATCCCGAGGCACTCGTCGAGGCCGCGGGCGACGCCCGTGTGGTGGTCGTCGGCCTCACGGACCGCTGGAGGCGGGACGGGCTCGGCCGCACTCGGACGGCGCTCGCGACGCAAGCGTCGGCCCCCACCGTGCTCGTACGCCGCGGTGTCCGGCCCGGCGGCCTCGCCCCGCGGGGCACCGAGACGCGATTCACCTGGACGATTGCGGGCTGACGCTCGCGGACGAAAGCCCTCGCTCCTACCGCGCCCAGGCGGGAGGCAGCGCACGCCTGCACGGCTGCGTTCCAGGCCCGGGCGGCGGCGCCGACGAGAGCAGGCCCGCGAAGCTCTGGTCGACGCGATGCACGACCCGGACGGGCTCGAGGGCCGGCTTGCCGCCGGCGACGACCACCCTCGAGAGATAGCCGTCGCGGACCGCCTGTCGGTTCCGGTCGAGGGACACCGATCCGTCAGGAAGGTCGAGGCGGAGGCGCCGGAGCTCCGCGGACAGCCCCGCCCCTACATCCGTCGAGTGGACGCGCTCCAGCGCGGTGAGGGTCGCCTCAACCGAGTTGTAGTAGCCGATCACCGCCGACTGGTCGGCGAGTGGAGCCGGGAGACCGGGGAACGCGGCGCGCCAACCCCGCCGGTAGTCGCGCAGCACGGAAGACGCCGGCGAGGCGGGCAGCCAGGTGGTGCCGACAACACCGTCGAGCTTCCCACCGAGCGTCCCGAGGAGCGCCGCATCCTCGAGATTCGTGCTCCAGACCAGCAGACGTCTCGCGTCGCCGAGCCTCGACGCCAGCGAGCTGAGGATCCTCGCGGGGTCGTCGAGGAAGTTGAGGAACGTGGCGACGCCGTCGGGCCGCGCGGCGAGCGCGCGCGCGACCGTGTCCGGGGTGCCCGTGTACGGCGAGCGGTACGCCGTCGCGACGATCTTGCCCCCCAGCGCACAGAACTCCGCGGTGAAAGCCGCGGCGCCGCCCCATCCCGCGGTCTGGTCCCCGGCGACGATCGCTGCCCGCCGCCAGCCGAGCTGGTGGTACGCGTACGCGCCGAGGCCCGCCTCCCGCTGCGCATAGTCAGGGGAGAAGCGGAACAGGTTCGCGGCGGGCCGCCGCAAGGTGATCTCCTGTTCGTCCCAGAAGGTGCTCACGAAGACGGCCCTCGGGTACCGGTGCGCCAGGTCACGGGAAACCACCGAGGAGCCGCCGACGACCACGTCCACGTGCTCGTTCTCGAGCAGCCGGCGTGCCTCCTCGATGTATACCGTGTGCTCGCCCGTCTCCTGGCAGCCCCGGACGAGCTCGACACGGCGGCCGTCCACCTCGATCGAGCTGACGCCACCGCTGGGGCTGGTGCCGACGAGATCGGCCCCGCGGCGGAGAAACGGGAGCTCCGCACCGGCGAACTGGGCGTCCTCGAAGCCGCGCAGCGCCCCCTGGCAGTCGGCGAGCACGCCGATCCTGACGACCTGCTCATCCGAGCCGCAGCCGGTCGCGGCAGTGGCGAGCACGGCGACGGCGACGGCGAGCAGCGCGCGGCTACTGGGCATCGGCCGTCACCCAGACGCCACCCGCACCGACCGTGATCTCGCGCGGAGAGCCGTCGATCGGGATCCTGGCGACGATCTTCCCCGTCGCCGGATCGACGCGCGAGACCTCGTGGTCGAGCGCGCTCGCGACCCACACGGCCCCCGCGCCGGCGGCGACGCCGCTCGCACCGCGTCCGACGTGGATCATCTCGCGACGGCTGCCGTCCCTCGGGTCGAGCCGAGCGACGACGTCGTCCACAGGACCCGTCACCCAGACCCCGCCCTCTCCGGCGGCGATCGACCGCGGGGCGAACGGCAACAGCGTGATGTTGCGGATCGCGCCGCTCCGTTCGTCGACGCGAAAGACGCGACGATCGACGGGATCGCCGACGATCCAGAGCGAGCCCTCCCCGACCGCCATGTCGTGCATGGCAAAGCGGGTCGTCTCGGCCGACTGCGGTTGCTGGAACGGGACGCGCCGGACCGCGACGACACGGATGTCGCCCGGGCCCGTCGTGAGGCGGTCGATGTACGGGCAGCCCGCGGCCCACAGCACGCCCTCGCCCGCCGCCACCGAGCACGCGAGCACGGGCACCGCAGCCTCGCGCGTCCCCGTCAGCGCGTCGTACCGCGTCACGGTGCCGTCGACGATCGTCTCGCCGTCCCCCGCGACGTAGACGGACTCGCCAAGGCTTGTGAGGTCGCGCGGCTCGCCCGTCGTCGTGAACCGCTGCAGGTCGCCGCGCACCGGGTCGAGACGCCACAGCGAGCCGTCCCTGAAGTCACCGACCCACACGCGGTTCCGCGCAGTCGTGACGGCGCCTGGGGTCGCCGAGACGGCGTAGGACGCCGTCACGCTGTTCGTCGCCGGGTCGATGCGGACGAGCGATCCTCCCGCGACCGCCGGGCCGGGGGTGTCGCCACGGGTGGCGAAGACGACGGCCGCCGCCGCGGCGGCGGCGAGCGCCGCGGCGGCGATCGCCACAAGCGCGATGCGACGCCGGGTGACCGGTTCGGGGCGGACGAGCCCGAGCGCCGTTCGTGTCTCGATCACGAGCGCGCGACAGCTCGGCTGCCGGTCGCCGAGATCCTTTGCCATCGCCCGCGCGAGCACGTCGTCGAGCGCGGGCGGGATGCCGGGTCGCCGCTCGCTCGCACGCGGCGGCTCCTGTTCGAGGTGGGCGTAGACGACCGCCACGTCCGACGCACCGCTGAACGGCAGCGTCCCGGTCAGCGTCTCGAAGAGCAGGCAGCCGAGGGCGTATACGTCGGCGCGGCCGTCCACCTGCTCGCCGCGGATCTGCTCGGGCGCGACGTAGTCGACTGTCCCCATCAGCTGGCCGTCGGTCGGGCCGGCGTCGCTCACGCTCTGCGTGAGGCCGAAGTCGGCCAGGTACGCGTGCTCGCGGCCTCCCTGCTGGTCGAGCAGGATGTTGGACGGCTTCACGTCCCGGTGCACGAGCCCCTTCCCGTGCGCCGCGTCGAGCGCGTCCGCGATCTGCGCAGCGATTGCGACGGCCCGCTCCGGCGCCAGCGCCCCCTCCCGCCTGAGAAGAGCCTTGAGGTCGGTGCCGTCGACGTACCGCATCGCGATGAACAGCCGGCCGTCGGCCTCGCCCGCCTCGTAGATGGGCACGACGTTCGGGTGGTCGAGGCTCGCCGCGAGGCGCGACTCGCGGAGCAACCGGTCGCGGAAGCCCTCGTCGTCGGAGAGCCGCTCGCTCAGCAGCTTGAGCGCGACCGGGCGCTCGAGCCGCAGGTCGAGCGCCCGGTACACCTCGCCCATGCCGCCGCGCCCGGCGAGTGCGCCGACCTGGTACCCGGCGACCAGGTCACCCGCCGCGATTCCTCTGCCTACCGCCATCGGCCCTCCCGCGTGGTCGTTGCAGAGTGCACGATCGCCACCTTCGACGCAACGCAGGCGGTCGGGCGCGCCCGACCGCCCGTTTCGACGCGCTCAGCCCCCCAGCGAGAGGTGTCCGGAGTAGTACGCGCACCCCGCCACGGGGTCGTCCTTGAAGTGGAGCACGCCTGTCGCCCCCTCGAAGTCACCGGTGCCGCCCGTGATCGGGTGATGGCAGCGGCCATGCTGTTCCGCGAACGTCAGCAGGTCGAACTTGCCCGAGAACTCGAAGCTGAACGAGAGCGTGCCGGCCGGCTCGGTCACGCCGCAGGTGCGGTCGCCGTTCGCGTCGAGGCACCCCTCGAACTCCTCGGTGCCTGTCGCGGTGACGACCCCTGACGGCGTGAGCACGCCGTACACGAAGCTCCTCGTGTACCAGAGGCCGATCAGCGCCGGCCGGCCACCGCCGTAGCCGTCCATCCGGTACACGTCGTCGGCCGGGTCGTACGGGTCGCCGACCGAGACCAGAGTCTGGATCCCGTCGACCTGCGTCGCCCCCCCGGCCGACGCCGCTCCCGTTGCCGCCAGCGCCGCTGCGGCCGTCAGGACGATGACCGCGAGCCAGATGATCTGCCGCTTCATGCTTCCTCCCTCTTTTCTGGCGCGGCACCGTGCCGGGCCCTGGATGCACGGTGCGCGCGGCTGCTGGAGATTCGCTGGAGGCGCGCTGTGTACGGTCGAGGGATGCTCGACGAGACGACGTTCGCGGCGGCCGCCGCCCAGCTCTGCGAGGCCGATCCCGATCTCGCGGCGATCGTGGAGCTCCATGGCGTGCCGGAGTTCTGGGCGCGCGAACCGGGCCTCGAGACGCTCGTCCTGCTGATCCTCGAGCAGCAGGTCTCGCTGGCATCGGCGCGCGCCGCGTACGACCGCCTCGAGACGCGACTCGGCGGGCTCTCGACTACCGGGATCCTCGCCTCGACCGACGCCGAGCTCCGGGCCGACGGCTTCAGCCGCCAGAAGGCGCGCTACGTGCGCGTGCTCTCGTCCGCGATCGAGGACGGGTCGTTCGATCTCGACGTCGTGGCGTCGCTCGACGACGAGGCGGCGCGGGCCGCGCTCGTGACCTTGCCGGGGATCGGGCCGTGGACGGCCGAGGTCTACCTCCTCTCCGCTCTGCGGCGGCCCGACACGTGGCCCGTCGGCGACATCGCGCTCCAGGAGGGCGCCCGCCGGGCACGCGGGCTCGAGGCACGGCCGTCGCCCGATGAGCTGGAGGCGATCGGCGAGGCGTGGCGACCGAACCGGGCCACGGCCGCGCGGATCCTCTGGCACCTCTACCTGAGCGACCCTCGGCCTGTCAGACGCGCTGCGGCGCGACAGCCGTCGGCGCCAGGTAGGTGACGCGGATCGCGGCGGCGACGGCGAGCCAGGCGAGACCAAGGACGGCGGCGCCGCCGAGGCCCGGGGCGAGCAGCGTCGCCGCGATGCCGACGCCGACGGCGAGCGACGACCACGCGGGGAGATCGCCCGCCCGCCTCACGCCCCGGGCGACGAGGCGCAGGCCCGCGAGCGCTGACAACGCGGCGACGACGCGGAGGGCGGCCGTCGGCCGGCTGTCGGGCAGCACGAGCGCGACGGCGCCAACCGCGATTCCCGCCCGCGCTGTCCACAGCCCGACCGCGGCGCCCCGGCCGTAGAGCGGCGCGAGGGCACCGGCCACCAGTCCTGTCGCGACGAGCACTGCCGGCGCCAGCGACAGCGCGAGCGGGTGCGCGCCGAGCGCGAGCGCCCCTCCGAGGAGGGCGACGGCGCCGGCGAGCAGCACGAGGCCGGCGACGCGGACGGGGCGGGTCAGGAGCTGGAGCGCGAGCGGCATCGGCGGAGCCTACGACGGCGCCTTTCGAAGGTGGGAGCGGCCGTCACCACTTTCGCGGGTACGGAAAACCCTACGCCCATCGCCCGGCGAAGCTGTGAGACACTCCTTCGGGGTTCAAACGAGCGTGGAGCGGAGGCGGCGATGGCGTTCGAGGAGTTGAAGCAGCGGCACGCGACGATGTGGGGCGCAGGCCCGTTCGAGGTGATCGCACCGAGTCTCGCCGAGATGCACGAGGCGATCGTCGCCGCAGCCGACGCCGACGAGACTGACGCCTGGCTCGACGTCGGCTGCGGCACCGGAGAGCTCGCGTTCCTCGCCGCGGCCACCGGCGCGTCGGTCAGGGGCTGTGACCTGTCCCCGGCGCTCGTCGAGACGGCGAAGCGACAGGCGGCCGAGCGTGGCCTCGAGATCCCGTTCGAGGTCGGCGACGTCGAGAGCCTGCCGTTCGACGACGGGAGCTTCGACGTCGTCTCGTCGTCCGTCGGCGCGATCTTCGCTCCCGACCACGCGCGCACCGCCGAGGAGCTGGCCCGCGTCTGCGCATCCGGCGGCCGGCTCGTTCTCACGGCGTGGACGACCGAGGGCCGGATCGGGGACTTCTTCCGCGTGATCGCCTCGTACTCGCCGCCGCCGGTCGAAGGTGCGGGAGCGCCGACGCAGTGGGGGGACGCCGCCTACTGCGAAGCGCTTCTCGGCCCGAACTTCGAGCTCGAGATCGAGTCACTCAACACGCCGTGGCGGGCCGAGTCGGGCCAGTCGATGTGGGACGAGTTCAGCTCGTCCTTCGGACCGATCGTGACGCTGCTCAGGATGCTCGAGCCCGAGCGCGCAGCCGCGTTCCGCGACGACCTCGTCGCCCTCTTCGACGAGAGCGCGGAACAGGACGGCGAGGTGGTGCTCGACCGTCCCTACCTGCTCGTCAAGGGGACGCGCCGCTAGCGGTCGTCAGACCGCGTCGAGCGCCTCGTTCACGAGCCGGTCGGCGAGCTCGTTGTGCTCCCGGCGGACGTGCGTGTACGTCACGCGTCCGATCTCGCGCGCCGCGCGCGACGCATCGAGGAACAGCGACTGGAGATCGCGGTTCTTGACCCGGTACTCCCCGCGCATCTGCTTCACCATCAGCTCCGAGTCGGAGCGCACCTCGAGCTCGCGGACGCCTGCCTCGACCGCCCGTCCGAGCCCGGCGACGAGCGCGGAGTACTCGGCGACGTTGTTCGTCGCGACGCCGATCGCCTCGCCGCGCGCGTCGAGCACCGTCCCGTCCTCGGCCTCGAGGACGTAGGCGAACGCAGCCGGACCGGGGTTCCCGCGCGCGCCGCCGTCCGTCCAGAGCCGCGCTTTCATGCCTCGACGCGCTCGTACACGTCGAACGCAGGCTCCTCGTAGGGATGCGCGCGGCGCAGGGCAGCGACGACTGCGGTCAGCTTCTCCGGAGGGACGACCGTCTCGACGCGATACTCGGCCACGGTCTCCTCGCGGCCCGCCGCGCCAAGGGCCGGCTGCGTCCCCTCGCCGCCGAAGAACGATCCCTCCCCAAGCGTCGCCCAGGAGCACCGCGAGTAGTCACCGATCCAGCCCGCACCTGCGACGAACACCGCATCGCGCGTTGCCTGGAGGTGCGATGCGGGCACGAACCAGACGAGCTTGTACGACGGGGTCACGGCGCTTGACTGTAGCGCCCTCCCGCGGGCGGGCCTGGCGTGGTTGGATAGCCCCGTGACCGCCGTCGAGGAGCTTGCCGCGAGCTTCGTCCGCCCCGACGGGCAGGAGAAGGTGACGGGCTCGGGCCGGTACACGGCCGACCTCACCCTGACGGGCCAGCTCCACGCGGCGTTCCGCTACGCCGACCATCCACACGCACGGATCACGAGGATCGACACCGCGAAGGCGCGTGCACTCACGGGCGTGATCGCCGTCGTGACGCACGAGGATGTCCCCGACCTCCTCTACGGCGGGATGGTGAAGGACCGTCGGCTCTTCGCACGCGACACCGTCCGCTTCGAGGGCGACATCGTCGCGGGGATCGCCGCGACCACGACCGAGATCGCGCGTGCCGCAGCCGCACTCGTCGAGATCGACTTCGAGCCGCTCGAGGTGGTGACCGACTTCGCGGCCGCACTCGACGGCGACGCGCCGCTCGTGCACCCGGACTGGGAGTCCTACGACGGCGCCGGAGCGCTCGGCCGCCACGACAACGTCCTCGGCTTCTCCACGATCGTGAAGGGCGACGTGGACGCGGCGCTCGAGGCGGCCGACGTCGTGGTCAGCGGCCGCTACCTCACCGACCCGACGCAGGGCGTTCCGATCGAGCCGCGCGCGGTCGTGGCGCAGTGGGAGGGCGAGCGGCTGACCGTCTGGTCGTCGACCCAGGTGCCATACGTCGCACGCGCTGGGGTCGCGTACACGCTCGGTATGCCCGAATCCCACGTCCGCGTCATCGTGCCGCTCCTCGGCGGCGGTTTCGGAGCCAAGTGCGACTTCCACTTCGAGGCGCACGTCGCCGCGCTCGCGCGCGCCGCACGGCGGCCGGTGAAGCTCGTCTTCTCCCGCCAGGAGGAGTTCTTCGCAGTCGGGCACCGTCGCGAGGGAATGGTGATCGAGCTCACGACGGGGGCGCGGCGCGACGGCACGCTGCTCGCCCGGCGCGCGCGGCTCGTGCTCGACGCCGGCGCCTACTGCGGCGAGGGCGGCTTCTTCGCCCAGATGGCGGCGATGCACGCACTCGGCCCGTACGTGCTCGAGACGGCGGACGTCGAGTCCTCGCTCGTCTACTCGAACAACCAGCCTTCCTCGTCGATCCGCGCCCCAACCGCGCCGCAGGTCTGCTGGGCGCTCGAGCAGCACATGGACGAGCTGGCGGAGGCGCTCGAGCTCGACGCCGTCGAGCTGCGCCGCCGGACGCTGATCGAGGAGGGCTCCGTGACGGTGACCGGGCAGGTGCTCGAGCGGATCTCGATGAAGGAGACGCTCGAACGCGCCGTCGAGCTGATCGGCCCCTCCGACGCGCTGCCCGACGACGAGGCGATCGGCGTCGCGTGCGGCTGGTGGCCGTGCTTCCCGGCGAAGGCCGGCGCGTACGTCAAGCTCAACGAGGACGGCACGGGAACCATCGTCACGGGCGCGCAGGAGAACGGCACCGGCGCGGTGATGGCGCTGCCCCGGTACGTCGCCGAGGAGCTCGGCATGCGGCCCGAGGACTTCTCGCTCCTCTACCAGGACACGGACGCCGCACCCTGGGACAACGGCTCATGCGGCTCGCAGACGACGTTCAACAGCGGCCGGGCCGTGCTCGCAGCCGCGGCCGAGGTGCGCGAGCAGCTGCTCGCTGCGGCATCCGACAGGCTGGAGGCGGCGCCCGCCGACCTCGAGCTGGTCGGCGGCGCCGTCCGCGTGAAGGGGTCGCCCGAGAAGTCGGTGAAGATCGCGCGCCTGGCGGCCCGCGGGACATTCCACGGGAAGGGCGCCGGTGAGGTTCCCGACTCGCCGCCGGCGGCTCCTGCCGAGGGCTGCGTCGGACGCCTCGGCCTCGAGTCCTTCCACGCGCCGCAGCTGATCGCCCACGCGGCGCACGTCAAGGTCGACCGCGACACCGGCGTCGTGCGGGTGCTGCGCGTCGCCGCGGTTCACGACTGCGGGCGGATCCTGAACCGCATCGGCGCCGACGGCCAGGTCTACGGCGGGGTCGTGATGGGCATCGGGCAGGCGCTCACCGAGGGGACGCAGCTCGACGACCTCGGTCGGCAGCGGAACCCGCACCTTCTCGACTACAAGCTCGTCACCGCCTCCGACGCGCCGGAGATCGTGATCGACTGGATCGAGACCGATACGCCGAACGCCGGGCCGAAGGGCTCGAAGGGCGTCGGCGAGCCGCCGTGCGTTCCCACGGCAGGCGCGGTTGCGAACGCGATCGCCAAGGTGATCGGCAAGCGCGTCACCCAGCTCCCCATGACCCCGGAGCGCGTCTGGGAGGCCGGGCAGGCGTGACGAGCTTCGCGACCGCGACCACGGTCGAGGAGGCACTCGCCGCGCTCGCCCGGGGCGCAAAGGCCGTCGCCGGCGGCACCGACCTCGTCGTCGGGGCGCGGCAGGGCAAGGCGTCGCTCCCGGACGCGCTGGTCGCCATCCACCGTGTCTCCGAGCTCCACGCGATCGACGAGACGGCCGACGGCCTCCGCCTCGGCGCGCTCGTCACGCACGCCGAGATCGCGGCGCACCCTGCGATCCGCGAGCGGTTCACCGCCCTCGCCGACGCGAGCGCGATCGTCGGCTCGCACGCGACGCGCGCGCAGGGAACGATCGGCGGCAACGTGATGAACGCCTCCCCGGCGATGGAGACGGGCGGTCCGCTGATCTGCCTCGAGGCTTCGGCGACCCTGCGCTCCGTCGAGGGCACGCGCACTGTCTCCGTCGAGGGGCTCTTCACCGGTCCCGGTACGACGGCGGCCAACGCGGACGAGCTGCTCGTCTCGGTCGACGTTCCCGCCCCTGCGCCCGGAACGGGCAGCGCGTACGTCCGGCTCGAGTACCGCCGCCAGATGGAGATCGCCGTGGTCGGCGCGACGGCCGTCGTCCACCTCGAGGACGGACGCGTGCAGGACGCCCGCGTGGCGATCACTGCGCTCGCCCCGACGATTCGCCGCGTCCCGGACGCCGAGGCCGCGCTCGCAGGCGGCGAGGCGGACGACGAGTCGCTCGCGGCAGCGGCCCGCGCGGCCGCCGCAGCCTCCGCCCCCATCTCCGACGTCCGCGCCTCCGAGCGCTACCGCCGCGCGATGGCCGAGGTGATCGCGCGCCGCGCGGTGGAGACCGCACGTCGCGCGGGCGCGCGGCACGGCCGTCCCGATACCCGCGAGCGGAGCCCGCCCGTGAAGGTCGAGGCGACGCTCTCCGTCAACGGCGTGTCGCTACCCCGTCGAGCTCGAGCCCGGGACGAGCCTCCTGGCGGCCGTCCGCGACGCCGTCGGCCTGACCGGCGCCAAGGAGGGCTGCGACGACTCGGAGTGCGGCGCCTGCATGATGCTCCTCGACGGGAAGCCCGTGAACAGCTGCTCGTACCTCGCGCTCCAGGCCGAAGGCAGCGACGTGACGACGGTCGAGGGCCTCGCAAGGGGGGACGAGCTGAGCCCGCTCCAGACCGCCTTCCTCGAGCACGGCGGCGTCCAGTGCGGCTTCTGCACGCCCGGGATGCTGATCTCGGCGACGGTGCTGCTCGAGGAGACCCCGGCGCCGTCGGCCGACGAGGTGCGCATCGCGCTGTCCGGCAACCTCTGCCGCTGCACCGGCTACGACGGCATCGTCAAGGCCGTCCTCGCCGTCGCCGACGCCAGCTAGAGGAACCGCTCGACCCGGCGCACGGCGTCCGCGTTCGCGAGGCCGCGGAGCGCGACCGTCGTGCGCCGGCGCAGGACGTCGTCCGCGGTCGTCGCCCACTCCTCGGTCACCGCGAACCGGGCCTGCGCGACGATGTCCGGCCCGTCGGGATGGATCCGCTCGAGGAGCGAGGGCTCGCCCACCGCAGGCGCGACGACGCGGGCGGCGCGGCTGCCGTAGAGATGCCGCAGGTGCGCCTCGACGTCGGGATCGACCTCGACCGCGAGCTCCGGGGCGGCTCCACGGGCACCGGGGAGCGGAAACGGACGCCGGTCGACGTGTCGCAGGCCGAGCGGCTCGCGCACGCGCTCGAGAGCGTCGAGCGCGATCTTCCGGTACGTCGTCAGCTTCCCACCGGCCACGCTGAGCATCCCGCCGCTGCCGATGGAGAACACCGTCTCGCGCCGAGCGTTCGCCGTTGCGCCGTCCCCGAGCGGCAGCACGCGCAGCCCGGCGAATGCGGCCCGCACGCTGTCGCGACCGAGCATCGACGAAGGAAGAGCGGTTGCGGCCTCGCCGAGGACCTGGACGATGTCAGCCTCCTCGACCGCGACGTCCGCCGGGTCACCCTCGAAGTCCGAGTCGGTCGTGCCGAGCAGCAGGAGGCCGTACCAGGGCACTGCGAAGGTCACGCGCACATCGTCCTGCGGCACGGTGAGCGCTGCCGTCCAGTCCTCGCCGCCCGGGACGAGCACGTGTGCGCCCTTGCTCAGGCGGACGGATGTCCCTGCCCGCGGATCCTCGAGGCGCCGCACGTGGTCGACCCACGGGCCTGCGGCGTTGACGACCACCCGTGCGCGCACCTCGACCGGCTCGCCGTCGACGCAGACCTCGGCGCCTGCCACCTGTCCGCGGTCGAACGACAGCGAGACGACCTCCGCCCGGTTCAGCACCGTGGCGCCGTGCGCCGCGGCCTCGGCGACGTTCTCGAGGCAGAGCCGCGCGTCGTTCGTCCACGCGTCGGCGTAGAGCGCGCAGGAGCGAAGGCCGTCGCGACGGAGCTCGGGGACGAGGCGTCCTGCGCGGTCCGGCTGCACGAGCCAGTTGAGGCGCGAGAGCGCGAGCGTCGAGTAGAGCAGGATCCCGCTCTGCACGAATGCGGGCCGGAAGGGGCCGCCCCGGTAGAGCGGCAGCAGGAACGGCAGCCGGTGCACGAGGTGCGGCGCCACGGGGCCGGTCAGCGTGCGCCGCTCGTGGTGCGCCTCGCGGACGAGCCGGACGTCACCGAGCCGGAGGTAGCGCAAGCCGCCGTGGATCAGCTTCGAGGATGCGCTCGACGTCCCGGAGCCGAAGTCGCCGGCATCGAGGAGCGCGACGGAGAGCCCTTCGCGCGCCGCGTGCGCGGCGGTCGCGGCGCCGATCACGCCGCCGCCGATCACGAGCAGGTCGAACGGCGTCCGGGCGAGCGCCTCGCGGGCCGCCGCCCGGTTCAGAGCGGGTTCGTCCACGCCTTGCGGCCGTATCCGTCGACGACCTCGACGCGCGCGAACGGTGCCGTCTCCGGCCGGTCGAGGCGCGCCGCGACGATCAGCCCGTCGGCCGTCGTGTCGAGGATCTCCGCGCCGTACCGGTAGCCAAGGCGGCCGGCGTTGACCGCGGTGCCGCTCGTCTTGCCCGTGAGCAGCGTCACCGAGCGCGACGGCGTGCAGTGCACGACGACCTCGCCGCCGGCCGCCTCCACGTCGTGGATCACCGGCCCGGTGCTGCCGTAGAACCGGCCCTCCCGCAGCGCCTCTAGCACGCTCGCAGACGACCGCTCGGCACGCAGCCAGGTCCACGCATGGTCGGAGTCGAAACCCGGATGGTGGCTGTCGTCGGTCACGAGCGCCGGACAGGAGCGGCCGTCCTGGAGCAGCTCGTCCCAGTGGACGGACGACAGTCCGCGCCCGACCTCGAGCTCGCAGCCCGCGTTGAAGACCTCGATTCCGGTGACGGACGCAGGCAGCTCGAAGCCTGCGGGTCGCACGCCGGTCCAGTACGGGATGCGCGAGGTACGCCACGCCGCCTGCCCCGACGATCCATTCCGCTGTCTCCGCGAGGCCGCGTCGTTCCCCCTCGAGCTCCGCCGGATCCCGCTCGATCCCGATTCCGAGCACATGCCCGTCGCGGTCTTCGGGCAACAGGCTGTTCAGCTCGACACCGGGCAGGACGAGCAGGCCGGCGGTCGACGGAGCCTCGCTCCGATGCCAGTGGTCGGTGAGCGCGACGACGTCATAGCCGGCGCGCCCGTAGTGCTGCGCGACCCCGCGCGGTGACAGCTCGCCGTCCGAATTCGTCGAGTGCGCGTGGAGCGCGGCGCGCAACCACTCTCCCTCCGCTCTCCACGGCGACGCCACGGTCCGAGACCCTAGTGGACGGCCGCCGGTGATCGGCGTACGATCGCCGAGCACACGACCCGAGGGAGATGCACGTGGAAGATTTCCAGGAGCAGGAGTACGAGTTCCTTCGCCGTCTCGAGGAGGAGAAGATCGGCCGGCGCAAGCTGCTGAAGCGTGGCCTCGTAGGGGCCGCCGGGCTCACCGTCATCGCGCTGCCCGAAGCCGCACTCGCAGCGCGACAGCAGGCCCTCGCTGACCCGCCCGTCCGCGGGACGAAGAAGAACCTGGCAGCCCTGGTCGCGGCGGCGAAGAAAGAAGGGAAGCTGAACGTGATCGCGCTGCCGCCCGACTGGGCGAACTACGGCGAGATCATCTCCACCTTCTCGAAGAAGTACGGCATCAAGATTACGAGCGACAACCCGAACGGCTCGTCGTCGGAGGAGAACCAGGCGATCGTCTCGCTCAAGGGTGACCCTCGTGCGCCGGACGTCGTCGACGTGAACCCGACGTTCGCGGTCGCGGGCACCGTCGCAGGCCTGTACGCCAGGTACTACGTCTCGAACTACGCGTCCGTCCCGCGTGCGATGAAGGACACGCGCGGCCTCTGGACGGGCGACTACTACGGCTCGATCACGATCGGCTACAACGCGAACCTCGTGAAGACGCCGCCGAAGTCGTTCGCCGATCTGCTGAAGCCGATCTACAAGAACCAGGTGGCTTTGAACGGGAGCCCGCTCACGTCCGGCTCTGCGATCGCGGGCGTGTTCGCCGCAGCGCTCGCGAACGGTGGCTCGCTCGCGAACGTCGGCCCGGGCGTCGACTGGTTCGCGAAGGCCCGGTCGGCCGGCAACTTCATCCCGGTGCAGACGACCCCGCAGACGGTTGCGTCCGGCCAGACGCCGATCTCGATCGACTGGGACTACAACAACTTCGCGTACGTGAAGGAGTTCCCGCAGTCGGCCTGGAAGGTCGTCATCCCGAGCGACGGCCAGTACGCCGGCTACTACTGCCAGGCGGTCAACGCGACGGCGCCACACCCGTGGGCCGCCCGACTGTGGCAGGAGTTCATCTACTCCGACCAGGGCCAGATCCTGTACCTGAAGGGCCACGCGCATCCCGCCCGCTTCGCCGACCTCGTCGCGCGCAAGGCGATCCCGAAGTCCGTGACGAAGGCGCTGCCCGCCAGCTGGCTCAACGCCAAGGGAGCGAAGTTCGCGAGCCTCGGCCAGCAGGCGAAGGCGAAGGTGGTCATCAACACGGAGTGGCCCGCCAAGCTCGGCTCGAGCTAGCTCCCTGGCAACTCAAGCCGCAACCGAGAACGTCCTCCGGCCGGGCCCAGCGCCCGGCCGGAGATTCTCGTTCGCCTGGCTCGGCGTCGTGCCCTTCTTCGCCTACGCCTCGATGTTCCTGATCCTTCCGGCCGCGACCGTGATGATCGGCGCCTTCAAGACCACGGGCGGCGGTTACACCCTCGACAACGTCAGCTCGATCATCCACACGCCGAACATCCGCGATGCATTCGTCGAGAGCATCCGGATCAGCCTGACGACCGCCCTCCTCGGCGGTCTCTTCGGGCTGTTGATCGCCTACGCGGCGCTCCGCAAGGGCACGCCGAACTGGATCCGCTCCGCGTACGGCACGTTCTCGGGCGTCGCGGCGAACTTCGGCGGCATCCCGCTCGCCTTCGCCTTCATCGCCACGCTCGGGACGATCGGGATCGTCACCCAGCTGATCCAGGACCTCTTCGGCGTGAACATCTACCAGCACGGCTTCGCCATCTGGTCGCGCCGCGGCGTCGAGCTCGTCTACCTCTACTTCCAGATCCCGCTCATGTTCCTCGTCATCGCGCCGGCGATCGACGGCCTGCGCGCCGAGTGGAGCGAGGCGTCGTCGAACCTCGGCGCGAGCCGGTGGCAGTACTGGCGCCACATCGGGATGCCGGTGCTGATGCCCTCGATCCTCGGCGCCGTGATCCTCCTCTTCGGGAACTCGTTCGCCGCCTATGCGACCGCCTACTCGCTGACGAGCGGGACGGGGCTGCCGCTCGTGCCGATCCTGATCGGCAACGACCTCTCCGGGAACGTCCTCGCGAACCCGAACGAGGGACAGGCGCTCGCGCTCGGCATGTTCGTCGTCCTCGCGGCGATGATGATCTTCTACATCCCGCTCCAGCGGCGGGCGTCACGGTGGGCGAGATGAGGCTGCGCCGGCCGCAGATCGCGGCGTCGGCCGTGGTCTGGCTCGTGCTCGGCGCGATCTACTTCCTCGTGCCGCTGATCGCGACGCTGCTCTTCAGCCTCAAGGACGCGCAGACGGGGAAGTGCTGCAGCCTCTCCGCCTACGGTGTGATCCTGCACGACCCGCAGTTCTGGTCGACGATCAAGATCTCGTTCAGGCTCGCGCTCGAGACGATCGTGATCGGGCTGCTCCTCTTCGTGCCGACGATCTACTGGGTCCACCTGAAGCTGCCGCGCCTCCGTCCCGTCGTCGGCTTTCTCGCCCTCGTGCCCTTCGTCGTGCCGCCGATCATCCTCGTCGTCGGCCTGCTCAAGTTCTACAAGGACACGCTCCACGCGCCATTCTGGTTCCTCGGCAAGCCCGATCTGTTCCTCGTCGGCGCCTACGTGATCCTCGCGTTCCCCTACATCTACTTCTCGCTCGACGCCGGGTTCCGGTCGATCGACGTGCACACGCTCACCGAGGCGTCGCGGAACCTCGGCGCCTCCTGGCGGACGACCCTGACGCGCGTGATCCTTCCGAACATCCGCGTCGCGGCCCTGAGCGGCGCGTTCCTCACGCTCGCCATCGTCATGGGCGAGTTCACGATCGCGAGCCTCTCGGCCTTCCACACCTTCCCGACGTACCTCCAGTACATCAACGAGTCGCAGGCCTACCCGGCGGCCGCGGCGACTCTGATGAGCTTCGGTATCACGTGGGCTGCGATGTTGTCGATCCTCCTCGTGGGACGCCGCGGCGGCCAGCGCACGGTGCGCGTCGGGATCGGCCGCTGATGCCGCACGTCGAGCTCCGGGAGCTCTACCGCGCCTTCGGCCCGGTGATCGCGCTGCAGGGGATCGACCTCGCGTTGGAGACCGGAGAGTTCGTCTCCCTGCTCGGGCCGAGCGGGTGCGGCAAGACGACGGCGCTGCGCCTCGTCGCTGGGTTCGACCAGCCCGACTCCGGCCGCATCGTCGTCGACGGCAAGGACATCACGCGGACGCCGCCCAACAAGCGCGACATGGGAATGGTCTTCCAGGCGTACAGCCTGTTCCCGAACATGACCGCCGAGCAGAACGTCGAGTACGGCCTGCGGATCCGCCGACAGGCGAAGGCCGATCGCAAGGCGAGAGTCGGCGAGCTGCTCGAGCTCGTCGGGCTCGGTCACGCGACCAAGCGCTATCCCCACCAGCTTTCGGGCGGCATGCAGCAACGCGTCGCGCTCGCTCGCGCGCTCGCCATCGAGCCAAAGGTGCTGCTTCTCGACGAGCCGCTCTCCGCCCTCGACGCGAAGGTGCGCGTGCAGCTCCGCGAGGAGATCCGGCGCATCCAGCTCGAGCTCGGGATCACGACGCTGTACGTGACGCACGACCAGGAGGAGGCTCTCTCGATCTCCGACCGCGTCGCCGTGATGTGGAACGGCAAGATCGAGCAGATCGGCTCGCCCGCGGAGATGTACGGCAGCCCCGCGACCCCGTTCGTGGCGGAGTTCATCGGCACCATGAACCGGCTGACCGCGACAGTCGCGGACGACGGGGCAATCGATTACGACGGGCTGCGGCTCCCGGTCGACGCGGCCCGGGGACTGCCGCGGGGCGAGCGCGTGCTCTGCCTCCTGCGGCCGGAGACCGTCGACGTGGCCGTGGCCGACGGCGCACCGCCCGAGGGCGGGCTCACCGGCGACGTCGTCTCGAAGATCTTTCTCGGCGCAGTGACGCGCGTGCGCGTCGAGGACGGGGATCGGAACCTCGTCGCCGATCTGTCCACCTCCCGGGCGGCTCCGCTCGCGGTCGGGACGCGCGTCGTTGCAAGCTTCCCTTCGTCGAGCCCCCGGCTGCTGGCCCTCACCGAGGACGCATTGCCGCCCGTGCTCGATCCGGACAATCCGTAAAGACCCCGTCCACGCCGAGGGCCGCGAGCTTCCGTATCCGGTCTGCGTCGTTCACGGTGTAGACCGTCGTCGCGAGCCCGAGCTTTCGCGCCTTCGCCAGCCCGCGGCCCGTCACGCGAGGGTCCCAGAACCCGGCCCCCCACGCGTAGGACGACGCGGCGCGGATCGAGACGCCGAGCCCCACATGCTGGAGCACGCGGAGATCCGGCCTGCCCCGCTTCGCGTCGAGGAGCGCCCTCCGCGAGAAGGAGAGCACGACGTCGTTGCGGCCGAGAAGCGCTGCTGTTCGGCCCGCGACGTCGTGACGGCGGTAGAGATGCGGGGACTTGAGCTCGGCCATCACGCCGATCCGTCCGCGGGTCAGCTCGAGGACGTCCTCGAGCGTCGGGATCGCGTGCTCGCGAAGCTCCGCGAGCGATCGCCTGCGCAGCGGCCCCTTGAGCGCTGTCAGCCGGTCGAGGTCGACGTCGTGGAAGACGACGAGCGCGCCGTCGGCCGAGACCTGGACGTCGAGCTCGACGAAGTCCGCGCCCACGGCGATCGCCCGCTCGAACGCAGGCAGGGTGTTCTCCCGCTCGTCCACCGACGCACCGCGGTGGGCGATCACCCAGGTCATCCGACGAGCGAGCGGACGAGGTCGACGCCGATCGCGTCGACGATGCCGTCGGCTGCTACGAGCCGCTCGTCCGGGTGCGTTCCGCGCACCGCGAGGCAGCGGAGGCCCGCGCCGCGCGCGGATGCGACTCCGGCCTCGGTGTCCTCGAAAGCAACGACATCCGGGGGCGCCAGGCCGTCGCCGAGCGCGGCGAGCGCGCGGACGTAGCCCTCGGGGTCGGGCTTGCCGCGCGTGACGTCGTCCGCCGCGACGAGCACCGTGACGCACTCGGCGAGCCCGGCGAACTCCAGCACCGGCTCGATCTCGCGCCGGTACGCCCCGGACACGACGGCCACGGGGACGCGCGCGGCGGCGTGTCTCACCGCCGCGCGGAGCTGGTCCGGGATGGTCGAGCCGTCAGCGCGGCGAACGTAGCGGTCGATGCGATCCTCGACGAGGGCGGCGAGCTCGTCGCCGTCCACGCCGAGCCAGCCGCCGATGATCGCCTCCTCGGTGTTTCCGGCGAGCGTGCCGAAGTAGTCGTCCTCGGTCAGCGGCCGCCCGTGCTCGGCGAAGAGCTCGGAGTAGATCGCGAACAGCACGGGCTCGTCGTGCGACAGCGTCCCGTTGAAGTCGAACACGAGCGCGCGGGCGGGCTGCATCCGCGGCAGCCTAGTCGCCGCCTGAGCGGCCGCTCTCTCGGCAACGCGCGCGATCGACACAGATCGGTGTCAGACACCGATCTCTGTCAAGCGCACGATGTGCCAACTCTGTCCCGATCGATCAACAGCCACGCGGGCACACAGCCAAACGCCAAACGTGGGCAACGCGATCGAGAGGTCTTCGGCACTCGGAGGTGGAGCACCCGACGAACGCCGCATTCATGCTGGGACTCCGGGGCTGTGGAGCGATCGGCACCCACTCGGCACGGCTTCCCCTTGACAGCGATCGGTGTCTGACACCGGTTGCCCATTCTGGCACAAGGACGGCGCGAGAAAGGCGGTCGGAGCCGGGCAGACGCTGACGCTCGACGGGGCCGCCGGACGGTCTAGGGTCGTGCGATGCCGCTGGATGCCTTCGTCCTCGCGCTCGGCTCGGCATTCCTCCACGCCCTCTGGAATCTCATCCTCGGCCGGGAGCGCGACCCGGAGGCGGCAACGGCGATCGCGCTCGTCACGGCGGTCGTGCTCTTCGCGCCGCTCGCGATCTGGCGGTTCGACGCGGACCCGAGGGTCTGGCCGTTCATCGCGGTGACGTCGATGCTCCAGCTCATCTACTTCGCCGCGCTCGCGACGGCGTACCGCCACGCGGACGTCTCGGTCGTCTACCCGATCGCCCGTGGCCTGGCGCCCGTGCTCGTGCTGCTCGTGGGCGTCACGATGCTCGGGACGGGAGCGAGCGCGGGCCAGGCCGCCGGTGTCTGCCTGGTCGGGCTCGGCGTAATGCTCGTCCGTGGCATCGGGAGCGGCCACGCCGACGGCCGCGGCGTCGGCGCCGCCTTCGGCGTGGCCGTCGCCTCGTGCATCGCGGCCTACACGCTCGTCGACAAGCACGGCATCGAGCACGCGTCACCCGTCGTGTACCTCGAGCTCGGGATGATCCCGGCAACCATCGGCTACGTCGGGTTCCTCCTCCTCACCGAGCACGGCACGGCCCGTGTCCGGACGGCTGCGCGCCCGCTCCCGGCCGCCGCGGGGATCCTCTCGTTCGTCGCCTATGCGCTCGTGCTCGCCGCGCTCGTGAGAGCGTCCGCGGCGGCCGTCGCATCGGTCCGCGAGACGAGCGTGCTCATCGCCGCCTTCCTCGCCGCGCCGCTCGCGGGCGAGCGAGTCGGCCCCGGGCGTCTTTCCGGCGCTGCCCTCGTCGTCGCGGGCGTCGCGCTGATCGCAACCGGCTAGCGGCTGTCCGGGGCGAGCTGCTGCGCATACGCGGCGAGCGAGCGCTGGTAGCGCGGCAGATGCCGAGCGAGCGCGGTGAGCGCGTGCGACACGGCCTCCCGCTCGCGGCCGACGTCCACGAGCGCGAGCGCGAGGAACGCTCGCACCGCGTCGTCCAGCTCGTCCGACCCGGATTCGAGCTCTGCCGTGAGCAGCTCCACGCTCTCGGCCGCCCCACCGACGTTCCGCAGCGAGCTGGCGAGCTGGATCACCGCGCGGCGTCGGCGCGCGACGGGCAGGCCGCGTGCGAGCGCCTCCCGGTAGAGCGGGACTGCGAGGTCGGACCGGGCCGTCGAGTCGAGGACGCAGGCGCGCTCGAAGCTCGCGACGGCGCTGTCCGCCGGAAGCTCTGCGGCGAGCTCCTCGATCAGCGCCCGGTTCTCGTCGTCGGTCCGCCCGTCGAACGTCGCCCAGGCTGTCGCGACGCGCTCCTCCCACTCCGGTGTCGTCACGCGCGCGCTGCCGAGTGGGTCGGCTCGTGGCGGTACCACGTCGCGAGGGACGGCTCCAGCGGAGTCGCGCCGAGCACGAGATCGGCCGCCTTCTCGGCCAGCATCATCGTCGGCGCGTAGAGATTCGCGTTCGTGATCGACGGCATGACCGACGCGTCCACGACCCGCAGGCCCTCCAACCCGTGGACGCGCATCGTCGCCGGGTCGACGACCGACAGCTCGTCGACTCCCATGCGGCACGAGCAGGACGGGTGGAGAGCCGTTTCGGCGTCCCGCGCGACCCAGTCGAGGATCTCCCCGTCCGTCCCGACTGCGGGCCCGGGCGAGACCTCGCCGCCGTCGAAGGGCGCGAAGGCGGGCTGCCCCAGGATGGACCGCGCGCAGCGAATCGCCTCGGGCCACTCGCTGCGGTCCTGCTCGGTCGAGAGGTAGTTGAACCGCAGCGCGGGCTTCGAGCGAGGGTCGGTCGACGTGATCTTCACCGACCCGAGGGCGTCGGAGAACATCGGGCCGACGTGCACCTGGTAGCCGTGACCGCCCGCGGGCTGCGTGCCGTCGTAGCGGATGGCGAGCGGGAGAAAGTGGAACATCAGGTTCGGGTGCGTCACCTCGTCGTTCGAACGGACGAAGCCTCCACCCTCGAAGTGATTCGTCGCGCCGGGGCCAGATCGGAAGACGAGCCAGCGGAACCCGACCCAGGGCCGGTTGCGCCACTTCATCGCCGGTGCCACCGAGACCGGTCGGGTCGAGGCGTGCTGGACGTAGACCTCGAGGTGGTCCTGCAGGTTCTCGCCGACGCCCGCCAGGTCGTGGACGACGTCGACGCCGACTCCGCGGAGCTCGTCCGCGTTCCCGACACCCGAGAGCTGGAGCAGCTGCGGCGAGTTGATGGCGCCGCCGCAGAGGATTACCTCGCCCGCCCGGATGACCTCGGTCTTGCCGCGGTGGACGACCTCGACCCCGACCGCCCGCGTGCCCTCGAAGACGACGCGCGTGACCAGCGCGCGGCAGCGGACGTCGAGATTCGGCCGCCGCAGAACCGGATGCAGATACGCCCGCGCGGCGCTGAGACGCCGGCCGCGGTGGATGTTCCGGTCGAACGGAGCGAAGCCCTCCTGCCGCTCGCCGTTGACGTCGGACGTCAGCTCGTATCCCGCCTGCTGCACCGCCTCGAAGAACGCGCGGAAGAGCGGGCTCGAGGCGGGACCGCGCTCGACGACGAGCGGCCCCTCTCCCCCGCGCCACTCGTCCGCCCCCGCGACGCAGGTCTCCATCCGCTTGAAGTACGGCAGGCAATGCGCGTAATCCCAGTTCTCGAGGCCGGGCCGCCCGGCCCACCGCTCGAAGTCCATCGGGTTCCCGCGTTGGAAGATCATTCCGTTGATCGACGACGAGCCGCCGAGCAGCTTCCCGCGAGCGTGATAGATCCGCCGGCCGTTCATGAACGGCTCGGGCTCCGACTCGTAGCCCCAGTCGTAGCGGCGGTTGCCGATCGGGAACGAGAGCGCGGCAGGCATGTGCACGTAGACGTCCCACCACGAATCCGGCCGGCCCGCCTCGAGGACGAGCACCTGTGTGGAGAGATCGGCGGAGAGCCGGTTCGCGAGCACGCAGCCCGCCGAGCCGCCGCCGACGATCACGACGTCGTACGTCTTCACGCCGTCGGCACGAGGCGCCGCTGCCGCCACGCCTCGGTGTCCTCGAGGTCGTTGAACGTGAACACGTGAAAGCCCCCGACCTTCTCGCCGGCGAGCACCTCGCCGAGCCCCTCGATCAGCCGGTCGGGGTCGAACCCGCGGAAGAAGCGTCCGGCGAAGCTCCCGTTCTTGCGGAGGAAGCGCATCGAGTCGCCGATCCCGATGCGCGTCGAGACACGGAGGAGCTTGGCGCGCGAAACCGCCCCGGGAATGCCGACGTGGATCGGCAGCCGCGTTCCGCGCGCCCAGACGGCTTCGATCCACTGCGCGGTGACGGCCGGATCGAAGCAGACCTGGCTCACGATGTACGTCGCATGGCGCGCCTTCTCGAACATGGCGGCGATCGTCGTTGCGTCGTCGATGAGGGGATGGCTCTCGGGGTAGCCGGTGATCCCGACCTCGGCGAACGGGCGCCCCAGCTCTTCGAGTGCCTCGAGCAGGTCGATCGCGCCGTGAAGGCTCCCGCTCGGGACCTCGGCGTCACCGGCGACGACGAAGACGTCGCCGACGCCGTCGCCGCGAAGCCGCTCCGCGATCTCCGCTACCTCCCCCGCGCCGGAGACCAGCCGGGCCGAGAGATGCGGCACCACGGAGTAGCCGTGTCCCGCGAGCGCGCCCGCGAGCGCCAGCGTCGGCTCGAGGCCCTTGGTCGGAGACACGGTGACGGTCACGGTGACCTCCCGAGGAACGTGGGCCAGCACCTGCTCCTCGACGCCATCGAGCGGGATCACCTCGTAGCGGGGCCGCTGCAGGAGCTCGGTGGCGCGCGTCGTGGGGCTCGAGGCCGTGGTCTCCATCACTCGCTCGCGTCGGGGAACGACGCCTTCCGCCGCTCGACCCACTCGCGGAGCTCCTGGTCGACCGCGTCGTCGATCGGAGGCGCCTCGTACTCGGCGAGCGTCCGCTTCCAGAGCGCGTTCGCGCGGGCCGCGGCGTCCTTCGCGCCCTCGCTCTCCCACTGCTCGAAGCTCGAGTTGTCGGCGACGGGCGAGCGGTAGAACGCCGACTCGAAGTTCGCGAGCGTGTGCGGGTGACCGAGGAAGTGCTTTCCCGGCTCGTTCGTCAGGAACGCGTCCATCGCCTGTCCGTTCTCGGAGAGGTCGACGCCGGGTGCGAACGCGTGCCACATGCCGAGCTGGTCGGCGTCGAGCACGAACTTCTCGTAGCCCATCGACAGGCCGCCCTCGAGCCACCCTGCCGCATGGAGCACGAAGTTGACGCCGCCGAGCATTGTCGGCTGCATCGTGTTCGCGGACTCGTAGGCGGCCTGCGCATCCGCGATCTTCGATCCCGTCAGCGCGCCGCCGGAGCGGAAAGGCACGCCGAGTCGCCGCGCGAGCGCCGCCATCACGTAGAGCACGAGCGCGGGCTCGGGCGTGCCGAACGTCGGCGCCCCCGACTGCATCGAGATCGACGACGCGAACGAGCCGAGCACGACGGGCGCGCCGGGGCGGACGAGCTGGACGTACGCCATGCCCGCGAGCGACTCGGCAAGGGTCTGCGCGCACGTCGCGGCCACGGTCGACGGGCTCATCGCGCCGGCGAGGATGAACGGCGTCATCATCACGGCCTGGTTCGCCTCGGCGTACGCCTGCGCCGCGCCGAGCATCGTCGCGTCCCACACGAGCGGCGAGTTGGCGTTGATCAGGCTGAAGACGACCGTGTGCTCGTCGACGAAGTCGCGACCGAAGACGATCCGCGCCATGTCGACGGTGTCCCGGGCGCGCTCGGGGCGCGTGACCGAGCCCATGAACGGCTTGTCCGAGTAGCGCAGGTGCGCGTAGACCATGTCGAAGTGACGCTTGTTGACCGGCACGTCGACCGGCTCGCAGACGGTGCCGCCCGAGTGGTGGAGCCACGGCGAGGCGTAGGCGAGCTTCACGAAGTTGCGGAAGTCCTCGATCGTGCCGTAGCGGCGGCCGCCGTCGAGGTCGCGGACGAACGGCGAGCCGTACGCCGGCGCGAAGATCGTCCCCTGCCCGCCGAAGACGACGTCGTTCGATCGGTTGCGCGCCACCTGCGTGAACTGCGACGGGGCCGTCGCCTGCACGAGAGAGCGACAGAGCCCGGGCGGGAACCGCACCCGTTCGCCCTGCACATCGGCGCCTGCACCGGCGAAGCGCTCGAGCGCGTCCGGGGCGTCGTGGAACTCGATCCCGACCTCGGAGAGAATCCGCTCGGCGTTCTCCTCGAGCGTCGCGAGCCCCTCCTCGGAGAGCACCTCGAAGGGTGCGAGCGTGCGGGTGAGGAACGGGACGCGCTCGACGTGGGCATGCATGCGCGCCGCCTGCCGTGCGGCGCGGCCGCCGCTCCTTCTTCGTGTCTCGGTCATGTGGACTTCCTCCCTGCCTCTGCGGGACGGCGCCTCGGACGCCGCGCGGTCGGTGCTGTCCTCCGGGCGGGGAGCGGGACGCTCCGCGCCAGTCGCTCGTACGGGTCGGTTTCGTGCGGGATCGCCATCGCGTGGACGAAGTGCTCCTGGAAGCGCGGCTCGACCGCAGTCTCCACCTTCTCGACGTCGCGCACGACGCGCTCGATCTCCTCGCGTGCGGCGCGGTTCAGCAGCGCGATCCGGGCGCCGGTGCCGGCAGCATTGCCCGCCGACGTCACGCCGGACGGGTCGCAGTCCGGCACGAGCCCGAGGACGAGCGCGCGCACCGGGTCGATGTGCGCGCCGAACGCCCCCGCGAGCCGCACCCGGTCCACGCGCTCGATCCCGTAGCGCTCCATCAGCAGGCGGCAGCCCGCGTGGAGCGCCGCCTTCGCGAGCTGGATCTGCCGGACGTCGTTCTGCGTGATCCGAAGCTCGGGCTCGCCCGTCCAGAGGACGTACGAGAACGTCCGCCCGTCGGGGACGACCCGGGCCGAGCGAGCCGCGAGCGAGCCGTCGATCGTCCCGTCGGCCGTGAGGATCCCCGCAAGCAGGAGCTCGGCGACGACCTCGACGATGCCCGATCCACACACGCCTGTGACCCGGGTTCCGGCAAAGCCGGGCTCGTCCGACCAGTCGTCGCAGCCGATCGCCTTGACGCGTGGCTCGAGCGTCTCCGGGTCGATGCGCACCCGCTCGATTGCCCCGGGCGCGGCGCGCTGTCCGCAGCTGATCTGTGCTCCCTCGAACGCCGGCCCGGTCGGGCTCGACGCCGCAAGCAGTCGCTCGCGGTTTCCGAGCACGATCTCCGCGTTCGTGCCGACGTCGACGAGGAGCGTGACCTCATCGGCGAGGTGCGGCGCCTCCGCGAGGATCACCCCGGCGGTATCCGCGCCGACGTGACCCGCGATGCAGGGCAGGACATACGCGCGCGCCCCGGGGTTGACCGGCAGCCCGAGCTCGGATGCGGAGATCCGCAGCGCGTCGTCCACCGCGAGCGCGAACGGCGCGCCGCCGAGCTCGGTCGGGTCGATCCCCAGGAGAAGGTGGTGCATCACGGGGTTGCCGACAACGGTCACCTCGAGCACGTCCGTGCGCTCGACTTCCGCATCGCGGCAGAGCTCCGCGGTCAGCTTCGCGAGGCACCCACGGACGGCACGCGTCAGCTCCTTCACGGAGCCGGGGTTGAGCATCACGTACGAGACGCGGCTCATCAGGTCCTCGCCGAAGCGGATCTGCGGGTTCATCTCGCCGGCCGAGCCCACGACCTCGCCCGTTCGGAGGTCGCAGAGATGGCCGGCGACGGTGGTCGAGCCGACGTCGAATGCGATCCCGTACGCCGTGTCGTGGAAGCCCGGCCACACGGCCGTCACCACCGACGCGTCGTGCACGGCCACCGTCACGTGCCAGAGCTCGAGTGACACGGTACTCGCGCTTCCCGGGCGTCTCGTTCTCAGAGCATGTTGGAGTTCTCGCAACACATGTAGATCTATTTGGAGATCATGCAGGTTCCATTCGCGGGCGAGGGCGTCCAGCACGCGCGCGGCGTCGCTGCGCGTCGAGCCGAGCTGCGGCTCCTCGACCTCGACCGTGTAGAGACGCATCACGGGGTCGACCGCGACCTCGCGCGCGTCCGCCTCCTTCCGCACGACCTGCCGGTAGACCTGGCTCTCCGGCGGCACGTCGATCACGACGTCCTCTGCGACGAGCGCGGTGCAGCCGAGGCGTCTGCCCGCCGCGAGGCCGCGGTCGGCCGCGTAGAGCCGCTCCGTCTCCGTCTCCGGTGTCAGCGCCTCGCTCGTGCAGGCGATTCCGTGCTTCGCGTGCTCGCCCTCGGCGACGCTCACCTGGCAGCGCCCGCAGATCCCGCGGCCGCCGCAGGTCGAGTCGAGGTCGACCCCGAGCCGCCGTGCGGCGTCGAGCACCGTCGTCCCGCGCGACACCGTCCCGCGGCGTCCCGAGGGCAGGAAGACGACACGCGCGTCGTCGCTCACGCCTCCGCCGTCGCCCTCCGCGCAGCCCGTCCCCCGCGCCGGCCCGCGGTCGCCGTGGCCGCGCCGTCCCCGTTGCGCGCGATCCACGACGTGCAGTGCTCGTCGTTTCCCATCAGCACGTCCGCGGCCTTCACAGCCTGGAGCATCTCGGCATGGAGGGGGCTCGTGATCGCCGAGGTCAACCCGGAGGCGATCGCCATCGGGAGGAACGCCGCGTTGAGGCCGGTCCGGTTCGGCAGCCCGAAGCTGACGTTCGAGGCGCCGCACGTCGAGTTGACACGCAGCTCGTCGCGAAGCCGCCCGAGGAGGCGGAAGACCTGGCGTCCCGCGGTGCCCATCGCACCGATCGGCATCACGAGGGGGTCGACGACGACGTCCTCGCGAGAGATGCCGTGATCCTCGGCGCGCGAGACGATCTTCCGCGCGACCTCGAAGCGGACGTCGGGGTCCTCGCTGATCCCGGTCTCGTCGTTCGTGATCGCGACGACGGCCGCGCCGTGCCGCGCCACCAGCGGGAGCACGCGCTCCATCTGCTCGTCCTCGCCGGTGACCGAGTTCACGAGCGCCTTGCCGCGGTAGACGGACAGCCCGGCCTCGAGCGCCTCGACGATCGACGAGTCGATCGAGAGCGGGACGTCGGTGATCGACTGGACGAGCTCGACCGTGTGGGCGAGGATCCCGGGCTCGTCGGCGAGGGGAATGCCGGCGTTGACGTCGAGCATCTGCGCGCCCGCCTCCACCTGGGCGAGCGCGTCCGCGACGACGGTGTCGAAGTTCCCTGCGGCCATCTCCGCCGCGAGCGCCTTCCGGCCGGTGGGATTGATTCGCTCACCGATCACGACGAACGGGCGGTCGAAGCCGATCACGACCTCCTTCGTCGGCGACGACAGCAGCGTCTCGGTCACCCGGTCTCCTTTCCGTTGTCGCGCACGAGGCGCTCGAGCACGTCGTCGGTGTACACCGCATCGAGCCGTTCGATCTCCTGGGCGACCTCGGACTCGAGGTCGTCGCCGCAGGAGCGCGGCTCGCGGCGCCATTCCTCGAGATACGCGTCCGTGCCGATCAGCCCGGCACGCATCGCGGCCGCGTCGATCGCTTCCTGGAAGCGCGGTGCCAGCTCGCGGGCGGCGCGCGTGCGTCCCTCCTTCGCCGTCACCTGAGCCGGGATGTCCCGCCACCAGATGACCGTCAGCTCAGGCATGCGCGGGCTCCGCGACAAAGCGCTCGAGCGACGGCCGGAGGTCGCCGTACCCAGTTCGTCGCCGCTCGTACGCGAGCCCGAGATAGGCGGCGGCGTCCTCCGCCCGGCCGTCGAGGGCGACGTCGTCGGTCTGCGCGAGGTAGACGAGCCTGCGGTAGTTGCCGAACATCATCGGCAGGAGCTGCGGATGCCGATCGAGCCCGAGGCCGCGCACGACCAGCGCCTCGAAGTGACGGGCAAGGAAGTCGGTCAGGTAGAACGTCGCCGGCTCGTCCTCGTGCATCGCATCCCAGGCGTCGTTCCCGGCGAGGAAGCCGTAGCAGTGCGCGCCCGGAAGCCGTTCGACCCCATGTTTCTCCAATACGGGATCGAGCGCGCCGCCCGTGCCGCAGTCGGCGTAGGCAACGAAGACGCGCTCGTAGAGGCCCGCAAGCTCCGTGAGCTTCGCGTCGACCGCCGCCGGGATCCGCTCCGGCCGCGAGTGGAGCTTGGCGGGGAGGCAGCGGAGGTCGACGTGCGTCCAGCCGTTGAGCTCGATCACGGCGAGCACCTCGCGCGCGATCGCGCCACAGGCGAGGACGAGAACGCGCGCCTCGGAGCCCCTGCCCGGGTAGGCGACTTCGTCGTCGAGGAGCCGCGCGGCCGTCACGACGCGGCGACCGCCGCGCGGCGGGCGAGCACCAGCGCCTGCGCCGTCTCGGCCGCGACGGCCGCGTCGCGGCAGTACGCGTCGGCGCCGACCGCCTTGCCGAACTCCTCGTTGAGCGGAGCGCCGCCGACGAGGACGATGTAGTCGTCGCGGATCCCCCTCTCGACCATCGTGTCGACCACGACCTTCATGTACGGCATCGTCGTCGTGAGCAGTGCGGACATGCCGAGGATCTCCGGCTTGTGCTCCTCGAGCGCGGCGAGGTAGTCCTCGACGGGGTTGTTGATCCCGAGGTCGATCACCTCGAAGCCGGCGCCCTCGAGCATCATCGCGACGAGGTTCTTGCCGATGTCGTGGATGTCGCCCTTGACGGTGCCGATCACGACCTTGCCCATCCGGTCGGCGCTCGACTCGGAGAGGAGCGGCCGCAGCACCTCCATCCCCGCCTTCATCGCGTTGGCGGCGAGGAGCACCTCGGGGACGAAGAGGATGCCGTCGCGGAAGTCGATGCCGACGATCCGCATGCCCTCGACGAGCGCCTCGCTCAGCGTCTTCTCCGCGCTCCAGCCGCGCTCGAGCAGGATCTCGGTGCCGCGGACGATCTCGTCGGCGAGGCCGTCGTAGAGGTCGTCGTGCATCTGCTTCACGAGCTCGTCGTCCGGCAGCGACTCCAGAACGATCTCTTCGCTGCTCATTTGCCAACCTTCGGTTGGGTCATGCGACACCTCGCTTTCTGTCGTCGTAGCCAAGCTGGGCGGAGAGCGATCGCCCCTCTGCGACGAGGAGGCGTCCGAGACGTGCGAGCAGCCCCCGCCGGAGCCTGACCGTCGGGCCGGAGACGCTGAGCGCGGCGACAACGGCGCCCGACCCGTCGCGCACGGCGGACGCCACCGCCCAGAGGCCGGGCTCGAGCTCCTCGACGGCGACCGCGTAACCCTTCGCGAGAACCTCGTCGAGCCCGAGCTCGTCGGCGGTGGGAGCCGTGTGCGGAGCGAGCGACTCGAGCGGCCCGGACGGGACGGGCAGGACGCCATACGCGTAGAACACCTTGCCGAGCGCCGAGCCGTGCGCGGGGACACGGCGGCCGACCCAGTTCGGCGAGCCGAGGAAGTGCCGGCTGTCGCGCTGGCCGAGGAGCTGGACGGCGCCGAGCGACGGCACGCCGACGTTGATCGTCTCGCCGCTCGCCTGCGCGAGCCGGTCGAGCGCCTCCGAGGCGCGCTCGACCAGCTCGGCGTCACCCGTCTCGCGACGGGCGTACCGCTGCAGAACCGCTCCGGGCACGAGCTGTCCGCCGCCGCCATCGCGCCGGATGAGCCCCTGCCGCTCGAGTGCGCCGACAAGGCGGGATGCGGTGCTCTTCGGAAGCCCGAGGCGCGTCGAGAGCCCACCGACCGTCGGCGGCTCCTCGGTCTCGAGGACGTGGACGAGCACCTGAGCGGCCCGATCGATGGATTGCGTGCCCTGGCTCATGATGTGGAACTCTCGTCCCACATTATGGGCCTAGCGCCCGTCTCGACGCAAGGTCAGCCGCGCTCGAGCGACTCGGCCAGCAGGACAGCGACGTCGGCGACGCGAAGCTCGCCACCCGTCTGCTTGACGCCGTCGTCGAGCATCATCGTGCAGAACGGGCACGCCACCGCGAGCGTGTCGGCGCCGGTCGCGACCGCCTCGCGCGCGCGCTCCTCGTTGATCGCCGAGCCGCGTTCCTCCATCCACATGTGCGCGCCGCCGGCGCCGCAGCAGAATGTCCGCTTCCCGCTTCGTGCCATCTCGAGCGGGCGTCCGATGCGGGAGACGATCTCGCGCGGTGCGGCGAGGACGTCGTTGTGGCGGGCGAGGTAGCACGAGTCGTGGTAGGTGATCGCCTCCTCTCCGGCCGGCGCCTCCAGCCGCCCGTCGGCGAGCAGCTCGGCGAGGAGCTCCGTGTGGTGGACGACCTCGTAGTCGCCGCCGAAGTCGCCGTACTCGTTGCCGAGCGTGTTGAAGCAGTGCGGGCAGCTCGTGACGATCCGCGTCACGCCGGCGTCTCCGAGTGTGCCCACGTTCTGCCGTGCCTGTTCCTGGAAGGTGAACTCGTCGCCCATGCGTCGCGCGGGATCACCCGTGCAAGACTCGCGCGGCCCGAGGATCGCGACGTCGAGCCCCGCCCGCAGAAGCAGCGTCGCAGTCGCGCGCGCGGTCGCGCGGGCACGCTCGTCGAAGGACGCAGCGCAACCGACCCAGTAGAGAATCTCGGGCGCCGGGTCGCCGGGCTCGAGCACGCGCACGTCGAGGCCGTCGGCCCACGCTGCGCGCTCCGACTGTGCCTTGCCCCACGGGTTCGAGGAGCGGCCGACGTCGCGCAGCATCGTTCCCGCCTCGGCGGGAAAGCGCGACTCGGACATCACGAGATGCCGGCGGAGATCGACGATGTGGTCGACGTGCTCGATCGAGACCGGGCACTCGTGCACGCACGCGCCGCAGGTGACGCAGTCCCACACGACCTCGTCGGTGACCGCGCCAGGGACGAGCGCAGTGGCCTCTCCCCCACCGAGCACCGCCGGCCCTTCCTCGAACAGACGATCGCGGAGGCCCATGATCAGCAGCTTCGGCGACAGATCCTTGCCGGTCGCCCACGCGGGGCAGACGTCCTGGCAACGGCCGCACTCGGTGCAGGACACCGTGTCGAGCATCTGCTTCCACGTCATGTCGACGAGCGATCCCGAGCCGAGCCGGAGCGCAGCCTCGTCCTCCACCTCGAAATCGAGCGGCTCGAGCCTTCCCCGCGCACGCGTCCGGCCGAACCAGACGTTGATCCCCGCGGTCGCGATGTGGAGGTGCTTCGAGTACGGGAGGTAGACGAGGAACCCGAGGATCGTGAGCACGTGGAGCCAGACGAAGACGCGCTCGAGCGCCTCGGTCGTGTCTCCGTCGCCGAAGAGGCCCGACAGCGCGTTCGACACCGGTGACCAGCCGGCGGGCCACTCGTTCAGCCCGAGCGCGATCTGCGACGCGTGCCAGAGAAGCAGCGTCGTCACGATGAGGGCGATCAGCCCGAGGATCAGGTCTGCCTCGCGCAGGTGGCTTCCCTCGAACCGCGCCGGCCGCTGCACCTTGCGGATCAGGAAGGCCGAAACGACTCCGACGAGCACGAGCACGCAGAACAGGTCGACGAGGAGGAAGTACCAGCCTTGATGCCCGAGCCACGGGAGCGTCCACTCCGAGTCGACCGCTCCGAGGAGTGCCATCACGATCGTCGGGGCGAGAACGATGAACCCCCAGAAGACGAACGCGTGAACGAGTCCGGGAACGATGCGCTGGAGCAGCTTTCGCTGACCGAGCACGACGGTTGCCTCGGCCTTCGTGCGCCGCCCGAGATCACCCGAGCGGTCGGTCGGCTTCCCGAGGCGGACGATCCGGTAGAGGAGGTGCGCCCGCCTGGTGAAGAGCGCCGTCGCGACCGCGAGCGCAGCGAACAGCGCGAGCCCGGACGCGACGGTGCTCATACGATCCGGCACCGAGACCGGTGTCCGACTTCAGTCGGACACCTTCCGAAGCTCGGAGCGCTCCCGAAGGCGGCAGGTGTCCGACTGAAGTCGGACACCATTACCGAGCCGCACGGATCGCGGCCGAGATCGCCGGCACGACCTCGTGCAGGTCGCCGATCACGGCGTAGTCGGCGCTCTGCAGGATCGGCGCCTCACGATCGGCGTTGATCGCGAGGATCCGCTTCGCGCCCTTGCAGCCCGCCATGTGCTGCGTGGCGCCGGAGATGCCGCAGGCGATGTAGATCTCGGGTGCGATCTTCGTCCCCGTCTGGCCGACCTGGTCGGTATGCGGGCGCCAGCCGGCCATCGTCACGGCGCGCGAGCACCCGACCGCGGCGCCGAGCAGACCTGCGAGCTCCTCGATCGGCGCGAATCCCTGCTCCGAGCCGGCGCCCCGACCGCCCGATACCACGACTTTGGCGTCGCCGAGCGAGATCCCGCCGCTCGACGAGCCGACGCGCTCGACGACGCGAAGCGCGAGCGCGCCTTCGGACAGCGTCGGCGTGAACGCCTCGACGCTTGGGACGTCTCCCGCCGCGGCCTGGGACGCGACCGCGTGAGGCTGCACCGTGAGCAGCAGCGTCGGCGCGTCGACGCGTGCCTCCTCGAGGAGGCTTCCGCCCCACCGCACCCGCGTGACGTCCGCGCCGGCGACCGAGACGCAGTTGGCCGCGAGCGGCAGGTCGAGCAGCGCCGCGACGTGAGCGAGCACCTCGTTCCCGCGCTCGGTCCCAGGGCCGACGACGGCCGTCGCGCCGAGGCGCCCGGCAAGCTGCACGATCGCCTCGGCGATGGCGCGCGGCGCGTACGAGCCGAACGCGTCGTGCACCGCGAGGTGCACGACGCCCACCGGTGGCGCCCCGTCCAACGCGAGTGACGCAGCGTTACTTGCCGCGACCGCGTGCGCCTCCGCACCTTCCGCGAGGGACAACGCCAGGGTGGCGGCCTGGAGGGACGGCTCGTCGACGGCTCCGTCCACGTGCTCGAGGTACGCAAGGACTGTCACCCGAGCACCCCGATCTCGCGCAGCACCTCGACGACCCGCGGGGCGGCAGAAGCACCCTCCCCGAGCACCTCGGCGTGCTTGCCCTCGCCCTCGGGAACGACGAGGCGCGTCATCTCGAGCCGCGGCGCGAGCCGCTCCGGTGTCCTCCTCTCGACCGGCTTGCGCTGGGCGCGGAGCTTCCCGGGTACCGAGGGGTAGCGCGGCAGGTTGAGCCCCTCCTTCACCGTGACGACGGCGGGGAGCGGCAGGGCGTAGACGTCGCGACCGCCGGGCACCTCCTGCTCGCACCGCACCGTTCCGTTCTCGACCGTCAGCGCCTTGAGCCCGGTCGCGACCGGGCGGCCCAGCGCGTGCGCGATCCGAATGCCGACCTGGAAGTTGCCGGCGTCGGCCGACTCGTTGCCGAAGACGACGAGGTCGAACGGCCCATTCGCCGCCTCGTGGTCGCGGATCGCGTCGAGGATCGCCGAGGCTGTCGCCTGCGGGTCCCACTCCTGCTCGTCCGTGACCACGTGGATCGCGCGGTCGGCGCCGATCGCCATCGCGTCGCGCAGCTGCTCCTCGGCCTCGGCAGTCCCCAGCGTGAGCACGACCGACTCCCCGCCGTGCGCCTCGACGAGCCGCACGGCCTCCTCGACGCCGCACTCCTCGTGCGGGCTGATCGTGAAGCCGAGGTGCCGGGTCTCGATCGCGCGCTCGTCGTCCGTGAGGACGATCGTGCCGCCGGTCATGGGGACCCGCTTGACGCACACCAGGATCCTCACGAGCGAATCCGCGTGTTCTCGGGATCGAAGATCGGCCGCGCACCGACCACGTCGACCGTCACGGGGAACCGCTCGGTCATGTACTCGACGGCGAGGTCGGTCGATCCCTCGACCGCGTGCTCGGGCGGCAGGTAGCTCATGAGGACATACCTGCCGAGCGACGGGGCCATGCCAGCGCTGGTCACGTACGAGCGCCGTCCCTTCGCGTCGGTGAGCGGCGTGCCATCGCGCAAGGTGATGGGCTCGCGCCCGAGGGGGTAGCGCCTGACGCCGCTCGCCGAGGTGTGATCGTCGACCGTGAGCGTGCAGAGGATCGCCGCGGGCTCTTCTTCGCGGTGGCGCAGATGCGCGTCCTTCCCGACGAAGCCCTGCTCCTTGACCTTGGGTCGCTGCATCCCCGCCTCGACGACCGTGTACTCGCTCTCGAGCTCGGCAGCGAAGGCGCGGTAGCACTTCTCGAGGCGACCGGTGGTGCCGTAGACGCCGATCCCGCAGGCGGTCAGCTCGTGCGGCCGCCCCGCCTCCCACAGCATGTCCCAGAGTCGGGCGCCCTGCTCGATCGGGACGTAGAGCTCCCAGCCGAGGTCGCCGACGTACGAGATGCGCGACGCGAGCGCGAGCTGGGAGCCGATCTCGACCGTTCGGCACGTCCCGAACGGGAAGCCCTCGTGCGAGACGTCGTCGGAGGTCACGGACGAGAGAATGTCCCGCGCCCGCGGCCCCCAAAGCCCTATCGTCGTCCAGGCCGTCGTCACGTCCACGAGGCTCGCCGACCCGTCGTCCGGGAGCTGGTCGCAGAAGAGCTTGCGGTCCGCCATCCCGTGCGCGCCGCCCGTCACGATGCGGAACTCCTCGTCGCCGAGCCGCATGATGGTCAGGTCCGAGCGGAAGCCGCCGCCCGGCGAGAGCACGGGCGTGTAGACGACCCGGCCGACCCCGACGTCCATCTGCGCCAGGACGCTCCGCTGCAGCGCGTCGAGTGCTCCCGCGCCGCAGACGTCGAAGATCGCGAAGGCCGAGAGGTCGAAGATCCCGGCGTGCTCGCGCATCGCGAGATGCTCTGCGTTGATGATCGGCGACCACCAGCGCGCATCCCACTCGGCCTCGCGCGGCTCCACGCCGTAGCGCTCGACGAGCTGCGCGTTCGCCTCGTACCACTGCGGCCGCTCCCAGCCCGCGGCCTCGAAGAAGACTGCGCCGAGCTCCTTCTGCTGCTCGTGCATCGGCGAGAGCCGCAGGTTCCGGTCGGACGCCCACTGCTCGGCGGGATGGATGATCCCGTAGGTCTTCGGGAACGCCTCCGTTGTCCGCGCTTTGACGTGCGAGCGCGTCTTCTGATGGTCGTGAAAGCGGGCGACGTCCGACGAGTGGAGATCGATGTGCGACTCCCCGTGCACCATCCACTCCGCAAGCGACTTGCCGACGCCAGGGCCCTCCTTCACCCACACCGCGGCGGCCGACCACAGCCCTTTCACCTCGGGCGTCTCGCCGAGGATCGGCATCCCGTCGGGCGTCAGCGAGATGAGGCCGTTGATTGCGTACTTCACCCCGACCGACTCGTCGCCGACGATCTCCGGCATCAGGTCGAGCGCGTCGGCGAGCTGCGGGTCGAAGTCCGCCTGCGTGAACGGGAACTCGGTCGGCGAGAGCGCGGCAGCCTCGACCGAGGGGATCTCCTCGGGGTCGTGGACGATCGAGCGGTGCGCGTACGAGCCGATCTCGAGGCCGGTCCCGTCCTGGCGCTCGTACATGAAGACGTCCATGTCGCGGACGATCGGGAACTCGATCGCGCTGGAGCTCGCCTCGAAGCGCGGCACGGGCCCGATGTCGATCATCTGGTGCACCATCGGCGTGAGCGGGATGTGTGCGCCCGCCATGCGGGCGAGGAGCGGGCTCCAGACGCCGCAGGCGATCACGACCGTCTCCGCCTCGATCGTCCCGCGCGAGGTGTGGATGCGGCCAATCCGGCCGTGCTCGACGTCCATCGCGGAGACCTCGGTGTTGGGCAGCACCCTGAGCGCCCCGGACTCGATCGCGCTCTCGCGCATCAGCGTCCCGGCCCGGAGCGAGTCGACGACCGACACCGTCGGGCAGTGGAACCCTCCGAGCAGGATCGACTCGTCGATGTACGGGACGAGTTCCTTGATCTCGGCCGGAGTGACTAGTCGGGCCGAGTCGATGCCCCACGACTTCGCGGACGCCATCCGACGCCGTAGCTCCTCCATCCGCTCCTCGCTGCGCGCGACCTCGATCCCGCCGCACTCCGTGTTGACGCCCAGCTCGACGTACTGCCGCTGCGACTCCAGCGTGAGCTGCGTCATCTCCTTCGAGTGGTCGACCGGGAAGATGAAGTTCGACGCGTGCCCCGTCGAGCCGCCCGGGTTCGGCAGGGGGCCTTTGTCGAGCAGGACGATGTCCTTCCAGCCGAGTCGGGACAAGTGGTACGCGAGGCTGTTGCCGACGATGCCGCAGCCGATCACGACGGCGCGGGCGGACGACGGTGCGTCACTCATGTGAGAGCGTCTCCATCTGGTGATATATCAGTCTGCCGCGGAAGTTACACGACTCCGGCCGGACGCGCCTTGAAGCACCGCGCAGGGAAGCGGCAGGGAGTAGCGCGGAAGTCGGCGCCAAAGTTGGCGCGAAATCGGCACGAACCCGTGACGCTTCCGCCGATAGCGTCGGTCTCCCCGTGGGTGGGTGGGGGTTCGGGATGGGACCAGAACTGCATCCGCGCAGCTCCTCCCCTCACAGCACGGCCCGGATTGCCCGCTCGAAGCTCACGACGTGGGCGCGCATGACCTCAGCGGCGCGGTCGGCGTCGCCGTCGCGGATCGCCTCCAGGATCGCGTGGTGCTCCGCGATCGCCTCGTCGAGCGCCACGCGGTCGAGGGCCAGGAACCAGATGCGCAGCGCGAGCACGTAGTACTGCTCGAGCGTGGCCTGGAGGAACGGGTTGTGAGCGCAGCGAGCGACATGGCGGTGTGTCCGCTGGTCGAGATCGATGAGGCGCCGCTCGTTCCTGTTCGCGAGCGGATCTCCGCCGAGCGGAGCCCCGCCGCTCGATCCCCGCCTCTGGCGGGGCAGATCCCTGAAGGCCGCCGCCTGCGGCGTCAGCCGTTCCCGGGGGCGAGCGGCGTCTGCGGCAGCCGTCGTCGTGCTCCGGGCGAGCTCCTCGAGCAGCGCCGCTGTCTCGTCGAGGTCGGTCTCGTTGCGCCGCTCCGCAGCCAGCCGCGCGGCTTCGGTCTCGAGCACGAGTCGCACCTCGGACAGCCCGGCGATGTCCCCGACGTCGACGCCCGAGACGAACATCCCACGGCGGGGAAACACGTCGACCAGCTGCTCGCGGGCGAGGTCACGGAGCGCCTCGCGCACCGGCGTCCGCCCCAGGCCGAGCCGCCCCATCAGGTCGCGCTCGTTCACGACCGAGCCGGGCGCGAGGTCGAGCGTGACGATCCACTCGCGGATCGCGTAGTACGCCTGGTCGGCGAGCGACTGCTCGTCCGGAAGGCGGGGTCGGTTGATGTGGAGCGTCGGCGTGCTCATCGCGAAGCGTCCCGTGTCCTGCCCGCAGCCAGGGGCGGGCAGGACACGAGGCAGCGCTATCTCACTTGCCGAGCCAGGCCTTCACCTTGCCCGGGTTGGCCTTGACCCACTGCTCGGCCGCCTTCTCCGGGTCCATGTGCTTGCCGGCGATCAGGTTGGCGACGGTGTTCTGGTCGTTCGCCGACCACTTCCAGCGCTTGATCACGCCGACGGCCGGCGAGCCGGACTTTGCGAACTTCGACGTGATCACCTTCTCGATGATCGTCTGCCCGTACGCGCACCGGTAGATCGACCAGTTGCTCCCGAGCTTCGGGTTGTACGAGTCGACGCACTTCTTGCTCCGCGCCGGGAGCTTGATCTCCGACAGCTGGTACGCCGTGTTCAGGTACTGCGGCGTGTACCAGTAGAAGAGGATCGGCTTCTTCTGCTTGTACGCCTGGCTCCAGCGGGCAACCTGCGCCGGCTCGGCGCCGACGGACACGAACTTGAGGTTCAGGCCGAGCTGCTTGATCAGCTGCGCGTCCTTCTGGACGTACGACGGGTCGCCGCCGAGGAACATTCCCTGCGACCCCGACTCCGGGCTCTTGAAGATGCTCTCCTTGCCCTTCAGGCCCTGCCAGGTCTTGAGCTGCGGATACTGCTTCATCAGGTACGTCGGGACGAACCAGCCGATGTGGCCGATCACGCCGTTCGAGCCGAGGTCGATGAGCTGCCCGCTCTTGACGTACTTCTGGTTGACCTTGAGCTGGATGTTGTTCCAGTCCTCGAGCAGGACGTCGACCTTGCCGTCCGCCATCGCCTGGAAGAGCGGTGTGCTCTCCGGGAGCTTCTCGATGTTGACCTCGCACCCGAGGTTCTTCTCGAGGACGTACTTGACGACGTAGACGTTGGCCGTCGCACCGGCCCACGCATTCTCGTCCAGCGTCACCGTGCCGCAGCTCTTCGCGTTGCTGCGGCCGAACGCGCTCGCAGAGACCCCCAGCGCGCCCACGACGACCAGTGCGAGCGCTAAGAGCGCGAGGCGCACCGGCCGTGTTCCTGACTTCGACATCCGACCTCCTTCGTGCTTCGTGTGGATCGAAGGCGACGCCGCCTTCTCGCGGCCCACCGACTGTGACGTCACGGCCCTTCCTCGAGTTGCGCGCGACGTGCGCCCCGCGTGACACGGTCGAGCGCAATCCCGAGCGCGAGGATCGCAACCGATGCGAGGACGCCGAGCCCGAAGTCGGAGCGCGCGAGACCCTGCGCGACCTCGTACCCGAGACCCGGCGAGCCCACGAGCCCGCCGATGACGACGACGGCGAGCACCATGATGATCCCCTGGTTGACGCCGAGCATGATCGCGTCCTGAGCGAGCGGGACCTTGACCTTGCGCAGGACCTGGCTCCGCGTCGCGCCGAACGACTCGGCCGCCTCGACCGTGTTCGCCTCGACGTTGCGGACCCCGTTCTCGACCAGGCGCGCGACCACGGGAAACGCGTACAGCACCCCGGCGATCACGCCCGGGACGACGGACACCGGCATCAGGTAGATCAAGGGGATCAAATAGACGAGCTGCGGCAGCGTCTGCAGCACGTCGTTGATCGGCCGCAGGATCCGCGAGAACGTTCGGCTCTCCGCGGCCCACACGCCGAGCCCGAGGCCGATCACGACCGTGAGTACGGTCGCGACCAACACCTGCGACGCCGTGTCCATCGCCGACGCCCACTCGCCGATCACTCCGATCACCGCGAGCATCACGAACGTCGTGATCGCCGAGCGCCGTCCGCTCACCGCGAGCGAGATGAGCGTGATACCGAGCAGCGTCACGGGCCACGGCGTCTCGACGAGGAAGTTCCGGAAGGGAACGAGCCCGTACTGGACGATGTGGTCGCCGATCCAGCTCGTCACGCGGAAGAGCGCCGTGTCCGGGTTCTGCACGTAGTCGAGCACGGACTGGATCCGCGCGAGAAGCCAGTCGCGCGCCGTCGTGCGCGAGTAGTCGGCGCCCACGCCGAGCAGGCGCGAGACGGCCACCACCGCGATGACGGCGATCCCCGTGGCGACCGAGGCAAGGCGCAGCCTCCGGCGGCGCTCGTCGGTGAGGTGACGGCGGGCGGGGTTCGTCCGCTCGGCGACCGACTCCGTCACCCGGTCGAGCGCCATCGCCATGACGACGATCACGAGGCCAGCGAGCAGTGCCAGGGCCGGGTACGAGTTGAGGCCGCTCGTCACCACGTCGCCGAGGCCCTTGCCGCCGATGAGCCCGGCGATCACGACCATCGAGAGCGCGAACAGAATGGTCTGGTTGACGGAGAGGAGCAGCATCCGCCGCGCGAGTGGCAGACGCACCTTCGCGAGCGTCTGCGCCGGGGTCGAGCCCATCGCGAGCGCGGCCTCGACGGTGTTCGCGGGCACGCCGCGGATCCCGAGGGCCGTGATCCGGATCGCTGGCGGAATCGCGTAGATCATCGTCGTGATCACGGCCGCACCCGGCCCGACCGAGAAGAGGATCACCACCGGCATCAGGTAGGCGAACGCCGGAATGATCTGCATCGCGTCGAGCACGGGCGTCACCGCGCGCTCGAAGCGGGTCGAGAGCCCCGCGTAGACGCCGAGCGGGATCCCCACGAGGAGCGAGAGGCCGACCGCGGCGAGCATGAGGGCGAGGGTCTGCATGCTCTCGGCCCAGAGCCCGGACGCAGCGAACATGACGAACGCCGCGAGCGCCCAGATCGACGCGCGAACGCCGCCGAAGCGCAGCGAGACGAGGACGCCGGCAACCGACACCCCGACCCACGTCATCCAACCGAGGAAGCTCGTGAACCATTCGACGAGGCTGTCCAGGAACTCCGCGAAGCCGTTGAACGCGCGGATGACGAAGCTCGGGCTCTCGGCGTTGCGCTGGTCGACGAGCCACGTCTGGAAGTCGTTCAGGTACGTCGGCAGCGAGTTCCACGTGAGCGACGCCGGCCACGGATACTCCGCCTTGAGCGCGAAGTAGCAGACGAGCATCACGCCGACGATTGCCGCCGTCAGCGTTACCCGGCTCCGCCACCAGGGACGGTGCTCGACGAGCAGCGACGGGGTCGCGCTCGCGGCGGCAGCGTCGGCGATGACCGACACGTCAGCCGCCTTCGCCCGCGATGGCCTGCAGCGCGGCGACGCGGTCGACGACGCCCAGGACCGAGCCGTTCTCCGTCGCGGCAACGGGGCGCTCGCTCGAGGCGATCACAGGGATTGCATCCTTGATCGTCGTCGTCACATCGAGGGGCGGCCCGACCTCCTCGCCCGGCGCCGCGTCTCGCATGATCCAACGCAACGTGAGGACGTGGCTGCGCGGGACGTCGCGCACGAAGTTCGCCACGTAGTCGTCGGCGGGCGAGCCGACGACCTCCTCCGGCGTGCCCAGCTGGACGATCGCGCCGTCGCGCATGATCGCGATCCGGTCGCCGAGACGAAGCGCCTCGGGGAGGTCGTGGGTGATGAAGACCATCGTCTGCCCCGTCTCCTCCTGGAGGCGGCAGACCTCGTCCTGCATGTCGCGGCGGATGAGCGGGTCGAGAGCGCTGAACGGCTCGTCGTAGAGCATCACCGCCGGGTTGGTCGCGAACGCGCGCGCGACGCCGACGCGCTGCTGCATCCCGCCCGACAGCTGGTCGGGGAACGCCTGCTCCACGTCCTCCAGGCCGACGAGCTCCAGCAGCTCACGAGCACGGGCGAGCCGATCCGCCTTTGGCATCCCTCGGATCTCGAGCCCGAACGCGACGTTGTCGATCACGCGCCGGTGCGCGAGCAGCCCGAAGTGCTGGAAGACCATCGAGACCGAGTGGCGTCGCAGCTCGCGCAGCTCGGCCGCGCTTGCCGCCGTCACGTCCTGACCGCCGATGCGGATCGCCCCCGCCGTCGGCTCGATCAGCCTGATCAGCGTGCGGACGAGCGTCGACTTTCCCGAGCCCGAGAGCCCCATCACGACGAACACCTCGCCCGGCCAGACGTCGAACGACACGTCCCGGACGGCGGCGACGCAGCCGGTCTTCGCGCGCAGCTCCGCGCGGGCGAGCTCGGCGTCGGGCGTCCCCAGGATGCGCTCCGCCTTCGGCCCGAAGATCTTCCAGATCCCCGATGCCGCGATGAGGGGCTCGCCGACTCGGCCGTTGCCGGTCACGCGGGCTGATATATCAGCCCGCCGCGCCGGTGTCCAGGCTCGCGCTCGCGGCGTCGCGCGGGTCAGACGTCGAAGCGGATGCCCTGCGCGAGCGGCAGCTCGTTCGTGAAGTTCACCGTCGCGGTCTGCCGGCGCATGTACGCGCGCCACGCATCCGACCCCGACTCGCGGCCGCCGCCCGTCTCCTTCTCGCCTCCGAACGCGCCGCCGATCTCCGCCCCGCTCGGGCCGATGTTGACGTTCGCGATGCCGCAGTCCGACCCGGCTGCGGCGAGGAACCGCTCTGCCTCGCGAAGGTCGGTGGTGAAGATCGACGACGCCAGGCCCTGCGGGACCCCATTCTGGAGTGCGACGGCCTCGTCGAGCTCGGCGTAGGTGAGGACGTAGAGGATCGGCGCGAAGGTCTCCCGGCCGACGACGTCGGACTGCGCCGGCATGCGGACGATCGTCGGCTCCGCGTACCAGGCGTCGGGCCACCGGTCGGCGTGCGCGCGGCCGCCTCCGACGACCACCTCGCCGCCCTCGTCTCGTGCCTGCCCGAGAGCCGCCTCCATCCGTCCGAACGCGTCGCCCGTGACGAGCGGGCCGACCAGGGTGCCCTCGTCGCGGGGATCGCCGATCGGCACGCTCCGGTACGCGGCGGCGAGGCGGCCGACGAGGTCGTCCGCAACGGACTCGTGGACGATCAGGCGACGCAGTGACGTGCAGCGCTGGCCCGCCGTCCCGACGGCAGCGAACAGCACCGCGCGAACCACGAGATCGAGATCTGCGCTCGGTGCGACGATCGCGGCGTTGTTGCCGCCGAGCTCGAGCAGCGACCGCCCGAGCCGCGCCGAGATGCGCGGCGCAATCGCCTTCCCCATCGCCGTCGAGCCCGTCGCGGAGACGAGCGGGATCCGCTCGTCCTCGGCAAGCTGCACCGCACGGTCGGCCCCGCCGAGCACGAGCTCGAACAACCCGTGCGGCACGTCGCCGAAGCGATCGGCGGCCCGACGGAGAAGCGAGGTCGTCGCGATCGCCGTCAGGGGTGTGCGCTCGGACGGCTTCCAGATCACCGGGTCTCCGCAGACGAGCGCGAGCGCGGCGTTCCAGCTCCACACGGCGACGGGGAAGTTGAAGGCGCTGATCACGGCGACCGGCCCGAGCGGGTGCCACGTCTCGGTGAGCCGGTGACCAGGGCGCTCGGAGGCGATCGACTTCCCGTAGAGCTGCCGCGACAGCCCGACCGCGAAGTCGCAGATGTCGATCATCTCCTGGACCTCGCCGAGACCTTCCTGCGCGATCTTCCCGACCTCGAGGGTGACGAGCGCGCCGAGCGCCTCCTTCTCGCGACGTAGCTCCTCGCCGAGCAGCCGGACGAGCTCCCCGCGGCGGGGCGCGGGAACGTCGCGCCAGGCCTCGAAGGCCACGACGGCGCGCGTGACAGCGGCGTCCGTCTCCCCCTCGCTCGTCCGGCCAACGCGCGCGATCTCCTCGCCGGTGATCGGCGTCCTGACGACGAGGTCGCCGTCCGTGACGAGCGCCGGGTCGACACCGAGGCGCTCGAGCAGGTCCGTTGCGGAGGTCGTCGCGGTAAGAGACGTCATCGGAGTCAGTGTACGGCTGGCCCGGACTGGCACCGCCAGGTGCCTGTCCCCTTGTGGCGGGTGAGGGACGGACGCCTCACTGGGGTCAGGCACCCACGGCGCCAGACCCATACAGACCCCTACCTACGCGGTGACGAGGTCGGGCACGAGACGACCGGTCTCGTCGAAGCGCGCGTTCCAGTGCGCGTACGCCGACTCGACCTCGCCGATGTCGTGCCCGCGGTCGGCGATCCGCACCGGCTGGGCCGCGTCCGGGGTGACGCGGTACTGGTACCAGGTGATGTCCCACGCGAAGGTGAGGACGGTCTCCGCGTTGACGCCCGTGAGCGGGACGATCGAGACCTTCGGGTCACCGAGGCTCTTGGCGACCCCCGACACCGTCCGGCGGAAGTCGGACTGGTTGAACAGATCGGCGGCCTCGACGAGCGTCAGCTCGTCGTCGGAGAGCCGGCGCAGGATCGGCTCGGAGACGACCGGCTCGGCCTCCTCCTCGCGCGCCCCGAGGAGCGCCTGCCAGAGCGTCTTCTGACGCTTGCGCCGCGGATGCTGCTGGAGCGCGGGCGACACGGCGTGACCCTCGCGCACCCAGCCGTTGTCGAGCGCCACCTCGCTGCAGAGCGGGCAGACGTCGACGAACTCGTGCCCGTCGGGCGAGTAGCGGAGCGTGTGCTCGCCCATCAGGAGCGTCCGCTCGCAGATCGCGCACGTACGCGTGACGTTTGACTTCGTGACTCTCACGGCAGCGGCCACTATAGCCCCGCGCGGACGAATCCACAGTCTGTGGACAAACGACGCGCGCCGACGCTCGGTGTCCGACTCAAAGTCGGACACCAGCCGGGCCGCGCCTACGCGTTCGCTGTCTCGCGCGCTTTCTTCGTCTCGTCGACGATCTTCTGCGCCACGTGCGTGGGCACCTGCTCGTAGCGCAGCAGGTGTACTGCGTAGTCGCCGCGCCCGCCGGTCATCGACGTCAGCGACTGCGAGTACGTGAGGAGCTCGGCCATCGGCACCTCGGCCTTGATCGTCGTCATCCCCGCCGCCGGCTCCATGCCGTTGAGCCGTCCGCGGCGCGAGTTGAGATCGCCGTTGACCGCGCCGACGGCCTCGTCGGGGACGGTGACCTCGAGCTCCATGATCGGCTCGAGCAGCACGGGGTCGGCCTTCGCGTAGGCCTCCTTGAAGGCCATCGAGCCGGCGATCTTGAACGCCATCTCGGACGAGTCGACGTTGTGGTACTGGCCGTCGACGAGCTTGACCCGCACGCCCTGGATCGGTGCGCCTGCAAGCTCGCCGTGCTGCATCGCCTCCTGGATGCCCTTGTCGACCGCGGGCCGGTAGCTCTGCGGGATCACTCCGCCGACGATCTTGTCGACGAACTCGTAGCCTTCGTGGCCCTCGATCGGCTCGAGCACGATCTCGCAGTCGCCGAACTGGCCGCGGCCGCCGGTCTGCTTCTTGTAGCGGTGTCGCGCCCGTGACTCCGAGCGGATCGTCTCGAGGTACGGGACGCGCGGCTGGTGGAGCTCGACGTCGACGCCGAAGCGGCGCTTCGCGCGCTCCAGGGCGACCTCGACGTGCATCTGGCTCATGCCGGCGAGGATCTCCTCGCCGGTCTGAGGATCGCGCCGCAGCCGGAGCGTCTGGTCCTCTTCGGCGAGGCGCTTGATCGCCGAGGCGAGCTTCTCCTCCTCCCCCTTGATCTTCGGCGTCACGGCGAAGCTCATCACCGGCTCGGGGAAGCCGAACGCGGGCGGCTCCACGGCGACCTCCCTGTCCGTCAGCAGATCGCCGGTCTGGACGTTCTTCAGCTTGGCAACCGCGCCGAGGTCGCCCTCGCCGAACTCCTTCGCGGGGGTCGTCGTCTTGCCCTGGAGCTGCAGCAGCGATCCCATCCGCTCCTTCGAGTGCTCGCGGTGGTCGACGAGAGTCGTCTCTGTCGTGACGTCGCCCTTCAGCACGCGGAAGAGGTTGATCTTCCCGGCGAACGGGTCGGCGATCGTCTTGAACACGAAGGCGGCGGTGGATGCGCCTTCGACCTCGAACGGCGCGCCGCGCTTCGCGGGTGACGGGACGCCCTCGACGAGCAGGTCGAGGAGCGCGTGCGTGCCGAGGTTCTTCGTCGCGACCGAGCAGCCGACGGGGAAGATCTCGCCGCGCGTCACGCCGAGCTTGAGCGCCGCGGCGACATCGTGCTCGTCGAGCTCCTCGCCCTCGAGGTAGCGCTCCATGAGCCCCTCGTCGATCTGCACCACCTCGTCGAGCAGCTTCTCGCGGTACTCCTGCGCGAGCTCCGTCATCGAGTCGGGGATCGCGACCGGGTCTGACTCCATCTGGCCGTCGGGGCTCATGTACGCGGACATGTGGAGGACGTCGACGATCCCCGTGAGCTCGTGCTCGACCCCGATCGGGATGTGCACGGCGACGCACTTCGACGAGAACTGATCCTGGATCTGGCCGAGCGTGCGGAAGAAGTCGGCCCGCTCGCGGTCGAGCATGTTGACGACGAGGACGCGCGCGAGCCCGAGGTCCTCGGCGAGCTTCTTGACGCGTGCGGTGCCGACCTCGAAGCCCATGACGCCCGAGACCACGACGAGCGCGCCCTCGACGACGCGCAGCGCGCAGCGCGCCTCGCCCTGGAACGACGGGTCGCCCGGGCAGTCGACGAGGTTGATCTTGCGCCCCTGCCAGTCGGTGTGCGTGAGCGAGAGCGAGATCGAGACAGCGCGCCGCTGCTCGTCCTCGTCGGAGTCGGACACGGTCGTGCCGGCCTCGATCGTCCCGAGCCGGTTCACCTCGCCGGTCTGGAAGAGAAGCGCCTCGACGAGCGACGTCTTGCCCGTCCCGCGATGACCGACGACGGCGACGTTGCGGATCTTCCCCGGCTCGATTGCAGCCATGTGCGCGCGTTCCTCCTGGGTCCGTGGGTGCTGCCGGAATGCTAGACCCGATCGGACGACCCGAGCGCAGCGAGGTCGAGGCGATACCGGTCGGCCACGCGGAGCAGACCGGCTTGCGTGGACTTCTCGACGAGGCTCTGGAGCAAACGCCGCGCGCCGTCCACGTCCCCGAGCTCACGGAGGATGCAAGCCTCCACGTGAAGCGGACTGTCCGTCGGCGAGGTGAACTCGATCGCCTTCACGCGCTCTCTCGCGCGCTCGAGCTGCGCCCATGCGCGGGCCGTCTCCCCGGCCAACGCCAGCGCGTACGCCTCGGCCTGGTCGAGCACGATCTGGTCGGCGACGTCGTTCGGATCGGCCAGCTTCCGCGCCGCTCGCACGGCCGTCAGCGCCCGCTCGTGCTCGCCGAGGTCGCAAAGGGCGACAGCCCAGTTCCCGAGCGCGTTCGCGTGGTAGACGTGCTTGGCGGCGCTCGCCGTCGCGTCGACCCAACGCCGTGTCCCGGCCTCGAACGCAACCGGGTTGGCCTCGGTCCATGGCACGACGCGATCGAGGAAGTACCGTGACGACGCGATCGCGGTCGCTGCGGCGCCGGTCTCTTCGAGCAGTCGCACCTCGTCGTCGGTGGCCGCCCGCAAAGCGACGTCGTCGAGCTCGCCGGCGAGGTAGAGCAGGCGTGAGCGAAACGCCCGGAGCGCCGTTGCGAGCAGGGGCCCGGCGGCCTCGGCCTCGGGCTCGAGCTCGTCGAACAGCCGCAGCCCTTCAGCCACGGTGTGGCCGCCGAACGCGGACGAGATCCACACGTCGAAGACGACCTCCCGGGCCAGGACGCGGTTGTCGGCCTGCCGCAGCAGCTCGAGAGCGCGGCGGTACGCGAGGTGGGCGGCGCCAAACCGGGCCGCGGACCAGTACACCCACCCGCGGGCGCGTTCGCAGCGGACGAGAGCGAGCATGTCATTGGCGTCTCCGAGCACCACCTCGGCTTCGTCGAGGCGCGAGAGTCGCGCCTCGACCTCGCCGGCCGCCGGATCGTGCCGCAGGCGGAGTACGGTCGCAAGCGCCCGGTCGTGGGCGTCTCCGTGCTCCAGCTCGTCGAGGAGCTCGTCGACCTCGTCGACCTCCTCGCGCGCGTCGATCAAGGCGTCGGCGAGGTCCGGGATCAGCCGCCGACGTGCGTCGCCGTCCGGTGCAAGCGCGAGCGCGCGCCGCAGGAGGTTCTGCGCGGCGTGCAGGTCGCCGTGCTCGAGCGCCCCCCGTCCGGCCTGCCCGAGATGCCGCGCCGCGCGTCCCGCAAGCCTCGCCGCCGACGGGTCGTCGGCGTCCAACTCTTTCCGGTACTGCGCGGCTCGCTCGAGGTGGTAGCCGACGAGCTCGTCCTGCTCGACTAGCTCGGCGCGCGCCTCGAGCCAGTCGGCGAAGAGCGCGTGCAACTTCGCCCGCACGGCCTTCGGCAGGCCCTCGTACGCCGTGTCCCGGATCAGCAGATGACGGAACCGAAACGCGTCGTCTCCGGCGATCAGCGTCCGGTCCGGCCGCACGAGCTCCTTACGCACCAGCGACACCAACCGCTCCGAGACGTCCAGCGCGGGCGTCGGCGGCGAGAGCGCCGTCACCGCACCACGATGGAACAGCTGTCCTTCGACCGAGCCCCGCTCGATCACCGCTCGCTCGCCGTCGTCGAGGCTGTCGAGCCGGGCCTGCAGCAGCGCGCGGATCGTCGGCGGAACGTCCACCGTGCCCTCCGCCTGCCGCGCGAGCGCCGTCATCTCCTCCAGGAACAACGGATTGCCCTCCGCGGTGGCGACGATACGCGCCCGCGTCGGGGTGTCGAGCTCGACGGTGCCCAGGAGACCGTCGACCAGCGCTTCCACCTCGCTCGCCGCGAGCGGCTCCAGCAGGATCGACGTCGCGTTCAGCTTCCCGCCCGCCCAGCTCGGCCTCACGTCGAGCAACTCCGGCCGGGCGATGCACACCAGGTGGATCGGCGCGGCGCGCGACCAATCGACGATGTGCTCCACAAGATCGAGCATGGGTGGCTCCGCCCACTGAAGGTCGTCGACGACGAGCACGAGCGGCGCCTCGTCGGCCTTCTGCTCGAGCAGCGCCCGGGTCGCCAACTGCGTGTCGGCCGGCGACGAGCGAATCGCCTCCGACGGGTCGATTCCCAGCTGGACGAGCAGTTCCACGAGCGGCCAGTACGTGATTCCCTCGCCGTAGGAGAGCGCATGCCCCTGCGCGACGTGCGCCGTGCCGTCGACCTGCTCCAGGAAGTCCGCGACGAGCCGGGACTTGCCGATCCCCGCCGGTCCGATCAGCGTGAACAACCGGCAGGTCCTGCCCGCCACCACGTCGGCGAAGTCAGCCCGGAGCTTCTCGCGCTCCCGAACGCGTCCCACCATGCGGCGTCCCAGGCGCCGCGCGACCCCGGCGGCGGCCGAGTCGAGCGCGCGCAGACGATGCGCCCGCACCGGTGCCGTCTTTCCCTTCAGCTCGAGGTCGACCCGCTCCGTCTCCACCGCGTCCCGCACGAGCGCGAGCGTCTCGTCCCCGAGCAGAACCTCGCCCGCGCCGGCGGCCTGCTCGAGCCGGGCGGCGACGTTGACCGCGTCCCCTGTCACGAGCGTGTCGCCCTCGCCGGCCACCACCGGGCCGGTGTTGACGCCGATCCGGGCGTCGAGCCCGAGCTCCTGGACGACGTCGCGGAGCTCGACCGCCGAGCGAAGGGCGCGGAGCGCATCGTCCTCCTTCGACACCGGGATGCCGAACACCGCCATCACCGCGTCGCCGACGAACTTCTCGACCGTGCCGCCGTGCCGCTCCAGCACGCCGCGCGCCGTCTCGTAGTAGCGGTTCATCAGCGCGCGCAGCGCCTCCGGGTCGGTTCGCTCGCCGATCGCCGTCGAGCCGGTGAGGTCGCAGAACAGCACCGTCACGACCTTCCGCACCTCACGCGCGGCCACCACAACGAGAGCCGCACCGCAGCCCGGACAGAATCCGAAGTCGTCGGGGCTCTCGCGCCCACAGGCCGCGCAGACCGCCACGAAGCGAGTCTACGGTCATCGCAGGAGCCCGTTAACGATCTCCGAACGAGACAGGAGTAGGTTCCATGCCGCCCGGGGTACGCCCGTGCAGGTGCCGCTCTTGCAGGAAGCCGACCACATCGTCGCCAACCGGTACCGCCTCCGCGAGCAGATCGGGCGCGGCGGCATGGGCGTGGTCTGGCGTGCGCGCGACGAGCGCCTCGGGCGCGACGTCGCGCTGAAGGTGCTCCACCCGTGGATCGCCGACGACCCCGAGCTGCGCGAGCGCTTCGAGCGCGAGGCGGCGGCGCTGGCACGGCTCGAGCACCCGAACGTCGTCCGTCTCTACGACGTCCTCGAGAACGACGGCCAGACGGTGCTCGTCCTGGAGCTCGTCGACGGCGTCTCGCTGGACAGGCTGATCGCGGGACGCTCGCTCGACTGGGACGAGACGCGGCGGTACGGCGCACCGGTCGCCGCGGCGCTGGCGCACGCACACACCCGCGGTGTCGTGCACCGCGACCTCACCCCGGCGAACGTGCTCGTGGAGCGTGGCACCGGCCGGGTCGTCGTCACCGACTTCGGGCTGGCGCGGCTGGCTCGCTCATCGCGGAGCGCCCCGATCTCCGGCGTTCTGGCCGGGACCCCCGAGTACTGGGCGCCCGAGCAGGCCGCCGGACGAGCGACCGGCCCGGCGACCGATCTCTATGCGCTCGGCTGCATCCTCTTCCGGATGCTCTCCGGGCGGATGCCCTTCGAAGGCGAGGACAGGCTGGCGACGGGGCTGCGTCGCGCGTACGAGCCGGCACCGTCCCTCGCAGGCCCCGTGTCGACCGCGCCGCCGGACGCGGTAACTCTCGTCGACCGCTTGCTCGACCGCGAGCCGGAGCAGCGGGGCGAGACGACCGCCGCGGCGACCGCACTCGGCGCCGACCCGGCCACCCTGCCCCGGCTTCCCGACACCGACGACGCTCCTGTCGATTCGGGAGCGGTGTCCCCACCGACGCTCGCGACGCGGATCATGCGCGAGCCGGCGACGATCGTGCGCGGGATCCGGGAGGAGGTCCGTGCGCACCGGGCCGTCAGGCGCGGACGTTCGATCGCCGCGCTCGTCGGCGTCGTGATCGCGATCGGGATCGCCGGAGGCGGCGTCTACGCAATCGCGAGCGACGATCCCGTCGGGGTGAGCGCACCCGACGTCGTGGGCACGCGGGTTGCGGCCGCGCGCGCCGACGTCACGAAGCGTGCCCGCGACGACGAGTTGCCCGTCCCGAAGGTCAAGATCGTCGACCGCTCGTACTCCGAGTCTGCGCCGGCCGGCGCGATCATCGCGCAGGATCCTCCGGAGGGGAAGCGCATCCCGGAGAACGGCGCGCTTCTCGTGTCGGTCAGCAAGGGCAGCGCCTACGCCGACGTTCCGTCCGTCGCCGGCCTCGAGGGAGCAGCCGCCTTTGCTCTCCTCGAGCGCAAGGGCTTCACGCCCTCGCGGCGCTACGCGCCGTCGACCGAGATCGAGCCATGGCATGCGGTCGAGACCGATCCGCGCGCCGGGAAGAATCTGAAGCGCCCGATCCGTCTCACGCTCATCGTGTCGACCGGTCCGCCGAAGCTCCCTGTTCCCTCACTCGACGGCCTGGACGCCGATGCCGCGACACGCGCGCTCCGCGAAGCGGGTTTCTCGCCCGTGATCGACCAGCGGCCCGAGACGAGCGTCGAGCCCGGCACGATCCTCGGCGTGAGCCCGCGACCGGGAACGCGCACGGCTCTGGGCTCGACCGTGACGATCGCCGTCGCGCGCGAGCCGCGCTGGGAGCCGGTCACCCGGCTCGAGGGCACAGAGGACGCCGCACCGAGCCCGATCGAGGTGCCGGCAGGCGCGCGACTCGTGCTCTCCACCACCGACACCTCTCCGCTCGGGCTCTGGGGCGGGAAGGTCGCGGTCGAGCTATCGGGCGACAGCGAGGGCTCGACGGAGGTCGACGCCGGCGAGACGATGGTGCTCGCCGACGCATCGGACGGCGACCGGACGATCGCGGTCGCGGTCGACGTCCACGGCTCCGCCCACTGGACGCTGTCGGTCGAGGTCCCGCGCTAGGCGTCTGCGGTCGCGCGGGCGCCGCCCGAGAGACGGGCCTTCAGCCGCAGCACTGCCTTCGTGTGGAGCTGCGAGACGCGGGACTCCGTCACGCCGAGCACCTCGCCGATCTCGCGCAGCGTCAGCTCCTCGTAGTAGTAGAGCGTGACGACGAGCTTCTCGCGCTCCGGCAGGCGCGCGATCGCTTCCGCCAGTGCCTCGTTCAGCTCCGTCCGCTCGAGGGAGAACTCCGGGTCGGGGCCCGACGTGTCCTCGATCGTGTCGATCAGCGCGACCTGGTCGCCGCCGCCCTGCGGGCTCCAGAGCTCGTCGAGCGCGGCCATCGACGACCGTGAGATGTCGGAGAGGCTCTTCTCGAGCTCGTCCTCGGAGATCCCGACCTTCGCGGCGATCTCGGCGTCCGTCGGGGCGCGCATCAGCGTGCGCTCCAGCTCGACGATCGCGCGCTCGATCTCTCTTGCCCGCGCGCGGACGCTGCGCGGAACCCAGTCGAGTGACCGCAGCTCGTCGATGATGGCGCCCTTGATGCGCGCGATCGCGTACGTCTCGAACTTGATCTCGCGGCCGGGGTCGAAGCGCTCGATCGCGCCGATCAGGCCGAGCAGCCCGTACGAGACGAGGTCCTGCTCGTCGACGTGTGACGGGAGGCTGGAACCGAGCCGGCCGGCGACGAACTTCACGAGCGGCGCGTACGTGAGGATCAGCCGGTCACGCGCAGCCTGGTTGCCCGTGGCGCGATAGTCCTGCCACAGCGTCTGCGTGTCCCCCCCTGACAGCGCGCTCATGCGGGTGCAGGACGGGTCGGTCGGTTGGAGGTCGCCGCTACCACCCCAGCAGAATACGCCGCGGGTCGGCTAACTCATCCTGTCGGCTTGGCCAGCTTTGCCTGTCGTCTTGGCCAGACTCTGCGGGCGAGATCCCCCATCCAGAAAGCCACGGCGCCGGCCGCGAAGGCAACGACCCAGGCGCGGCCCCCCGAGAGCGCCGCCCAGACCGCAACCAGCGCGAGCGACAGCGAGATCACCGCGAAGAGCCCCGCGAGCGCATACCGCTGCATCCTCGTGACACAGTGTCACATGCGTGGTGGGGCTACACTCCCGACGCAGCCCAGGGGCGTGGCGCAATTGGTAGCGCACCGGTCTCCAAAACCGGGGGTTGCAGGTTCGAGTCCTGTCGCCCCTGCTGCTCCGCCCTTGCTCGGCGCCGCGGGTCCTTGTCAGAGGCCGGCGACGCGCACGGCGAGCCACGCGACCGCCCACCACCAGGTGAGGCAGCCCGCGATGCACCAGCCCCACGCTGCAGCGACGCTCATGTCGTGCAACTCGCCCGAACCGGCGACGCCACCTGCATCACGATCCTGGTTCGCCATCTCACCCGGCTTCCATGCCGACGACCCCGGGACCATCACTCCGGCATTGAGCGGTCGCCCGCCGCTGAATGCCTGCAACCCGTACCCGTACCGGCCAACTTCCAAACATCCCCGTGGAAGCCGTTTTCTCCGCCCCGATCGGGTGCGATACTCGAGGTATGACCGGGATCCTGATCCTGTCCGCGGTGGTCGCCCTCGGGGGAGTCGTCGTGTGGATCGCGCTTCTTCTGTGGGCCGCCCGGGAGGACGGGCGTGATCAGGAGCGCCGCGACGAGCTACGCGGTCACTGAGCCGTCTACAGGATCGCCCACGGCGCGGGGTCCTCGAGCAACGCGAGCGCAGCCGCCTCGATCTCGTCCTCCGAGAGGAGCACGAGCCGCGCGGCGTCGCCGAGCGGGACGAACGAGTCCTTGCTCGCCACGCGCGCGAGACGGCCGGCGTAGCCGCCGTCGAGGAGCTCGGCGACGATTCCCTCTCCCACGCCGCCCGTCCGTCGCGTCTCATCGACGACGAGCGTGCGTCCGGTGGCGGAGGCCTCCCGCAGCACCTCCTCCATCGGCAGCGGCGCCAGCCAGCGCAGGTCGACCACCGTGACGCCGATCCCGCGCTCCCGCAGCCGCCGTGCGACGCGCAGCGAGAGGTACAGCCCGTTCGCCCACGTGACGATCGTGAGATCGTCACCGCCGCGGTGCGTGTACGCGGCGCCGACGGGCACGTGCTCGGCGTCAGCCGCATCCAGCCAGAGCTCGTCGCCCTCCTCGTGGAGGTCGCGGGTGTGGTACAGCGCGATCGGCTCGAGGAACACGCAGACGCTGCCGTCCGCCTTCGCGGCAGCGACGCAGGTGCGGAGCATCGCGGCCGCGTCGGCCGGCCGCGCAGGTGACGCCACGACGAGGCCTGGAATGTCCCGCAGCACGCCCACCCCGTTGTCGTTGTGGAAGTGGCCGCCGAACCCCTTCTGGTAGCCGTAGCCCTGGATCCGCACGACCATCCCGTTGCGATACGCGCCCTGCGAGAAGAACTGGAGCGTCGCCGCCTCCCCGCGCAGCTGGTCCTCGGCGTTGTGGAGGTATGCGAGGTACTGGATCTCGGGGATCGGGACGAAGCCCGAGATCGACGTGCCGAGCGCAAGGCCGAGGATCGTCGTCTCGTCGAGCAGCGTGTCGAACACACGCAACGGGCCGAAGCGCGCCTGAAGACCGCGTGTGACGCCGTAGACGCCGCCCTTGCGTCCGACGTCCTCTCCGAACACGAGTGTCTCCGGGTGATCCTCGAGGACGCCGGCGAGCGCGGCGTCGATCGCCTGCGCGAGCGTGAGCGGCTCGTCGGCCTCGCTCCCGACGGCGGCGCCTGCAAGCTGCGCCACGGCGGACGGGTCGCGCGGCGAGAGGGGCCGCATCACCTCCTCGGCCGTCTCCATCTGCCTGCGCGTGGTCGCCTCGAGCGCCCGCTCGCGGATCCGCTCCCGCACCGCGAGATACTCGTCGGCCAGCTCGTTCCCGCTCACGGCGCCGGACGAGACGAGCCACCGGCCGGTCGCGAGCAGCGGGTCACGCGTGAAGTCGGCCCGGATGTCGGGCCCTGACCGGTACGCGGTCTCGAGATCCGCGCCTGCGTGGCTCAGGAAGCGGACGGTTCGCAGATGCAGCACGGCAGGGTGACGGTTCGCCCGAACCCACTCGGCGAGCTCCTTCGCCGTGGCGAGCACCGCGGCGGGATCGTCCCCGTCCGCGCGCTCGACGGCCAGCTCGGGCCGACCATGCAGCGCCTGCTCGACCCAGCCCTCCGGCGTCGGCACGCTGATCCCGTACCCGTTGTCCTCACAGACGAACAGAAGTGGTAGCCGCTCTCCGCGGTAGGCGAAGTGCGCCGCCGCGTTGAGCGCCGACTGTGCCGTCGCGTGGTTCAGCGACGCGTCCCCGAACGAGCAGACGACGACCGCGTCCGGTGCCCAGGTGGACTCGACGCCGAGCTCCCTCGCACGCTCGATCGCGAAGGCGGTGCCGACGGCGCGTGGCAGGTGCGACGCGATGGTCGACGTCTGCGGGATCACGGCGAGGTCGTGGTGCCCGAACACCTTGTGCCGACCGCCGGCCATCGGCTCCTCGACGGCCGCCGCCATACCGAGTAGCACGTCCCACGCCCCGTCGCGCCCGGCCTGGCCGGCACGCGCGAGGTAGAAGCCGCCGGAGCGGTAGTGGAGCAACGCGGGGTCGGTCGGCCTGAGCGCGAGCGCGAGGAGGGCGTTCGACTCGTGCCCCGCAGAGCCGATCGTGTAGAAGCCGAGCCTCTGTCCCTGCAGCCAGCGCGCGGCGTGGTCGATCGCGCGACTCTCGATCTGGGCACGCCACGCGTGGGTCGCTTCGGCAGGGATCTCGGCGGCCCGCTCGGGCGGCGCCAGCGCGCGCAGCTCGTCGACCAGATGCTGCTCGAGGGGATCCAGCTGGGAGCTCATGACCCCGGGACGGTATCGCCCGTTCGGGCGCACGAACCACCAATCGGGGGATGCGGCACGGGGTGCACGTGGTCGATCCTGACGTCAGACCGGTCGGATACGGGTCGTCGCGCGGGCCGCAGCGCCGGCGGCCCGACCGGTCACTTGCACGAGGGACGTGGTCACCAGACCACGTCCCTCGTCATTTCTGGGGATCGCGGAGGTACGCGTCGTCGCCGCGGAGCCAGTCCTCGCGTCGCGGTGCAAACGCGTCGAGCACGACGGAGTCCTCGAGCGCTTCGACGCGATGCGGCACGCCGCCTGGAATCAGCACGCTCTCACCCGCCCCGACCTCGCGCTCCTCCGAGCCGACGACGAAGCGCAGCCTGCCCGAGACCACCGTCGCGATCTGCTCGTTGGGGTGCTCGTGGCTCGGGACCACGGTGCCGGTGGCGATCGTGATCTGAGCGAGGGTCATCGCCTCCCCGTTGACCATCCGCCGCCCGATGCCCGTGCCGAGCGCCTCGATGGGCTCGTCCTCCCAGCGGAGCACGTCCATGCCGCGAGTCTATTCGCTCTCGTAAGCTCCGTCCGTCGCGGAGCATGGAAAGGAGCACGATGAGCTACTCGGTGGTCGACGTTGGGGACATACCCACCGTGTGGGGGACGTTCAAGTTCGTCCGGCACCACCTCGGCGCGCGGGCATTCGGCCTCTCGCAGATCGACTTCCCGCCCGGCAAGGTCGGCTCGGAGCACGACGAGCGCGAGTCGCGGCAGGAGGAGGTCTACCTCACGCTGTCCGGCGCCGGGACGCTCGAGGTCGACGGCGAGACGGTCGAGATGAAGGCCGGGCGCTATGTCCTCGTGCCTCCGGAGTCGAAGCGGCGGCCGGCGGCAGGGCCGGAGGGGATGTCGTTCCTCGTGATCGGCGGCGTGCCCGGCGACGTCTACGAGCCCTGGACGCCCCCGGACGAATGATCGTCCGGATTCTCCTCTGGCGCCTCGACGAGCGAACGCCGTCGTTGGAGGAGCTCCGCGACCGGATCGAGAAGCTCGAGCCGCTCGTTGCCCCCGGCGCGTTCCTTGTCAACGACGCGGCCGAGCGGGTCGGAGCGCTCGTCGTCGCCGAGGAGGACGAGCCGGCTCCCGCGCAGCTCGACGAGCTGCGCGCCCTCGTCGGCCGCGACCCCGACCTCTACGAGGAGTTCGATGTGCTCTGACTTGTTCGCGAGCCGAAATCCGCCGACCGGATTCCTGCCGCTCGGATCCCCGCCTGCGGCGGGGCAGATCCCTGAAGGCCCGCTTTCGCGGTCGCGACGACAGCTTGAACGGCTGGCTCAGCGCCTGACGAGGTTTCGGGCGAAGAAGCCGAGATTGGCGGGGCGCTCGGCCAGGCGGCGCATGAGGTACGGGTACCACTCCGGCCCGTAGGGCGTGGCCGTCAGCACCTTGTAGCCGCGCCGCACGAGGTCGAGCTGCAGCGCGGGTCGTACGCCGAAGAGCATCTGCAGCTCGAAGCGGCCGCGGTCGACTCCCTCGCGCTCCGCGAACGCGAGACAGCGCTCGATCAGCGCTTCGTCGTGGGTGGCGATGGCCGCGTACGCACCGCCGCGGAGCGCCGTCTCGACGAGCCGGAAGTACGCCTCGTCGACGTCGGCCTTGTTCGGCGTAGGCGATCTCGGGAGGCTCGAGGTAGGCGCCCTTGACGAAGCGCAGGTTGGGCGCGAGCGGGAGCAGCGACTCGAGGTCCTGCTCGGTCCGGAAGAGATACGCCTGCAGCACGGTGCCGACGCGGTCGTGACCCGCCTCGCGCAGCCGGCGGTAGATGCGGAGGGTCGCGTCGACGACGCTCGACTGCTCCATGTCGATCCGGACGAAGCTGCCGAGCCGTCCCGCGATCCCCACGACCCGCTCGACGTTCGCGTAGGCGACCTCCTCGTCGAGCTCGAGGCCGAGGTGGGTCAGCTTGAGCGCGACGTTGCACGGCAGCTTCTCCGCGTGGAGACGCTCGAGCACGCGGCCGTACTCGTCCGCGACCGCCTCGGCCTCGGCGGGGTCGCGGACGCTCTCGCCGAGGAGCGTGGTGTTCGTGTGGAGCCCCTGCTCGGCGAGGCGACGCAGGACGGCGACGCACTCTTCGAGGTCCTCGCCGGCGACGAAGCGCGCGGCGCCGAGCCGCATCCCGTAACGGCTCATGAAGCCCTGGACGTGGCGATCGTCGGCGGCGCGCAGGATCCCCGCGCGGAGCACGGTGTTCGTCCGGCCCGCGATCGTCACTCGACCCGGTCTCCGACCTCGGCCGCCAGCCAGCTCTCGAGCTCGGCGATCTCCCCCGTATCGAGGTCGCGCAACGGCGGGCGCACGTCCGGACGCAGCGGGACTCCCTTCCAGCCCGCCACCCGCTTGAGCGCGGCGTGGCGCGGGAACGACTCCATCCGCTCGCGCAGCGCGGCGAGCCCGGCGGCGCCTTCTTCGGTCGGCTCGCGGACGACCGCCGCCACCTCCTCGGGGAATGCGGACGCGAGGGCCGACACCGCCCCGACCGCCCCGGCCTCGCGGCCCCGATGGATCAGCGCCTCGGGGCCGACGAAGATGTCGAACCCGTCGAGGAGGTAACGCGAGAAGGCATCCCACGGGCTGTCCGAGACCTTCATCCCGGCGACGTTGTCGGCCTCCTCGCGCAGGCGGGCCAGCATCGCCTGGTCGAATGCGTAGCCGGCCGTCGCGGCGAACTCGTAGACGTAGAACGGCAGCGGGGCGCACGCCCTGGCCGCTGCCAGGAGGTGGGCCTCCTGGGCGGCCGCGTCGAGCTTGAAGTACGGCGGGCCTATCACCGCCACCGCGTCGGCGCCCGACGCCGCGGCATGGGCTGCGAGCGTCACGGTGTCCGCGGTCGTCTGCGCCCCGCAGTGCGCCGCGACGAGAGCCCGCCCGGCGATGCTCTCGAGCCAGAGCTCGAGCCCGCGCCGCCGCTCGTCGACCGAGAGCAGCACCGCCTCGCCGTTCGTCCCGAATGCGAGGATGCCGTCCAGCCCTGCGCCGACGAGGAAGTCGCCGTATGGTCGAAAGGCGTCCTCGTCCAGCCGGCCGCCGCCCTCGCGGAGAGGCGTCACGGCCGCGGCGATCGCTCCGTGCAAGCGGCGGCGGTTCACGCGCGAAACCTTAGGCTGTCCGCCGTGGGCGCGCTTCGCATCGAGCGAGAGGATGACGTCCTCCGCGTCACGCTCGCGAGGCCCGAGACGCGCAATGCCTTCAATCCCGCCCTGATCGCGGAGCTCTCCGAGGCGTTCGTCGACGTGGGCACGTGCCGCGCTGTGGTGCTCGCGGGCGCCGGGCCGAGCTTCTGCGCGGGCGCCGACGTCGAATGGATGCGCGCGTCAGCCGATCTCGACGTCGAGGCGAACGTGGCCGACGCGAATGCGATGCGACGCATGTTCGAGGCGATCGACGGATGCCCGGCCCCGGTCGTCGCCCTCGTCCAGGGCCACGCCCTCGGCGGCGGGATCGGTCTTGTCGCGTGCAGCGACATCGTGATCGCGCAGCCGCGGGCGGTGTTCGCGTTCTCCGAGGTGAAGCTCGGGATCGTCCCGGCCGTGATCTCCCCGTTCGCGCTGCGCAAGATCGGCGAAAGCGCCGCCCGCCGGTACTTCGTCACGGGCGAGCGCTTCGATGCCGCGACCGCGCTGGCGATCGGGCTCGTCCACGAGGTCGCGGACGACCTCGATGCGGCCCTGGAGCGAATCCTGGGCGAGCTCCGCACCGCCGGGCCGCGCGCCGCGCGCCATGCCAAGCGGCTCGTGCTCGAACGACCCGACGGCCCGGAGACCGCGCGCCGCATCGCGGAGCGCCGGACGAGTGACGAGGGGCAGGAAGGGCTTCGCGCCTTCCTCGACCGGCGAGCCCCCAGGTGGGCGCCTGCACGACGCGACGCCGAGCCCTGAGCCGCTCGAGAGGGTCCGATGACCGCCGTTCTCGCCATCGCCTCGGCGCTCCTCGTTGGCGGCGCGGACTTCATCGGCGGGTTCCTCTCACGCAGCTCGAGCCCGGTCAGGGTCGCCGCGCTCGCACAGGCGATCGGGCTGGCCCTCGCGATCCCAGCGGCGCTCGTCGTCGACGTCGAGCGCGTGACCGGCGCAGACGCGGCGTGGTCGGCGGCGAGCGGGGCCGCTGTAGGCCTCGGGCTCGTCCTGTTCTACACCGCGATGACACGCGGCATGATCAGCCTCGTCGCGCCGGTCGCCGCAGTGACGGGTGCCGTCGTCCCCGTCGTCTACGCGCTCGCGTCGGGAGAGCGCCCGGGCACGACCGCGGTCGTCGGGATCGCCCTCGCCGTAGCAGCGATCGCGCTCGTCTCCCTTGCGCCGGACGACACTCCGGCCACAGCGAGCGCCGGGCTCGGCGCGCTCCCGCTCGCCTTCGCCGCCGGTCTCCTGTTCGGCCTCTTCTACGTTTGCCTCGCGCGCGTGCACGAGGACGCCGGGATGTGGCCGGTCGCCATCTCCCGCGTCGCCTCGACGGCCGTCGTCGTCTCGCTGGCGCTCGCGGTCACGCGAGGCCTTGCGGTCTCTCGTCGCGTCGTTCCCCGAATCGCGCTGATCGGCGTGCTGGAGGTCGGCGCGGCCGTGACTCTCCTACTCGCGCTGCAGCGCGGCCCCATCTCGGTGGCGTCGGTGCTCGCCTCGCTGTATCCCGTCACGACCACGTTCCTCGCTGCGCTCGTCCTGCACGAGCGGCTGCGTGGCCTCCAGCTCGCCGGCGTCGGGCTCGCGCTCGTCGCGGTCGCGCTGATCTCGTCGACCTAGGCCGGGCGCCTGTTCTCTTCGAGGTACTTCTTGAGCCCGAGGAAGGGCAGGACGAACGCGGCGACGAGCGCGGCCAGCCAGACGACGACCGCGGCCGCGATCCAGGTGCCGACGCCGCTGATCGAGAAGCCGTCCGAGATCAGGTCCGTGACGACCAGCGAGACGAGCGTCGCGATCAGCGCCGTCGCGCCGATCGCCCCGTTGCCGAACCTCCGCAGCTGGACCGCGAGGAACGGCGTCAGCACCGCGAAGACGATCGTGAAGATGACCACGGCGACGATGAACGACGCGACGTTGATCGAGAACCCGTCGAGGACGATCGACGCCACGATCAGCCCCACTGCGTTGGCCGCGACGGCAATCAGCGTCCTGACGAGGAGCCGGATCATCCCCGGCGACCCTACATCACCGTCGATTGCCGGTCGAAAGCCGTCAGCGGACGATGAGCGTCGGGCTCGACCGCCGCGTCTCGGCGTCGTAGAGCCGCAGCTGAGCTCCCGGCCCTGCCCGCACTGTCCGCTCGAAGTACCCACGCATGTTCGTCTCCGCGCCGAGGCCGACGCGAACCCAGCGACCGTTCGTCCGGCGCTGGAGGACGTACGGCCGAGCGCCTGTCCCTGTGCGGATCTGGCCCCAGAGGGTCGTCGCCAGGCCGGTGCGGGAGACCTGCGCGAGCGGGAGCGTGAACGAGGCCATCGCCGGCTTGACCTTGCCGGCCACGGTCTCGAGGCCGCTCTGCCACGCGCCCAGCTTCGGCTCGTCGCGCACGAGGTACTGGACGAGCAGGTCGACCCGGCTCGCCTCGTACGCCCGCAGCTGCGCCTCGGCGACGAAACGCGCCTGCTTCGCCCAGGTCACGCCGAGGATCTTGTCCGGCGGGTTCGTCTGATACCCGAGCTCGGTCAGCCAGATGCGCGTGCGCGATCCGAAGACGGCCCGGGTCTCGTCGACGAGACGGTCGAGGGTGGCCATGCTGATCGTCCGGCACCAGGAGCAGCCGCCGGTGAAGGGCGTCTCTCCGGGCGACAACGGGTGCGGATGGTGAGCGTAGGCGTCCAGATGGGCGCCGGCGCGTCCCATGCCACGCATGAAGTCGACAGGCGACATCCCGCCGCTCGCGCCGCGGGGAGCCGTCGCGCCGCCGCCGATCGACGCCTTGGGGATGACACCCTTGATCGCGGCGCCGCCGGGGTTCAGCAGCTTCGTCACGTACGCCACTGGCGAGGGCGGGAGAAGCCAGCGGCGCTGGTTCGGCTCGTTCCAGACGATCCAGCGGCGCACCCACGGGAACCGCTCCGCCGCGGCGCGCGCGAAGGAGGCGAACGACGCGGACGCCTGCGGGGGCACGTTCGGCTTGCCACCGCCGTTGGCCCACGACGGGGTTCCCCAGATCGCGACGACCGGCTCGATCCCGGCCGCGCGAAGCGCGTCGAGCAGCTGGCCGTCGCGCGCCCAGTCGTAGGTGCCCTGCTCCGTCTCGATCTCGTACCAGTCGAGCGTCACGCGGACGACCTGAACGCCCATCTCCTGGAGCTCCGCGACCCGCTCCTCGAGCGTCCCCGGGCCGAACTCGAGCCAGGCGTCGTCCGTCACCCCGACCCGGAGGCCCGGAGCCGCCTGTGCCGACCCGGCGACGAGGGCCGCGACGGCGAGGGCCGCAGCGGCGAGAGCGAGGACACGACCCACGTGCGGCGACCCTACCGAGGAGCGGAGCCGAATCCCACCCTCTTCAGATCATCCTTACGGACGGTTGTCGGACACCGACCAGACGAGCTGCGAGACGAGCCAGTTGACGAGCCAGATCACGATCGTCGCGCCGACGTACGTCCAGAACCCGTCGATCGAGAAGTTGGGGACGACCCACTCCGTGAACAGGAGCATCACGACGTTGACGAAAAAGTACGCGATGCCGAAGGTCAGGAGGATCAGCGGCAAGGCGATGAACGTGAGGAGCGGCTTCAGGAACACGTTCGCGAGGCCGAGCACCGCGCCGGCGAAGAGGAGCGGCCCCCACCGCTCGATCGAGAAGCCCGAGAAGATCCAGTCGGCCACGATCAGCCCGAGCACGTTGATGCCCCACTGGACAAGTGCCGGGACGAGCCACTTCACGGGCGAGAGCCTATCGCCGGGGTGCCCGCCGGTGCCCCGGTGTCCGCCCGGTGTCCGACTTCAGTCGGACACCCCCACGCCCTTCAGCTGCGGATGGTGTCGGACTGAAGTCCGACACCGGCACGAAGCGTTGTTGCGACGGCGGAAGCCGGCGCCTTCAGGGATCTGCCCCCGCCGCAGGCGGGGGATCCGAGCGGCAGGAATCCGCTCGGCGGATTCCTGCTCGCGAACAAGCTAGAACAGCTTCTGCAGCTTCAGCGCCGCCCCCATGTCGCCCTTGATCTTGAGCTTCCCGGTCATGTAGGCGGTCGTCGCGTTCGCCTCGCCCTTCGCGATCTTGATGAGCGTGTCCTCGCTCGCGGAGAGGGTGCAGTCCGCCTCGCCCGCGCCCTCGCTGACGCTCACCTTGCCGTCGTCGACGGCGACCGTCCACTGGCCGACCCCCTCGACGTCGAAGACGTACGTGTTGTTCATCCCTGCCGTCTTCGCCGGATCGGCGCGTCCCGGAAGCTGCTCGAAGAACTCCTGCACCGTCATGGTCGCCTCCTCGTTGACTGACCGTTCAATCGGGGGGAAAGGTTAGACGATGACCGCCGGCGCCGGCTCGACCGCCTGCGGGAGGCGGACGATGGGCGCCGGCAGGAAGAGGCAGACGATTGCACCGATCGCAGGCCCAGCCGCGGCGACGTAGAGCGCCGTCTCGAGGTCGATCGCATCCGCCAGGGCACCGAGGACGACGGCGGCTATGCCGCCGATCCCCATCGCGAGCCCGATGGTCAGCCCGCTGGCCATGCCGACGCGGCGCGGCAGGTAGAGCTGGCCCAGCACCATCGTCACCCCGAAGGTCCCGACCACGAAGAGGCCGACGAGCATCAGCGCGAGCGTTCCGACCAGGCCGCCGACGGCCACGAAGACGACGATCAGCCCGGGGAGCGCGGCCTGGGTCACGAGCAGCGTGCGCCGCAGCCCGATACGGTCGGCGACCGGGCCGAGCACGAGCGTGCCCACGGCGCCCGACACCAGCATCAGCGCAAGCTCGCGGCCACCCTCGCCCTCCGTCCCGCCGTTCGCGACGACCCAGAGCGGGACGAAGGCGAGCAGCGCGAACCACGCGACGCTCCGCAGCCCGATGACGAGCGAGAGCAGGAACATCGCCCGGGTGTCGTCCTCGCCGACGGCCACGCGGCGGCCGGTCACGGAGGGGACGAGCGGTCGCAGGGACGGCAGCACGCGCAGCAGGAAGAGCGAGAACGCGACGACCGGGATCATCGCGAGCAGGCCGCCGCCGAGGCCGAGCCAGATGACGAGCGGCGTGATCAGGATCGGTGCGAGCGCATACCCCGAGTTGCCGCCGATGTTGAAGTAGGACATCCCGCTCGCGCGCCTCCGGCCACTCGCGTACGCCGCGAGCTTCGCGCCCTCCGGGTGGTAGGCAGCGATTCCCACACCGGCCACGAAGAACAGCACCACGACGAGCGCGTACGACGGAGCGACCGCCGCGAGACCCGAGCCGATTCCGGCGAGTGCGACGCCGCCCGGCAGCAGCCACATCGCGCCGCGTCGATCCGACCACAGGCCGAACAGTGGCTGGAGGAGCGACGAGGAAACGAGCACCGCGAGGATCAGGGCCGCGGTTGCCGTGTACGACAGGTCGAACTCGTCGGAGAGGAACGGCAGGAGCGCCGGCACCGCTCCGGAGGCGAAGTCGACGGACAGGTGGCCGCCCGAGAGCGTGACCATCGCCCTCCGGTCGAGCTCGCCGGTCATGACGCGAGGCTACTCGTCCCCGAGAGCTCCGCGCGGCAGACGTACGGTCTGCCGCACCCTTTGGCCCGCGGAGGGCTGGGTAGGTTTCCCGACTTGGCAGCGATCGAGGCAGAGGGGCTGGTCAAGGTCTATCGGTCGCGCAAGACCGAGGTGCGTGCGCTCGACGGCGTCGACCTCGAGGTGCGCGACGGAACCGTCCTCGGGCTGCTCGGCCCGAACGGGGCGGGCAAGACGACGACGGTGCGGATCCTGGCGACGCTGCTCCACGCCGACGCCGGGACGGCGCGCGTCGGCGGGCTCGACGTCCGGCGGCAGTCGAACGAGGTGCGCAGGCTGATCGGGCTCTCCGGCCAGTACGCGGCGGTCGACGAGAACCTCACAGGCCGTGAGAACCTCTGGATGTTCGGACGGCTGTACCACCTCCCGAGCGCCGAGGCGCGGCGCCGCACGGACGAGCTGCTCGAGCAGTTCGGGCTCGATGCCGCAGGCGACCGGGTCGCGAAGACCTACTCGGGCGGCATGCGCCGGCGGCTCGACCTCGCAGGCGCGCTCGTCGGCCGGCCTCGCCTGCTCTTCCTCGACGAGCCGACGACCGGCCTCGACCCGCGGAGCCGTCTCGGCCTCTGGGACGTGATCCGCGACCAGGTGCGGGAGGGGAACACGCTGCTCCTGACGACGCAGTACCTCGAGGAGGCCGACGAGCTCGCAGACGAGATCGCCGTCGTCGACCATGGCCGGATCATCGCCCGCGGTACCGCGGACGAGCTCAAGTCTCAGGTCGGCGGGGAGCGCATCGAGGTGGTCGTGCACGAGCGCGCACGTCTCCCGGAGGCGGCCGGGGTGCTCGCCCCGGACGGCTCCGCGGCGCTCGACGAGCGAACGAAGCGTCTCACCATCTCCGCCGACGGGGGCGCACAGCAGCTCGTCGACGTCGTGCGCGCGCTGGGGGAGGCCGGCATCGGGATCGACGACATCGCCTTCCGCCGGCCCACCCTCGACGACGTGTTCCTGGCGCTCACCGGCCACTCGGCCGAGGAGCTGCCGTTCGAGGACGACGCGTGAACAGCCTCCCCGCCCCCGCCGCCGACGGCCTGGTGATCGCGTGGCGCACGCTCAAGCGGGTGCCTCGCATTCCGGAGCTCGCGATCTTCGCGATCCTCCAGTCGATCATGTTCGTGGTGCTGTTCGCGTACGTCTTCGGCGGCGCGATCCCGCTCCCGGGCGGGGGCAGCTACCGCGAGTACCTGATGCCCGGGATCTTCATCCAGACGCTCGCGTTCGCGTCGATCACCACGGCGATCGCGTTCGCGGACGACATGACGAAGGGGATCATCGACCGGTTCCGATCGCTGCCGATGGCGCGCTCCGCGGTTCTGAGCGGCAGGACGTTCGCCGACGTCCTCTACACGCTCGGGATCCTCGTCGTCCTGATGCTGAGCGGCCTCGTCGTAGGGTGGCGCGTCCATTCCTCGGTCGGCGACTTCCTCCTGGCCGTGGCGCTGATGGTCTTCTTCACGTACGCGATGGCCTGGGTCGGCGTCTTCCTCGGCCTGGTCGCGCCGACAGTCGAGACAGTGCAGCAGCTCGGGTTCCTGATCATCTTCCCGCTGACCTTCCTCTCGAACGCGTTCGTCCCCACCGCGACGCTGCCCGCCGTTCTGCAGCCGATCGCGGAGTGGAACCCGATCAGCGCGCTCACGCAGGCGACTCGCCAGCTGTTCGGGAACCCGAGCCCCTACCCGTCCGGCTCCTTCCCGAGCGAGCACCCGTACCTGCTCTCGATCCTGTGGACCGTGGCAATCCTGCTCGTGTTCGTCCCGCTCGGCATCCGCCGGTACCGGGCGATCGACCGCTGACGCGGCGCGGCTGCCACTAGGATCCCGCCCGGCGTGGATTTCGACCTCACTTCCGAGCAGGAGCTGATCCGCGACACCGTCCGCTCGTTCGCGCGTGAGCGTGTCGCACCCGTCGCCGAGGAGCTCGACCGGGAGGCGCGCTTCCCCGTCGAGCTCGTTCGCGAGATGGCCGGGCTCGGACTGATGGGCATCCCGATCGACGAGCGTTACGGCGGGGCGGGCGGCGACACCGTCTCCTACGCCATCGCGATCGAGGAGCTGACGCGGATCGACTCGTCCGTGGCTATCACGGTCGCCGCACACACCTCGCTCGGCACGATGCCGATCTACCTCTTCGGCTCGGAGGAGCAGAAGGAACGGTGGCTCCCGGACCTCGCCTCGGGCCGCCGGCTCGCCGCGTTCGGGCTCACCGAACCGGATGCCGGATCGGATGCAGGCGCCGCCCGCACGACGGCCGAGCTGCGGGACGGCACCTGGGTCGTCAACGGCTCGAAGATGTTCATCACCAACGCCGGGACAGAGCTGACGTGGGGCGTCACCATCACCGCTCGTACGGGTGAGGACGAGATCTCGAACCTCGTTGTCGAGAACGGCACGCCCGGCTACGGGATCTCCGAGCCGCTCCACAAGCTCGGCTGGAAGGCCTCTGACACGCGCGAGCTCACGTTCGCCGACTGCGCGGTCCCGGACGGGAATCTGCTCGGGCCGCGCGGCAAGGGCTTTCACCAGTTCCTCGAGATCCTCGACGGTGGGCGCATCTCCGTGGCGGCGATGGGCGTCGGGCTCGCGCAGGGCGCGTACGACCTCGCCTTCGCCTACGCACAGGAGCGGCAGCAGTTCGGACGCCCGATCGGCACGTTCCAGGCCGTCGCGTTCAAGCTCGCCGACATGGCGGTCGAGATCGAGGCGGGACGGCAGCTCGTCCTCAAGGCGGCGTGGCTCAAGGACCGAGGTCGCCCGTTCGCGCTCGAGGCGGCGATGGCGAAGCTCTACACGGGCGAGCTCTCGCACCGCGTCGTCAACCAGGCGCTCCAGATCCACGGCGGCTACGGCTTCATGGACGAGTTCCCGATCTCCCGCCTCTATCGCGACCAGAAGATTCTCGAGATCGGCGAGGGCACGAACGAGGTGCAGCGCATGGTGATCGCGAAGCATCTGGGGCTCTGAGGCCCCGCTTGCGGGGCCTCAGAGCCCCAGCCACCTTCGCAAGCAGGTGTCCGACTTCAGTCGGACACCTGAGGTCCCTCCACCGCGCTCACCGGACAGCCAGCCGCTCCACGACCGGGCTGTCCTGCAGCGCCGTCGTACAGCCACCGACCGCGTAGAGCGACCCAGCGACCGCGAACGCCTCGAGCGCATGCCGCGGCACACGAGGCGAGGGGCCGCTTCGCCAGCGCCCGGTCGAGGCGTCGTACACCTGGTACGTCGACTCCTCGACCGCATGGAGGCGATCGCCGTCAGCGGCGAGCCCGAGCAGCTCCATCGGCTTGGGCAGCGTCGGCCCTCGGCGCCAGCGTCCCGTGCCCGGGTCGAGAATCCACACCTCGCGCACGGCGCTCTCGCCACGCCGGCCGCCCACGACCCACAGTTCCCCGTGGAACGCCACCGCCCCGAACGCGTGGACGGGCCGCGGCAGCGGCGTGCCGCGCCCCCAGCGGTTGGCCGCCGGCTCGTACACGAAGACGTCCCGCCGCTCGCGTCCCGCGTCGTACCCGCCGAGCGCGTACAGACGCCCGCCGAGCGCGACGAGCCGGTGGTTGAACCGCGGCGCCGGGAGAGATGCGAGCCGCCGCCAGCCACCGCCGCGCGGGTCGAGCTCGACGACGGTGGCGACGTTGCCCGCCGCCGTCGTGCCGCCCGCGACGACGAACCGGCCGTCGAACGCCGTGCCCGCCGCCGACCGCGTCGGCGTCGGCAGCGGCGCCAGGGTCGTCCAGACATCGCGCCGAGGGTCGTAGCGCGAGGCGGTGGCAAGCGGCCGTCCCGTCTCCCCCACCATCCCGCCCGCGACGTAGATCCGGCCGCCGATCGCGGCGGCGGCAGCGTAGCTGCGCCGCTGCGAGAGCGACGCGGCGCGCTCCCAGTCGGCTGCGGATGTGGACGCTCCGCCCGCCGAGGAGAGTGCGCCGACGCACGCGCCCGCGCAGAGGACGGCGAGCGCGACGGCGACCGGTCTCACATCGCGACGGCGCTCTGCAGCTTGCGCCGGTCCGCCTTGCGCTCCTGCATCCGGGCCGGGTCGGGAACCGGCACGGACGCGAGGAGCGCCTTCGTGTACGCGTCCTTCGGGCGCTCGTAGACGTCCTTCGCGAGGCCTGTCTCGACAATCCGGCCGTGGTGCATCACCGCGATCCGGTCGCTGACCGAGCGCACCACGGCGAGGTCGTGCGCGATGAACAGGTAGGCGAGTCCGAACTCGGCCTGCAGGTCCTTGAGCAGATTGATGATCTGCGCCTGGATCGAAACGTCGAGCGCGGAGACCGGCTCGTCGCAGACGATCAGCCGCGGCGACAGCGCGAGTGCGCGGGCGATGCCGATGCGCTGCCGCTGGCCGCCCGAGAACTCGTGCGGATAGCGGTTGACGTACACCGGGTCGAATCCGACGACGTCGAGCAGCTCGCGCACGCGGGCACGCCGATCTCGCCGCGTGCCGACATCGTGCACGACGAGCGGCTCGGCGACGATGTTGCCGACGGTCATACGCGGGTCGAGCGACGCGTAGGGGTCCTGGAAGACGATCTGTGCGTTGCGGCGCACGCGTCGCAACTCCTCGCCCGAGAGCTCGGTCAGCTCGCGGCCCTCGAAGCGCACGGAGCCGCTCGTCGGCCGCATCAGCTGGAGGACGCAGTAGCCGGTCGTCGACTTGCCGGATCCCGACTCGCCGACGAGGCCGAGCGTCTCGCCCGCGGCGATGTCGAAGCTGACGCCGCCGACAGCCTCGACGTAGTCGACCGTCCGCTCGAAGAACAGGCCGCGCTTCACCGGGAACCGCTTGACGAGGTCGCGCACTTCCAGGAGCGCGCTCATGCCGGCGCCCCTTCACGGGGGCGAGCGCGCTCGCTCGCGGGGTGCTCCGAGCGCACGAGATGCCCGGGCCGAAGCTCGCGGAGCTCCGGCGGGTGCTCGGCGCACCCGTCGGGCTCGCCGGCGTACAGGCAGCGTGCGGCGAACCGGCACCCCGGGGGCGGGTCGAGGAGCGACGGCGGCCGCCCGGGGATCGCGGTCAGCCGGCCCGAGCGCGAGGCATGGTCTTCGAGCTGCGGCAACGCGCCGAGGAGCGCCTCGGTGTAGGGATGCTCGGGGCGGGCGAACAGCGCCGCAGCGCTCGCGTGCTCGACGATCTGGCCGGCGTACATCACCGCCACCTCGTCGGCGACCTCGGCGATGACCCCCATGTCGTGCGTGATCACGATCATCGCCATGTCGTGCTCGCGGCGCAGGTCGTCCAGCAGGTCGAGCACCTGGGCCTGGACCGTCACGTCGAGCGCGGTCGTCGGCTCGTCGGCGATGAGGAGGTCGGGCTCACAGGAGAGCGCGATCGCGATCATCACGCGCTGGCGCATCCCGCCCGAGAGCCGATGGGGGTAGTCCTTGATGCGCGCGTCGGGATTCGGGATCCCTACCTCGTCCAGGAGCTCGATCGCCCGGCGCCGCGCCTCGCGCCTCGGGACGTCCGTGTGCCGGCGGATCGTCTCGACGAGCTGGGTCTCGATGGTGAGCGTCGGGTTGAGAGACGTCATCGGGTCCTGGAAGATCATCGCTATCCGCTCGCCACGCACGTCCTCGAGCTGGCGCTCGGAGAGCGTCGTCAGGTCGCGTCCGTCGAAGATCACCTCGCCGCTGACAATGCGGGCCGGAGGCTTCGGGATGAGCCCGATGATCGAGAGCGCCGTCACGGACTTTCCGCTGCCCGACTCGCCGACCACGCCGAGCGTCCGCCCGCGGTCGACCGACAGGCTGACACCGTCGACCGCATTGACCACGCCCTCGCGTGTGAAGAAGTGCGTGCGCAGGTCGCGCACCTCGAGGAGCGGGGCGCTCATGTCTCCCTCGTCCTCGGGTCGAGGGCGTCGCGAAGGCCGTCCGCGATGAAGTTGGCGCAGAGGATGAGGTACGCGATCGCGACCGAGGGGACGATGATGATGTGGGGCGCCGTGCGGTACGCGCGGTAGCCGTCCTGCGCCATCGAGCCCCAGGAGGCGTCGGGCGGGCTGATCCCGAGGCCGATGAACGAGAGGAAGGCCTCGCCGAGGATCACGCCGGGAAGCTCGAGGAAAACGGCGATCACGAGCACGCCGAGCGTGTTCGGCAGCAGATGGCGACCGAGGACACGGAGCCAGCGCGCGCCGACCGCGTGCGCTGCTCGGACGTAGTCGTTCTCCTTGAGGGTGATGATCTGGCCGCGCACGATCCGGGCCGTCGTGAACCACGAGGCGATCGAGAGCGCGACGACCATCGTCCAGAAGTTGCCGCCGCCGAAGATCGCGAGCACGATGATCGCGAACGGCAGGTACGGCAACCCGTAGAGCGCGTCCAGGACGCGCATCAGCCCATTGTCCACGAACCCGCCGAGGAAGCCCGCGATGGCGCCGTAGGTGACCCCGATGGTGAGGATCACGAACGTCGCCGCGAAGCCGATCCCGATAGAGACCCGGCCGCCGAGCGCGGTGCGCGTGAACAGGTCGCGCCCGAACTGGTCCGTGCCGAACGGGTGGGCGAGCGAGGGGCCGTCGCTCGCCTGCGAGAAGTCCACCGCGTACGGATCGTACGGTGAGACGATCGGCCAGATCAGGCAGTAGGCGACGAGCACCAGGAATGCCACCCCGGCGATGACGGCCGCACGGTTGCGGATGTAGCGGTACCAGGCGTCGCGCCAGAGGCTCGAGGCACGGATCGGTGCTCCGGCGTCCGTCTGCACGCCGTCGGGTGGCGTCGGGTACCGGCGCTCCTTCCGCTGGCGGAGCGGCGCGAGGCCGACGCCGTGCTCCTGCGGCGTCGACGACATCACCGGGCCTCTCTCGTCCGCGGGTCGAGGATCCCGTAGAGGATGTCGACGACCATGTTCGCGATGATCACGATCATTGCGAGCAGCACCGTGAGGCCCATCACCACGGAGTAGTCCCGCGCGGTGACGGCGGTCACGTAGTACCGGCCTATCCCCGGGATCGCGAAGATCTGCTCGATCACGAACGAGCCGGTGATGAGGAACCCGAGGATCGGCCCTGCCGCCGTCACGACCGGGATGAGTGAGTTGCGCAGCGTGTGGACGACGACGACGCGCCGCCTCCGCAGACCCTTGGCGCGGGCGGTGCGGATGTAGTCCTGCTGGAGCGTCTCGAGCACCGAGCCGCGCGTGAGGCGAGCGAAGTACGCCATCGGTCCGAGGCCGAGCGCGATCGTCGGCAGGATCTTGCTCTGCCACGTGTCCCAGCCGCTCGTCGGCACGTCGAAGATGTCGCCCCAGCGGACCGCGAAGAAGTAGATGAGCAGCGTCGCGACGAGGAAGCTCGGCACCGCGAATCCGACATTGGCGACCACCATCGCGCTGTAGTCCGGCCACTTGTTCGCCCGGAGCGCTGCGAGGAGACCGAGCGGGATCCCGAAGACGAGCGCGAAGAGCATCGCGAGGGCGCCGAGCTCGAGCGAGGGCGGGAAGTGCTCGCGGACGATGTCGTTCACGTCGCGGTTTCGAAGCACGAGCGACGGGCCGAGGTCGAACGTCGCGACGTCCCTCACGTACCGGACGTACTGCACGTACCACGGGTCGTCGAGCCCGTACTTCGCTTCGAGGTTCCGCTGGATCGACTCGGGGATCGCCCGCTCCGAGTGGCGGAAGGGGTTCCCCTCGATCTGGCGCATGAGGAGGAACGTCATCAGGATGACGAGCAGGATCACCGGCACGGTCCAGAGCACCCGCCTGATGATCAGTCTCGTCATGTCTCGTGGGGCCCGAGGAGAGCAGGCCGCGGCCCCGGGAAGGGCCGCGGCCTCGATGCCCTAGCTCGGCTCGACCTCTTCGACCTTCGAGTAGTCGGTCTGCGAGAGGAGGTTGACGTTCAGGGAGTCCTTGATCGTCGGCCGCTCGAGCTGGACGTACGTGTACCAGTAGATCGGCACGATCGGGACGGCGCCGTTCTCGCCGTACAGCTTGTCCTCGAGCTGCGCGTAGATCTTGTACCGCTCGGTGTTGTCCTCGGTCTGGCGAGCCTTCGCAACGAGCGCGTCGTAGGAGGGGTCGCAGTAGTTCGAGTTGTTGTTGCCGGACTTGCAGGTCCAGAGCTCGAGGAAGTTCATCGCGTCGACGTAGTCGCCGATCCATCCGAGCCGGTATGCGTCGACCGAGGCGTCGGGCGGCGGGCCGAGGAACTCGAGGAATTGCGCCCACTCCTGCTGACGGATGGTTACGTTGAGCCCGAGCTCTTTCCACATCGCCTGCACCGCGACGGCGATCTCCCGATGCCCCGGCGAGTCGTTGATCAGGAGCGAGATGTTCTTGTTCGGGTTGGCGACCTTGCTCATCAGCTCCTTCGCCTGGTCGATGTCACCCGCCGCGGGCAGCCACTGCGAGTCGGGGTTGATCTCGTCGAACCCCGGCATGCCCTGCGGCGTGAAGCCGGTCGCCGGCAGCTGATCGGCCTGGGCGATGTTGTCGATGATGGTTCGCCGATCGATCGCCATGGCCATCGCCCGGCGCTGGTTCACGTCCGGGATCGTCTTGACGTTGAGGCCGTAGTAGTAGGTGCCGAGCCCGGGGTACTGGCTGTAGGCGTCGGTGTCCTTGAGCCGCGGCAGTTCCTCGGGCGGCAGCCCTGCCGTCATGTCGATCTCGCCGGCCTCGTACGCCTGCACGGCGGTCGTGCCCTCGGAGATCATCCGGCCGTTGATCCGCTTCAGCTTCACGGTGTCGGCGTTGCGCCAGTCGTTCCACTTCGCGAGGTCGAGCCGAGAGTTGTGATCCCAGCGGGCCAGCCGGAACGGACCGTCCGTGACAATGTTCCCGGCCTCGGTCCACTTGTTGCCGTACTTCTCGACTGTCGCGCGGTTCACGGCGAGGAACGACGTATGCGCGACCTGCTGGACGAACCACGGCTGCGGCGAGGTGAGCTCCACCCGCAAAGTCGTGTCGTCTAGCGCCTTGATCCCGACCTTGTCGCGCATCGCGGCGCAGCCCGACTCGCACGAGTTGTACTCGGACGCGCCGACGATCCCGAAGAACTGATAGGCGTAGTCCGCCGCCAGGTCCGGCGAGATCGTGCGCTTCCACGACCATTCGAAGTCGTGCGCGGTGACGGGGTCGCCGTTCGTCCAGCGACCGTCGTCCCGGAGGTGGAACGTCACGGTCTTGCCGTCCTGTGAGATGTCCCAGGACTTGGCGAGATTCGGAACCGGCTCGAGATCGTCACCGAGCTTCACGAGCGGGTCCATGATGTTCAGGAGCACATCGGCCGACGTCGTATCCGTGGCCAGGCCCGGGTCGAGCGACGGGGGCTCGGTGCCCCAGTTGATGGTGATCACCTGGTCGATCGGTCCTCCGCCGTTGCTCCCGGCGCCACCTCCACCGCACCCGGCCGCGAGCACGGCGAAGGAGCCGGCGATCGCCGCGGCCACGAGCGCACGCGTGGTTATCCTCATCGGAGCCCCTTTCGTCGAGCCGTCCGGTTGAGTGGACGGACGTCAGTTCGCTTCTAATTCCCCGAGTGGCGCTTACGGAAACGACATCGAGCAAGGCCTTACGGAACCCTCACCGTTGGCTGCTCCTCGTCGCCGGAGCCGCGGGCGCCGCGTTCTTGCTGCCCGGGAGCGCCTGGGCTCACGTGACGATGACTCCCCCGTTCGTCGACGCCGACGCGAAGTCGACGGTGTCTTTCGAGATGCCGAACGAGCGGCCGCCGCACGCGACGATCTCGCTCGAGGTGAAGGCGCCGCCCGGCATCGAGCTCGCCTCCGCGACGCCACCGGCGGGGTGGAAGCTCCAGCTCGAGCACGACCGCGCACGCTGGACGGGGGGGCGGATCGAGGGACGGCGCACCGTCGCCTTCCCGCTCGTCGTCACCGCCCGCACCCGCGCCGGCACGGAGATCTTCAGAGCCACGCAGGGCTACGACGACGGGGAGAGCGTGCGCTGGGACGCCGGCCTGACGGTCCTCCCTGCGGCCGGCGCCGATGCGCCCTCCCAGCATCTCGACCGCGCGCTCCTCGCAGGGGGCGTCGGTCTGGTCGTCATTGCCGTCAGCTTCCTCGCGCTGCGGCTGCTCAGGCGCCGCCCACTTCAAGAGCGATAGCGGCAGCCGTTGCTACCGTCCCGCGCGCGGTGCTCTTCGCGCAGATCCTGAACGGCGATCTCGGGTGCGCCTCGTATCTCGTCGGCTGCGAGGAGGCGGGCGAAGCCGTCGTCGTCGATCCGCCGTACGCGATCGAGGAGGTGCTGGCGGAGGCGGAGCGGCTCGAGGTACGCATCGTCCGCACGCTCGAGACCCACACGCACGCCGACCACGTCTCGGGCCACGGCCGCCTCGCGCTCGAGCACGACGTGCCCGTCAGCATCCACCCGGCGGCCCGGGCCGAGTACCCGCACGACCCGCTCGAGGACGGTGCCGAGGTCACGGTCGGGAACGTCACGCTTCGCTGCATCCACACGCCCGGCCACCGGCCCGAGCACTGCTGTCTCGCCGTGATCGACCGGACCCGGGCTGACGAGCCGTGGCTCGTCCTCACCGGTGACTCACTCTTGGTCGGCGACGCCGCCCGCCCCGATCTCGCTGTCGGCGCCGCCGAGGGCGCCGAAGGGCTCTTCCACTCGCTCCGGCGGCTGATGGAGCTGCCCGACGGCGTCGAGGTGTTTCCCGGCCACGTCGCCGGCTCGCTGTGCGGCGTCGCGATGAGCAGCCGCGGCTCGACGACGATCGGCTTCGAGCGACGCTTCAACCCGATGGCATCCATCGCCGAGCTGGACGCGTTCGTCGCCGAGTCGGCAGGCGTGTCGGCGCCGAAGCCGCCGAACCTCGCCCGAATCGTGGAGCTGAACCACGGGCCGTTCCTCGGCGCGCAGCCCGCTCCCGCCGAGCTGCCGCTGCCGGCGCCCGAATCGCAGCTGCTCGACGTCCGTCCGGTCTCCGATCACCTCGCGGGACACCTTCCGGGGGCGGTCAGCGTCCCCGTCTCCGGCACGAGCTTCTCGACGAAGGCCGGCTTCGTACTGGACGGCTCCACCCCGGTGACGGTGCTCGCCGCCGACGCCTCCGAGGCAGGCCGGGCCGTACGCGGCCTCCACTCCGTCGCGTTCCTCGACATCGCCGGGTACGTGCTCGGGTCTGGCCCGGAGGTCACGCAGCAGGCCACGATCGACGAGCTCGAGGGCCTGATCGACGCCGGTGCGACCATCGTCGACGTGCGCGAGCACGACGAGCGGGACGAGGGCTACATCCCGGGCAGCCGGAACATCCCTTACCGCTTGATGCGAGCGTGCTGTCCGGACCTCCCCGACGACCTGCCGATCGTGACGATCTGCAACTCGGGGCCGCGAGCGGCCATCGCCGCCAGCATGCTCCGCGCGAAGGGCTACGACGCGCGCCCCGTCGTCGACGGGGGCATGGCGGACTGGCTCGCCCGAGGCGCGACCGCGGTCAGCTTTCGCCGCTGCGGGAACTGAGCAGAAGTTAGCTCGCCAAGCGGGATTCGGCAGCAGCCGAATCCCGCGGCTTGATCCCCGCCTACGGCGGGGCACATCCCTGAAGGCGTCGCCTTCGGCGCCGCAACGGCCGTCTTCGACGCTGCTCCGCGCGTCGGTTGTCAGCGGAGCCGGCGAACGGTGTAGCCCGCGTCGGCCAGCGTGCGGATGAGGAGCTGCGAGTGCTCCTCGTCGCGCGTCTCGAGGGTCAGCTCCGCCTCGGTCTCGAGGACGCCGATGTTGCGGCCCTCGCGGTGGTGCTGGATCGCGAGCACGTTCGCGCGATGCCCGGCGATCAGCCCGACGATGTGCGCGAGCTCACCTGGCCGGTCGGGGATCAGCAGGGCGACGACGAGGTACCGGCCGGAGGCCGTCATCCCGTAGCGGATCACCGAGCTCATCGTCGTCGCATCGATGTTCCCGCCCGCGAGGAGAGCGCACACGGGGCCGCCACCGGCGACGCGGCCGGCGAGGACGGCCGCCACCGGAGCGGCGCCTGCGCCCTCCACAACGAGTTTCGACCGCTCGAGGAGGAGGACGATCGCCTGGGAGATCTCCTCGTCGTCGACGACCACCACCTCGTCCATCAGCTCGTCGAGGATCTCCCGGGTGAGCGTCCCGGGATGCTTGACGGCGATGCCGTCGGCGATCGTGGCGCCTGCCGGCTCCCTCCCGGCAAACGGAGCGCAGGCTGCCGACTGGACGCCGACGATCCTCACCTCGGGCCGGAGAGCGCGGAGCGCGATCGCGGTTCCCGCCGCGAGGCCGCCGCCGCCGACCGGGATCACGACCGTCAGCTCACCCGACGGCAGCTGCCCGGCGAGCTCGAGACCGAGCGTGCCCTGCCCCGCGACGACGCGCGCGTCCTCGAACGCGTGCACGAACGTCGCACCGGTCTCCGTCTCGCGCGTCCGCGCCATCGCGACCGTCTCGTCGAACCCATCGCCCGCCAGCTCGACCGTCGCACCGTAGCCCCGCGCAGCCTCGACCTTCGCCATCGGCGCGGCCTCCGGAACGAAGATCGTTGCGGCGATTCCCGCCTCCCGCGCGGCCCAGGCCACGGCCTGGCCGTGGTTCCCGGCGCTCGCCGTGAGGACACCGCGGCCGCGCTCCTCGGCCGACAGCTGAGCGATCGTGTTGTACGCACCGCGGATCTTGAATGCACCCGTGCGCTGCAGGTTCTCGGCCTTGAGGAGGACCGTCCGCCCCGAGAGACGCGACAGAGTCTCCGAGGAGTAGACGGGCGTCACGCGCGCGACGCCGTGCAGCCTGTCCTGCGCGGCGCGGACGTCGTCGATCGTGGGACGCTCGCTCACGGTGCGCGTTCGCCCGTCACCGCGTCCACGACGGCGGCGACCGCGGTCACCGGATCGACCTCGCGGCGCTGGACGCCCTCCACCAGCGCCCGCACGGCGACGTCGTCGCGCATCGCCTCCCGGACGAGCCGCCGGACCCGTGCGACGGCGAGTGCCTCGACCTCGCCGCTCAGGTTGCGCTCGCGTCGCGCTTCGAGCTCACCGCGCTCGTCCAGCTCCGCCCTCCGCTTTTCGAGCGCGTCCCAGAGCTCGGGCACTCCCTCGGCCCGGAGCGCCTCGGTGAGCAGGATCGCAGGACGCCGTTCGCGAACCGGGTCGAGCGCGACGATCGACCGCACCTCCTGGAGCATCGTCTTCGCGGCAGGGTGATCCATCTTGTTGACGGCGATCACGTCGGGGATCTCCATGATCCCGGCCTTGAGCGCCTGCACGGCGTCGCCGGAGCCGGGCATCAGCACGAGCAGGACGACGTCCGCGATCCCGATCACCTCGACCTCGCTCTGGCCGGTGCCGACCGTCTCGAGGAAGACCACGTCCTTCCCGGACGCATCGACGAGCAGGAGCGCCTGGAGCGTCGCCTCGGCCAGGCCGCCGAGATGCCCGCGTGTTCCCATGGAGCGGATATAGACGTCCGGGTCGAGAAAATGATCGGCAAGGCGGATGCGGTCGCCGAGCAGTGCGCCGCGAGTGAACGGGCTCGACGGGTCGACGGAGACGACGCCGACGCTCCTGTCGAGGCCGCGCACGTAGCCGACGAGCGCGCTGACGAGTGACGACTTGCCAACGCCAGGCGGCCCGGTGACGCCGATCGACGCGGCGCGACCCGTGCTCGGGTAGATCCGTCGCACGATCTCGGCGCCCCCCTCCTCCCCGTCCTCGACGAGGGAGATCGAGCGGGCGAGCGCACGCCGGTCTCCGGCGAGGACGCCGGTGACGAGCTCGTCCTGCGTCCAGCCGCGGCTAACCATCAGGTGGTTGATCGGTGATTGGCGTGACGTCCGGGGACGTCCCAGACCAAGCCGGGCGCGCCGGCCGGGTGCGGCTCGTACTCGAAGGTACGGGCCGTGACCGGACGGGGTGATCCGGCGCCGTGTCTGGGGCGCCATCCGGTTCGCGCCAATCGCCGATCAACCATCTGGGCTGACTCTAAGGCGTGGACCGGCTCTCGGCGTCGCGTGGAGCGAGCACGGCGACCTCCGGCGATCCCCGCTCGAGCTCGCGCTGGCGCGTGTCGTCGATCTCGTCCATCAGCGTCCTGATCCGCTCGAGCCCGCTCGGCGCGAGGGCCGGCGCGTCCTCCTCGCGCAGTCGGGACGTGAGAACGACCGCCAGCGCCGCTGCGACGAGGAAGATGCAGCTCGCGATCGTCCACGACGCGCGCGCACCGACGGCGTCCACCAGCAGGCCGCCCGCGGCCATCGAGAGGCCGAGGATCGCGTAGTACGTCGACATGAGGACGGCGAGCGCCCTGCCGCGCATCGAGTCCGGCGCACCCCGCTGGACGAGTACCTGGTTGCAGACGATCGCCGCTCCGTTGCCTATTGTGGCTACAGCAGCGAGGATAGCGGCGAGCACGATCGTCGGCGAGGCGGACGCGAGCCCGAAGCCCGCGGCCATCAGCGCGAGCGCCGCCGGATACACGCGGCGCATGCCGAAGGCACCGAGCGCCGAGGCCGCGAAGAAGCTCCCGATCACGAGCCCGACCCCGGTCGCGCTGACGAGGAAGCCGAGCCCGATGTTGCCCGCGTCGAGGTCATGCTTGGCGAAGATGACCTCGGCCACGTTGATGCACGCGGTGGCGACTGCCGCAGTGCTCCAGACGACAAGCACCGTCACGAGATGTCGAGAGCTGACGACGAGGCCGAGCCCCTCGCGCAGCTCGCTCCAGTGACCCTTGGTGAGCGGAGCGTCGGAGCGGAGCGCGCTGCCCGCGATCCGCGCGACGAGGACGGCGGAGAGCAGGAAGGTCGCGGCGTTCGTCCAGTACGCGAGGTCGACCCCGTTCGAGGCGAGGAGTAGCCCGGCTATGGCCGGCCCGATGGTCCACGCGACGTTCTCGACCGTCGTGAGCAGAGACGTCGCCTGCTCGCGGTCCTCCTCGGTGACGAGGTTCGGGAGACCGGCCCACACGGCAGGGCGGAAGAACCCGGTGGCGATGCCGTTGACCGCGGCGACGGCGACGATCGCGGTCGGCTCGTCCACGAACGGCAAGATCGCGAAGGTCGCGGCCCGGACGAGATCCGAGGCGATCATCAGCCGCCGGCGCGACAGGCGGTCGACGAGCGGTCCCAGCACGAGCCCGATCACGACGATCGGCAGGAAGTCGGCGATCAGGAGCGTCGCGAGCCAGCGGCCGGATCCCGTCTCGTCGTAGATGTGGACGGAGAGAGCGAGCGCCGCGAGGTACGAGCCGATCGCCGACCCGGCCGTGGCCCAGAAGAGCAGGGCGAAACCTCGGTTTCGGCGAAGGAGGGACAGACGGCCTGTCGCTCCGAAGAGCACGCGTTGAAGCTACCACCGGCGGGCGACGCGGAACAGTGGCGAAAAATGCCACTGAGAGGATGTCTGCAGTTACCTACGCCGCGGTCGCCGGGCGGTACTGCGCCGTGCCCCCGACGCCCTGCTGACGGGCGTCGATGAGGGCGCGATCGGCGAATGCGCACAGGGCGAGTGGGTCGCCCGCCGTCGCCAGATCGCAGATCCCCGCGGTCAGCCCGACCTCCGAGAGGGACGCAAGCGCTGTTCGCGCGCGCGCCACGGCGCCGACGCCGCCGTGCGCGTCGGTGCGGGGAAGGATCCAGGCGAGCTCGCCGTCCCCGGTCCGTGCAAGGACGTCGTCGACGCGGGACAGCTCGTGTAAGCGCTCGACAGCCACGAGTGCGCCGGGGCGCCGGAACACGCCGGTGCCGGCCTGGCCGTGGACGCTGAGCTCCAGCAGCACGAGTGTCAGCGTCTCGCCGTAGGCCCTCGCACGCCGAACGGCGCTAACGAGCAGCCGCTCGAACTCGAGGTGGTCGTGGAGCCCGGTCACGGGATCCCGGCCGCAGAGCTCGGCGAGGCGGCGCTCACGACGGCGGCTCGACGACATGTCGCGCACGGTCAGGACGTGGCGCAGCGAGCCGCTGTCGTCCGGCACCCGCCGTCCCGCGACCGCGACGTGCACTCGCTCGCCGTTCCGGCGGCGGAGCGTCAGCTCTCCTTCGAGCTCCCCGCCGCGCTCGAGATCTTCGTGCCAGGCCTCGAGCTCGTGTCGAAGCTCTGGGGGCCAGAACGAAAACGGCTGTCCTTCACCCACGAGCTCCGCGCGCTCGAATCCGAGCAGCTCGCACAGGCGGCGGTTGACCGAACGGACCCGGCCGTCCTGGACGAGCATCAGCCCGTCGGGGATCGCCGACAGGAGCTCACGCGCGGCCGTGAGCTCGGCGTCCTCCCCGCGAACGACGACGCCACGCGCGGCACGACTGAGCCAGTAGGCGAACGCGGATGCACCGGCGACGCCGAGCGCCGCGGCAGTACCGAGGATCGGCCCGATGTCGATCATCACTGCCTCTCGGGCAGAGACGCCGGCGATCGCGATGCCGGCGACGGACGCGGCGAGGAGCAGCAGCTCCTCTTTCGTCCTCGTCACCGCCGCTTCGCTCATGCGGCTCCCGCCTTGACGTTCCGCTCGAACTTGTGCCACGCGCGGTCGCCGCGCAGGAAGCGCCACGTCCCCTTGAGCCGGGCCCAAGCCATGATCGGCCGGTAGACAACCATCTCGAGCGGCATCAGCCCGAGCAGGCGGGCCACGCCCGAGGCGCGGTAGGCGCCGGCCTCCAGATCGAGGTTCAGCAGAGCTCCCGTCGTGAGAGCGCTGTTCGCGAACGTGATCAGCAGCGTGAGCACGGCGAACTGCCACCAGTCGATCAGCCCGGCGACCCCGCCTGCGAGGAGCGTGCCGATCGCGACGGCCTCGAAGACCGGCGCAAGGATCTCCGAAACGAGGTAGTACGGCACCCCGAGGAGACCGACCGACCCGTAGCGGGGGTTGAACCACATCCGCCGGTTTGCCCAGCACGTCTCCAGGACCACGCGCTGCCACCGCTCGCGCTGCGAGACGAGGTTCTTCACGTTGTCCGGGCCCTCGGTCACGCCGACGCAGTCGGGAAGGCAGGCGATCCGGTAAGCGCGTCCGCGCTCGCGCAGCGTTCGGTGCACGCGGAAGGTGAACTCGATGTCCTCGCAGGTGAACTCCGCCGACCAGCCGCCGATGTCCTCGACGAGATCCCGACGCCAGAGCTGGAACGCCCCGGCCGCGCAGAGCATGAAGTTCAGGCGTGCCCACGGCGTGCGGTTGTTGAAGAACGACCGCAGGTAGTCGAACGTCTGGAACGCGAACAGCGGCCGCGTGTCGGGCCCGGCCGCCTGGAGCCCGTTCTCGAGCACGCGGACAGGGTCGCGCGCGTTCTCGAAGTAGCTCGTCAGGCCCACGATGTGCTCAGGGTCGCCGGAGATCTCCCGCATCGCGCGTGTCAACGCCGTGGGTGCGAAGACCATGTCGGCGTCGACCCCGCAGACGTAGCGGTACCTGCAGTGGTTGAGTCCGACGTTGAGCGCGTCCGCCTTGCCGCCGTTCGCCTTGTCCACCACCAGCAGGCGCGGGTCGAGCGACCGGTAGTACCCCTCTACCGGTTGGCCCGGAACCACGTCTCTCGACGCGGCGTCGACCGCGACGAGCTCGAGCGCACCGACGAGAACGTCGAGTGTGTCGTCCGTGGAGCCGTCGTTGACGACGATCACCTCGAACTCCGGATAGTCGAGCGCGAGGAGCGACCGCACGGCGTGCGGAAGGCCGCCGCTCTCGTTGTACGCAGGAACGATGATGCTCACCCCCGGCGCGAACCTCGACGCCGCGAGCGCGTCCGGGTCGTCGACCGACCGCTCGCGGCGCCGTCGACGCGACTCCACATGGCCGAGGACCATCAGCGAGAAGTACAGGCTGTACAGCAGGACGAGGTACCCCGTGCACGCGAGGACGAGGGCCAAGAGCACTCCGTCGAACGTCATGACACCTGCTCCAGTCGTGTCCCCGGCCCGATCGGCCCGCGACGACGGCGTGCGCGCTCTGCGGCCGCGCGCTGCAGCCGCCCGCCGCCGGCCTCCATGATCCGCTCGAGCTCGCCTGCCTCGCCGCTGTCGACCAGCGCATCCACCGCCCCGACGTCCTGCAGCACGAGCGCCGCGCCCTTGCGCAGAGCCGGATCGCCGTCGCCGACGAGCGGCGCGACGACGGCCGCCACCTCGGGGCCGGCACCGACGAGCGCCTCCCGGGCAGCCTCCCGCACCCACCACGACTCGTCCGCGAGCAGCGGCGCGACGAACGACGCAGCACCGACTCCGGCGATCGCGACGGCAGTCCGGCTCGCCTGGGCGCGGACGAACGGCTGGGTGTCCGAGAGCATCTCGAGCGCTCTCCTTAGCGTGTCCGCCGATCCTGCCGCCCGGAGGGTCTCGAGCGCAGCGGCCCGGACGTGGGGCGACGGATCGGCCGTGAGCGCGGCCACATGCCTCCGAGCGAGCTCGGGATAGCGGCCGAGCAACCTTACGACATAGAAGCGGACGACCTCGCTCGGGTGGCCGACGAGAGGCGCCAGCCGGCGACCGGGTCGCGGCGCGAGACGATCGAGCTCCGTCGCGACCCGCTCGGGAGTCTCGAGCTCGGACGCGAGCGCCTCGACGAGGCCGTCGAGAGCCCACTCATGGTCCGAGGCGAGGCCGCTGAGCGCTGTGACCGCCGCGACGCGGACTTCGCGCTCGTCGCTGCGCAGCCCGCGCTCCAACAGCGTTCGTGTGTCCGTCTCGCCCACCGTTCCGCGCGCGACGAGATCGCGGGTCGCCGCCGGAAGCATCCACCCCCCGTGTACCTCCGCCCTCTGTGTCGGCCGACGTCGACGCGCTCGGACGCGCGCGATGGGAATCGCAGCCGCGAGCAGAAGCCAGCAGCCACACGCGATCGCGCAGACGAGAACCAGGGACGCCGCAGTCACCGTCCCTCGGTATCGGCACCCCGGATGAGGCTGCACTCACCCTTCCGGGTGACGCTTGACTCTAGGCGACGGGGCCGCTCGGGCCTGTTGCCCGCGCCATGCGCTCGGCGACGACCTTGGCGAGCGCGATCCGGTCCGGGTTGCCCACAGGGCTCCCGAAGGAGGTGAACAGGAGGCCCGACTGGATGCGTCCGTGCTGGAGGATGACGGCGTCGACGTAGGCGCGAACCCGCTGGTTGCCGGTGAGCGTCACGTTGACGACGATCCGGTACGCCGCGGTCTTCGGCGACACCGACGGGAACGGGATCTTCTTCGCCGACACGACCGTGATCTTCTGCCCCGGCCCCGCAGAGAGCCGGATGATGTCGCCGAGGCACGTGGTCGTCTGCCGCGTCGATCCGCGGTTCCAGGACGTGTTCGCCTCGCGGAGCGTGCGGTACACCTGCGCGGTCGAGCCGACCGTGACGAAGAGCGGCGGCTGCGCAAAGCGGAAGTCCGGTGACGCGGCATCGCCCGTGACCGTGAGGTCGGTCTCGTCCAGAGGGCCGCAGCGGGCCCCCTTCGGCAGGTGCTGCTCGTCCTTGGTCCGTTTGACCGACGTGAAGCCCGTGCCCAGGTCGCCGCGCTTGAGGACGACCGAGCGTGCAGTCGCCTGGCCGGCCTTGGTCAGCGCCTTCTGCGGCTGCCCGTCGCCGGCGAGCGCGGAGGCGGGGGCGACGAGCGCGGCCGTCAGGGCGACGAGGAGAAGGGCGCGCACGATCTCACTGTACTCCCGCGGCATTTCGCCGCACGACTCGGCTCACCTCGGGTCGTAGGCGAGGTTCGGGCGCAGCCAACGCTCGGCGGTCGCGAGCTCCATCCCTCTGCGCTCCGCGTAGTCCTCCACCTGGTCGCGCCCGATGCGGCCGACGGCGAAATACCGGGCTGCCGGATGCCCGAAGTAGAGCCCGCTGACGCTCGACCCGGGAAGCGAGGCGTAGGACTCCGTGAGCGAGAGGCCGGCGTCCTCGGCTGCGAGGAGCGAGAAGAGCGTCGGCTTCTCGGAGTGGTCGGGACAGGCCGGGTAGCCGAACGCGGGACGGATCCCGCGATAGCGCTCCGCGGCGAGCTCGTCGTTTCCGAGGTGCTCCTCGGGCGCGTACCACGCGCGGCGCGACTGCGCGTGGAGCCATTCGGCGAAGGCCTCGGCGAGGCGGTCGGCGAGCGCCTTCACCATGATCGCGTTGTAGTCGTCGCCGTCCGCCTCGAACGACGAGGCGAGCTCGTCGGCGCCGTGTATCCCGACCGCGAACCCGCCGACGTGGTCGGGGAGGCCTGTCTCGGCCGGCGCCACGAAGTCGGCGAGGGAGCGGTTCGGGCGGGTGTCGTCGTGCGCAGCCTGCTGGCGGAGCATCGGGAAGCGCACGGCTGCGCGCCCGTTTCCGGTCGCCAGCACGACGTCGTCCTGCTCGGCGGCAGCCCGCCAGAAGCCGTGCACGCCGCGGGGAGTGAGAAGGCTCTCGGTGACGATCCGGTCGAGGAGGGCGCTGGCGTTCTCGAACAGATCCCTCGCCGCAGCGCCTTTCTCGGGGTGCTCGAGGATCGCCGGGTAGCGGCCCTTCATGTCCCAGGCGTGGAAGAAGAACGTCCAGTCGATGTACGGACGGAGCTCTGCGAGCGATGGCTCGACGAGGCGCGTGCCGGTGAACTCTGGCACCGCGAGGTCGTCGGCGTGCCAGTTGATCGGCGTCCGCCGCTCGCGCGCAGCCCGGATCGGCAGCAGCGGCCGGCGCTCCCGCTCGGCGTGGAGCGCGCGCAGGCGCTCCTGCTCGACCCGATTCTCGGCGTCGAGCGCGGCGCGGCGCTCCGGCTCGAGCAGCGACCCGACGACGCCGATCACGCGTGACGCGTCGAGGACGTGGACGGTGGGCTGCGTGTACTCCGGTGCGATACGCACCGCGGTGTGCTGCCGCGACGTCGTGGCGCCGCCGACGAGAAGCGGCAGGTTCATGCCGCGCCGCTCCATCTCCTTCGCGACGACGACCATCTCGTCGAGCGAGGGCGTGATGAGCCCGGACAGGCCGACGATGTCGCAGTCCTCGTCGATCGCTGCGTCGAGGATCGCCTCGGCGGGAATCATCACCCCCAGGTCGATCACCTCGTAGCCGTTGCAGCCGAGCACGACGCCGACGATGTTCTTGCCGATGTCGTGGACGTCCCCCCTGACGGTCGCCATGACGACGCGCCCCGCGGCGCGCGTATCCCCAGCCTTCTCGGCCTCCATGAACGGCTCGAGGTAGGCGACGGCCCGCTTCATCGCGCGGGCGCTCTTGACGACCTGCGGCAGGAACATGCGCCCCGAGCCGAAGAGATCGCCGACGACCCGCATCCCGTCCATCAGAGGTCCCTCGATCACGTCGAGCGGTCGAGCGGCCGTCTGGCGGGCCTCCTCGACGTCCTCCTCGATGAAGTCGACGATCCCGTGCACGAGCGCGTGCTCGAGCCGCTTGCCGACCGTCGCCTCGCGCCAGGCGACGTCCTCCTCCCGCTCGACGGCCGTCCCCTCGTAGCGGCGCGCGAGCTCGACGAGCCGCTCCGTCGCATCGGGCCGGCGGTTCCAGATGACGTCCTCGACGTGCTCGAGCAGCTCCGGCTCGATGTCCTCGTAGACCATCAGGAGGCCGGCGTTGACGATGCCCATGTCGAGACCGGCGCGGATCGCGTGGTAGAGGAACGCCGCGTGCATCGCCTCGCGCACGTGCTGGTTGCCGCGAAAGGCGAACGACAGGTTGGAGATGCCGCCGCTCGTCCGCGCGCCGGGGCAGCGCTCCTTGATGAGCGGGAGCGCCTCGATGAACGCCCTCGCGAACTCGTTGTGCTCCTCGATCCCCGTCGCGACCGCCAGCACGTTCGGGTCGAAGACGATGTCCTCGGGCGGGAACCCTGCCTGCTCGGTCAGCAGGCGGTACGCGCGCTCGCAGATCTCGATCTTGCGCTCGACGGTGTCGGCCTGTCCCCGCTCGTCGAAGGCCATCACGACGACCCCCGCGCCGTAGCGGCGGATCGCCTGGGCGTGCTGGAGGAACGGCTCTTCTCCCTCTTTCAGCGAGATCGAGTTGACGATGCCCTTGCCCTGGAGGCACCGGAGCCCCGCCTCGAGGACCCCCCACCGGGAGCTGTCGACCATGATCGGGAGTCGCGCTGCCTCGGGCTCGGTGGCGAGCAGGTTGAGGAAGCGCGTCATCGTCCGCTCGCCGTCGAGCAGGTCGGCGTCCATGTTGACGTCGAGCGCGTTCGCGCCGCTCCGGACCTGCTCGATCGCGACTTCGACCGCTGCCTCGAGATCGTCCGCCTCGACGAGCGAGCGGAACCGCGCGGAGCCCGTCACGTTCGTCCGCTCGCCGATCATCACGAAACCCGTGTCGGGGCCGATCTCGAACGGCTCGAGCCCGCTCCAGCGCGTCCGCGCGACGCGCTCCGGGATCGCCCGCGGCGCCATCCCCTCGACGGCAGCCGCGATCTGCCTGACATGCTCCGGCGTCGTGCCGCAACACCCTCCGACGACGTTGACGAGGCCGTCCTCCGCAAAGCCGCGGAGATACCGGCTCGTGTCGCCCGGCTCTTCGTCGTGCTCGCCCATCGCGTTCGGCAGGCCGGCGTTCGGGTAGCAGGACACGTACGTGTCGGCGACGCGCGCGAGCTGCTCGAGGAACGGGCGCATCTCGCTCGCGCCCAACGAGCAGTTGACGCCGACGACGAGCGGCCGAGCGTGCTCGACGGAGACCCAGAACGCTTCGGCCGTCTGGCCCGATAGGTTGCGGCCGCTGCGGTCGATGGCGGTGAACGAGAGCCAGAGCGGCAGTTCCGGCGCGACGTCCGCGGCCGCGACGATCGCGGCTTTTCCGTTCAGGGTGTCGAAGATCGTCTCGACGAGCAGGAGGTCGACGCCGCCCTCGGCGAGCGCGGTGATTTGCTCGGCGTAGCTCGCACGGACCTCTTCGAAGGTGACCGCGCGGAACGCGGCGTCCTCGACCTTCGGCGAGACAGAGAGCGAGACGTTGAGCGGCCCGACCGCTCCGGCGACGAAGCGTGGCCGGTCGGGCGTCCGCTCCGTCCACGCGTCGGCGGCGGCACGGGCGAGGCGCGCGCCCTCGCGGCTCATCTCCGCGGCGAGGTGCCCGAGGTCGTAGTCGCCCTGCCCGATCGACGTGGCCGTGAACGTGTTGGTCGTCGCGATGTCCGCGCCGGCGGCGAAGTAGGCATCGTGGATCTCGGCGATGAGAGCCGGGCGCGTGATGTTGAGCAGGTCGGGGTCGCCCTTGACGTCGTGCCCGTGCTCGCGCAGCCGTTCGCCGCGGTAGTCCTCCTCGGAGAGCCCCCGCCGGTGGATGAGCACGCCCCACGAGCCGTCGAGCACGCCGATCCGGCGATCGAGAATCTGTCGAAGCTGATCGGTTGCGGTCACGGGCCTCCTCGTGGGTCACCTCCGCCTCGAGAGCCCGACCGAGATCCGCGTCGGGGGCTCTTTAGGCGTTTGATGACCCGGTCGCCAAGCTGCCTTTCAAAGCTCTCCGGGACTCTCACGATAGCGGCCGAACGCCGAATCGGCGAGCTAGGGCGTGGCTTCGGCCTCGCCCTCCTTGGTTGCCTGCCCAGGCCAAGAGGGGCGGGGCCAAGGCCACGCCCCGAGAAGCCCGAGAGTCGAAGCTAGCCGGTCGTGCGGCCGGACACGCTGAGCTGGTTCTCGGCGTGGCGGATCCGCTGCTCGAGCTGCCAGCGGTCGGCGGCCGAGTCGCCTGCCTCGACCTTCTCGAGCTCCGCCTTCGCGGCATCGAGCTGCGCCTGCGCGCGGGAGTCGTCGATCTCCTTGACGTTCACCGCATCGTCGACGAGCGCGAGCGCACGGTCGAGCTCGACCTTGAAGAACCCGGGGCCCGTGGCGAACTCGAGGATCTCGTTGCCACCGAGGTGCACACGAGTCGAGCCTGCCTTCAGCGTGGCGACGAGCGGCGCATGCCGCGCAAGCACACCGATCTCACCGGCCGCGCCGGGAACGATCAGCATGTGGGCCTCGCCGGAGAAGACAGGCCCGTCCGGCGTCACGACCGCGACGTCGAACGGCGGATGGTCGGCGATCTCCGCCATCGGCGCCGGGCTACGCGGCGACCTTCTCGAGCTCGCGGGCGCGCTCGATCGCGTCCTCGATCGGGCCTTGCATGTAGAACGCCGCCTCGGGAAGCTCGTCGCACTCGCCCTTGATGATCGCGTCGAACCCGGCGATCGTGTCCTCGAGCTTGACGTACTTGCCGGGCGTGCCGGTGAACTGCTCGGCGACGAAGTTCGGCTGAGAGAGGAAGCGCTCCACCTTGCGAGCGCGCGCGACGACGAGCTTGTCCTCGTCGGTGAGCTCGTCCATGCCGAGGATCGCGATGATGTCCTGCAGGTCCTTGTAGCGCTGCAGGATCTGCTGGACGCTCGTTGCGACGCGGTAGTGGTCGTCGGAGACGATGCCGGGCTGGAGCGCCCGCGACGTCGAGTCGAGCGGGTCCATCGCCGGGTAGATCCCCTTCTCCACGATCGCGCGCGAGAGCGTCGTCGTCGAGTCGAGGTGGGCGAACGTGTTCGCCGGCGCGGGGTCCGTCAGGTCGTCCGCCGGCACGTAGATCGCCTGCACCGACGTGACCGAGCCGGTCGTCGTCGAGGTGATCCGCTCCTGGAGCTGCCCCATCTCGGTCGCGAGCGTCGGCTGGTAGCCGACGGCGCTCGGCATGCGGCCGAGGAGCGCCGAGACCTCGGAGCCGGCCTGGACGAACCGGAAGATGTTGTCGATGAACAGCAGCACGTCCTGACCCTGGTCCCGGAAGTACTCGGCCATCGTCAGGCCCGAGAGGCCGACACGCAGGCGCGCGCCCGGCGGCTCGTTCATCTGGCCGTAGACGAGAGCGACCTTGTCGATCACGCCCGACTCGGTCATCTCCAGCATCAGGTCGGTGCCCTCGCGCGTGCGTTCACCGACGCCCGAGAAGACCGAGACGCCGCCGTGCTGCTGAGCGAGGTTGTGAATCAGCTCCTGGATGAGCACCGTCTTGCCCACGCCGGCCCCGCCGAACAGCCCGACCTTGCCGCCCTTGATGTACGGCGCGATCAGGTCGACGCACTTGAGACCGGTCTCGAAGATCTCGATCTTCGGCGAGAGGTCGCGGAACGCCGGCGGATCGCGGTGGATCGGCCAGCGCTCGACGTCGGCCGGCGGCGGGGCCTTGCCGTCGATCGCCTGCCCGATCACGTTCCACAACCGGCCGAGCGTCGGCTGTCCGACGGGAACGGAGATCGCCTGGCCCGTGTCGACGACGTGGGCACCGCGGGCGAGCCCGTCCGTCGAGTCCATCGCGACTGCGCGCACGCGGTCGTCGCCGAGATGCTGCTGCACCTCCGCCACGAGGGTCCCCGTCGGCAGCGCGATCTCGAGCGCAGACAGGATCTCGGGAAGGCCGTCGGGGAAGACCGCGTCGACGACGACGCCCTTGATCTCGATGATCTTCCCGACGCTGCGGCCGGACGTGCTCGTATCAGACATGGGGCTCCGTTAGGCGTGATTGACCGAGGGGCGCCCGGACGGGCCGCCGGCGACGGAGTCTAGCCAATGCCCCGCGCAGGCCGGACGGGTCCCTGCGTTCGCGGGAGTGGCTGTCCAACTGCGCCTCGACACGCTCGGCGTGATCGAGGCGTCAGACGTCGGAAGTGACGAACGTGGGCGTCACGAACATGCCGCAAGCCTACGTGGCGCCGGTGATCTAGCCGTCGGCGCCGCCGCCGCCAGGCGCGGCAGGCACCGCGACGACGTTCACGGGCGCCCAGTAGTCGACGAGCCACGGCCCGTTCTTCTGGCGCTGACGGAGGCCGATGTAGAACTCCGTCGCGCCGAGCCCTTCCTTGTTCTTGCCCGGCGTGAGCAGCACCTGGAGCACGACGTGTCCCGGGGTCACCTCGTCGACCGAGAAGGCGGCTCCCTTGAGCCCCTTCGTGGGGAAGTACTGCACCGGGATGTTCCCCGTGAGCCACTCCTCGCGCGTGCACGCGCACGAGGCGCGGAGGTCCTTGTCGGCGAGCGTCCAGCCCTTCGCGAGGTCCTCCCGGCCGACCGCCGCAAGGACGAACGCGCCCGCGGCCTCGCGCGCCGCCTTCGGCACGTCGCTCTCCTTCGGCGTCGTCTGGGTGTCGACGCCCGGGAGGTCCTCCGACGCGTAGCCGGACGGCACCGTGCCGCGATCGGCGGCAGGCGGCGAGGAGTCGTTGTTTCCGAGACTGACGGTAATGAACGCGACGACGCCGGCGATGAGAACGAGCGCGGAGCCCCAGAGCAAGGCCCGTCCGAAACCGGGCGTACGCAGGCGTTCCATCACGCCCGGAGGGTAGCCGAGGTGCCTTCGAAATTCGTTCGCAGCATGTGAACTACGCGTTACGACGGTAGAGCAGGAGCCCGAGCGGCAGGAAGGCGGCGAGCAGCGCCTTCGGCGCCAGCTCCTTCGACACGAGCTGACGGCCCTGCGGCACGAGTTGCCCCGTGCCGAGGCGGGCGCGGACGGCTTCGACGAGCCCGCGCGTGTCGCCCTCGTTGATCACGGGCGCGCCGACCGCGCCCGCGACGAGTCGTAGCGATCGGCTCGACGTGGGGTCCGGTTTGTAGGCCTCGTCGCGGCTCCCGTTGTCGTCGAAGACCGCCTCGTCCCGGCGCCAGACCTGCACGAATATCGTGGAGACGCGGCCTTCGCGCAACCGGTCGCTGAGCGTCCCGAGATCGACGGGGATCGTCTCGCCGTCGGAGATGACGACGGCGATCCGTCGCCGCGTGTCCGGCCGGAAGAAGGCCACCCGGCCGAGGTCGCCGAGCGACGCGAACGCCGTCGCCCGTCGCGCGCGCCGGTCGGGCGGCGGGCGCTCGATCCCGATCGCGCGGTCGATCACGGCCGAGAAGGCGTTGAGGCCGAGTGTCGGGAACAGGTGCGGAAGGACGCGGTCCGAGAGCGAGGCCACGCCGACGCGCGTTTCCGGGATCGCGTTCCGCAGCTGCTTGGCGACGGCACGTGCCCGGTCGAGCCGGGTCGGCTCCGTCGGCGCGCGGCGGGCGAGCATCGACCGCGTCACGTCGACCACGACCAGCACCTCCGAGCCTTCCCGGCCACTCGTGTCCTCCGACCGAGCCACGACCGGCTGGGCGGCGGCAGCCGCGAGGAGCGCAGCCACGAGGCAGAGCAGCGTGAGATCGACGACGATCGAGCGCCGCCCGGCGGCAGGCAGGCCGAGGGACGCCGCAACGGTGGCGGAGCGCCGGCGCCCACGCAGGAACGCGACCACGCCGAGCACGCCGACGAGGCCGACGAGCGCCGCCCACGGCGTCAGGAAGCTGACGGACACGCTAGTGGCCTCCCCCTAGAACCCGCTGCCGCTGGTCGCCGAGCCCGCACCCGGGCTCGGCAGCGGCGAGCGCGTGTCGCCGCTTCCCGCCACGCCCGAGCCCGACGCGCGCAGCAGCTTCAGCGCCAGCTCGAGGTTGTAGACCGCCGTCTCGTTCGACGGATCGATGACCACGGCCCTGTCGAGGAACTCGATCGCCCGGCGCACGAAGACCTGCCGCTGTGTCGGCGAGTTGCGAGCCTCCTCGAGCATCATCGCCGCGCGAAGCATCGCGAGCTGGGACCGACGGTTCGCCTCCGAATCGCGCTCGAACGTCCGCCCCAGCGTGCGCTCGGCGGCACTGCGGCGCGTGACATCCTCGAACACGCGGATCGGATCGCGCGGCTTGCTCCGCCAGAACTGATCGACCGCCTGGCGGTAGTCGACGTCGTCGGAGACGCCGAGCAGCGAGGCGGAGACGCCGCGCGGAAGGAGGGTATCGGGCTGCCACGCGACGGCCGCGCCTGCAGCGTACGCCGCGTCGCCGTCGCGGAGCCCGCGATCCCAGCGAAGCACGTCCGCCGCAAGTGCGACGAGTACCGCGGCGGCGACGACGAGCGCCGCGACGGCAACGATGCCGCCGACCGGTCGCAGCCAGCCCGGGGCCTTCACGACGCCCTCCCCCACGTCAGGCGCGCGCCCCACCGCTCGTTGAGCGCGAGGAGCCCGAGCAGCATCGCGCCCACGCAGACGAGCGCCCACGGCGAGGACCCGACGAGCGTCAGATGCTCGCGCACGGTCGTGTTCCGCAGCAGCTCCGGGCGGTCGACGAACACGCTCTTGCCGGCGATACCCGTGAAGAGCTTCCTGTCCTCGGGAGCCGGAAACAGCGGAATGACGCGCAGGCGGATGCCGTCCCGCTCGTACGTCGTCAGCTCCTCGGTCAGAGGAGCCGTGTCGAAGCCGGAGTCGTCGAGATCGCTGAGGAGCAGGACGGACAGCGACCTGTCTCCTTCGCGAGCGATCACCTCGCGCGCCGCGGCGAGGCCGGTCGAGATCCGGGTGCCGCCGCGGAAGGAGAGCGACCAGGGGCTCTCTTCGCGCGGCCGGGCGGGGTTGGGCGCTGCGCCACCGCCGCGTCCGCCGAAGCCGCGCGGCCGTCCGAAGCCGACCGGGCCCTGGTCGAAGAACCGAAGCAGCGGCCGCAGCTCCTCGCTCCGCGTGTCCGGCGGCAGCATCTCGTACGCGCTGTCGGAGAAGACTACGAGGCCGATCCTCCCCTCGGTCTCCGAGAGCGACTGGAGGACCCGCATGACGCGCTGCGACTTCTGCGCGTCGACGCTCGTCGACAGGTCGAGCACGACGATGCCCCCGCTGCCGCTCGCGAAGTAGCTCGTCGGCAGGGCGTGGAGGTCGCGGGCGAGGCCGAAGGCGCCGAGCAGGAGCCCGAGCGCGGCGGCCGCGAGCACGACGCGGAGCCAGCGCGTGCGGCGGTGCTCGCCGCGCAGCTCGTCCGCCGCCGAGGTGGGAAGGCCGCTGCGCCGTCGCAGGGAGAGCTCGCTCATACCGCCGCTATCTCCCCGCGCACCCCATCCTCGGCCCGTCGGGCAAGGCTCTCGACCTCGTCGGCGCTCGACGCGCGCGGGGACCAGGCGAGCTCGCGCGCTTCGTCTGCGAGATCGCCGAGCCCGACGGCGTCGAGCTCACGCGCGACCAGCTCGAGCGCGCGGCGCCGGTCGGGGGCCGCCGCGCCGTTCGCAGCCCCTGTACGCGCCAGCTCGAGCGCACGCTCGAGCGGTGGCCGGTCGTCGCGCGGCGCTGTCTCCTCCACTGCCGCGGGCACGTGCCAGAGACGGCGGCCGAGCCACACGGCGCAGCCGGCCAGGAGCAGCGCGCCGAGGAGCAGCAGGACGGCGAGCGCTTTCGGCCCGACCCGCGTCGTCACCGCCGGCAGCAGGGTCTCGCTAGCGCGCCAGCGGATCGCCTCGACGTCCGCCGTCGCGACACGCGACGCGACGATCACGGCCGGCCAGTCGACGACGTCGCGTCCAACGCCCGGGTCGCCCTTGAACCGGTACCGCACGAGACCCGACTCGAAGCGGGCGATCCCGCGCGCGCCCGCCGGCTCGCAGCCCTCACGCAGGCACCGAAGCGTGTAGCGGAACGTCACGTGGGCCGTCCCGCCCTGGACGTGCCTCCCGACGACGGGGCTCCCGGCCACCTCGTAGGGGCTGAAGTCGGTCTGGAGGCTGATCGAGCCGGGATCAACGACCGTCGTGTCCACGACGACGTCCGCCGTCGCGACCACCGGCGTCCCGAATGCGACCACGTCGGGCTCGATCGCCGAGGTGACCGTGACGGCGCGCGCCGGCGTCCCGACCGAGTCGCCCTCGCCGCGCGCGGCGACCCACAGCTCCTTGATCGCGAGCCCGACGAGCACGGCGGCCGTCACCTGCACGGCGATCACGGCCCAGCGCCTCACGCTGCATGCCCCCACGCCGCCTGGCGCTCGGCGGACCAGCTGAGGAACGCCTCGAACACGTGCTCGCGATCGTCGCTCCCGATCAGCACCGGCTCGACTCCGAGCGAGCGCAGTCCGTCGACGAGCCTGGCGAGGCGCGCCTCGTGACGCTCGCGCCACGCCTGCGACTCGCCTTTCCCGAGCCGCACGAGCCGGACGCGGCCGTCGGAGCCGACGAGCGGCGCGACGACCCGGTCGACGTCGGGGAAACTCTGCTCCCAGACGGGATCCTGGACGACGACCGGCACGATGTCCCAACCCCGGTCGAGCGCCGACTCCCACGTCTCGAGCGGTGTCGCCTCGAGGAAGTCGGAGAGCACGAACACGAAGCTCGCCGACGGCACCTGGCGCCGGTGGAGCGTCAAGAACTCGAACATGGCGGTGATGCCGTCCGCAGGCCCGTCGCGCTCGGGAAGCGCGTGCTCGGCGAGCGTGATGTGGCGGCGGCCGCTCGTCGGCGGGCACCAGTCGACGGTGCCCGGCCGCTCGTGCTCGAGACGACCGGCGAGCCCCCGCGACTCGGCCACGCTCGCCTCGATCAGGCCGCGTGCCACTTCGGCAGCCTCGGCCTTGCGGAGGAACGGCATCCCCGGGGGGCAGAGCGACATCCCGGGGCGGCGGTCGAGGCAGACGACGACGCGGGGCGCTTCGTCGGCGAGGAACTCCCGGACGACGAACTCGTCGCTTGCGCGGGCAGCGGAGAGGCGAGCCGAGGACGCCCAGTCGATGCGGTGCGGGTCGTCGCCCGGCACGTAGGTCCGGGAGCCGGCGATGTCCGATCCCGAGCCCCGACGAGCGCCGTGCATCGACCCGAACGCGAGACCGATCAACCGCCGCCGCGAGACGAGCGGAAAGGTGAGGCTCGCTCCGATCATGGAGCGGGTGGAGCGGGCGCGGGCGGCGGCGCGTCCTCGAGCACGGCGGACGGCGGAGGCGCGATCGCGAGGCACTCCTCGGCGAATCCCTCCATCACGCTCGCCATCCCGTGCTGCCGCGCCTCGGCGATCTTGGCCGGCGTCAGAACGACGCGGTGGCCGAGCACCGCGACGAGCAGCCGCTCGACATCGGCGGGAACGACGTACCGGCGTCCGTGGAGCAGGGCCCAGCCGCGCGCCGCACGCTCGAGGGCGAGGCTCCCACGGACCGACGCGCCGACCGAGGTAGCGCTCATCTCGCGGGTTGCGCGGACGAGCGCGACGACCCACTCGGCGATCAGCGGGTCGAGGTAGACCGTGGTGGTGGCGCGCTCGAGGGCCCCGATCTCGTCGACTCCCACGACCGGACGGAGCGTGGCGAGCGGATGCTCGACCCGTTGGTCCTCGATCACCTGAAGCTCCTCGAGCGCCGAGGGATACCCGAGCGACGTGCGCAGGAAGAAGCGGTCGAGCTGCGCCTCGGGCAGCGGGAACGTGCCCTCGTACTCGATCGGGTTCTCCGTCGCGAGGAGGAGGAACGGTCGCGGTACGACCTTCGTCGCGCCGTCGACCGTCACCTGGCGCTCGGCCATCGCCTCGAGCAGCGCGGACTGCGTCTTCGGCATCGCGCGGTTGATCTCGTCCACGAGGACGACGTTCGCGAAGATCGGGCCCGGCCGGAACTCGAAGTCGCGCGTGCGCTGGTCGTAGACGGCGAGCCCCGTGACGTCGGTCGGCTGGAGGTCGGGCGTGCACTGGATCCGCGTTCCGATCGCCCCCTCGATCGACTGCGAGACCGCCCGGGCCAGTACGGTCTTCGCTGTCCCCGGTACGTCTTCGAACAGGACGTGGCCGCCGCATGCGAGCGCGGTCAGGACGAGGCGGATCTCGTCGCGCTTGCCATGGACGACCGTCTCGATGTTCGAAAGCAGCCGGTCGGCGACGGCGACCGCCTCCTGGAGGTCGTCGGCTCGCGTCGAGTCGGCCAGCACGCCGACGAGTGTAGTCGGGGTGTCCAGGCCCGTCCTCCCGTCGATCGGGGCTCGGTCTACGAGTCGCCCACGGTGCGGACCGGCTTCACGCTGCGCGGCGCAGCCGTCGGCAGGATCGGCAGCTCACCGGCACGGAGCGCGTCGACCTTGATCGCGCGGAGCCCGTCGCCGAACACGGTGCCCGGCGCCGCGCCGCCCGGAGCGGCCAGGTCGCCCGGCACGTCGTGGTTTGCGGTCGTCCCCACGGCCCACGCGCCGACCGCGACCACGACGGTCGCCGCGACCGAGGCGGCGCTCCCGACCACGCGCCGCGTGAACCTGCCGGCGCGCACGGGCGAGATCTCGATCGGCCGGGGAAGGGGCTCGAACGACGCAGCCCGAAGCTGGTCGGAGACCCACCGGCTCTGCTCGTCGAACGCCCGGCAGGCGGCACAGCTCGCGACGTGTCGTGCGACCGCGCGGCTGTCCATCTCCGCCAGTGCTCCGTCGAGCCGCTGCGAGAGCAGCGCCCTGGTCCGGTCGCATCGGCGCGTCGACATACCCGTCATACTGACTCGGACGAAGAAACGGCCGCGCGGTTAGAAGAGACTGGTGCGCGGATCGACAGCGATCCCGACGACGACCATCACGAGGCCGAGCGCGAGGAACAGCCAGGTGGTGGACCTCGCGTCGTCACGCTCGTCGCCTGTCGCGTGCCGCATGCCCTTCGAGAAGATCCCGACGCCGAGGAGTGCGCCCATCGGCTCGGCATCCTCGTCAGCCCCGGCGGGGCGCAACGGGCCGCGGACGCCCGAGAAGACGCCGAGCACGATCAGGAAGCAGCCGGTGAGGTAGAGGCCCGTCGCGACGGAGCGGGTCGCCGAGCTGCCGAGCGCGAGACCGATCAGCGCCGACACCGCCGCGACCGCGATCGTCGCCAGCCCGAACAGCAGGACGATCCGTCGAGCGGCGGCGCCCACACCCGGGCCGGCGCGTCGCTACCCGGCCGACTCGACCGGTTGCACCGCCGCCGGCTGCTCGGCGATGCTCATCGGCCAGCGCTCGAGCGGGTAGTGGCACGCGACGAGGTGGTCGTCGGCGATCGGCGCGAGGGGCGGCGTGTCGACGTCGCAGCGCCCTTGCTGAAAGCGTGGGCAGCGCGGGTGGAAGTTGCACGCGCTCGGCGGGTTGATCGGGTTGGGAACGTCGCCCTCGAGCACGACGCTCTTGCGCGCGCGCCCCGCTTCGGGGCTCGGGATGGGCACCGCGGAGAGCAGCGCTCCCGTGTAGGGATGCTTCGGATGCGCGTACAGCTCGTCGCGATCTGCGAGCTCGACCGACTTGCCGAGGTACATCACCATCACGCGGTCCGAGATGTGCCGCACGACGTTGAGGTCGTGCGCGATGAAGACGTACGTCAGCCCGAACTCCTTCTGCAGGTCCTTCAGCAGGTTCAGGATCTGCGCCTGCACGGAGACGTCGAGCGCCGACACCGGCTCGTCGCAGAAGATCAGCTTGGGGTTGACGGCGAGCGCGCGCGCCACGCCGATCCGCTGACGCTGCCCGCCGGAGAACTCGTGCGGGAAGCGGTTGTAGTGCTCCGGGTTCAGGCCCACCACCTCGAGGAGCTCCTGGACGCGCCGCTTGCGCTCCGCCGGCGTCCCGATTCCGTGGAGCTCGAGCGCCTCGCCGATGATGAAGCCGACGCGCTTGCGCGCGTTGAGCGACGCGTAGGGATCCTGGAAGACCATCATCATGTTGCGCCGCAGCGGCCGCATGTCGCGCCGGGAGAGGCCCGTGATGTCCTGGCCCTGGAAGAGGATCCGGCCGCCCGTGGGCGCGAGCAGCTTCAGGATGCAGCGGACGAGCGTCGACTTGCCGCAGCCCGACTCGCCCACGATCCCGAGCGTCTCGCCCTCGCGCAGCGAGAAGGAGACGCCGTCGACCGCCTTCACGGTCGCGATCTCCTTCTGGAACACGATCCCCCGCGTGATCGGGAAGTGCTTCTTCAGGTCCTCGACGACCAGGAGTTCGTTCCCGTTCGCCGCGGTGCTCACGAGGGTGCTCCCGCGGTCAGCATCGCGACGAGCTTCGTCGCCTCGCGTGCCTTCGTCGCCTCGTCGAGGTGGCAGGCCTGCTCGTGCAGCGTGTCGCTGCCGGCGGGCATGAGCTGCGGGTCCTGCTGGCGGCAGATCGGCATCGCGAACGCGCAGCGCGGGTGGAAGCGGCAACCCGACGGCGGGTTCAGGAGCGACGGCGGCTGGCCGGGGATCTGGTACAGGCGCTCGAGATTCGTGTCGAGCCGCGGGAGCGACCCCATCAGGCCCCACGTGTAGGGGTGGCGCGGCTCGTTGAAGATCGAGCGCACCGGCCCTCGCTCGACGATGCGGGCGGCGTACATCACGATCACGTCGTCCGCGGTCTCCGCGACGACGCCGAGGTCGTGCGTGATCATGATCACGGCAGAGCCGAAATCGTCCTGGATCCGCTTGAGCAGGGCGAGGATCTGCGCCTGCGTCGTCACGTCGAGCGCCGTCGTCGGCTCGTCGGCGATGATCAGATCGGGGTTGTTGATCAGCGCCATCGCGATCATCACGCGCTGGCGCATGCCGCCCGAGAACTGGTGCGGGTAGTCGTCGATCCGGCGCTCGGCGCGGGGGATTCCGACGGCCTTCAGCAGCTCGAGGGCGCGGGCGTACGCCTGTTTGCTCGACACGTCGTTGTGCAGCACCACCGCCTCCGCCAGCTGGCGTCCGATCTTGTGCACCGGGTTCAGCGACGTCATGGGGTCTTGGAAGATCATCGCGATCTCGTCGCCGCGAATCGTGCGCAGACGGCTCGACGAGGCCTTCAGGAGATCCTCGCCGCGGAACAGCACCTCGCCCGTCGAGGTCGCGAACTTCGAGTCGTTGAGCCCCATCACGGTGAGGCACGTGACGCTCTTTCCCGACCCCGACTCGCCCACGATGCCGAGCACCTGCCCCGGCTCGACCTTGAAGCTGACCCCGTCGACGGCCTTCACGATGCCGTCGTCCGTCTTGAACTCGGTCCGCAGGTCGCGGACGTCCAGGAGGGGCTCGCTCATCGCGCGAAGCTTACGTGAGGCGGATGCGTGGATCGATCCACGCGTAGAGGATGTCAACCACGAGCGAGAAGATGATGATGGCGATCGCGCCGAAGATGACGACGCCCTGGAGCACGGGCAGGTCGAAGCGCCCGATCGACTCGAGCGCGGTCCCTCCGAGCCCGGGGAGCCCGAAGACGGCCTCGATGAAGATCGCGCCTCCGAGCAGGAGGCCGATGTCCATCCCGACCATCGTGACGACGGGGAGCATCGCGTTCCTCAGCACGTGCTTGCGGATCACCCTGTTCTCGGGCGCGCCCTTGGCGCGAGCGGTCCGGACGAAGTCCATCGTCAGCGTGTCCATCACCTCGGCACGCACGAAGCGGACGTACGTCCCTGCGACGACGATCGCGAGCGTGAGGCACGGCAGGATCATGTGGTAGGCCCAGTCCCACAGGCCGCCGCAGGCGGCCGCCTCCGGGACGCTGAACACCTCGCAGTAGCCGGCGATCGGGGTCCAGCCGAGCTTGTAGCCGACCACGTACGACAGCACGAGCCCGATCCAGAACGAGGGCAGCGAGATACCGATCAGGACGTAGATCATCGCAGTCCTGTCGAGCAGCGATCGAGGGCGCAAGGCTGAGAAGATGCCGAGCGGGATCGCGAGCGAGAGCACCATGACCATCGCGCCGAAGACGAGCGAGGCCGTGATCGGCGCAGCGCGCAGGATCTCCTCGTTCACCGAGCGGCGCGTCACGAACGACTGACCGAGCGACCCCTCGATGACGAGCCGCTTCAGGAACTTCCCGTACTGGACGTAGAACGGCTTGTCGAGCCCGAGGTACTGCTTGACCTCCTCGACCCGCTCGGGCGTCGCCGACTGGCCGGCTGCGAGCCGCGCCGGGTTCGCCGGGACGAGGAAGAAGATCGCGTAGGTGACGAACGTGACCGCGATGAACAGGACGCACGCCCACAGGAGCCGTCTGATCAGGTATCGCAGCACTTCGTCGGGAGGGTAGTCGAATCCGGTGTGGAGTGGAAGCGGGCGGGGGAAGCGATCGCTTCCCCCGCCCTGGTCTTACGGTCCTTCTCCTGTTCTGCCCCTACTTGGTGCAGATCTGGGTCAGGAGCACGCCTGCGGCGCCCGTGTAGGCGAAGCAGCCGACCTTGGTGCTCGTCAGCCAGCGGGAGGCCGTCGAGATGTACGGCGCCACCGGGGCGGCGTTCTTCATGATGTCGCGGTCGAGGATCGCGTACGCGTTCGCGCGGGCGTCGCCGGCGAGCTTGTAGGCCTGATCCATCCGCTTGTTGAACGCGGCGTTGTTGAAGTACGACGCGTTGACGTTGTTGTCGGCCTGGATGCGGCGACCGTCCAGGAGGACGTTGACGAAGTTCGCCGGATCCGGGTAGTCGGCGAGCCAACCCTCGAGGGTCAGGTCGAACGGCTCACCGCGGGTCGCCGTCTTCTCGTGCTGCACGACGCGGTCGAACAGCTTGATCTCGACGTCGATCCCGATCTGCTTCAGGTTGAACTGCACGGACTGGGCGATGGGCGGACCGGCGGACGTGTTGTACGTGTACATCACGGCCTTGCCGTCCCGCGTGTTGCCCTGGGCGAGGGTCTTCCCCTTCGCGTAGTTCGGGCCCTTCAACGAGTAGATGTCGAAGTTCTTGAAGCCCGGCATCCCGTTCGGAATGAACTGGTCGGTGCGGAAGCCGCCGAGGTAGCCGTGCTGCGCCACCATGAACCGACGGTCGATCGCGTTCGACACTGCCTGCCGGAGCTTCGTGTTGTTCTGGAAGATGCCGCGCGACGTGTTCATCGCGAGGTACCAGTTGCCGATCTGCGGCTTGACGTAGAACTGGCTCTTGTTGATGCCGTACTTGTCGGCGAGCTCCTTCGCCTGTGCCGGCGGGAAGCCGCACAGGTCGGCCTCGCCACGCTCACACATGAGACGCTGCGTCGCGGGGTCCGGGCCGGCGATCCAGCGGATCTGATCGACGTTGGCCGCGAAGCCGAGCGACTTGAACGGCTCCTGGTTGTTCTTCCAGTACGGGTTGCGGACCGCCAGAGCGGAGCTCTTGACGTTCCACTCCTTGAGGTAGTACGGGCCTGCCGACACGACCGGCGCCTTGACGCCCTCTGCCGTGAACGGCAGGTCGACCGGCACGGCCGCGAAGAACATCATCGTCATCCGGGCCATGAAGTCCGGAGCGACGTCCTTGAGGGTGACCGTGAAGGTCTGGCCGTTCGCCTTGTAGCTGGCGACATCGTCCATGAACGACGACGCAGGCGACTGCATGGTCGCGTTCCTGCCACGATCGAACGCCCGCTTGAAGTTCGCGGCCGTCACCGGCTTGCCGTCAGAGAACCGGAAGCCCTTCTTCACCGTGAACGTGTAGGTCTTCCCGTTGTTGGAGATCTTCGGCATGTTCGCCGCCATCCCCGCGAGACGGTTGTGAGCAGGCCCCTCGGTCTGGGGGTAGTAGAGCAGCGTGAGCTGCACGGCCCCCATCATGTTCCACGAGTGGGAGAAGTAGGCGAGACCCGGATCGACGTAGTCGAAGTCGCTCCGGTTCACGATCGTGATCGTGCCGCCCTTCTTCGCCGTGGCAGTCGCCCCGGCGCCTGCCGCCGTCGATGCGAACATCGCCGCGGCGAGCAGTGAGGCCCCGATGGCGGTCATCACGACCGAGGCCAGCATGCGTCCCTTCATTTCACTCCTTTCCGAGTGCAGCCCGGCTGGGTTCCGGGCAGAGGCACCATTCGCCCGTCTTCTATGACGGACGTCGTGGTGGTTTGTTAGAGAGCGGAGAAGAATTTCCCTTTTGACGGTTTCCGGCGCACGGCGCGCCAGAGGTTCGGGTGCTGACGGATGTCCCTGCGTTCTAGAGGCGGGAGCGGGGGTCGAAGGCGTCGCGCAGACCGTCGCCGAGCAGGTTGAAGGCGAGCGTCGTGAACACAACGGCGAGCCCGGGCCACAGCATCAGGAGCGGCACGGTGGTGTAGTAGTTCGGCGCGTCGGAAAGGAGGTTCCCCCAGCTTGCGGTGGGCAGCTGGATGCCGATGCCGAGGAACGAGAGCGCAGCCTCGCTCAGGATGAAGCTGGCAACGATCAGGGTCGAGTAGACGATGATCGGCGCGATGAGGTGCGGCAGGAGGTGCGACCGGATGATGCGCGCGTCGCTCGCCCCTGTCATCAGCGCCGCCTCGATGAACTCCTTCTCGCGGAGCGAGAACACCTTGGCTCGGATGATCCGCGCCGGGTAGAACCAGCCGAAGATGGTGAAGACCAGAACGAGCGTCACGACGCCCTCGCCGAGTGTGCCGCCCAACGTGATCTGGTTCAGCCGGCTTCCTGCCGTCGACGCGAGGGCGATGATGAAGAGCAGCGCCGGGAACGCCATTGTGATCTCGGTCAGCCGCGCGACGATCGTGTCGACCCAGCCGCGGTAGTAACCGGCGACTGCGCCCATCGTGACGCCGATCAGCATCACGAAGAAGGTCGAGATCAGCGCCACCTGGAGCGACACCCGCCCGCCGTAGAGCAGGCGGAGGAACTCGTCGCGTCCGAGCGAGCCATCGGCGCCCAGGACGAGCAGGTCGGTCTTGCCGGTTTCGAAGTTCTGGACGTGTGACCACGGCCCGACCGGCAGTAGGCCGTCGTCGAGCGCGTCGGGGAAGATGGTGTTCGGGCCGTGCCCGACCAGCTTCTGCGCGATCCACGCGCCGGGATACACGGCGATCACGAGCAGCACGAGGAAGACGATGCTCGCCACCGCGACGCGGTCTCTCCGGAAGCGCCGCCAGACCTGCTCCCAGTAGCCGCGCGCCCGGACCTCGACCTGCCCGGACGCCGCGGCGAGGTCGGGTGTGGCGAAGTCCCCGTCGCCGATCTCGCGGCCGAGGCGCTCGTCGGGTGTCTGGCTGGTGGTCGACACGTGAGCCGGTGGAGAATAGCGCAGTGGTGCGCTGAATAGGACGTCGCGAGGCGGAGAAAGGTTTGAAGGGGTCTGGCGCCAAGGTGCCTTTCCCTCAGGTCGCCTCGCAGGTCAGACCGTCACCGGAGTCAGGCACCTGACGGTGCCAGACCCCTACGCCAAGGCGTCCGCGCCCGCGACGACCTCGAGGATCTCCTGCGTGATCTCCGCCTGGCGGGCGCGGTTCATCTCGAGTGAGAGGCTGTCGATCATCTCGCCGGCGTTCTTCGAGGCGTTCCGCATCGCCGTCATGCGGGCGCCCTGCTCGGACGCGGACGACTCGAGCAACGCGCGGTAGATCTGGGTCTCGACGTACACCGGCAGCAGCCGCGCGAGGATCTCCTCGGGCTCGGGCTCGAAGATGAAGTCCCCGCGGAGCAGGTCGTCGCGCCGTTCCTCCTCGTCGGTCTCGAGAATGTCGGCCGAGATCGGCAGAATCTCCTGCTCGGTCACGGTCTGCGTGAGCGCCGAGACGAACGTGTTGTAGACGAGCACGACGCTGTCGATCTCGCCCTCGACGAAGAGCTCCGCCGCCCGGTGCGCAACCGCCTGCGCGTCGGCGTAGGCCGGGGCGTCGGTGAAGCCGGTGAACGTCCCGTCGAGCTCTCTCCGGCGGAACGTCAGCGTGGAGCGCCCTTTCTTCCCGACGCCGAGCCACCGCACCGTCTGGCCCTCGCCCTGAAGCTGGCGCTCGAGCGCGAACGCGCGGCGCATGACCTGCGCGTTGAACGCCCCGGCGAGGCCGCGGTCGCCCGAGAGCGGCACGATCAGCGTCGCGGCCGTCGTCTCGCGCTGCTGGAGGAGCGGCAGGCCCCGCACCGATCCGGCGGCACGGCCGACTCCGGCGATCAGCTCGCGCATCGTGTCGGCGTACGGCCGCATCGCCTCGATCCGCGCCTGCGCGCGACGCAGCTTCGCCGCGGCGACGAGCTCCATCGCGCGCGTGATCTTGCGCGTGTTGCGGACGGAGCGAATCCGCCGCTTGTAGTCCTGGACTGACGCCATCGACTAGCCGACGAGCCCGCGCTCTTCCTCGATGTTGAACCCATCGAGGAACCTCTGGAGCGCCTCGTCGAGCTTCGCGGTGGTCTCGTCGGAGAGATCCTTGCTCTCGCGAATCGTCTGATAGATGGCGCCCTCGGCGCGGAGCGTCTCGCGCAGCTCCTCCTGGAAGCGCGGCACCTGCGGGACGGGGACGCGGTCCAGCCAGCCGTGGATGCCGGCGTAGATGGCGACGACCTGCTCCTCGGTGGGCCAGGGCTGGTACTGCGGCTGGTTCAGCGTCGCGACCATCCGCTCGCCGCGCGAGAGCGACTGCTGCGTCGCAGCGTCGAGCTCCGAGCCGAACTGCGCGAACGCCTCGAGCTCGCGGTACTGCGCCAGGTCGAGGCGCAGGCGCCCCGCAACCTTCTTCATCGCCTTCGTCTGCGCGTTGCCGCCCACGCGTGACACCGAGATGCCGACGTTGATCGCCGGCTTGATGCCCGAGTAGAAGAGGCTCGACTCGAGGAAGATCTGGCCGTCCGTGATCGAGATGACGTTCGTCGGGATGTAGGCGGCGACGTCGCCGGCCTGGGTCTCGATCACGGGCAGGGCCGTCAGCGAGCCGCCGCCGAGCTCGTCGGAGAGCTTGCACGCGCGCTCGAGGAGGCGGGAGTGGAGGTAGAAGACGTCGCCGGGGAACGCCTCGCGACCCGGGGGCCGACGCAGCAGCAGCGACAACTGCCGGTACGCGTCGGCGTGCTTCGTGAGGTCGTCGTAGATCACGAGCGCGTGCTTGCCGTTGAAGAGGAAGTACTCGCCCATCGCGGCGCCCGCGAACGGCGCCATCCACTTGATCGGCGCGGCCTCCTGGGCCGGCGCCGAGATGACGATCGTGTACTCCATCGCGCCGACGTCGCGGAGGCGCTCGACCACCTGGGCGACGGTCGACGCCTTCTGGCCGACCGCGACGTAGATGCAGATCACGTCGGCGCCGCGCTGGTTGATGATCGCGTCGACGCCGATCGCGGTCTTGCCGGTGCCGCGGTCGCCGATGATCAGCTCCCGCTGGCCACGGCCGATCGGGATCATCGAGTCGATCGCCTTGAGCCCGGTCTCCAGCGGCTCGGTGACGGGCTGGCGCTGGATCACGCCCGGGGCCTTGAACTCGAGCGGCCGGGTCTCGGTCGTCGGGATCGGCCCCTGGCCGTCGAGCGGGCTGCCGAGGGGGTCGATGACGCGGCCGAGCAGCCCCTCGCCGACCGGGACGCTCATCACCGCGCCGCTGCGGCGCACGGGCTCGCCCTCCTTGACGTGGTGCCATTCGCCGAAGAGCGCGACGCCGACGTTGTCCTCCTCGAGATTGAAGGCGATGCCGACGACACCGTGCTCGAACTCGAGCCGCTCGAGCGCGACGCAGTTCTCGAGGCCGTAGACGCGTGCGATGCCGTCGCCGACCTGGAGGACGGTCCCGACCTCCGAGAGATCGGTCTCGACGTCGTACTGCTCGATCCGCTGCTTGAGAATCGAGGTGATCTCTTCGGGACGTAGCTTCAAGGCGAACGCTCCTAGTTTCGGGTCACGAGTTCTCTGCGAAGGCCGTCGATGCGGCCGCGCACGCTGGCGTCGACGCGCAGCGAGCCGGCCTGGAGGATCATCCCGCCGATCAGGTCGGGGTCGACCGAGCGGCTCGCCTCGACGGTGCGGCCGGAGGACTGCTCGATCTTCGCGACGATCGCGCGGGCCTCGTCGTCGGCGAGCGCGTAGGCGGTCGTCAGCTCGACCTTCAGGCGGCCCTGCTCGCGGTCGACGATCGCCTCGAACTCCTCGGCGATCGGTCGCAGCTGGCCGGCGCGTCCCTTCGAGGCGACCAGGCGGACGAAGTTCCGGACGATCGGGTCGCCACCCTCCGTCACCTCGTCGAGGACGCTCGCCTTGGCGCCCGGGTCGAGCTGCGGGTTGGCGAGGAAGGCCTCGAGCTCCGGGCTCGCCTCGAGCGCGTCCGCCAGCTCCGCGAGCTGGTCGCGCGCCACGTCGACCCGGTCCTGGTCGCGCGCGGCCTCGAACAGGGCGCGCGCGTACATGCGGTGCGCGACCGCCATCAGCTCTTCGAGCCCTCCAGGGCCGAGAAGTCGAGGCCCTGCACGGCCTCCTGTACGAGGCGCCGCTGGTCCTCGGCGTCGAGCACCTTGCCGACCACGCGCTCGGTCGCCTCGATCGTGAGGTCGGCCACCTCGCTGCGGATCTGGCCGATCGCGCGGGTGGTCTCCGCCTCGATCTGCTTGCGCGTGTCCTCGAGCCGCCGCTGCCGCTCGGTCTCGGCCTCCTGCTTTGCCCGATCGATCTGCGCGTCGGCGACCTTGCGCGCCTCGGCGAGGATGTCGGCGGACTCGGAGCGTGCCTGCCCGAGGATGGCGCGGTTCTGCTCGAGCAGCTCGCGCGCCTCGTTGCGGGCGTTGTCAGCCTCATCGACGGCCTGACGGATCCGGTCGCGGCGGTCGTCGATCGTCTTCTGGATCGGGCCGAACGCGAACTTCTTGAGCACGAAGAACGTGATCGCGAACGCAATCAGCGTCCAGATCATGAGGCCCGGGACGACCTTGATCAGGTCGTTCGAGGACTCGGCTGCGAGCAGGTCGACCATGCTCAGACGAGGACGTAGGCGAGCAGGCCGCCGATCAGGCCGTAGAACACGACGGCCTCGGTGAGGGCGAAACCGAGCCACTGGATGCCCTGGAGCTCGCCGCGGAGCTCGGGCTGCCGGGCGACCGCCTGGATCATCGAGCCGAAGATGTTGCCGATGCCGACGCCCGCGCCGAGCGAGCCGAGGCCGATACCGAGCGCGAGAGCGATCGCCTTGCCGGCGTCGGCTCCGTCTTCGGCGGCAGCGAGGAACAGTGTGGACAGCATCGTGGGGGTCTCCTCCTTAGTGGTCCGGCTCGATCGCCGAGCCGATGTAGATGGCGGACAGGGCGGCAAAGATGTAGGCCTGGATCGAGACGACGATCACGACCTCGAAGAGGTAGAAGATCGCCGCAGCGGGCACGGCGATGATCGCGAGCGCCAGGTTGCCGATGATGAAGATCAGACCGAGGAACGTGAGGATCAGCATGTGGCCGGCGAGCATGTTGGCGTAGAGACGCACGGAGAGGCTGATCAGCCGCATGAACTGACCGAGGATCTCGAGGGGCACGATCAGCGGGTACATCGCCTTCGGGACGTCCGGGATCCAGCTCTTGAAGTACTTCCACGTGCCGTTCGCGCGGATCCCCTCGACGTGCGTGAAGACGAACGTCATCAACGCCAGCGCCAGCGTGACGGAGAGTGTCGACGTCGCCGCGAAGAGCGCGAGCGTCGGCACCTTCACCCCCGCGATCGTGACCTTCTCGTCCGAGAGCGGCAGCGGGATGAAGCCGAGCATGTTGATCACCCAGATGAAGATCATGAGGCTCGCGACGTACGGGAACCAGCGGCCGATCGCCTTCGTCGGGAGGCCCTGCTCGGCGACCTGCACCTGCGCGACCTCGTAGATCGTCTCGCCGAGGGCCTGCCGCCGGTTGGGCTCCGAGCCGACCTTCACGCGCATGAAGAGGATCCCGATCAGGCACGAGAGGAGGGCTCCGAGAAGCAGGTAGGCGACCGCCTTGTTGATCGACATGTCGATCGGGCCGAGATGGATCGGGATCCACTCGTGCAGCGTCCACTCGGAGGCCGGGTTGAACTTCTCCTCGTCGCCCGACTCGTCGGCCGCGAGCGCGACCGCCGGCAGCGCCAGGAAGAGCAGCATCGCGAGGCCCGCGAAGCGCTTCGTCACGCCCGCGCCTCCTGGCCGAAGTACTCGACGAGCGACACAGCGAGCTCGATCGAGAAGGCGAGCGCATACACGATCGCAGCGGCCAGCCCGACGGCCTCGTCCGCGACCGTGACCGCGACGAGGGGAATGCCGATCAGGAGTGCTCTCGAGCTCGTGCCGATACCGCGCATGCCTGCGGCGGCGAGGTTACCCGTGCCGAGCGGAAGGCGCGCCAGAAGCAGGGCGAAGAGCTCGCCGGCGATCCAGAGCGTCGCCGCGAGGAGCCAGCCGCGCAGCGGCCAGCCCGCTGCGACGAACACCGGCAGCGCGAGAGCGACGACGGCCGAGCCCGCGAGCGCGGGAACGAGTCGCCCCGGCACCGGGCGCGGCGTCTCGAACACGCGCGCGCTCACGATCCGGAACGCGAGTAGACGCCGTAGACGACCGCGATCGAGAGCGGGATGCCGACGATCGCGCCGACGAGGAGGCCGATCCCCGCCGAGCCGACGAGCCAGCCGAGAAGGAGCCCGACGAGCATCGCGAATGCCAGGGTGCCCAGCAAGAGGCCGGAGGCGGTGGCGAGCGAATGCGGCGACGAGGAGGCTGCGGCGGCCATCGGGACCGGGAGCATACCACCCTGCTTGTGACAGTCGATTTCGGCTCTGCGAGCGGAATAGTCTCTACCTTTGTGGCAGCGGTGAAGCGCATCGTCCTCGTCCACGGAAGCGTCGTCGGCGGCCGCGCGACGTGGCGCGAGCAGCGGCGCGCCGGCGTCGAAGGCGCCGAGCTGATCGTCCTCGAACGACCCGGCTTTCCGCCCGGACCGCCGGAGGATGTCGACTTCGACGACCAGGCGGACTGGCTCGTGGAGCAACTCCGGGAAAGCGACCACCTCGTCGGTCACTCGTACGGCGGCGTTGTTGCCCTTCTAGCCGCAGCCCGCCGGGGCCGCGGCCTCGGCTCGCTCACGGTGATCGAGCCTCCGTGCACGCGCGTCGCGCTCGACGATCCGGTCGTCGCCTCGTTCGCCCGCGGCGGCGCGGCGCTCTACGCGAAGGCCCGCGACCTCGAGCCGGAGGTGTTCCTGCGGACGTTCCTCGAGGCCGTCGGGTCGGACTGGGACCCGCCGTCGCCCCTCCCACCCGAGCTCGAGCAGGGCGTCCACGCGCTGATGCGCGAGCGTGGTCCGTGGGAGGCGGAGATCCCGCTCGCCGAGCTCGCGTCGCTCCGGCTCCCGACGCTTGTCGTCTCTGGTGCCCACAGCCCCGCGTACGAGGCCATCTGCGACGTTCTCGAGCGCGAGCTCCACGCCGAGCGCGTCGTCATGCCGGGCCACGGCCACAATCCCCAGCTCTCCCCCGCCTTCACCGCCGCGCTCCTCGACTTCGTCGCCCGCGCGTCCACGCGGCTCGCGTAGCCTCGCCGCGCCCGCGCGTCAGACGACGAGCTTGATCAGCAGGATGATCGCGACGATCGCGGCGACGAGCAGCACGAGGTTCACGAGGCCGAAGAACGCCAGGCGTGTTCCGGCCTTACCGGCGTCCTCCACGGCCCCTGGGCCGAAGCCCGACATGCTCCTCTCGAGGTGCCGCTCGACGTCGGCGTGGATCTTCCGGGCGAGGCGATCGCCGAAGTCCATCGGCTCCTCCTGCTCGACGCGCAGCGGCGGAAAGCTCTCGGGTAGGCCGTCGATCACGAGCTGCGTGACGTGCTCGGCCTCCTCCATGTCCTTGAGCCGCACCTCGCCGAGGTCACGCTTGGAGACGCCGTCCGGAAGCGCGCCCGAGACGAGCGCCGCGGTCGTCGCCGAGAGCAGCACCTGGCCGCCGTGACCCGCCGAGCAGATCCGCGCGGCGCGATGGACGTCGATCCCGACGTACCCCTCCTCGCCGACGACCGGCTCACCCGTGTGGAGGCTCATGCGCACCCGTAGGGCCGTCCCGTCCGGCCATTCGTGCTCGGCCAGCGCCCGCTGTGCGGCGACCGCGGCGGCAACCGCGTCGCGGGCGCGCTCGAAGCAGTAGAAGAAGGCGTCGCCCTGGGTGTCGATCTCCTGGCCTCCCCGCTCCCCGAACGCGTCGCGAATCAGGCGGCGATGCTCAGCGAGCGCATCGGCGTAGCCGTCGCCGAGCCGCTTGAGCAGCTCGGTGGAGCCCTCGATGTCGGTGAAGACGAAGGTGACGGTGCCGCCGCGCAGCACCGTCACGCGCTCAGCCGCTCCTCGTCGGAGGCCTGGGCGCGACGGCGCCGCGCGCGCGGGCTCGAGAGCTTGACGATCTCGAGCAGATAGACGACGTACACCGAGAACGCGAGTGCCCCGAGCGCGATCGCGACGACCGCGATGGACTCCCAGACGTGCCAGTGCCCGCCCCCGCGGAAGGGGATGAACCGCGTCGCGAGCGCGGCGGCCCCGAGGCTTGCAGTCCACGCCCACATCGTGAGTGCCGCCCGGCGCTGCGAGTAGCCGCGCCGGAGAAAACGGAAGTGGAGGTGCGACTGGTCCGGGGCGAACGGGCTCTCGCCGTGCTTGAGCCTCCGCGCGACGACGAACGACGTGTCGATGATCGGTACGGCGAGCACGAGGAGCGGAAGGAAGAGAACGACGGTCGACGCGGTCTTCAGGAGTCCGGAGATCGAGACGGCGGCGAGCGTGAAGCCGAGGACGAGCGCGCCGGAGTCGCCCATGAAGATGCGGGCCGGGAAGAAGTTGTGACGCAGGAACCCGACGCACGCTCCCGCGACCACGGCCGAAAGCAGCGCGGCGTCGATCTTGCCGAGCGAGAGCGCGAGCGTGGCGAACGTCAACCCGGAGATGGCACACACGCCGGCCGCGAGGCCGTCCATCCCGTCGAGGAAGTTGACCATGTTCATCACGGCGACGATCCACACGACCGTCAGCGGCATCCCGACCCACGCCGGCAGGTCGACGACGCCGACGAAAGGGAAGGTGAAGTGGTCGATCCACACGCCGAAGGCCACCGGGATCGCGGCGGCGGCGACCTGGCCGACGAACTTCGGCAACGGGGCGAGCCCGCGGAAGTCGTCGACCGCGCCGACCACGCATGCCACTGCCGCGCCGAGGAGGATTCCCCGCATCTCGCCCGAGAGGTCGAGGAAGGCGAGCGACGGCACGAGGATCCCGAGGAAGATCGCGAGCCCGCCGAGGCGTGGGATCGGTCGCTTGTTGAGCCGCCTCGCGTCCGGCTGGTCGACGACGCCGAGAAGCCGTGCCATGCCGCCCACCGCGGGCGTGAGCAGGACGACGATGCCGAACGCGATCAGCGCTCCCCAGAGGACCTCGGGGCTCGCACGCAGGTCGGAGAACACGGCCTCCCTACTTCGTGCCGTACAGGCGATCGCCTGCGTCGCCGAGCCCGGGCACGATGTACCCCTTCTCGTTGAGCTCGCGGTCGATTGCTGCGACGACGATCGAGACGTCCGGGTGGTCGCGGTGGATCCGCTCGATCCCTTCGGGCGCCGCGATCAGCGCGATCAGCCGCACCGACGTCGCCCCTGCGGCCTTCACCGTGACGACGGCCGCCGCGGTCGAGTTGCCCGTGGCGAGCATCGGGTCGAGCAGGATCACGTCGCGGTCGGCGATGTCGTTCGGCAGCTTCACGTAGTACTCGACCGGCTCGAGTGTCTCCTCGTTGCGGTAGAGGCCGATGAACCCCACGCGCGCGCCCGGGATCAGCGACAGCACGCCGTCGAGCATCCCGACGCCCGCCCGCAGGATCGGGCAGATCGCCACCTTCTTGCCGGAGATGCGACGCGCGGTCGTCTGCTCGAGCGGCGTCTCGATCTCGACCTCCTCGTCGGCGAGATGCTTCGTCGCCTCGTACGTCAGAAGCAGGGTGAGCTCGTTCACGAGCTGCCGGAACATCTGCGTCGTCGTCGTCACGTCGCGCAGGAGGCCGAGCTTGTGCTGCACGAGCGGGTGGAGCACCTCGGTGACGCTGCCCGTCGGGGCTGTGGTGACTGGAGCGGTTCCCGACACGGGGGCTCAGCCTCGCTCGCCGTCGGCGAGGTACGTCGGGTAGCCGCGGAAGCCGGGATAGAGCGGGCGCTTGGCGCACAGCGCCTCGGTTCGGCCGCGGAGCGCGCCGAGGTCGGCGCCGTCCGTGAGCGCCTCGACCACGATGCTCCCGACCTCGCGGAAGTCGTCGTCGTCGAACCCGCGCATCGTCGCGGCCTGCGTGCCGACGCGGACGCCCGACGCGATCGTCGGCGGCCGCTCGTCGAACGGGACGGTGTTGCGGTTCGTGGTCAGCCCGGCCGCGTCGAGCCGCTCCTCGGCGTCCTTCCCCGACCACTCCGTGGCGCGCAGGTCGAGCTGGAGCAGGTGGGTGTCGGTCCCGCCCGTGAGCAGGTCGATCCCGCCGGCGAGCAGCGTCTCGGCGAGCGCGTCGGCGTTCCTGCGAATCTGCTGCTGGTAGGCGCGGAAGCCGTCGGTCGTCGCGATCCGGAAGCACGTCGCCTTCGCGGCGATCACGTGCTCGAGCGGGCCGCCCTGCATCCCCGGGAAGACGGCGCGATCGATCGCCGTCGCATGCTCCTCGCGGCAGAGGACGAGCCCGGCGCGCGGGCCTGCGAGCGTCTTGTGCGTGGTCGACGTGACGACGTCGCAGTGCTCGACCGGGTTCGGATGCAGCCCGGCGGCGACGAGTCCGGCGAAATGCGCCATGTCGCACCAGAGCAACGCGCCGACCTCGTCGGCGACCCGGCGGAACATCACCGTGTCGACGGTGCGCGGATACGCGGAGCCGCCGCAGATGACGATCTTCGGCCGGTGCTCGCGCGCGAGCGCGCGGATCTCCTCCTCGTCGACGACGCCGGTCTCGCGCGAGACGCCGTAGTGGACGATCGTGTAGAGCCTGCCCGAGAAGTTGACCTTCAGCCCGTGGGTCAGGTGGCCGCCGTGGTCGAGCCGCAGCGAGAGCACGGTGTCGCCCGGCTCGAGGAGCCCGAAGTAGACGGCCATGTTCGCCTGAGCGCCGGCGTGCGGCTGGACGTTCGCGTGCTCGGCGCCGAACAGCTCCTTCGCGCGGTCGATCGCGAGCTGCTCGATCTCGTCGACGACCTCGCAGCCGCCGTAGTAGCGACGACCCGGATAGCCCTCGGCGTACTTGTTCGTGAGGACCGATCCGGCCGCCTCGAGCACGGCCGGCCACGTGAAGTTCTCCGACGCGATCAGCTCGATCTGCCCGCGCTGGCGGTCGGCCTCGCGGCCGATCAGCGCGGCGATCTCGGGGTCGTGCTCCGCGAGCCCCCCGGTCCGCAGACGCTCGAGGTGGTCGGCGGCAACTGCCACAAGCCGGATCCTACTCGCCCGGTGTCCGACTTCAGTCGGACCTTCGCCTACGCGATGCGTCGCGCGGAGACCATCGTGTCCAGCCGGCGATCGACACGGGCGCGATCCGCGCCGTACCCACCGACGATCCGATCCCTGTGCCCGTCGCGCGCCGCGACGAAGTCGTTGCCGCCGCCGGCGAGCACGACGTCGCGGCCGGCGCCGGGCAGGAGGTAGTCGTTGCCCGGGCCGCCCACGAGCACGTCGTCACCGCCGCGACCGACGAGCACGTCCGCCCCTCCGAGACCGCAGATCACGTCGCGCCGGCCGTTCCCCACGAGCCGGTCCGGCCCATTCGTGCCCACGATCGTGCAGCGGAGGAGGCGGCCGTGCTCGTCGCGCGGCCGCGCCGCCGTCCCGAAGGAGGCGGACGCCCCGGTCGCGGTCCCGGCGACGTTCCGGGCCACGACGCGGAAGGTGTAGCGAGCGCCCGGAGCGAGGCCGATGACGCGGAGCGAGACACGGCCCGCGCCGCCCGCCGCCGGGAGCGTCAGCGTCCGCGTGCGGGAGACGAACGCGCCGCGCCGGAAGAGCTCGATCCAGACGCTCGTCTCGAGCCCGCTGGTGGCGACGTCGGCGTCGATCCGTGCCCGCGCGAGCGACACGCCCCACACGCCCGAGCGCCCGACGACCGGCGCGCCTGCGGTGCGGAAGGTCACGTCGGCCCCGCGGGTCGTCCCGGCCGAGCTCCGAGCGACGAGCCGCGCGTGGTAGTCGGTCCCGGGTGTCAGACCGGCGATCGACTCCGAGACGGCAATCGCTCCGCGCCCGGAGCCTGCGCTCTTGACGACCGTCGTCGTACCGTAGGACGTTGTCGGGCCGAGCTCGAACCACCAGCTCGTCGCCCTGCCCACGGGGTCGACCGAGCCGGCGAGCACGACGTTGACCCCGGAGAGCTGCGCCTGACCGGTGGTGACGAGCGGCCCGGCGCTCGTCGCGAAGGAGCGCGTCTTCCCGACGGTCGTCCCTGCGTCGCTCCGGGCGCCGACCCGGTAGTAGTACTTCGTCCCGGGCTGAAGGCCGGTCAGCTGTGCGTAGAGCCGCGTCGACCGCGTCCCGTAGCCCGCGTCCTGGTCGCCGGTCCGGGTCCCGAGTGCCGACGTCGTCCCGTACTCGAACCAGGCGAGGCTACCGCGACCCTGCGGGTTCACCGACCCGCCGACGCGCGCCGAGGAGACGCTGATGCCGTCCGCGCCGCCCGTGGAGACGGTCGGGGCGAGGTCGGTTCGAAACGACCGGTCGGCTCCGCGGGTCGTGCCGAGGTCGTTCGAGGCGACGAGCCGGACGTGGTACGTGACCCCCGCCTTCAGGCCCGTCAGCCGGACGGAGACGCTCACCGCGCTCGACCCGGATCCGGCCGACTGGGTGTCGGTGCGCGTCCCGTATCTCCCGCTCGTGCCGTACTCGACCCACCAGCCTGTCGAGCGGCCGTTCGGGTCGACCGTGCCTCCGACCGTCGCCGAGGTCGGACCGAGCGACCACGCGGGGCTCGTCACTACGGTCGGCGCGGCACGCGTCGAGAACGTCTGGTCGGCGCCACGACCCGTCCCCGCGCCGTTCGACGCGACGAGCCTGTAGTGGTAGGTGGCGCCGGTCGTGAGGCCGCGGAGCTGCTCCGAGACGTCCACCGCCGACGTGCCGTTGCCGCCGCTCCGCGCGCCCGTTCGCGACCCGTAGCTCGTCGACGTGCCGTACTCGACGTACCAGCTCGTCGCCTCCCCGCCGGCGTCGACCTTCCCCTCCACGACGGCGGTGGTCGCGCCGACCGACGTTGCCGCACCGGTCACCGCGCTCGGCGCCTTCGCGGCGGCAGACGACGCGACGACGAGGGAGAGAAGTGCGACCGCGGCGGCGACCAGGCTCGACCTCATGCGGGCGAGTCTCCCTCGGTCGCGTTAGGCCCCCGTCGGCGCGCGGTTAACGATCCGTAAGACCTCGCAGGCGCTCGAGGACGTCCGCGGCGGGGACGGCGCCCTCGCGGAGGACGCGCGGCTCGGGGCCGGTCAGGTCGACCACGGTCGACGGCGTGCCCGGCAGCTCGCCACCGTCGATGACGATGTCTACAGCCGCCGCGATCTCCGGAGGAACGTCCTCGACCTGGCGTGGGTCGACACCGCCGGGAAGGTTCGCGCTCGTGGCGACAACCGCGCCGAGTGCCTCCAGCACCGCTCGAGCGGTGCCGCTGACGGCCGGGACCCGCAGGCCGATCGCGTCCGGCCGCTCCGGGTTGAGCCAGGCGTACCGGCGCGCGGGGTTCTCGAGGATCAGCGTGAACGGCCCCGGGAGCAGCGTCCGCGCGATCTCGACGGCAGTCACGGAAAGCTCGGGCACGCGCTCGAGCAGGACGTCGATGGATGCGAAGAGCACCGCCGTCGGCTGGATCGCGTCACGGCCCTTCGCGGCGTAGAGCGACCGAGCAGCCGGCTCGCTCTCGCCGTCCGCGGCGAGCCCGTACACGGTGTCGGTGGGTAGGACGACGAGCCGTCCGGCCCGCAGCGCAGCGACGGCAGCGTCGACACTCACGTCGGCGTGCGCCCCTCGACGACCCGGTCGCGGCCGGCGAGGTCCTTCGTCGTGCGCACGGCGACGTAGCCCTCTCGGTCGAGCAGGGCGGCGACACCGGATGCGCCGTCCTGGTGCGTCTCGATCGCAAGCGCGCCGCCCGGCCGGAGGGCCCGACTCGCGTCCCGGACGAGCGCCTCGGTCTGCCCCCGGTCGAAGAGCGCCAGCTCGGGCTCCCAGTCGGCGACTTCGGGCGCGAGGGACGCGAGCTCGTCGTCGCGCACGTAGGGTGGGTTCGAGACGACGAGGTCCCAGCCGTCGCCCGGAAGACCGGCGAAGAGGTCGTGGCACAGGAGCTCGACGGCGAGGCCTGTGAGCTCCGCGTTCTCCCGTGCGAGCGAGAGGGCCTCCTCGGAGACGTCGATCGCGGTCACCCGTGCGCCGGGGTGCTCGTCGGCGAGCGCAAGGGCGACTGCGCCCGATCCGGCGCCGACATCGAGGACGCGTGGCGCTCCCTCGCCGTCGAGTAGCGCGAGGCAACGCTCGACCAGGGTCTCGGTCTCGGGGCGCGGGATGAGCGCGCGCCTGTCGACGCGGAGCGTGAGGCGCCGGAAGCCCCACTCACCGAGGACGTACTGGAGCGGCTCGCCCGCCGCCCGTCGTGCGAGAAGCGCGCGCGCGTGGTCGAGCTCCGGCGGCGTCAGCGGCCGGTCGAGGTGCATGTAGAGCTCGACACGCTCCATACCGAGCGAGCGCCCGAGCAGCCGCTCGGCGTCGAGGCGCGGACGCTCGGCGCCCCTTGCGGCCAGATGGTCGGTCGACCTGCGCAGGACCTCGCCGAGCGTCACACGGTTGGTGTCCGACTTAGAGTCGGACACCAACGCCGAACGCTCCGCAGGCGACGCTCACACCGCCGCCTCGAGGGCCCGCCGCCGGTCCTCGGCCTGGAGCGTCTCGGTGAACTCTTCGAGGTCCCCGTCCAGGATCTGGTCGAGGCGGTGCACGGTGTGCTTCACGCGGTGGTCGGTGAGGCGGTTCTCGGGGAAGTTGTAGGTGCGGATCTTCTCGGCGCGCTCGCCCGTGCCGACCTGCGAGCGCCGCGCGGCGGCGACCTCGGCCTGCTGGCGCTCGCGCTCCGCCTCGTACAGACGCGCGCGGAGGACGCGCATCGCCTTCTGCTTGTTCTGGAGCTGCGACTTCTCGTCCTGCATCGAGACGACGATGCCGGTCGGCAGGTGCGTGATCCGGACCGCCGAGTCGGTGGTGTTGACCGACTGCCCGCCGGGGCCGGTCGAGCGGTACACGTCGATCTTGAGGTCCTTGTCCTCGACCTGGATCTCGACGTCCTCGGCCTCCGGCATCACCGCGACGGTTGCGGTCGAGGTGTGGATCCTCCCCTGCGACTCCGTCGCCGGGACGCGCTGGACACGGTGCGTGCCGCCCTCCCATTTGAACACGGAGAACGCGCCGTCGCCCTTCACGGCGAAGACCGCCTCCTTGACGCCGCCGCCCTCGTTCTCGCTCCCGGACAGGGTCTCCGTGCGGAACCCCCGGCGCTCGGCGTAGCGCTGCAGCATGCGCGCGACCTCGCCCGCCCAGAGCGCCGCCTCGTCGCCACCGACGCCCTGCCTCACCTCGACGATCACGTCCTTGCCGTCGGCAGGGTCACGCTCGACGAGCGCGTGCCTGAGCTCGTCCTCGAGGCGCGCGACGTCGTCCTCGAGCTCCGACGCCATCGACGCCAGCTCCGGATCCTCCTTTGCCTCGGCGAGGTCCGCGCTCGCCTGCCGCCAGTCGCGAGCCGCGCGAACGGCGGGCTCGAGCTCCTTCAGGCGCCGCCCGAGCTCGGCCGCCTCGCGGCGGTCCGCGTAGACGGACGGATCGGCCATCCGCTCCTGGAGCTCCGCGTACGAGCGCTCGAGCTCGTCCGCCAGCTGTTCGAGGCTTGCCATGGCGCCATGGTAAGGGGACTGGCACCGCCAGGTGCCTGTCCCCCAGTGACGCGTTGCCAATGCGAGACGGTCGTGCCCCTGCAGACGGACACTGGGGTCAGGCACCTTCGGTGCCAGACCCCTTGGAGCCTCAGTTCGCGAGCGTCGCGTCGAGCGTGACCTCCGGGACCCCGGTCAGCGCCTTCGAGACGGGGCAGTTGACCTTCGCGCCCTCGGCGGCCTCCACGAAGGCGTCGTGGTCGACGCCGGGCACCGTCCCGACGACGACGATGGCGCCCTTCGTGATCCCCTCGCCCGGCTGGAACGTGACGGTGACGGAGGCCTCGAGCCGCTCCGCCGGCGTCCCGGCGCCCGCGAGCCCGTGGGAGAGCGCCATCGAGAAGCACGACGCCCATGCCGCCGCGATCAGCTCCTCGGGGCTCGTCCGGCCCTCGGGCGATTCGGCGCGCGAGGCCCAGGTCACGTCGAGCGGGCCGAACGCGCCGCTGTCGACGCCCTCGATCTGTCCCGCGCCCTCCATGAGCGAGCCTGCCCAGGTCACCTTCGCCGTGCGGTCAGTCGCCATCTCGTCGCCTCCTCGATCAGCTCTCGAGCGTTGTCTGGATGTCGATGCTCACGCCCGCGTCACGCAGGAGCGTCGAGAACGAGCACCCGCTGTGTGCCGCCTCGACCGCCGCGGCAAACGCGTCCTCCGACAGCTCCGGGACGCTCGCGTGAACCTCGAGCGCCGAGTGGACGATCAGGTGACCGCGGCCCTCGACCTCGTCCATCGTGATCCGGCAATGGACGTCGAGGCGGCCGGGCGGCGTGCCCGCGCCCGTCAGCTCGCCCGCGAGGGACATCGTGAAGCAGCCGCCGTGCGCCGCGGCGAGCAGCTCCTCGGGGCTCGTCTTGCCCTCGGCATCGCCGATCCGGGTCGGGAGCGAGTACGAGAGACCGATGAACGCACCGGAGGTGGCGGCGGTCATCGCACCGTGGCCGCGGGCGAGGTTCCCCTCCCACGCGACGTCCGCGTCCCGCACGATCCTCGGCATCAGTGGCCCGTCACGCCATCACCTCGACCCGGCTGTCCATCGCCAGGTCGCCGGCGCTCTCGCCGGCCTCGCGGCGGCGCACCTCCTGGATCGCGCGGATCGACACCTCGACCTGGTCGAGCGTCGGCTGGCGCGTCGTCAGACGCTGGAGCCAGAGGCCAGGCGCGAGAAGCGTCATCAGCACGCGGTTGTCCTGATGCTTCCCGGCGTACCGGATCAGCTCGTAGGCGAGCCCCGCGATCACCGGCAGCAGGAGGATCCGGCTCACGATCAGCCAGTACCAGACCGGCCTCCCGACGAGCGCGAAGACGAAGATGCCGATCACCATGACCCAGAGCAAAAAAGCAGTTCCGCAACGTGGATGAATCAAGCTGAACTTCTGCACCTTCTCGGGCGTCAGCTCCGAGCCACCTTCGAGGGCGTTGATCGTCTTGTGCTCGGCGCCGTGGTACATGAAGACGCGTCGGAGGTCCGGGAGCAGGCCGATCAGCCCGATGTAGGCGATGAAGACGGTGACACGGATCAGCCCCTCGACGATCACGAACCACGCGGTGTCGTCGATCGGCAGCCAGTTCGTCAGGAGGGCCGGCCCGACCTTGAACAGCATCAGCGCGAAGCCGATCGCGATCGCGAAGGAGAAGATGATCTGGCCTCGGGAGATCTCGGTGACGACGTTGCCCTCGTCGTCCTCCTCGCGCGCGGCGACGTTGGCGGAGATCGCGAGCGCGCGGAAGCCGATCGCGAGGGACTCGCCGAGCGCGATGACGCCGCGGACGATCGGCAGCCGCCAGATCCGGTGCCGCTTCATCGGGGAGCTGACGTCGCGGACGACGTTCTCGATGCCGCCCTCGGGCGTCCGGATCGCGACGGCCCAGCACGAGGGACCGCGCATCATCACGCCCTCGAGCACGGCCTGCCCTCCGTAGGACACGCTCACGACGGCAACCTACCGACCATCGCGCTGAACGCCGCTGCCCGCTACGCGGACTTCGCGGCGGCGGCCTTCTCGAGCCGGCGCTGGAAGCGTTCGACGCGGCCGCCCGAATCCATCAGCTTCTGCTTGCCCGTGTAGAACGGGTGGCACGCGGAGCACACCTCGACGTGCAGCTCCGGCTTCGTCGAGCGGGTCATGAACTCGTTGCCGCACGAGCAGGTGACGTGCGCGACGACGTACTCGGGATGGATGTCGGCCTTCATCGACCGATCAGGATACCAGAGGCGATATCGGGCCCCACGTTGCCCCCTGAGACGACGGCGACCACCGATTCGCCCTCGACGAGGCCGGAAAGCACGGCGGCGACGCCCGCGGCGCCGGCGGGCTCGCAGGCGAGCTTCGCATCGGCGTAGAGGCGGCGCATCGCGTCCGCGATCGCTTCGTCCGGCACCGTGACGACCTGCACGCCTGCCGCCTGGCACGCCGCAAGCGCGTTCGGCGCCGTGTAGGGGGCGTCGAGGCCGCCCGCGATCGTGCTCGGCGTAACGGGCACGGGCTTGCCCGCCTCGAGCGCGGGCAGCAGCGCAGCCGAGCCGTCCGGCTCGACGCCGACGACCCGGACGCCGCGCGGCGCAACCGCAGTCGCGATCCCGGCCACGAGCCCGCCTCCTCCGACGGGAACGACGACGACGTCTGCGTCGGGCGCGTCCTCGAGGATCTCGAGCCCGACCGTGCCCTGGCCCGCCATCACGAGCGGGTCGTCGAACGGGTGGACGAGCGTGGCACCCGTCGTCGCGATGTGCTCCTCGAGCCCGGCGAACGCGCCCGCCGGATCCTCGGCCTCGGCGTCGATCCTCGCTCCCAGCGCGCGTGCGCGATCGAGCTTGAACGGGCTTGCGGCCGCCCACGAGTAGACGACGCACTCGAGCCCTTCGCGGGCAGCGCCCCACGCGAGCGCGATCGCATGGTTGCCGGCCGAGGCGCCCGCGACCCCGCGGCTCCGCTCCTCGGCGCTCATCGCCGCAAGCCGGTTCGTGACGCCGCGGGCCTTGAACGAGCCCGTGTGCTGGAGGAGCTCCGCCTTGAGGCGGAGGCCCGGCGCGACCTCGGCGCCGTCCAGCAGCGGCGTGCGCCGGACGCGGCCGCGAATCGTCTCGGCGGCGCGCACGACGTCGTCGCGCGAGAGGGGTTCGCCGCTCACGCGCCGATCCTAGATATCACGGCGGCCCGCAGAATGCGCCCGTGGAAGGGCGCAGAGCACACCCGATCGCGATCCGCCTCGACGGCGACCTCGGCCGGCCGCGGCTGCTCGTCGCATTCCGGCCGCTGCTCGTTGTTCCACACCTCTGCTGGCTCGCGCTGTGGGCGGTTCCTGCCGCGGGAGCGGTCGTCGCCGCCTGGGCGGCGGCGCTCGTGACGGGCCGGGTACCCGTGCCGCTGCACCGCTTCCTCGCGTCGTTCCTCCGCGAGGCGGCACATGTCTCCGCGTTCCTCCATCTCGTCGGACGGCCGTATCCCGGCTTCCTCGGGCGGGAGGGCAGCTACCCGGTCGATCTCACGATCGCGCCACCCGCCGGCCAGCACCGTCTCGGCGTCCTGGCGCGGATCGTCGTCGCGCTCCCGGCACTCCTCCTCGCCTCCGTGTTCGCGATCGTCACGCTCGTCGCCGCGACCCTGGCCTGGTTCGCGGCGCTGGCAACGGGCCGCATGCCCGAAGGGTTGCGCGACCTCGGCGCGGCAGCGCTTCGCTACGAGGCGCAGGCGGCCGGGTACCTGCTGCTCCTCACGGCGCGGTACCCGGATGCGTCGCCGAGGCTCGAGACGCCGACCCGGGAAGACGCGTGACGCCCTCTCGCGCACGGGGCGTCGCGATCGCCGGCGCACTCGCGGTCGCCTGGGTCGTCTTCGCGTTGTTGCTGTCACGCACCTCCGTGCCGGACGACCTTGCGTTGCCGAAGGTCGACGTCGGCGCGGTCTTCGGTGCGGAGCTCGTCGCGCGCGCCGAGCGCTACCGGCGGTTCCTCTACGTGGATTGGGTGCTCGCGGAGGCTGCGCTCCTCGTCACGCTCGCCGTCTACGCGAAACGGGGGGCGCGCCTCGCGCGCGAGTCGGCCGCCGGCCCGATCGGCACCGGGATGCTGCTCGGCATGGTCGGGCTGGGGCTCGCATGGGTCGTGCGGCTTCCGTTCTCCGTGGCTGCGCTCTGGTGGCAGAGGCGGCACGGGCTCTCCGCACGCGGGTACGTCGACGTTCTCGTCAACGGCTGGCTCGGTCTGGCCGGAACGTTCGTCGCGCTCTCGCTCGCGCTCCTCGTGCTCATGGCTCTCGCCCGCCGCCTGGGATCGTGGTGGTGGCTCCCCGGCTCGCTCGTGCTCGCCTCCGTCGCGGCGGCGCTCGTGCTCGTTCAGCCCTACCTCACCTCGGGCCTCGAGCCCGTTGGCAGTCCACGCGTCGAACGCGCCTACGAGCGGTTCCGCGGTGCGCAGGGAGTCGGCGACGTGCCGCTCCGCGTCCAGCGCGTCGGTGGCGACACGACCCTGGCGAACGCCTACGCGTTCGGGATCGGCCCGTCGCGAAGGGTCGTGCTCTGGGACACCCTGCTCGACGGCCGCTTCACCCCCCGTCAGGTCGACGTCGTCCTCGCGCACGAGCTCGGTCACCACTCGAGTGACCACATCCCGAAGGCGATCGGGTGGTTCACGCTGTTCGCACTCCCCGGCGCCTTCCTGCTGATGCTGGCGACGCGACGCCGCGGCGGGATGGGAGAGCCGGCGGCGATTCCGCTCGCCCTGCTCGTCGTCGCGGTTCTCCAGCTCGCCGCGACACCGGCGCAGAACCTCGTCAGCCGACGGATGGAGGCGGAGGCCGACTGGAAGGCACTGCAGACGACGCACGACCCCACCGCGGCGCGCGGCCTCTTCCGCGAGCTCGCGGCGACCTCGCTCGGAGATCCGAGCCCGCCGTGGTGGACGCAACCACTCTTCGGCACACACCCGACGCTCGCCGACCGCGTCGCGATGGCCGACGCCTGGGCGGCCCGACGCAGGTAGGTCGTGCCAGGCACGTTGCCACGTCCTCTTTGGACGTGGCGTGTTGCGACAGGTGCACGGCATGCCCAGCACGGTTTCATGCATTTGTAGGGCCTCGGAACGGCTCCGCGCAGGCCTACGACGTGCCAGGCACGAAGCCACGTCCGAACCGGACGCGTCCGTTCCGGCGACCGCTAGGTGACGGTGTACTCGGGGCCCGAGCCGCCTTCGGGCGGCGTCAGCCTGCCGCCCTTGGCGCTGATCGCGCCGCACTGGACGCAGTTCGACGGGTTGACGAGCACCTGGACGGTGCCGTCCCCGTTCTCCTCCCCCACCTCGTAGACCTGCGCAGGGCACATCCAGTGCCACATCTCCGCCACGTCGCGTGGGACGCTCGTCTCGACGCGGATGTGGCTCGGCTGGTCGTCGCGCGTCCTGTTGCCGGAAGCGAAGACGGACGAGAGCTTGTCGAACGTGTACGAGCCGTCCGGCGCCGGATAGGACGTCGCGCGCCCGGTCCGCAGGAGCGGTGTCTCTGCGTTCGGGTGGGTCTCGAAGTCCTTCGGCGGAAGCTTCCCCTTGGTCACCGTCATGGCGCTCGCGAGCGCCCCGCCCATGTAGAAGCCCTTGTCGAAGGCCTGGCGCATGTTCCGGACCTCGGTCAGGTCCTTCCAGACGTAGCTCGAGCGGAGGGCCTCGTCGTAGGGGTCGAGCGCGCCGCTCCGTCCCGCGACCTCGCCACGTTGCAGCGCCGCGAACGCCGTCTCGGCCGCGAGCCGCCCCGACTCGATCGCGTAGTGCACGCCCTTGAGCCGCGGCACGTTGACGAGCCCGGCGCCTTCTCCGACGAGCAGCAGGCCGGGCGCGTTGAGCTTCGACGGCATCGAGTGGAGGCCACCCTCCGTGATCGTCTTTGCTCCCCAGGCAACGCGTTCGCCGCCCGCAAGGATCTTGCGGACGAGCCGGTGCGTCTTGAACTCCTGCAGGAGGTCGTGCGCGGAGAGCTCGACGTCCGCGTACTCGAGCCCGACCACGAAGCCGATGGAGACGTACTCGGTCGCCCATCGGGTAGATCCAGGAGCCGCCGAACTCGCCGTAGCGCGCCCGCTTGCGCAGCGGCCAGCCCATGGTGTGGACGATCCGATGCAGCGGCCTCGGAACCTTCCAGACCTCCTTCACGCCGAGCGCCCAGATTTGCGGGTTCCGCCCGTGGAGGCCGAAATGGTCGATCGCCGCCGTGGTCAGGTGGCCCGCGGTGCCCTCGGCGAGGACGGTGATCCGCGCGGCGACGTCGACGCCCGGCTCGAAGTTCGGGAGCGGCTCCCCATCCTTGCCGCGCCCCTTGTCACCCGTGCGAACACCGGCGACGCGGCCGTGGTCGACGAGGAGCTTCTGCCCGGCCGTCTCCGGCAGGATCATCGCGCCGCCCGCCTCCGCCTGCTCGGCCAGGAAGCGCCCGAGCTCGGAGACCGAGACGACCCAGTTGCCGCGGTTCATCATCGTCGGCGGCGGCGGGATGCGAAGCGCGCTGCCCTTCGTGAGGAGGTAGACGGCCTCGTGCTCCACCTCGCCGTACGTCGGCATGTCCTCGATGGCGAGCCGCCCCGCGAACAGCTTGCGGATCGCGCGCGGGTTCATCACCGCGCCGGAGAGAAGGTGGGAGCCCGGTTGCTTGCCCTTCTCGAGCACCGCCACGGGGACATCGCCGAGCTGCTCCCGCAGGTCCGGGTGCTCCTCGAGCAGCTGGCCGAGCCTGACAGCGCACGCGAGCCCGCCCGGCCCGCCGCCGACGATCAGGATCCCGACGTCGATCCGTTCGTCCGGCGCGTCCGTCGGCGGGCCGATCGCCTCGGCGTCGCTGAAGGGAGGCGGGTAGTCGGCCGGGCGGACGCCCTTCATCGGACTATTGGCGCGCCCGCAGGAGCTCGGTGAGCTTCGGGGCGATCTGCGCCAGGTCGCCGACGACGCCGAGGTCGGCGAAGTCGAAGATCGGGGCGTTCGGGTCCTTGTTGATCGCGACGATCGTCCCCGACCCCTGCATCCCGACCTTGTGCTGGATCGCGCCGGAGATGCCGAGCGCGATGTAGAGCTTCGGCGAGACGGTCTTGCCCGTCTGCCCGACCTGGGCCGAGTACGGGTACCAGCCGGCATCCACCACGGCGCGCGTCGCGGCGACAGCGCCGCCGAGCGCCGCTGCGAGCTCCTCGCACATCGAGAAGCCCTCCGGCCCACCGAGCCCGCGCCCGCCCGCGACGATCACGTCTGCGTCCTCGATCGACGGGCCGCTCGACTCCTCCTGCAGATGGTCGACGAGCCGCGCCTGCGTCGAGAAGTCCTGGAACGTCGCCGACACGTCGTGCACCTCCGCGGTGCCGCCGGACTCGACCGGGTCGAACGTCCCCGAGCGGACGAGGCCGATGCGCGGCGTCGACGTCCAGCCCACCTCGACGAGCACCGTGTCGCCGAGCGCCGGGCGCGTGCCGACGAGCTCGCCGCCGTCCACGCGGAGGTCGGTGAGGTCCCAGTTGAGACCGGCGTCGAGGCGCGCCGCGAGTCCCGAGGCGATGTCGGCCCCGAGCACCGACGCCGCAAAGAGAATGTTCTCCGCGCCGGACTCGGCCACGACCGCCTCGAGCGCGTCCACGCGTGGTTGCGGGAGCGGCGGGGCGAGGGCGTCGTCCTCGACGACGAAGACCTTCGTTGCGCCGTGCGCGCCCGCCTTCGCGGCGGCGTCACGGACGCCCGTCCCGAGCACGGCCGCAGAGACCTCACCGGCGCCGAGCGCTGCGGCCTTCGAGAGCACGCCGAGCCCGCCCTTCGTCGGCTCTCCGTCGTGCGTCTCGAGAAAGACGAGCGTCGTCATCAGATCAGCCTCTTCTCCGCGAGGTAGTCGACGATCTTCTCCGCGCCGCTGCCGTCGTCCTCGATCTTCACCTGGTCGCTCTTCGCCGGCGGCGGAGCGACGGCGCGCACGGTCGTGCGGGAGCCGGCCTCGCCCACCTCGCCGGGATCGACGCCGAGGTCGGAGAGCGAGATGACCTCCTGCGGCTTCGACTTCGCGCCCATGATCCCCTTGAGGGACGGGTAGCGCGGCTCGTTGATCGCGTCCGAGACGGCCACGACCGCAGGGAGCGGGGCCGCGATCACGTCGTAGCCGAACTCCGTCTGCCGCTTGCCGGTGACCGCGTCGCCGTCGACGGTGAGCTCCGCGACCTGCGACACCATCGGCCGGCGGAGGCGGTCGGAGACCGCAGCCCACAGGACCGCGCCGTCGCCGTCGCTCGACTGCTGGCCGAACAGCACGAGATCGGCCTCCTCGCGCTCGAGCGCCTTCGCGAGCGCGCGGCTCGTCGCCACGAGGTCGGAGCCGGCCGCCGCGTCGTCGGAGACGAGCACGGCGCGGTCCGCGCCCATCGCGAGCGCCTTCCGGAGTGAATCCATCGCCTTCTCGGGGCCGAGCGAGACCACGACGACCTCTCCCCCGGAGGCCTCCTTGAGGCGGAGCGCCTCCTCCACCGCGTTGACGTCGGTCGCGTTGAGCGCGCCCTCCCCGGAGCGGTCGAGCCGGTTCGTGCCCGGGTCGAGCCGCTTGTGGACGGTCGCGTCCGGCACCTGCTTGACGCACACGGCGATCTTCACGCGCGTGACTCTAACGACGCAGGGGTCTGGCACCGTCAGGTGCCTGACCCCAGCGCGCCGTGGCGGTGACTGCAAGCGCCGTCCACGTCGACCCGCCCCGGTGACAGGCACCTAGCGGTGCCAGTCCCCTCACTCTGGTAGGCTCGCGACCTTCGCGCGGCGCACCGGAGCTATGACTCGCCACCGGACGACAGCACGAGGGGTCTCTCTCCTCATTCTCACCGCCCTTCTCGCGGCGGCCGTCGTCGCGTCCCCCGGTGCGGCCCCGAAGCCGGGTCTCGTGGACGGGAGCCCGATCGTCTTCCCGCTGATCGGTGACTACCCCTACACGATGAACTTCGGCGATCCCCGCGTGCAGGGAAGCCACCAGGGAATCGACATCGAGAACGTGCCGTGGCGCACGCCTGCGATCGCCGCCGAGGCGGGGAAGGTCAAGTGGTGGACGACCTCGGCGCGCGCGGGCTGCATGCTCTACCTGTACGGCAAGAGCGGCACGACATACCTCTACATCCACCTGAACAACGACCTCACCGAGGCGTCCGAGGACAAGGGTGGGTGCAAGCTCGGCACCTCGTTCGCGGTCGAGGACGGCGCGAAGGTGACCGCAGGCGAGCAGATCGGGTACGTGGGCGACTCGGGCGACGCCGAGGGCAACCACCATCTCCACTTCGAGGTGCATCCGAAGGACGGCGACGCCGTGAACCCGTTCCCGTACCTGAACGCGGGCGAGCGGCTGCTCTTCCCGGCGCGGCTCGGGACGCAGTTCTCGCTCGGGCTGCGCGGGACGCCGGTGGCCGCAGGCGCCGGGGCGCTCGAGCTCGCGGTCACGTCGGTGCGCTGGTGGCCCGGAGGGCAGTGGACGCCCGTCGTCGGCACGCGGTCGGTGAAGGTCTCGCTCGCGTCGAGTGCGGCGGTGGACTCCACGCTCGTCGGTGCTTTGAGCCGTCCGGAGCTCCGCACGCTCCAGGCGAGGACCGCCCCGGCCGCGACGGTGACCGCCTTCACGAAGCGCGCCCGGGTGACGCCCGAGGCGCTGCGCGGGGCCGACGGCGCGCTCGTCGTCGCGCGCGTCACGCGCCCCGGTGGGACGACGGTCGCCGTCGGCCCCGCCGACCCGGCCGAGCCGCTTCCGGTCGACGACGAGACGGACGCGCCCCCGCCGGGCGTCGACGACCACCGCTCGGGTATCTGAGAGGCAGCGAGTGACGCGCTACGCGGCCGCGAGCGCGCCGCGGAGAAAGTCGACGATCGCGCTCGTCGGCGCTCCCGGCGTGAAGACCTCGGCGACGCCGAGCCGCCTCAGCTCCTCGGCGTCCTCGACGGGAATCGTTCCGCCGACGACGACCAGCACGTCCTCCGCGTCGTTCGCGCGGAGTCCCTCTACGATCCGCGGCACCAGCGTCATGTGTGCCCCCGAGAGAATCGAGATCCCCACCGCGTCCGCGTCCTCCTGGATCGCGGTCTCGACGATCTGCTCGGGCGTCTGGTGGAGTCCCGTGTAGATGACCTCCATCCCGGCATCCCGCAGCGACCGCGCAATGATCTTCGCCCCCCGGTCGTGCCCGTCGAGCCCCGGCTTCGCGATCACAACCCGAATGGTCCGCTCCACGCGGTCAGTATAGGAACGTGCGCCTCGTCGTCATCGGGTCGTCCCCGGCCTGGCCGAACGCGGGAGGCGCCCATTCCGGGTACGTCGTCGAGAGCGAGGGGCGCCGTCTCCTGCTCGACTGCGGGCCCGGCGTGCTGGGGCGGCTGCGCGAGGCCGAGCCGTGGCCGGGCATCGAGGCGATCGCGATCACGCACTTCCACCTCGACCACTGGGGCGACCTCGTGCCGTGGGTCTGGGGCAGCTTCTACCGGCGCGGGCACGACGACACGCGGCCGGAGCTCTGGGTCTACCGCGGCGGCCGCGCCTTCCTCGAGGAGCTCGGGTCGCGTCTCGGCTTCCCGGACATGTTCGAGCGGACCTTCGTCGTCCGCGAGTACGACGCAGAGACCGGATTCACGACCGCCGCGGGCCTCGACGTCCTTCCGGTGCGGCTGCCGCACTACCGGCTCGAGACGTACGGCTTCAGGGTGACGAACGGCGGCGTGACGCTTGCCTACACGGGCGACACGGGCCCGAGCGAGCGCATCGCCGACCTCGCCCGCGACGCCGACCTGTTCGTCTGCGAGGCGACGCTCGAGCATGGCGACGCCGACGGCGAGCCGCGCGGCCACCTGAGCGCGGACGAGGCGCTGGCCGCCTACGCCGCCTCCGGCGCGCAACGACTACTCCTCACCCACCGCCCCTCGGAGCTCGCACCCCCCGACGGCGTCCTCCTTGCCTACGACGGCATGGAGCTCGAAGTCGAGCCCGCGCGCTGACGGGCGCCGCGGTGTCCGACTTCAGTCGGACACCTGTCGTCCTGGGATACGTGTCTCTTTCGGACAACTGGTAATCAGCTGAGGCAACAGCCATCCTCGGCGGATGGCAAGAGTCTCTCGAGCGGAGGCGGCAGGCGCGATCCACCACGTGATCCCGGCGGGGAACAACGGCGGTCGCATCGTCGAGGACGACCGCGATCGGGCGTCGTATCTCGCGCGCTTCGCACGCATCCGACGCGAGCTCGGCTGGCTCTGTCACGCAAGCTGCCTCATGGATACGCACCATCACGCGGTCGTCGAGACGCCCATGCCGAACCTCGGGCTCGGGATGCGGCGCCTCCTCGGCGGCCATTCCCACTGGTTCAACCTGCGTCACGGCCAGACCGGAAGCGTCTTCGTGCCGCACTTCTGGTCCCGCAGGCTTGCAGACGAGGCCTGGTTCTTCCGCGCCTGCCTGTACACCGTGCTCAATCCGGTCGCAGCCGGTCTGTGCACTCACCCCCGCGAGTGGCGCTGGTGCTCGTACCGTGCGACGGCCGAGGGTGATCCTGCTGCGTTCGCTCCTGGCGAGGAACGTCTCCTGAGGATGTTCGGTAACACGCCGGCCGACGCGCGAGCGATGTACGCGACGGTCATCGACGACGCCGTCGCCCGAATCCGCGCCCACCGAGTCGAGCAGCGGGCGCTCTGGGCGGCACTGCAAGATTCCAACGCCGAGGGCAACTCAAGGTGTCCGACTGAAGTCGGACACCGAGAGCTGGACCTGCACCCTCGGCGCTCCAGCGCGCACCTCGGGGACAGATCTGGTGTCCGACTTCAGTCGGACACCTTCCAGCCTCTCAGAACACAGGCTGCTCGCGCCAGGTGCCCCAGACGTGGCGCCAGGCGTCGCAGATCTCGCCGAGGGTGACGCCGTCGCGGACGGCGTCGACGATCACCGGCATCAGGTTGCGATCCTCGACCGACGCGGCCTCGGCGAGCGACGCGATGCGCCGCTCGACGACGGCCGAGTCGCGTCCCGCCTTGAACGCGGCGAGCCGCTCGATCTGCCTGCGCTCCAGGTCCGGGTCGATGCGGAGGATCGAAATCTGATCCTCGCTCTCGGCGAGATAACGGTTCACCCCGACCACGACCCGCTCCTCCGCCTCGACCTCCTGCTGGTAGCGGTACGCGGCGTCGGCGATCTCGCGCTGCGGCATGTTCTGCTCGATCGCGGCGACCATCCCGCCCAGCTCGTCGATCCGCCGGAACAGCTCGTACGCCTCCGCCTCCAATCGGTTGGTGAGCGCCTCGACGTGGTAGGAGCCGCCGAGCGGGTCGATGCTGTTCACGACCCCGGTCTCGTGCGCGATCACCTGCTGCGTCCGCAGAGCGAGCCGTACCGCGTCCTCGGTCGGCAGCGCCAACGCCTCGTCGTAGGAGTTCGTGTGCAGCGACTGCGTCCCACCGAGAACCGCCGCCAAAGCCTCGATCGCCGTCCGCGCCACGTTCACCAGCGGCTGCTGCCAGGTGAGCGAGACACCCGCCGTCTGGGTGTGGAAGCGCATCAACATGGAGCGCTCGTCCCGCGCGCCGTACCGGTCGCGCATCTCCCGCGCCCAGATCCGCCGCGCCGCCCGGTACTTCGCGATCTCCTCGAAAAAATCCAAGTGCGCGTTGAAGAAGAACGACAACCTCGGCGCGAACGAATCCATGTCCAGCCCGCGCTCGAGCGCCCACTCCACATACGTAAAGCCGTCCTTCAGCGTGAACGCGAGCTCCTGCGCCGCCGTCGAGCCAGCCTCCCGGATGTGGTACCCCGAGATCGAGATCGGATGCCAGAGCGGCATCTCCGCCGCGCAGAACTCGACCATGTCCGTCACGAGCCGCATCGACGGCCCCGGCGGGAAGATGAACTCCTTCTGCGCGATGTACTCCTTCAGGATGTCCGTCTGGATCGTCCCGCGCAGCCGCTCGCGCGGCACGCCCTGTTCCTCCCCCACCACCAGGTACATCGCGAGCGCGATCGCCGCCGACGAGTTGATCGTCATCGACGTCGACACTTCACCGAGCGGAATCCCCGAGAACAGCACCCGCATGTCCTCCAGCGACGCCACCGCCACACCCTCACGACCCACCTCGCCCACCGCGCGCGGCGAGTCCGAGTCCACCCCCATCAGCGCCGGCATGTCGAACGCACACGACAACCCCGTCTGCCCATGCTCGAGCAGATACCGAAACCGCTCGTTCGTCTCGGCCGCCGTCCCGAACCCCGCGAACTGCCGCATCGTCCAGAGCCGCCCGCGGTACATCGACGGATACACCCCCCGCGTGAACGGGAACGACCCCGGGTAGCCGAGGTCGCGCTCGTACTCCGTCCCCGCCGCATCCGGAGTCGCCAGCGGGTCGACCTCCACACCCGAGATCGACGTGAACGCCTCCCCCTCCCGCAGCGCCGCCGACTCGTAGCGCGCCCGCCAGGCGTCGAGGCCCGTGCTGCGTCGTTCCTCGACCCGGGCCATGCAAAGGATGCTACCCCCGGCCCGGATCGCCGATCGCCCGAACGAGGGATGACCCCTCGTTCCGGGGACGCCGATCGAGGGATCTGTGAAGACACTCGGCGCCCTTCTCGTGACCGCGCTGGCGACGGTCGCCGTGACGTGGACGGCACCGTTCTCCACGAGCGCGGCTGCCGGAGCGCTCGGGTGCGGCTCGGGCGCCAACGGCTCCGCCGGCTACGCGTACGCGGGCTTCCAGTCGACCGGCGTCTCGAGCGGGGTACGCGCGACGGTCGCCGCGACCCGGGCGCCCTCCGTGCAGGCGGGCCACGCCGCGGCATGGATCGGGGTGGGCGGCAAGAGCGCCGGCCCGAAGGGCGAGACGATGTGGCTCCAGACCGGCGTCGCGGCACTGCCCAACACGCCGCCGATGGTCTATGCGGAGATCACACGGCCGCAGAGCGATCCCGTCTTCATCCCTCTCGTCCAGAACGTCCAGGTCGGCGAGCGGCATCGCCTGGCGGTGCTCGAGATGAACCGCCGCCCGGGCGTCTGGCGCGTCTGGGTCGACGGCAAGCCGATGACCGACCCGATCGTCCTCCCCGGCTCCCACCGGATCTGGAAGCCCATCGCGACCGCGGAGTCGTGGAACGGCGGTGTCCAGACGTGCAACGGGTTCGGCTTCCGCTTCGACCGGGTCGGTATCGCGCGGTCACTGGGCGGCTCGTGGAGGACGTTCTCGCCCGGCTACACGTTCGAGGACCGCGGCTACGTCGTCCGGCAGCTCCGCCCCGCCCCGTCCGGCCAGCGGACGCTCGCGTCCGACCCGGTCAAGGCCTACGCGTTCGACGCGGCCTCGACCGCGGCGTAAAGGGGTCTGGCGGGGTCTGGCACCGTCAGGTGCCTGACCCCAGTGGCCGTCACGCAGTTCGATGCCGTCGTGCATACGCCGAGCGTCACAGGGGACAGGCACCTTCGGCGCCAGTCCCCCTTGCTACGCGGCGACGATCTTCACGGGCGTGCCGACGCGCACGAGCTTGCGCAACGCGAGGACGTCGCTGTTGCGAAGGCGCACGCAGCCGTGCGACACAGCCTGGCCGATGAGCCACGGCGTGTTCGTGCCGTGGACACCGACGACCCCGCCACCCGGCCAGTCGGAGAGCTTCGAGTAGCCGCTCGTCTCGAATGCGAACGCCCCGAGGATCGGGTACTTGCTGGGGACGAAGCGCGACTGCACGTAGAAGAGGCCGAGTGGCGTCTCCATCCCGGGTGCGCCGACCGCGATCGGCCCGGTGCGCCGCAGCCGGCCGTTCACGTAGAGCTCGAACTTCCGCGAGCCCCGGTAGACGACGAGCCAGCGGTCGACGGGCGCAACGGACGCCGCGGCCGCCGGGATCCAACCCGTACGGCCGTTCGGCCGGCCGGCCACGGAGACGCGATACCACGTTGGGTGCCCTGCGGCATCCCGAAGCTCGTCCAGCGCGAGGACGGTACGCGCGCGGTAGTCGGGCCGGAACTGCGTGAGCCGCGTGACGACCGCGGCGTCGCGGCGGGGCGCGCTCCGCACGGCGACATTGGCCCAGGCGATCGGCCCGGATCCGACGACGCTCACGCTTGCGAGGGGCGTCAGGTGCGCCGCACGTTCGCCCCCTGCTCCGTCGCGTGCCAGCGCGGCAGGAGCGGCGAGCAGCGCGACGAGCACGAGAAGCACCGTGGCCGCTCCCCCAGAACGGCCACGGGCCTTCATCGTGCTCGTCGCGCGCCGCTTCGACGGCTGCACGAGCGAGTCATGAAGGCCGGTGCTCCCGGAAGCCCGGGAGCACCGGCCCGATGCCGAGGTGAAGTCCAACCCTCACCCCTGGACAGAAGATTCGAACGCGTCGCTGACGCCCATCCCCGCGTTGCTGGCGTTCTCGAGTTGCTCTCCCATCCGTCGGCTCCCCTCGGCAGCTCCGCTCTTCGCCGCACGAAGAGCGGAGCGGTCGTCGGCACCCTGTCCTGCTCACCGTATCCCTCGTGTGGGAGATTGCTGCCCCTCGGTCGAGGGGTTTTCTCCCCCACCTGGGTCTAGGTCCCGCGAAAAGACGTAGACAGGCCGACGGGGCCTTGCGGCCCCGCCAACCCCTCCCCGAGGCGCCGGTGCCCCCGGGACGAGCCCGGGAGCACCGACCGAGTGCCGGCTCGGGGAATCCTCTAGCCCGTCACCGGCGGCTCGAAGACGCCGACCACGCCGATCCGCGCGCTGTTGCACGCCTTCACGTTCGTGATCCGTACGACCATGATGCCGGCCTTGCTCGCCGTCACGCCGACGCGGGCAACGCCCTGCTTGTTGGTCTTGACGACCTTGTTCAGTCCGACGCCGGTGAAGCGAACTGCGACACCCTTCACCGGAGTCTTCGACTTCGTCACCTTGGCGACGACGAGCTGGTTGCTGCCGTTCGCCTTGACCATGCCCGGCGTCACCTTGAGCACGCGGCAGACGTTCACCACGGGCTTCGGCTTCGGCTGCGGCTTGGTCGGCTTCGGCTTGGGCGTCGGGGCCGGCGGCGTCACCGGAGCGGTGACGAGCGTCGACGCGCACGCCCGGTTGTTGGCGCCGTTCGTGTCCTTGCCGTCGCCTGTGGCCATCGCGCAGTTGACGTACGTCCCGGTCTGCGCGACGCGGGCCGAGACGCCGATCACACGCTCGACACCGGGGCCGAGCGTGCCCAGGCTGCACTGCAGCAGGACACCGCCGGTGATCGAGCAGCCGCCGCCGACGGGCGCCTGCGTGACGGAGACGAACGTGACACCGCTCGGCGCCGCGTCGGCGACCGTCACGTTGTGCGCCTGGTTCGGGCCGTTGTTCTTCACCCGCACCGTGTACGAGACGGTCGCCTGCCCGTTCACGAGCTGCACCTGCGGCGTCGCGTCCTTCGCCACCTGGACGTCCATGAACTCGTCCGTCGGCGGCGTGACCGGCGGGTTCGGAGGCGGAGGCGTCGACGAGCAGTGGACGGTCACCGTCGCGGAGTCCGTGTCGAGCAGATAGTTCGTCTCGACCTCGGGCGTCGCCGGGTTGTCGCCCAGCAGGTTCACGACGTTCGTCCGGCCCGTGCTCGAGCAGCCGAACTGCTCGGAGTACGGGAAGGACGTCGTGCCCGTGATGCCGTTCCACGTGTTCTTGCCGTCGACGGCCTTGACCGTCTTGTTGATCTCGACCTTCGGAGCGCCGAACGTGAAGTCGGCCGTCGCCGGAGTCCGAGACGTCGACGCCATCGAGCGTCGCTGTCGCCGTGGCCGTGTTCGTGCCGCCGTCGGCCGAGTCGCGCGGCCGCCGTGTAGGTGCACTCGATGCTGCCGTTCGCCGGCACGTGTCAGCCCGGAGGCCGAGCCGTCGCAGTCCACGACCGCGCCCGGGAGCGCGTCGCGCGACAGTCACGCCCGGTGACGTCCTTGCCGTTCGGATTCGTCACCTTGATCGTCCCGGAGACGACAGCGTTCCGCGCGACGGAGCCGGTCTGCGTGACGTCGACCTTCCAGTTGGCCGTCCCCGTCTGACCCGTCTTCATCTCGAGGTGCGACGGGTCGACGCGACTTCTCGACGTCCCACGTGTAGACCTTCTCCCACGACGCGTCGGCGGTCTTCGTGACGTCGAGTCGCTTGACGCCCGTACCGCCCTTCGGGTCGAAGCAGAAGTCGACATGGCTGATGCCGTACGGCCGCGGCCCGACCTCACCGTTCGTGTTGATCGGCGTCGTGATCCCCGTGTCGGAGTCGTCGAGGCCGCCGTTACCAGAGTCGTAGTAGTAGATCATCGCGTCCGGGCCGCCCTTCATCACGACCGCGGCGACGTCGTACGTATCGGCCGCGGCTGGCAGCAGCGACCAGCTGAGCGTTCCACCGTCCTTGTCGAGCCCGGTGATCTTGACGAGCGGGTTCCCCAACGGGTACTCGCCGCCTTCGGTCAGCGCGCTTGCGTCGACCCGGAACGAGACACCGCCGGCGGTCGCCGGGCAGAGATCCGGGTTGCCCGCGTTCAGCTCATGGCTGTTGGCCGTGCCGTTGTAGTCGGCCCAGTGATTGCCGGATGCCGCCCCGGCGATAGCGAGAGCTGCCACGGCGACGACCGAAAGGCCGTAGGCGAGCAGCCTCCCAGGAGTGTGTTTGCGCATCGGTTGTACCCCTTCCCTCTCCATTCGCCGGGGCAAAAGCCGCAGGGCCGCAGACCCGGCACTCTGTAGCGCACTGTATGCCCCGTTCGGGGCACGGCTATCACTCGATCGGGTAGAGCAGTCCCCCCCGGAAGTGCAGGCACTCCGTCAGGGCGATCCGGCCGCGCGACTAGCGTTCTCGCCCGTGTCACGGCGCACCGCGATCCTCGTCCTCGCCGGCGCCGTGCCTCTCGTCGCGGCCGCTGTCGCGATCACCGTCGCCTACTGGCCATCCGCGACACCGGCAGAACTGGCCGCTCCGGCCCGCCCGATCCTCCCCGACCTCGCGATGTCCCCGCTGACAGATGTCACTGCCGGCGTCGCCCCCGACGGTAAGCAGTACGTGGGGTTCACGGCAGCGATCGGCAACGTCGGCCCCGGGCCGTTCATCGTCCATGCCGTCCGCGGCGACCAGCGCGGGAACTGGAGGGTGTCGCAGCGGTTCCGCGAGCGCGACCGGCCGACGAGCGAGGTCGTCACCTCGGGGACGATGGTCTTCGGCGGGCACGGGCACGACCACTGGCACGTCCAGCTCGGCGCGTCGTACTGGCTCACACGTACCGGGTCGAGCGAAGTTTTGCGCCGCTACTCGAAGGTCGGCTACTGCTTCTTCGACCAGGTCCGCCTCCGCGTCCAGCCGGTCGACGCGCCCGTGATCCCGACGTACGACAAGGACACGTGCAACGGTCGCAGGACGCTCGAGCTCGAGATGGGCCTCTCGCCCGGCTGGACCGACCCGTACTACTGGACGCTCCCCGACCAGCGGCTCCTCGTCAGCGGGCCTCGCCGACGGCGTCTATCGCCTCTGGGCGGACGCCGACCCGAGCAACTGGTTCCGGGAGACGAGCGAGACGAACAACCGCACCTGGATCGACCTCCGGCTCACGCTGAGCGTGCGCCCGCCCCGCGCGACCGTCGTCCGCGTCGGGCCGGCCGGAGCGTCCGGCTGGCGCTCACCCTGAGCTCTGACTCTGGTGTCCGACTTCAGTCGGACACCAGAGCCGACCACTCAGCTCAGCTCTGGCTCACCTGCGCACCGCCGAGCGCCGGCGGACGCAGATGGTCGCCGACCGCCGACGCCACCCAGAGCGCCGCGACCGCTGCGAGCAGCGCCAGCGCCGCGAGGCCGATGCCCATGATCCGTACCTCATGCTCCCTCGCCTTCCCCGTCATCGCCGTTCCCCCCTCGACTCGGACACTCTTCCTCCGACGGTAGTGACCCTTCGGGGGGAGGCAATGCCTCGTGCGAGTGACTCGCAGCGGGTTTCACGCGCCCGTCCGGGGGAGCGTCACGTCCACCGCGCATGCGAGACTTCCGGCGTGAAGGTTCTGCTCGCAGACGACCATCGCCTCATGCTCGACGGCATCCGCCGCGCGCTCGAGGACGACGGCGGATTCGAGATCGTCGGCGAGACCCAGAACGGCGCCCAGGTCCTGCCGCTCGTCGGGCAGACCGCGCCCGATCTCGTCGTGCTCGACGTGCGCATGCCGAACATGGACGGCCTGCAGTGCCTCGAGGAGATCCGCCGGCGGCATCCGAAGATCAAGGTCGTGATGCTCTCCGCGTCGACGACGCCCGACCTCATCGAGGAGGCGCTTCGCCGCGGCGCGAGCGCCTACGTGCTGAAGACCGTCGACCCGAGCGATCTGCCCTCCACGCTACGCCAGGTGATCGGCGGCACCGTCTTCTCGACGGTCGGCCAGCAGGAGAGCTCGACGCCGAGCGGCGCGAAGGCCGCCGGCCTCACCGACCGCGAGGTCGCGATCCTCACCGAGCTCGCGAGCGGCAAGTCGAACGACGAGATCGCGAAGGAGCTGTGGGTCACGCAGCAGACGGTGAAGTTCCACCTGACGAACGTCTACCGCAAGCTCGGCGCCAAGAACCGCGCCGACGCGGTGCGTCAGGCCTACCAGCTCGGCCTGATCCAGCGCCCCCTCGGCGACGACTAGCTCAGGTCGTAGGCCGCGGTGCCCCGGTGTCCGACTTCAGTCGGACACCTCCGCCCACCGCCGGCGAAGAGCCGAAGTCGAAGACCTGGCCCGACCGCCAGGCGCCCTTCGCGTGCGCGACGAGGATCACCGCGCCGACGATCGTCGTCGGCACGTACCAGACGGCCTGCATGCAGATCGCGAACGCGAGCCCCTCCTCGCGTCCGATCCCGAACAGCGCGAGCGCTGAGACGCCGAGCCACTGGTACGTGCCGACGAACCCCGGAGAAGACGGAATCGCGACGCCCAGGTTGAGCGCCGCGGTGACGAAGACTGCGTCGACGAGCGACAGCTCGACGCCGACGGCGCGGCCCACGAGCATCGCGCCCACCGCCCAGGCCGCCCACGCGAACACGCTCATCCCGAACCAGAGGAGCCCGCGCTCGACCGAGAGCGGGTCGGAGAGCCCCTCGAGCGTGTCCCGCAGGAACCGCCGCGGCAGCCCACGGTGCGTGCGCCGCGACCTCGGCCGGCGCCGCGTGTACGACCGCGCCGCGAGGATCAGCGCCCAGACCACCGCGAGCACCAAAACCGACCCGACCACGATCCGGTCGACCCAGCCCTCGTCGGTCACGAGCGGCAGGCTCAGGAGCAGGAACGCGACGAGCGCGAGGATGTCGAAGGCGCGGTCGAGCATGACGGTGGCGAGGCCACGTCCCCCCGAATAGGCGCCCCGCGACACCCACCGGGCGCGCAGCAGGTCGCCGACGCGACCGGGGAGCACGTTGTTGACCGCCAGGCCGGCGACCACCATCTCGACGAACCGCCGCTGCCCGAGCCCGGTGTCTGCGATCCGCCGCCAGCGGGCCGCCTGCACCCAGTAGACGACGCCCATACACGCCACCGCGCCGAGCAGCGGCAGCGGCCTGACGCCGGCGAGCGTGCTCCACACGCCTCCGAGATCGGTTCCCCGGATCGCGAGCACGAGAAACACGACCGAGATCGGGATGCCGACCGCAGCCGCGACGACGAGCGAGCGGCTGCGGCCACTCCCCGGAACCTCCGGCATGCGCGGGGCCGCAGCCGCGGACGCGACGGACGAGTCGGGAACGACGGTCACGCTCCAAGCATCGCTATACGGCTCGGAACGGGCCATCCGCAGGGGTCGCGGGCCACCCTAGCCCTTGGTCCAGACAGGCACGCCGACCCGCGCGCGAAGATTCTTTTGTGAGCTTCAATCCCAGGGGACTGGCACCGCAGGTGCCTGTCCCCAGCGACCCGCATCGCCCCAAGCATCCCCAGCGCCCACTCGAGCCCAACGTCCACTGGGGTCAGGCACCTGGCGGTGCCAGACCCCCTCCGACACGTGACCCCGAGCACACCACCCCTGCCCCTGCACCGGTGTCCGACTTCAGTCGGACACCCTCGACCCAAGCCGACGCCCCGGACTCAGGTGTCCGACTGAAGTCGGACACCAGTCGCGATCGCGCGCATCCTGGAGACGAGCCCCTTCCCGATCCTCCTCGTCTGCCTCGTCGGGATCGTCCTCCTCTCGGTCTTCGCGCCGTCGATCGTCGTCGGCGACACGTGGCTCACGCTGATGGCCGGCCGCGAGGTGATCGAGAACGGCCTCCCGCACACCGAGCACCTCACCGTCCTCGGCGAGGGACGCACGTGGACCGACCAGCAGTGGCTCGCCCAGGTCGTCTTCTACGCCGCCCACGGGCTCGCCGGGATGCGCGCCGTGATCCTCCTCGGGATCGGCTTCGTCCTGCTCGCGCTCGGCCTCGCCTTCGCGACCGCGCGAGCCGGCGGCGCGTCGTCCCGCTCGACCTTCGTCATCGGCTTCCTCGCGATCCTCGCCGGGCCCGTGGGGCTGGACGCTCCGCGCGCAGACGGCCGCGCTCCCGCTGCTTCGCCGGCGCGCTCTGGCTCCTCGTCGACGCGTCGCGGAACGGCACCCGCCGACGCACCCTGCTCGTGCTGCCGCTCCTCGTCCTCTGGGCGAACCTCCACGGCTCCGTCGTCCTCGGCGCCGGCCTCGCGATGCTGCTCGGGCTCGTCGAGCTGGTTCGCGCACGACGCCTCGCAATGGATCCCGCTGGCGCTCGTCGTCCTCTCCCCCCTCTGCGTCCTCGCGACGCCGTACGGGTGGGACATCGTCGCCTACTACAAGCTGATGCTCGTCGACGCGCCGTTCGCGCCGATCCTCCGCGAGTGGCAGTGGTCGAGCCCGAGCGGGACCACCGCGCTCTTCTGGCTCCTCGCGCTCGTCGCCGCCGGGATCCTCGCCCTCCGGCGCTGCAGGTCACGGCTGACGTTCTACGAGCTCGCCGTCCTCGTGCTGACGTTCGCCGGCGCGGTGCAGGCCGTCCGCGGCGTGATCTGGTTCGCGCTCGCCGCCGCCGCGATCCTCCCCGTCGCCCTCGACGGCCTCCTGACGAAGGCGGACGTCGCGGCGCCGCAAGCTCAACCGGATCATCTCGCTGGCCGCGCTCGCCGGCCTCGCGGTCGCCGCGCTCGTGTTCGTCGCGCGCCCCGCGTCGTGGTTCGTGTCCGAGTGGCCCGAGGCCCGCGTCGCCGCCGTGCGCGAGGCGACCCGCGACCCGAACGTCCGCGTCTGGGCGACCGACGGCACCGCCGACTGGCTCCTCTGGCGCATCCCCGACCTCCGCGGCCGCCTCGCCTACGACGTCCGCTTCGAGCTCTACGACCAGCCGACCCTCGACCGGATCGTCGACTACGGCGCGCGCGCGGGCGACTGGCGCGGGTCGCTCGACGGCTATCGCGTCGTGGTCGTCGACGGCGCGCCGCCACCTCCAGGCGCTCGCCGCCGAGCCCGGCGCCCGCGTCACCTACCGGGACGACGAGATCGCCGTTGTCGAGCGACGCTAGAG
>CAVVAW010000004.1:0-98459 GCA_963746445.1 uncultured Actinomycetes bacterium
GGAAGGTCATGCGGTCATCTCGCACGAGGTGCTCGCGGCGTACGCCCGGGATGCGGCTCGGGAGGTCGACGGGGTCGACGATCTCGTCGCGCGGCCTCGGCGGAGCGGAGGCGTGTACGTCGTCGAGGAGGACGGGAAGACCGCCGTCGAGCTCCACGTCTCGCTGGACTGGGGCGTCGACGCCGCCGCTGTCGGCGCCGAGGTGCAACGACGCGTGGCCGAGTACCTGGCAAGGACTGCCCGCCTCCCGTCGGTGACGGTCGACGTCGTCGTCGACGGCATCGCCGCCGGCGACTGATGCGCGGAGGCGTCTCCGCCCTCACGCGAATGACGGTCGACAGCGGTCCGGCCGTCTGTCGCGACTGCGTGTGGTGGCAGTCGCGTGGGAACCGGACGGCGTCGAAGGAGCGCTGGGCCGAGCGTGCCGAGGAGGACTTCGGGGAGTGGGGAACGATCTACCTCGATGACGACGGCCGCCTGCTCGGCTCGATGCAGTACGGGCCCTCGCACCTCTTTCCCCGCGCCGCAGACCTTCCCGCGGGGCCGGCGTCGGACGACGCCATCCTCGTGACGTGTGCCTACCTCAGGCGAGACGGCGTCGAGTGGATCGAGAAGTCGCTCCTGCTCGCGGCGATCGGGGAGTCGCGCGACCGCGGCGCGAAGGCGATCGAGGCCTTTGCATACCGCTATCCGGAGGGCGAGTCCGTCGAGGAGCGCTTTCTGGTGCATCGCACCGTCTTCCCGCGCGACTTCCTCGACGAGTTCGGGTTCACCCGGGTGCGCTCGCAGGGGCGTGTCGAGCTCTGCCGGCTCGAGCTCGGTGGCCTCGTGCCGGTCGAGGAGGGCCGGCGGGCGAAGGTTCTCCGCGTCGTGCAGGACGCCTTCACGCCGGGACCGGCGCCGAGCCCGGTCCCGCGCCCATGAGGCTCGTCAGGCGGCGCGGGCGGCGACGCTTTCGAGCAACAGCTCCGCGATCTGGATCGCGTTGAGCGCCGCGCCCTTGCGGAGGTTGTCGCTCGAGAGGTAGAGCGCGATGCCGTTCTCCGAGGCGCTATCGCGGCGGATCCGGCCGACGAGCACCTCGTCCTCGCCGGCGGCGGCCGCCGGCGTCGGGAACGACGGGAGGTCGAGGACGCGCACGCTCGGGGCGTCGCGCAGGATCTCCGCGGCCTCCTCCGGCGCGAGTCGGCGCTCCAGCTCGATCCAGACCGCCTCCGAGTGCCCGACCATCACCGGCACGCGGACACACGTCGCGGAGATCGGCAGGTCGGGCAGCTCGAGGATCTTCCGCGTCTCGGCGCGGAGCTTCGCCTCCTCGTCCGACTCGTCGCCCTCCCACGTCCAGTCCATGACGAGGTCGTGCCCGTCGGACGCCTCGTGCGCGAGCGCATCCATCCTCTGGGCGCCAGCGCCCGAGACCGACTGGTACGTCGAGACGCGCACCCTGGCCAGCCCTGCCTCCTCGTGGAGGGGCTTCAGCACGCAGGTGAGCGGGATCGTGCAGCAGTTGGGGTTCGCGACGATGCGGTCGCGCCCGAGCGCCTCGAGCGCACGGTTCCCGTTCACCTCGGGCACGACGAGCGGGTATCCGTCGACCAGGCGGTAGGCGGACGACTTGTCGATGCACACGGCACCTGCCGCGGAGGCGATCGGCACGAGCTCCCGACTCGCCGAGGTGCCGACCGAGAAGAGGAAGAGGTCGACGTCGCCGGCGCCGAGCGCCTCCGGCGTGGCCTCCTCGACGGCGATCGAGCCGTCCCCGAACGGAACCGTCGAGCCGGCCGAGCGCGCCGAGGCGAACGCGCGCACGTTCTCGTAGCCGCGCTCGGCGAGCAAGCCCAGCGTCACCATCCCGACGGCGCCGGTCGCGCCGACGACGCCGATTCTCGGTTGTGCGTCCATTACCTTGACTTTCTAGCCGACGCGGACAACTCCCTGCCGGACATGGCCCGATCGGCCATCTCGACAACGCTCCCACGCCCTGCCACCATCAGGTGGTGTGGTGGAAGCGACCGAACGAACCTGCGGTCGAACGTGAGGACCTCGAGGCGATGGGCATCATGTTGATGAGGATGGACGTCAAGCTTGATCGAATCCTCGAGGTCCTGGAGGACGACGATGGATGGGAAGAGGAAGAGGCCGAGGACTGATCCGGAGACGCGTGCTCAGTGGGCGGAGCAGAGCCGCGCGTTTGCCGATTGGCTCGAGCGGTATCGGGAGAGGACGATCCAGATTCGAACGGCGCAAGCGGAGCGACGAGCGCGGCTCCGGCGCTGGACGTTCGGCCTCCTTGGGCGCGAGCCCGCCGTGCCCGAAGATGGGCGAGGCTGAAAGCCACGCTCGCTTCCCGCGGGCTACGGCCGTTCAGGCGGGCCGGCGGCCGGCGAGGGCGCGCCCCAGCGTCACCTCGTCTGCGTACTCGAGGTCGCCGCCGACGGGGAGGCCGCTCGCGAGGCGCGTGACGGTCACGCGGTCGCGCAGGCGATCGGCCAGGTAGGCCGCGGTCGCCTCGCCGGTCATCGTCGGGTTCGTCGCCAGTACGACCTCCTCGACGCCGTCCGAGCCGACCCGTTCGAGCAGGAGCTGGATCCGGAGGTCGCCCGGGTCCACGCCGTCCAGGGGCGAGAGCGCTCCGCCGAGCACGTGGTACAGGCCGCGGTACTCGTGCGTCCGCTCGAGGGAGAGGACGTCGACCGGCTGCTCGACGACGCAGATCACCGTGCGGTCGCGGCGTGGGTCGGCGCAGACGCCGCAGAGCTCCTCCTCGGTGAGGTTCCCGCAAACCGGGCACGCGCGGACGCGCGCCTTGACGTCCGCGATCGCGATGCCGAGCGCGTTTGCCTCATCGGGAGGCGCGGCGAGGATGTGGAACGCGAGCCGCTGGGCCGTGCGCGTGCCGATTCCCGGCAGCCGCGTGAGCTGCGCGACGAGGTTGTCCACCGCGGGGCTCAGCACGCCGTCACGTTAGCCATCCACGCCGGACGGGCCGGGGCCCCCCGAGTGAATTGCACGGACGAGGTCGATCGGGTCGGCGTCGGAAGCCGCCTTGTCGGGCCGGTAGCCCTTGACCCGTGCGAACCGGAGCGCGAGGCCGCCGCGGGTAGCGGGTGCTCTCCTGCACGCCGTCGAAGGCGACCTCGACCACGAGCTCGGGACGCACGTGGACGACGTGGCCGTCCCGCTCGGTCGCGAGGTCGAGCAGATGTCCGGTCTGCCAGGCGAGCATCTCGTCCGTCATGCCCTTGAAGGTCTTGCCGAGCATCACGAAGCCGCCCTCGGGATCGCGCGCGCCGAGATGGAGGTTGCTCAACTTGCCCTGCCGGCGGCCGTGGCCCCACTCGGCCGCGAGGACGACGAGGTCGAGCGTCGTCGCCCGCTTGACCTTCACCCAGGCGGCGCCGCGGCGTCCCGCTTCGTAGGGCGCAGCGAGCGCCTTCACGACGACGCCCTCGTGGCCGCGGGCGAGCGCGTCCTCGAAGAACTGCTCGGCCTCGCCGGCGTCCGAGGTCACGGTGCGTGGGACCCGCAGGGCGTCGGGTACGACGCGCGCGAGGGCCGTCACGCGCTCCTCGTACGCGCGTTCGAGAAGGTCGTCGCCGTCGAGATGGAGACAGTCGAAGAAGAACGGCGCGAGCGGCAGGCCGCTGTGCATCGGCTTGCGTGTCTGCGCTGCTGCCGAACCGGCTCATCGAGACCTGGAAGGGATACGGCCTGCCGTCCGGTCGCAGGGCGATCACCTCCCCGTCGAGAACCACCGCGTCGACGGGGAGACGTGAGCACCGCGGCGACAACCTCCGGGACGCGGTCGGTGACATCCGCAAGGCTCCTCGTGAACGCGCGCACCTGGCTGCCGAGGCGGTGCACCTGCAGGCGCGCGCCGTCGAGCTTCCACTCCGCTGCCGCAGGGCCGGTGCGGTCGATCGCGGTCGCGACGTCCTCGGCCGTCTGCGCCAGCATCGGCTTGACGGGGCGGAGCACCTCGAGGCGGAACCGGGCGAGGCCCTCGAGGCCCTCCTCGAACGCCGCCCCGGCGACGGGCGGCAGCTCACCGGCGAGCATGAGCGCGCGGCGGACATGCGGCCGCCGGAATCGGCTGCCGCGCGTGCGACCGCCTCGACCATGACGCCCTCGAGCGCCCCCTGCCGGAGCTCGCCGTGGAGGATCCCGCGGAGGAACCGCTGCTCGGGCTCCGTCGCCTGAGCGCGAACAACTCCTCGAGGGCCCGCCTGCGCGACTCCTGCGAGCCGCGCCCGGACGCCGAGGCGACGCGCTCGAAGGTCGCGTTGGCGTCGAGGATCTCGAGGGCTCGCGGCCGAGGCCGGCGGCGGCAGGTCGCGGAGCGACGCCCAGCCGACGCCGATTCGCGGCATCGTCCCCGAGAGGAACGTCACCGCGGCCGAGACCTCGTCCGCTCGCAGCCCGCCGAGGCACGTCGCCAGGAGGCCGATCTTCTCCGAGCGGGCGCGGGTCGCTGCGACCGCGGCGGACGTCCGCGCGAGCTCGACCAAGAGCGTCCCGCTCATGAAACCTGTGCGTCTCCGCGCGCCGGAGGTGTCCGACGAAGTCGGACACGCCCTACATCCCGGGCAGGCCGAGCGCCCCGAGGTCGGGCAGCTGCCCGCGGAGCTTCGCCTCGACCGCCTGGGTGGCGGAGCGAAGCGCCTCGTTGGCAGCCGCGAGCACCATGTCGGCGAGCATCTCGGGGTCGTCCGGATCGACGGCGCGCGGGTCGATGGCGATCTCGAGGAGCTCGCCGGCCCCGTTCGCCTTGACCGTGACCATGCCGCCGCCGGCGGAGGCCTCGCCGATCTCGTTCTTCGCCTCCTCCTGCGCGCGCGCCATCTGCTCCTGCATCTCCTGCGCCTGCTTCATGAGGGCGTTCATGTCGAGCTTCACGATGTCTCCTCCACTTCGGTTGCGTCGAGATCGGTCTTCAGGAGCGCGATGAGGGTCTGCTCCCCAATCGGCTCCTCCCCTTCGTCTTCGTCGTCGGGCGGGTGATCTCCGACCACCGTGGCGATCGTGAGCCGTCTGCCCGTGACCTCGTACAGTGCGTCGCGCACGACCGTGAGGTTCTTCGGGTCGTCGACGAGGCCGCGGTGGAAATCCGCGGTCTGCTTGAACGAGAGCGTCAGCGTGTCGTCCTCCAGGGCCGACGGCGTCGCCTCCGCGAGCAGCGACGCGACGGGAATCGAGCGCTCCTTGACCGCCGGCAGCACGCTCCGCGTCCAGGCGTCGTGAACCTGGTCGAAGGTCAGCTCGTGGGACGGAGGCTCGGCGGGCAGAGCCTCGTCCTCGGCAGGTGCCGGGCCCGCCGCGGGCGCGGGAACGGGGGAGGGGCCCCACGACTCCGCGGCGGGGGGACCGGCATGCACCCGAGATTCCAGCACCTCGACCCGATGGACAAGTGATTCGCGGGCCAGATCGGCCTGCGGCCGGGTCACCTTGACGAGCGCGAGCTCGAGCGGCAGCCGGGGATCGCCGCCCTGCCGCTCGTCCTCGATGACGACGGCGAGCAGGTCGATGAGACGCACGACGGTCGGTTCCGGAAGCTGGTTCGCCTGCTCGCGCAGCCGGTCGCGCGACTCCTCGGTGAGGGGCAGCGAGTCGGGCACGTGGCCCATGTGTTGCACCAGCAGCAGCTCGCGGAGATGCTCGAGGAGCTCCCGCGTCAGCTGACCGAGATCCTGACCCCGCTCGGAGATCTCCTCGATCAGCACGAGCGCGCCCGCGACGTCGCGATCGACGATCGTGTCGCAGAGCCGGAACAGCGTGTCCTCCTCGACGGCAGTGCCGAGCTGGAGGACGTCCTGAACGGTGATCTTCCTCTCCGTCGCGGCGGACAGCTGATCGAGCGTCGAGATCGCGTCCCGGAACGAGCCACCGGCACCTCGTGCGATCAGCGACAGCGCCGAGTCGGGCGCGTCGATCCCCTCGCCGTCGCAGACGTTGCGCAGCACGGTGACGATCTCCTGCAGCCGTGGCCGCTGGAAGACGAAGGTCTGGCAGCGCGACCGCACCGTCTGGATGACCTTCGAGAGGTCGGTCGTGCAGAAGACGAAGACGAGGTGCGGCGGCGGCTCCTCGATCAACTTCAGGAGGGCGTTCCAGGCCTGCGACGTCAGCTGATGCGCCTCGTCGAGGATGTAGACCTTGTAGCGGCCCTCCGCCGGCTGGAGCATCGCGCGCTCGCGGATCTCGCGGATCTCGTCGATGCCGCGCTGCGAGGCCGCGTCCATCTCGACGACGTCGAGCGCGGTTCCGGCGGCGATCGCCAGCGCGATCGGCGTCGTCGGGTCGAAGTCGGCGTTCGGCCCACCCTCGGCGTTCAGGGCCTTCGCGAGAATCCTGGCCATCGACGTCTTCCCGGTCCCGCGCGGGCCGGCGAAGAGGTACGCCTGTCGCACCTGGTCGTGCTCGATCGCGTTCCGCAGCGTCCGCACGACGGCCTCCTGCCCGACCACCTGGGAGAAGTCGAGCGAGCGGTAGGTCCGGTAGAGGGCGGTCACGAGCCCGACACGTCGTCATGGATCATTCGACACATCTCCGCGGAAGCGCTCCCCCAAGAAGTGGTTCGTGCTTCCTTGACGATACTTGCTGGGCCTGGGGCGCGAGCGGCGCCGTTCGCGTGCTGCTACCTTCGGGTCGCCCGGTCGCGCTAGGTGGGGAGTCAGCGGTTCCCTGAACCCGAAATCCGCTCCAGCGGGACCGAACGCCGTCCGAGGGCGGTGGTCATGGGCATGGGTCACCGATACGTGGCGTTGACGGTCGGGTCCCGCGCACTGGGAGCGTTCGAACCGCGTCAGGTCCGGAAGGAAGCAGCGCTAAGGACTCCCTCCCAGGTGCCGCGGCACCGCCCGACCCGAGCAGGCGGCGGAGATTCCACCCAGGGTCACCTGCACGACGACGGAGCGCGTGACCGGGCATGAGTGACCGGGCACGGGCGCATCCCGTCCCTGCGCCGATCCCGAGGCCTGTGACGAGGCCGCTAGGATGGGCCCTTCGGTCAAGCGGAGGCCGACCGACGCCGATGAACGAATCGATGAGATCCGTCGCGGACATCCCCGGCGACGACGTGGAGGACGATCTCTCGGGGATCAGCCCCGAGCTCGTTCTGATCGACCCCGAGCTCGCGCGTCTCGTGCGCGAGGGGCAGATCGACGAAGCGTCTCTGACCGCTCGGCGGTCGACGCTTCGGCTCGTCGAGGGCGGATCCGAAGAGCCGCCGATCGTCCCGCGGACCGTCAAGAGCGCTTCGGCCGCGCCGCCTGAGCCGGCCGCTCCGCCCGAGCCGGCCGCTCCGAGCGCGGAGACCGTCACGTGGATGCCCGCACCGGTCGTCGAGCCACCGCGCGAGGAGATCGCTCCCGTGGCGTTCAGCGCCTCGACGCCGGTCGTCGAGGAGCCCGTCGTGGATGCCCTGCCCGTCCCGGCTTCGGAGTCCGGTGCGGTTGCACGCCGCGTGATCGAAGCCGAGCCTGCGCGCGCCGTTCCCTCCCCTGACGTCGAGGCACCTGCGCCGCTCCTCCCAGATCGTCTCGCCGACGTGACCGTGCCGCCCGCGCAACCCACGCCGGGATTTTCGACGATGCCGCACCCGGTCGCGCGCCCGGCGACGCAGCGTCGTGCGCGGGCCAGCACCGGGAGGCGGAAGCGCGGCAGGGCACGCGGCATCCTCGCGTTCCTGGTCGCCGTTGCGATTGCGTCCGCAGCCGTGCTCGGCATCATGCGCCTGACGGCGGGGTCGTCGGAAAGCCCATCGGGCAAGGGGGGGACGGCGGCGGTCGGCGCGCCGCCCGTGGCGCCGAAGTCCGGCAGCAAGACGAAGGCGGCCTCGTCCGGCAAGACGGCGGCAGCAAAGAAGCAGCCCGTTCGACCGAAGCCGAAGCCGCCCGCGACCAAGCATGCCGTCACCAAGCCATCAGCGACCAAGCCCCCCGCGAAACAGAAGACGTCCGGCGCGAAGACTTCCACGAAGCCCAAGACGACAGCCACCGCCAAGCCGAAGACGCAGGCCTCAGTGAAGCCGAAGCCGAAGACGACGGCGAAGCCAAAGGCAGCCGCGACGCCACCGAAGAAGACGCCTGCCGCGTCCGCCCCGGTGGAGACGCGCCGCTTCGCGTGGGCGCCGGTGGACGGAGCTGTCGGATACCACGTCGAGCTCTTCCGTGGCAACGACCGCGTGCTGGCGCGGGACACGAAGCAGCCGGTGCTCGAGCTCGCCCCGACGTGGCGCTACCAGGGACACACCGTGAAGCTCACCCCCGGCGAGTACCGCTGGTACGTCTGGCCCGTCACTGCGAGCGGACGCGGCACCCAGGCAGTGGTGCAGGCGAAGCTCACCGTCTAGCCTTCCCGGCTAGGAGCGGAGCGCCGCCGGCGGCGTACACTGAGGGAAGGAGCGACGCCGATCTGGGGTCGCCGGGCTCGTTCGGGGGAAATGGGTGGTGACACGCCGGGGATCGATTCTCGTGGCCGCGTTTCTCGCGGGAGCGCTACTCGTTTCGCTTCTCGTGCTGCATCTCGAAAGCGGCAGTGCGAACCCGTTCGGCAGTCGTGCGATCGAGGACATCGGCCTGCGCCGCGTCCTCGTCGCCGCGTCGGGGCCGCCTGACGCGTGGATGAAGAACATCGCCGACCTGAACGGCGACGGACGCCCGGATCTGGTCGTCGCCGGTGCGCAGGGGCCTGTCGTCTGGTACCGAAACCCCGACTGGAAGCCCTCCACCATCGCCGCGTCGGCGAGCTCCGAGTCTGGCAGCGCCGTGGGCGACGTCGACGGCGACGGCGACAAGGACGTCGTGGTCGGGACGACCTGGTACGAGAATCGCGGTGCGGGACGGGCATGGAGAGCGCACCGGATTGGCGCCGGCGGGACGCACGACATCGTGGTCGCCGACTTCGATCGGGACGGCAAGCTCGACGTGGCGATGCGCGGCGAGACGGGGTCGACCGTCGAGATCTTCTTTCAGAACGGCAAGGACTCCTGGACGCGCATCCGTCTCGATCCGCGTTTCGGCCGCAACGGGCTCGACGCCGGCGATCTCGACGGCGACGGCTACGCGGACCTCGCGGTTGGCGGCCTCTGGCTCGCGAACCCAGGGAAAGGCGCCGCGCGAAGCGCTCGCGCATGGAAAGTGCGGCGGTTCGCGCAGTGGAACGCGTGGGCAGCGGTGAAGATCGCGGACATGGATCGCGACGGCAGTCCCGACGTTGTTCTCGCGGTTTCCGAACAGAACGGAGACGTGGCGTGGTTCCGCTCGCCGGCCGACCCCACTCACGGAAGGTGGGTGCGGCACACGATCGCAACGAGCCTCGACAGCGTGCACAGTGTGGACGTCGCCGACGTCGACGGCGACGGCGACCCCGACGTCGTAGGGAGCGAGTTCCGCGGGCAAGGTCGACTGTTGGTCTTCCACAATCCGGGTCGTGGGGGTGCGTGGACGGCACTTACGATCGCCCGCGGTGAGGATCTGCACAACACGCGCGTGGCGGATGTCAACGGCGACGGGACGCCGGACATCTTCGGCGCGGCGCCCTTCGGTCACAAGCCGGTCGTCCTCTACGAATCGAGCCGCATCGAAGCGACCCGGATTCTCGTCTTCTCGAAGACACTCGGCTTCCGCCACGACTCGATTCCGCACGCGGTAGACGTTCTGAAGCAGTTGGGCGCCGCGAACGGGTTCACCGTCGACCAGACGGAAGACTCGCGAGCTTTCACCGCGTCGAATCTCGCGCGCTATCGGGCGGTCGTGTTCCTCAATCCGTCGGGCAATGTCCTGGACGCGGCCCAGCGAGACGCGTTTCGCCGCTACATCGAGGCGGGAGGTGGATTCGTCGGCATCCACTCGACAGGCGCCGATTCCCTTGAACGAGGGGTCTTGCGGCGGTGCGGACATGCCGACGAGTGAGGCATGACGCCTGCGGCCAGCGGCGTCGGCGCTTGCGTCGACGACCTTCCACGCATCAGTCCCGAGCTCGTCCTTGTCGATCCCGAGCTCTCACAGCGTGTCCGACCGCGCGTTCCGCTTCCGTTCCGCCGTCGCCGGCCGCCCCTGCCGCCGCTTGGTCGCGGAGTCGAGCTTGCCGACCGGCTGGCCGCCTCCTCGCGGGCGCTCGACGCGTAGCGGTCTCTTAGGACGCGCCTGCGCCAGACCGCGCAGCCGTTCCAGAGCTCGATCGCACGGGCGAGGTGGGCGACTGCCTGGTCGGGCTGCCCGGCGAGACTCTCGCAGCAGGCGGTGTTGTAGAAGAGCAGGCCGAGGTCGGGATGGACGTCGAGCGGGCGGCCGCTGCAGTCGGCCGCCGTCGTTCGTCGCGCGGTCAGCAGCAGTCGTCGCCGCAGTCGCCGTCGTCGCAGCACGGTAGCTCGAGCGCCATCGGTCCCTCCTTCCATCGACGTGTATCGATACACTATATTGAAGAGCATCGATGAGCAAGCAGCTTCCCGTCCTTCAGCCGATCTGCTGTCCGCCCGGAACGCCGACGCTCGACGGCGCGGCGGCCGAGACGCTGGCCGTGACGTTCAAGGCGCTGGCCGACCCGACCCGGGTCGCGATCGTGAGCCGCCTCGCGTGCTGCGACGAGTGCTGCGTCTGCGATCTCACCGCGACGTTCGACCTGTCGCAGCCGACGGTGTCGCACCACCTGAAGATTCTCCGCGAGGCGGGTCTCGTCGAGTCGGAGGGTCGAGGGACGTGGGCTTACTATCGGATCGTCCCAGAGGCGCTCAGTCGCCTCGGCGAGGTGTTATCGACACCGAACGCCATCGAGCGCTAGCGGGGCCGTGATCGCCTGTCGACCGGGCTTTGGCCGACGATGGGCGCACCTGGGATCGAACCAGGGACCTCTCGCGTGTGAAGCGAGCGCTCTCCCGCTGAGCTATGCGCCCGGGAGAGCGACAAGGCTACCCGACGTGCCGAGCGCGTTCGGCGTGGCTAGGAGAGCACCCAGGCGTCGTCGGAGATCACCGGCACCTCGGCGCCCGAGCGCTCGACGCCGAGCACCGTGACCTCGGGGCCGCCGATCATGAAGTCCGTGTGGACGACGGAGTCGTTGTAGCCGCGGGCGGCGAGCTCGTCGTCGCTCAGCTCCTCGCCGCCGTCGAGCGCGCCCTTGATCCCCTGGCCCCACGCGATGTGGCAGGCGGCGTTCTCGTCGAAGAGCGTGTCGTAGAAGACGACGCCGGTCTTGCGGACACGTGAGTCACCGTCGACCAGGGCCACCTCGCCGAGGAAGCTCGAGCCCTCGTCGGTCGCCATCTCTTCGCGCACGGCGTCGGCGCCGGACTCGGCGCGCACCTCGACGGCCTTGCCTGCCTCGAAGCGGACCTCGAGCCCGCGCACGATCGTCCCACCGAGCGACAGCGGGAACGTCGACCGCACGGTGCCCTCGGTGAGCCTGCGGTCAGGGGTCGTGAAAACCTCCTCGGTCGGGACGTTGACGATGTGCGGGATGCCGTCGACGGTCTCCTCGGCCCCGGTGAGCCAGTGGTGGCCCTCCGGTAGCCCGACGCGCAGATCTGTCCCCGGGCCGACGAAGCGAAGCGACGAGAACGCGCGCTCGTCGAGGGTCGCGGCGCGCTGCCGGAGCCGCTCGATGTGCTCGCGCCATGCCTGCACGGGGTCCGGCTCGTCGAGACGGGCTGCGGTGGCGACCGCGTCCCAGAGCCGCTCGACGTCGGGCTCTCCGAATACCGTGCGTGCCCAGCCCTCGTTCGGGTAGCCGACGATCGTCCACTGGATGAGGCGACGGTTCTCCGCATCGAGGAGCTTCTCGACGGCGGCGCGCGGCCGTGCGCGCTGTGCGCGGCGCTGGTCGAGGTCGGCGAGCAGCTCGGGCTCGGCGTCGCCGGTGATCGAGATCGTCGCGCCGCGGGTCTCCACCATGTGGTCGATCAGCGCGACTGTCCACGGCGGGCTCCAGTCGAGCGAGTCGTCGGGAGCGTGCTCGACCCGCGCACGCTTCAGATGGTCGTCGCGGTAGAGCACCTCGACATAGCGCGCCCCGCGCTCGTACGCGACGCGCCCGATTGCTCGGACCAGAGGGAGATGCTCCGGGTCGGCCGAGACCCGGAGGAACTGCCCCGGCTGGAGGTTGACGGCGACCTCGACCGCAAGGCGTGCGTACCTGTCGAGCCGCTCCGCAGGACCCACTAAGGCAAACCCTATTCACATTTACCGGGTCTGTCGATCGTCGGATCGGCGCGTCAGGGGGCGTGGTAGCGTCCGCGCGATGCCGGTCGCAGCCATCACGGGCCTCGGAAAGACGGTGCTGCTGATTGTCGCGATCACCTTCATCGCGTGGGCGCTCATCACGGCGATCTTCGTCCCGAAGCGGAGCCCGGGGTTCCCGATACGACTGGATGCGTACATCCTCGTCTCCGTGCTCCTCTTCATCGCACAGATGAGCGCCGTCGTGTGGGTGACCGGGACGCAGGAGACCGAGGAGGAGACCCACGCAGCGGAGACGGGCGGCGGGGCGACCGAGGGCGGGGCGACGACGGAAGCGCCGACGGGCGACGCCGCCGCCGGCAAGCAGGTGTTCGAGTCGGCCGGTTGTGTTGCGTGCCACACGCTCGCGGATGCCGGGTCGACAGGGACGGTCGGGCCGAACCTCGACGACGCGAAGCCTCCGGCGACGCTCGTCGTGACCCGCGTGACCGACGGCGCAGGCGCGATGCCGTCGTTCAAGGACAAGCTCACCGAGCAGCAGATCCAGGACGTCGCGGCCTACGTCTCGTCGGCCGCCGGGACGTCGTAAGGATTCCGTTCGGGATCGTTCTTCCCGCGACGAGATAGGGAACGCTCCTCGCGTCATCGATCTGGTTCGTGCTCGCACGGGCCCAGACGAGAGGGGAGTCACATGAGACGACTGATAGCCACCGCTGCGGCACTTCTCACCGCGGCCGTCGTGGTGCCCGCCGCCATCGCGGCGACGGCAACACCGTTCGGGGGTGCGACGACGTCCGGCGGGATCCTGCACCTCGTCTCCAACACCGGAGACGTCGGCGCAAGCAACGATTCCTCGGGCGCGTCGTTCAGCGGAACGACTGTCACGACGTTCTCGAGCATCACGACGCTGTCGACGGAGTTCAACGTCACCGACGACGACTGCGCGGGCGGTTCGCCCCGCTTCCAGGTCCGCGTCCAGACGCCGTCCGGCGAGAAGAACGTGTTCGTCTACCTCGGGCCGACGCCGTCGTTCACGGGCTGCTCGCAAAACGTGTGGATCGCGTCGGGAAACCTGATCGGCTCCTCGGACGGCCGCTACGACACGAGCCAGGTGCAGGCCGGCACGCAGGTGTCGACGTATGCGCAGGCGCTCGCGCTCGTCGGCGCCTACCAGGTCACGGGCATCTCGCTGGTGGTCGACTCGGGCTGGGCGTTTGCCGACAAGGAGCAGACGGTCGACGTCCGGAACGTCAAGGTGAACTCCTCGACGTTCTTCGCGCCTGAAGGGCCGAAGCCGCCAGGTGGCCAGGGGATGAGCCCCGGCCAGGCGTGCAAGACGCTTCGCGCCGAGATGGGCGCTGACGCCTTCCGCATGGCCTACGGCAGCAATCGGAACCACGCGAACGCGTTCGGCAAGTGCGTCTCGCAGATGGCGCGGCTGAAGAACGACGCCGCCCGCGCTGCTGCTGTCGTCCGCATCGACGACGCCTCGGCGCACTGCGTCACGAGGGCGACCTCCGGCCATGGCAAGAAGACGCGGCACGGCGATGACGACAAGGGTCACGGCAAGGCGAAGGGTCACGGCAAGGCGAAGGGTCACGGCAAGGCGAACGGCTTCGAGAAGAAGCTGGCCAAGTGCCTGCGAAGCGCCGTGTGAGCCAGACGCACCGTGTCAGATGACGGAAGGGGCCCCTCGGGGCCCCTTCGCACGGAGAGGGCGGGATTTGAACCCGCGACGCAGCTTTCACCACGTACGCGATTTCCAGTCGCGCTCCTTAGACCGCTCGGACACCTCTCCGAGAGCGAGAAGAGTAGAGGCTCGCTGTCGCGCGAGGGTGCGGCGATAGCGTTGTGCGGGTGTCGGCGGCTCCCGTCCTGCATCCTCTGACGACCGGCGCCGAGGCACGGTCGAGAGGGCCTGCCCGAGGGCTCGCCGTCGTCTGCGTGAACGGCGGTCAAGCGGCGGCGGTGCGCGGGACGTGGAGCGCGTCGATCGAGTGGCTCGTCGACGGCCTCGCCGCTCGCTTCCCCGACCTGCGCTTCGTCGAGGTGCGCTACCGCGTCAAGTCGTGGAAGCGGCTCGACTGGTGCGTGGACGACGCGCTCGCCGCCATCGGGGTCGCGGCCGCGGAGCGCGTCTTGCTCGTCGGCTTCTCGATGGGCGGCGCCGTCTCGGTGCGCGCGGCGGCGCATCCGTCGGTGACCGGCGTCCTCGGCCTGGCGCCGTGGCTCCCGGACGAGCTCGACGTGTCGCCACTCGTCGGTCGCAGGCTCGACGTCCTGCACGGCGCGCTCGACCGCTGGCTGCCGGGGATCCCCGGCGTCAGCCCGTCGAGCTCGCGGCGCGGCTTCGAGCGCGCGACACGCCTCGGCGTCGAGGGGACGTACACGCTGATCCCCGGTGCCGTGCACGGCATCGCGGTTCGGAACCGCCGGAGCGGACGGCTCCTTGCGTTGCCGCGCGCCGCCCGCTGGAAGGAGCTCGTCGAGGCGCGCGTCGCGCGCTTCCGCGACGCGTGAGCCTCAGCGCACGAAGGCCTGCACGGCGTCGAACCGGCCCGCCGCAAGGTCGTCGCGGCGGATCCAGACGAAGAGCCGGCTCGCGTCGCCGAGATCGAGCGCGAGGTCGTCGTCGTTCGAGATCTGGAGCAGCAGAACCCAATCGTCCACAGCGCTCGACTCCTCCTCGGGGGAGACGTCCGCGAACGGCTCGTCGTCGAGGTCGACCCCGCGCGACACGAGCTCGGCGTCGAGCTCCATCCCCTCGGCGTAGGTGTCGGGGTGACCGAGAAGACGGTGCAAGGCGTGGTAGGACGCCGCGCGCTCCTCGAGCTCGACGCCCTGGACGGCGGCGAGGCGGTCCCGGAGCTCGGTCCATGCCTCCAGCTCGTCTGCGTCGAGGGCGAGCGACGCGGGGGCCGCGGGAAGCGTCAGCTCGGCCGAGGGCGTCACCGCCGCGAACGGCATGCCGCCGTACAAGGGCTCGTCCTCCGCCGGATCCTCCTCGACGTGCACCACACGGCAAGCGCCGGAATCCGCCGTCCGGTTGCCGGAGGGCGCCTGATCGACGGCAAAGAAGAGCAGGAGCGCGCCCCCGGCCGGGAGCCGGGAGGGCGGGAGGCCCGCGAGGGCGATCCGGCCGAGAAAGGCAAGCTCGATGCCGTCCCATACGGGCCACTCGAGCGACGTCGCGCGCGGTGTGCCGCCGAGCCAGGAGTCCCCGTCGCCGCCGTGCGTGAGGCGGAAGCCCGTGCGTGCGAGCGTCGCAACCCGCTCGGCCCAGGCCTCGCGGCCGGCGTCCGCGCACAGCGCGCGCAGCTCGTCGAGCGTCGCCAGGTGCGTTGTCGGCTCCGCCGGGACCGGATGCCATGCCGGCTCCGCAGCCTGGTCCGCCGAGGTCGCGCGTCGCACGGCATCGTCGGTCGCGCGGCGCAGCGCTTCCATCTCCTCCGCGGCCCGCGTGGCGCCGCGGAGCAGCTGCCGGAAGAAGTCCCGCCGGTCGTGCCCGCCCGTGCTCACCAACCGCCGACCCAGCCGGAGAGCAGGCCGTACGGCTCGGTCTCCTCCGGGTCGTCCGGGCGCGCCCGGAGGAAGTCGAAGTCGCAGCCCTCGTCGGCCTGCAGGACGTGGTCGAGGAACATCGCGCCGTAGCCGCGCCTGTAACGGGGCTCGGCAGGCCCGAGGCGCTCGAGCCGCGCGGCGAGCTCGTCGCCGGGCACTCCGACGTCGATGCGGCCCGCGTCGACGTCGAGCTCGATCGCGGTCGCCGTCCTGGAGGGCACGCAGCGGGCCTCCCGCGGCGGACTCCGGCGCGACGTGGAGGACGACGGTGCCGAACGCCGTGCCGCTCATCCGCGCGTCGGAGACGCGCACCATGTCCGTCACGCCCGCTGCGAGGAGCTTGCTCGGGATCGGGATCTGGCCCCACTCGGGCATGCCCGGGCCGCCCTTCGGGCCGCTGTTGCGAAGCACGAGCACGGTTTCCGGCGTCACGTCGAGTGCGGGGTCGTCGATGCGCGCGGCGACGTCGTAGACGTCCTCGAACACGAGCGCGGGGCCGCGGTGGCGGAGCAGGCGCGGCGAGGCCGCGCTCCGCTTGACGAGGGCGCCGGAGGGGGCCAGGCTGCCGCGCACCACCGAGATCGCGCCGGGGGGCCCGACCGGCGCGTCGAGCGTCGCGATCGACGTCGCGGTCGAGCGCTTCGGCGGTGGCGAACCCGTCCGCGAGCGGCTTGCCGGTCACGGTCAGCGCCTCGCCGTGGAGGAGCGGCGCGAGCTCCTTCAACACCGCGGGGACACCGCCCGAGCGGTGCAGCTGCTCGATGAGGTGCTCGCCCGACGGCCGCACGTTGACGAGGAGCGGCGTCTGCGAGGCGACCTCGCCGAAGCGGTCGAGCGTCAGCGGGATGCCGACGCGTCCCGCGAGCGCGAGCAGGTGCACGACGGCGTTCGTCCCGCCGCCGACCGCGGCGAGCAGCGTGATGGCGTTGTCGAACGCCTCGGCGGTGAGGATCTGCCGCGGCGTCAGCCCCTCCACCGCCAGCTCGACCGCGCGACGACCCGTCGCCTCGGCGGCGCGCGCCCGCGAGGCGCTGACGGCGGGGATCGTCGCGGTGCCCGGCAGTGACATGCCGAGCGCCTCGACGAGCGCCGCCATGGTCGAGGCGGTTCCCATCTCGTTGCACGTGCCGAACGTCGGCGTCGCCGCCGCCTCCAGCTCGGCGAACTCCTCCGCGCTCATCCTTCCGGCGCGGAGCTCGTCGGCGTAGTGCCAGAGATCGGTGCCCGCGCCGAGCTGCCGGCCGCGGAACCATGCCGGCTCGGACGGGCCGCCGACGACCATGATCGCCGGCACGCCCGCGCTCGCGGCCCCCATCAGCTGTGCGGGCACGGTCTTGTCGCAGCCACCGAGCAGGACGACGGCGTCGAGCGGATACGCGCGGATCGACTCCTCGACGTCCATCGACATCAGGTTCCGGTAGAGCATCGCGGTCGGCTTCATGAGGTTCTCGCCGAGGCCGATCGTCGGGAACTCGAGCGGCAGCCCGCCCGCCAGGAGCACTCCGCGCTTCACCGCCTCGGCGAGCGAGCGGAAGTGCAAGTTGCAGTTGACGAGCTCCGACCACGAGTTGCAGATCCCGACGACGGGCCGGCCGGAGAGCGCGCTTCGCGAGATGCCCTCGGCGTGCAGCGAGGCACGGTGGATGAAGCCGGCGAGGTCCGCGCCGCCGAACCAGCGCGCGCTGCGCAACCCGTTCGTCCCGTCCATGGGCGTCAACTGTACGTCGGGCGCCGCAGCACCTCGCCGGCTCGTGCGCCCGTGAGCTGCGCGTCGCGGAGCGTGGGCACGCCGTTGACGAGGACGTGTCGCATCCCGGTGGCGAGCAGATTCGGCTCGAAGGTCGTGCCTCGCTCCTCGAATCCGTCCGGATCGAAGACGACGACGTCGGCGCGGGCACCCGGCACGAGCAGACCGCGGTCTGAGAGACCGATTCTCTCGGCAGGCGCACCGCTGAGCCGGTGCACGGCCTCGGCCGGGTCGAGCAGGCGCTCCTCGCGCACCATGAAACGCCAGAACCAGGCGGCCCACGTGTACGCGCCGTGGAAGAACGACTCCCGAAGGGGGCCGTCGGGCGCGAGCGTCGTCGCGTCCGAGCCGGGGACGCAGAGCGGGTGCGCGAACGCCTCGCGCTGCTGCTCCTCGCTGTAGGCGTTGATCGTGACCATCAGCCGGTGCAGCTCGTCGACGCCGCCGAGCAGCAGGTCGTAGACGGCGTCGAGCGGGTCAACGGACCGGTCGGCTGCGATCGCCGCGATGTCGCGGCGCGCGTACTCGGGCCAGACGTCGTTGTCGAGCAGCACGATGCGCGACCAGTCGCCGCCCGCGCTGAGGATCGAACGGTGGTCTCGCATCGCGTCGCGACGATTCGGGTCTTCGAGTGCGGCGGCCAGCTCGTCGCGGCCGAGCGCGAGCGCCCAGGGCGGCAGCGCCGCATAGAGGTTCGTCAGACCGAAGGTGCGCGTGTGCATGTCGAAGGCGACGTCCTGGCCGCGATCGCGCGCCACGTCCACGAGCTCGACGCACCGGCGGCTCTCGGCGAGGCCATTCCGCGGAACGAGATGCGAGACCTGCAGCCGCACCTCAGCGCGATCGCCGGTGCGGATCGCCTCGGCGACCGCGTCCGCCGCGCCGTCGTCTCGTTCGCGCGTGTGGGTGGCGTAGAACGGCGCGTGACGGGCGAGCGCCGTCACCTCGCCCGCCGTGGCGGCCCGCTCCTGCGCGTACTCGAGCCCCGTCGAGTAACCCCAGGCTCCCTCGTCGAGCGACTCGCGCAGCAGCGCCTCCATCTCCGCGAGCTCGCGGTCGTCCGCGGGCCGGTCGGCGAGACCGAGCGTCGCGAGGCGCAGCTGGCCGTTCGGGACGAGACTCAGGACGTTGACGGCGGGCCGGGCGGCGTCGAGCCGCTCGAAGTACTCGCCGGCCGAGCTCCAGGTCAGCGGGAGGTCGTCCGAGTAGCCGTAGATCGCCCGTCGCGCCGTGTCAGGGTCGCGGATCGGGAAGCAGCCGAAGCCGCAGTTGCCGACGACCTCGGTCGTCACCCCCTGATGGATCGCGCTCACCGCGCGCGGGTCGACGAGCAGCGTGTAGTCGGAGTGGCTGTGCAGGTCGACGAAGCCCGGGCCGACCGCGAGGCCGGCCGCGTCGATCTCCTCGGCGTCGACAGGCCCGACGTCGCCGACCGTCGCCACGCGGCCGTCCTCCAGGAGCAGGTCGGCGGCACGCCCAGGCGCACCGGTGCCGTCGTAGACCGTGCCGCCCCGGATCGCGATCCTCATCGCCGCCCCACCTCGAGGTTGACGTATGCCCCGTCGCGCAGGAAGCGCTCGTGCGCGCGGCCGACGGCGTCGTCGTCGATCTCGAAGCCATGTCCGGGCGTGTCCGGCACGCGGTACTTCCCCGCCGGGGTCGCGACGTCGATCCCCTTGGTCAGCCGCTCGGCGAGCAGCTGGTGCATGACCTGGTTGCCGCTCGTCAGGTTCGGGATCGTCGCGGTGACGTGCGCGTGCGCGAGGAAGCTGATCTCGCTCTGGACGAAGCCGTGGAGGTTCACGTCGACACCGCGCGCCTCGCAAAGCGCGGCCTGGCGGCGGAAGGGGAGGAGCCCGCCGGCGTCGTGAGGGCCCTGCACGACGACGTCCGCGGCGTCGGCGGCGAGCACGCGCTCGAGCTGGGGCGTCGTGTAGACGGCCTGGTCCGCGGCGATCCTCGCGTCGACGGCTCCACGCACGCGGGCGAGCCCTTCCACGTCCCAGTGCGGCACGGGCTGCTCGACCCAGTCGAGCCCGTGGACGGCCAGACGGCGGATTCGCTCGATGGCCGTGTCCGCGTCCCACGCCTCGTTCGGGTCGACCCGCAACACTTTCTCGGGCCCGACCGCGTCGCGCACGGCCGCGACCACGGCGTCGTCGTCGCGCGGGCGTCCGATCTTGAGATAGATCACCTCGTGGTCCGAGAGACGGCGCGCGCCGGCGGCGAGCGAGGCCGCGTCGTCGCCCTGCGGGAAGCCGAAGAAGTCGAGCTCGTTTTGGACGGCGCCGCCGAAGAGGGCGTGGGTGGGGCGGCCGAGCGTCCGTCCCAGGGCGTCCCAGCACGCCGACTCGATGCCCGAGACCACAAACTGCGTGAACTGCGGTGTCGTCTTCCAGCGGCCGCGCGACCAGATCTCGTCGAGGATCGTCTCGACCTCGTCCACGCGGCCGCCGACGACCTGGCGCGCGATCGCCTTTCCGAACTCCGCAGTCGCGAGCGGCACCTCGCAGATCGACTCGCCCCACCCGACCACGCCGTCCTCGGTGTGGACGGCGAAGAGGACGAGGTTGGCGCCCACCTGCGCGCCGCCCTGCCAGTGGAACTCCTCCACGAGCGGGAGCGCGACGGGGACGGCCTCCACGCGCGTGATCCTCACGCGGCAGGTGTCCGCGTCTGCCCATCCGCCTCGGACGGCAGCTCGCTCGCGATGAGGTCGACCGCCCACTCGAGCGACTCGCGCATCACGTCTTGCGCGGCACGGGGGTCGCCTGTCTTGCACGCCTCGTAGAAGCGGCGGTAGTTGCCGACCGAACGCCGGAAGCGCTCCTTGGTCGAGAGCACGAGGCGGTTGTAGCGCTCGGACCGCCAGAAGAGCCGTTCGACCTCGGCGACGAGGCGTGTGCGACCCGAGGCCTCGTAGCAGGCGGCGTGGAACGTCCAGCGCGCGCGGAGGTAGCCGTCGACCTCACCCTGCCGGCCGAGTCGCTCGAGGTCCCGCAGACCCGCGCGCATCCGTGCGAGCTCCTCCGGCCCCACCGCCGCAGCTCCGAGGCGGGCGGCGAGGCCTTCCAGGCCGAGCCGCGCCGCGGAGATCTCCTCGAAGTCCTCGCGGCTGAGACGGGTGACCGAGGCGCGACCCGTGTCGCCGATCTCGACCAGGCCGGCGCGCTCGAGCTCGACGAGGCCGAGCCGTACCGGCGTCTGCGAGACGCCGAGCCGTTCGGCGAGGTCGCGCTGGACGAGCGGTGTGCCCTCCGCGAGCTCACCGGTGACGATGAGGTTCCGCAGCGTCTCCGCGACTCGGTCTTCGACCGACGACCGAGCGATGGACGGCACCGACTTGAGCGCGTCGTTCACGTCGGTGTAGTGTGGACGCACGCGATTTGAAATTTCATATCGCAAAGGCTATCGCGGATGTCGATGACGGACAACACGGCGAGGCTGGGGGTCGACGTCGGAGGAACGTTCACCGACGTGATCCTGCGGCGCGCAGACGGCACTGCTGCGATCCGCAAGGTGCTCTCGACGCCGCCGCACTACGACGTCGCGGTCGTGAGCGCCGGGGCTGGGCTCGCGTCCGGTTCCACCCTCGCCGGCGTCGTCCACGGCACGACGGTCGCGACGAACGCGGTGCTCGAGCAGCGCGGCGCATTGACGGCGCTCGTCACGACGGCCGGCTTCCGCGACGTTCTCGAGCTGCGGCGCCTGCGGATCCCGCGGATGTACGAGCCGTTCTGGCGAAAGCCCGACCCGCTCGTCCCTCGGCGCCTGCGCTTCGAGGTCCGCGAGCGGATGGCCGCAGACGGCGAGGTCCTGGTGCCGCTCGACGACGCCGATGCGCGAGACGTTGCGGCCGCGCTGCGCGAGGCGGCGGTCGAGTCCGTCGCCGTGTGCTTGCTGCACGCGTACCTCTATCCCGGGCACGAGGAGCGGCTCGGCGCGATCCTGCGCGACGAGCTGCCCGGCGTCACGGTCTCGATCTCCTCGGAGATCCTCCGCGAGCAGCGCGAGTACGAGCGGACGGCCACGACCGTCGTGAACGCCTATGTCCGTCCGCTGATGGCGCGTTACGTCGGCGCGATCCGGACCGGGCTCGACGCCGCCGGGATCGAGGCGCCGCTGACGCTGATGCAGTCCTCGGGTGGCGTCATGACGGCGGAGGACGCGACTGCGCGGCCGGTGCTCGCGCTCGAGTCGGGGCCGGCGGCCGGTGTCGTGGCCGCGCTGGAGATCGCGCGCCGTCTCGGCTACCCGAACGCCATCGCCTTCGACATGGGAGGGACGACGGCCAAGGCGTCGCTCATCGAGCACGGCACCGTGTCACGGGGACGGGAGTACGAGGTCGGCGGCTCGCTTTCGGCCGGCTCGCGCCTCATGCGCGGCTCCGGCGAGCTGCTCCGCATCCCGACGATCGACATCGCGGAGGTCGGCGCCGGCGGCGGCTCGATCGCCTGGCTGGACACGGCGGGGGGCCTCCAGGTCGGACCTCGCTCGGCGGGCGCCGACCCCGGGCCTGCGTGTTACGGCAGGGGTGGGACGCAGCCAACGGTTACCGACGCAAACGTCTTTCTCGGCTTCGTCCCCGAAGGCTCCCTAGCGGACGGCGAGATCGACGTCGACCGGTCGCTCGCGGCGGGCGCGCTGGAGCCGCTCGCCGCCGAGCTCGACATGACCGCGCCCGAGCTTGCCACCGGAATCCACGCGATCGCGAACGCGCGGATGATGCGTGCGCTGCGGTCGGTGTCGTCCGAGAAGGGCCGCGACCCGCGCGACTTCGCCCTGATCGCCTACGGCGGCGCAGGCCCGGTGCACGCGACCGGGCTCGCCGAAGACCTCGGCTGCCAGACCGTGCTCGTTCCCGCGCTCGCCGGCCTCTTCAGCGCGGTGGGCCTGCTCTTCGCACGGCCCGAGTTCCACGAGGTGCGCGCCGTCCAACTCGACGTGCGCGCCGTCGATCCTCGCGAGCTCGACCGCATCTTCGACCAGCTCGGTCGCGAGCTCTCCGTGAGCCTCGACCAGGTCGAGCTCGTGCGGACCGCGGAGCTCCGCTACGACGGGCAGACGTGGGAGATCGAGGTCGGCGTCGGCGATCCGGCCGACACGCGTGCGCTCGTCGACGCGTTCGAGGCCGAGCACGAGCGGCTCTACGGCGTGCGCGGCGAGCCCGGGGCGCCGATCGACATCCGCGCGCTGCGGCTTGCGGCGCTCGGGCCGGCGCACGCGGTCGACCGCCTCTCGCTCCAGGACGGGTTCGAGCCGGCCACCGCCATGCGCGAGACGGTTCTCGGCGCCCTGCCCGTTCGCTCGCGCGGCTCGATCGGGGAGAGTCCGGTCGAGGGGCCGCTGCTGATCGACGAGTACGACACGACAGTCGTCGTCCGCCCGGGCTGGTCGGCGCGGCGCGACCCCGCCACCGACACGCTCGTCCTGGAGGCGCTCTCGTGAGCGTCCGCACCCTCGACCCGGTCACGCAGGAGATCGTCGGCAACGCGCTTGCCTCGATCGCGGACGAGATGGCGACGACGATCTTCCGCACCGCGCACTCGACCGTCGTGCGCGACGGGATGGATTTCTCGGCCGCTCTCTGCGGCCCGGACGGCGAGACGGTCGCGCAGGCGGTGACCGTTCCCTTCCACCTGGGCTCCGTGCCGCACGCGCTCGACACGCTGCGTGCGAAGTGGGGCGACCGGATGCAGCCGGGCGACGTCTTCGTGATGAACGACCCGTTCGACGGGGGCATCCACCTCCAGGACATCTTCGTGTTCCGGCCGGTGTACCTCGACGGAACGCTGATCGGGTTCGCGACGACGACCGCGCACCACGGCGACGTGGGCGGCCGACTGCCGGGGTCCGCTGCCTGTGACAACACGGAGATCTTCCAGGAGGGCATCCGGCTGCCCTGGCTCAAGCTCTACGACCGCGGCGAGCCGGTCGAGACGGTCTTCGAGGTGATCCGGGCGAACGTACGGATCCCGAGGATGACGCTCGGCGACCTGGCCGCGCAGGTGGCCGCGACGACGGTCGCCGAGCGCGAGTTGCAGAACCTGGCCCGCCGCTACGGCGCGGAGCGCCTCGCGTCGCTGATGAGGGGTCTCGTCGACCACACCGAGCGACTCGTGCGGCAGGAGATCGCCGCGTGGCCGGACGGCGTCGCGACGTTCACCGACTACCTCGACTCGGACGGCATCGAGCGGCGCGACGTCCCGATCACCGCGACGGTGACGATCGAGGGAGACGAGGTCACAGTCGACCTGACCGAGTCGGCGCCGATGGTCGCCGGCGCCCTCAACTCCACTCGCTCGTTCATCCAGGCCTGCGTCTACCAGGCGGTTCGCTCGGCGCTCGAGACCGAGGTGCCGAACACCTCCGGCGCCTTCCGGCCGATCACCGTGCTGACGAAGCCCGGGACGATCGCGCACGTCGTGATGCCGGGCGCGTCGTCGATGCGCGGCGTGACCGGCTTCCGCGCGCTCGACGCCGTGAACGGCGCGCTCGCCCAGCTGGTTCCCGACCGCGTGCCCGCCGCCGGCGAGGGTGGCAACACGCTTGCGGTCTTCGGCGCGGAGCGTCCGGACGGCTCGCGGTTCGTCTTCTACGAGCTCGTCGTCGGCACCTGGGGCGGCACGCCGCGTGACGACGGCAACGACGGGCTGACGAACCCGGCGAGCCTGGCGGCGAACATCCCGGTCGAGGTCGCGGAGTCGGAGTTCCCGATGCGCATCGAGCGCTACGGCCTCGTGCCGGGCTCGGGCGGGGACGGGCAGCAGCGGGGCGGGCTCGCCGTCGAGCGCGTCTGGCGGTGTCTGACACCGAACACGTCGCTGATCGTGCGCTCCGACCGGGCGGCGCACCCGCCCTACGGCCTCCACGGCGGCGCGCCCGGAGCAGTCTCGTCGAACCTCCTGATCCGCGCCGACGGCAGCGAGGAGGTGCTGCCCTCGATGTTCTCGACGACCATCCAGGCGGGCGACGTCTTCGTCCACCGCACGGCCGGTGGCGGCGGCTGGGGCGAGCCCGCGCTCCGGGAGCCCGAACGGCGTGCGACCGACCGCGCGGACGGGAAGATGACGTGATCGATCCGGTCACGTTCGAGGTGATCCGGAACGCTCTCGTCGCGGCGACGGACGAGATGGCGCTCGCGCTCAAGCGGAGCGCGTACTCGACGAACATCAAGACGCGCTCGGACTTCTCGTGCGCGGTCTTCGACGCCGAGCTCCGCGCGGTCGCGCAGGGCTTCAACCAGCCCGTGCACCTCGGCTCGATGGTCGAGCAGATCCCGCGGGCGGTGCGCGACTACGGCGCCGAGCGGCTCGGGCCCGGAGACGTGCTGGTCACGAACGAACCGTTCCCGAGCGGCGTGCACCTGAACGACGTCTCGCTCGTCTCGCCGGTGTGGCACGAGGGCGAGCTGCTCGGGTACGTCGCGAACCTCGCGCACCACGTGGACGTCGGCGGCGGGGCTCCCGCGTCGATCGGGGCGTTCCGCGAGGTGTTCCAGGAGGGCGTGATCATCCCGCCCGTCCGGCTCGTCGAGAGCGGCGACCTCGTCGAGGACGTCTTCCGGCTCCTGCTCTCCCAGATCCGGTCGAAACGCGAGACCGCGGGGGACTTCCGCGCGCAGATCGCTGCCAACGTGACGGGCTGTCGCAGGCTGCAGGACGTCGCGGCGCGCTACGGGCACGAGACGCTGCGCGAGGCGATGGTCGAGCTGCTCGAGTACACGGAGCGGCGGGCGCGGGCAGAGCTCGCCGGGCTCCCGCACGGTGTGTACGAGGCGGAGGGGCAGATCGACGACGACGGCTACACGGACGAGCCGGTACGGCTCCGCGCGCGGGTGGAGATCGGCCCCGACGGTGTCCGCTTCGACACGACGGGATCCGATCCGCAGCGCCGGGCGCCCGTCAACTCGACCTATGCGCAGACGTTCTCGGCCTGCGCGTACGCGCTCAAGTGCCTCGTCGACCCCGACCTGCCCGTCAACGACGGCTTCTACCGGCTCGTCTCGCTGCACGCGCCGGCCGGCACGGTGACGAACTGCACGTGGCCGGCGCCGGTGGTCGGCGGCTGGGAGACCAACACGCGCCTCGTCGACGTCATGTTCCGGGCGCTGCTGGAGGCGCTTCCCGAGCGGCTGCCCGCGGGCACGAAGGCGATGATGTGCCACGCGGGCTTCGGCGGGGTCGACGCCGCGACGGGGGAGTACGGGTGCTTCCTGGAGACGTTCGCGGGCGGCTACGGCGGCCGCTTCGCGAGCGACGGCCCCGACGCCGTGCAGACGCACGGACAGAACACGGAGAACGCGCCGGTCGAGGAGACCGAGCTGAACTACCCGGTGCGGATCGACCGGCTCTCGCTGATCGAGGACTCGGGCGGGCCGGGACGCTTCCGCGGCGGGCTCGGGCTGCGCAAGGACTTCCGCTTCGACCGCCCGACGACGTTCACGGTGCTCGCCGACCGTACTCGCCGCGGGCCATGGGGCTTCGACGGCGGGCTGGAGGGGGAGCGCGCGGAGTACATCCTCGTGCGCGAGGGAGTCGAGACGGTGCTCGGCGCCAAGACGACGCTCGAGGTGCAGCCCGGCGACGTAATCTCCATTCGGACCTGCGGCGGGGGCGGCTACGGCTCGCCCGCCGACCGCGAGCCGGCGCTCGTGGAGACGGACGTGCGCGAGGGCAAGGTGAGCGCCGCGCGCGCCCGGGAGGTGTACGGATGGCCCCGGTAGACCCCGTCACGTTCGAGGTGATCCGGAACGCGCTCGTCGCTGCGACGGACGAGATGGCGCTCGCGCTCAAGCGGAGCGCGTACTCGACGAACATCAAGACGCGCTCGGACTTCTCGTGCGCGTTCTTCGACGCGGAGGTCCGGGCGGTTGCCCAGGGTTTCGCCCAGCCCGTCCATCTCGGGTCGATGGTCGAGCAGGTGCCGAAGGCGGTGCTCGAGTACGGACCGGAGAAGCTCGCGCCCGGCGACATGCTCGTCACGAACGACCCGCATCCGAGCGGCGTCCACCTGAACGACGTCTCGCTGATCTCGCCCGTGCACTGCGAGGGCGAGCTACTCGGGTACGTCGCGAACCTCGCGCATCACGTGGACGTCGGCGGCGGTGCGCCGGCGTCGATTGGGGCTTTCCGCGAGGTGTTCCAGGAGGGCGTCATCATCCCGCCCGTCAAGCTCGTCGCTGCCGGCCGCATCGTCGACGACGTGTTCCGCCTCGTGCTGGCGCAGATCCGGTCGACCGGCGAGACGGCGGGGGACTTCCGCGCGCAGATCGCTGCGAACGCAACGGGAACGCGCCGCCTCCAGTCGCTCGTCGGCCGCCACGGGCTCGCGACGGTGCGCGCCGCGATGGCCGAGCTGCTCGAGTACACCGAGCGACGGACGAGGGCGGAGCTCGCGGCGCTTCCGCACGGCGTCTACGAGGCCGACGGGTCGGTCGACACCGACGGCTTCACGGACGAGCCGGTGCGGCTGCGCGCCCGGGTCGAGATCGGGCCCGACGGGGTGCGGTTCGACACGACGGGCTCCGACCCGCAGCGGCGCGCACCCGTGAACTCGACCTTCGCGCAGACGTTCTCGGCCTGCGCGTACGCGCTCAAGTGCCTCGTCGATCCCGACTTGCCCGTCAACGACGGCTTCTACCGCCTCCTGGACGTGCACGCGCCGCCGGGCACGGTGACGAACTGCACCTGGCCGGCCCCCGTGGTCGGCGGCTGGGAGACGCAGACGCGTCTCGTCGATGTTCTCTTCCGCGCGCTGCTGCCCGCGTTCCCGAAGCGGCTCCCGGCGGGGACGAAGGGGATGATGTGCCAGGCGGGCTTCGGCGCGCTCGACCTCGAGGCGGGCGCGTACGTCTGCTTCTACGAGACGTTCGCCGGCGGCTACGGTGGCCGGTTCGGAAGCGACGGGCCGGATGCCGTCCAGACGCACGGCCAGAACACGGAGAACGCGCCGGTCGAGGAGACCGAGCTCAACTACCCGGTCTGGGTCGAGCGGCTCGAGCTCGTCCCGGACAGCGAAGGGCCGGGCCGAACGCGCGGCGGGCTCGGCCTGCGGAAGGACTACCGCTTCGACCTCTCCACGACGTTCACGATCCTCGCCGACCGCGACCGGTCGGGGCCGTGGGGAGTCGAGGGCGGACATGACGCTCGGCGCGCCGAGTACATCCACGTGCGGGGCGGGGTGGAGACGCGGCTGGTCTCGAAGTCGACACTCGACCTCGAGCCCGGCGACGTGGTCTCGATTCGCACCTGCGGCGGCGGCGGGTACGGGCCGCCCTCCGAGCGCGTACCGGAGCGCGTCCTGCGCGACGTGCTCGAGGGCAAGGTGTCCGCCGCGCGCGCGGCGGAGGTCTACCGGGTCGCCGTCGTGGACGGCGCGTCGACCACGAGCGGACGGAGGCGCTGCGGGCATGAGCCGTAGGCTCGACGGAGGCTCGAGACGGAGGCCCGGCTTGCCGGCGCAGGAGCGGATGAGCAGGACGGTGAGAGTGGCGATCGACATCGGCGGCACGTTCACCGACGCGACGCTGATCGACGAGCAGACCGGCGCCGCGTCGATCGCGAAGGTGCTCTCGACACCCGCAGACCCGTCCGAGGGCGTTCATGCACGCGTTCCGGCGCGCCCTCGGAGAGCAGGAGGCCGCGGACGTGCGCTTCGTCGTCCACGCGACCACGGTGGCGACCAATGCCATCATCGAGGGGAAGACGGCCCGCGGCGGGTTCGTCACGACGGAGGGCTTCCGCGACCTGCTCGAGATCGCCAGGCAGGTGCGCCCGACGCTCTACGACACGCTGTTCGAGAAGCCGCGCCCGCTCGTCCCGCGCGACCGCGCCGTCGAGGTGCGGGAGCGGCTCGGACCGGCCGGCGAGGTGCTCGTCGAGCTGGACGACGAGTCGGTGCGCGCTGCAGCGGAGATCCTGGCTCGCGCGGGCGTCGAGTCGGTCGCCGTCTGCCTGCTGCACGCGTACGTCAACCCCGAGCACGAACGTCGCGTCGGAGCGATCCTGGCCGAGGAGCTCCCGGGCGTGCCAGTCTCCCTCTCGTCCGAGGTCGCGCCCGAGTTCCGTGAGTACCTCCGCGCCTCGACGACGGTCATCAACGCCGCGATCCGGCCGGTGGTCGGCCGGTATCTCGAGCGGATCGAGGGGCGACTCGCGGACGCAGGGGTGACGGCAAAGCTGCTCGTCATGCAGTCGAGCGGGGGCGTCTTCGGCTCGGATGCGGCAGCGAGGCGGCCCGTGTTCATGGTCGAGTCGGGGCCTGCCGCGGGCGTGATCGCCGCAGCGCACCTGGGCGAGACGATCGAGCGGCCGGACATCCTCTCCTTCGACATGGGCGGCACGACCGCGAAGGTCGGTCTGATCCAGGACGGGCAGCCGTCGGTGACCAAGGACTACAACGTCGGCGGCCACGCCGGGGCAGGGATCGGCCAGATGTCGCTCTCCGGCTACCCGGTGCGGACGCCCGTCGTCGACCTGGTCGAGATCGGCGCCGGCGGCGGCTCCATCGCGTGGGTCGACTCGGGCGGGCTGCTGCGCGTCGGCCCGCAGAGCGCGGGGGCCGACCCGGGGCCGGTCTGTTACGGCGGCGGCGGGACGGAGCCCACGGTCACGGACGCGAACGTCGTCCTCGGCCGGCTCAACCCCGACTTCTTCCTCGGGGGCGAGATGCGCCTCGACGTCGACGCCGCCCGTGCGGCGATCGAGGAGCGGCTGGGCGGCCCGCTCGGGCTCTCGGTGACCGAGGCGGCGTACGGGATCGTCGAGATCGCGAACGCGGCGATGGTGAACGCGCTGCACCTGATCTCCGTCCAGCGCGGCTACGACCCGCGGGACTTTCTCCTCGTCGCGTTCGGCGGCGCCGGGCCGGTGCACGCGAACGCGATCGCGCGGGAGGCGCAGATGCCGACGGTGCTCGTCCCGCCGAGCCCGGGGATCTTCTCGGCGACGGGCCTCTTGACCACCGACCTCAAGCGAGACGCGGCGACCACCGTGATGCGCCGCGCCGACGAGGCGAATGAGGCGGAGCTCGACGCGCTCTTCGCCGAGCTCGAGAAGGCGGGAGCGGAGGAGCTCGCGGCGGAAGGGTTGACGCACGATCGCGTCGAGTTCCAACGCAAGCTCGACGTCCGCTACGTCGGGCAGAGCTTCGAGCTGAGCATCCCGGCCGGGCCGGAACTGCTCGAGCGCTTCCACGCCCAGCACGAGCGGACCTACGGCTTCGCGGCCCCGGACGAGCCGGTCGAGATCGTCTCGATCCGCCTGACGAGCGTCGGCCGGATCGACAAGCCGCCGGCCCGCACGCTCGAGGCGGGAGAGACGCCGCCGCCCCGCGAGCACCGCCCTGTGTACTTCGCCGAGAGCGGCGGCTACGTCGACTGCGCGATCCACGACCGCAGCGCGCTGCCCGCCGGGGGGCGGCTCGCCGGCCCCGTGGTCGTCGAGGAGCTCGATTCGACCACGCTCGTGCACCCGGGCTACTCGGTCCGCGTCGACGACATCGGGAACCTCCACATCGAAAGGGAGCGCGCGTGACCGCCACCGAGCCCGCACCAACCACGAGCGACGAGCCGGGAAGCGCGCCGTACGGCATCGTCGTCTCCAAGGACGTGATGGTCGAGATGCGCGACGGCATCCACCTCGCGACCGACCTGCACAGGCCCGGCCGGGGCGGTGAGCTCGCGCCCGGGAGCTTCCCGACGATCGTCTGCATCACGCCGTACGACAAGACCGAGCGGCGCTACACGGAGATCGCCGACTTCTTCGTGCCGCACGGCTACGCGGTCGTGCTGCAGGATCTCCGCGACCGCCACCGCTCCGAGGGCACGAAGGAGTACTTCCACAGCGCGACGCCGCACACCGGCGAGGACGGCTACGACACGATCGAGTGGATCGCCGCGCAGTCGTGGTCGAACGGGCGCACCGGCATGGTCGGCAGCTCGTACGCGTGCATCACGCAGATCCGCACCGCGCTCGAGCGGCCGCCGCACCTCACCGCGATCTGGCCCGACGTCGCGCCGACCACGACGTACCACCATCAGACGCGCGAGGGCGGGGCGATGCAGCTGCACATGTTTTGGGCTCTCTACATCCACGCCGCCGACGCACAGGAGGTGCAGGCGAACCCGGCGCTGCAGGAGGACGTCTGGGACGACCTACGCAACCTGCGCGAGCTCATGTGGGGCTGGCCGTGGCACAAGGGCGAGCGCGCGCTCAAGCACGTGCCGGCGCTCGACGAGACGCTCGAGAACTACGCGACCCGTGGCGCCTACGACGACTGGTGGGCGAAGAAGGAGAACGACTTCGCACGCTTCTTCGGAGAGCACGCCGACATTCCCGCCACGATGACGACCGGCTGGTACGACGGCTTCCCGCACGCGGACACCGAGTACTTCGCCGCGATGCAGGAGAAGAACGAGTCGCCGCAGCGGCTGATCGTCGGGCCGTGGAGCCACGTCGGCATGCGCGGAGACGCGACGTTCACGCTCGACGTCGACTTCGGCGAGGCGTCGAGGTGGGGCGTGCAGCGCTACTTCGAGGAGCAGCTCGCGTGGTTCGACCGCTTCCTCCCGGACGATGCGACAGGACAGCCGCCCGACGAGGCGCCGGTGAAGCTCTTCGTCATGGGCGGCGGGAGCGGCCGCAAGACAGATGAGGGCAAGCTCGACCACGGCGGCTACTGGCGCGACGAGCAGGAGTGGCCGCTCGCGCGTGCCGTGCCGACGACCTTCCACCTGCGCGGCGACGGCTCGCTCTCGAGTGAGGCGGGCGACGACGAGCCGCGGCGCTTCACGTACGACCCCGAGGATCCGGTGCCGACGATCGGCGGCAACTACTGCGCCGTCGGCGAGCTTCCGCCCGCCGGGGAGGGGATGGAGCCGATGTGGATGCGGCTGCTCAACCCGGCGCTCCTGATGCGCAACATCATGACCCCGGGCCCTGCCGACCAGGTCGAGTCCGAGGCGTACTTCACGTCGAGGGTGCCGGGGCGCAAGCTCGCCGACCGTGACGACGTGCTCGTCTACGAGACCACGCCGCTGGCCGAGCCCGTCGAGGTCACCGGCCGCGCGACAGTGAAGCTCCGCATCGCGTCGTCGGCCGTCGACACCGACTTCACGGCGAAGCTGATCGACGTCTACCCGCCGAACGAGGACTACCCCGACGGCTACGCGATGCTGATCAACGACTCGATCATCCGCTGCCGCTACCGCAACGGCTTCGAGCAGGAGGAGCTGATGGAGCCGGGGCAGGAGTACGAGGTTTCGATCCTGCTGCCGCCCACGTCGAACGTCTTCGCCGCCGGCCACCGGATCCGTGTCGACGTCTCCTCGTCGAACTTTCCCCGCCTCGAGCGGAACCCGAACACGGGCGAGCCGATCGGCCGCCACACGCGCATGGAGGTCGCCGAGCAGACCGTCTTCGGCGGCGAGATCGTGCTTCCGGTGATCTCGGCGTGATCGACTGGGTTCCGGTGCCGGCCGGGCCGTTCCGGATGGGGCGCGATGCCCCCGACGCGTTCCCGCCGGACGACGACGAGCGCCCGCGGCGCATCGTCGCGCTCGACGCGTTCCGGATCTCACGCGTGCCGGTTACGAACCGCCGCTTCCACGGCGAGGGCGACGACCGACCGGTCACGTACGTGTCGCGGGCCGAGGCGGAGGCGTTCTGCGCGCGGGAGGGCGTGCGGCTCCCGACCGAGGAGGAGTGGGAGGCGGCGGCGCGCGGGAGCGGCGACCGGCTCTGGCCGTGGGGCGACGACCTGCCGGATCGCGCGCGCGCGACGTTCGCCGCCGGGATCGGCGCGCCGTCGGAGGCGGGTATGCACCCCGCGGGCGCGTCGGCGTGCGGCGCCCTCGACATGGCGGGCAACGTCTGGGAGTGGACGAGCGGCGACGCCGTCCGCGGCGGGTCGTACCTCAGCGGCCCGAACGAGCTTCGGTGCTCGTACCGGTTCCCCGTCGACCCGGCGGCGCGCGACCCGTACGTCGGCTTCCGCGTCGTCGCCGTCGATCCCTCGGCGGACTTCGACTGGGTCGACGTCCCTGCGGGCGACTACCCGATCGGGCGAGACCCGGAGAGCGAGCGCGACGTCGTGGACGTCGGCGCCTTCGAGCTCGGCCGGACGCCGGTCACGAACGGCCAGTACGCGGGCTTCGTCGCGGACGGCGGCGCCGGGCGGCCGCCGCACTGGCCTGCTCCAGACGAGCATCCCGTGGCCTTCGTCGACTGGCACGACGCCACCGCGTTCTGCATCTGGTCTGGCGGGCGGCTCCCGACCGAGGCGGAGTGGGAGAAGGCGGCGCGTGGGACCGACGGTCGGCGGTTTCCGTGGGGCGATCAGGAGGACGCGAGCCGAGCCGCCGTCGGCTCGGGTCTCAAGCGGGGAAAGACGTCGCCGGTTGGCGCACACCCGCGCGGCGCGAGCCCGTACGGTCTCCAGGACATGGCGGGCAACGTCTGGGAGTGGACGTCGACGGAGGCGGGTGACGGCGAGCGCGTGCTGCGCGGCGGCTCGTACGCAAGCCCGGGGCTCGCATGGGCGAGGTGTGCGATGCGGAGCTGGAGCCGGCCCGCGCGCCGCCAGGCACACATCGGCTTCCGGGTCGCGAGGGACAGCCGTGGACGTTGACGCGAACCGGCTCCGCGATCTGACCCTCGAGCTCGTCGAGGTGGAGAGCCCGACCGGCGACACCGCAGACGTCGCGCGACTCTACGCGCGCAGGCTCGGGGAGATCGGGTTGGACGTCGAGGTGCTCGACGACCCCTTCCCGGCGACCCCGATCGTGATCGGCCGCCTGCGGGGCAGCGAGCCGGGGCCGACGATCGTCCTGAACGGCCATCTCGACACGGTGCCGATCCCCCACGAGCCGGCGCGGGTCGAGGACGGGCGCGTGTGGGGCCGCGGCAGCGCCGACATGAAAGGCCCCGTCGCCGCGGCGACCGAGGCGGTGCGCGTCGTCGCCGCGTCCGCGCGCTCCTTCCCCGGCGAGCTCGTGCTCGTGGCGATCGGCCTCCACGAGGCACCGGGTGGGCGCGGCGAGGACCTGACGTGGCTCCTCGGCGAGCATGGCTTCACGGCCGACTTCGCGATCGTCTGCGAGCTGGCGGGCGATCGCCTCGTCGCCGCGCACATGGGGCAGGCGACGGTCGAGATCGAGATCACGCGCGAGGGGATGCCGACCCACGAGCTGCAGACGCCCGCCGGGACGCCGAACCCGATCCTCGTCGCGGCGCGGGTGATCGAGGCGGTCCGTGCGCGGAACGAGGAGCTCTCCGCGACCGAGCACCCGTGGGTCGGCGCGGAGACGTACTTCTTCGGCGAGGTGCACGGCGGCGACTTCTACAACCGTCACCCGGCGACGTGCCGCCTCGTCGGGACGCGCCGCTGGGCGCCCGGCAACACCCTCGCCGCGGTGCAGGCGGAGTACGACGCGCTCGTCGCGCCGATCGCGGCGGAGTCCGGTTGCACGATCGACGTCCGGCTGAAGCTCGTGCGTGACGCGTACTCGATCGATCCCGAGCATCCGCTCGCGGTCGCGCTCCGCGAGGGCTACGAGGAGGTGACGGGCGACCCGCTCGAGACGACCGGGGTCAAGGTCGTCGCCGACGCCGCGATCTTCCAGGCGGTCGGCGGCATCCCGACCGTCTACCACGGCCCGCGTGGGGAGGGGGCCCACGCAGACGTCGAGTCGATCGCCGTCGACGAGCTCGCCCGTTCGGCACGGATCTACCTCGCGACGCTCGAGCGGCTCTGGGCGGCTGCTCGGCTGACGCCGAGCAGCTAGGAGAACGTGGGCCGCTCATACGAGGAGCTTCGTCGCGCGTTCAGGTGGCGGTTGCCGGAGACGCTCAACCTCGGCGTCGACGTCTGCGAGCGCCAGCCGCGCGACGCCGCCGCGATTCTCGTCACCGACGGCCGCGCGATCACCCGGACGGTCACGTTCGGCAAGCTTGCGGACGACTCGAACCGGCTCGCGAACGCGTTGCGGGGGCTCGGTGTCGGGCTCGGTGATCGCATCGGGATCGTCCTGCCGCAGCGGCCCGAGACGGCCGTCGCGCACATCGCCGCGGCCAAGCTCGGCGCAATCGCGGTGCCGCTCTCCGTCCTCTTCGGGCCGGACGGGCTCCAGACGCGGCTCCGGGACGCCGAGGTGCGCGTCGTGCTCGGCGAGGCGGAGCCGCTCGAGCGGATCGCCGGGCTCGGGCTCGACGTCCCGCTCGTCGACGTCGACCGCGATCTGCCGGCGATGCTCGCGGACGCCTCCACGCGGTTCGAGGCGATCGCGACGACGCCCGGACACGCCCGCGCTCCTCGTCTACACGTCGGGGACGACCGGCCCGCCGAAGGGAGCGCTCCACGCGCATCGCGTGCTCGCCGGCCACCTGCCGGGCTTCGAGCTCTCGCACGACTCCTTCCCTTGCAAGTACGACCGGATCTGGTCGCCGGCGGACTGGGCCTGGATCGGCGGCCTCTACGACGTGCTCATGCCGGCGCTGCGGCACGGGATCCCGGTCGTCGCACACCGCGGCGGCAAGTTCGACCCGGAGCGCGCGTTCGACCTGATCGCCCACGTCGGCGTCCGGAATGTGTTCATGCCGGCGACCGCGCTGCGGCTGATGGCGAGCCACGACCCCGGGACGCCGGTCGGGCTGCGGACGTTGGCGAGCGGCGGCGAGACGGTCGGGGAGGAGACCGCCGCCTGGTGCGGCGAGCGGCTCGGCGCCCGCCTCAACGAGTTCTACGGGCAGACGGAGGCGAATCTCCTCGTCGGCAACTCCGCCGCCTGGGAGGCCCGCCCGGGCTCGATGGGGCTGCCCTACCCCGGCCACGACGTGCGGGTCGTCGAGGGCGAGGTGTGTGTCCGCGTGGAGGGCGATCCCGTCGTGTTCCTCGGCTACTGGCGCAACGACGAGGCGACCGCGGAGAAGGTTCGCGACGGCTGGCTCTTCACCGGCGACCAGGCGGAGCAGGACGCCGACGGCTACCTCCGGTTCGTCGGGCGCGACGACGACGTGATCTCGAGCGCGGGTCACCGCATCGGCCCCGGTCCGATCGAGGAGTGCCTCGTCCGCCATCCCTCCGTGGCGCTCGCCGCGGTGATCGGCTCGCCGGACGCCGAGCGCGGAGAGGTCGTGAAGGCGTACGTCGTGGCGTCGCCCGGCGTCGCGCCGAGCGACGGCCTGGCCGCGGAGCTGCAGGGGTTCGTGCGCGAGCGCCTCTCGGCCTACGAGTACCCGCGCGCCGTCGCGTTCGTCGACGAGCTGCCGCTGACCGTGACCGGGAAGATCCGGCGCGGAGAGCTCCGGCGGCGCGACCGGGGGAGCGCGCCCGCATGAGCTGGATGCCGTCGCGCGAGCTCGGCGAGCGCTGGCCGGGCCTTCTCGCGGTCGGCGGGCACCCCGCCGTGGACATGCCGGCGCATGTCGTCGAGGCGGCGGCGCGGGCCGCGACACGGGCGCCGTACGCGCCGACGCGCGGGCTTCCCGCGCTGCGCGAGGCGATCTCCTCCGAGCACGGCGTCGATCCCGAGAGGAACGTGATCGTCACGCTCGGCGGGATGCAGGCGCTCTACCTCGCGGCGCGCGCCTTCGGCGCGAGGTCGGTCGCGCCTGCGCCGTCGTTCTTCTTCCCGCAGCTCGTCGAGGCGGCCGGCGGTGCGTGCAAGGTGGCGCGCGACTGGGACGAGTACGCCGGCCTGGTCGGTCCGGAGACGACGCTCGCGATCGTCTCGACGCCGGTGAACCCGACCGGCTACGTGTTCCGGGGGAGCGACCTCGACGCGATCGCAGCGGCGCTCGACGGCAGCGACGCGCTGCTCCTCTCGGACGAGGCCTACGCGGGGCTGCTCTGGGACGGGCACTTGCACCGCTCGCCGGCCGAGCACCCGGCGCTGCGCGAGCGGACGCTCATGCTGCGCAGCTTCTCGAAGACGTACGCGATGGCGGCGTGGCGTATCGGCTACGCCGTCGGGCCTGAGTGGGCCATCGAGGCGCTGGCGCGCGAGCTCCAGTGGCAGGCGCTCGCGATCGACGGCGTCGCGCAGTCCGCGGCGCTCGCCGTGCTCGAGGGGCCGCGCGACTGGCTCGACGCGGCGATGGCCGAGCTCGACCAGATGCGGCCGCGCGCGATCCAGGCCGCGAATGCCGCAGGGCTCACGGCCGAGCTGCCCGAGGCCGCCGCGTTCGTGTGGGCGGCGGTCGAGGGCGACGAGGACGACTGGAGCGAGCGCCTGGCGCGCGACCACGGGATCCCGGCGCTCCCGGGACGACACTTCCACGCGGCCACGCCGCACCTGCGGATCCCCTTCGGCGGGCGGCCGGAGGCACGCGAGGCGCTGCTCCGGGCGTTCAGCGAAGTACGCCGGCCGGCCGAGCACCGGTGACCGCGCCGTCGCGGACGACGGCCTCGCCCGCGACCCAGACGCCGACGACGCCGTCCGGGCTGCGCATCGGGTCGTCGTACGTCGCCGTGTCGACGTAGCGCGCGGGGTCGAGGAGCACGAGGTCGGCCCGCCTGCCGACCTCGATCCGGCCGCGGTCGGCGAGCCCGAGCAGGTCGGCGGCGCGGGCGGTGAGCCGGGCGACGGCCTCCTCCACCGGGACGAGCCCTTCGCGCAGCGCGAAGCGGCCGAGGAAGCGGGGTGCGGTGCCGTAGAGCCGTGGATGCGGATGCGCGCCGAAGATGCCGTCCGAGCCGACGAGCTGGCGCCGGTGTGCTGCGACCTTCCGCACCGCGTCCTCGCCGGCGTAGTGGATGATCATCGGCGCGGCGAGCTCGCTCTCGAGGAGGAGGTCGAGGACCGTCTCGACGGGGTCGCCGCCGTGCTCGGCGATCGTCCGGCCCGCGACGACGACGTTCTCCGGCCCGAGCGTGCCGAGCAGGTTCTCCCAGGCCGGCAGTCCGTCCGCGATGTCGGCTCCGATCCTGCGGCGCGCCTCGGGGTCACGTGCGCGGGCGAGCGTCGCCTCGGCGCCGCCCTGCTGCGCCCACGGCGGCAGCAGCGAGGCGAGGAGTGTCGCGCCCGCGCCGTAGGGGTACTGGTCGAACGTCGCGCCGGAGGCGTCGACGAGGTCGAGCAGTGGCTCGAGCAGCTCCTCACCGGCGAGCGACTTGAGATGCGAGAGATGGAGCGGCGCGCCCGAGCGCTCCGAGACCTCGATCATCTCGCGGACGGCGTCGAGGACGCCCGCGCCCTCGTTGCGGACGTGCGGGACGAGCGGCGCGCCGAGCTCGCCCGCCACGCGCGCCACCGCGACGAGCTCCTCCGTGTCGGCGAAGGCGCCCGGGATGTAGACGAGCCCGAACGAGAGCATCCGCGCTCCGGCCTCGAACGCGAGCCGGGTCTCGCGGCACATAGCCGCGAGATCCCCGTCGCAGGCCTCCCGGATCGCCCCGTGCGGCGCCGACGGGACGAGGGTCGAAGCGGTCGCGGGCAGCGCGTCGAGGTACTCCGCGAACGTCGTCCACGTCCATTCCGGCGGGCCGTCGCCCTCGAGCGCGCGGAGGTACGCGCGCCGCGCCTCCCGGTCCCGGACCGGCGCCGGCGCGAGGCCGTCGGGGCAGATCACCTCGGTCGTGAACCCCTGGAGGATCTTCGGCGTGAGCAGCGGATCGTGGAACGGCTCGAGCGCCGAGTGCGCGTGGAGGTCGACGAATCCGGGGCAGAGGAGCAGCCCTTCGGCGTCGACGACGTCTCCCTCGACGCGCGGCCCGACCGCGGCAATGCGCCCGTCCGCCACGCCGACGTCCGCGCGGAACGACGGGCCGTCGCCCGGGTAGACCTCGGCACCTCGAAAGACGAGCACCAGCTAGAGGACGGCCAGCAGGCCGCCGTCGACGTACAGGATCTGCCCGTTGACGAAGTCAGAGGCGGGCGAAGCGAGGAAGACGACGGCGCCGCCCAGCTCGGACGGGTCGCCCCAGCGCCGCGCGGGGACACGCTGCTCGAGCCACGCGACGAACTCCGGGCTCTCCTGGAGGTCGCGGTTCATCTCGGTGCGGAAGTAGCCCGGGCCGATGCCGTTTGCCTGGATGCCGTGGCGCGCCCAGTCGGCGCACATGGCGCGCGTCAGCTGCCGCAGGCCGCCCTTGGAGGCGGTATAGGGGCCGATCGTCTCGCGACCCAGCTCGCTCGTCGCCGAGCAGGTGTTGACGATCTTCCCGCGGCCGCGCTCGATCATCTGCGGAGCCACGGCGCGGGCGACGAGAAACGCGCTCGTCAGGTTCGTCTCGAGCACGCGGCGCCATTCGTCGAGTGTGATCTCGTCGAGCGGGCCGCGGAGCTGCACGCCCGCGTTGTTGACGAGCACGTCGACGCGGCCGAGCCGTGCGATGCCGTCCGCGACTGCATCCTCGTCCGTTACGTCGAACGGGGCTGCGATCGCCCCGTCCCAGAGCACGGCCTCGCAGGCCTCGGCCGTCCGGCCGTTGATCGCCACCCGGGCCCCGGCGTCGGCGAGCGCGCGCGCCATTGCGAGCCCGAGCCCGCGGGTCGAGCCGGTCACGATCGCGGTCAGGCCGGTGAGGTCGAACGGCACGCTCATCCGGTCACGGGAAGCAGGACGTGCGACGGGTAGGCGGCGGTGTGGAGGACCGTCTGGTGCGCGACCTGCATCCGGGTGCCGGTGCCGACGTCCTCGCCGGTGTTGAGGTTCCGCGAGAAGCGGGGGAAGCTCGAGCTCGTCACGTCGAGCCGCACGCGGTGGCCCTTGCGAAACACGTTCGCCACGGGATACAGCCGGATGCGGTACTCCGCGACCTCGCCGGGCTCGAGCAGCTCGACCGACTCGCCCTCCACGCTCCCCCGGTAGCGCGCCCGGATGATCCCCTCGGTGAGGAAGATCGAGCGGCCGTCCGGGTAGACGTCGCAGAGCCGGACGAGGAAGTCCGTGTCCTTCGCCGACGACGCGGCGAAGAGCGTCATCTCGACCGGGCCGACGACCTCGAGGTCGGCCTCGAGCACGTCGCTCGTGTAGACGAGGACGTCGTCGCGCGCCTCGAGCACGCGCTGGTCGAGCGGCCCCGGCCGGATCGGTGTCTCCGCGCCCTTCGTCATCGTCAGCACCGAGTTGACACCGCCGATCGTCGGCACCGGGTCGGCGGGGTCGTAGTCGTAGCGGTCGGCCGGCTCGTCCGCCTGCGGCTCCGTGCGCCCGAGCGACCGGCCCTGCCCGAGGTAGAACGGCGTGAAGTCCGTCCGCGCGAGCGGCCATTCACGCTCGCCGCGCCATTCGTCTGCGCCGAGGACGTAGAGCTCCGCCGGCGGGCGCTCGTCCCAGCCGTTGTCGACGTCGCGGAGGTAGCGGTCGTAGAACGCGAGCTCGTGGTCGCGGATGACGGTGAGCGCGGGGGAGAGGTCGACGTCGCCGCGGAACGTCTCCACCTCCTCCTCGTGCGACCACGGCCCGATCAGCACGCGGTTCGGCACCCGGTCGCCGACGCCGGCGAAGGAGCGGAGGTGCGAGCCCGAGTACGGGTCGAACCAGCCGCCCTGCTGGAAGAGCGGCACGTCGACCTTCTCCGGGCGGTGCCGGAACTGCTGCCAGTAGTCGTCGTTGACCTGGTGCTCCCACCAGAGGCGCCAGTAGTCGACCTTGCGCCCGATCGTCACCTCGTCCAGCTCGATCAGGGGCAGGTGGCCGAAGATCCGGTCGTTCAGGACGATGTCGCGGGCGCTCGGGCCGGTGATCAGCGAGATCGCGCTCGACCAGAGGGCCGCCGCGCCGAGCGTCAGCGCGAGCTGGAACGCGCCGCCCGTCCAGTAGCCGTCCCAGAAGTAGTCGTCGTGGATCACCTGCGGCGCGGCGCAGCCGAGGTTCGGGTGCCCGAGGTGGAGGAGCTGCCACTGGACGAGCCCGCCGTAGCTGCGGCCCCAGGTGCCGATCCGGCCGTTCGACCACTGCTGCGCGGCCGCCCAGGTGAGCGTGTCGTGGGCGTCGACGCCGTCCATCTCCCAGGCGGTGAACGTTCCCTCGGACTCGTACCGGCCGCGGACGTCGACGACCACGGCCGCGTACCCGCGCTGCGCGAACCAGACGCCCCATGCGACGAAGCGCTCCCGCGTCGACTCGTACGGCGTCCACTGGACGATCGTCGGGAGCCCCTGCGCGCCGAGCGGGACGTAGACGTCGGCGGAGAGCGTGATGCCGTCACGCGTCGGGACGCGCTGGTCGTGGAGCAGCCGGACGTCGCGCAATTGGCTCACGTCGCGCGCCGGCGGTCAGGCAGCCGCGTCGATCGCGGTGCCGGCGAAGTGACAGGCGGCGAGGTGGCCCGCGGTGTGGTCCGCGAGCGGGGGCTCGACCTCCGCGCAGATCGCCTGCGCGATCGGGCAGCGCGTCCGGAACCGGCAGCCCGAGGGTGGGTCGATCGGGCTCGGCACGTCGCCGGTCAGCACGATGCGGTCCCGCTTGCGGCCCGGCTCGGGCTCGGGATTCGCCGAGAGGAGCGCCTGCGTGTAGGGATGGAGGGGCCGCGCGAAGAGGTCGTCCGAGGTCGCGAGCTCGACGATCCGGCCGAGGTACATCACAGCGACCCTGTCGGAGATGTAGCCGACGACCGCGAGGTCGTGGGCGACGAAGAGATAGGTGAGGTCGAACTCCTGCTTCAGGTCGACGAGGAGGTTGAGCACCTGCGACTGGATCGACACGTCGAGCGCGGAGACGGGCTCGTCCGCGACGATGAACTTCGGCTGTAGGACGAGGGAGCGCGCCAGGCCGATCCGCTGTCGCTGCCCGCCGGAGAACTGGTGCGGATACCGGTCGGCGGCCTCGCGCGGCAGGCCGACGCGCTCCAGCATGTCGAGCACGGCCGCCTCGCGTGCGGAGCGGCTCCCGAAGCCGTGGATCCTGAGCCCCTCGCCGACGAGCTGCCTCACCGTCATCCTGGGGTCGAGCGAGCCCACCGAATCCTGGAACACGATCTGCATGTGCCGCCGCGCGGCCTTGAGGTCGGACCTGCCCAGCGTCGTCACGTCGTCGCCGTCGAACCGGATCGTCCCGGACGTCGGCTCGAGCAGCCGCAGAAGCGTCCGGCCCAGGGTTGACTTGCCGCAGCCCGACTCGCCGACGAGCCCGACCGTCTCGCCCCGGTAGACGTCGAGGTCGACGCCGTCGACGGCCTTCAGCTGGCCGACGGTGCGCTTGAGGAACCCCTTCTTCACCGGGAAGTACTTCGTCACCCCGCGTGCCTCGAGGAGGATGTCGCCCGTCGGTGTCTCGGCCGCGCTCACCCTGCCACCCTGCTGACACCCGAGACCCGACGCCCGTCCTCGCAGAGCCAGCATGCGGACTCCTGAGGCGGCACGGGGAGGAGCCATGGATCCTCGGTCTGACAGCGGTCGAAGGCGTAGTCGCAGCGCGGCGCGAAGCGGCAACCCGCCGGCCAGTCCAGCGGGCTCGGCACCATGCCGCGGATCGCCTCGAGCGGCTGCGTGTAGCGCATCCCGACCCGCGGGATCGACCGGAGCAGCGCCTCGGTGTACGGATGCTGCGGCTCCGCGAACACGTCCGCCACCGGGCCGCGCTCGACGATGCGCCCGGCGTACATGACGGCCACCTCGTCGACCATCTCGGCGACCACGCCGAGGTCGTGCGTGATCAGGAGGATCGCCATCCCGAGGCGCTCACGCAGGTCCTTCATCAGCTCGAGTATCTGCGCCTGCACCGTGACGTCGAGGGCCGTCGTCGGCTCGTCCGCGATCAGGAGCTTCGGGTTGCAGGCGAGCGCCATCGCGATCATCACGCGCTGGCGCATGCCGCCGGACATCTGGTGCGGGTAGTCGTCGACTCGCCGCTCGGCGGACGGGATGCCGACCAGCCGCATCATCTCCACGGCGCGCGCCGTCGCGTCCCGCGTACCGAGCCCCTGGTGGAGCTCGACGGCCTCCGCGATCTGGTTGCCGACGGTGAACACGGGATTCAGCGACGTCATCGGCTCCTGGAAGATCATCGAGATGTCGTTCCCCCGGATCGCGCTCATCTCGTTCTCGGAGAGCTTCGCGAGATCGCGGCCCTCGAAGAGGATCTTCGAGCCGGGCTCGACGCGGCCGGGCCGGTCGACGAGCCGCATGATCGAGAGCGCGGTCACCGACTTGCCGCTCCCCGACTCGCCGACGACGCCGAGCGTGCCGCCCGCGGCCAGCTCGAGATCGACGCCGTCCACGGCGCGAAGGAGCCCGCCCGCCGTCGCGAAGCCCGTGCGGAGGGCCTCGACCCGGAGCAGGGGCTCCGTCACGACGCGGGCGCCGCCTTGCCGCCGCGGGCACGAGCGCGCTTCGCGGCCGCGGTGGGCGGGCGCACCGCGATGTGACTCTCGAGCTGCGCGATCATCACGTCCGGATCCCGGGTCTGGAGCGCCTCGAGCAGCTCGCGGTGCTCCGCCACCATCGTCTCCAGGCTCTGGTTGCGGCCGTAGCGCAGGAAGTACCCGCGGATGCGCGGGAAGATCGTGCGCCAGACCTGCACCGTGTGCGGCTGCCCGGAGCTCGAGATGACGACGTCGTGGAAACGCAGGTCGGCCTCGACCATCTTCTCGAGGTCACCCGTCTTCGCCGCCTGCTCCATCACCCAGATCTCCTTGCCCAGCTCGGCGAAGTCGGCGTCGGTCATCCGCGTCGCGGCGTGGACGAAGCTGTAGCGCTCGAGCGTCAGGCGGATCGGGATCAGGACCTCCTGAACCTCCTCGTCGGAGACGCCGAGCACGACCGCCCCGCGATACGGGAACGACATCACCAGGCCTTCGTTCTCGAGCTGCCGGAGCGCCTCGCGGACGGGGCCGCGGCTCGTGCCGAGCTCCTCGGAGAGGCTCGTCTCGATCAGTCGCTCGCCGGGCTCGTAGCGGCCCGCGACAATCGCGCTGCGGAGCGCCTCGACCACCTGCTGCCCGCGCGGCGCTGCCTTGCGCGGCGCTGCAGCGCGAGGGGCGCTCGGGCTGTCCTGCGGTTCGACGCTCACGATCCCTCTGTCGTCTCCACCCTGCGTAATTGTTGACAATCGTTCGATCGTTGACAATCGAGCATCGTCGCGGAGTCTAGCCCGTCCGGCCCGTGTCGACCAGTGGCAGTTTCGCAGGGCCGGCCGACGCGAGCGCGGCCAGCGAGGCCTCGATGTCGGGAAGCGGCGTCGAAGTCACGACTTCCAGGATGCATGCGCCGTCGAACGCGATCTCGTCGAGCGTCCGGAAGATCGTCGCGAAGTCCACGGTGCCGAGGCCGACGGGCTCGTGGGCCCAGCGCTTCGCACTGGCATCGGAGAGGTGCACCTGCCCGAGGCGCGGCGCGAGGCGGCGGAGCGCCCCCGGATAGCAACCCGCTCAGGCATGTGCTCTCGCGTGTGCCAGTCGTCGTACTCGACCTCGCCGTGCTCCTCGATGTCGTGCCAGATCGCGAGGAAGGCGGACTCCTCTCAGCGGCATGCCGATTTCCGGTGATTGTCGACAATCGACGGATGGTTGACAATCGACCATCGCGTGCCTAGTCTAGCCGGACGCCCGTGCAGATCACCAGTGTCACCACGACTGCGGTGCGGACGTCCATGCGCGAGCCGTTGACCTGGCCGGGCGGAGTCCGTCAATCCGCCTCCGGCCTCGTCGTCGAGGTGCTCACGGACGAGGGGATCTGCGGGATCGGCGAGGCGCCCGGGCCGACGCTGCCGACGATCCGCACCGTCATCGAGCAGGAGCTCACGCAGTTCCTCGTGGGGCAGGACCCGCTGCGCACCGAGTGGCTCGTCCATCGCATGGAGGAGTTCTCGCGCAACTGGAACCGCATCGCCGCGTACGCGATCTCCGGCCTCGAGATCGCGCTGCTCGACCTGAAGGGGAAGGCGCTCGGCGCTCCCGTCGTGGAGCTGCTCGGCGGCGTCTGCTCCGACCGCGTCCCGGTCGTCGGCTACCTCTTCATCGACGAGCCCGAGGCGAACGCCCGCAAGGCGAAGGCCTTCGTGGATGCCGGCTACACGGAGCTCAAGCTCAAGGTCGGCCGCGACTTCGGCCAGGATCACGACGCGATCGCGGCGATCCGCGACGCCGTCGGGCCGGACGTCAAGCTACGGATCGACGCGAACATGATCTGGAGCGTGCCCGCCGCGATCAAGTGGATCCGCGGGCTCGAGCAGTTCGACCTCCAGTACGTCGAGCAGCCGGTCCCCGACTTCGACGTCGCGGGGCTCGCCCAGGTGCGTCGCTCGGTCGCGGTTCCGATCGCGGCCGACGAGGCGTGCACGGACGTCCGCTCCGCGCTCGAGCTCGTCAAGCAAGACGCCTGCGACGTCTTCGTCATCTATCCGTCCGAGGCGGGTGGGCTCACGCGGGCCCGCCAGATCGCCGCGATCGCCGAGGCGGCCGGCAAGTGGTGCGCGATCGGCAGCTGGGCCGAGCTAGGGCCGGCCACGATCGCGAACGCCCACCTCGCGGCCGCTACCTCGACCTTCGCGTTCGCGAGCGACACCCACTACCCCCTGCAAAGCGAGGACGTCCTCACGCAGCCCCTCGACATGTCCGACGGCCTGCTCGCCGTGCCCCGCTCGCCGGGGCTCGGCGTCGAGCTCGACCGCGTTGCGATGGACCGGCTCGCAAACAACCAGGTCCGTGAATCCGTCTTCTATGACGACATCCAAGGAGAGGCACCGAGGGTCGGTCAGATCCTCTGACGACCGAGGGAAGGAGGGATCGACGTGTCGGAGACTCCGACAGTGGACGAGAGCGGAGGCAACGGTCTGAACCGTCGCGATCTGCTCGTGAAGGCCGGCGTCGTCGGTGCGGGTGCCGTGGCCGCCGGCTCGCTGGCGGGCGCGGCGGCGGCAGCCCCGAAGCGCATTGGAGCCACGCCGAAGAAGGGCGGCAAGCTCACGTTCGCCCTGGAGCAGGACCCGGTGCACATCGCACCGTTCGGCGCCATCCTCACCTCGAACCACTGGGGCAAGGAGCCGATGTACGAGTCCCTGATCGAGTGGGACGCAAAGCTCAACCAGCGTCCGGCGCTCGCCCAGAGCTGGAAAGTCGTCGACCCGAAGACGGTCGACTTCACGCTCAAGCGCGGCATTCGCTTCCACAACGGCAAGGAGGTCACCGCGGCCGACGTGAAGTACTCGGTCGAGGGGTGGCTGAACCCGCCGCTTCCCGGCTCGGTGACGACGGTCAACCAGGTTCCGTCGATCGAGTCGGCCGAGGTGCGGAGCAAGTACGTCGTGCGGATCAAGCTGAAGAAGCCTGACGCCCGCCTCTTCGGGTTCCTCGCGTGGACGCGCTACTCGGCGATCGTGCCCGAGGGCATGTACCAGCAGGTCAACGCCGGCCGCGAGGGGATCGGCACGGGGCCGTTCCGCCTCACCAGCTTCACGCCGGGCCAGGGCACCGAGTACCAGGCGTACACCAACTACCGCAAGAAGGGGCTCCCGTACCTGAGTCAGCTCTCGCTGCCGACGATGCCGGACGAGCAGGCCCGGATCGCCGCGCTGCGAGCGGGGGCGATCGACGGGGCGACCCTCTCGGCCGACGGTGCGAAGACGTTCCAGGGCAACAGCAACTTCACGGTGCTCCGCGGCCTCACGGCCGCCTTCCGCGAGCTGCAGATGACGCAGAAGGCCGGAGAGGACAAGCCGTGGCACGACGTGCGTGTCCGGCAGGCCGTGAACTTCGCCATCAACCGCCAGCAGATCATCGACCGCGTGTACAACGGCTTCGGCGAGTTCTCGGGCCACGTGCCGCCCGGCTACGGACCCTGGCCGCTGACCCGCGCTGAGCTGCGCAACAACTACGAGAAGTTCAACCTTGCGAAGGCCCGCACGCTGATGCGGCAGGCCGGCTTCGGGAACGGCTTCGAGGTGACGATGTCGACCTTCTCGACACCGCTCGACTTCGGCCAGGTCGCAGCCGTGATCAAGTCGCAGCTCGACCAGATCGGGATCAACGTCAACATCAAGGCCGAGGAGCCCGGGACGTTCGCCACCAACAACGGCGCCGGCCGGTTCGACTGGGACCTGACGGCGCGCGGCATGCGCGGCGATGTGGACGGCTACACGTCGGAGTTCAACCCGGCGAACGCCATCTACAAGGTCTGGTACCCCCAGTACAAGAACGTGAGGATGTGGCGGCTCGTCGGCAACGGCTTCATCACGCTCGACGACAAGAAGCGCCTCGCGATGTACAAGGAGCTCCAGAAGATCCTGCTCACCGAGCTGCTGCAGGTCCCGCTCGTGGCAGTCTCCAAGTTCCAGGTCGTGCGCAAGCGCGTCAAGAACATGTACGTCGCGTTCAGCGACTTCAACACCGGTCTCAAGACCGCCTGGGTGGAGTGAAAGGTGGGGGAACCCATGGTTCCCCCACCAGCCCCCTCCTTCTAGCGTGGGGGAACCACATGGTTCCCCCACGGGCCCCCTCCTTCCGCTGATTGCATGGGACACACCGACATTGACCTCCCGGCCGGCGAAGCCGGCCTCCGGTCGCAACGCAACGTGCACAGGTCACCGATGAACCACCAGACCCCTCCGGTCCGGAGCTGAATGCTCGGATTCGTCGGACGCCGCTTCCTCCTGATGATCCCGACGATCATCGGAATCTCGATCATCATCTTCCTGATGGTCCGGCTGATGCCGGGCGACATCGTCGACGTCCTCCTCGGCGGCGACGCCGTCGCGACCCAGGAGCAGAAGGACCAGGTGCGGGAGCAGCTCGGGCTGACCGGCTCCTATCCCGAGCAGTACTGGAGCTGGGCCTCGGGCGTCCTCACGGGCGACTTCGGCGAGTCCTACCGCAATACCGAGCCGGTCGCCGACGTGCTCTCGCGCGCGGTGCCCATCACGCTCGAGCTGATGATCCTCGCGCTCCTGATCGCAACGCTGATCGGTGTCCCGCTGGGGGTGATCTCCGCCGTGCGCCGCGACTCGGTGAGCGACTACGGCGCGCGCGTCGGCGGCCTCGTCGGGATCAGCATCCCGAGCTTCTGGCTCGCCACCCTGCTCCTGTTATTCACATCGCGGGTCTTCGGCTGGGTGCCGCCGATCACGTACGTCAAGTTCTTCGACGACCCGCTCACGAACCTGAGCCAGTTCATCCTGCCGGCGATCTCGATCTCGGTGTTCACCCTCGCGATCGTGATGCGGATGGTGCGAGCGACGATGCTCGAGGTGCTGGGCCAGGACTACGTGCGCACCGCGCGTGCGAAGGGGGTCAAACATCGCCTCGTCGTGTACCGCCACGCGCTCCGGAACGCACTGATCCCGGTCGTGACGATCATCGGCTTCGAGATCGGGATCCTGATGGGTGGCGCGGCGATCGTGGAGATCATCTTCGGCCTGCCCGGAGTCGGCTACGTGCTGCTGAATGCGATCTTCAACCGTGACTACCCCGTCGTCCAGGGCGCGACGCTCCTGATCGCGGTCATCTTCGTCGTCTCCAACACGGTCGTCGACGTCGTCTACGGCTGGCTCGACCCGAGGATCTCGCACGGATGAGCAATCCGGGGCTCGAGCCGCGCGAGCCGCCCCTGCTCGCGACCGAGGCAGTTGCCGACGCCTTCGGCCACTGGACTGCGATGCCGCGACAGCGGCTCTCGTTCCTCGGCAAGTGGCGCAACCCGATCGGCCTGATCGGGGCCGGGATCGTCCTCTTCAACGTCTTCATTGCGGTGTTCGGAAAGTACATCTGGACGCTCGACCCCGACGCGCAGGACTCGGATCGCCTGCAGGCGCCGAGCTGGGCGCACCCGATGGGCACGGACGAGCTGGGGCGGGACGAGCTCGCCCGGATCATCCACGGGGCGACGGTCTCGCTGCAGGTCGGGTTCATCGCCGTCGGGATCGCGCTCGTTGCCGGGACGTTGCTCGGCCTGGTCGCCGGCTTCTACAAGGGTTGGGTGGACGGCATCCTGATGCGCCTCGTCGATCTCATGTTCGCGCTGCCGGGCCTCGTCTTCGCGATCGTGATCGCCGGGCTCCTCGGGCCGAGCCGGCGCAACGCGATGATCGCGATCGGGATCGTGTTCACCCCGGCGATCGCTCGCGTCGTGCGCGGGTCGGTGCTCGAGGTGATGGGGTTCCCGTACATCGAGTCGACCCGCGCGCTCGGCGCCTCCGGCCGCCGCGTGATGACGCGGCACCTGCTGCCGAACATCGTCGCGCCGCTGATCGTGCTCGTGACCGTCTACCTCGGCAGCGCGATTCTCGCCGAGGCGGCGCTGAGCTTCCTCGGCCTCGGGACGCAGCCGCCCGAGGCGTCGTGGGGCGGGATGCTCAATACGGCGCGCTCGTACATCGATGCCGCGTGGTGGCTCTCGGTCTTCCCCGGCGCCGCGATCATGCTCGTCGTCCTCGGCTTCAACTTCCTCGGCGACGGCCTTCGCGACATCCTCGACCCGCGCCTCGGCCCCTCGGTCGGCGGAGGTCTGTAGGTGCCGGCCGACGTCCTCATCCGCTCCGGTTGGGTCGTCGACGGGACCGGCAGCCCGCCGTTCCTCGGCGATGTCGCGATCGAGGGCGGCCGCGTGGTCGAGGTCGGGCGCCTTGCGCCGGAGGAGTCCGCGGCGCGCGTGATCGACGCCGCGGGCAAGGTCGTCTGCCCCGGCTTCGTCGACCCGCACAGCCACTCCGACTTCTCGCTCCTAGCGAACCCGAACGCCGAGAGCACGATCCGGCAGGGCGTCACCACGGAGGTCGTCGGGAACTGCGGCTGGAGCTACGCGCCCGTCACCGACCACTCGCGCGAGTTCATGAGCGCGCGGCTCTTCACCTTCGGCTACGACGGCCCGACCGTGCCGTGGTCGTCGTTCGGGGAGCACCTCGACTTCCTCGCCGGCGTCGGTCACTCGCCCAACCTCGCGTGGTTCGTAGGGCACAACGCGATCCGGCTCTCGGCGGGTGTGTCCGGCCCGGACCCGACCGACGAGCAGTCCGCGCTGATGGACCGCTTCATGCGGGAGGCGATGGAGTCCGGCGCCCTCGGGATGTCGACCGGCCTCGAGTTCAACCCCGGCCGCGAGGCGCGGATCGAGGAGTTGCAGCGGTTGAACGCGATCGCGGGCGAGTACGACGGCATCTACACGAGCCACGTCCGCAACCGGGACTCCGGCATCCTCGATGCGATCGGCGAGTTCCTCGACGTCGCTCGCGCAGGTGGGATCCGCGCAGAGATCTCACATCTGAACGTCCGCCACAACACGAACGCGCCGGAGCGGGGCTGGGAGCGCGCAGTGGAGATGATGGCGGCGGCGCGGGAGCAGGGGATGGACGTGCTCGCGGACACGACGCCGTTCCTGGACGGGCTCGGCTCGCTCGCCGGGATCCTGCCGCCGTGGGTGAGCGCCGACGGCACCGAGGCCGCCCTCGCGCGGCTCGCCGACAAGGACACCCGCGCGCGGCTACGGAACGAGTGCGACCGCTACTGGCGCTTCATCCACAAGGGCGAATGGGACCGCGTCCGCCTGCAGACGAGCGAGCAGCACCCCGAGTGGGACGGTCTCACGTTCGCGGAGATCTCCGACCTGGCGCGCATGGACCCGTGGGACTGCTACTTCGACGTGCTCGTCGACGCGGGCGAGGCCTACGAGAGCATCATCGTCGTGGGCCGGCTCTTCACGGACGAGCACATGGCCGAGATGATCTCGCACCCACTCTTCTGCCTCGGCGTCGACACGTTCACCGTGACCGAGGAAGGCCCGCTCGCGGATGCGCTTCGCCACCCGCTCGGATACTCGGGGCACATCCACTACCTCGCGCACCACGTCAAGAGGAACCGGACGCTGCGGCTCGAGGACGCGATCCGCAAGATGACGAGCATGCCGGCCGCGCATTTCGGCATGTGGGATCGCGGCCTCCTGCGGGCGGGCTACGCCGCGGACGTCGTCGTACTCGACTACGAGGGGCTCGACGAGGTCTCCACCGTCGACGACCCGCACCACTACGCGACGGGCGTCGAGCACGTCCTTGTCAACGGCGTCGCGGTGGTTGACGGCGGCGAGCACACGGGAGCGAGGCCGGGGCGGCACCTGCTCCGGGCGTGATCGACCTCCGCTCCGACCTCTGCGCCGTTCCGACGGACGCGATGTGGGAGGCGATGCGCCGGGCCGAGCTCGGCTGGCCGAGGTTCGGCGAGGACGTTTCGCTCAACCTTCTCTGCGAGCGCGGCGCGGCGCTCCTCGGCAAGCCGGCGGCGATCTGGGCGCCGACGTGCGGGATGGCGAACCTCGTCGCCCTGCTGACGTTCTGCGAGCCGGGCGACCGCGTCGTGCTGGAGACCTCGTCGCACGTCCTCTCGTCCGAGGGCATGGCGATCGCGGAGATCGCGCGGCTCGAGCCGAGACCGGTGCTCGCGCCGGGCGGGCGCCCCGACCCGCACGCGGTGGAGCAGGAGATCGGGGAGAGCCGCGCCGCGCTGCTCGTGCTGGAGAACACACACACGCGCGCCGGCGGGACGGTCCTCTCGGCCGGCCTGACGGAGGCGCTCGCCGCAGCTGCGACGCGGCACGGCTGCCGTGTGCACGTCGACGGCGCGCGGCTCGCGAATGCGGCGGTCGCGCTCGGGGTCCCGCTGGCGGAGCTCGCCGGCCCGGCCGACTCGGTCGCCCTGTCGCTGAACAAGGGCCTCTCGGCGCCGTTCGGGGCGCTCCTCGCCGGCAGTGAGGCGGTGGTCGGAGCGAGCGACGACGATCCTCCACCGGCTCGGCGGCGCCACGGTGCACCGCGCGGGCATCGCCGCCGCCGCGGGGCTCGTCGCGCTCGACACCATGGTCGAGCGCCTCGCCGACGACCACCGACGCGCGCGCGAGCTCGCGGCGCAGCTTTCCGCCATCGCCGGTCTCGCGCTCCGGAACGACCCGGTCGAGACGAACATCGTCCTCGTGGACGTCACGGGGACGGGAGCCGATGCGGCGACGCTGGTCGCCCTCCTCGACGAGGCGGGCGTGCGCGCGATGTCGTTCGACCCGAGCACGATGCGGTTCGTCACGCATCGCCTGATCGGCGACGACGAGATCGAGCGCGCCGCCGGGCTGATCGCCGGCGTCGTCGCCGCCGCTACGTGATCGGCCCGGCCCGCATCGGTCGTGTCGGCACGCGCGCGAGCACAAGTGCGCCGCCCGCGACGACTGCGAGCGCGATCGTCCCCGCCACGTAGAACGCGAGCTCGGTCCCGCCCGCGGAGACGAGCCAGCCGGCCCACAGTCCCCCGAGCGGAGCGCCGCCCTGGAACCCGAAGATGTAGAGGCTGGCGGCACGGCCGCGGAGGTGGTCCGGCGCGGCGAGCTGCAGCACCGCGAGCGCCGACGATCCCCAGAGGACGTAGAACACCCCGATCACGAACAGCACGAGGCAGACGGCGGCGAGCGAGCTCTGCGGCGCGAGAAGCAGCTGGAAGGCGCCAAAGCCGGCGCCGCCTGCCAGCACGAGCGCCAGGCGGGCGCGCGAAACGGTCGCGAGGATCAGGGCACCGCAGAGGGCTCCCGCGCCGAACACGGACGCGATCAGGCCGAACACTTCGGCGCCCTCGTGGAGCGTGAGCCTCGCGACGAGCGGAAGCAGCACGTCGAAGTTGAACGCGAACATGCTCACGAGCAGCACGCAGAGGAACGTCACCGTGACACGCGTCTGGCCGAACGCGAAGCGGAACGTCTCCGCCACACCCGCCAGCACCGGTGTGGCCGCGCCGCGGGTCGTCGGCGCAGGCGCGATCCGCATCGCGAGCAGGGCGCCGATCGCAACGGTGTAGCTCACCGCGTTGCCGGCGAACGCAACACCTGGACCGGCCGCCGCGACCACGAGCCCGCCGATCGCAGGCCCGACCATTCTGGCAGTCGTCCCGAGGCTCGAGCTGAGCGCGACGGCGTTCGCGAGGTCGTCCCGGCCGACGATCCGGAACACGAGCGTGTGGCGGGCCGGCGCATCGAGCGCGAGCGCACAGCCCTGCACGAGCCCGAGCGCGTAGAGCTGCCAGACGGCGATCGTGCCCGTGAGGGCGAGCACGGCGAGGAGGACGGCGACGGTCGCGAGCACCGACTCGCAGGCGATCACCATCCGCCGCAGGTCGACCCGGTCGGCGACGGCGCCTCCGACCAGCGCGAACGCCGTGACCGGGAGCGTCTGCACGAGTGCGAGCGCGCCGACGGCCAAGGGCGAGCCAGTCAGGTCGAGCACGAGCCAGTACGCCGCGATCTGTTGCATCCACGTCCCGACGAACGAGACCGCGTTGCCCGCGAAGTAGAGGCGGTAGTCGCGGTGCCTCAGGCTCGCGAACGTGCGTCCGCCGAGCCGGGCGAGCATCAGCAGCAGTCGCTCAAAGGAGCGCGGAGCGGTCGATCGGCACACCGAGAACGAAGACGCAGTCGCCCTGCTCGGTCGGGGGGATCGCCTTCGTCACGACGACGTAGCCGTCCATCGGCGCCTCGATCTCGACGGGAGGCCGGTCGGGGCGGTCGATGAACCAGAGGCGCCCGACCGGCTGCCCGGCCGAGACGGGGTCGCCCGGCTCGAGGAGCGCCTCGAAGAGGCCGTCCTCGGGCGACACGACGATCGTCGCGGGATCGCGCCCGTCGAGGATCACCGCCGGTGGGAGGCCGAGCGACGCACGGGTCTGCGCCTCGCCCTCGAGGACGCCGACGTGGCGGAGGACGTTCTGAAGGCCGCTCCAGGCGAGCCGGTGGACGGGCGCGGGGACGCGGCCGCCGCCGCCGAGCTCGGTTGTGATCACGAGCTTCCCCTGGTTCTCCGCCTCGACGGGGAGCAGCCCGTGCCCGTTCACGTCGATGTAGAGGAAATGCCAGTCGGAGTTCCACGCTTCCATGCCCTCGAGCATCGCCCTGCGCTGGGCGGGGTCGTCGACGACGTGCATGTGCGAGCAGGGCAGGAACCAGGCGCTGCGCCCGCCGGAGTGCATGTCGATCACGACGTCGGCCAGCGGGAACAGGACACGCGTGAGGTAGTCGGCGAGCTGCTCGTTCGGAGGGCCCTCGGGGTTGCCGGGGAACGAGCGGTTGAAGTTCGCGCCCGAGGGCCAGTTGCGCGTGTTCGCCTTCGACGCGGCGGGTGAGAGGACGGGGACCACGATCACGCGCCCCGACACCTGCTCGGGCTGCAGCTCCTGCAGGAGCCGCAGGGCGGCGACCTGGCCCTCGTACTCGTCACCGTGGTTCCCGGCGAGGACGAGCACCGTCGGCCCGTCGCCGTTCGCGACTTGGGCGATGTGGACGAACGTGCTCGCCCAGCCGGCGGTGTTCGTGATCTTCGCGAGCGAGAGGTGGCCGACCTGCTTCCCCTGACGCGAGAAGTCGATCGTGCACCCGACGGGCGAGTCGATCACGGGCGGGTCTCCAGGAATCGCGTGACCGCGACCTCCGTCGCCTCGAGCAGGCGGTCGACGTCGGCGTCCGTGTGCGCGTACGAGAAGTGCGAGCGCTTCAGGTTCAACGGCAGCTCGAAGATGCGCTCCTTCATCAGCTCTCGCCGGTAGCCGACGAACAGGTCCACGTCGTTCGCGAGCAGGTCGTCGTAGCTCCGCACAGGGCCATCGAGGAAGTACGTCAGGAAGACCGAGCCGTAGCCGGAGACGACCGCTGTCACCCCGAGCCGCGCGTACAGCGCGGCCAGCCCCGCGCGCGTCCGCTCGCCGAGGCGAAAGACGTGCTCGTGCACCGGCTCGCGCTGGAGCTTCTCGATCGTCGCAAGCGCCGCGGCGGCGGTCGGCGGATGGCCGTTGAAGGTGCCGGCGAAGAAGGCGGGGCGGCCCGGCGTGGTCGAGAACATGTCCATCAGCTCCGCCGAGCCCCCGAGCGCGGAGATCGGCCAGCCGTTCCCCATCGCCTTGCCGAGCGTCGTCAGGTCCGGCGTCACGCCTGCGATCGACTGGTAGCCACCCAGCGCATGACGGAAGCCCGTGATCACCTCGTCGAAGATGAGGACGGTTCCGTGCTTCGTCGCGAGCTCGCGCAGGCGCTCGAGGAACCCCTCCGCGGGCAGCACCGCACCGATGTTGTGCGGGATCGGCTCGAGGATGATGGCCGCGACGTCGTGGTCGGTGAGCGCGCGCTCGACGTCGTCGGCGTCGTTGAAGCGGCAGACGATCGTCGCCTCGGTGACCTCTGGGAGGACACCCTTCGAAAGCGGGTCGTGGCGCCCGACGTTCTCCGGCAGCGAGATGACGTTCATCGCGACCGCGTCGTGCCAGCCGTGGTAGCAGCCCTGGAACTTGATCACGTAGCGGCGGCCCGTCGCCGCGCGCGCGACGCGGATCGCGTGGAAGGTCGCCTCGCTCCCCGTCTCGGTGAGGAGCACGCGCTCGACCGACGGAACGAGCTCGCAGAGCCGCTCCGCAAGCTCGATCTCGACCGGCGTCACGCCGACACCCATCAACCCGACGGAGCGCGCCGTCGCGGCGACCGCGGCGTCGACGTCGGGATCGTTGTGTCCGAGGAGCGGGGGCCCGAAGGCCGCGTGGTAGTCGGTGTACGTCCGCCCCTCGGCGTCGGTGAACGTCGCGCCGCTCGTGGCGGTGACGACGAGGTCTTCGAGGCCCGGGACGCGCCGCTGTCCGCTGTTGACGCCGCCCGGGATGACGGCCGCGGCACGCGCGGCGAGGTCGGTGTCGGGGGTGACGGCCATTGTGGCCTCCGTTCTCGTCTCTCAGTTGACGCGGTAGCGCTCGACGACCTCGTCGTCGAGCGTGACGCCGATGCCCGGCGCCGTCGGGACACGGACGAAGCCGCCGTCCTCGAGCGGCAGCCGCTCGTGCGTCAGGGTCTGGTTGATCGGGGTGTCGGCGACGCAGTACTCCTGGAACAGCGCGTCGGGGATCACCGCATTGCACTGGAGCGAGGCCGCTTTGATGATCCCGCTCTTCCATGCGTGCGGGACGGTCTCGACGCCGTGCTCGCGGGCGAGCTCGGCGATCCGGAGCCACTCCGTGATGCCGCCGCAGCGCGTCACATCGGGCTGGACGAGGTCGACGTGGCCCCGCTCGATCAGCTCGCGGAAGCCCCACACGGTCGTATCCTGCTCTCCCGCCGCGACGCGGATGTCGACCGTGTCCGCGAGCTCGGCGTACGCCTCGTACTCGTCCGGGTCGAAGGGCTCCTCCAGCCAGAAGACCCCGAGTTGCTCGAGCTCGCGCGCGACGCCGATCGCGGTCTTCGCGTCGCTGCCGTAGCCGAAGCCGGCGTCGATCAGGATCTCGGCCTCTCCCGCCGCCTCCTTCGCAGCCGTGGCGAGCAAGACGTCGTGCTTGGGGTCCTTGCCGAGAGGCCCCCAACCGAGCTTCACGGCCGTGAAGCCGTCGTCGCAGAGCTTCCCGACGCGTTCCGCCGTCTCCCCGGGCGTGTCCGGCATCAGCATGGACGCGTATGCCCGCACGCGGTCATGCTTCGCGCCGCCGAGCAGCTCGTGGACGGGCTTGCCCTCGGCCTTGCCCTTGATGTCCCAGAGCGCGATGTCGATGCCCGAGAGGGCGTGGAGGGCGATCCCGCGGCGCCCGATGTAGATCAGCCCGCGGTACATCTTCCACCAGAGCCGCTCGACGTCGCGGGGGTCCTCGCCGACCAGCAGGTCGTGGAGCGAGCCGGCGATCGCATGGGAGCTCGGCCGCTCGACGAGGGCGGCAACGGCCTCGGGAGCCGAGTCGACCTCGCCGATACCGACGATGCCCTCGTCGGTCGAGATCTTGATCACGAGATCGTCCTGGCTGCCGTCGGCGATCCCGTCGTCCACCCTCGGCTGGCGCAGGATGATGGCCTCGACCTGGGTGATCTTCAACGCGTGCTCCCTCGATTCGGCTGACGGTGATTGTCAACTATACGCCGATTGTCTACAATCGCCAACCGGGTGGCGACCTCGCCCGTTCATTGCTCGATCGACCTCTCCGAGCCCGGGAAGCACGTGGGCCGGCTCGAGCTGCCGCGCTCGAACAACACGAGCGGCTGGTCGCACCTCTTCGTCCCGATCGTCTCGGTCCACGGCCCCGCCCAGGGGCCGACGGCCGTCGTCGTCGGAGGTGTCCACGGCGACGAGCCCGAGGGGCAGATCGCCGCGCTCCGGCTCGCCCGGGAGACGCAGCCGGACGACGTCACGGGCCGGCTGATCGTTGTCCCGTGTGCCTCGCCGGATGCGTCGCGCGCGTACACGCGGCTCTGGCCGAACGGCGTCAACTTCAACCGCTCGTTCCCGGGCGACGCGGGCGGCCCGGCAGACCAGCAGCTCGCGCACTTCTTCTCGACGGTGCTGTTCCCGCTCGCGGATGTCGTCGTCGACATGCACTCGGGCGGTCGCAGCGGCCTCTGCCCGCCGTGGTCGGAGATGCACTGGGTCGACGACCCCGTCCAGCGGCGCGCGATGGTCGACGCGATGCTCGCCTGGGGCACCGAGCACCACTTCGTCTACATCGACATCGCGGGCACCGGGTTGCTCGTCGGTGAGGCGGAGCGGCAGGGCAAGCTCGTCGTCTCGACGGAGCTCGGCGGAGGCGGCCACGTCACCGCTGCGACGCACCGCGTCGCGCAGTCGGGCCTCGCGAACGTGCTGCGGCACGTCGGCGTGCTGCGCGGCGAGGCCACGACCCGCGACGTCCCGGGGATCATCGGCCGGGCGACCGACGTCGAGAACTACCTGCTCGCGCCGGAGAGCGGCCTCTGGGAGACCTTCGTCGACGTCGGCGAGCGCGTCGTCATTGGCCAGCCCGTCGGCCAGATCCACTTCCTCGAGCGCCCCGATCGCGAGCCGGCCGTCGTATGTGCGGAGAACGACGGCATCGTCTTCGTCGTCCGCGCGATCGCGACGACCGATCAGGGCGACAACGTCGCCGTGATCGCGCGCGAGACGACGGTGGAGGAGCTCTACTGATGCTGCAGGCAGGAGTCGCACGCGTCGACATCACGCCGCCGCTCGGGCTCCCATTGGGCTGCTGGGCCGCGCGGCGCTGCCTCTCGCGCGGTGCGCGCGAGCCACTCGTCGCGCAGGCGCTCGTCCTCTCGGACGGAGAGCGCACCGCGGCGCTCGTGACGATGGACCTCGTCTTCGCCGGCCGTGACCTGACGGATGCCGTCCGCGCGCGCGTCAGGGAGCTGACCGGGATCCCGCCCGAGTCCGTGCTCGTCCACGCGACGCACAGCCACAGCGCGCCGAGCCTCTCGCGCGGCTCGGGCGTCGCCGGTCTCCAGGACGCGGCCGGGTTCGAGGCCTACACCGCGGTGCTGCCCGACCTGGTTTCCGGCGCGGTGTTCGCCGCGCACCGGCGGCTGCGGCCTGCGCACGTCGGCGCTGCCGTGACGCACGCGCCGGGTCTCAGCGTCAACCGGGTGCGGCACGAGAGGCCCGTCGACGACGCCGTGACGGTGATCCGTGTCGACGACACCGGCGGTGCGCCGCTCGCCGCCGTCGTCGACTTCACCGCCCATCCGATCACGGTCGGCGGCATCACCACCGAGTGGGACGCCGAATACCCTGCACCGCTGCGCGCGGCGGTCGAGGCCGAGCTGCCGGGGGTCGAGTGCCTGTTCGTCCAGGGGTGCGCGGGCGACGTCGCCCCCTTCGACGACTGGTGGTTCGGCAACTGGGACGCGAGCCGACACTCGTACGAACGCCGCGACTGGCTCGGCGAGAAGCTCGCCGAGGCGGCGCTCGAGGCGCACGCCAGGGCAGAGCCGTCGCCGGACGCGCGCGTCGCCGCAGGCGCCGAATGGCTCGATCTCCGCCGCCGCCGGCACCACTACACGGCCGACGAGCTGCGCGAGGCGACCGAGGCGTGGGAGGCAGGCGCACAGCCCGACTGGCCGGAGACCTGGTCGCAGGAGGTGCACACCATGACCTCGGCGCAGCAGTTCCCCGCCTCGTACATGTGGGGTGCCCTGACGATGTACGCCGACATGGTCGAGCGCGCCGACGTCCCGGTGCGCACCGAGGTCCAGGCCCTCGCGGTGGGCGACGCGGCGATCGCGGCGAACTCGTTCGAGCTCTTCAACGAGCCGGGCTCGCGGATCAAGGCATCGAGCCCGTTCGGCACGACGATCGCGGCGGCGTACACGAACGACTACCTCGGCTACCTCCCCGCGAGCGACGATCTCGACCTGGTCGCCGGCGTGCCGCTCGGCGACATCCTCGACCAGGACAAGTGGCGCTGGGCCTACGGGATCACGAACTCGAACGTCGACCGCGGCGAGGTCGACCGCCTCGTCGAGGCGAGCACCGAGCTCCTCGGCCGGCTCCACGCATAGGTCCGGCGCTCAGCCGCCGAGCGAGGCGTCGAATGCCTCGAGCCGTTCCGCTGCGTCGCCGACGATCGACGGTCCGTGACCGAAGACGATCGTGTCCGGTCGGAGCGCCGCGAGCGCAGCTACGGCGGCGCGCGCGTCGTCCGCGTTCGCGGTGTTCTCGGGAGGGGAGCCGCCCAGACCGGAGCGGTTGTTCAGCGCGTCGCCGACGATGAGGATGCGCTCCGCGGGAAGGAGCAGCGAGACGTGCCCGATCGTGTGGCCGTGGGTGTCGTGCGTCTCGATGCCGCCGTGGAGCGGAATCGTCTCCCCCGGCTCGAAGCGGCGATCGACGCCCGTCCGACGCTGGACGTCCCCGCTTCGCGCCGGGGCAAGGCCCTCGATGACGTCCGCCTCGTGCGCCGGCGCCCACACGGTCGCGCCGGTCGCCTCGACGAGCGCGGCGAGGCCGCCGACATGGTCGCCGTCCGCGTGCGTGATGACGATGTCCGTCACGTCGGCGGCATCACGACCGAGCTCCTCCACGGCGGCGAGGATCGCCGTCTCGCTTCCCGGGACCCCGGCGTCGACCACGATCACGCCGTCGCCGAGCAGGATCGTCGGCCCGCCGACGACGTCGGACAGGTGATAGACGGTGTCGCTGATCTTCTCGACGGCGACCGTCACGCGTCCCAAACTACCTCCGTCGTCCGTTCGACGCCCGGGAGCGGAAGCGTGCTCGCCTCGGCCTCGACCGCCTGGCGCACACGGCGCGACAGACGTGCCCACGCGTCGACGCGCACCGTGTGCTTCGCGCGTCTCCATGTCCCGCGGATCTCGCCGTCGACGAGGAGGGCGCCGGGCCACACGCGTGAGGTCCAGAGCAGCTGTCGCAGCTCCTCGCGAGGCACGAGCAGCTCACGCTCCGCGCGGTCGAGGAGGAAGTACGCGTCGCCGCTCGGCAGCAGGCGCGCGGGCGCCGAGGCGGTCGCGGGAGCGCGCATTTCGGCCTCGTCCTCCGCAAGCAGCCACTCGTCTCCGAGGGGCGACCGGACGGCCACGAGGGATCCCTCGAGCGACGCGTACGCGGCCGCAGCCGACGGGGCGGAGGCGCCCGCCCAACGGGCAAACCCACCCGCCGTCGTCGGGCCGAAGACGTGCAGGTGGCGACGGGCGAGCTCGCGGCACGCCTCGGCCGGCCCGATGGCCGGCGCCGGGACGCTCCAGACGATCGGCGCACGGGCGCCGTGCCAGCGGATCTCGACAGTGCCGGTCGTCGCGGCGTATCTGATCGAGTTGCCGAGACCCAGTGCGCCCGCCGCCTCGCGGTCGGTCATGCGTCGCCCGTCGAGATGGGCGTGGAGGGCCGCGGCCGTGCGCTCGGCGCGCAGGCGACCCTTCTCGGAGTCGGGCAGCCGCCCGAGTGAGAAGAGCGCGAAGTCGCGCCGGGCGACGACGTACGTGTTGTAGCGCGGTCCCCAGAGCTGGGCGAGCGCAGGGTCGTCCAACGTCGAAGGCCCGATACCCGCGACGCGCGCGTGCAGGGAGAGGAGCGCCGCCCGAGGCATGCTGTCCTGCAGTCCGGCGCACGCCGCCCGCTCGAGCGAGGTGGTGGCATACGGCATCCGCTCGTCGAGCGCGCCGACGCGGCGACGGAAGGCCAGGATCTGCTGCCGGGTGAGTCGGAGACGCGCCTGCATCGACGTCCAGGAGCGTAGGCGACACGCGTGGCCGCCGATGGAAGGCGTAGCGTTCCTGGTGTGAACGAGACACGTCCCCGGCGCTCCTCGGGCCGCGAGGCCGGCTCGGAGAGCCTCGAAGACCCGCTCGACGACTGGCTCGGCAACGTCTCGGACGACGACTGGGACGAGGGCGCGACTCCGCCTGCCCGATCGCCCTCGTCCCCGTACCACCAGGCTCCCGCGCCCGCAGGGCGAGCGCGCCGTGGCGCCTGCCTCGCGTCGCTCGGCCCGCACCGCCGGGGCCGACCGGTCGGACGTCGCGCGGCGGCGCGTCGTCGCCGTCGTCGTGCTCGTCTCGCTGGCCGTGCTCGCTGGGGTGTTCGCGTTCATCGCTTTCGGCGGGGATGACGGGACGCCTGCGACGACCACCGTCTCCCAGCCCGTGACCACGCCGACGACCACGACACAGACGACGACAACGCCGTCGACGACAACGCCGTCGACGGAGCCGACCACGCCCACCACGACGACCCCGACGACGACCCAGCCGGAGACGAGCGGGGCCACCGGATTCACGCTTCCGGAAGGAACGAAGCTCCAGCGCGACGCCGAGAACGACGACGCCGTGGTCCTCGAGCTCCAACAGGCCCTGACCGCTGCCGGCTACGACCCCGGCGCGGCGGACGGCACCTTCGGCGAGCAGACCGAGGCGGCCGTGATCGCGTTCCAGCAGGCGAACGGCCTCTCCGTCGACGGCAGGGTCGGTCCCGAGACCGCCGCCGCCCTCAACAGCGCCCTGGCAACCGGCTGATCGAGCCGACGTGCGGTGAAGTGGCCCTGGCGGAACACCGTTCGACTACCACCGCCTGGTGGAGATTCTCGCGTGACCAGTGAGACTCGCGCAGCGGCCGGAGGCCGGCTTTGCCGGCCGGGAGGCCAACGTTCGCTCACCCGTGAACAGCGCTGAAGGAAGGGGCACGTGGGGGAACCATGGGTTCCCCCACATCGACGGAGGGGGAGGGATTTGAACCCTCGAAGAGCTTGCACCCTTAACGGTTTTCGAGACCGCCCCGTTCGACCGCTCCGGCACCCCTCCGAGCGCGACAAGCGTAGCGACGACAGCAGGGCGTAGCGGCGTCAGCCGGTTGTCGTGGCGAGCCGCTCGGCTCGCTCCTTGATCCCGCGGAGCATCTTGCGCTCCATCACGAGCGAGGCGGGCTCCATTGGCAGCATCCCGATCCGGGCTCCGAGGGTCGGGAGCCGGTAGCGATTCCGGCTGGCGAGCCTCGTCCCGCCGTCTCGCGGCTCGAGCACGAACGTCCACACCCAGTTGCCGTCCTCGGAGCGCCACGCGAGCACGTGCTCCGGCTCGACCCGCTCGAGCCGCATGCGGTTCCGCCCGTACGCGATCGTGTCGCCCGGGCGGGGATGCTGGAACTCGGGCAGGACGCGATCGGCGCTCCGCATCCCGAGCCCGAGCAGGTTCTCGATCCAGTCGTACGTGTACGCGCCGCCGCGCGGCGCCGGCCCCATCTGCGCGAGCCACGGCCATACCGCGTCCGGCGGAGCATCGATGTCGATCGCGCGGGTCGCGACCCCGTCGGCCTCCTCGAGCAGCTCGTCCCCGGGAAGCCGTCCATCCGCCTCCTCCGGCTGCGAGCCCCACGTCATGACCAGCCGCCGCAGGAGTCGGAAGGAGGTACTTGCGAGAAGCGCTACGACGACTCCGGTGAGGATGGCCCGCCTCATGCGTCAACCGTCGCGTGTGCGGCGTTCTCGCGCATCCGGCATCGCCCCGATCCGCCGCGGGGAAAGCCGCAGGAGTCTCACCGGTGTCGCGACCGCGAAGCGGGCGCCTTCAGGGATGTGCCCCGCCGTAGGCGGGGATCAGCGGCGGGGATCCGCTTCTGCGGATTCCCGCTTCGCGGGATAAGAGGAGCGGAGAAGGAGGGATTCGAACCCTCGAGGCAGGGATTACCCCACCTAACGCCTTAGCAGGGCGCCGCCTTCAGCCACTCGGCCACTTCTCCGGGTCGAGAGAGGATATCGGCCGCGTGTGAGCGAGACGTGACGTCAGCATTGGATTCTCGATACTCCGTGCAGCGTGCTTCGCGGCCGGAGGCCGGCTTGGCCGGCCGGGAGGCCAGGCGTCGATTCGTCGGTGAGCAGCGCAGAAGGAGGGGGCCCCGTGGGGGAACCATGGGTTCCCCCACGTCATCAGTCGTGGATGCGCGCGATCAGGTCGTCGCGCTTGACGACCTTGACCTCGATGCCGCCGAGCCGCACCTCGAACCCCGCCTCGCGCGGGTAGAGGACCTTGTCGCCGGGCTCGACGCCGGTCACGTCGGCGCCGATCGCGGTGACGATCCCGGTGCGGCAGGCGGCGGCGGCCGCCGCCGAGGCGGGGAGGATCAGGCCGGCGCGCGTCTCTGTTTCGTCGCTGGTCGGCTGGATGACGAGATACTCGTCGAGAGGCTCGAGGGAGACGTCGACGCGATGCGGGTCCTGGACCATGCGAGCAACGATAGCCCGGGTGTCCGGTGTCGGACTTCAGTCCGACACCTACGCGAGCCGTAGACGAAGGTGTCCGACTGAAGTCGGACACCCGGGGTGGTCCGAACCAAGCGTGGCGAGGCTGAAGCCACCCCCCGCGGCCCAGAGTCCCGGGCGTGGCTTCAGCCGAGCGGCGTTCTTGCAAGCGAGCTACAGCCGCCCAGCCGCCACGATTCGCTGCAGGAACTGCTGCGTCCGCTCCTCGCGGGGCGCGCCGAAGAGCTGCTCGGGCGGCCCCTCCTCGAGGATCCGGCCGGCGTCGAGGAAGCACACGCGGTCCGCGGAGTCGCGCGCGAAGCCCATCTCGTGCGTCGCGATCAGCATCGTCATGCCGCCCGCCGCAAGCTCGCGGATCACGTCGAGCACCTCCGCGACGAGCTCCGGGTCGAGCGCGCTCGTGACCTCGTCCAGGAGCAGAAGCTGCGGCTCCATCGCGAGCGCACGGGCGATCGCGACCCGCTGCTGCTGGCCGCCCGAGAGCCGGTCGGGGTACTCGTCCCGCTTGTCGGCGAGCCCGAAGCGCTCGAGCAGGCGGGTCGCGTCCGCGTCCGCCTCGGAGCGCGACAGCCCTCGCGCCTTGCGCGGCGCGAGCGTCACGTTCTCGAGCACCGTCATGTGCGGGAACAGGTTGAAGGACTGGAAGACGATCCCGATCCCGCGACGCACGACGTCGACGTCGACCCCGCGCGCGGTGATCTCCTCGCCCCCCAAGAAGATCCGGCCGGCCGCGATCGGCTCCAGCAGGTTGACGCAGCGCAGAAGCGTCGACTTGCCGGATCCGGAAGCGCCGATCAGGCAGACGACCTCGTGCTCGGCCAGCACGAGATCGATCCCGCGCAGCACCTCGAGCTTGCCGAACGACTTGTGGACGCCCTCGATCCGCAGCGCCTCGGTGGTCACGTCGGCCTCCGGATCGGCGCAGGCGTCCGAGTGGTGTCCGACTTTAAGTCGGACACCGTGGGTGCCGCGCCTGTCATGCGAGCCTCCCGGCCTGCTGGCGGCGCCGGTCTCGGGCGACGAGCCAATCGGTGAAGCGGGCGAGCGGGATCGTGATCGCGACGAAAAGCGTCGCCGCGACGAGGTAGGGCGTGCCGTTGAAGGTCGCCGCCTGGTCGATCTGCGCCTGCCGGAACGCCTCGACGACGCCGAGCGTGCCGACGAGCGCCGTGTCCTTCTGGAGCCCGATGAAGTCGTTCAGGAGCGGCGGGATCACGCGCCGCACCGCCTGCGGCAGCACGACGAAGCGCAGCGCCTGCCCGTGGGTGAGCCCGAGCGACCGCGCGGCCGCAGCCTGGCTCGGGTGCACCGACTCGATCCCCGAGCGGTAGACCTCCGAGACGTACGCCGTGTAGACGAGCACGAGCGCGACGACCGCCCAGAAGAACTGCGAGATGGGCACCCACGACAGGCCGAGCGCGGGCATCCCGAAGCCGAGGAGCGAGATCACGAGGATCGTGGGGAGACCCCGGAAAAGGTCGGCGTACACGATCGCGAGCGCGCGGATCGGGAAGAAGACCGGCCCCGGCAGCGAGCGCAGCACGGCAACGAAGAGCGCGGCGGGGAGGATGAACGCCTCGGCGGTGAGGAACAGCTTCACGTTCAGCCAGAACGCGTCGAGGATCTCGCGGAAGCTGTCCCGGAAGATCTCCCCGTCGAGGAAGTACGCCTTGAACTCGCCCCACCCGGGCGAGCGCGTGACGATCACGACGACGACCGTCACGAAGACGGCCGTCGAGAGGAGAGCGATGGCGACCGTCCGCGTCTCCTTCGAGACGCGGACGGTGCCACCGCCGAGAATCCGGGAGCTCCGGTTCCCGTCCAGGCCCGGTTACTTGATGTCCGGCGCGCCCGCGCGCGCCAAGTACGTCGTCTGGAGCTTCTTGATCGTCCCGTTGCGCCAGAGCCGGTCGAGCGCCTTGTTCACGCAGCCGGTGAGCGAGTTGCCCTTCTGCAGCACCATCCCGAAGTGCTCCTTCGTGCCGCGCGTCGGCAGCTTGCCGACGATCACGCCGTCGGAGACCTGGACGGCGGTGACGTAGAAGGCGGTCGGCAGGTCGACGACGATCCCGTCGATCTGGCCGTTCTTCAGCGCCTGCACCGCCGCGTCGTTCGTGTCGAAGACGAGCGGCTTGGAGGACGGCTTGATGTACTTCGTGATGTACGTGTAGCTCGTCGTCCCGACCTGGGCTCCGAGCTTGAACGGCTTGAGGCCGGCGACCGACTTGACCTTCGAGATCGGCTTGCCCTTGCGGCCGACGACCGACTGGTTGACGTAGTAGTACGACATCGAGAAGTCGACGGCCTTCGCGCGCTCCGGCGCGTACGAGACCTGGGTGATGTAGACGTCGAAGGGCTTCTTGCCCGGCCGGAACGAGTTGTTGAAGGGGACGACCGTCCACTTCACCTGCGCCTTCGTGAAGCCGAGCTGCTTCGCGACCGCGTAGGCGACCGCGGACTCGTAGCCCTTCCCGCTGTAGGGGTCGGAGACCTTCCACGGCTTCGTCTTCTCGGCGCCGCCGAACCAGGGCGGGAACGCAGGGTTGTCCGCGCCGACGGTGAGGACACCGTCGTCGACGAGGTTCAGCGAGCCCCTGGCGCAGCCGGGGATCGCCTCCTGCGCGGCTCCAGACGTGCGCGCGCCCGTCGCCGTCGCCGTAAGGGCGAGGGCCGCAGTTGCCAGGACGAGGCTCGGGATGAGCAATTTCCGCATGGATCGTCTCCTCCGAAGGGGTGGGCTCGCGGCGCGAGGCTAGCAAGCCCTGCGCGACACTTCAGTTCGGGAAGCGTACTGAACGGCGATCAGGCCTCGGTCTTCTTCGCGCGCGAGGGCTGCACCCGCGGCGGCTCGCCGGGCATCTTCGGGAAGTTCGGCGGGTAGGGCGCCTCGCCCTCGCCCGCGGCCTCCTCGCGCTCGACCCACTCGAGCAGCACCCCGAGGTCACACACGACGTCGTCGATCCCTGCCTGCACGTCGCCGAGCTTCGCGAACCGGTCCTGCATCGTGACGAGCGTGAAGTCCTCGGTCACGACGTCCGGCAGCTCGTCCCACGTGACCGGCGCCGACACGGTCGCGTCGGGCCGCGGCCGTACGGAATAGGCCGATGCGATCGTCCGGTCGCGGGCATTCTGGTTGTAGTCGATGAACACCTTCTCGCCGCGCTCCTCCTTCCACCACGCCGTCGTGACGAGATCGGGCGCGCGGCGCTCGATCTCCCGCGCGAAGGCGAGCGCGCAGCGGCGGACGACCGGGAACTCCCACCGCGGCTCGATCCGCACTGCGATGTGGATGCCGCGGTTGCCGGAGGTCTTGGGCCAGCCCGTGTAGCCGATCTCGGCGAGCGTCTCGCGGACGACGGCGGCGACGTGCTTCGCGTCCGCGAAGTCCGTTCCCGGCTGAGGGTCGACGTCGATCCGCAGCTCGTCGGGCCGGTCGACGTCTGCGCGTCGCGAGGGCCACGGATGGAAGTCGATCACGGCGAGGTTCGCACCCCAGATCACCTGCGCAAGCTCGGTGACGCACAGCTCGTCGGCGTGACGGCCGGACGGAAATGTGACGCGCGCGACCTCGACCCACTCCGGCCGCTTCTGCGGAACGCGCTTCTGGTAGATCTGCTCGCCCCGATCCCGTCCGGGAACCGCCGCAGCTGGGTCGGCCGCTCGCGAAGCGCGCGGACGATCCCGTCCCCGACGGCGAGGTAGTAATCGACGAGGTCACGCTTCGTGTGGCCCGCGTCCGGGAAGAGCACCTTGTCCGGGTTGGTGACCTTGACCGTCCGGTCGCCGACCTCGAGCTCGACGAAGGGGGAGGCCATCCCTTGACCCTATTGCTCCAGGAGCCGCGCGACGGACGCGCCGGGCTCCAGCGGCGGGCGGAGCTCGCGCCAGCTGCACTGCGCCGGATCCTTGTCGGGGCGGAGCCGCAGGAGCTTCGTCCCGTGGCGGAAGCGCCGGCCCTGCACCTTGTCGTAGCGCACCTCGACGACGACCTCGGGGCGTACGGGCGCCTCTTCGAGCTCGCCGCCGCCCCAGCGGTTCGGCTCCGAGAAGCGGCGCTCGGGCGCGTCCTGCAGCAGCGGCAGGACGACGGCCGCGATCTCATCGTGCCGCGCCGGGGCGACCGCGGCGGAGCCGACGTAGTCGAGGTCACCGTCGTCGTCCCAGAGCCCGAGCAGGAGCGTCGCGATCCGCCTCTCGCCGTCGGCCTTCCAGCGCAAGCCTGCGACGACGCAGTCGGCCGTCTTCTCCGGCTTCACCTTCACGACGGCGCTACGCTCGCCCGCGCGGTAGGGCTCGTCGCGCCGCTTGGCGATCACCCCGTCGAGACCGATCGCCTCGAAGGAGTCGAGCCACTCGAGCGCCTCGTCGCGGTTGCCGGTGCAGGGGGACAGGACGAAGCCGCGCGCGAGCTCTTCCAGCCTCGACCGGCGCGAGCCGAGCGGCTCAGACCAGTGCTCGACGCCGTCCCAGACGAGCAGGTCGAACGCGACGAAGGTCGCCGGGATCTCCGCGGAAAGCTTGCGCACGCGGCTCTCGGCGGGGTGCAGCCTCGTCTGCATCGCGTCGAAGTCGAGCACGCCGTCCCGCACGATCACGATCTCGCCGTCGAGGCAGGAACTCGGAGGGAGCAGCTCTCCGAGCGGCGCGAGCTCGGGGAAGTAACGGAGCAGCGGCCGCGCGTTCCGCGACCACAGGCGCAGCTCGCCGGACGCGTTCTCGAGCAGGCCACGAAAGCCGTCCCACTTCGGCTCGTACTGCCACTCGTCGCCCTCGGGCAGCTCGCGGACGAGCTCCGCCTCCATCGGCGGGAACGGGATCGCGGCGTCGAGGTCGGCCGGCCGCTCGACGGGCTCGCTCGTTCGACGGGCGCGCGGCACGGGTTCAGTCTAGGTGCCCGACCCCGGTGTCCGGCTTCGGGTCGGACACCTTTGAGGCGGGAGGTGCGTCCGCGCCGGTAGGTGTCGGACTGAAGTCCGACACCGTGCCGAGTAGTCTCCGCGGATCGTGCGGCGCGTCGTCATCACCGGCCTCGGGGCGGTCACGCCGATCGGCCTCGATGCCGCATCGACCTGGGATTCCGCGGTATCGGGTCGCAGCGGCGTGGGGTGGATCGAGGCGTTCGACGCCTCCGAGTACCCGGTGCGGATCGCCGCGGAGGTGCGCGGCTTCGACCCCGGCGAGCTCGTGCCGCCGAAGGAGGCGCGGCGGATGGACCGCAACGTCCTCCTCGCCGTCGCCGCCGCGAAGGAGGCGTGGGACGATGCGGGGCTGGACGGCGTCGATCCCGCGCGCGTCGGGATCCTCGTCGGGTCGGCGATCGGTGGGATCGCGACGATCGTCGAGCAGCAGCAGGTCTTCGCCGAGCGCGGGCCGGATCGCGTCTCGCCCTTCTTCATCCCCTCGGTGCTCGTCGACACGGCGAGCGGGCAGATCGCGATCCAGCTCGGCCTCAAGGGACAGAACTTCGCGCCCGTCTCCGCGTGCGCGACCGGCTCGACCGCGATCGGCGAGGCGGCGGCGTCGATCCGGCGCGGCCAGGCCGACGTCGTCGCTTGCCGGCGGCACCGAGGCGCCGATCACGCCGCTGATCCTCGCCGGGTTCTGCGCGATGCGCGGGCTCGTCGCCGAGGAGGAGGACCCGACGCTCGCCTCGCGCCCGTTCGACGCGACGCGGGCCGGGTTCGTCATGGGGGAGGGGGCCTGCATCCTCGTGCTCGAGGAGCTCGAGGCCGCACGCGCGCGCGGCGCGACGATCTACGCGGAGGTGCTCGGCTACGGCGCCTCGAACGACGCGCATCACCTCGCCCAGCCCGAGCCGGAGGCGATCGGCGTCGCCGCGATGATCGGTGCGGCGCTCGACGCCGCGGGCGTCGCTCCCGAGCGGGTGGGCTACGTCAACGCGCACGGGACGTCGACCCCGCTCGGCGACCTCGCCGAGACGCGCGCGCTCAAGCAGGTGTTCGGCGACCACGCCTACCGTCTCGCGGTCTCGTCGACGAAGTCCGTGACGGGTCACTGCTTCGGGTCGGCGGGCGCCGTCGAGGCCATGATGTGCGCACTAGCGCTGCGAAACGGCGTCCTTCCGCCGACGATCAACTACCGGAACCCGGACCCCGAGTGCGACCTCGACTACGTCCCGAACGAGGCGCGCCGGGTCGAGGTCGACGTCGCGCTCTCGAACGCGATGGGCCTCGGCGGCCACAACGCCTGCGTCCTGCTCGGCCGGGTCGACTGACGTCCTCGGTCGGGGTTTCCATCTGCGGGGTCCGCACTAGGATGAGGTCATGCGAGTTCTGCTCACGGGGAGCGGGGGATACGTGGGCGCCGTCGCGCACACGGTGCTCGCGTCTGTCCGGTCACGATGTCATTGGGCCTCGACACGGGGTTGTACGAAGGCTGCGATCTCGGAGCGCCCCCACGTCCGCCTGACGTTCGCGTCGACATCCGGGACGTCCGCGAGGAGCATCTTGACGGCGTCGACGCGGTCGTCCACCTCGCCGCGCTCTCCAACGACCCGATCGGGGAGCTCGACGAGGCGCTGACCTACGAGATCAACCACGAGGCCACGGTCCGCCTGGCCGAGCTGGCTCGCTCTCGAGGGGTCGAGCGCTTCGTCTTCGCATCGTCCTGCAGCATGTACGGCGCCTCCGGCTCGGGCCTCCCGGTCGACGAGACCGCCCCGCTCGCGCCACTGACTGCGTATGCCGAGTCGAAGGTGCGGAGCGAGCGCTCGTTGGCGGAGATGACGGGCGACGACTTCTCGCCCGTGTCGCTCCGGTTCGCCACCGCGTACGGGGTGTCGCCGCGCTTGCGCCTGGACATCGTCCTCAACAACCTGGTCGGGTGGGCGCTGACGACGGGCGCCGTGCGCCTCCAGAGCGACGGCACTGCCTGGCGCCCCTTGATCCACGTCGAGGACATGGCGAGCGCGATCGGTGCGTCACTTGCAGCGCCGCGAGATCTCATCCATGGCGAGGCGTTCAACGTGGGAGCGTCCGATGCGAACTACGTCGTCCGTGAGCTCGCGTTGATCGTGGCCGAGGCGGTCGGGGGAGTCGAGGTCGAGTTCGCGGAAGGAGCTGGAGCCGACCCGCGCAGCTATCGCGTCGACTTCTCGAAGATCGCCGACACACTCGACACGTTCCGACCGACGTGGAACGCAGAGCGGGGGGCACGTCAGCTCGTGGATGCTTACCGAGCCGAAGCGATGGACGAGGCGACATTCTCCGGCGATCGGTTCGTGCGCTTGTCGCGTCTGAAGACACTGCTGGAGGACGGCAGGTTGGATGCGGAGCTGAGGTGGCTCGCGCCCGTCGCGGCACAGGCCTGATCGGAGGAGGGGGGACGACATGATCTTCACAGAGACGGCGCTGCCGGGCGCCTTCGTGATCGACCTGGAGCGCCGGGAGGATTCGCGCGGCTACTTCGCGCGCTCGTTCTGTCAGAACGAGCTAGCCGATCACGGGCTAAAGCCCGTAATCGCCCAGGCGAACGTGGCGTTCAACACGACTGCGGGGACGCTACGCGGCATGCATTTCCAGTATCCGCCGAAGGCCGAGACAAAGATCGTCCGGTGCACGCGCGGTGCGATCGTCGACATCATCGTCGACCTCCGGCCGGAGAGCGCGACGTATCTCGAGAGCATCTCCGTCGACCTGAACGAGGACAACGGCCGCGCGCTGTACGTGCCGGAGCGCTTCGCGCACGGCTATCAGACCGTCATCGATCGGACGGAGACGAGCTACCAGGTGGGGGAGTTCTACGCCCCGGAGACCGAAGGAGGGCTCGCCTACGACGACCCGCGGCTCGGACTCGAATGGCCCTTGCCCGTCGCGGTGATCTCGGAGAAGGACGCCCAGTGGGAGCCGCTCGAGCTCGTCGAGCCGGAGGTCCGTCGACGCATGGCCCTTGCAACCGCGGAGGTGACCGGATGATCCTCGTCGACACCGCCTTGCGTGCCCGAGAGGACGAGGGACGACCCATCAGGGTGGGGATGGTCGGCGCCGGCTTCATGGGACAGGGCCTCGCGAACCAGATCGTCAACTCCGTCCCTGGGATGCAGCTGGTCGCCGCCTCCAACCGGAGCCCCGAGCGTGCCGAGCACGTCTTCCGGTACGCCGGGCAGGACCCTGTCCGCGTCGACGACCAGACGAGTTTCGAAGATGCAGTTCGGGCGGGTAAGCCCGCGTTCACAGACGATCCGTACCTCCTGTGTCGTAGCGAGCAGGTCGATGTCGTCTGCGAGGTCACCGGGGACGTCGGGTACGCGACACCTGTCATCCTCGAGGCGTTCGGTCATGGCAAGGACGTCGTCCTCATGAACGCCGAGATCGACGCGACCATCGGCCCCATCCTCCAGGTCTATGCGGAGCGCCATGGCGTCATCCTGTCGGCGTGCGACGGCGACGAGCCCGGCGTTCAGATGAACCTCTATCGCTGGGTCAAGGGCCTCGGGCTCGAGCCTCGCGTGATGGGCAACGTGAAGGGCCTTCAGGACCCGTACCGGAACCCGACAACACAGCAGGGCTTCGCCGAGCAGTGGGGCCAGTCGGCGTCGATGGTCACGTCGTTCGCCGACGGGTCGAAGATCTCGTTCGAGCAGTCGATCGTCGCGAACGCCACCGGATTCACGGTGCTTGAGCGCGGGATGTCACGGGGGCTCGAGTACCGCGGGGACGTGATGGAGATCGGCTCGCTCTACGACGTCGACCGGCTCCGAGAGCTCGGCGGCGTCGTCGACTACGTCGTCGGAACGCCTCTGACCAAGGTCTACTGCTTGGCGGAGCACACCGACCCGAAGCAGCAGCACTACCTCGAGCTCTACAAGATGGGGAAGGGTCCGCTCTACTCGTTTTTCATCCCGTACCACCTTGTCCACTTCGAGGTCCCGTTTGCGATCGCCCGCGCCGTGCTCTTCCGCGACTCGGTCGCCAAGCCGTTGGCGGGTCCGACGGTCGAGGTGTGCGCCGTCGCGAAGCGAGACCTCGAAGCCGGGGAGACGCTCGACCAGTACGGCATGTACACGACATACGGGGAAGCGGCTGCAACTGCCGAGATGTCGGAGCATCGCTATCTGCCCGAGGGACTAGCCGTCGGGTGCACGCTGCGGCGCGACATCCCCAAGGACGCAGTGCTGACCTACGACGACGTCGACGTGCCGACGGGCAGGTTGGCGGACGGTCTGCGCGCCGAGCAACTGGAGCGATTCAAGGGCGAGTCGTGGCTCTCTGACCTGCTTTCGGCTTCGGTGCAGCCGACGACGGGCGCCGCATGAAGGTCGTCATCTTCTGCGGAGGCCTCGGCGTGCGGATGGGCGAGGAGACCCAACGCACCCCGAAGCCGATGATCAGGATCGGCAACCGGCCGATCCTGTGGCACATCATGCGCTACTACGCGGCGTTCGGGCATACGGAGTTCATCCTCTGCCTCGGGTACAAGGGCGACGTCATCAAGGAGTACTTCCTCGGCTACAACGAGGCGCTCTTCAACGACTTCGTCCTGGAGGGCTACGGCGGCGACGCGCAGGTCGAGATCCTGAACCGCGACGTCAGCTCATGGAAGATCACGTTCGCCGATACGGGCATGCAGGCGACGATCGGCGAGCGGCTCAAGGCAATCGAGCCGTACCTCGGCGACGACGAGGTCTTCCTCGCGACGTACGGCGACGGGTTGTCGGATGTCCGGATCCCCGATCTCGTAAGCACGTTCGAAGGGTCAGGGAAGCTGGTCATGTTCGCGCTCGTTCGGCCACATTTCCACGCCCATCTCGTCGAGGCGGACTCCGACGGAACGGTGAGGAACGTCCGCGCGATGAACGTCTCCGGCGTCCGGATCAACGGCGGCTTCTTCGTCATGCGTCGGGAGGCGCTCGATTGGATAGAGCCGGGCGACGAGTTCGTCGAGGAGACCTTCGAGAAGCTGATCCCGCGCGGCGAGGTGGGCGTCTTCGTCCACGACGGCTTCTTCGGGCCCATGGACACGATCAAGGACCGCCAGTGGCTCGAGGGGCTCCTCGAGTCGGGACGCGCGCCCTGGCTCACCGTCGGGGCGGAGACCGACAGCGCTGTCTCGTGATGCGACAGCTCGGCTTGCTCGGGCCTGAGCCGGTCCGGAGCGTCCTCGCGATCGGCGCTCACTCCGACGACATCGAGATCGGTTGTGGGGGGACCATGCTCTCGCTGGCGCGGTCATGGCCCGAGACTCGAGTCCATTGGCTGGTCCTTGCCGCGCATGGGGACCGAATCGACGAGGCACGGGCGAGCGCCGAGGCGTTCCTCGCCGGTTTGCGCGAGCCGACAGTGGAGATCCTGTCGCGCCGTGACGGCTACATGCCGTACGAGGCGTCCGAGGTGAAGGACACGTTCGAGGCGCTCAAGGCCCGCATCGGCCCGGACCTCGTTCTGACCCACACGCGCGACGACCTCCACCAGGACCACCGCCTCGTGTGCGACCTGACATGGAACACGTTCCGCGACCATCTCGTCCTCGAATACGAGATCCCCAAGTACGATGGCGATCTCGGCCGTCCGAACACCTACGTCGCCCTGGACGACGATGTCGTTGCGCGAAAGCTCGAGCTGCTCGATGCGCATTTCGGGAGCCAGCGGTCGAAGGATTGGTTCGACGACGGCGTCTTTCGAGGGCTGATGCGGTTGCGCGGGATGGAATGCCGGTCGCCGAGCGGCTACGCGGAGGCGTTCACCGTACGGAAGCTCTCGATCAGGGTGGGCGGTTCGCGGCCGATGGGCTTGTAGCGGTGGCGTCGAGGCACTAACGTCGGAGGGGATTACCTCAGCGGCGAGAGGGTGGTTCCGGGGAGCGGGCCACCGGTTTCGGGGGGAAGGGTGGGTAGCAAAGTCGTGCTTGCACGAACGTCGGATCGTCTCCGAGGGACTCCTCGGCACCTCGGGTACGCCTTTCTCGCTCTTCTCGCGTTCGGCTTGCTTGCCGCGCCTGCTCAGAACGCGCAACCGAGCGACCTCGTCGCCGCGTACGCGTTCAACGAAGGCTCTGGCTCGACGGTCGCCGATCTGTCCGGGAACGGGAACGTCGGGACGCTGAGCGGTGCCTCGTGGACGACCGCGGGAAAGTTCGGGTCTGCGCTCGCATTCAACGGATCGAGCGCGCGCGTGCGGGTAGAGGACTCCGCTTCGCTCGACGTGACATCCGCCATGACGCTCGAGGCGTGGGTCTACCCCGCCGCCTCGCAGTCGGGCTGGAGAGCCGTCGTTCAGAAGGAGGCCGATTCGTACCTGCTGTCAGCCAGCAGTCATGTCGGGGACCTGCGACCGGCCACTGGGGTGACGGTGAACGGATCCGTCCCGAACGCATTCGGGCCGACTGCGTTGCCGGTGGGTGCGTGGACGCATCTTGCGGTGACCTATGACGGGGCGGCGCTGCGGCTGTTCGTGAACGGGATGCAGGCGGCGAGCACGCCGGTGTCGGGCAACATCACGCCGACCGCCAACCCGCTGTGGATCGGCGGCAACAGCCCGTACGGGGAGTACTTCGCGGGCCGTATCGATGAGGTGCGGGTGTATCGGGTGGCGTTGTCGCAGGCGGAGATTCAGGCGGATATGGCGGCGCCGTTGGGTGGGCCGGCGGATACGACGGTGCCGTCGCAGGTGTCGGGGTTGGTGGCGAGTGCGGTGAGCTCGAGCCGGGTTGATCTGTCGTGGTCTGCGGCGTCGGACAACGTTGGTGTGACGGGGTACGAGGTGGAGCGGTGTCAGGGTGCGGGGTGTTCGAGCTTTGCGGCGGTGACGACGGTGTCGACACTGTCGTGGAGTGATACGGGTCGGTCGCCGGGGACGTCGTACAGCTATCGGGTGCGTGCGCGGGACGCGGCGGGGAACACGGGGGCGTATTCGAGTGTGGCGACGGCGGTGACGCCGGTGGCGGTGGACAATCCGCCTTCGGCACCGACGGGGTTGGCGGCGGCGGCGGCGGGGTCGGGTGGGGTGAATCTGTCGTGGACGGCGGCGACGGACGATCTGGGTGTGGCGACGTACGAGGTGGAGCGGTGTCAGGGCGCTGGTTGTTCGGGGTTCGTGCAGGTGGCGACGACCGCGTCGACGTCGTTGGCGGATACGGGTCTGGTGGCGTCGACGAGTTATTCGTATCGGGTGCGGGCGCGGGACACGGGCAGCCAGGTGGGCCCGTATTCGGGTGTTGCGTCGGCAACGACGGGGTCCGGGTCGCCTCCGCCGCCAGTCGGCCCTCGTCGCCGCGTACTCGTTCGACGAAGGGTCAGGCTCCACGGTCACCGACGCCTCCGGCAACGGGAATGGTGGCCAGATCGGAACCGCTACCTGGCTCACGACCGGCAAGTACGGAAAGGCCCTCAGCTTCAACGGCTCGAGCGCGCGTGTCACGATCCCTGATACTGCGTCGCTGCCGTCTTGCCGACGGGCAATGACTCTCGAGGCTTGGGTCTACCCGACGACCGTCAACAACACGTGGCGGGACGTGGTCTACAAAGGGAACGACAACTACTACCTCATGGTCTCATCGCAGCCGGCGTCCCGGCCCGCGGCGGGCGGAATCTTCTCGGGCAGTCAGGACGAGGTCTTCGGAGCGAAGCTCACGGCCAACGTCTGGACACATCTGGCGGCGACATACGACGGCGGCACGCTGCGTCTCTATGTCAATGGCTCACAGGCGTCGAGCAAGGTTCAGACCGGGTCGCTCGCGACCTCGTCGAACCCGCTCCAGATCGGTGGCGACGCGATCTACGGCCAGTACTTCGCGGGCCGTATCGATGAGGTGCGGGTGTATCGGGTGGCGTTGTCGCAGGCGGAGATTCAGGCGGATATGGCGGCGCCGTTGGGTGGGCCGGCGGATACGACGGTGCCGTCGCAGGTGTCGGGGTTGGTGGCGAGTGCGGTGAGCTCGAGCCGGGTTGATCTGTCGTGGTCTGCGGCGTCGGACAACGTTGGTGTGACGGGGTACGAGGTGGAGCGGTGTCAGGGTGCGGGGTGTTCGAGCTTTGCGGCGGTGACGACGGTGTCGACACTGTCGTGGAGTGATACGGGTCGGTCGCCGGGGACGTCGTACAGCTATCGGGTGCGTGCGCGGGACGCGGCGGGGAACACGGGGGCGTATTCGAGTGTGGCGACGGCGGTGACGCCGGTGGCGGTGGACAATCCGCCTTCGGCACCGACGGGGTTGGCGGCGGCGGCGGCGGGGTCGGGTGGGGTGAATCTGTCGTGGACGGCGGCGACGGACGATCTGGGTGTGGCGACGTACGAGGTGGAGCGGTGTCAGGGCGCTGGTTGTTCGGGGTTCGTGCAGGTGGCGACGACCGTGTCGACGTCGTTGGCGGATACGGGTCTGGTGGCGTCGACGAGTTATTCGTATCGGGTTCGGGCGCGGGACACGGGCAGCCAGGTGGGCCCGTATTCGGGTGTTGCGTCGGCAACGACGGGGTCCGGGTCGCCTCCGCCGCCAGCGGCCCTCGTCGCCGCGTACTCGTTCGACGAAGGGTCAGGCTCCACGGTCACCGACGCCTCCGGCAACGGGAAACGGTGGAGCGTTGCAGGGGGCCACGTGGACGACCGCGGGGAAGTTCGGGTCTGCGTTGACGTTCAACGGGACGAGTTCTCGGGTGCGCGTCGAAGATTCGGGGTCGCTGGACCTGACGTCGGCAGCGACTCTGGAGGCGTGGGTGTATCCCACCGCGTCGCAGTCAGGCTGGCGGGCGGTAGTGCAGAAGGAGGTCGACTCGTACCTGTTGCATGCGAGTAGCGACGCGGGGGCAATGCGGCCGGCTGCCGGGGTGACGATCGGAGGGTCGGTGCCGACGATCTTCTCGCCAAGCGCCTTGCCGGTGGGAGTGTGGTCGCATCTCGCGATGACGTACGACGGGTCGGATCTGCGTTTGTTCTTGAACGGGGTGCAGGTCTCGACCTCACCTCGGACGGGTCCGATCACTACGTCGGCGAGCCCGTTGTGGATCGGGGGAAACAGTCCGTATGGCGAGTACTTCAACGGGCGCATCGACGAGGTTCGCGTGTATCGGACGGCGCTCAGCCAGGTGGAGATCCAGACGGACATGGTCAATCCCGTCACGCCGGGCCCGAACGCGCCCAAGCTCGTCATCACGGCGCCGGCGGAGGGGTCGACGTCGACGGGCGGCATGCTCAACGTCTTGTACACGACGACCGGCGATCTCACCGGGGTCGATCACGTCCACTTCCAGGTAGACAACGACCCCGTCAAGATGGATCTCTCGCTCGACGGCACGTATGCGCTCCCCGGCGTCCATGTGGGCTCGCACACGCTGAACGGATGGCTGGTTCGCGCAGACCACAGCAAGATCGGCGCCACCGACGCTGTTCCGGTGCATTTCTCGAATGTCGTCGATCCGGCAGACCCGACCTCCCCGACCGTCGCGGTCACATCCCCGGCGAGCGGCACGACGATCTCGGGGACGGTCGTTCCTGCGGCCGACGCTTCCGACAACATCGGCGTCTACGGCGTTCAGTTCATGTTGGACGGTGCGCCGCTCGGTGTCGAGGACATCACCGCCCCGTACACGACGGGGTGGAACACCACCCTGGCGGCAATGGCTCGCATGTGCTGACCGCGATTGCGCGCGATGCCGCAGGCCGCGAGACGACCTCGGCTCCTGTGAGCGTCACCGTCGCGAACAGTGGCTCCGACCCGGCGCAGGTGGGCCAGTGGGCGGCTCCCACTACGCTGCCGATCGTGCCAATCCATACGAGCATGCTGCCCAACGGCAAGCTTCTGATTTTCGACAGCGCGACCAACAGCGGGACCAACCCGCGCGTCTGGGATCCGGTCGCTCGGACATTCACCGACGTTCCGTACAACGAGACCGCGAACCTGTTCTGTGCCGGGCACACGCCGCTCGCGGATGGTCGCATCCTTGTCGTCGGGGGTCACATCGACGCCTACGTCGGCCTCAAGAACGCCACGATCTTCGATCCAGCGACGAACACGTGGAGCGACGTCAAGCCAATGGCGAACGCCCGGTGGTATCCGACTCTCACCAGGCTTCCCGACGGGCGTATGCTCGTCGTGTCCGGCTCCAGCGACTGCCCGGACTGTTTGACACCCGGTGCGCCGCACACCGGCATCGTCGCCGCACCGGAGATCTTCGATCCCGCGACCAACAACTGGACGACCGTCACGGGCGCCAACCTGCGGCTGCCTCTCTATCCGAACCTGTACGTCCTCCCGGACGGGCGGATCTTCGCCGCGACGACCGCGGAGGAGGCGATCGCGAGCAGAGTCCTCGACCTCACACCAGACGTGGAGCGTCGTCGACAGCAACGTCCGCGAGGGCGGCAGCTCTGTCATGTACCTGCCGGGGAAGATCCTGAAGTCCGGAAAGGCATGGAACCCCGATTACCCGGTCGCGAACGCGACGACGAGGCGTGGGTGATCGACATGAACGAGGTTTCACCAAGCTGGCGGCAGGTGCAGTCGATGGCGTTCCCGCGTACCCAGCATCAACTGACCGTGCTCCCCGACGGGTCAGTGCTCGCCACTGGCGGCGGGCGAAACTCCGACGTGAACGACACGGCCAACGCGGTGCTCGCTGCCGAGCTCTGGGACCCTCGACCGAGACCTGGCGCACCCTGTCGAGTGGAGCGGTGCCGCGCCTCTATCACTCCTCGGCCACGCTCCTGCCTGACGGTCGTGTCGAGGTGTCCGGGGGCGGCCATCCGCCGGGCTTCGGGATCGCGGAGTTCCGGTCGGAGATCTTCTCGCCGCCCTACATGTTCAAGGGCGCGCGGCCGACGATCAGCTCCGCCCCTTCGCTGACGAACTACGGGCAGAGCTTCTTCGTGGCGACTCCGGACGGATCCAGCATCGCCAAGGTCGCGTTGATCCCCCAGCCGACGCCCACGCATGCGTTCAACTCGAACTCGGGCTACGTGCCGCTGACCTTCTCGCAGACGGCCGGCGGTCTGACGGTGACCGGCCCACCCAACGGCAACATCGCGCCGCCTGGCATGTACATGATGTTCGTCATCAACGCCAACGGCGTACCGTCCGTTGCATCGTGGGTGCACGTCTCCGCGGCGGGTCAGGCGAGCCTCACGGCTCGGCTCAGCGCGAAGCGCGACGGAGGGTCGAGGCTGCTGTCGACATGGGGCTCTGCTCCGACGTCCGCGCCGACATCTCCCGAGCCGACACCCTCCGCCCCGGCGTCGATCTTCCCCAGCTTGACTCCCGGTGCCGCGGCGCCCGGCGAGAGCATCGGCTCGTATGGCAAACGCATCGTCTGCACGCTCAGTCGAAATCGCGACTCGTCTCGGACGGCGCTGAAGCGCGGACCGCCCTGAGTGGGGGCGGGGCCTCTCGCCTCGTCGGGACCCCGCTCCGTCAACCGCCCGCGCCTGACGAGCAAAGGGTCGCGAGCAGATCATCGTCGAGGCGACTCATGCCGTCGACGACCAGGTCGGCCAGTTTCAGGTCGACTCCTCCGGCGGGTAGTGCCGGTTCGGATATGCGATCACGCGCATCCCGGCGGCGTGGGCGGCGCGGATCCCGCTCGCGGAGTCCTCGACCGCGATGCAGCGGGCTGGGATCGACCCCGAGGCGTCGCGCCGCCTCGAGGTAGACGTCGGGGGCCGGCTTGCCGCGCGCCACCTCCTCGGACGACACCGTCACCTCGAAGCGCTCGGTCAGCCCGAGCCGGCGCAGGACGGTGTCGATCAGCTCGCGGTTCGAGGACGACGCGAGCGCGAGCCGGTAGCCCGCGCCAGCGAGCCGGCGAACGGCCTCGACGGCGCCCGGCACGACCGGGAGATCGACCTCGTAGCGGGCGAGCATCCGCCGGACGACCTCGCCGTTGATGACGTCCGGCGGCTCGCGCAGCCCGACGACCTCGTGAAGGTAGCGCGACCACTCGCGCGAGCTCATCCCCATCATCGTCTGCTGCGCCTCGGGCGTGTACCGCCCGCCCCACTCGCCGGTCAGCTCCTCGCGGACCTCGTCCCAGAGGTGCTCGGTGTCGACGAGCACGCCGTCCATGTCGAAGACGACCGCCTCGACTCGCGTGACCCGCTACATCCGTCCACAATCCTAGTCAGACTCCAGAGCGAAGTAGGCGCAAAGTCGCACGAGTCTATGGGTTGACACCTGACCGGCGGTCGTACATTTGGCTCGGCTGCAGCAGAATCGGGAAGTGGCCTCGGCGGCGCGAGCGTGAGGCGACGACGGAGGCGGACCCGCTTCGTCGTGGCGACATCGTGCATCTCCGCTCGCCCAGCGAGATTCTCGAGACTCTAGACGGGAGTGGGTCCCTTGACGGACTGCCCTTCATGACGGAGATGCTCGGGTACTTCGGGAAGTCGGTCCAGTTGTGGCGCGGGCCGAGCGCGCCTGCGACACCATCACCTAGTCCGGTGCACGTCGGATGCCGGACATGGTGATTCTGGACGAGCTCCGCTGTGACGGGGCAGCACACGGCGGTTGTCAGGCTGGGTGTCGGATCTACTGGAAGGAAGCTGGCTCCGGCGTGCGGACGACGCGCCGATCGAGTTCAGTCCGGACACCGCATTCGAGCGTCTCCGCGACCTCACGATGCGGAACTCCCGTCCTGGGGCTGTCGAGTCCGACGTGACGGATACCTATCGGTGTCAGGCTACGGATTTCCTCCGTGCGACGGTGCCGCTGGGATGGTGGGACGCGCGTTCGTTCTTGCGTGAGGTCTCGTCCCGGAACGTGTCGCTCTGGACCTTCGTGCGCGTAATGTCCCGCTTGGCGTCGACGAGAGTTTGAGGCGCCTTCGGCTCAAGGAGTCACGCCCTTTCCGGCCTCGGTCAGAACCTCCGGCGGAACGACGGCCGACCGGCATCGCGCTCGGAGCGGCAGTCAAAGTCCGTTCGGCCGATCAGATCGCGGAGACGCTCGACCAGGACGGGAAACTGCGCGGACTGTGGTTCGATAGAGAGATGCTCCCATACTGTGGAACGGCCGGAAGGGTGCAGGCCCAGGTCAAGCGGTTCGTCGACGAGACGTCCGGAGCGATGATCGAGCTCAAGAGCGACTGCTACATCCTCGAAGGGGTCGTCTGCAAGGGCCATTTGAGCGAGGGGCGCTGGTTCTGTCCGCGAGCCATCTACCCCTGGTGGCGTGAGGCTTGGCTCGACCCCGCAGCCACCGAGCGGTCGACCTCGCGCCACGACGAACCGAATGAGGGGCTCGTACGGCGATCAGAGAGGCTTGCAGAGCGGGTCGTTCGCGTACACCGCGCGCTGCTGCTCGACGAGTTGGCGGTCGAGCGCCTCGTCGTAGGCTCCCGGCGCGGCGCCCTCCCAGGTCACGTCGGGCAGGACGCCGGGGCCGATCACGGTCGCCCGGTAGCGCGTGCCCTTGCCGGCCGGGCGCTTGCCGACCGCGGGGTAGCCGGGGTAGGGGTCGTGCGGGTACAGCCCGTAGCAGAAGACGCCCGTGCCGCGGTGCGCGAGGAAGCTGTTCTCACGTTTCCAGCCCGGCCCGTAGGCGGAGTCGAGCGTGTCGAGGTAGATGTTGCGGCCGAACCCGTCCGCCGGCACTCCCTCGGTGGACGCCGCGAAGCCGTAGGCGGGCTGGCCGAGGTACGTCAGTCGCCCGAACAGGTGGTCGAAACGCCTGCTGTAGGCCCAGTTCGTCCAGATCTCGAGCTTCGGTAGGTCGCCGCTCCAGTGGCTCAGGCGGAGCTCCCAGGACGACTGCAGCGGCTTCCACGGATCGAGCCCGAGGTTGGGGAGGCCGCGCTGCCACGACTGGATCGCCCAGTGGCTCCCGTCGCGCATGGTGCACGCGGTCACGAACCAGGGGAGCTGCGGGCCGGTGTACTTGCCGCACGCGTTGACGAACCCGGCGGAGAGCGTCTTGCGGTACGTGCCCCAGCCGCCCGCGTAGTCGACGCGGAGGGCGACCTGGTCCTGGCCCGGGGCGGGGTGCCTGGCGTTGATCGCGCCCCACGCCAGCACCGTCCACTGCTTACCCTTCGCGCGGTAGCCGACGAGCGCCTGACCACGCGCGTTGACGCGGAGCGTGACGTCCTTCGCGTCGCGGGCGATCAACTGCGACGCCTGGGCGCCCGCGGGCACGGCGAGGGGGGCGAGCAGAAGGATCGTGAGGACGGCGCGCCGCATCGACGGCTGGATCGGCATCACGCGCGAAAGAGTAGAGCCCCCGATGTGAGGGAGTTGCAGCTAACCGATCCGGCCTCGGCGGCGTCTACACTCTCGTGCCGATGGGGTCTCAGGGGACCGGGGGCAGCCTCGGATGAACGTCGCGGGGTCGCTCGCCGACGTCTTCGAGTCCGCATCCGATCGCTTCGGCGGGCTCGACGGGCGCTTCCTCCTGGCGGCCCTCGTCCTCCAGCTCGGAACGCTCGCGTTCCGGTCGTTCGCATGGCGAGGAGTGCTTGTCGCGGCGTACCCGGAGCGGCGGATCCCCGTGCGCTCGGTCGCGGGCGCGTACGCCGCCGGCGTCGCGATGAACGCGTTCACGCCGGCGCGCGGCGGCGAGCTCGCGAAAGTCCTGATCGCCCGCACCCAGATCGTCGGCTCGACCGTGCCGACACTGGCGGCATCCCTCGCCGTCGTGACCGTCGTCGACGGGCTCATCGGCAGCGCGCTTCTCGGCGTGCTCTGGGCGACGGGCGTTCTCCCGGTGCTGCCCGCACTCCCGGGCACGCTCGCGGTCGGTGCTCGGCGCACTCGGTCTCGCCGTCGGGGCAGCCGGCATCGTGTTGGCGTTCCGTCTGCGTCCCGAGCCGATGCGACGGCTGGCGTGTCGCGCGGCCCAGGGTCTCCGGATCGTGCGGCAGCCGGGCCGCTACGCCTGCACGGTGCTGCCGTTCCAGGTCGTGGCGTGGGCCTGCCGGATCGGCGTCGTGTGGCTCGTCCTCGCGGCGTTCGGCATCCGGACGAGCCTCGCGACCGCCGCCCTCGTCGTCGTGCTGAACGGCGCGTCGACCCTGGTGCCGGTCCCGGGCGGGGCGGGGTCGCAGCAGATCCTGGCGACGTTCGCCCTCCAGGGCGCGGTCTCGACGGCGGCGGCCGTCTCCTTCTCCCTCGGGCTGCAGGTCGGCGTCACAGCCGTCAACGTGACGGTCGGAGTCGCCGCGATGATGCTTCTCTTCCGGACGGTTCGCCCCGCCGGAGCCCTCCGGAGCGCCCGCGCGCTCGTCGCGCAGCGCGCCGTGCCCGTCGAGTAGCGGCTACCGGGGCGGGCCTGCCTCGAGGACGCGCCGGATGCCGCGCACGGCCTGGCGGATCCGGTGCTCGTTCTCCACGAGGGCGAAGCGGACGAAGCCCTCGCCGCCCGGGCCGAAGCCCGATCCCGGTGAGACGGCGACCTTGCCCTCGCGGGCGAGGTGCTCTGCGAAGGCGAGCGAGCCCATCGCTGCGAACGGCTCCGGGACGGGCGCCCAGGCGAACATCGTCCCCCGCGGCTTCGGGAACGACCACCCGGCCCGCTCGAGGCCGTCGCAGAGCGCATCCCTCCGCGAGCGATAGACCCCGCAGACCTCGGCGGGCGTGTCCGGTGCCTCGTTGATTGCCGTGATTGCGGCGATCTGGATCGGCTGGAAGGTGCCGTAGTCGAGCCAGCTCTTGAGGCGCGCCAGCGCGCCGCAGACCTCCTCGTTCCCGACGAGAAAGCCGACGCGCCAGCCGGCCATCGAGAAGGACTTGGTGAGGGTGTAGAGCTCGACCGCGACGTCGCGTGCGCCCGGCACCTGGAGGATCGACGGCGGCTCGTGGCCGTCGAACGCGAGGTCGGCGTACGCGAAGTCGTGGACGACGAGCAGCTCCCGCTCCCGCGCGAAGCCGACGACGTGCTCCATGAAGTCGAGCTCGACGGTGGCCGTGGTCGGGTTATGGGGAAAGGAGAGGAGCAGCACGCGAGGGCGCGGGGAGGCCCGCGCGTAGGCGTCCGCGAGGTTCGCGACGAGGTCCTGGTCCGGCGCCATCGCGACCTGGAAGACGCTCGCCCCCGCGAGGATCGGCGCATGGATGTGGATCGGGTAGCTCGGCGCGGGCACGAGCGCCGCGTCGCCGGGCTCGACCAGCGTCCACATGAGGTGGACGAGCCCCTCCTTCGCGCCCATCGTCGCGACGACCTCGGTCTCGGGGTCGAGCTCCACGCCGAACCGGCGCTGATAGAGGCCGGCGCAGGCGGCGCGCAGCTTGGGGATGCCGCGCGAGGTCGAGTAGCGGTGGTTGTGGGGCTTTGCGGCTGCCTCCTGGAGCTTCGCGACGGCGACGTCCGGCGAGGGCAGGTCGGGGTTGCCGAAGCCGAGGTCGACGACGTCCTCGCCCGCGCGCCGTAGCTCGAGCGTCAGCTCGCGAATGACGGCGAAGACGTACGGGGGCAGCCCGTCGAGGCGGCGGAAGGTGTGCGTCACGCTGTCCCCACGGCGAGCTCCAGGCGGCCGAGGCCGGCCACGTCCACGACCGCCTCTCCGGGCGGCACGTCGGCCGTCACCGCGGCAGGCGCGAGCAGGAGATCGCCGACGCGAAGCCTCGTGTTCGCCTCGGCATAGAGCCTCGCTGCTTCCCAGTCGAACGCGTTCGCCGTCGCCTCCGTCGTCTCTCCTCCCGCGGTCACCCGGGTCGACGGTGCCTTCGGCGCCTCGTCGAACGTCGTGAACCAGGGGCCGAGGACGATCCCGAAGTCGCGGTCTTTCGGCGGCGCGAGCGCAGGCGCCCGCAACCGAGCGACGGGGGAGACGGCGACAACGGCGTCGGGCCCGACCAGCCCGGCAAGCCCGGCGTCGAGTGCGATCGCCGCGTCCGGGGCGGAGACCACGGCGCCCGGCCCGACGAGCGCGGCCGGATTCGCGAACTCGAACGCGGCGTCTTCGTCGAAGACCCTGATCGACGGCGGGACGGCGACTGGCGACAGCAGCGTCACGTCCGCGAGCGGATAACGCGCGTGGTCGCGGGCCTTGCCGCCGCCCGTGAAGAGATGCTGCAGCGTCTGCGCGGCGAGGTGCACCACCTCGGCGTCTTCGACCCGGCCGACCCAGCCGCGCTCCATCGGCATCGCGACCGGGTGGAACATGCAGAGCCTCATGCGAAAGAGCCTACGGATCGGCCTCTACGACACGAACCACCACTCTCTCCGGAGCGCCCGCACGAGCTCGGCGACGTGCCGCCAGCCGTTCGTCGTCGCCCAGGCGTCGAGCGCGACGGGCACCTTCTGGCCGAGCCGCTCGCGGAAGTACCAGCCCACGAGCTCCTCGTCGCCCGGGGTCGCGCGATCGGACGGGAGGGATGCGAGCAGCTCACGTTTCCGTTCTGCCCGGCCGGCGAGCCCTGCGTAGGTGTCATCTGCGCGAACGGCGAGCGTCATCTCGCCGGCGACGGCGTCGCGGTGAGCGTCGCGTGCCCAGCGCAGCACCGCCAGCCGTCGGCCGATCTCGGGCAGATCGGTGCGGTCTAGGTCGTTCTCGTCGAGCCACGTGTCCAGGTCTTCGGGCTCGAGCAGCCCGCGCGCTCTCCGCTCCTCCTCGAGGGCGGCCTCGCGCGCCCAGGATGAGACGTCGACGCCGAAGGAAGCCGCAGCGTTTCGCGCCAGCGCCGTGAGGAGCGAGCGATCGGCGAGCCGTTTGTACGCGTCGGGATCGAGACGTACCTCGTCGAGCACCGCGTCGAGCGCGGCGTCGGCCGTCGGCCCGGGCTCGTCGCTTCCCGCGACCTCGACCGAGCGTCGCGCCTCCTCCCAGTAGCGCGTCCGCTGCAACGTCCACGTCGGCCTGAACGGCTCGAGGCCGTCGTCCAGGTCGCGCCGGATCGCGCGCAGCAGCTCGAGCGCGTCCTCGCGCTTGCGCTCGACGCGACCGCCCGGCAGCCACGCGCGGAGCAGCTCGTGCTCCTCGTCCGCCCGGTCGAGCGCCGCGACGAGGGCGCGCTCGGCATAGAAGGTCGACTTGATCCGTGCGACGAGCCCGTCCGCCGTTCCCTCGTGGATGACACCTGCGCCGACCGCCGCGGCAAGAGTTGCGCGCACGTCGACCATCGCGTCGGAGAGCGCGCGGAAGCCGTGCTCCGTGCCCGCGTGGGCAACCGCGACCTCGTCGTCGTCCTCGAGGACGCCGTCGGCGTACGCCCGATAGACGGTGCCGACCCCGCGCATCCCGAAGGCGTCGAGCTCGGCCGCACGGAGCGCGCCCATGCTCGCCGCGCCGTAGACGTGCACGCCCTCCGAGAGGGCGAAGAGGATCTCCTTGTGCCACACGGCCGGCACTCGCTCGAACACGCCGTCGACAAGGCCGATGGCCTTCGGCCGGCGGAGCGCGACTCGGAGGACGTCGCCGTGAGCGGCGGGTGGGCGGTACTCGGCGTCGAGCACGTCCCGCGCGTCGTCGTGCGACAGCGTCGGCCCGAGGAAGACGACGAGCCGCGAGGTCATGTCCCGCGCAGTGCGCGACGGCGAGAGCCGGGAACGGCAGGAGCGACCTTGTCGGTCCAGCCCTCGAGGCCAGGAACCACCATCCGGACGACGGGGACCCCGACATCGGGCCGCGTCAGGTCGACGAGGACCGCTTGCCCGATACCCGCCGACCGCAGCCGGTCGAGCCCGTGCGCCACGTCGTCGTCGATCGACTCTCCGGAGACGTTCGCGATGTCCTCGAACGCCCGCAGACCGTCCGCTGCGAGCGCCCTCCCGTGCGACCCGATCGCGCCGGCGTCCTTCACCCGGCGGTAGAGGGCGGGTGGGCAGTCGTCGCGGCTGCCCGCGATCAACGTCAGCCGGCTCTGCGCCGCCTCGGTCAGCGCGCGCGAGAGAGCGACGGCGCGGTCAGGATGGCAGCCGCCTCCGGTCGCGGCGGGAAGGCGCCGGAGAACGTCGCTCCGCCGGTCGACGATCGTCGCGGAGAAGACCGGCACCTCGACGTCCGTCGTCAGGTCCCACGCGACGACACCCACATCGGCACGCTCATAGGTCTCGAGCAGCTGCCGGCAGCCCGGATCGGTCACGCTGTCGAGATCGACGCGACGCGCCGCCCGGTTGGTCGGAGGGCGCTCGTCCCACAGCGCGAACGCGTCGCGCTCGACCGCCTCGCAGAGCGCGTGGCTCACCGCCTCGAGCAGGTGGTTGCCTGCGGCGAGACCCGTGCCGTTTGCGAGGAAGCACCCCGAACCCTGAGGGCCGGGCGAGCGGAAGTCGAGATGGACGCACTCGTACGGCACCCAGAGCCGCTCGCCCCCGATGACGTCCGTGCCCTCGATCCAGAGGATCGACAGATCGGGGTGGAACCGGGACCACGACGGCCGCGGCAACTGCTCGACGTCGACGACACGGGCGACCTCGCGCAGCTCGCGGTACGTCGCGAGCCGGAGGGGAAGGAGGATGTGCTCGGCGTGCCACGCCTCGAGCGCCTCCATGATCCCCGAGACCTTGGCCGAGACGAGGTCGACACCCTTTCCCTGCGAGACGGAGAGCGAGCGGCCGTTCGGCCGGCAGACCATCACGACCGGGATGCCGACGACGTCGAGCCCGGTGACGACCGCCACGCGCGTGACGCCGATCCGCGGCAGGATCGGCACGAGCCACTCGAGCGTTCGCTCGGGCTCGACGGTGCGGTGGGTGCCGTCGCGGTGGAGCTTCTCGGCGACGGCGAGCGGTGCCACCCTCGTCGGTCGCGCCGGTGGCCCGGGCAGGGCTACGACTGGGCGCTGCCGGCCGGCCCGCCCTCGGGCATCGGCATGAACGCCGCGGCGTCCGATCCCGCCTCGGGCATCGGCATCCGGGCGGCGTCCTCGCCCCCGGCGCGGTCGACCGCGAACGCGTGCAGGCGCGGCACGTTGGCCGAGACGTCCGCGCCGGCGGTGAGCGGCTCGGGCACGTTCGTCACGGCGTACCCCGAGAGGTCGGTCTTCGGGATGAAGTAGTGCGTGCCGTCCTCGCCGCGAAGCAGCACTCCTGGCGTCGTCTCTCCGGTCACCTCGGACCTCCTTGCCCCGTCGTGAAATCGTCCGGACGTCGGCCGGTTGCGAGAGCCGTGGCTCTCGCGTGCCCCGCCGTGTTGCTCTTGGCGAGATATATCACCGTCGCGCGCGCGATGTCTTCGTCCGCGACTGCGTGGTCACCGGCGAGTGTTGCCACGCGCGCCCGGTCGAGGAGCGTGTCGGCGAGGACGTTCGGCCACTCGGTCGTCGCGGCCAGACGGACGGCCTCGTCGCCGACCTTCCGCGATCGCTCCGCGTCTCCCTGCAGTGCGAGCGCGCGTGACAGCGCGCTCCGCCAGAGAACCTGCGACAGGACGTCGGCCTCGCCCGCCGCGTCGCACGCGACCGCGGCGAGCGCCGCCGCCTCGTCGGAGCGCCCGAGCTCGACGAGCGCGTGCGCGAGCTGCCCCGCGAGCGTCGACGAGAAGGCAAGGCTGCCGGCGTCTCGCAGCGCCTCGAACGACGGGCGCAGGGCGCGCTCCGCCCGCTCGGGGTCGCCTGCGAGGAGCTCCGTGCGGCCGACGTTCTGCCCCCACGAGGCCCAGAGCACGATCCGCTGCCCCTGGCGCTCGGCGATGGCGCGCATCCGGTCGAGCGCGGCGCGCGCGGACGCGATGTCTCCGGCCTGCGCGAGCAGGTACGCATGTCCGGCGAGGACGAACGGCTCGGTCGCCGGATCGTCACGCACGGTGCGGAGGAGCGCGTCGGTCGCCTCGAGCGCGTCCGGCACGGGGGTCAATCCCCACGCGAGGTTCATCGCACGCATGCCCGGGAGTCGGCCCGCGAGCGGATGGGAGAGACGGTCGGCGAGGACACCGAGGCGGTCGATCGCCTCGCGGGCGGCCGTCGACCTTCCGATCGTCATGCTCGTCAGGTACGAAACCCAGCACGCGCGGAGCAGCGCCTGGTCGTCGTCGTGGGCGGCGAAGAGCTCGATGCCGCTCTGCGCGAGGGCGTGGAGCCGCTCGACGGTTGTCGTCGTCGAAGCCAGCTGGAGCTCGATCTCGCCCCGGCAGAGGGCCGCATGTTCGCGCGTGACCTCGTCCACCGAAGAGCTTCCTTCGAGCTCGTCCAGGACGCGCAGCGCGTCGGCGTTGCGGCCTGCGTCGATCAGCGCCTCGGTGAGCTGGACGAGGATCCGTACTCGCTCCGGCTCGTCCGTCGGCAGCAGGGTCGAGGCCCGCCCGAGAAGCCCCGAGGCGGCGTCGATGTCGCCGCGGCGTGCCGCACGCTCGCCGGCCGCCGCGAGGCGATGCGCCGCACGCGTCCCGAGCGCACGGATCTCGCCGTCCGGCGGGCCGAGCTCCGTCCGGTAGCGGTAGCTCTCCTCGAGGTGGTAGCCGAGGATCTCCTCGTATTCCGCAAGCCTCGCTCCGACGACGTCTTCGAGCCAGTCGGCGAACTGCACGTGGAGACGCGCGCGAAGTCGCTTCGCGGTGCCCTGGTACGCGGCATCGCGGACGAGGAGGTGCTTGAAGCGGTATGCCGCCTCACCCGCGAAGCTCGCCTCGGCGGGTCGAACGAAGTCCTTTGCCGCGAGTGCCTCTAGGTCGGCCCGCACGGAGGCGCGCGCGGGTGGGTCGACGAGGGCGACGACGGCACCGCGGTGGAACACCTCGCCTTCGACCGAGCCTCGCTCGAGCGTTGCGCGTGCGCCGGGCTCCAGCGAGTCGAGTCGCGCGCCGAGGAGCGCGTTGAGGCTCGTCGGCAGGGCGAGCGCGTCGACGTCGCCAACCCCGCCGTCATCGGGCTCGAGGACGCCTTCGTCACGGAGCATCGCGACGAGCTCCTCGAGGAAGAGGGGGTTCCCGCCCGACGCTGCCGCAAGCCGCGCGCGCAGCGCCGCGGGGGCGCGTCCGAGGACCACGTCGAGCAGCTGTTCGAGATCGCGTGCGCCGAAGGGCTCGAGCCGCACCGTCGCGTCCCAGTCCGGACGCGCCTCGAGCAGCTCCGGACGTGTCAGCCCGAGGAGCATGACCGGCGCCGTTGTGAGCGCGGACGGCATGCCGGCGAGGAGCTCGAGCAGCGTGGGCTCCGCCCACTGGATGTCGTCGACGATCACCACCAGCGGCCGCTCGCGGGCGCCCGCCGCGAGAAAGGCCGCAACCGCGCGCGCGGTGTTCTCGGCGGTGGCCGACCCGCCGGCGACGCCGAGGAGTTGCCCGACATTCGCGGCAACGGCAGACGGCTCCGCCGTTCCCGAGACGTGCATTTCGAGCAGCGAGAGCACCTCCTCCGGCGAGTGCTCGTCCCTGACGCCGGCCAGCTCGCGCGCGATCTGCCCCACGGCCCAGTACGTGATTCCCTCGCCGTACGAGAGGCACGTCCCACGGACGACGCGCGCGCGCGCGCCGATCCGCGACACGAGCTCGGCGATCAGACGGGACTTGCCGACACCCGGCTCGCCGACGACGGTGGCCAGGCGGGCGGCACCGGAGGCGACGACCTCCTCGAAGACCTGCTCGAGCCGGTCGAGATGCTCGGCTCGGCCAGTGAACGGCGTCCCGGCCGGCCGTGCGACCGGCCCGAAGCCGGAGACCTCGAGCAGGCGATAGGCGGGCACCGGCTCGGACTTCCCCTTCGCGTGGAGCGGCTCGATCGCCTCGACGCGCACGGCGTCCCTCACCAGGCGCAACGTCGGCTCGCCGAGCAGCACGTCACCGGCGCCCGCCGCCTGCTCGAGCCGTGCGGCGACGTTGACGGGGTCGCCGGTCACGAACGTCTCGCGGCTCGAGCTGTCGCCCGCGACGACCTCGCCGGTGTTGACGCCGATCCGCAGAGCGATCCGCGTCCCGAAGCGCTGCTCGAGATCCTCGTTCAGGGCGCCGAGCCGCGCCTGCATCTCGAGCGCGGCACGGCACGCGCGCAGCGCATCGTCCTCGTGCGCCTCCGGGACGCCGAAGACGGCGAGGACGGCGTCGCCGACGAACTTCTCCACCGTGCCGCCGTGACGTTCGAGCGCGCCTCGCATCTCGTGGAAGTAGGAGAGCATCAGGCTGCGGACCGCCTCGGCGTCGAGGCGCTCGCCCATCGCGGTCGAGCCCGACAGGTCGCAGAAGACGAGCGTTGCGAGCTTCCAACGCTCCGGCGCGGCGGGTGCGAGAGCGGTGCCGCAGTTCATGCAGAAGCGGGCGTCGACGGCGACGGTCGAACCACAGCCGGGACAGATCACGGCCGTGACACTACGGCGGAGACGTCGTAGAGTGACGTTCCGCCCGTCGCGCGCGGGGTCGAGCCCGCCCGAGCCGATTCGTGTCCATTCGAGAGGGAGCTGCCGATGACCGAGAGACGTAACCCGTTCCGCAGGCGGCCGGTCGTCGCCGCGATTCCCGTCGTCCTCGTGGCCGCCGCCCTCGGGGGCGCCGCGACGGGCGCGCCGAGCGCGACCGTGGCGACCATCACCGTGAACACGCTGCCGATCGCCAATGCGCTTCCGCTGGACCTCGGGATCCAGAAGGGCTTCTTCGCCGCGCAGGGCATCGAGATCAAGAAGTCGACCCTGCAGAGCGGGAACGACATCGTGCTAGCGCTGGCCAACAACCGAGGCGAGATCGGCTACATCGGCTACACGCCGGGGATGATCGGCCGCACGCAGGGCATCCCGATCACGGTCGTCGCCGCGAGCGAGACCGAGGGAGCATCGGAGGCCGACAACTGGCAGAACGTTGTCGTCTCCGGTTCGAGCCCGATCCGCAGCCCGCAGGACCTGGTCGGCAAGACCATCGCGCTCAACGCGCTCAAAGGCGTCGCCGAGATCGTCGTGCGCGGGGCGCTCGACAAGCTCGGGATCGACTCGAGCTCCGTGAAGTACACCGTGATGCCGTTCCCGGCGATGCCCGCAGCGCTCGCCAGCGGGCTCGTCGACGCGGTGCACACCCCCGAGCCCTTCATGTCGCAGATCGTCGCGGCAGGCGGTCGCGTCGTGCTGGCTCCCGGCCCGGTGCTGGGCCGGTACTTCCCGAACGGCTGCTACTGCGCGAGGGAGGACTGGGTACGAGCGAATCCGGGGCTCGTGACGCGTTTTCGCGCGGCGATCAACCAGTCGCTCGTGTACGCGAACAGCCACCCCGACGAGATCCGGGCGATGCTCCCCGCCGCAATCCGGAACATCCGGCTGCCGACGTGGAGTCCACTCGTCGACCGCGTCCAGCTCCTCAATCTCGCCAAGCTGGCAAAGAAGTACGGCGCGATCACGACGCTGCCGAACATGACGAAGTTCGTCCCGAGCTTCGTCGAGGGCGGCCGTACGCTGCAGGCGACGGTCGGTCAGGGCGCGTTCCTCACGCTGAGGCTCGACGGGCGCATCGTCACGCGCCTCCGCGCCGGCAAGTACACGGTCGCCGTGGCAGACCGCTCGACGAGGGACAACTTCCACCTCGTCGGCGGCTCCGTGAACCGCGCGACGAACGTGGCGAAGCGGCAGAACGCGACCTGGATCCTCGACCTGAAGAAGGGGGTCTACCGCTACTCGTCCGACGGGAGCACCAAGAGAAAGGCGGTCTTCAGGGTGGCGTAGACCGCTCCGTCCACACGAATACCGCGCTGCGGATGCCTGTGGCGGTGCGCCCTCGACGTTCTCACGCGCGGGCTCCGTCGAGGCTGGACGGTCGCGGCTTCCGAGGCGAGAAGGCCGTCGATGGGGCAAGCGTGGGACAGCGGCGGGGCTGGGATTCGAACCCAGGAGACGCTTGCACGTCCAACGGTTTTCAAGACCGCCCCGTTCGACCGCTCCGGCACCCCGCCGAGCGGGTCAGTGTACGGCGGTGCTACGCCGCGCGGGCGCCGTCGGCGGTCGCCGGCTGCTGCTCCGACGCCTGCTGGTCGGCGTCCTGGATGGCGAAGAGCAGCTTCGTCCGGAGAAGCACGGTCGGAAGATCGAACGCCACGAGCCGGCGCACGAACCGCTCTGCGACCTCGCGCTCGAGCGTGACGCTGTGGCTCCGCGCTCGAACAGCGGCGCGCAGCGTATCGCGCACCTCACGGCGGCCCTCGAAATGTGGTGTCAGCTCGATCGCCTCGCGCGCGGCGGTTAGCTCCGCACGCGACAGCTTGATCCGAACATCGCCCTCGCACCGCATGGCGCAAAGTGTACCCCGATGGGGGGACGCCACGACACCCTCGTTCGAGGGAGCGCATCACGCTGTCAGGCGGCGGTCCGGGCTATGCGGCAGCGGCAGTCGTCGCGTGCTGCGGCCGGTGAACGTTCGCGATCCCGCGCTTGCGCGGCCCGCGGACAGCGTGCAGCAGCTTTCCGCGGGCCGTCGCGGTTGTCAGGTCGACCGGAACGAGGCGGTTGGCGAGACGCTCGGCGATCCCGAACTCGAGCTCGAGGTAACTGAGCCGGTGCGCTCGCACCGCCGTGCGGAAGAAATCCCGCAGCTCCTGGCGTCCCTCGAAGTTCGGGGTCACCTCGATCGCCTCGCGAAGCGCGAGGAGCTCAGCGCGCGTCCACTTGACGCGGACCGTTGCCGCAGGCCGCATATCCACGGTATCGCCGCTCCGGCGCTGCGGCGATCTGGCGCTTGGTATGGAGTTCAGCTAGCCACTCGGTCAGGCGCGCCGAGCGGGCGGAGCACGTCGGGCACCTCACCCTGGAAGTTCTCGAGGATCGCGAGGGCCATCCGGTCGACGACCGCCGTCCCGTTCAGCGTGTGGACCGGCTCCGGGCCGTGCTCGCCGCGGAAGCGGATCTGCAGGCGCCGCGCCTGGAAGTCGGTGGTGTTCGAGATCGACGCGGTCTCGCGGTAGCGCCCCTGGCTCGGGAACCAGACCTCGACGTCGTACGTCTTCGCCGAGGCGCTCGACATGTCGCCTGCCGGCAGCACCACGACGCGGTACGGCAGCCCGAGGTCGCGCACGAGCTCCTCGGTGTTCGCGAGGAGCAGCTCGAGCTCGTCCCAGGACCTCTCGGGTCGCGTGAGGGAGAACTGCTCGACCTTGTTGAACTGGTGGACGCGGATCATCCCGTGGGTGTCGCGCCCGGCGGCGCCCGCCTCGCGGCGGAAGCACGGCGAGAACGCGGCATAGCGGAGGGGGAGCTCGTCCGCGGGGAGAATCTCCCCCGCGTGGAGGCTTGCGATCGGGATCTCCGCGGTCCCGGCGAGGTAGAGGTCGTCCTCCGGGAGCTCGTAGACGTTCGTCTCGTCGGACGGGAACGCGCCGGTTCCCACGAGCGCGGCCTCCCGCACGAGCACGGGCGGCAGCACCGTGACGAACCCCTTGGCGGCGAGGCGGTCGAGCGCGAGCCGGTAGAGCGCGAGCGCCAGGCGCGCAGTGTCGCCGACCCAGTACCCGAAGCGCGCGCCCGACATCCGCGCCGCGCGCTCCATCTCGAAGCGCCCGAGCTCGAGGTGGTCGCGCGGCTCGTCGAGGTCGGGCGGCTCGCCGACGCGTCGCACCTCGCGGGCGTCCTCTTCCGCTGACCCGTCGGGCACGTCGTCCTGCGGCGGGTTCGGTACGCGCAGAGCGAGCGCGTCCCGCTCGGCCTCCGCCGCCGCGAGCTCGTCCTCGGCACCCTTGAGCGCGGCCTTCACCGCCTGGAGCTGCCCGAGCTGCTCCGGCGTCGGCTTGCCCTTGAGCTTCGTCTTCGCGCGCAGCTCGTCGACGCGCGGCACGAGGGCACGCCAACGCTCGTCGGCCTCGAGCAGCCGGTCGAAGGCGTCGCCCGCGCCTTTGCGCGCGAGCGCCGCCCGCACCGGCGCAGGATTCGCTCGCGCTGCCCTGAGGTCGATCACGGCTTCGAGTCTAGAACGGCCTCGATCACGGACGCGACGCCCTCGTCCGCGGGGCCGGAGCATGTGGTGTCGGCGATCGCGCGCAGCCGCGGGTGCCCGCCTTCGACGGCGACGCCGAAGCCCGCCGCCTCGAGCAGCTCCACGTCGTTCTCGCCGTCGCCGAACGCGACCACGCGGTCGAGTGCGACCCCGAGCCGCTCGGTGACGAACGAGAGGCCAGAGCCCTTCGTCACCTCCGGGTTGCCGATCTCGAGCATGTAGGGCAGCGACGTCGTGAGGAAAGCCCGGGCGCCGAGCCGTCGCTCGAGCTGGGGGCGGATCTCGGCGAGCACCGCCGGCTCGGCGACGGCGACGAGCTTCGTCGGGGGACGCTCGAGCCACGCAAGCAGGTCTCCCACGGCGACCACCGGCAGCCGCTGGAAGACGGAGTACCGGCGCGTGTAGTCGTTCTCCGCCGCGACGTAGAGCTGGTCGTCCACGTAGACGTTCGGCGAGATGCCGAGCGTCGCGAGCTCGGCGATCGCGTCCCGCGCGACGTCGAGGGCGAGCGGCCGATGGAGAAGGAAGACTCCCGACGGCGGATCGACGACGGCCGCGCCCTGGTAGCAGACCACCGGTTCCGGAAGGCCGACGTCGTCCAGGTAGCGCTTGACGGAGCGGAACATCCGTCCCGTGGCGATCAGCACCGGCACGCCGGCCGACTGCGCCCGCGCGATCGCCGCCCGGGTGCGGCCTCCTACAACGCCGTTCGGCCCGATCAGCGTCCCGTCGAGGTCGCAGGCGAACGCCTGCACCTGCGGGGCGAAGTCCGGAAGGTGGCTCAGCCGCCCGTCGCCGAGGAGACGAACGCTGCGACGTCGGCGATCTGCTGCGGCTGCAGCTGATCCTTGAAGGACGGCATACCGCCCTGTCCGAGCGTGACCCGCTGGACGACGAGCTCGTCGGATGGCTTGGCGTCGTCGAGGTTCGGGCCGACCGTACCCGATGCGTTTGCCTCCGACAGCGTGTGGCAGGCGGCGCAGCCCGCGCTCGCGAAGACCTCCTTGCCGGCCGCGGCGTCTCCCTTGAGGGCGAGAGCGGGAAGGTCCTCGCTCGGCCCCGTCGTCGTCTCCTCCGGGACCGTGCCGACCACCGTCTCGGGCGTCGCGCTGACCTCCTCGCCGCCGCAGCCCGCCGCGACGAGCGCGACCGCCACCAGCAGGAGCGCAAGAGCTGCGAGTGGGCGGCGCATCGCGGGCAGTCTAACCAGGTGCGTCCGCGCTCCGCGCGCCGATCCGTCCTCGAAGCGGCGGATCACGAACGCCGCCACCGCGCCGAACCCGATCACGTCTCCCGGGGTGTCGTTGACGACGAGCGAGACGAGCAGGGCGACGAGCACCGCGTCCGTGAGGGGGCGTCTCGGCCTGCGCGTGGCGACGACGACCAGGACGGCCAAAGAGGCGAGGACGGCGAACGCCGGCCCGAACGCGCCGAACGTCCGGCGGGCCGAGAGCTCGAGCCGATCCGCGATGTCGCCGAGCACCGCACCGGGACCGTCGCCGACCGCCTGCGTCACGTGGCTCGACCCGCCGATCGCCGCGTCGATGCCGACGAGCACGATCGCCGCAGCGACCCCCGCCACCACGAGCACCGCGACACGACGCGCGTCGAGCCGGACGCCGCGCGTGCGCACGAGGAGCGTTGCGTACGCGGCAAGCAGGACGAGCAGCCCGCCGCCGTCTGCGCCGAAACGGCTGCCCGCGACGGCGACGATCGAGAGCCCCGCAACCGCGACTCCGAGCCGCCCGAGGAGCGCCGGACCGAGGATCGCGGGCACGAGGAGCATCGTCTCGAGCAGGTTGGAGACGCCGTAGAACCGCCCCGCCTGCGACGGGCCGAACGGGGACAGGGCGATGGACTCCGCGTCGAGTCCGAGGACGAGGAGGTACGCGAGCAGGACCGACGCGCACGCGAGCCCGAGCGGGAGCAGAGCGGCGGCGAGGGCCACGAGCGCGACCACCCACCAGCCTGCCAGCCAGAGGTTCGCCGCCAGGCCGAGCAGCACCACCCGCGGCGCGAGGCCCGGTGCCAGTACGGCGACGATGTACGCAAGGCCGCCGAGCAGCAGGGTCAGCGGGAGTCGGATGCGGTCGTTCCGCTCGATCCGGTGCTCGAGGCGCTCCAGCGTCGCGACGGGGTCTTTCACGGCGACGACCTCGAGCCTGCCGCGCGCGACGTCGGAGAGCGAGACGAGGCCGTCGATCCGCGTCGAGCTCGAGGTGAGGACGCCGCGCGGACCGGGAGTCACCGCGATGGGGTAGCGCGTGTTCTCGCTCTCGCCGCTCGGTGGCAGGACGACCAGCGTGTCCGGCGGCGGGCCGTCGTCGAGCTGGATCAGCGGCGCGCCGGCGGGAGCGCCGCCGAGCAGCGAGCTCACGACCTTCCCGGTGAGCAGCGTGTTGAGGGCGCTCTCGCGGGTCACGGTCGGGCCTGCCCCCGGCACCGCGAGCCCGATCGCGCCGCTCCCGGCGTGGCGGTCGAGCGGGAACGGCCCCACGACCCGCACCGCTGCTGCGGCAGGGGCGGACAGGGCCAGCGCGGCGGCGAGGACGACGAGCGGTCTCGACACGGTGGGAGTCTCTCCGACGCGCGCCGGTGGCGTAGGCTCTGCGCATGATCGTCGAGCGCTCGATGGACTCGCGGTACCTCTCGAACGCCTTCGTCGTCGGCGACGAGCCCGGCGGCGTGGCGGTGTTCGTCGACAGCGGGGCGCCGCTCGATCCGCTGCTCGAGACGATCGAGCGCGAGCGGCTCACGCCGACGCACATCCTCCGCACGCACGGCCATCCGGATCACGTCGAGCACGAGGACGAGCTCGCGAGCCGGTTCGGGATTCCCGTGCTGACGGGACCGGTCGAGACGGGCGGCCTGCGCGTCGAGGCGATCGAGACGCCCGGTCACTCGGACGACGGCGTCGCGTTCGTCGTCAACGGCGAGATCTGCTTCTCGGGCGACACGCTGTTCCGCGACGCGGTCGGCGGCGGCCCCGCGGACGTCGTGCGCGACTCCGTGATGGAGCGGCTGATGACGCTCGATCACGGCCTGCGCGTGCTCCCCGGCCACACGGTCGAGACGACGATCGGGCGTGAGTGGGAGCGAAACCCCTTCGTCCGCTTCTGGCGCGGGCTCGACGAGGAGGTAGGGACACCGTGCTCCGTCGGCGGCGTCGCGGGCGTCGTCGTCGTCGAGTCGCCGGACTACGACGGCAAGGGCAAGCTGCTCGTACGTCTCGACGGCGGCGAGGAGCGGATCGTCGGCGCTTCCCGCGTCGAGCTTCAGGGGTCTGGCGCCGCAGGTGCCTGACCCCAGCGTCCTCCCGCAGTAACCGACGCGCGGGGATCGACGCTGCGGCCACCCGGGCCTAGGGCTCCCCCAGCCGCACTACGCTTCGCGCAGCGCGCGGAGGAGCTTCGACTTGGCGACCACGGTCTGCAGGTCGAGGGCGAGGAGGTTCGCCGCGAGGCGCTCGGCGAGCTCGACGTCGAGCGTCACGTCACGGTGCTGGGTCGCCGGCGACCGAGCCGCAAGAGCGGCACGAACCTCTTCGCGGCCCGTGAACTCCGGCGTCAGCTCGATCGCCTCCCGGACGGCGACGAGCTCGGGCCAGGACCAGGGCACGGAGACATCCTCCCGCTGCTGCACGGGCCGAGCCTACCGGCGCGGCCGCTCCGGTCGGCTAAAGGCCCAGAGACCCGTCACCGCGACCACGAGGACGATCGGGCCGAGGATCCGCTCCCCGTCTCCGAGCCAGAGCCACGCGCCGCAGAAGGCGAGGGCGCCGAGGACCAGCCGGACGGCAACGACCCAGGACGTCCCACGCATCCGGCGAGCATAGAGCCGGCGTCGGCGGCACAGCGCGTCCGGCGACGCCGCTACGGTCCAGCGC
>CAVVAW010000005.1:0-331652 GCA_963746445.1 uncultured Actinomycetes bacterium
GTCTACCAGGGCGGCTCGGGCGCGTGCGGGAGCGCGCAGTACCTGCCGGTCGGCGTCGAGGTCAGGATCGCGAGCCGCGACGAGGTCGACTTCAACCAGGGCTGCGCGACGCTTGGGAACAATGTCAAGTTCGCGGACTGCTTCTCGCGCCTGTCGCAGATCCGGGTCTACAACGACGGGAACCCGGACAACCAGGTCCGGATCACGAACGTGCGCCTGTTGGGCGGCTGCCCGACACCGGGCGACGCGTACTTCGCGACGCTCCCGTTCGGCCTGACCACGTGTCCATACGACGTCTCCGCGGAAGTCAACTGGGGCAACCGTACGCAGGGTGCCTTGAATGTTCCGGCGAACTTCCACGTCACGGTGAACGGCGTCGACATGACGCCCCCGTCAGGAAACCCGACGGGCGTCTGGACGACATCCGGCGGCGCTCTGCAGGCATCCGAGGGCGCGAACACCGTCACAGTGGCTGTCTCGTGGGAGGACCAGAATCCGGCTCACGCCTATCCGGACGGGTCCTCGAACAAGTGCTCCAACAAGAACGGCAACCCGTGCAAGTATTCGGACAGCCAGGCGACCCATCAGGCCTTCGTCGCCACGACGGACAACGCCGGCGCCGTCGAGCTCGTGCGGACGTCGCAGTCGCCACTCGGCGTCGACGGCCTTCCAGGCCCGCCGCTCGACAACATCGCGACGGGCGGGACGACGGGCACCCCCGCCTCCCCGGTTCAGATCTTCCCGACGGTCGGAACGCGTTCGACGCTCAAGGCAGGCGGGCTGACGACCCTCCGCCTCGACGACTCGCAGGGAAACCAGACTCTGGCGTGCGACCCGGCGATCTCGAACGGCCAGGAGTTCAAGAACTTCGTCACGGGCTGCAAGCCGTGGTACGCGAAGAACCAGTGGTCGAGTCCCTGGTGGGACACCACGACCCGGACGTGTCCGAACGCAGGCCTTTGGTTCAGCTCGACCGCGATGCCGGCACCATACGGCCTCAACTCCTCGACGAACCCCTGGCAGTGCGTCCAGCTCTCGCCGGGCAAGTCGACGGGCCAGGTCGGCGACTGGTTCTCGGCGGCCACTGGGAACTGCAGCACCATCGGGAACAACAAGTGCCAGGCGATCGCCTGCAACGTCGACGGCAACTACGACGGCAAGACCGGCAAGCCCAACGGCTGGCTCCAGAACGGCGGCGACTCGAGGGATCCGCGCGTGGTCGGCCTGTTCATCGTCCCGTACCAGGCCCTCAAGGGCGCTTCGGGAGGCAGCGGATCGCAGGTCGTCCCGATTCTCGGTTTCGCCTCCTTCTACGTCATGAACTGGACCGGGCCGAGTTCGGATAGCGACCCGTGCCCGGACAAGACCCTGGGACCGTCAACATCCCACAGCCGCTCAAGTCGGCGGCGAACGGCGTCTTCGTCGAGACCGTCGATTTCGATGCCGGCCCCGTCGATCCCACAGCCACGTGCTACGAGGGCCTGCTGACGCAGTGCAGGGCTGTTCTCGTCCGCTGATCTGCCGATAAGGAAACGCAAAGGAGCTCAGGTTGTCCAATACCTCCCTCACCACAAAGGTTTCGCAGTCCCGCGGTTGGACGTTGATCCTCGGGATCGCTGCTGCCGTCCTCGCCGCGATCCTTCTCGTGGCGTATCTCGTCCAGTACCGCTCGAGCGTCAACGACTCGACGGCGCCGACGCCGGTTCTCGTCGCGAAGAACCTCATCCCGAAGGGGACGTCCGGCACGGTCATCGCCGAGAAGCAGCTCTTCCAGGCGGCGACGCTGTCGAAGGACGACCTCAAGGTCGGGGCAATCTCCGACCCGGCGTACCTGAACGGCCGCGTCGCGGTCGCCGACATCTTCCCCGGTCAGCAGATCACGACCGCCGACCTCACTGCCGGCCTCACGGACGCGATTCCCACGCAGCTCTCCGGGAAGCAGCGCGCCGTCGCCCTTCCCGCCAGCGGCCCGCGCAGCCTCGTCGGCTACGTCGCGAGCGGCGACCGCGTCGATGTGTACTACGAAACCGGCTCGGGCGAGGGCACAATCCTCGGACTGCTCGCACCGAACGTGCTCGTGATGCGCGCGCCCGCCGCCGACGGTCAGCCCGTCGTGCTCCGGGCGGACGCGGGCCTCGCACAGACGCTCGCGCTCGCATCGGACTCGGGGACCATCTGGTTCCTCCTCCGCCCCGCCGGCGATGCCAAGAACGCCCCGAAGAAGGCCATCACCAGCGCAGCGCTGCTCCAGTTGATCCAGGGCAAGCGGTAAGAACCATGGAACGCTCAATCCGCGCGATCGTTGCCGTCGAGGGACTGGACGTCTATGACGTCCAGCGGGCGCTGCCCGATGACCCGTCGTTCGAGCTCGTCGGGATCACCGAGTCCGGCGAGGACACCGTCCGGCTCCTTCAGTCTCGCGAGGTCGATGTACTCGTCGTCGCATGCCAGGGCAGCGAGGACGATCGGTCGCTGCACATCATCGACAGCGCCCACCGGGCGGATCCGGTTCTACCGATCATCGTCCTCTCCACGTCGTCGCCCAACGGCTTCCTGCGTCGGGCCTTCGACGTCGGAGCCGCCGACATGGCGCTGTTCCCCCAGACGAAGGAGCAGCTCCGGTTCGTCATGAGCAAGGCGATCGCGCGGGCACCGCGGAGCGGCGTCGCGTGGGGCCAGGGCGAGCGAGAAGCACGTCTCGTCTGCGTCCTCGGCCCGAAGGGCGGCACGGGGAAGACGTTGACGTCCTGCAACCTCGCCGTCGCGCTGGCGCTCGCGGGAAAGAAGGTCCTCGTCATCGACCTCGACCTCCAGTTCGGCGACGTCGGGCTCTGCCTCGGCCTGCCGCCGGAGAAGACGATGTACGACCTCGCCATCTCCGGGGGGTCGCTCGACGCGGACAAGCTGCACGACTACGTCATGACCCACGACACGGGCGTCGAGGTGCTGCTCGCGCCGGCGCGGCCCGACCAGGCGAGCGCGATCACGATCGAGCTCCTCCGCGACATCCTCGTCGTCGCCCGGGCGAGCTACGACTACATCGTCGCCGACACGCCGCCCGGCTTCACGGCCGAGGTCATCGCCACCATCGACGCGAGCTCCGACCTCGTGATGGTCGGCACGCTCGATTCGCTCTCGCTCAAGAACACGAAGCTCGGCCTCGAGACGCTCGGCCTCATGGATTACGACCCGAAGAAGATCCAGCTCGTCCTCAACCGGGCCGACACCCGCGTGGGGATCAGCCAGCACGACGTCGTCGCGGTGCTCGGAAGCGAGCCGAACGTCTTCATCCCCTCCGACCGCGAGATCCCGAGATCGGTCAACGAGGGCATCCCGATCGTCCTGTCACGCCCGCAGTCGTATGCGGCGGCGTCGTTCCACGACCTCGCGCATATCTTCGTCGTCGACAGCCCCAACGGCGCCGAGCCGGTGGCCGCGGCAGCAGCGGGCTCCGAGCGTCCATCCAGGTCATTGTTCCGCTTCAGAAGGAAGTAGCGCATGGAACTCCACGAGCGTCTCGTCACGACCAAGCCTGCGGCGACCGCGGCGACTCCGCAGAAGGAGCCGTTCGCCGACCTCAAGAACTCGATCCACATGCTCGTGATCAGCGAGCTCGGCCCGCAGCTCACCGGCCAGGTGCTCGACCCCGTCGGCATGCGCGAACGCGTCATCGCCGACATCCGCCGGCACCTTTCCGGCGAGACGGGTATCGCTCGCGACGACCGCGAGCGCCTCACGAACGAGATCGCGGACGACATCCTCGGGTACGGGCCCCTCGAGCGGCTGCTCAGCGACGACTCGATCACGGAGATCATGGTCAACGGGCCCGGCGAGATCTGGATCGAGCGTCAGGGCCGGCTCTACGAGACGACCGTGCGCTTCTCGGACGACTCGCACCTGCGCCGCATCATCAACCGGATGGTGGCGCAGATCGGGCGCCGCATCGACGAGTCCTCGCCGATGGTCGACGCGCGCCTCCCCGACGGCTCGCGTGTCAACGCGATCATCGCGCCGCTCTCGCTCTCGGGTCCGCTGCTCACGATCCGCAAGTTCTCGCGGAAGCGCCTCGGGCTGCAGGACATGGTCAACATCGGCTCGCTCAGCGAGGAGTCGGTCGACTTCCTCCGACGCTGCGTCATGGCCCAGCTCAACGTTCTCATCTCGGGGGGAACCGGCTCGGGGAAGACGACGCTGCTGAACGCGCTTTCCTCGTCAATCCCGGACAACGAGCGGATCGTGACGATCGAGGACGCGGCGGAGCTCCAGCTGCACCAGCGGCACGTGCTCCGGCTCGAGGCGCGGCCGCCCAACATCGAGGGAGAGGGCGCGATCCCGATCCGGGACCTCGTCCGGAACTCGCTGCGCATGCGCCCCGACCGGATCATCGTCGGCGAGTGTCGTGGCCCGGAGGCGCTCGACATGCTCCAGGCGATGAACACGGGCCATGACGGATCGCTCTCGACCGTCCACGCCAACGCGCCCCGGGACGCGCTCGCGCGCCTCGAGACGATGGTCCTGATGGCGGGCTACGACCTCCCTGTCCGGGCAATCCGGCAGCAGGTGTCCTCCGCGCTCGACCTGATCGTCCACATCGAGCGCATGGAAGACGGTTCGCGCCGGTGCACCGCGGTCACCGAGGTCCAGCGCATGGAGTCGGACGTGATCACCATGCAGGACATCTTCGAGTTCAAGATCGACTCGTTCGCGCCAGACGGCACGATCAACGGCGGGCTCCGGTCCACCGGGCTCCGGCCGATCTTCCTCGACAAGTTCGCGAAGCGGGGCATCGAGCTGCCCGCGAACCTCTTCTCGCACCGGCCTGTCGCCACCAACGTCGCGGACCTGCGCCGGTGAGCTTCGTGAAGCACCTCACTGCGGGCCTGCTCGTCGCTCTCGCGGCGGGTCTCCTCGCGCTCTCCGCGGCCGGCGCCGACGCCAACACGGTGCAGGTCGTCGAGGCCGGGAGCGCGCTCTTCCCCGACCGCGCGTACGTCCTGACGCTTCCGTCGAGTCAGAAGGTGGTCCTCACCACCGACGACGTGACCGTGACGGAGGACGGGAAGCCCGTCAAGAACCTCAGCGTCCTCTCCTCGGCCTCGGCGTCGGGAATCGGAACCGTTCTCCTGATCGACTCGTCCAACAGCATGAAGGGGTCGATCCAGTCCGCGATGCAGGCTGCGAGGGCGTTCGCGGCCCGGAACCCGGGTCAGCCACTCTCCGTCGTCTTCTTCAATAGCAAGCCAACGGTCGCCCTGCCGCTGACCACGGACAGGAAGCAGATCAACGCGGTGCTCGCGAAGGCCCCGAAGCTCGGCGAGGGGACGCGCATCAACGACGCGCTCGTCGCTGCGGTCGCACAGGTTCGTGGCTCGGCGCTCGGAGCGGCGAGGATCGTGCTCCTCACCGACGGCGACGACGTGGGCTCGACGACGAGCCTCGACTCCGCCCTTGCCCAGCTCGACGCGCAGAAGATCCGGGTGTTCACGGTCGGCATCCAGTCTCCCGACTTCACGTCGGACGACCTTCAGAAGATCGCCGACAGCACGGGTGGGACCTATGCCTCGGCGACCTCTCCGGAGGCGCTGACGAAGATCTACGACGAGCTCGGCTTCCAGCTGGGCAACGAGTACCTGCTCCGTTACCGCTCCACCGCCCAGCCCGACCAGAACGTCGACGTCTCGGTGACGGTGAAGAGCATGGAGCCCGTGACCTTCGCGTACACGTCGCCGTCGACGGGTACCGCAGCGCCCTACGAGCCTGCCGTCCGTGACCGCCTGCTGCAGTCCTGGCTCCTCGTTCCGCTCGTCGTCGTGTTGATCCTCGCACTCGTGGTCTTCACGATCAGGTCACTCTGGAGCCTCCGTTCGAACAAGGCGCTCGTCGCCCGTCTCGGCGACTTCGTGACGCTGCCGGCCGAGGAGCAGGCAGCTGCCCGGCGCAAGGAGGTCGACGTCCTGCTTGCGGTGGCGAGCAACGAGAAGAAGCGGAAGAGCTTCCGCTGGCTCGAGGGGTTCGCCGAGGACGTCGACGTCGCGCAGATCGATCGCGAACCGGGCAAGATGATGTGGGCGTCCGTCTTGCTCGGCCTGCTCATCGCGGTGGCCGCAGGAGCGCTCATCGGACCGTTCTGGGTGATCCTCGGCATCGCTCCGCCCGTGATCCTGAATCTCGTGGTTCGCGGCAAGGCGAGCAAGATCCGTAACGACTTCGCGGAGCAGCTTCCGGAGAACCTCGACGTACTTGCGTCGGCTCTCCGCGCCGGCCATGCGCTCGCCGGAGCCATGGGAGTCGTCGCCGAGGAGGCGCCCGAGCCATCCAAGCGCGAGTTCTCCCGGGTCGTCACCGACGAGCAGCTGGGCATCCCCCTCGACGAGGCCCTGGAGGTCACGGCCAAGCGCATGCAGAACACCGACATCGACCAGGTCGCCGTGCTCGCGCTCGTGCAGCGCGAGGCGGGCGGAAACACCGCCGAGGTCCTCGATCAGGTGACCGCGAACATCCGCGCGCGCATGGACGTGCGACGGCTGGTCAAGGTACTGACCGCCCAGGGCAAGTTCTCGTCCGTGGTCGTCGCGTTGATACCGATCGGAATCTTCGTCTTCATCATGCTGTTCAACCCGGATCAGCTCGACCCGCTCTTCAGCACCACGTTCGGCCAGATCTCCGGGATCAGCGCGATCTTCATGGTGATCATCGGCTTCTACGTCATCCGTCGCATCGTCCGAATCGAGCTCTAGATGATTCAGTTGGTTCTCATTCTCGGTGTCGTCCTGCTCGGCATCGCGGTCACGATGGTGCTCCGTGCGATCACGGCGCCCGCCGGCCCGTCGACCGAGACGATCGAGCAGATCGGCGCCTATGGCTTCACCGGTGGCGTAGCGGCAGCCGCGTCGGCGGCCGAGGCAGGGCCTGGGCTCCGGGTGCGCCTCAACGATCTCACCGCGGACATCGGCCGCTGGCTCGGTCGCCGGATGTCGAGGTTCAAGGGCGCCGACTACCGCGCCAGGCTGGTCGCGGCCGGCATGTACACGACGACGCCCGAGCGCCTCCTCGGGACGCAGTTCCTCTCGGCGCTCCTCGGAGTGTTCGCAGTGATCGGTCTCGGCGGTCTTCTCGGTGGCTCGGCGGGTTTCATCCTCATCGCGAGCGTTGCGGCCGCAGTGCTCGGGTGGACGCTGCCGACGTTCATCGTCGGGCAGCGCATCAAGAAGCGACGGGACCTGGTCGAGCGAGCCCTCCCGGACCTGATCGACCTCCTCGTCGTGACGCTCGAGGCAGGGCTCAGCTTTCCCCAGTCTCTCCGTCTCGCCTCCGGGAAGATCCGCGAGCCGCTCGCGAGCGAGGTTCGCCTGACGCTGCAGGAGCAGAACATGGGACTCACGCTCGTCGAGGCGCTCGAGAACCTGCTCGTGCGCGTCGACACGCCCGGCGTGCGGATGTTCTCTCGCTCGATCTCCCAGGGCGAGACGATGGGGGTCTCGACGGGCCAGATCATGCGGAATCTCGCGATCGAGCTCCGGAAGCGGCAGCGCGCATACGCGGAGGAGCGTGCGCAGAAGGCGCCGGTGAAGATCCTCTTCCCGATCCTCTTCCTGATCATGCCCGCGCTCTTCGTCGTGATCCTCGTCCCGGTGATGATCAAGATCCTGGACGTGCTCGGCGGCTAGGCCGTCCTCTCGTGCGCAAGGTCCCCAACCTCACCCTGCGGCGCGAGGACGGCCGCGTCGTTGCGGAGTCCGTCACGGTCGCCGACTCGACCGGGCGCCGCCTCCGCGGCCTGCTCGGCAAGAAGGACCTCCCGTCGGGCCAGGGCGTCCTCCTCCGCCCCGCGTGGTCGATCCACACGGCGTTCATGCGGTTCCCGATCGACGTCGTCTTCCTCGACGCCGACCAGATCGTGGTCAAGATCGTGCCGAATCTCGGGCCGTTCCACACTGCCTCGTGCCGTGGCGCGCGCGAGGTCGTGGAGCTGCGCGCAGGCGAGTGCGAGCGTCGCGGGCTTGCGCTCGGCGACAGGGTTGCCTGGGCTGCGCGAGCGGCGGACGAGGCCGCGCCGCTGGCGACGATCACAGACCTCGAAGGGGCCAGGCGCGGGGCGGTCGTCCTCGCGTCGACCGACCAGCGGTACCTGAAGCTCGTCCGGTTCCTGCTCGACGGCAAGGGCATCGGCGTCGCCGCGAGCGTGCCGCCGCAGCGGGCGGCGGAGGTCGCGGGCGGCGAGTCCGCGGACGTCGTCGTGATCGACGCGGGGGCCGTCACCGAGGGCTTCCGGATCGCCAACATCACCCGGGCGAGACGGCCCGAGGCCACCGTCGTCCTCGTCGGCGAGAACGTCGCGGGAAGCGCCGCCGGCGGCATGCGCGTCTACGAGAAGTGGGACGAGACCGAGGGCGTCGTCGACGCGATCGAGCACGCGATCGAGCGGAAGGCCGTGTAGTAGTCTCACAGGGTGTTTGCAGGCGTCGTGGCCCACGCGCTGAAACGAGGGGGCGGGCACGAGATGACAGCAAGCGAACCCGGATCCAGGCAGGTCTGCACGTATTGGACGGCGAGGCCGAGGTGACCTCCGCCACCACGCCGGACGGCCGGCCAGGCCAATCCCGACGCGGACCCACGGACGTCCCAGCAGACGGTGGCGGCCGACAGTCAGGAGACCACCGCGACTCCGCGGCGCCTCGAGGCAACCCATCATCAGGTCCTGGCCGACACGCCGGCCAGGGCGCATCGGATCCTGAAGGCGGTGCACCGCAGCGCGCTGACCGCCTTCGAGGGCGGCGGACGCACCGATGCAGCCGACCGGCACGCCGCGTCCGTCTACGTCGCGAACGCCCTCCCGGCGCTCGCCGCGGAGGGAATCCTCGACGAGCACGACACGCTGGTGGCGCTCGAGGCGCTCGCAGACGCGCGCAATGACCCGATCGACGCCGTGCGCTACGAAGTCCACGCCGCAGCCTGCGCGAGCCCACTCCTCGTGGAGCTTCCGCCGCTCGTCGCGTGCGAGATCCAGCTTCGCCTGCTCGTACTGCTCGGCGTGGTCGCCGAGGTATCCCTCTGGCATTCGATCGAAGGCTCGGTCGAGCCGATCGTCTCCGTCGGCGAGGGTGCCGAGAGCCGGCGCGCGCGCGCGACCGCGAAGTCCGCACTGCGCGGCGGCGGGATGTTGAGCATGCTCGGTGCGCGGTCATTCCGTCCCGCGCTCGTCCGGCGATTTCGGACGCCGTGCGCCACGATCGTCGCCCGCGTGACCGGCCCCGTGGCCCGCGCGGACGCCTATCTCGCGGCGACAGCGGCCGCTATGAGCGTGATCTACGAGCGCGAGCTCCTGCTCGACCGCTCGGCGGAACGCGAGCGGCTGCTCGTCCGCGCCGGCGAGCAGCGTCTGATGCGGATCGGGTTCGACCTCCACGACGGTCCGATCCAGGACGTCCTCTCGCTCGGGGCCGAGGTCACGCTCCTCCGCGACCAGGTCTACCCCTTCATCACCGACACGCACCGCGAGCGCGCGGCCGGACGCTTCGACGACATCCTCGCGCGCGTGACCGAGCTCGACCGGCAGCTGCGCGAGCTCTCCCGGTCGCTCGAGTCGCGCAGCATCATCACCCGCCCGCTCGGCGAGATCCTCCACCGTGAGGCCGACGCGTTCGGGGAGCGGACGGGGATCGAGACGCGTCTCGAGATTCGCGGCGACCCGGAGTCGCTGACCTCGGCCCAGCGGATCGCCGTCTACCGCGCGATCCAGGAGTCGCTCTCGAACATCCGCGAGCACTCGGGCGCATCGATAGTCGAGATCCGGCTGCGGATGCGGCGAGCCTGGATCGAGGTGCGTGTCACGGACGACGGCCACGGGTTCGAGGTCGGGCGGGCGCTCGCACGCGCGGCACAGCGGGGCCGCCTCGGCATCGTCGGGATCGGAGAGCGCGTCCGCATGCTCGGCGGGACGTTCGAGATCGACAGCGCGCCCGGCGGGCCGACGATCCTCACGTTCGCGCTGCCCCGCGTCTCGCCGGACGACAGGTCTGCATTCCGTTAGTTCTCTCTGCCCCGGTGTCGGACTTCAGTCCGACACCTCAGCCGACCTGCGCCGAGACGAAGGTGTCCGACTGAAGTCGGACACCAGGGCGTCAGGAGACCTGGTGCCAGAACGATGAAGGGGAGGGCGCCGCCGCCGGTCACCCTCCCCAACTCTCTGCTCCCCCCGGCCCCCACTCCGGGGTGAACAGCTTTTGTCGTGGGACCCCTACACTCGTTGGGTGCGCTTGCCCTTTCGATCGCCGGACGCCGGGTTTCCCGCGCTCCGCCCCTCTCGGGCGAGTCCCGACGTGCAGCGCGTCGAAGGAGACGGCCTCGCCGCGGCGGCCGCCAACGCCGCAGCGAGTCTGTTTGCCGTCAACACCACACATCTGTCCGATTCCACCCCGGCCGTGGTCGTCCGCGCCACCGACGGCTCGGCCGCATGAGCCGTCGGACTGACGAGGAACTGGCCGGTTGACGTGGTACGTGGATTCACTGTGATCATCTGTCCGTTATTGCCCTTCACCGATGTAGATGCGCACCCGGCGCGGAACTTGCGAATTCAGATGTAAGGACTCTGTAAGGGGGATGCGCGGGCAGCGAGAATCCCTGAACGTGAGCGCGGGTCATGGCAGCCACTGAGACCAGCACCCGCGCCTCTGCGGCGCTGGACGACCTCTATCGCCACCACGTCGGCGAGGTGTACCGCTACACGTACGCGGTGCTCGGCAACCACGCGGATGCGGAGGACGTCACCCAGACGACCTTCGTGAACGCGCTGCGCGCGCTCGAGCGCGGCGAGGATCCGCGGAACGCCTCCGCATGGCTGATCGCGATCGCGCACAACGTGGTCCGGCAGCGCTGGCGTCAGGCAGCGGCGCGGCCGGCAGAGGTCGAGCTGGAGCACGACGTCCCGGTGGTGGAGGGCGAGGAGGACATCGAGGTCGACGAGCTCGTGCGCGCTCTGCAGCGCATCCCGCCCTCGCAGCGCGAGGCGCTCGTCATGCGGGAGCTCGAGGGCCGCTCGTACAACGAGATCGCCGGGTTGCTCGGACTGACAACGGCAGCGCTGGAGACCCTGCTCTTCCGAGCGCGGCGGTCGCTTGCCGAGGAGCTCGAGAACCTCGTCACGTGCCAGAGCGCGCAGCTCGCGCTGTCGAAGCAGCTCGACGGGCGGCTCGGGCGGAAGGAGCGGCGCCGGCTCGACGACCATCTCGCCGAATGCCAGGACTGCGCGCGGCTCGCCGCGATGCAGAGCCGCCAGCGGCGCGCGTTCAAGGGCCTTGCGGTCATTCCCATCCCGGTCGGGCTGGCGCTCTTCAAGGGCGCGCCGAGCGCGTCCGCCGCCGCGTCTCTCTCGCACATCGGCCTTGCGTCGGCGGGCAGCGGGGCGAACGGCACGAGTGGCGCGGCCGGAGCCGCCGGCGCCGGTGCGGCCGGTGGCGCCGCCACGGGCACGGGCGGCGCGGCCGTCGGCGGCTCGCTCGTGGCAGCCGCGCTCAAGGTCGCTGCGGTGATCGTCACGGCGACGGTGGCGACGGGTGTCGCGTACAAGGGCGTGCAGGCGCTGGACGACGGATCCGGCCCGTCCGCCGCAGCAGGCCCGCAGGCGCAACATGCGGCCAAGCCCGTGAAGCGCGGTGGCGGGTCATCGAGCGCCGCCGCGGAGGCCGCGTCTCCGAAGGCCGCGGCCAGCGCCGGAGCGGCAGCAGGCAATTCGGCCAAGACCTCCACAGACCACGGGCAGAGCGCCGTCCTCGACGCCCTCGCGAGCGCGCCCGGCGCGTCTGACGCACAAGACACGTCCTCGCCGGGAGACGCGGGGGGCTCCGGCAGCGCAGCGGCGCCGCCGTCTTCCAGCTCGGGCGACCAGGCAGCCTCGCCTCCGGCCGGACCGGCAGGGCCGCCGGCATCCGCCCCGCCGGCATCCGCCCCGCCGTCGTCGAACCCGCCTTCAGCAAGCCCCTCGCCTACCCCGGCACAGCCTGGTGACTCCAACGGCGCGGCGCCGCCGGCAGGTGCCACGCCGCCGTCCGACCAGGGCCAGTCCGGTGGCTCAGGCGCACCGGCTGAGGGCGGTTCTGCCCCCGGCGGCTCGACAGGCGGCTCGGGATCGACCGGCGGCGCAGGAGCGGGTGACACGGGCGGCTCGGCCGGCGACACCGGTGCCGGCGGGTCGGCCGGTCAGACGAGCTCCGGCGGGTCCACGGGAGGCTCCGGGGGAGACACGGGTTCCGGAGGGTCCACGGGCGGCTCTGACGACACGGGCTCCGGCGGATCGACCGGCGGCACGGGCGGAACGGGCTCGGGCGGGAACGGCAACCCCGGTACTGGCTGCCCGGGTCAGGGCAACGGCCCAGGGAACGGCGCGGGCTGCGGCATCGGGAACGGCAACGGCCAGGGCAACGGGAACGGTGGCGCCGGTGGAAGCGCGGGCCTCCCTGCGGACGGCGGCAACGGTGGAGATGCCGGGACCGCAGCCGGCCCGGGCGACGGCGCTGCCGGAGGCGTCGGAGGAGTCGGCGGCACCGGAGACGCCGCGAATCCCGGTGACGGCGGAACCGGCGGCGCCGGCGGAAGCGCAGGCGACGCCGGCAGCGGAGGCGACGGCGGAACCGCTGGCCTCCCGGGCGACGGCGGGACGGGTGGCACCGGCGGCACCGGCGGCGACGCAGGCACTCCGGAAGGCAACGGCGACACCGGCGATGCCGGTAACCCCGCTGACGGCGGCACCGGCGATCAGGGAACGCCGGGCACAGGCGCGAGTGATCCTGGAAGCGGTGACTCCGGTGCCGACCAGGGACCGGGCAACGGCCAGGGCTCCGGCCCGGGTTGGGGCTGGCGCTGGTTCTGGCTCCTCGGCTGGCTCTGGGGACGCTGGGGCTAAAGGGGACTGGCACCGTAGGTGCCTGTCCCCAGTGATCCTTTGAGGTAAGCGCAAGGCGCGTCGGTCGCCGGGGTCAGGCACCTGCCGGTGCCAGACCCCTGTCAGGCACCTGGCGTTGTCAGATCCCCTGTCTACGTACCCCCAAAAGGGGGCCGCGCCTCCCGGAGCGCTGGGACGATAAAGTAGTGGATGCTCCGTTACCGGACATGGTTCGTGCTGCTCGTGGCCGGGATGGTCTCTCGCGGTCGGATCGACCGCATCGGCAACGACGACGGAGCAGGCGGAGGCGTCGACCGTCACGCGGGCGGCGTCGCTCGAAGAGCTCATCCTCCGGCAGGTCAACGACGTCAGGTCAGCGAGGCACCTGGCGCCGTTCAGCGCATCAGGCAGCCTCTCGCGCTCCGCCGCGGCGCATTCGCGCGCGATGCTGACGCGCGGATTCTTCGCGCACGAGTCCGCGAACGGCACGTCGTTCTCGAACCGAATCCGGGCGTTCTACGGCCCGCGATCGTCCACCTGGACAGTCGGTGAGAACCTCGCGATGTTCGGTGGCATGACCCCGACCGCCACAGCGGTCGTCGACGCATGGATGGGCTCACCGGGACACCGCGCGAACCTGCTCCGCGGATCGTTCCGCGAAGCCGGCGTCGCGGTGATGTTCAACCCTGCCGCCGGCGGCGTGTTCGGGGGCGAGGCGACCTGGGTCGTCACCCTCGACCTCGGTCGGCGCTGAGTCAGAGGGTTCCGGGATCTGGCACCGCAGGTGCCTGTCCCCAGCGACCGACACGCCCTGCGCTGACCCTCAGAGGGTCACGGGGACAGGGACTCAGGGGTCTGGCGCCGCAGGTGCCTGACCCCCGCGAACGACACACACCCTGACAGACCTTCAAAGGGTCGCTGGGGACAGGCACCGGTCGGTGCCAGTCCCCCGTTGCTTGTTTACGCTGCCGGAAGAGCGCGAAACGCCGAGTGCTGAGGGTCGATCGCGCGGTCGAAGCCGCGCTCCCACTCGACGACCACTGCGCCGTTGGCCTCGATCTCGCGGACGACACCGCGATCCCCGGCCCGAAGCTCCGTGTCCGAATCGGACACGAGCTCGATACGGCTGCCGATCCGGACGCCCGCAGCGATCCGCGCGGCAAGAAGACGTGCGCCGATTGCATCCATGGTCACGTTCTACGCGCAGCGTCCACTTCAGTCCTCCCCCGGACGGATGAGTCGCACCAGCCCTTTGGGGAGGAGATGGTCCAGCTGCAACGAACGGGAACGCGCCGGCGGCTCATTCGAACTCGACGGCTGAGAATGTGCCGCCGGCGCTTCGACGTATGAAGGAACGAGCGACGAAGACGAGCTCCGAATGGGAGCAGTGGCCGGGGCGCACGCCGGACCCACAGCCACGGAAACGCCTTCGCGCGCTGTTCATGCCCACCGACGCCGCCGACGAGGTCGCAAACCTGCTCGCCGAGCACGGCAAGGAGCTCGAGGAGCGCTCTGCGCAGATCCGGGAGGCGGTCGTTGCCCTCGAGCAGCGCGAGGAGCGCGCCCGTGAGCTCCACTTCCGCGTGGAGCAGGTCCTGCGCGACGGAGCGCTGGAGCTCGATCTCCGTCAGGCAGAGCTGAGCACCCGTTCCTCCGAGCTCGACGCGCGAGAGGCGGCGGTCGCGCTGGCGGAAGAGAAGGTCGAGAGCAGACGCAGAGCGCTCGGAGCGGTGGAGCTCCGCGCGGCGGCGGCGACACGCCGGGAGGACGACGTGCGGCTTCGCGAGCAAGAGCTCGAACGTCGCGCCGCCGAGCTGGCCGAGTATGCGCGAGAGCTCGACGAGCGCGTCGCGTCACCCGCTCACTCGCCTTCGAGGCCCGTCCGCGAGGACGAGCACGTCGCGCTGGTGAGCACCGGCGACCGCTACCGCCTGATCGTTCGAACCGGCCCGCCACCGGAACCCGGAACGGCGGTCGAGCTGGACGACATGCCCTATCGCACCCTCCGCCTGACTGCCTCGCCGCTCCCCGGCGACGATCGCAGCTGCGCCCTCCTCGAGGCGGAGCCCGAGCTCCCCGGCTGAGAGGCCCTCAGCCCAGCCAGGCGTCGAGCAGCGCGTCGCCGAAGAAGAGCGCGACGATCGCTCCGGCCGCGAGCGCAGGCACGTAGGGCATCGTCGCCGTGCGCCCCTTCGACCCCTTGCGCACGAGAACGACGAGAGCCGGAATCATGCCGAGCAGCGTCCCTGCGAACAGCGCCACGGCGACGGGATAGCCGAGCCACGCCCCGAGGAACGCGGCCAGCTTCACGTCGCCCATCCCGAGACCGGCCGGGTACACGAGCGCGAGGAGCAGGAAGAAGCCTCCGGCGCCGAGCGCCGAGACGATCCACTCGGGCGACGGATCGCGAATCGTCTGCACGACGAGGGCGACGACGAGGGCCGGGACGACGATCCGGTTCGGGACGATCCGCCGCTCGATGTCGATGACCGTCAGCGCCACGACGACCGCACAGCCGAGCGCGTTCACGAGTGCCTCGACGGTCAGACCGTCGGCCCAGATGCAGCATGCGACGAGGACGATCCAGACGACGACGGCAAGAGCGCGCAACCGCACAGCATCGGTTTCACCGCAAAGCACCCTGAGTCCTCTCCCTCACGAGAGGGACGCGAATCCCCCGGGCGGGTGGCGGCCGCGGCGCGGGCGCTCCACGACGATCCGAGGACTGCGGAGCACGCGCCCGCTCCTTGGCGGCCAGGGCGCGAGAACAGAGGGGGACGTGCGGAACGGGCACATGCGGCTGCCCGCCCGACGCTGGCTCGCGTGGCCGGCTGCGGCGGTATGCCTGATCGGGATCGGCGGGATCGCGGCACTCGACCTGAGCCGCACGAACCGCCCTGTCGCGGCATTCGCGCTGGCGATGGCGATCACGGCGCTGGCGGGCGCAGCGACGACGCTGCTCGTGACACGCCTCATCGCCGCGCAACGGGCGGCGCTCCGCGACGGCCTCACCGGGCTTCCCAACCGCGCTCTTCTCGACGACCGTGTCTCCCAGGCGCTCGCGCGCTCGCGGCGGACCGGAGAGCCGTTCGCGCTGCTGATCGTCGATCTCGACGGGTTCAAGGGCGTGAACGACATCCGCGGACACGAGACGGGGAACGAGGTGCTTCGCACGATCGCGCGGCGCCTCGAATCGGTCATCCGCGAGACGGACACGGTCGCGCGGGTGGGCGGCGACGAGTTCGTCGTCCTGTCGCTCGGGACGGACAGCGACGACGAAGCGGCTGCGCTCGCCGGGCGTCTCAGGCAAGCCCTGCGGCGGCCGTACAGGGTCGGCGGCGCGCTCGTCGAGCTCGACGCGTCTGTCGGCTGGGCGCTGTTCCCGCACGACGGTCTCACTCCCGCCGACCTCCTCGCGCGCGCGGACGGGCAGATGTACGCGACCAAGCGCGACACCAGCGAGGAATCGGTGATCGCCCGTCCGCCGCTCGACGGGGGCGTCGTGCGCGATCTGGAGCACGCGCTCGAACAGGGGGAGATCGTCGTCCACTACCAGCCGATCGTGGAGCTGCCCTCGAGCGTCGTCCGCTCGGTCGAGGCGCTCGTCAGACAGGTGCGCGGCGACAACCTCGTCGGGCCGGCGGAGTTCGTCCCACACGTGGAGCGCACGCCGCTCGTCCGCACGCTCACACTCGCCGTCGCGCGCGACGCACTCCGGCGGCTCCACGAATGGGAGGCCCGCGGGCACATGCTCGACGCCGCGATCAACGTCCCGTATCGCATGATCGACGACGGGGAGCTGATCGCCGGCCTCGAGGACCTGCTCGAGAAGGCGGAGATCGCACCCGAGCGGCTCACGCTCGAGGTGGTCCCCTCAGGGCCTGGAGCAGGCTCGGAGCTCGACGCCACCGTGATCCGTCATCTCAAGGAGCTCGGTGTCCGGCTCTCGCTGGACGACCTCGGCCGGGCCTCGTCGGTCGCCGCGATCCGGATGCTGCCGCTGCACCAGGTGAAGATCGACTCGATGTTCCTCCACGAGGCCGGCCGCGGCGGGCCGGCGGACGCAATCGTCCGGTCGCTCGTGGGCCTCGCGCACGGTCTCGGTCTCGAGACGGTCGCCGAGGGAATCGAGAGCAAGCTCGCGCTGGAGGCGGCCATCTCGCTCGGCTGCGACTACGCGCAGGGCTTCTACCTCGGGCACCCGATGCCCGCCGACCGATTGTCGGACTGGCTCGCAGGCACGTGGCCGGTCGTCACGGTCGGGACCTGACCCATCTAGAGCAGCAGCGCCCCGGCGGCGGCCGCGATCGGGACGACGGCCCAGACGGGCAGCACGCGGAGGAGCACGAGCAGCGCGAGTGCGAAGGCGGCGTCACCGACGCCGTTGATGGACGTCTTCAGCACCGGGTTCCAGAGTGCCGCTGCGAGCAAGCCGACCACCGCGGCGCCGATCCCGCTCAGCGCCGCCTGCACCCCCGGGTGCGCCCGGATCGACGACCAGAGCGGCAACACGCCGCCGAGAAGCAAGAAGGACGGCAGGTAGATCGCGCACAGGGCTATGCCGGCGCCGACGACGCCGTTCGGGCCTGGGTCGCGAATCGCGCCGAGGTAGGAGGAGAAGGAGAAAAGCGGCCCGGGCATGGCCTGCGCCATCCCGTACCCCGCGAGAAACTCTTGCTCCCCGACCCAGCCGGTCTGGACGACCGCGTCGTGGAGCAGCGGAAGCACGACATGGCCGCCGCCGAAGACGAGCGCGCCCGAGCGGTACATCGAATGGATCAGCGGGATCACGCCGCCGCCCGTCGCTCGAGAGAGCGGGCCGAGCCCGAGCAGGAGCACCGCGAACGCCGCGAGAGACGTGACGGCCACGATCCGCCTCGATCTGAATGCACTCGTCAGCGCCGGAGGACGGGCGGTCGAGCGGAGCGCGACGACCCCCACGGCCCCACCGACGAGGATCGCCGCAGCCTGCCCGCCGAACCCCGCCCAGGCGAGAGCGACGACGGCGGCGACGACCGCCAGCGCCAGCCGGACGCCGGACGGCGCGAGGGTCCGCCGCATCCCGAGCACCGCCAGCGCGACCACCGGGGCGGCGACGAGCTCGAGCCCGTGGATCCAGCCGGCCGAACCGACGTCGGCGGCGCCGACGAGCAGGGCCAGGGCGGTCATCACGACCGCGGAAGGCAGCGTGAAGCCGAGCCACGCCGCCGCCCCGCCGAGCACGCCCGCCCGGTGGGCGCCGATCGCCATCCCGAGCTGGCTGGACGACGGGCCCGGCAGCAGATTGGTGACGGCGACGAGCTCCGAGAACTGCCGCTCGTCCACCCACGCCCTGCGCCCGACGTACTCGTCCCTGAAGTACCCGATGTGCGCCACCGGGCCCCCGAACGACGTCAGCCCGAGCCGCAGGGCGACCGCAAAGACCTCTCGAGGGCCGCCGCGGCGGCCCGTCAGTCGCGCGTCCCTCCCGGCTTCCACAGCGGCTCGTCCTGCCCCGCGAGCGCGTTCGCCGCCCGCGCCAGGACGAACAGGAGATCGGACAGGCGATTCAGGTACACGGCGACGAGCGGCCCGAGCTCGTGCTCCTTCGCGGCGCGCAACACGTCCCGCTCGGCGCGCCGGCAGATCGTGCGGCCGACGTGGAGACGCGCCGCGGCCTCCGTCCCCCCGGGAAGCACGAAGCTGCGCAGCTCGGGGAGATCGGCGTTGAACCGGTCACAATCGTGTTCGAGCCGATCGACCAACGACTGGTCGACGCGGAGGCGGCCCTCGACCGCAGCCGGTACGGAAAGGTCGGCGCCGACGTCGAAAAGCTCGTTCTGGACACGCGCGAGGACCCCGCGCAGCTCGTCCGGCACGTCGCCGGCGAGGACGACCCCGAGTGCCGCGTTGAGCTCGTCGACGGTGCCGAACGCCTCGATGCGACCGTCGAGCTTCGAGACCCGAGACCCGTCTCCGAGTGACGTCTCCCCCGCGTCGCCGCCCCGCGTGTAGATCTTCGTCAGCCGAACCGGCTCGTCTCGTGCCCGCGGCATTGGGTGAGCTTATGTCAGTGGTGGGGACTGGCACCGCTAGGTGCCTGTCCCCAGCGGGCGTTGCGAGGCTCGCGACGTCGGCGGTTCTCCACGCGTCGCTGGGGTCAGGCACCTGCGGTGCCAGACCCCGCCAAACCCCGGAGCAGCTCGCGCGAGATCACGATGCGTTGGATCTCGCTGGTGCCCTCGTAGATCTCCGTGATCTTCGCGTCGCGGTAGTAGCGCTCGGCGGGGAACTCGCGCGTGTAGCCGTAGCCGCCGAGCACCTGGATCGCCTCCTGGCTCGCGCGGACGGCGACCTGCGAGGCGAACAGCTTCGCCATCGCGCCCTCCGAGCCGTGCGGCAGCCCCGCCTGCTTCAGCCAGGCAGCGCGCAGCGTCAGCTGGCGCGCCGCGGCGATCTCCGTCGCCATGTCCGCCAGCTTGAAGCGGATCGCCTGGAAGTCGGCGATGCGGCTGCCGAACTGCTCGCGCTCGAGCGCGTAGCTCCTCGCCGTGTCGAGCGCGGCCTGCGCGATGCCGACCGCCTGGGCTGCGATCCCGATGCGCCCGCCGTCGAGCGTGGCCATTGCGACCACGAAGCCCTTGCGCTCCTCGTGGAGCATCCGGTCGCCGTCGACGAGTGCGTTGTCGAGGCGCAGGTCGGCCGTCGAGGACGAGTGCAGCCCGAGCTTCTCCTCCTCGCGCGTCACCTCCACGTGCTCGGCGTCGAGCAGGAAGGCGGAGACGCCGCGCGCACCTTCGGTCTCCGGGTCGGTCCGTGCGAAGAGGAGAAACGTCGAGGCGTGGCTGCCGTTCGTGCACCACTGCTTCGTGCCGTTGATCCGCCAGGCGCTGTCGCCGTCTCGCACCGCCGTCGTCCGCAGCGAGCCCGCATCGGACCCCGCGCCCGGTTCGGTCAGAGCGAACGCTCCGATGACCTCGCCGCGCGCGAGCGGTGGGACGAACCGCGCTTTCTGCTCATCGGTGCCGAACGCGACGATCGGAAGCGTCGCCGCGCTGGTGTGCACGGCAACGGTCACGCCAACTCCCGCGTCGGCGCGCGAGAGCTCCTCCAGGACGAGGACGTACGACACGAAGTCTGCCCCGGCGCCGCCGAGCTCCTCCGGGATGCAGACGCCCATCAGCCCGAGCTCACCGAGCTTCCCGAAGAGCTCCCGCGGGAAGCGGTGCTCGCGGTCCCAGTCCGCGGCATGCGGCGCGATCTCCTGCTCGGCGAACTCGCGCGCGAGCGCCTGGATGGCCTGCTGCTCCTCGCTGAGGGCGAAGTCCACGGCCGCAGTCTAGGTTCGGTGGCGGAGCGGGCGCAGGCGCCGCTTCACCGTCCGCGAAAGGCCGTCGGGCGTCGCCAGCCGACGGAGCCGTCCCACCGACAGCGCCGTGCACAGGACGGCCGACGCGGCGGGGCCGTGGTCGCCGTAGCCGACGCCCTCCGCGCGAAACCCCGGCGCCGCCCGCCAGCCGTCCGCGGTCAGCTCGTAGGCCTCCTGCTCCTCCACGAACAGCCCCGCGGAGGCGAAGAGGCCGTTCCAGCCGGCGACGTCGTCGAGGCGGAACCAGCCGTGGTCACCCGGCTCGCCGAGCGGCACGGTGACGAGCAACCGTGCCCGCGGGCGCAACACACGCCCCAGCTCGCGCAGTGCATCGGCCCGCGAGGCCGGGGCTTCCTCGGCCTCGAGGCCGTAGCCGCTGTTGTCGGCGCCGACGTGCTCGAGGGTCGAGACGAGGAGAGCCTGGTCGACGCTCCGCATCGGGCAGCGGCAGGTCGCGGACGTCGGCTTGGACGCGCTCCATCCCTTCGACGTCACGCCCTGCGAGGTCCACGCCGACGAGCTCGACCCCCGACCGCAAGAGGGCCGCGAGGTACGGCGCCTCCGCGAACGCGTACCCGACCTCGAGCACCCGCCCTGACGGCACCAGGCGAGAGAGCACCCACGGAACCTCGATCACGCGCTCATCGGTGCCTGCGGGAGCTTGCAGCCAGGTGAGGGGCTCGCCGCGCGCGCGTGCCGCGAGCCCGAGGGCGATCGCGTCGTCGAGCTGGCGCACGCGGGCGGCTTCCGGCGCGGTCGCCAGCTCGTGGAGGAACGTGGCGCGCGAGAGCGTTCCATCGGCGAGCTTGGTGAGGGCCCGCTCGCGCGCCTCGTCGTCGGCAGGACGTCGCAAGATGTCGCGGAAAGCCCGCTCGACGAAGTCGGCATCGGAGGTCTCGTACGCGTCGAGCCCGGACCGGATCAGTGGGTCCACGAGCCTCAGCCGTACTCGTAGAAGCCGCGGCCCGACTTTCTCCCGAGCCGCCCGGCGGCGACGTGGCGGCGCAGGAGCGGGCACGGCGCGTACTTCGGGTCGCCGAGCCCGGCGTGGAGCACGTCCATGATCGCAACGCACGTGTCGAGCCCGATCAGGTCGGCGAGGGCGAGCGGCCCGATCGGATGCGCGAACCCCAGCTTCGCAACGGTGTCGATCGCCTCCGGCTCGGCGACGCCTTCCATCAGCGCGTACGCGGCCTCGTTGATGAACGGCATCAGGATCCGGTTGGAGACGAAGCCGGGGAAGTCGTTCGCCTCGGCCGGCGTCTTGCCCAGCTCGTGCGCCAGCGCCACGATCGCCTCCGCCGTCTCGTCCGAGGTCTGGTCGGCGCGAATCACCTCGACGAGCGCGAGCACGGGCACCGGATTGAAGAAGTGCATGCCGATCACGCGCTCCGGTCGGGACGTCACCGCCGCAAGCTCGGTGATGGGGATCGACGACGTGTTCGAGGCCAGAATCGCCCCAGCGGGCAACGCCTCGTCGGCGGCGCGAAAGAGCTCCTTCTTCGCATCGGCCTGCTCGACGATCGCCTCGATCATCAGATCGGCCTCTCCCAGCGCCTCGACCGGAGTGATGCGCGCGAGCACCGTCGCAGGATCCGGGCCGCCCTTCTCGTGCAGCTTGGCGAGGCTGCGCTCGATCGTCGCCAGCCCGCGCTCGACGGCGCCCGGGAAGGCATCGTGGAGCAGGACCTCGCGCCCCGAGGCGGCCACGACCTGCGCGATGCCGGCTCCCATCTGGCCTGCGCCGACGACGAGGACGCGCCCGAGAGTCACTGGCCGAGCCTACCCCGGGCGGCGAGCTCGGCCCGCCGGTGCCGGAGTCGCCGCACCGAGTAGGCGAGGACGAGGGCGAGGATCACGAGGCCGATGACGACCCTGATCCCGTTGCCGCGCGGCTCGTCGCTCGTCGCGAGCAGCGTGCCCGGGTCGCTCAGCAGGCAGGACTCCGTCGTCAGCTCAGCGCCGTTCAGGGTCGCGAGCACGCCGAGCGCCTCGTCGTGAACGATTGGCTTGTCGTTCGCGTCGACGAGGCGCCCCGCCGAGCGAACCTCGACCTCGCGGCCGATCGGCCCCTTGACGTTCTGGTCGACCACGAACCGGTAGAGGTGCCCGCCGGCCACGGTGCGCTCGGCCGTCACGCGCCCGACGAAGGCGGCGTCGACCTCGTCGAGCCTCTCGTCGAGCGGGACGTTCGGGCAGGAGAGCGCAAGGGCGCCCGGTGCGAGGACCAGCGCAGCGAGAAACCCCGCAATAGCGACGCGCAGCAGATCAGACCTCGAGAAGGATGGCGTCGCCCTGACCGCCACCCGAGCAGATCGCCGCGAGGCCGAGCCCACCTCCGTCTCGCCGCAGCTCGTGCACGAGCGTGCCGATGATGCGACCTCCGGACGCGCCGATCGGATGCCCGAGGGCGACAGCGCCGCCGTTGACGTTCACGATCTCCTCGTCGGCGCCGAGCATCCGCGTCGACTGCTTCGCGACCGAGGCGAACGCCTCGTTGATCTCGACGCGCGCAACGTCGTCCATTCCGCGCCCCGCGGCCGCCAGCACGCGCTCTGCTGCGGCTGCCGGCGTCCGCGCGATGTACGCAAACTCCTCCGCCACGTACGCGTGGCCGAGAATCCGCGCCAGCGGCTCGATCCCGCGCTTCTCCGCCCACTCCTCGGAGCAGACGACGACGCACGAGCCACCGTCTGTGACCCCGGGAGCATTGCCGGCGGTCGTCGTGCCCTCCGGGTCGAACACCGGACGAAGTGTCGCGAGCTTCTCGATCGTCGTGTCCCGGCGGATGCTCTCGTCCGCGGCGACGTCGCCGACCGGGACGATCTCGTCGTCGAACCGCCCCGCGTCCTGCGCGGCCGCCGCGCGCTCGTGCGAGCGCGCCGCCCATGCGTCCTGGTCCTCGCGGGAGATCCCGAGGTCGCGTGAGACGGCAGAGGCCTGCTGGACCATGTGCAGCCCGTCGAAGGTCGACGTGAGCCCGTCGAAGACCATGTGGTCGATCACCTCGCCGTTGCCCAGCCGGTAGCCGAAGCGCGCCTTGGGCAGCAGATACGGCGCACGTGACATCGACTCCATCCCGCCGGTCACGACGACGTCGTGACGGCCGGCGGCGATCATCAGCTCGGCGATCTCGATCGCGCGCACGGACGACGCGCACACCTTGTTGATGGTGTCCGCGGGAACCTCCTTCGGAATCCCCGCGGCGATCGCCGCCTGACGTGCGGGCGCCTGGCCCGCGCCGGCCTGGAGGACCTGGCCCATGACGACGTAGCCGACCTCCTCGGGGTCGACGCCGGCCCGCTCGAGCCCCGCGCGGATCGCGACGGCGCCGAGCTCGGTCGCAGGAACGTCGGCGAGACCGCCTCCGAGGCGGCCGAAAGGCGTCCGAACGGCGCTCACGATCACCGCGCTCGACATGCCGACCAGCGTACCGGCGCCAAGGCTCTAGGCTCATTGCTCCATGACTCCCTCCGCCACCATCGCGACCGACCTGCTCACCCCGCTCGGCGCCTACCTGCGCCTGCGCGGAATGGGCGCCGCGAGCTTCCTGCTCGAGTCGGTGGAACGAGGCAGGCTGGGCCGCAGCTCGTGGATGGGTGCGGGGTCGAGGCTCGTCACGTTCGCCGAGGCGGAGGCGCTGGGGCTCCCGGTCGTCGGGTACCTCGCCTACGACCACGTCGCCGAGCTGGAGCCGACGGTGGCGCTCCCCGAGGAGGGCCACGGGCTCCCCGAGAGCCGGCTCGTCGTCGCCGAGACGCTCGTCCGCTTCGACCACGGCGCCGGGACCGCGGAGGTGCTCGCAGGCGACCCGGAGGAGATCGAGGGACGTCTCGAGGCGGGCATTCCGTGGCACCCCGAGACGCGCGGCACGGCAGGCCCGCTCCGGCGCTTCCCGGAGCGCGAGCGCTACGAGGAGATGGTGCGCGCCGTCAAGCGGCACATCGTCGCCGGCGACGTCTTCCAGTGCGTCCCGTCCCAGCGCGCCGAGCGGCCGACGTCCGCCTCACCACTCGACGTCTACCGAGCGCTGCGGCGCGTCAACCCGTCGCCATACCTCTTCCTGCTCGAGCTCGACGGGGTCGCACTGGTCGGCTCGTCCCCCGAGCGCCTCGTTGCCTGCGAGGACGGCCGCGCGAGCCTCTGCCCGATCGCGGGCACGACGGAGCCGACGGAAGGGGACGTCGAGCGGCTCCTCTCGTCCGAGAAGGATCGGGCCGAGCACGTGATGCTCGTCGACCTCGGTCGCAACGACCTCTCGCGGGTCTGCCGGGCGGGAACGGTGCACGTCGCGCGCAGCATGGAGGTCGAGCGGTTCTCCCACGTGTCGCACCTCGTCTCCGAGGTCGTCGGCGAGATCCGCGAAGGCGTGACGCCGTTCGACGTGCTCCGCGCGTGCTTCCCGGCGGGCACCGTCAGCGGTGCGCCGAAGATCCGTGCGATGCAGCTCATCTCCGAGCTCGAGGGCTTCAGGCGCGGTCCGTACGGCGGCGCCGTCCTCTACTCGCTCCCGGACGGCACCATGGACGCGTGCATCACGCTCAGGACGACGATCATGCGTGACGGGATCGCCTACCTCCAGGCCGGCGCGGGCGTGGTCGCCGACTCCGACCCGGCCGCCGAGCACGAGGAATGTCTCCGCAAGCTCGCCGCGATGGAGGCCGCGATCGAGCTCGCGGAGCGGGAGCTCGCGCCATGAAGCTCTTGATGATCGACAATTACGACTCGTTCACGTACAACCTCGTGCACCTCTTCGAGGAGCTCGGCGCCGAGGTCGTGACGGTGCGGAACGACGCCATCACGCCCGACGGCGCTGCTGAGCTCGCCCCCGACAGGCTCGTCGTGTCGCCCGGACCGGGCCGGCCCGAGGATGCGGGAGTCTCGATCGAGGTGATCCGGAGGCTCGGCCCGACCACGCCGACGCTCGGCGTCTGCCTGGGGCACCAGGCGATCATCGAGGCCTTCGGCGGCGACATCGGCCAGGCGAAGGCGCTGCTCCACGGCAAGGCGAGCGTCGTCACCCACGACGGCGCCGGTGTCTTCGCAGGGCTCCCGGCGGAGGTGGAGGTCGGCCGCTACCACTCGCTCGCCGCGACCACCGTTCCGGACGAGCTCGAGGTGACCTCACGGACGCACGACGGCGAGGTGATGGGTGTCCGCCACGTCACGCTTCCCATCGAGGGCGTCCAGTTCCATCCCGAGAGCGTCCTCACGCCGCTCGGGCCCGCAATGGCACGGAACTTCCTGTCGTGATCATCCGCGCGATCGCCGAGGTGGCCGACGGCCGCGACCTCACGCGCGAGGAGGCGCGCGAGGTGATGGCCGGGATCATGGCCGGCGAGGCGACGCAGGCGCAGATCGCGGGCTTCCTCGTCGCCCTGCGGGCGAAGGGCGAGACCGCAGACGAGATCGCCGGCTGCGCGGAGGCGATGCGCGAGCACGTGCTCCCCGTCCGCCCGGAGAGAGACGACGTCGTCGACGTGGTCGGCACGGGTGGCGACGGAGGCCGGACGCTGAACATCTCGACCGCCGCCGCGATCGTCACCGCCGCAGCCGGAGCCGCCGTCGCGAAGCACGGGAATCGCGCCGTGAGCTCGGCGTCCGGCTCGGCCGACGTGCTGGAGGCGCTCGGCTTCGCGCTCGAGCAGCCGCCCGAGCGGATCGCCGACTCGATCGACCGCCTGGGCTTCGGGTTCATGTTCGCCCCCTCGCATCATCCCGCGATGCGCCATGCCGCCCCGGTGCGCCGCGAGCTCGGGACGCGGACGATCTTCAACGTGCTCGGCCCTCTGACCAACCCGGCGGGGGCACGCGCGGGCGTCTTCGGCGTCTACTCGGCGTCGCTCGTGCGGACGATCGCCGACGCGCTGGCGCAGCTCGAGACGCGGCGCGCGTTCGTCGTACACGGCTTCGGCGGGATCGACGAGCTCTCACCGTGCGGACCGAACCAGGTCTCCGAGGTCGTCGACGGCGCCGTCCGCGACCGCGTCGTCGACCCGGCCGAGCTCGGGATCGAGCCGTCCGACCCGGTGTCGCTCACCGGCGGCACCCCGGAGGAGAACGCGATCGAGATCCGGCGGATCCTCGCGGGCGAGGAGCACGGGCCGAAGCGCGAGGCCGTGCTCTTGAACGCCGCCGGGGGCATTGCCGCCGCAGGGCACGCACATGACTTGCGCGAAGGGCTCGAGATCGCCCGCGCGACGCTCGACGCCGGGACGGCCGCATCGCGGCTCGAGGAGCTGGCGGCGTTCTCGCAGGAGTCGTCCTGATGGGCCGCTTCGAGGACGCTCTGCGGCGGCCAGGGCTCGGCGGGATCGCCGAGATCAAGCGGCGCTCGCCGTCGGCCGGGGACCTCCGGCCGGACGCGGATCCGGCTCGCATCGCCCCTGCCTACGCGCGCGCCGGCGCGACAGCGATCTCCGTGCTCGTCGACGACCGCTTCGGGGGCTCGTGGGGCGACCTCCGCGCGGCGCGCGCCTCGACCGATGCGCCGCTGCTGGCGAAGGGCTTCTTCTCGACGGTCGAGCACCTCCGCACCGCCAAGGAGGCCGGCGCGGATGCTGCGTTGCTGATCCTCCGAGACCTGGACGACGAACGTGCTGCAGGCCTCCTGGCCCACGCCTCGAGCCTGGGCCTGGACACGCTCGTCGAGGCCCACGACGCCGCAGAGCTCGCGCGGGCGATCGCGCTCGAAGCGCCAGTGGTCGGCGTCAACGCGCGCGACCTGTCGACGTTCGCGATCGACCGTGACGCGCAGCTCGAGCTCGTCGCGACAGTGCCCGACGACCGGATCGTGATCGCGGAGTCGGGGATCGAGTCGCGTGCGCAGGGCGCCGCAGCCGAGCTCGCCGGTGCGGACGCGATCCTCGTCGGGTCGACGCTGATGCGGGCGCCGGACCCTGCCTCCAAGCTGCGCGAGCTGCTGTCTCGCCCGCTGGTCAAGGTGTGCGGACTGACGCGCGAGGAGGACGTCTCGGTCGCCGCCGAGGCAGGCGCCGATCTGCTCGGCTTCGTGCTCGCGCCGGAGAGCCCGCGGGCGGCAGAGCGAGTTCTCCCCGTCCCTGAGACGGCCCTCACCGTCGCCGTGTGGGTCGGCGAGGCCGGCCCCAGCGACGCCGCCCTCGACCAGGTGCACACGGTGGAGGAAGGGAAGGTGCGCGGACGCGAGGCGATCCTCTACCGGGACGGCGAGCCGGTCGCGCGGCTCCTCGACCTCCCCTGGGGCGAGGCGGATCCGACGCACTGGCAGCGCGCCGCGGACGCGGCGAAGGCCGAGCGTCGCATCGTGCTCGCCGGCGGCCTCGGCCCGGAGAACGTCGCGGACGCGATCGCTGCGGTGCGGCCGTGGGCGGTCGACGCCTCCTCGTCGCTGGAGGTCTCGCCCGGCATCAAGGACCACGCTCGCGTGCGGGCCTACGTGGAGGCGGCACGTGGTTGACAGGCGAGCCGAGAGGGGCGAGGCTAACGCCGCGCGCCGGACGCCCCTGTCCTCGAGGAGACCTTCGGCGAGTACGGCGGCCAGTACGTCCCCGAGACGCTGATCCCCGCGCTCGAGGAGCTGACGGCTGCCTGGAACGAGGCGAAGGAGGACGCTGCCTATCGCGCGGAGCTGGACGAGCTCGGCCGAACGTACGTCGGTCGCCCGTCGCCGATCACGCTGGTCGAGCGGTTCGCACCCGGCCGGCGGGTCTATCTGAAGCGTGAGGACCTGAACCACACCGGCGCGCACAAGATCAACAACGCGCTCGGTCAGGTCGTCCTCGCCGGGCGGCTCGGGAAGCGCCGGATCATCGCCGAGACGGGAGCCGGCCAGCACGGCGTCGCGACCGCGACCGCCTGCGCACGGTTCGGGCTCGAGTGCGTCGTCTACATGGGCTCCGAGGACATGCGCCGTCAGGCGCCGAACGTCGAGCGAATGCGCCTCCTCGGAGCCTCGGTGGAGCCGGTCGAGACGGGGACGAGGACGCTCAAGGAGGCGACGAGCGCAGCGATCCGCGACTGGATCACCAACGTCGAGACGACCCACTACGTGATCGGCTCGTGCGTCGGCCCGGCTCCCTACCCGGAACTCGTCCGCGAGCTGCAGGCCGTGATCGGGCGCGAGGCGCGCGCACAGCTGCTCGAGACGGAGGGCGCCCTTCCGGAAGCCGTCGTCGCGTGCGTCGGCGGCGGGTCGAACGCGATCGGCATGTTCGCCGCCTTCCTCGACGACGAGGATGTCCGCCTCATCGGAGTCGAGGCCGCGGGTGCTGCGTCGCTCGGCGCCGGGCGCACCGGCGTGCTCCACGGCTCGCGCTCGTCGATCCTCGCCGACGAGGACGGGCAGATCGCGGACGCGCACTCGATCTCTGCGGGCCTCGATTACCCGGGTGTCGGCCCCGAGCACGCATGGCTGCGCGACACCGCCCGCGCCACCTACCTGCCGTGCACCGACGAGGAGGCGCTCGAGGCATTCGAACGCCTCACGCGGACGGAGGGGATCATCCCCGCGCTCGAGTCGTCGCACGCGCTCGCCGTCGTCGACGGGCTGGACGCCGAGTACATCGCCGTCTGCCTCTCGGGGCGGGGGGACAAGGACCTGGCGGAGGCGCTCACGGCGCTGGCCCGCCGCAACCGGTAGCGCATGCGCAAGGCACTCGTCGTCTACCTCGTCGCGGAGCCGGAGACGCCCGAGCTCGCGCGGGTGGCGGTCGAGGCAGGCGCAGACGTCATCGAGCTCGGCTTCCCCTTCTCCGATCCGCTCGCCGACGGGCCAGTGATCCAGCGCGCCTCGGAGCGCGCGCTCATCCGCGGCATGCGGACCCGCCCGTGCCTCGACTGCCTGGCCTCGACCCGCGAGCTTGTGGGAGACACGCCGATCGTCCCGATGACGTACGCGGCGATCCTCGAGGCGTACGGCTGGGAGCGCTTCGCCGCCGACGCCGCCGCCAACGGCGCGACGAGCCTGATCGTCTCCGACGTCCCGGCAGGGCGACGACCGGAGGTCAGCAGGATCCACCTCGTCGCGCCGACCTCGACGGACGAGCGGATCCGCATCGCGGCGTCGACGAGCGACGGATGGCTCTACCTCGTCACGCGCACCGGCACGACCGGAGCACGAGCCGAGCTGTCGTCGGCGCTGGACGGGCTCGTCGCGCGGGCGCGCGCGATCGCCGGCGATCTGCCGCTCTACGCCGGCTTCGGGATCTCGACGCCGGAGCACGCCGCGGCCGCGGCGGCCCTCGCGGACGGCGTGGTCGTCGGCTCACGCGCCGTCGAAGCCGCCGAGGCCGGCCCAACCGCGCTCGGCGAGTACGTGGCGTCGCTGCGCGAGGCCATCGACTAGGTGTCCGACTTCAGTCGGACACCTCTGAGCGACAGCTCGCGCACGTCAAAGGTGTCCGACTGAAGTCGGACACCGGTTACGGCGGGTCTCGCCTCACGGCTCCGGTCCGACGCGGACGAGCATCTTCCCGACGTTCGCGCCGTCGAGCATGCCGATGAACGCCTCCGGCGCCCGCTCGATGCCGTCGACGATCGTCTCGCGATGTCGGATCGTGCCCTCGGCCACGAGCGGCGCGACCTCGGCGAGGAATGCCGGAAAGCGATCCGCATGGTCGGAGACGATGAACCCCTGCATCCGAAGCCGCTTGGTGACCATCATGAACAGGTTGCGCGGGCCGGGCAGCGCCTCGGTCGCGTTGTAGCGCGAGATCGAGCCGCACGCGACGATGCGGCCACGCAGTCGCATCGCGCCGATGGCTGCCTCGAGCGTCTCGCCGCCGACGTTGTCGAAGTAGACGTCGATGCCGTCCGGTGCGAGCTCGCGGAGCGCCTGCCGCGTCTCCGTCTCGCGATAGTCGAAGGCGGCGTCGAGCCCGAGCTCGTCGAGCCACGCGACCTTCTCAGGCGTCCCGGCGCTGCCGATTGCACGCGCGCCGCGAACGCGCGCCAACTGCGCTGCGATGCTCCCCACGGCTCCGGCCGCACCGGAGACGAAGACGGTGTCGTCCTCTCCGACGCCGCCGATGTCGTCGATCCCCACGTACGCGGTGAAACCGGTCATGCCGAGCACGCCCAGCGAGGTCGAAACGGGCGCAACCGCCGGGTCGACCGCGCGCACGCCCCGCCCGTCGAGCACCGCGGCCTCGCGCCAGCCGAGGTCGTGCTGCACCCACGCACCCTCCGGCCAGCGATCGTTGCGCGAGGCGATGACCTGCCCCACCGCGCCCCCGCGCAGCGGCTCGCCGAGGGCGAACGGCGGGACGTAGGACTTCGCGTCGTTCATCCGACCCCGCATGTACGGATCGACCGAGACGTAGGCGTTGCGAACGAGGATCTCGCCGTCGCCGGGATCGGGCAGTTCCACCTCGGCGAGCTCGAAATCCGATGCGACCGGCGCCCCGCGCGGGCGAGCGGCAAGGCAGATCTCCCGCGACGTCGTCGGCACGAGACGATCCTACGCCCTACCCCCGTCCTTACGAAATCCTCGCAGAAAAGGGCTACCCTCCCGCGCGGCCTTTGTCGATCGGGCGCCGGCCGAGCCTGAGACCGCTCCGCGCGTACAGGACCTCGGTCGTCGGCGCCGAAGGGAGTTGCATGCGTCGTTTTCGAGTTCTCATCCTTGCCGCGGCCGCGTGTGTCGCTGTCCTCGCCGTGGCGTCCAGCGCGCCCGCAGGCGACTTTGCCGAAGGGCCTTGCGTGGGGAGTGACAACATGGTCTGCCCCACCGCGACCGTCGGCCAGTCCTACTCCGTCACGTTCACGCTCAAGGAGCCGGGCGACGCGTGCCCGACCTTCAAGGTGAGCTCCGGCGCGCCTCCCGCCCGGGCTGACGCTCGCGACCGACGACGGCGCCGCAGCGAGGCACCCCAACCCAGTCCGGGAGTTACAGCTTCTACATCTCCGTGTCGTACACGTGCGGCACTGGCGGCAAGGGACGGGGATCTTCTCCGACCAGCAGTACACGATCAACGTCAATGCCGGCACTCCGCCGAAGCCGAAGCTGACGGTCACGACGCCGAGCCTGCCCGACGCGAACCTCGGCCAGGCGTACACCGCGCCTGCGCTGCAGGCGTCGGGTGACACCGTGAACTCGTGGACGCTCGCTGGGGGCGCCCTCCCCGCGGGCCTCACCCTCGCTGCGAACGGCGTCATCTCCGGCACGCCGACCCAGAGCGGGACGTTCAGCTTCAACGTCCAGGCCAACGGCAACGGGACGAGCGACACGCGCGGCCTCTCGCTCTTCGTGCTCGCGCCGCTCGAGGTGCAGTCGCTGGTGGGCAAGAAGCCGCCGACCAGAGGATGGACGGCAAAGACGACGGTCAACAAGGCCCTCACGACCGGCGTGAAGGCGGTCGGCGGCAGGGCCCCGTACACGTTCACGTCCGCAGGCGCGCTCCCGCCGGGCGTCACGCTCGATGCGGCCACCGGCGCCGTCACGGGCGCGGCGACGTCGTCGGGCAAGTTCGCCTCGACGATCACCGTCACCGACTCCACCGGTGCGAAGGTGTCTGTCCCGTGGTCGTTCAACATCCTGCCGCTCATCGACTTCGCCAAGGGCAAGGGCCTGCCCGCAGGGACGGTTTCCCGCCTGTACTCGGCCAAGTTCCCGGTCACGGGGAAAGAGGCTCGCACCGCGCAGTTCGCGATCGCGGGCAAGATCCCGCCCGGCCTCGAGCTCGACGAGACCACCGGCCGCCTCACCGGGACGCTGCTCAAGGCCGGCAACTACCGCATCCGGGTATTCGCCTTCTCCGAGACCGGCGCACCCATCAGCAAGCTCTTCGTCATCAGGGTTCGCGCGTAGCGCACCCCCAGCTCGCCCGCCCGGGACCCTTCCCGGGCGGGCGAGAATGGGCCGGGTGACCTCCCTCCGCGGACAGCTGCTCGTCGCCGGGCCGGCCCTCGTCGATCCGAACTTCCGGCGGACCGTCGTGCTCATCGGGGAGCACGGCGACGAGGGCGCGATGGGCGTCGTGCTCAACCGCGCCTCCGAGACGCTCGTCGAGGACGCGGTTCCGCCGATGGCGACGCTGACCGCGCCCGACGAGCTGGTCTATCTCGGCGGCCCGGTGCAGCCGGAAGCGGTGGTCGTGCTCGCCGACTTCGCCGACGTCGAGCAGGCGGAGGTAGCGGTGGTCGACAGCATCGGCTTCCTCCCCGGCGAGATCGAGGACACGAGCGCGGTCGGCGAGCTCCGCGGCGTGCGCGTCTTTGCGGGCTACGCGGGCTGGGGGCCGGGACAGCTCGAGGACGAGGTCGAGGAGGGTGCCTGGATCGTCCTCACCGCTCGGAGCTCCGATGTCTTCACGGCCGCGCCGGAGAGGCTCTGGCGCGATGTCCTCCGTCGCGAAGGCGGCGCGCTCGCCACTCTCGCGCTGCTTCCGGACGATCCACGGGTCAACTGAGCGGCGCACCGGCCGCCCGAGCGCGGATGTAGCAGGCTAAACGTAAAGGATTCGTTCGGAAACGCCCTCCGGGAATGACACGGGCCGCTCGACCGTTCACACTCTCAGAAGTTCCACCGCGCCGCACAGGCGGAGCACTGCTGCGGCGCCTACCTCACAGAACACTCACACACCGCGCGGGCCGCCCTGCGCCGCGCGCACGAAAGCAGAAACGAGGAGACTTGGAGACCAGCATCATCGAAATTCCCGCACTGGACGCGTTCGCCGCGGAGGCGGAGGAGCGCGGCAAGGTCGAATCGACCGAGCTCGACGCCCTTGTGCTCGAGCACGAGCTCGACGAGGACGCCATCACGGCGTTCAAGACGCTCCTGGCCGAGCGCGGTGTCCAGCTGCCCGCGGCCGAGGAAGAGGAGGACTTCGAGCTCGATCTCTCGCCCGGGAGCGGTCCGGTCACGACCGACTCGCTCGGCATGTTCCTGTCCGAGATCGGCCGCTACCAGCTGCTGACGGCCGCCGACGAGATCGCGCTCGCAAAGCGCGTCGAGCGGGGCGACCTCGCGGCCAAGGAGCGGATGATCAACTCGAACCTGCGGCTCGTCGTGTCGATCGCGAAGCGCTACCGCGGCCACGGGGTGCCGTTCCTCGACCTGATCCAGGACGGCGTCATCGGCCTGAACCGCGCGGTCGAGAAGTTCGACTACCGCAAGGGGTTCAAGTTCTCGACGTACGCGACCTGGTGGATCCGCCAGGCCTGCCAGCGCTCGGTCGCCAACCAGTCCGCGACGATCCGCGTGCCGGTGCACGTGCAGGAGCGACAGCAGAAGCTGAATCGCGCCCGCCAGCGCCTCGAGGTGAGCCTCGGCCGGCAGCCGACGATCGAGGAGCTCGCGAAGGCGACGGGCCTCAAGCTGCACCATGTGCAGGAGGCGCTCGACGCCGTCGAGGCGTCGGTTTCGCTGAACCAGGCCGTCGGCTCCGACGGTGACGGCGAGCTCGGCGACCTGTTCGCCGACCGCACCGCCGCCGACCCGGTCGAGGAGGCCGACGAGTCGTTCCAGCGCGAGCGCGTCCGCTCCGCCCTCTCGGGCCTGCCCGAGCGCGAGCGCCGCGTTCTCGAGCTCCGGTTCGGCTTCGACGGCCAGGAGAGCCTGACGCTCGAGGAGATCGGCCGTGTGCTCGAGCTCACCCGCGAGCGGGTGCGCCAGCTCGAGAAGTCGGCGCTGACCCGCTTGCAGCACGCGCTCGACCACGACGCGCGGCCCCTTCGGAGCCGCCGCGACCTCGCCGAGTCCGCCTGAGCAGTACCCGCCGCGACGGGGTTCCGCTTCTGCGGAATCCCGTCTTGCGGAAAGAATGCTGCTACTTTCCCATCGTTCAATCAGAGCGTGGTCCGGTCGTGCTTGTTCTTGCACCTTCCTGCCCGTTCGTGAGTCAAGGCAAGGAGGTGTTTTAGACAAATGGCAACCGGAACCGTGAAGTGGTTCGATGACGCCAAGGGGTATGGGTTCATCACCCCTGACGACGGCGGCAAAGACCTCTTCGTCCATTTCAGCGGCATCACGGGCGAGGGCTTCAAGTCCCTCCCCGAGGGCGCGAAGGTCGAGTTCGTAGCCGAGCAGGGTCAGAAAGGCCCGCAGGCGACCAACGTCGTCCTCGCCGGCTGATGCGCTACCCCGGGCGCGCCCTCCAACGCGGGGGCGCGCCCGGCCCAACCACTGGAGACGAGTGGCAGACAACGAGGGCAAGGTCGAGATGCAGGGCGAGGTCGTCGAGGCATTTCGCGGCGGCATGTACCGCATAGCGCTCGACAATGACCACGAGACGCTCGGATACGTGTCGGGCAAGATGCGCCGCTATCGCATCCGCATCAACCCGGGCGACAGGGTGACCGTCGAGCTCTCGCCGTACGACCTTACGCGCGGCCGCATCACGTTCAGACAGCGATAGCCCTGTTCGCAACCAGGATTCCGCAGCACCGGAATCCTGCCGCTCGGATCCCCGCCTACGGTGGGGCACATCCCTGCAGGCGCCCGCTTCGCGGTCGCAACTGCCTCGCTTCACGCCCCTCTTCTTGCCGAGCATAGGCTTGGCGCCGTGAGCGGCATGCCCCCGATCCTCTGGACGCCCGACGAGGCGCGCATCGAGCGCGCCGCGATCACCCGTTACGCGCGCTGGCTCGCGGAGACGCGCGGCGTCGAGACACGTGGCTACGAGGAGCTGTGGCGCTGGTCGGTGACGGACATCGAGGCCTTCTGGAAGTCCGTCTGGGAGTTCTTCGACGTGCAGGCCTCGGAGCCGTACGAGCGCGTGCTCGGATCGCGCGCGATGCCGGGCGCGGAGTGGTTCCCCGGTGCGCGCCTGAACTACGCGGAGCACGTCTTCCGGCGGCGCCCCCCGGAAGCCGTCGCGGTCAGGCACGCCTCCGAGCTCCGTCCCCTCGCCGAGACGACCTGGGGCGACCTCCACGAGCAGACGCGACGCTTCGCGGCAGCGCTTCGCGGATCGGGTGTGGGCCCAGGGGACCGGGTCGTCGGCTACCTGCCGAACATCGTCGAGGCGGTCGTCGCCTTCCACGCGTGCGCCAGCCTCGGCGCGACCTGGTCGAGCTGCTCGCCCGACTTCGGGCTCCGGAGCGTCGTCGACCGGTTCGCCCAGATCGAGCCGCGCGTCCTGATCACGGTCGACGGCTACCGCTACGGCGGCCGTGACCACGAGAGGCTCGAGGTCGTGCGGGCGCTGCAGCAGGCGATGCCCTCGGTCGACCGGACGATCGTGCTCGGCTACCTCGATCCGGAGCCGTCACTCACCGACCTCCAGCGGGCCACGAGCTGGAGCGATTTCGTCGCTGAGGGCGGCGACGAGCCGCTCTCGTTCGCGCAGGTGCCGTTCGACCACCCGCTGTGGGTGCTCTACAGCTCCGGGACGACCGGCCTGCCCAAGGCGATCGTGCACGGGCACGGCGGGATCCTGCTCGAGCTGCTCAAGCAGCTCACCTTCCACGCCGACGTGCAGGAAGGCGACCGCCTCCTCTGGTTCACGACGACGGGCTGGATGATGTGGAACTTCCTGAACGGCGGGCTGCTCACGCAGGGATCGATCGTGCTCTACGACGGCAACCCGGGCCATCCCGATCTCGGGACGCTTTGGGATCTCGCCGAGCAGGCAGGCGTCACGTGCTTCGGCACGTCGGCGAGCTTCGTCGCCGCCTGCATGAAAGACGGAATCGCACCATGCGAGGGACGCGACCTCTCCCGGCTCGACGCGGTCGGCTCGACCGGCTCCCCGCTGTCACCCGAAGGCTTCGACTGGGTGTACAACCGCCTCGGCCCAGATATCTGGTTGTTCTCGACGTCGGGCGGAACCGACCTGTGCACCGCCTTCGTGGGCGGCGTGCCGACGCTTCCCGTGTACCGCGGCGAGCTGCAGGCGCGCGCGCTCGGCGCGAAGGTCGAGGCATGGAGCGCAGACGGCGGGCCTGTCATCGGCGAGGTCGGAGAGCTCGTGATCACCGAGCCGATGCCGTCGATGCCGATCTCACTCTGGGGAGACACGGACAACGCGCGGTACCGGGCGAGCTACTTCGAGACGTTCCCCGGCGTGTGGCGGCATGGCGACTGGATCGAGATCACCGACCGCGGAACCGCGATCATCACCGGTCGCTCCGACGCGACGATCAACCGCGGCGGCATCCGGATGGGAACGGCGGAGATCTATCGCGCCGTGCTCGCGCTCGACGAGGTCGTCGACGCGCTCGTCGTCGACCTCCCACGCGAGGGGACGCAGGGATACATGCCGCTCTTCGTGGTGCTCCGACCCGACGTCGAGCTGGACGACGATCTGGTCGCGCGGATCAGGACGAGAATCCGCGAGGACTGCTCTCCACGACACGTCCCCGACGAGATTCGCACGGTGCCGTCGGTGCCGCGAACGCTGTCGGGGAAAGTGCTCGAGGTCCCGGTCAAGCGCATCCTGTCGGGTGAGCCGGCCGATCGGGCGTTGAGCCGCGACTCGCTCGCCGACCCGGACGCGCTGCGGCCCTTCGAGGTGCTGGCCGAAGAGTGGCGCTCGTAGGGGACTGGCACCCCAGGTGCCTGTCCCCGGTGACGCGCCGCCTCACGGGGAGCGTGGCATGTCGCGAGCGTCGCTTGGGTCAGGCACGCTGCGCGTGCCAGACCCCGATAGAGCGCCCGAGCAGCGCCTCGAGCCTGCGGTTCGGCTCCGTGAATGCCTCGGCGAGCGCGGCGCGGGTCTCGGGGCGCATCGGCTCGTAGTCACGGTCGAAGACGCGTGGGTACTCCACGAGCTCGTGCGGTGCGGCGCCGAGGAACGCCAGGATCGAGGCGTACGTCTCGGCGGGCCTCTCCCCCAGCTCCTCGGTCGCCACGACGAGCAGCTGCTCGCGCGGGTAGACGGCGAGCCATCGTTCGAGTTGCTCCGCGTAGCGCCCGCGCGCCGAGTAGGTGTGGTCCCACCATGCGCGACTGAATGCTCGCGGGTCTGCGGCCAGTCGCTCCGCCTCACCGCGTGTTCGTTCCTCCTCGGCGGCGAGCGCGTCCTCGAACGAGAGCGGCTCGCGGCCGAGCGCCACCTCGTGCTGGTACTGCGAGTAGGCGCGGTCGACCGGGTTGCGCACGAGCGCGATCAGCTTTGCGCCCGGGACGAGTGAACGGGCGCGCTCGGGCGCGAGCGGGTGGAAGAGGTAGCTCGGGCTTGCCTCGCCCACGAGCTGCTCTCCCGCCCGAAGGGGGAACTGGCCCCGGTACCAGGCCTCGCCGCGCCACCAGTGGCGGTCGAAGAAGCTGACCTCCTTCCAGGAGGGCCCGGTGATGCCGGGGTGCCAGCGGAGATAGGCGTACAGCGCGGTCGTCCCGGCCTTCTGGGCTCCGATCACGAGGAAGTCCGGCAGCGGCCGCCAGCGCGAGGTGGCGCGGCCGTAGGTCCAGATCGCGTTCCGGACGACCTTGCGAACGGGCTCGGGGACGCGCGGAATCGACTCGGCGGGCAGGCGGCGCACCGGGAAACCGTAGTGGGACTGCGACCTCGTCGACGGGTGATCTGAGACGATCCAGGAACGAAGACGAGGAAGGGGAAGGCATGGCCGAGGACACGCTCACCGTCACCGACAACCGCACCGGGCGCGAGTACACGCTGCCGATCACCGACGGGACGATCCACGCGACCGACCTTCGGCAGGTGAGCGCCGAGGAGGGTGACGGCGGGCTCATGTCGTACGACCCCGCGTACCTCAACACGGCCTCTTGCCGGAGCGCGATCACGTTCATCGACGGCGACCGCGGGATCCTCCGCTATCGCGGCTACCCGATCGAGCAGCTGGCGGAAGACGCGACGTTCCTCGAGACCGCGTACCTGCTCCTCGAGGGCGAGCTCCCCACGGCCACCCAGCTCCAGGCCTTCGAGGACGAGGTGCGCTACCACACGTACGTCCACGTGAACGTCCAGAAGTTCCTCGAGGGCTTCCGCTACGACGCGCACCCGATGGGCATGCTGCTCGGCGCGGTCGGCGCTCTCTCGACCTTCTACCCGGACGCGAAGGAGATCGGCGACGCCGAGAACCGGCATCTCCAGCGTGTCCGGCTCGTCGCGAAGATGCCGACGATCGCGGCGTTCGCCTTCCGCCACTCGCGCGGGCTGCCGTACGTGCTGCCGCGGAACGACCTGGACTACATCGGCAACTTCGTCAACATGACATTCGAGATCGGCGGGCGCCACGAGCCGAACCCCGTGCTGCAGCGGTCGCTCGAGATCCTCCTCATCCTCCACGCCGACCACGAGCAGAACTGCTCGACGAGCGCCGTCCGCAGCGTCGGTTCGTCGCAGGTCGACCCGTTCTCGGCGGTCTCCGCCGGCATCGCCGCGCTCTACGGGCCGCTCCACGGCGGGGCGAACGAGGCCGTCCTGCGGATGCTGGACGAGATCGGCGACACGAAGAACATCCCCGCCTTCATCGAGCAGGTGAAGGCCGGGCACGGCCGGCTGATGGGCTTCGGCCATCGCGTCTACAAGAGCTACGACCCACGCGCGAAGCTGATCAAGCGCGTCGCGGACGACGTCTTCGAGCAGACGGGTCTCAACCCCAAGCTCGAGATCGCGCTCGAGCTCGAACGGATCGCGCTCGAGGACGAGTACTTCGTCTCCCGCAAGCTGTACCCGAACGTCGACTTCTATTCAGGGCTGATCTACCAGGCGATGGGGTACCCGACGGACTACTTCACGGTGCTGTTCGCACTCGGCCGCCTGCCCGGCTGGATCTCGCAGTGGGAAGAGCATCTGTCCGACCCCGAGCAGAAGATCTCGCGCCCACGGCAGATCTACACCGGCGAAGGCGAGCGGCCGTACGTGCCGAGAGCCCGGCGCGGCTGAGATCCCCGGCGCGCGCGCCGAGCTTCGGTAGTTCCCCACACCAGACGATCAGCGGACGCGCCGATGGCGCAGCCGCCGCCGCACGGGACGCTCCGGGAGAGAACAGTCCCGGAAGGAGCGGCGATGAGCACGAGCGCGATCGTCGAGGCCCGGTCGATTGTGAAGACCTACGACACGGGCGCGGTCCGTGTCGACGCGCTGCGCGGCGTCGACCTGACGCTGGAGCGCGGCGAGATGGCGGCGATCATGGGGCCGAGCGGCTGCGGCAAGACGACGCTGCTCAACTGCCTCTCCGGCCTGGACGCCGTCGACGCGGGGGAGGTGGTCATCGAGGGGACGTCCCTCGGCGAGATGTCCGACCGCGAGCGCACCGACTACCGCGCGCGGCACATGGGGTTCGTCTTCCAGTTCTACAACCTCATGCCGGTCCTGACCGCCGTCGAGAACGTGGAGCTGCCGCTCCTCCTCGCGCGCGTCGGCGCGAAGCCGGCCAGGCAGAAGGCGCTCGACGCGCTCGAGCTCGTCGGGGTCGCCGACCGGGCCGGGCACGTCCCGGACGCGCTTTCGGGCGGCGAGCGCCAGCGGGTCACGATCGCCCGCTCGCTCGTCAACGACCCCGCGATCGTCTGGGCGGACGAGCCGACCGGCGACCTCGACTCCGAGAACGCGCAGGAGATCGTCGCGCTGATGCGCCGGCTGAACGTCGAGCGGGGGCTCAGCTTCCTCATCGTCACCCACGACATCGCCGTGGGGCGCAAGACCGACCGGATCATCCGCATGCTCGACGGCGTCGTCGTCGAGGAGCAACAGCTGGAGGTGCCGCATGTACTCGCGGGTCACGCTGCTTGACGTCGACACGCTCCGCACGGACGTCGACGAGGTGCTCGAGCAGTTCAAGGACGGCGTCATGCCGAGGGTGCGGGAGGTCCCGGGCTACGAGGGCGTCGTCGTGATGCTCACCCCGGAGGGCAAGGGCATGATCGTGAGCTTCTGGGAGAGCGAGGAGGCAGCCGAGGCAAGCGCCGGGCTCGCCGCCTCGCTCGTTGAGGAGTTCGTCACGATCTACCGGTCGCCCGCCGGCCGTGAGCACTACGAGGTCGTGTACGTCGAGCCGCCGAAGGTCGCGATCGAGGCGTGAACGAGCTCTTCGGGATTCCGCTCGACACCCTGCTCCTCGTCCTCGCGATCGGGCTGGGAATCGCATGCGGGATCCTTGGGGTGCTGGCGATCCGCAACCCCGTCCTCGTCCGGCTCGGCGTGCGCAACTTCGGCCGGCGTCGCGCGCGGACCGGGCTCATCGTCCTCGGGCTGATGCTCGGAACCACGATCGTCGCCGCGGCGCTCGTCACCGGCGACACGATGAGCCATACCATCCGAACGACCGCGACCGCCGCGCTCGGCGAGTCGGACGAGGTGGTCTCGGCGAAAGGCGCCGTGGACGACATCCCGGGCGACCTCGGCGATGCGAGCGGCGTCAGGTGGTTCCCGCAGACGGTGGCCGGCGAGATCCGGTCGAGCCTCGGGCCGCAGCTCGCCGACGGCGTCCTGAACGTCGTCGTCGACAACACCGCGATGTCGAACCCGCGGACCGGGAAAGGCGAGCCGAGCGCGATGCTCTTCGGCGCGGATCCGTCGCAGATGGAGGGGTTCTCGCCGATCGTCGGCTCCGACGGCAAGGAGGTCTCGCTCGCCGATCTCCCCTCCGGCGAGGCGTACCTCAACACCGACGCGGCCGACGAGCTCGGCGCCCGGCCGGGAGACACGGTGATCGCGTATCCGGCGGGCAACCCGGCCTACCTGAAGGTCCGCGACGTCGTCGAGTTCAAGGGCGCCGCGACCGCGGACGCTGCGGTGCTCCTGCCGCTCTCGGAGGCGCAGATCCTCTACGGACGCTTCGACGAGGTGCTCGGCGTGATGATCTCGAACCGCGGGACGGGATCGAGCGGCGTAACGCTCTCCGACGAGGTGGCGCAGAAGCTCGGGCCGACCCTCCAGGCCCACCAGCTCGAGATCAAGACGATCAAGCAGGACGCGATCGAGGCCGCCGACGAGGCGGGGAGCGCGTTCATGGCGTTCTTCACCACCTTCGGCTCCTTCTCGATCGCCGCCGGGATCCTCCTCATCTTCCTCATCTTCGTGATGCTCGCCGCCGAGCGCCGCGGCGAGCTCGGCATCGCCCGCGCGATCGGGACGAGGCGCGGGCATCTCACCGAGATGTTCACCTTCGAGGGCGCCGCGTACGACCTCGTCGCCGCGGCCGTCGGCGCGATCCTCGGCGCGATCGTCGCGTACGGGATGGTGCTGCTCATGGCGCGGGCGTTCGGCGCGGAGGATGCGGACGCGGGGCTCCAGGTGCAGTACGCCTTCACCTGGCGGAGCCTCCTCATCGCGTTCGCTCTCGGCGTGCTGCTCACCCTCGTGGTCGTCGCTTTCTCTGCCTGGCGGGTGAGCACGATGACCATCGCGACGGCGATCAGGAATCTGCCGGAGCCGCCGGTCGTGCGCCGGCGCCGCAGGGTCGTGCTCGGCGGGGTCGGCCTCGCGTTCGGCGTCCTGCTCATGGTCACGGCCGGGAACGCGGCGACGCCCCTGATGCTCGGAGTGTCCCTCGCAGTCGTCAGCCTCGTCCCGTTCGCGCGCCTCGTCGGCATCCCCGACCGGATCGCCTACACCGGTGCGGGGCTCGCGATCGTCGTCCTGCTGATGCTTCCGTGGAGTATCTGGGAGTCCGTCTTCGGGCAGCTCTCGATGGACTTCTCGACGTGGATCGTGTCGGGGCTGATGATCGTGATCGGCGCCGTCTGGGTGATCGTCTACAACGCCGACCTGCTCCTCGGCGGGGCGATGGCGGTCTTCGGCCGCATCAAAGCGCTCGCCCCGGTGCTCCGGATGTCGATGGCGTACCCGCTGCGAAGTCGTTTCCGCACGGGCACCACACTCGCGATGTTCACCCTTGTCGTCTTCACGCTGGTCACCGGCTCCACGTCCACCGGATCCTTCCAGGCCGCCCTCAACAACGTCGACACTTTCGGCGGCGGCTTCGACATCCGTGCCGGCATGGGCGCGCGCGCCTCGATTCCCGACATGCGTGCCGAGATCGCGTATCGCCTCGGCACGCGGGCGGTCGACTATCCCGTCGTCGCGAGCCAGTCCGTCCTCGCCGTCGAGGCGCGTCAGCTCGGCACCGGCCGTCCGTTCGAGGAGTACCACGTGCGCGGGCTGGACAGCTCGTTCCTCTCGCATACCGACTTCCAGCTCGGCGCGATCGCGCGCGGCTACGAGGACTCGCGCGACGTCTGGATGGCTCTGCAGGAGCACGTGGGGCTCGCAGTCGTGGACAGTCTCGTCGTGCAGCGTCGCGATCAGTTCGGCTTCAACGTGATGCCGTCGGATTTCAAGGTCACGGGCTTCTACGCCGACGAGGGAAAGCCGTTCGACCCGGTGCCGGTGGAGGTGCTCGACAAGCAGTCGGGCGAGAAGACGAAGCTCATGATCATCGGCGTCCTCGCCGACTCGGCGCCGTTCGAGATGAGCGGCATATCGGCCTCCCAGTCGACGCTCGCCGCTGCTTTCCCGGGACGCACGGATCCCACGATCTACTACTTCACGGTCGCCCCCGGCGTCGATCCGGGCGCCGCGGCGGACCGGCTCGAGGGCGCGTTCCTCTCGAACGGACTCGAGGCCGAGTCGATCCAGAAGGTCGTCGACGACTCCATGGCCGCCAACAGGACGTTCAACCGTCTGATCCAGGGGTTCATGGCACTCGGGCTCGTCGTCGGGGTGGCTGCCCTCGGCGTCATCAGCGCACGGGCTGTCGTCGAGCGACGGCAGCAGATCGGCGTGATGCGGGCGATCGGATACCGACGCACGATGATCCAGGCGGTGTTCCTGCTCGAGTCGTCGTTCGTCGCGCTCACGTCGATCGTCGTGGGTACCGCGCTCGGGCTCCTCCTCGGCTGGAACATCATCCAGGACTCCAGCAAGTCCCCGAGCTGGGCGAGCCTGCACATGGTCGTGCCCTGGGGCGACCTCGTCCTGATCTTCGTCGCGGTCTACGCGATCGCGCTGCTCGCGACGCTCGCGCCGGCGATCCGTGCCTCTCGGATCGCTCCGGCGGAAGCGCTCCGCTACGAGTGAGCCCTGACCACGCCTGAGGTGCGGCGAGCGATTTCCTCGCGCACTCGCGGTGCGACCTCGGTCCCGAAGAGCTCGATCGCGTGCATGAGGCGATCGTGCGGAATCGATCCCACCGAGAGCTGGATGAGGAAGCGCTGGTGGCCGAAGATCTCGTGCTGGAAGAGGATCTTCTCGACGACGTCCTCCGGCGAGCCGACGAAGTTCGCGCCCCGCCGCGAGCGCGCGGCGTCGAAGGACTGGCGGGTCATCGGCGGCCAGCCGCGCTCACGTCCGATCCTGTCCATCATCGTGGCGAACGGGCCGTACGAGATCTCGACTGCCTCCTCGGCCGTGTGCGCAAGGAAGCCGTGCGAGTTGATGCTGAGGGCCGGCGGCTCGTGCCCCGCCTCGCGAGCGGCACGACGATGCAGCTCCGCGAACGGCGCGAACCGCTCGGGCAGCCCGCCGATGATCCCGAGCGCGAGCGGCAGCCCGAGCGCGCCGGCGCGGACCGCCGACTCGGGCGTCCCGCCGACGGCGATCCAGACCGGGAGCGGTTCCTGGAGCGGCCGCGGGTACACGCCGCGATCGTCGAGCGGGGCACGGAGCTCGCCCGACCACGTGACGCGCTCCTGGTCGCGCACGGCGAGGAGCAGGTCGAGCTTCTCGGCGAAGAGCCCGTCGTAGTCGCGTAGGTCGTGGCCGAAGAGCGGGAACGACTCGACGAACGAGCCCCGTCCCGCCATGATCTCCGCCCTGCCGCCGGAGAGCAGGTCGAGCGTCGCGAAGTCCTGGAAGACGCGGATCGGGTCGTCGGAGCCGAGCACGGACACGGCGCTCGTGAGGCGGATCCGCTTCGTGCGCTCTGCCCCCGCGGCGAGCACGACCGCGGGCGACGAGACGGCGAAGTCCGGACGGTGGTGCTCCCCGACACCGAAGACGTCGAGCCCGACGCGGTCGGCCAGCTCGATCTCCTCGAGTAGCTGCCGGAGGCGTTCGCGCGGCGTCACGGTGCGTCCCGTCTCCGGGTCTGCCGTCAGCTCGGCGAAGGTGTAGATGCCCAGCTCGAAAGGTTTTTCTTGCATACGCAAGTAATGTATCAGGGGATCTGCGAGGATTCGTCGCGTGGAACAGGTTCGGATCGACCGATGGCTCTGGGCGGCCCGCTTCTTCAAGACGCGCGGAGCTGCGACCGACGCGGTGCTGGGCGGCAAGGCGCACGTGAACGGTGTCCGCGTGAAGCCCTCGAAGGATGTCCGCCCAGGCGACCGCCTGGAAGTGACGATCGGCGACGCCCGCCGGGAGCTCGTCGTCCGCGGCGTCGCCGAGAAGCGCGGGCCGGCATCCGTCGCGGCAACGCTCTACGAGGAAACGCCGGAGTCGATCGCACGGCGCGAGCAGCATGCAGCGGCCCGTCGCCTTGCGCGGCCGCTCGGAGCCGACCTCGGCGCGCGGCCGACGAAGCGCGACCGCCGCAGGCTGGACGCACTACGGCGCGCTCAGCGCCGCTAGCGTCCGTCTGCGCGCCGCGACGACGGCCACCAGTTCCAGCGGCCGAGGATCGCCATCAGCGACGGGACGAGCAGGGCGCGGACGATCGTCGCGTCGATCAGCACCGCGAGCGCCACGCCGACACCGATCTCCTTGACGACGACGATCTGGGAGGTCGCGAACGCGCCGATCGCGACGCAGAACAGCAGTGCCGCGGCGGTGATGATGCGACCCGTGCGCTCGAGCCCGACCGCGACCGCCTCCCGGTTCGGCGCACCCCCGTCCCACGCCTCCTTGATCCGCGTCAGCAGGAAGACGCCGTAGTCGGTCACGAGGCCGAACGCGATCGCAAAGAGCACGACCGGCTGCGTCAGCTCGATCGCGCCCTGGCTCCGGTAGTGGAGCAGCCCTTCGAGGCGGCCGTCCTGGAAGACGAACACGAGGATGCCCATCGTCGCCGACAGCGTCAGCACGTTCATCACGAGCGTTTTCACCGGCAGGACGAGGGAGCGCGTCGCGAGCCAGAGCAGGACGAACGTGACGACGGCGAGGAGCGCGGCCGCGAGGGGCAGGAGCGAGCCGAGCGAGGCCTTCTGGTCGAGGAACTGGGCCGTCGAGCCGCCCACGAGCGCGTCGGCGGGGAGCGAGCGCATCTGACGGACGAGCCGCTGGGACGCGGCGTCGAGGAACGGCTTGCCCGACGACGCTGTGACCAGCCACACATCTTCGGCGAGCCGGCGCGGCGGCTGCACCACGGGCGCCTCGACAGCGCCTGCGTACGCGCGCGCGCCGCTCTCGGACCCGCGCACGACGGCGAAAACCGGCGACAGGGAGGTCGGCGGGAACTCACGCCGGAGCGCCGCGTCGACCACCCGCGACGAGAGCTGCGGTGGCAGGACGGAGGCGTCGATGCCGGTGAAGCGGACGCCGAGGAACGGCAGCGAGAGTACGACGAGAACCGCCGTGGCCGCGACGGCGACGGGAACCGGTCGCCGCATCAGTGCCTGCGCGAGCCGGTACCAGCCTCCGCGCTCCCCGCTCGCCGCGCGCTCGGCGGCGCGTCGCCAGCGGCCCGGAGAGAGGGCGTTCACCCGCTCGCCGAGCAGCACGAAGAGCGCGGGCAGCACCGTCAGCGCGATGAGCCCGGCGAGGGGAGCGACGGCTCCGCCGGCGATGCCCATCGAGCGCAGGTAGCCGAGCGGGAAGATCGCAAGCGTCGCGACCGCAGCGGCGACCGTGACCGAGCTGAACGCGACCGTACGGCCCGCGGTGGCCATCGTCCGGCGCACGGCTTCGGGGCCAGGGCCATGGCGCGCGAGCTCCTCGCGGTAGCGCGAGACGAGGAGCAGGCTGTAGTCGATCCCGAGGCCGAGGCCGATGCCCGTGACGATGTTGAGCGCGTACGACGAGACGGGCATCGCCAGATCGAGCAGGCGCAGCAGGAGCAGCCCGCCGAGGATCGTGAGCGCCCCGCAGACGATCGGCAGCAGCGCGGCGACGAGGCTCCGGAACACCCACAGCGTCAGGAGGAAGAGCAGCGGGAACGCGATGCGCTCGGCGAACGCGAGGTCGTCCTGTATCTGGCTGTTCACTTGGGTGGTCGCGAGCGCCGCTCCGCCCATCGCCACGCCTTCGATCGCGCCGAGACGCTCGTCGACGCGCTGCGCCGCGTCGCGCCAGACCCGCTGCGACACGTCGGCCCTCGCGTACGCGGAGAGGAGCGCCGCGGAGCCGTCGCGCGAGCGAAGCGACGCCGCCACCACCGGGAAAGCCGGCTCCGACCTGATCGCCGCGGCAACGGCCGCCAGCCGCTCGTCGGTCGGCCGGCGGACGAGCACGAGCACCTGCGGCACGGCGGAGAGCCCGGACGCGGCCTCGACCGCGCGCTCCGCGCGGATGCTCTCGCTTCCCCCCGCCACGAAGTCGTTGGAACCGCGGCCGAGCAGCCCGGGCGCCTGGAGCCCGATCGCCGCGGCGACGATCGCGAACACGACCGCCCCTGCGAGCACGCGGCGGGGCGCGCGGATCGCCAGGCCGCCGAGGAACTGGAGCATCGATGTGTGGGTTACCGGTTTCTCATGACCCGCGCATCGGTGATCCTCCCCCGACGTCGCTGCCGCGCCGACCTGCGCCAGAGCTGACGCAGTCGAGCAGCCCCGACCCGTGGACGAAATGCCCTGACTTGCCGACTACGGGGTGCCCGGCTGCACGAGACCGCTCTCGTAGGCGTAGACGACAGCCTGGACGCGGTCACGAAGTTCGAGCTTCGTCAGCAGGATCAGGCGAAGCCGGGCCCGTTGCCGTTGCCGCAGGTGCCGGTGTCGCTGATTTCGAGCTCGACCGCTCCAGGTCGGACCGGACGGTCACCTTCGCCGAGGCCGCACCGGCATGTTTGAGCGTGTTCGTCAGGGCCTCCTGGGAGTCACAATGCCCGTGGCCTCCCGCATCGAGGCGCGTCGTCGAACTCGGCAATCCGCAGATCGACGTGCAAGCTCGAGCCAGCACCCCCAGGGCCTCAGCTGCGGTCTCGTCCGATAGTCGTGGCGCGCCGCAGCGAAGCCGCAAGGAGAACGGCCACGACCAGGGGGAGGAGCCACCACACGTCGTGTCCCCTGTGGGTGGCGATCGCGACGACCATCAGGGCGATCGAGACCCCACAGGCTAGGCGCCAGTCGTCGCCGACGACGAAGTCCCACCAGAAGCGGGCGAACGCACGAAGCGGGCTCATGCGCCGGCCGTGGCCGTCCCGGGTGAGTTCAGGCGTTGTCGACGGAGAGTCCGCACGAGGGTGAACGAGACGAGACCGAAGAAGACGACGACGCCCGCCAGCGAGCCCTCGTTCCCCGGCCAGTCGACACCGGCACCCTCAGCGGCCCAGAAACAGCCGAAGCTCGTCAACAGGAGCCCCACGGCGAACTTGATCCAATTCTCCGGCACACGCGAGAGTGGCCTGTGCGCGGCCAGGCCGGCGCCGACGACGACGACCAGGGCCGCCCCCGCCCCCAACACAGCAAGACCCAGCCGCCCCTGGGCGCTCCCGAACGCGATCACGATGAAGACGACCTCGAGGCCCTCGAGCAGGACAGCCTTGAACGAGACGGTGAACCCGTACCAGTCCAACGCCGCTCCCCTGTTCGATCCAGCCGCCGCGGCCAGGTCGCGCTCCCGCCGAAACGCCTCATCCTCGTCGTGCAGCGCCTTGTAGCCGCTCGCGCGCAGAATCGCCTTCCGCAGCCACTGGAGCCCGAACACGAGAAGCAGCGCGCCGACGACGAGCCGCAGGGAATCGATCGGGATCTGCTGGAGCGCCGAACCGAGCACGGCAACGAGCCCCGCGAGAGCCGCCGTCGCGACCGCGACACCCGTCAAGGGGGCGCGCCACCCCCGCACGACGCCCACACCGAGCACGATCGTCAACGCCTCGACCATCTCCACGGCGCTCGCCAGGAAGGATCCGAGGACGATCAACGCGGAACTCGCGCTCACGTCGACTCATTCTCCGTGAAGGGACGCGGTGCCCGCACGCCGGACTGCGCTCGAAGCGGCCTAGGTATCGCGACGGACGAGAAGAATCGAGGCCAGTGCTAGAGCGGCTGCCGTATAGGCGCAGAGGAGGCCGAGCCCGGTCCACGGAGCGAGTTGATGGGCGCCGCGGGTGAGCGCCATGACCGCTTGACCCGCGGGCAGGGGAAGGTACGGGCTGGCGGCGTTGTTCCAGCTTGTCGGCAGGACATTCATGAGTGGCGGGAGCACGAAGAGAATCCCGGCGAAGGCTGCGATACCGCCGGCCGTGTTGCGGACGATCGCGCCGATGGCAAGGCCGAAGAGACCGACGGCGGTCAAGTAGAGCGCGGCGCCGAACACGGCGCGTGCGACGCCCGGGTGACTGAATGCGATGTCGATGTGGTGCCGGGCGAAGATCGCCTCGCCCATCCCGAACGCGATCAGGGTGGCCGGTGTCGCGAGCGCGAGGACGACGAGGCCATAGACCATCACCTTGGCCCACAAGACAGGTAGGCGCTTCGGCACCGCGGCCATCGTTGCGCGGATCATCCCGGTCGAGTACTCGCCGGTGATCACGAGAACGCCGAGCACCCCGAAGGCAAGTTGGGCGATCTGGACGCCGGCAAGGTTCACCTCGAGGGGATGGAAGTCCTGGCGGTCTTGGAGGCTCATGTGCGGCCAGTGATGCGCGACCACCCCGCAGGCGAGTGCGGCAACTCCGACAGTCAAGAGCAACGCGGCGCCGATCGAGAAGCGCGTCGACCGAAGCGACCAGAGTTTCGTCCACTCCGAGCGGACGACGCGTGCCTGGGTGACTTTGCCTGCATGCGGCAGCGGCGGCACGGCGGGAAAGAGAAGTGAGCTCACGCTGCGATCTCCGCCCGGGTGCTGCCGAGCGCGGTTTCGAATTCAACTGCGCCGGCGGTCAGGTTCATGAAGGCCTCTTCGAGCGACGCCTGTTGTGGTGTGAGCTCGTAGATCGGGACGGCGTTTCGAAACGCGAGCTCTCCCACCTGCTGCGTCGACAGACCGTGAACGTCGAGGACGTCCGGCTCGGGTCCGAGAATGGCTCGCTCCGGGCCAAGCAATAGGTGGAGGCGGTCAGCCTCTGGCGTGCGGACCCGGACACGCTTGGCGGATGCCATGTCGATGAAGTGATCGACGCTCGTGTCGGCGATCAGGCGTCCCCGGCCGATCACGATCAGATGCTCGGCGGTCAGCGCCATCTCGCTCATCAAGTGGGACGAGACGAAGACGGTGCGTCCTTCGGCGGCCAGGCCTTTGAGCAGGTTTCGGATCCAGTGGATTCCTTCGGGATCGAGCCCGTTGACCGGCTCGTCGAGGATGATCGTGTCCGGGTCGCCGAGCAGCGCTGAGGCGATCCCCAGGCGTTGACCCATCCCGAGGGAGAACTGGCCGGCACGCTTGCGCGCCACGTCGCGCAATCCGACGAGATCGATCAGGTCGTTCACGCGCGACTTCGCGATGCCGTGTGTCTGCGCGAGTGCGACGAGATGGTTGTACGCGGACCGTCCGGTATGCACCGACCGCGCCTCGAGCAGCGCCCCGACCTCGTGCAGCGGCGCCGGATGCTCGCGGTACGGCTTGCCGTTGACGATCACTCGACCGCTCGTCGGCGCATCCAGGCCAAGGATCAAGCGCATGGTGGTGGATTTGCCCGAACCGTTCGGCCCGAGGAAGCCGGTGACGAGCCCGGGTCGGACGGTGAAGCTGAGGGCGTCGACCGCGCGTTTGTCACCGTAGTCCTTCGTCAGGGCATCCGCGACGATCACGCTTCTATTGCACCTGATGGATCGTCGCGAGAAGCCGAGATTCGCGAGCTGTTCAGGTCACAGTCAGATCCGGAGGACACTCAGGTGTCCGAGTCGTCGTCGATCATGCGTCTCTCGAAGCGACGAACGAGGAGCAGCCCGATGACCGTGATCACGATGGTCGCAGCGCCCGCGATCAGGCCGTAGGTGCCGATCGCCTTGGCCGCGGCGCTCCCGACGAAGTAGCTGACGAGGCCGACGAGCGTCGCCCACACCACGCCGCCCGCGGCGTTCCAGGCGAGGAAACGCCACCAACTCATGTGCGACAGCCCGGCGATCCATGCGGCCGTGACCCGCAGCACCGCCACGAAGCGCCCGATGAAGACCGTCTTTCCGCCGTGCCGGGCGAAGAACCGCTCGCCCCGCGGGAGGTAGCGCTCCGCGTAGCGTCGCGTCAGGGAATAGCGGTCGAGGAGAGCTCGGCCGCCCCGGCGCGCCGTCCAGTAACCCAGATTGTCACCAAGGATCGCGGCCAGCGCGGCGACGGTGATGACCGCAACGATGGACAGCGCGCCCTGGGAGGCCAGAACGGCGCATGCGATGAGCGCGGTTTCACCTGGGAGTGGAAGTCCGAACGACTCGAGCAGGAGGAGGGCGAACAGGAGGAGCAGCGCCTGTCCGGGATGCTGGTCGATGTGGCTCGTGATCGACGCGAGGAGCAGTATCGAGTGCACTAGCTCGGAGCTGCCGGCGCGGGCGATCGCCGCGGCAGGGTCATGGGGCGAGTGGCAGCTTCAGCGTGAACCTGCCGCCCGCTTCGTCGGGCTCGGCAGTGACGGTGCCCCCTGCGCTCCGCGCGAGGCGCTGAGCGAGAGCGAGCCCGAGTCCCGCGCCGTCATGGCCCACCGAAGCGCGCCCGCGTCTTCCGGGCTCGAAGATCGTGTCGCGCTCGTCGCCGGCCACACCCGGTCCGTCGTCGTCGACTGCGATCGAGGCAACGGTGTTGCTTCGGTCAACCCTGACGTTCACGACCGAGCGACCGTAGCGGGTTGCGTTGTCGAGGAGGGGCTGGAGCATGCGCTCGGCAAGCTGGCCGTCGACGGCCACTCGGACCGGCTCATCCGGCAGCGACACCCTGATGGCGACCAGAGCGCCGTTCTGCCGCGACGAGCCGATCGCGCACGAGACGACGTCACGCACGTCCGACGTCGTGCGGGTCAGCCCGGCCTCCTGCTGCGCAGCACCGACGAGTGCCTCGACTGTACGGGCCATCGTGTCGGCGCTCCGCTGAATCGAGCCGAGCGCCTCGCGGTATTCGTCCGCGGCGCGCTCACGACGCAGCATCAGCTCCGCCTCGCCGCTGATACGCGCCAGCGGCGTGCGGAGCTCGTGGGAGAGCTCCGCGGTGAACCGCTGCTCGTGACGCAGGCTGGCGGCGATCTGCTCCAGAAGGTCGTCGAGCGTCGCAGCGAGGCGCGTGAGCTCGTCGTAGGGCTCCCCGAGGTCGAAACGGCGGTCGAGGTCGCTCGCGCGCCACGCTGCGGCGTCAGCGGTCATCCGCGAGACGGGCTCGAGCGCCCGCCCCAGCATCCAACGCGAGAGCACGGCGACCGCCGCCAGCAACAGGGCGGCGAGGATGAGCGCCCCGACGAACGCGGTGCGTTCGGTGTCTTGGTACGGATCGAGTGCCACGGCCGAGACCACCGTGCCGAAACGCCGGCCGTTTTCCACCACCGGGAGCGCGTAGAGACGAGTCTGTTCCCCGACCGTCTCAGCGCGCTCCGGCCCGCTCGCCAGCGCCCGCGCCGCCGCCGCGACGGCGCGCGACGCGTTCGGAGCTTCGATTTGCCGCTCGCCCGCGAACACCCATACCTGCCCCGGGCTCGTGCCCTGCTCGGGCACTTCACGAGGGAAGAACCGGCCGCCGCGGATGTCGAGCGAGGACGCAGCCGCCTGCGCCTGCGCGCGTGCCAGCGACGTGGCGCTGGCGGAGAGACGGTGGGACAGCAGGAGCGTGAATGCCGCGACTCCGACGGCGAGGGCGAGAACGACGGCGCCCACCACCGCAAGAAGGAGCCTTGCGCGAACACCCATCCTCGGGCGTTTCATTGCAACGAGTAGCCGACGCCGTGCACCGTCACGATGCCTGGCGAGCCGGGCAGCGTCGCGAGCTTGCGTCTCAATCGGGCGATGTACACGTCGAGGGTGTTGTCGTGCACGATCGCGCCATGGGGCCACGCCGCGCGCACGAGGTCCCGTCGCCGGACAGCGTCACCGGGTGCCGCGCCAAGTCGCGCGAGGATCCGGAACTCGGTCGGTGTGAGCTTGACGTTGCGGCCGCCGCAGGAGGCGTCGTGGCTGCGCGGGTCGAGCCGCATACCCCCTGCCTCGATCGCGGTCTCCGACCCCCCACGCCTGATGAGCGCTTGGAGCCGGGCCACCAGTTCGGCGAAGTGAAACGGCTTCGTCAGGTAGTCGTCGCCGCCCGACGCGAATCCGGCGAGTCGGTCGGGGAGCGCGTCGCGCGCGGTGAGGAAGATGACGGGTGTGCCGACGCCACGGGCACGCAACGCCTGGACCACGTCCCGCCCGTCGGCATCGGGTAGGCCGATGTCGATGATGAGGGCATCCGCGTCGCCCGCATCCACATGACGCACGAGCTCGGCGGCGCTTCCCGCCATCGAGACGGCGAAGCCTTCCTCGCGCAATCCGCGCCCGACGATCGAGCGAAGCTCCTCGTCGTCTTCCAGGAGGATGATGCGGGGCTCGATCATCGCTCCCTGAGTATCTCGCCGAACGGTGGCGCGCGGATCCGACCGACCGCGAAGGCGCCGGCGAGCGCCTCACCTGCGACCGCCGCTCCGGAAATGAAGGCGCGGTGTCCGCAGGAGTCAGGAAGCCTACGCCTTGGCGCTGACCGCGACCGCGAGCGCGCCGAGGGACACGTCCGCGAGGCTTCCCGAAACCGCGGAGAAGAGGCTGGCGACGGCGTCCGTTATGACGAATCAGTGTGTTGCCGGGATCGTCGTCAGCGGGTAACCGAGGCTCGCGAGGCGCTGCGAGAGGTCGACGTGCAGCCAGTGGGAGACGTGCGCGGGAATGGTCTCGAGGATGATCTCGCTGTACTCGCGTCTGTCGAGCTCGGCGACGATGTCGTCGAACGCGTTTGGGCTCTCGGCGACGCGTCCCTCGATCTCCGTGCCCGTCGCGCGTGTCAGCTCGGGCAGCGACGTGGCGAGCAAGTGCGTGCCCTCTTCGGTGTTCGGGCTCGGGCGGTCGAAGGCGAGGTGCGCCGGGTTGGGAACGAGCACGACGAACTCGGCCGGACTGGTGGCGGCTCGCTCTCGGACGGCAGCCACGAGTGCGGGCGTCGCGGTTGTCTTGTTCGCGACGACCAGGACGCGTGCCAGACCACCCGGCCGGGAACGGACGGCCGGGTCGGGCGCCGACTCGATCCGGTCACGCTTCGTGACCGTCAGGAACGCGACGATGCCGAGGATAGTGAGGAGGAAGATGACGCTCGTGACGGTGGTGCCGAGGCCCAGTCCGCCGTCGGCCTTCGGCTGGGAGAGGTAGTCGCCGATCGATGCCCCGAGCGGCCGCGTCAGCACGTAGGCCATCCAGAAGGCCAGGATCGGGTTGAGCGCGAACCGGACGTGGGCGATGTACACGACGGCGATCATCCCGCCAAACATCAGCGCGGATTGCCAGTAGCCGATCCCGAGCCGCTCCGCCGTGAGATCGCCGGCTGCGGTCCCCAACGCGAACGTGAACAGCACCGCCAGCCAGTAGAACGCTTCGCGCCGGGTCGTGAAGATCGAGTGAATCGACAGCGTCCGCTCGTACGCGTACCAGACGAGGAACGTCACGCCGAGGGCGATCGAGAACACGATCGTCGTGATCACCAGCGAAACGCCGAAGTTGTCACTCAGGTTGTCCGTGATCAGCGTCCCCACGACGCTGATCAGGACAACGGCGAGCCAGTAGGCGAAGGGCACGTAGGCTCGCAACCGGAACTGCCAGACGAGCGCCAGGACGAGGACGGCCGACATGACGTACGTCGTGTTCGTCAGCCCCAGCCCGACCGTTCCGTCGAGGAAGTCCGCCGCCGTCTCGCCGACCGTGGTGCACAGCACCTTGATGACCCAGAAGTACACCGTCACCTCGGGCACCTTGTTCAGCATCTGACGCGCTGTTGGCCGGTGGACGCGATCCAGGCGTCCCGCCGGGTTCTCGGAATGGCTTAGCGACATCGCGCGAGAATGGCCGACGCGACCTGAACGCGACCTGACCGCGGGGCCCGAGCGGAGACATCGACCGGCGGTGGGCCGACACTCGGCAGTCAGACGCCGTTCAGGTGCTTGGGTGCAGACTCCGGCGCCGTGGCGTACGCCCTCCCCGTCGGCGCACCAGGCGCGCAACGGTCGATAGCCGCCGTCCTGCTCCCGGGCCTCGGCGCGCTCGGGTTCGTGACGCTCGCCGCCTCCGCCGCCGCGACGCTCCCGCCGGAGGCGGCGCTACACCCGCGCGTCGACGCCTACTACCTCGCGATCGGCGCCGCCTTCCTCTCGTATGTCGCCGCGCTGATCCTCCTGCGGCGTGCGCGGGCCTCGCTCGCGCCGGTTCTCGTCATCGCCGCGCTCGTACAGGCGATCCCGCTTGGGAGCCCGCTGCTCTTGTCGCAGGATGCCGGGTCGTACTGGGACTACGCGCGCATCGCCGCCGTCGACGGAGGCAACCCCTATAGGGACCCTCCGCTCCGCTTCCGCCACGACCCGGCCTACCCTTCCGTCGCGGGCGCATGGCGGCGGACGACCTCTGCCTACGGGCCTCTCTTCACCGCCGCATCCGAGGGCGGAGCGCTCGCCGTGGGCACCTCGCCGTCGGCTGCACGCACCCTGTTCAAGACCGCGGCGGCGGTGGGAGTCGTCACGCTGGCGCTGCTCGTGGCGTTCGTGTCGCCGCGCCCGGCCCTCGCCGCCGCGGCCGTCGGCTGGAACCCGCTGTTCGCGATGCACTTCGGGGGTGGCGGGCACAACGACGTCTGGATGATGGTGCCGCTCGTAGGTGCGCTCGCGCTCGATCAGCGCGGCCGACGCCACTCGGCGGGCGCGTTGTGGGCGGTCGCGGTGGCCGTCAAGTGGATCCCTCTCCTCCTGCTCCCTCTCCGCACCTCGGCCCGGCAGCAAGGCTCTCGGTTCGGCTATGCGGGCTTCGCCGCCGCCTCCCTCGCGGTGGCGGTCGTCGCCTCAATCCTCTACGGCGACAGGTGGCTGGGCGCGTTCGGCCCGGTCGGCCACGACGTGGCCAGCGGGTCGGCGACGAGCATCCCCCACCTGCTCGGGCGGACCGGCATCGGAAAGGCGATCGCCTCGGGTGCGCTCGTGCTCGCCTTCGTCGTCGCCTACACCGCGCTCCTCGTCGCTGCTCGAAGACGGCGCGCGCGCCTCGGCCTTGCGACGGCTCTCCTTCTGCTCGCGACACCGTGGATTCTGCCCTGGTACGCGAGCTGGGCAGTTCCACTCGCCGCCGCCGAGGACGATGGCGTCGCCCTCGTGCTCTCGGTGGCGCTCACCGGCTACCTGCTCGAGGCACGCGCGCCGCTTTGACGGCATACGAGCCCCGATCTCCGGCGCCTCCTCCACGCCGGCGACGCGCGTCGCTGCTTGCCGTGGCGTGCGCAGTCGTCGCGATGGTCGCGGTCGCTGTCGCGGTGATCGTGACCTGGACCCGTGGCGGCACGTCCGCTCCGAGCACGACCACGACCGATACGAGGGCTGCGCTCCCGACAGCGCCCAAAGCCGCGACGGCACGGCTCGACGTGCTCGTCGAGCGGAAAACGGGGATGTTGACCGCCCCGGTGCAGGACGCCGCGGCGGTACCGCTCGAGGACAGCGCGATGCTTCTCGGCGGCCTGACCGCGGCGGACGCCTCGCGCGACGATGTGAGGCTGGCCACGGCGAGTGGAGACCGCGCGGCGGGACGGTTGCCTGCGGCGGTTCACGACGCGCCGGCGGTGCGGATCGGCGGCTTCGTCTACGTGTTCGGCGGGGGGACGAATGCGGGCACGCAGAGCGACGAGATCGTCCGTGTCCCGGTCGGAGGAGGTTCGGGAGCCGTCGTCGCGCGCTTGCCGTCGCCGAGCTCCGACCAGGCGGCAGCGGTGATCCACGGCACCGCGTACGTGGTCGGCGGCTACACAGGAACGCACTGGTTGAACACGATCGTCGCCTGGCGACCCGGTGTCCCGGCGCGCGTCGTCGCGCGGCTGCCGTTTGCGCTCCGCTATGCGGCCGTCACCGCGGCCGCCGGGAAGCTCGTCGTGGCCGGCGGCTCGCTCGCAAACGGCTCGGCGAGCGACGTCGTTCTCTCGTACCGTCCCGGCGCGGCCCGCGTGGCGCGGATCGGCAGGTTGCCGACGGCCACGACGCATGCCGCCGCCGCGGCGCTCGGCGGTGTCGCGTACGTCATCGGTGGGCGCGGTCCCGCCGTCGCCACACCAACCGCGAGCATCGTGGCGGTCGACCTGCGCACGAGGCGAATCCGGGTTGCCGGATGGCTGAAGGCTCCTCGCTCCGATCTCGCCGCCGTCTCCTTCGGCGATCGGATCCTCCTCGCGGGAGGTCGGGGCAACCGTGGCACGGTGTCGACAATCGGCGAGCTTCGACGACGTCAGGCCCTGCCCGGCTCGGCCCGGAACGTCTACGCCTTCGACGGCCGGGACATGCTGACCGGCGCTGCGCGCCGCGCGCGACCGCTGGTTTACGTCCCGAATTCGAGGAGCGACACGGTCGACGTGATCGACCCTCGCACCTTCCGGATCGTCCGGCACTTCGCGGTCGGAGGCCTTCCGCAGCACGTGGTGCCGGCCTGGGATCTCCGCCGCCTCTACGTCACGAACGATGCCGGCAACAGCCTGACCCCGATCGATCCCCGCACGGGCGAGCCGGGGGCGCGGATCCCGGTCGAGGATCCGTACAACATGTACTTCTCACCCGACGGGCGCTACGCGATCGTGGTCGCCGAACGGCTCCACCGGCTGGACTTCCGCGACCCGCACACCTTCGCGCTCCGGCACTCGCTCGCGGTGCCGTGCCTCGGCGTCGACCACATGGACTTCAGCGCAGACCTGCGCTATCTGCTCGCGAGCTGCGAGTTCTCCGGGCAACTGGTCGTCGTCAGCGTCCGGCAGCAGAGAGTGCTTCGGACGCTCGACCTCCCGGACGGCCCGTCGGGTATGCCCCAGGACGTGAAGCTGTCCCCGGACGGCCGCATCTTCTATGTCGCCGACATGCACGCGAGCGGGGTCTGGGAGATCGACGCGCGCCGGTTCCGCGTGCGCGGGTTCCTGCGCACGGGTGCAGGCACACACGGGTTGTACCCGAGCCGCGACGGGAAGCTGCTCTACGTCAGTAACCGAAGCGCCGGCACCGTGTCGGTGGTCAGCTTTCGGAGCCGCCGTGTCGTGAGGACGTGGCGGATCCCTGGCGGCAGCCCCGACATGGGCGGCGTCTCCGCTGACGGCAAGGTCCTGTGGCTGTCCGGCCGTTACGACGGCGCGGTCTACGCAATCTCGACCCGCACCGGACGGCTGTTAGCGCGCGTTGCTGTCGGCGCAGGCCCGCACGGCCTCTGCGTCTGGCCCCAGCCCGGGCGATTCTCACTCGGCCACACCGGTGTCCTCCGATGAGAACATCCCTCGCCGATCACGCACCTCGGCGCCCCCTCGAAGATCAGCCCAACCCGGTGAGGCCGCGGGCAGTGATCGAGACTCCGAGGACGAGCAGGATGGCGGTGATCACGGCGCGGTTGTGCACGACCAACCAGGAGCGCATGCGCTCGAGGAGCGGGGCCGAACGGCGAGGCGCGAACGTGCCCAACGCGGCCACCGCGACGACGGACGAGGATCCGAGCAGGATGAAGAGCACCGCGAGCGCGACAGTTTCGGCGGTACTGCCGCCCGCACGCAGGATCTCGCCGGCGGCCGCGATCACCAGCGGATAGGTGGCCGAGTAGATTCCGAGCAGGAAGGCGGCAAGGTAGGAGATGCTTTCGATCGCGCGAAGCCATGCAGGCAGCTGCGGGGGTGCCGACGGACGTGCAGGGAGAGTGGCCGTGGATGCGCGACGAGCCGCTAGAAGCCGCTGGAGCCCCCAGGCGAGCAGGCTCAGCCCGAGGGCGAGTTCGACGACCGCAGTCGCCGTCGTGGCGCTGTGGGAACCCGACTCGAAGATCGCGCCCAAGCCCGCGAGCACGGCCGTGAGAACCACGGTGATCGCGCCGATCCATGCGACCACGTAGACCCACACGATGCCGTGTCCCCGCCTCGCATCGAGCAACAGGACGGCGATCATGATCCCCCACGGGTTGGCGGCGCAGCCGATCCCGAGCAGCACGACGCTCGTGAGCTCGGCGCTCAAAGACGAGCCCGCTGCGCCATCGCCCGAGCCTACTCCGGTCCGTAGTACGTGCCGCTGGGAGCTGGTCGTATCGTCGGCGTGATGTCAGGGCCGTCGGAACGACGTGTCCTCAGACGCGGAGGCACCGACGGGTCGGCCGTCCGCGTGCTCGTGGTGACGGCGCCGGTCGGCGAGGGGCACATGACGGCGGCGCGGACATTGTCGGAAGACATTTCGCGCGATCACGAAGGGACGGAGGTGATGGTCTGCGATGCGCTCCCCGCGCTCTGGCTGCCATTGCGCTGGTTGCTGAACGATGCCTACCGTTGGCAGCTGAGGTCGGCGCCATGGCTGTTCGGATTGCTCTTCGGCGCGCTTCGGCGCAGCCGCGTGCTGCGCTCGCTCGCCCGGGCCGGCGTGTCGTTGGCGGGCTCGCGCGGACTGTTGCGGCTCATCCGTCGTCACCGGGCGGACGTGATTGTTTCGACCTGGCCGGTGTCGACGACGATTCTCGGCTGCCTGCGCCTGCGCGGCAAGGTGCGCGTGCCGGTGTGCGCAACGATCACTGACTTCGCCGGACTCGAACTGTGGGCTGACAAGGGTGTCGACCTGCACCTCGTGATGCACGAGAACCTCGTGGCGGGCGTCGAGCGCATCGCCGGTCGCGGCAGCGCGCGTCCCGTGTCACCGCTCGTCGCGTCGCAGTTCCTGACCCCGCGGTCTGCCGCCGAGGCCAGGCGGGCACTCGGACTTCCGGCCGAAGGGACGATCGTTGTCGTCTCGGGTGGCGGCTGGGCGGTCGGTGATCTCGCCGGAGCCGTCAACACGGCGCTCGAGCTCGAGAACGTATCGGTGGTCTGCCTCGCCGGGCGAGCTGAGGAGAGCCGCCTGCGTCTCGAGCGCGCGTACGCCGACGAGCCGCGTGTGACGGTGCTCGGGTTCATCGACACGATGAGCGACCTGCTCGCCGCCGCCGACGTGCTGGTGCACTCGACCGGCGGGGTCACTTGCCTGGAGGCACTCGCTCGCGGCTGTCCGATCGTCGCCTACGGTGGACCGTCCGGTCACACTCCGCTCCTGGCTCGAGAGATGGCAGCCCTCGGTCTCGTCGCGCACGCTCGCTCGCATGAGGAACTGCGGGTAGCGCTGACGGGGACGCGCTTGCGGCCATCCCTCGCGCTCGCACCGGACGGCGACGCGGCCAGCCTCATCCTGACGGCTGTACCACGGGTCGCCGTTCGTCTGCGGGCCAGGCTGGCGCGAACAGCCACCACGACGGCTGTTCTCGCCGTGATGCTGTTCGCGCTCATTGCCAGCGACGCGACCTATCCCATGGTGGCTGAGGCGTTCGCGCTCCCCGAGAGCACAGCGCTCCCCACGAAAGCGGGCGCCGTCGCAGTCGTTGTCCGCGGCCGGCCGAGCGAGCTGCTCAGCCTGGCTCTCATCGCCCGCAGAGCCCATCTTCGCGCTTCGGTCGCGACCTCAGCACCGCTGACGGCCACGGAGATCGCCGCCTTACGCACGGCTGGTCTCGACCCGATCCCCGAGCTCAGCGCGAGCGGCGTCACCGCCCCCTTCGCCGCACGCGGTCAGCTTCGGCGCCAAGTCACCAGCTACACGCTCAACGGCCACTTCTACTACCTCGCGCCGCACGAGGGCTTCACGATCGTCGACTACCTGCTCGCCCGGAAGCTCGGTGGCGCGCCCCTTCAAGCGGGCTGCGACCTCAGAACCTGCGGACGCGACTTCGGCTCGCTCCGTCCCGGAGAGGTGATCGTCACTACGCTCGGGCCGGAACGAGACCACGACCAAGCTCACCTGCTCGCGTCGGTTCGTCGACTCGAGAGGGCCGGGTTCGCGACCTCGTCGGTGCAGCGGCTCGCCTCGATACGGCACTCGTCATGACCGCGCGACGCTCGTTGGCGCTCGCGGGCGCTGGTGCCCTCCTCGCGCAATGGACGCCCGCAGCGGCGGCCGTCCTGCCGCAGGCAGCAAGCACGCTCGGGATCTCGACGAGGCTACCGAGCGACCGCGGCGTCCTGCTCAGCTTCGACGACGGTCCACATCCGCAGGGCACGCCTGCCGTGCTCGAAGCGCTCGACCGTGCCGGGGTGCCTGCCGTGTTCTTCGTCAGCGGCGAGCAGGTGGCACGACACCCCGGGCTCGTCCGCGAGATAGCGAGTGCGAACCACGAGGTCGCCGCCCACGGCTACCGCCACCAAACCCGCCGCCAGTGGAGCCGCGCTCTGCTTGCCGACGACACCCGACGTGCCCTTGACACCATTGCGACAGTGACCGGCGTCTCGCCGCGTCTCTATCGTCCTCCACACGGCGTTTTCACCGTGTCTGGGCTTCGGCTGATCCGCGCCCTTGGTCTCGAACCACTGCTGTGGTCGAAGTGGGGTCGCGACTGGAGATCCGCCGCCACCACCTCGACGATCGCCGCTGATGCCACCACTCGACTCCGCGCCGGCGATGTCGTGCTCCTCCACGACGCTGATCACTACGGCGCAGACGGAAGCTGGCGCGCAACCACCGCAGCGCTTCCGCTGATCGTCGAACGGATCGCCGCCGCGGGTCTCGAGGTCGCCTCGGTGCGCCGCGGATACGAGGCTCGAGAGCTGGCGCTAACGATCTGAGGGGCCACGCTCGGCCGAGCGGGAACCGTCGCTCTCCACGACCCCGAGAACGAGGCGACCGGCCCGCCGGGCCGGTCGCAGGACTTCGTCCATAGCGGGGGCAGGATTTGAACCTGCGACCTCCGGGTTATGAGCCTGGTTTTATGGGGGTCTCGTAGGGTGGGATTTGGCTCGAACAAGCCATTTGCGGTGCTCTGAGAGCGGCCGAAATCAGGTGGGTGGGGTATAAAATGGGTATAAAGTTCGTTGCCGGAGGCGACAACTGAACCGTTCGAAAACGAGCGGTACTGGCAGATGAGCCGCCTGCGGTAGAAGCGGCTCCAACAACGCGCAGGCATGATGCCCTGCTGCGAAGTAGCCCAGTTCTAAGCTACTTCGCAGCAACCTGTCTCGCGCTCTGTCCGACGTTTGAGGGATAATATCCCTCGTATGTCTGACAGAGTCGACCACGATGGTCTCTACCGGATCGCCGAATCGCAGGCAGGCTACTTCACCGCGGAGCAAGCGCTCGATGCCGGCATGGACAGAAGCACCCTGATCCACCATGCCCGGCCGGAGGGCCGCTACGAGCGTGTCCGCCGAGGCCTCTACCGGCTCCGTCACTTCCCATCGAGTCCGCATGAGCACGTCGTGGCGGCTTGGCTTCCTCTGCCCAGCCCTGCGGTCGTCTCTCATGAGAGTGCTCTCGAGCTCTATGAGCTTTCGGACGTGATCCCCAACGCTGTGCACATCACTCTGCCACGGACGAAGCGGGGTCAGCGTACTCGACCCGGAGTTCGGTTCCACACGCTCTCCGATCCCCCCGCCCCAAACCAGATCCGCCAAGTCGCTGGCGTACGAGCGACGAGCCCCGAACGCACCATCGTCGACTCGCTGGAAGCCGGCACCCAGGCCGAGCAGATCGAGCTCGCCGTCCGCCAAGCACTCGAACGTGGTCTCACGACACCGCGCCGCCTTCGCGCGGCGGCGGCCGGCCGTCCCGCGCGCGTACGGACCTTCATCGACCGCCTCCTGTTGGAACGCGCGGCGTGAGGTACCGCGACGCTGCGGCGTTTCGACAAGCGCTCGAGCAGCGACTCCTTGCGCGCGCCGCCGGAGACGTGGCACGCCTCAGTCGCGACCGAAAGCGCGTCGCCTTTGATCGACTCCTCGCGCGACTCAACGAAACCGCGACCGGCCACTGGCTGCTCAAGGGCGGCTTCGCCCTGGATCTGCGACTGTCCGAGCGCGCCCGATTTACCCGCGACGTCGACATCGACTGGCAGGTGGCCGAGGAGGAACTGCTCGACTCACTTATCGAAGCGGCCGCGCTCGCGACTGAGGACTACTTCACGTTCCAAGTCGAGCGCACAAGCACTCCACCCGAACCGTCACCCTCGGCTACGAGACGGCGGTTGCGGGACCGAACGGGGTCGCCGTCGCTGCCCGCGGCTGGAACGTCCATGTCGACGAGGACGTCGATGACGACGAAGCGGCGCCGGCCGCGGCGCTGCTGGCGGCGGCGATGGGCGTCGGCGAGCTGTTCCGCGTCGTCTTCGCCGACGAGCTCGGCGCTCACGGCCGCTCGGGTTCCAGGCCGGCGGCCTTCAACCTGGTCACGCTGGCGGAGCCGTTAGGTGGACTCCCGCTCGCAGCCGATGTCGACGTCGGTGAGTTCCGGCTGGTCGGCGCCGGAGCCATCGGTCAGGCGGCGGCGCATACGCTCGCCGTCGCCGGGGCGCGGGGGAGCATCGTCGCGGTCGACCCCGAGAAGGTCGCCTTGTCGAACCTCCAGCGCTACGTCCTGACGACAGACGCCGACGTCGGCGCGGTCAAAGTCGACCTGCTGCGGGACCGCCTCGCGGCGTCAGGCCTCGAGGTCGACCCGGTGCCGTCGGAGTGGCACGCCGGCCTGGTCGAGGCTCAGCGGCCGACGCTCGTCGCCCTCGACTCCGCCGAGGCGCGCCTCGGCGTCCAGTCGAGCCTGCCGGGGCCGATCTACAACGCCTGGACGCAGCCGGCCGACGTCGGCTGGTCCAGGCATGAGCGCTTCGGCGACGAGCCCTGCCTTGCCTGCCTCTACTGGCCGGACCACCAGTCCCCGAGCCGCCACGAGCAGATCGCGGCCGCCTTCCGCCAGCACCCCCTCCGAGTCCTGGCCTACCTCGTCCACCGGGCCATCCCCATCGGCCTGACTGCGTCAGAGCCCCTCCTCGTGCCCCGGCGCGACGCCCGGCGAGGGCACGAGCCCGAGGGCTGCCAGGACCTGTGGCGGGACCTGGCTCAGGGGAACCGTGACTTGCGCCTGCCCCGCCCGCGCCGCCTCTTCGGCCTGCCGCGCTTGCTCCCACATAGCTGGCCCGGCCTCACCAGGAGCGTTCACGACCTGAAACTGAAGCTTGGCCTGCCCCGGCAACGCCAGCAGCCCGACCTGCATCCCAACCACGTTTCTCGCCATCGTCCGCCAGATGCGATCACAGATGGTTGCCAGGCTCCCTTCGCCGCTTCGGCGATGGAGAAGCCAGGAGTCACCGGAGTGCTGCGGATGGTCGTGGTACTGACGTACCCCGGGCACACAGAAGAAGGGCCGGTTCGTCTCCGGGTGGCTCTGGACGACCAGATTCCGCGGCCCCTCGTCGCTCTCGACCAGCGCCTGCACCGGAGGCGCGGCGTACTCGCCGGTAAACGGATTGATGAACTCGACCGACGGCGGCCACACGTCGTAGTTGGTGAAGTCGAGCCGAACGCAGGCGGTCATCGCCGGAATCACGTTGGCCCCCAGGGGCACGCGGCCGAGGAAGCCAACGTCGACCTCGAACTCGCGCCGGCCCAGCAGGATCCAGCCGCGGCGGCGATACGTCTCCTCGTTCTTGCGCCAAAGCCCGAGCTCCCGCTCAAATTTGACGCGCGTGACCTCGGGGTCGACGACAGTCATCGCCGTACTTAGCCTCCGGCGCCGGCCTTCGGGCTAAGGAAGAGAGTCGTCCCGTCGGTGATGCCGGCGTCGGCAACCGTCTGGCTCTGGTCGAGCAGAGCCCCGTCCTCCGTCCTCAGCTCCCAGTCCGACGGAGCCTGGCCCTGGTTACCGCTCTTCTGGAGCGCCTCGTGGACGAGATGCTCCAACGTCTGGTGAACGTTGACCTTGAGCCGCTCAGGCTGCCCCGAGACGACCACCACCACGTCGATGTTCTCGTGCTTGTGCTCGGGCACTGGAAATCCTCCTGCTGTCGAGTACTGCCTCTACCCCGTATAGGGCCTCCCGGCCCCGATTTCCCGCCTCGGGGGCTTGGGCGGCCGGTAAAGCGGTTTGGGAGTACCCGCTCAACCGGATCATCACAATCCGCGTGCGAGCGGCGCGGAGAGCTGGGAGGAATGGATGAATCGCAGGTTAGTGTCCGCAGTGACAACCGGACTCGCCGCCGCCATCGTCGCGTCTATGGCTCTCGCTGGTGCGACCACTTGCCGTGCGGATCCAAGACGACGACGTTGCCCCTTCGCCGTCAGGGAGTCGAGCCGGCCGAGGTAGTGCAGGAACCGGTGGCCCGGTCCCCACAGACCAGGCCACTCCTGACTGCTCGGTTGTCGGCGGCCGCTTCATGGAGCGACCAGTGACCATCTCTCGGATCTCGATCGCATTGGCCGTCGACGGGTCAAGCTGCTGTCGTTGGACTCTGTGCGTTTGCCGCGGTGAGCGTGGCGGGCGGCAAGGGCCGCCCGCCCACCCCAACGTCTCCGTTGGCTATTGCGGCCTGGTCGTCTCGATCAGCTTCCCGAGATCCTGCCTACTGACCTCGGCTCCCTTGCGCCCGTATGCCACGAGCAGATACGGGCCATCTGCAGCGAGCTTCCCAGCCGCGGCGGACGGGGGCAGGGCGCCGATGAAGTACCCGTGAGAGACGGCTAGCGGGGAAGCGCCGTCCGGGGAGACAACGGCCAAGCTCGCAACGCGTGCGATATCCACCCGTCCCTCGATGATCACCTCAAAGCTCTCGTCGCCTGAGGACTTCGCCCAGTCGATATTCGTGCTGACCGGACTTTCCAGGTTCATCCACTTCTGCGAGGGCGCAGAAGAAGAGCACTCTCCGGCACCCGTGATCGTGGTCGGTGTGGTCGCCGGAATGCTTCCGCTTGCCTTGTCGACAAAGACGCACGCACCGCCGCCCGCATTTGGCGCCTGCCAGACCGCGAGCTGCTCGCCTGTCTTGAGCGTCGTCGAAACGAGCTTCGATGCACGGCTCAGGTCGGGTGCCGACGACGGCTGGGCGACCGAGCTCTTGCTTGCATAGTTCGCGAGATCCCCGATGTCTGCGACCTTGCCGGCGACCGCGAGGGCCGGCACGACGAACGCAGTGGCAACAATTACGATGAGGGCGCTTCGAGACGTCCATCTGCGGCCCTTACTCGCGGATTCCGAGTCGTAATGATCATCCATTCGGTGCTCCTTCACGATTGGCGAAGTCAGACACCTGCTCATGTCGCGCGTTAGCAGGGGGTGGGCGAGCCGTACTCGCCGGAGGTGTCGCTCTTCCCGGTGCCCCCGACGTTGATGTAGTAGTAGTTGTGGATGTACGCGCCGGTGCAGGTCACGAGTGGCGTCCATCGGTCACCACTCCCAGACTGGTCTTGTGCCGTGTGGAGCGTCTCAGCCAAAGCTGTGCCCGCTCGGTTCACCAGTCGGACGTCGTAAGCCCAGTTCGGCGCTCCCGCATCGCAGGCGGTGTGGCCGCCACCCTTGCTCTGATGCGAAACAGGCACAGGGATCCACGTTTGCGGCGTACATGTGGCGAGGGTCCGCGCGTTTCCGCTCGTCGCGTACATGCCGATCATCACGATGAATCCGACAAGCACGGCGATCGACGCCAATCTCGCTGCCTTGCCTGACGACGGCGTCAGCATCTCGCTCCTTTTCGAGTGGAATTGACGAATTGGCGCGTGAGGCCGACTCGTGATGGTCGCGGGACCACGAGAGGTATCCCGGGCTCCTCCGCATCCATCCAACTTGCTGTGCGCCATGGCTCGTTAATGTCCGGTCTGACACAGACCTTTCACTGCCGCGCACGAAGCGGAGGATGCATCTCCGGCCCGCGCGGCTCTACGTGGGGTCGGTACGAGGATGACCGGTCTTTGCTTCTCGTCGAAGGCGAGGCTCGCGCAAGGTCTGTCCTGGTTAAAACGTCCGCCGGTAAACCACGCGCCAGTCTTGAAGGCCAAGTCGTGTCAACTCGCCTTGGATGATCCGTCGGGCTGCCGGCTCGGTGACGCATCGGTCGACAACGCAGCGATGAGCCGCAGCTTCACGCAGGTCTCGATCGGCGACGCCTCGGTCGCTGGCCAACCACTCGTCGACCGGTCCCTGAGCATTCCCAGGAGGCTCGCTCGTCGAGAAGAAGCCAAGCAACTGCGCTCGGAAATGGTCCGCCGCCTCGTCACCGTTGCTCGGCCCTCCACTCGATAATGCTCATCAGGACGAGGCCGATCGAGAGCAAGTTGCGGACGACGCCCGGCAGAAGGGAGCCGGGCGCCGTCGTCATGTCTCTGTGGAGATGCTCCGTCGAGCATCAACGACTCAGGACCAACTCAGGGGTTCACGCGATGAGGTCAGTCGCGCGTCTATTCTCTATCTCCGTGCGACCTCGTTGCCGGCATCATCGCGCGCGACGATGCTTGTCACCGCCGAGGTCGCGTTTGTATCCGCCTCATAGGTGTTGTCTCTAACCAAAATGGTCGAAATCGTGCTGCCGTCTGCGCGGAGAAGATCGATCGATGCCACACCGTCAGCGGCGAAGCCTTCGATTCTGCTCAGGTAGGTCTTCCCTCCCGCGGTGTTTCTGACCGATAGATCCAGTAATGGCTGTTCCGCCGACGGAAAAGCAGGGTCGATTGGGCAGACCACGATCGTGAGCTCGGTCACCAAACCGTTAGCCGCTCCAGCTGGTCCCGCCGCGTAACATCCGGTACTTCTTTCGGTTTCGATCCGGTAGAGGCCCCTGCCGTCTTGTGACGAAAGGAGATCAACGCCCGTCACCGATCCGGTGAAGTCGGGGTTGACCGCTCTAGCCATCAGCTCCGCGGCTTGTCCGCTGGGCGTTACAACAGTGCCGACGGATGAAAGGTACGGATCTGCGCCAACGGATCGAATGCCCGACAATCCCTGGCTCGTGGCCCATGCAATTGCCAACCCGCAAGCCGCCAGGATCAAAATGATCGACTTCTTCATCTCTCCCCCTAATTGTAGGCTGCGGTGTAGAGGTACGAACTCGAGCCGTAACCATTGAGCTGCGACTTGAGACTTCCGCCCATGCCGAACTGGCCCGGTGTCGTCGCTACGGTAAGGCTGCCTGTGTATACGTTGCAGCTGGCAAGGCTATTGTTGGCCCAGCCAAAGCACGCTGTCTGGCCGCTCCTCTTGTCCATGTAGTTGCTCGTCCAAGAGGCCCACGGGCTACAAATTCGACCGCCACTTGTCGGAACTGTCGATGGACAAGAACCGACATTCGTGCTCGGAGTAAGATAATTGAACCCCCAACTCCAAGTAGTCGCGAATGCGACGGCTGGCATGGCGAGCGCGAAGAGCACGGCGATCGCGATGATTCGCGTTCTCATTACATATCTCCCTGTGTCTGAGGCGCTATTACAGCAGCGTCGCTTTTTGTATCATCCGCTCATATGATCACCCCTTATCCGCGGAAGTTTGATGAGTAGCTCGGTCAATCGTGCTCAGTTCTTCGCTTTAGCTCTATTGGCAGCGCTGCTCCTCGCTCTTCTCGGCTGTAGCTCCACGGGGCGTCATCGTGTTTCGGTTCCTAACGTTGTTGGACTGAGTGAAGGCGTCGCAGTGACACGCATGTCCAACGCCGACCTTCGCGTTGTTGTCATTCGACGCCGAAGCAGAGACGGCGCCGGCCTGGTCGTCAGGCAGGATCCATCTGCGGGTGTGAGCGTGAAGGCCGGCACAACGGTCAACATCTTGGTAGAGGTGAGGTGACAGCCGTTCCGCTTGCGTTCCTCCAAAGCGCGGGGTGGCGCCGACCTGCATACACTCTCTATGTCCGGGCGAGCGGGAACGTTTCAACGGCTCGTCGAACACGCGCTCGGTAGAACGCTCCCCACCGTGGCGAGCGCCACGGACTCCAAGACCATTCGATTTAAGGACCCAGCGTGGGATGACCGTGAGTCTCTTGGGATGTATCGACTCCGGTCTACGCAAACCAGCGACTCGGCACGCGGCCGAGGGCTGACGTTGTGGAATCGTTGGCCCCGGACGAGACCAACCACCTCGCCGGGGCCAACCTGGATCACGCGTCGTCGCGTGGTCATATGCTCGCCGGGCAGCGTGACAGGCGCGTCGAGTGCGACGCCCAATCGGATCCTCACTTAGGTATCTGTCCGGTCGGGCAGAGAGCTTTCTTCGGGCGATGGGCGGGCGACTAACTGCTCGCCCGTGTCTCCAGCCCGAGGGTGACTCAACGCGGGACCGGTACGAGGATGATCTGCCTCTGCTTCTCCTCGAAGGCGAGGCTCGCGCATGGTCTGTCCTGGTTGAAACGTCCGCCCGTAACCACGCGCCAGTCTTTAAGGCCGAGCCGTGTCAACTCGCCTTGGATGATCCGTCGGGCGACTGGCTCGGTGAGGCAATGGTCGAGGAACTTGTCGACAAGGGTGTTTTGCAACTCCACCGAGGATGGAGGGGGCTGGCTGCCGGAATGGACGGGCGCGAGGTTCAAGCGCTCGCAGCTGTTCCCTTCAGGGCTGGGGAACACCCCGACAGCTCCCGATGGCAGTACGCAGGCCTCGAGTGGCGGAGGTGGCTTCCCGAAGGCGCCGGTGAGCCAAAGCTTCTCGCAGGACTCGATCGGCGACGCCTCGGTCGCGGGCACGACGGCGGCTCTGCCGTGCAGGTCGATTGTCGCGTAGCAGGCGATGTCGAGATGCTGCGTGGGACCTCGGGTCAGTGCCCACGCCAGCGTGGCGACGGCGAGCGCTGCTGCCGCGACGATGGGAATGAGGTAGACCCGTCGACGGCGGGTGCGCCAGAGTGATCTCGTCCGCCGGAAGCGCTCCGCCCCAGCCCCAGCGGCGTCGCCGCGCATGATGCGCTCCATGGCGTCGAGGGCCTCTCGCGAGCGTTCCGGGTCTGGGAGCGTGCTTGGGTCGACGGGGTTGATCCGCCGCAGTGTCTCGAAGGGGTCGCTTCCGTCCTTCATCGAGTTCCCTCGTCGTGGCCGCAGTGGTCTGAGCTGCCTTCCTCCCCTGTATGGCGAGTTTTCATGTCTTTCTTTCGGCAGGTTTCCGTGAGACGTTTGCGGGCGCGGTGAAGCCGGATCGCTGCTGCGTTCTCGGAGCAGCCAAGTGCGGCCGCGATTTCACCGTGCGACAGGCCCTCCCACGCGGCCAGGAGCAGCACTTCCCGATCGGCGGCGCTTAGCTGCTGGAGTGCGTCGACGACGGTCCTGACTTCGAGGCGATCGAGTGCGATCGACTCGGTTTCGGGATGTTCGGGCGCGAGCGTGTGAAGGCGGGCGGAGAGTCGCTCGCGGCGCCCGGCCTTTCGATGGTGGTTCGCGAGAACTCTCGCAGCGACGCCGTAGAGCCACGGGAGGAGCGCGTCCGGGTCGGGCGCGTCGTCGCGGCGACGCCAGAGGACGGCAAAGGTTTCAGCAACGATCTCCTCCGCGGCTCCATAGTCGACGCCGCGCCGAAGCGCGTACGCGAGGATGGCTCGATAGTGCTCGAGGTATGCGCGGCGGAAGTGCGCCTCAGCGCCTGATCGATCCTCAAGCATTCGTGAAGCTCTGTTCTCGTGAAGCTTTGTTCTCGGACTCCGCCGGACTCGGATCTGTCATCTGTACCTGCGACGCGAGCGGCCCCGATCGACTACCCAGGGCCGCTCGCTCAACCGGTCATGTGTCCAGCGACCCTCGCCGCCTATTGGAGGTAGACCGAGGAGACGCGGTTGTCCCAGCCCGAGAGCATCGACGACGCCTGGGCTCCAGCGCTCGTACTGCCGGGGTACCAGCTCCCCCCGCCGTTGGCGTTCTCGGCCAAGTGTGTGCTGCACGCACCGACCTGATACGACGACAGCTGGTTGTCGAACCCCCAGGTCGACAGGTTGAGCCACGTGCCGCGCGTGTAGATGTCGAGCTCGGTGCCGCCGTATCCGGTGTTCGCGAAGAGCCTGAGTGGCGTCGAGCACGAGGCCAGGATCGAAACATCCGTCCCGAGCGCCGTCTCACGCGCGTGCAGGCTAGCGGTATCGCGGAAGCACTCAGCGAGACGATCGGCGTCGAACACGACGCACGCCGTCGCCTCTCCCCAGCCGCTGGAGAGGTCGATGAGCTTCCCCTCGAACAGCGCCAGTCCCGGCCGGGGCTCGCTCTCCGAGGTGCTGCTCGCGAACGCGGAACCCTAGCGACGACCATCAGCACGGCGACCGCGCCAACGACGGCAAGACTGCGACGGTGCATATAGCCCTCCTCTCTGGCGCCCCAGCGGGGCGGGTTGGACCCAGTCGAGTGGGCATCGCACACGCCACTCGTTCCCCTATGTCCAGCTCGGTGAGAACCTTTCCGCCGCCTTCGAAACCGCGAACGCGCCAGCGAAAAGGGAGGACGAACGATCAGGCCGCGGACCGGCCGACATCGGCCCGCGTAGGTCCAAACAACCAGATCGCCGCGAGTTGCCGAACGGTCACCTGCGAGAACCCGACGTGCTGCATCCCGAGATTGATCCCGCAGCTCTCGCCGTTGGAGTTGATCGTGCCGGAGAAGCTCAACGTCACACACTGCCCTGCTGCGCTGCTGAGGTGGGAGGAGAGAACCCATGAGGCGCCGCGGTACTCACCCCCTTGCGAGCTCCACATCAGGCCCCTGCCTCGCGGGAGCTGATGCTTCTCCCTCTGCAGCGGGGAATCTTGGTGCGTTGCCGATCGCCAGGCGCGGACCCGAGCGTCAGCGATCGCCATGCTCGTGGAACGCACGCTCAAGGCCGACCTGGTCGGCTGCAAGACGTGGCTTGTCAAATACCCATCGAAGCCAGAGGGTCGATTCGACATCCCAGAAGGGAGGCGCAGTTACGCGTCCGCGTTCCGAAAAGCAAATGCCTTGTGTAGCGGCTACCCCATAAGCGCTCATATGAACGCCATCAAAATCAGCCGCGATGGAGCTCCAGTCAGGAAAGATGAGGTCATCGTGTTCAACCCCATAATTCTCTAGCAATTCGACCCAATTCGCGGCTGACGAAACCTCGAACGCGGCTACTCTCGTACGCACTTGCAGTTCCCATATCCTCCACGGGAATCCGAACAAAGATGATCCGTGGTTAAGGTAAAGGTAGGTCCACCACATGCCAAAGGAACCAAAGACGGCCGTCGAGGAAAATAGCCCAATATCGAACGGCTTGGTCGAAGGTTGCTGGGTGTTGGACGGGCTTGCGATGTCAAGAAATGCTTCCTCAGGGGAGCTTGGGGTCTCTTGAAGGCGCCGCGGTCGAGCAGTAGAGATCCAACGTTGGTCACGGAGTTCGAGCGGACCTAAGGCGACCTCAGGAGCCCTCGTGCCAAGCCGACGAAGCAACTCGCATTCCGAAATCAGCTCGTCGGCGATAGAGGCTTCGATGGTGTTCCGCCTGACACGCGATACTTCACATTGAGGGGTCGACGCAGCGAGAGTTTGCACGAATCGACCGATGTCGCGATCGATCCCTGCGCCGGGAATCTCAAGAATAGGACGGGCGTCAAGGGTTTTGATTCGCTGAGCCAGTATCTCGCGGCCAAGGGGCGACAATAGATCACGCATCGCTCGTCATGGGAGAGGGTTCGCAGACACGAACCCTCTCCCACAAATGTGGTCTCGGTCTGCCCAGCGACAAAGGTCAGCAGTTACCGATCGGCACCACACCGCTGTCGACTGGGCCCGCGCTGCCTGATGGCGGGTTGTAACCCAGGGGGAATACGACTGTTCCTGTGGCCTCACCAAGGTATTGTCCGTTGACACAACTAGCTGCGGCGTTCCCGTTCAACACGAAGGTACCCGTTCCCTCGGAATGTCCCGAACCGACTTGTTGCACTCCTCGGTACAGCTTGGTGTCGAGTGTTAGCTTCTGCACGATCGCATCGCAGTTCCAATGCGATACGACATTCACAGTTGTAGGAACGTGAGTCGACTTGTGCGGGTTGTCAATACTAATGGTACATGTGATGCTCGAGCCAGCCTGAGGCGAAGCGCCTCCCGGGCCTGTGCTGGTTCGGAGACCGTCGTACGCCTTCCCGAGCTTCGTGTTGCGCGTGCATGCCACGCGACAAAGATAGGGCGGAGCTCGGGCAACAAGGGGCCGGGCAGCGGTCGGCGGAGCACGTAGTGGCGTCAGGGACATCACGCCTTCCGCGCGCCACGAAGCGCCTGAGGGGACAACACTGAGTGACGAAAACGAGAGATTTCGCCCGACCCCACTCCGGCCATGGGTATAAAGAGAGGTATAAATTCGCGCCCGTCGCGCCTAACCAGTAAACGAAGGGCCCCGCTTAGCAGGGCCTTTCAGTAGCGGGGGCAGGATTTGAACCTGCGACCTCCGGGTTATGAGCCCGGCGAGCTACCTGACTGCTCCACCCCGCGTCGCGACCACTATCGTAGCACCCTGTGATCGGCTTCTGGATCGCGCTGGCTGTGCTCCTCGTCGGCCTCCTGGGCGGGATCGCGTACGCCGTGCTGCGTGGACTCTCGATGTGGCGCCGGGTAAAGCGCACGGGGCGCGTCTTCTCGGCCGAGTCGACGCGTATCGCCGACGTGTCCGCGCAGATCCAGGAGCAGCTGGACCGCTCCGACGCATCCGGGGTGCGACTCGGCGAGGCAGCCGAGCGCCTGGCGGCGTCGCGAGCGCGGCTCGACGTGCAGCTGCAGGCAATCCGCGAGGCGCGCTACACGATGCGCCGGCTGCTCTGGTTCCTCCCCGGCGTCTGACACCAGCGCGTTTCGCGAAGATCCCGCGTGCGCCAGAGTAGGGTGAGAGCGTGCGCGTCGCCGCCGTCGACCTCGGCACGAACACGACTCGCCTGCTCGTCGCCGACGTCGAAGACGGCGAGCTCGAGGAGGTCGTGCGACGTGAGGAGATCACGCGGCTCGGCGAGTCGGTCGACCGGCGGCGAATCCTCCTCCCGACGGCGGTCGCGCGCGTGCGGAACGTCCTCGTCGATTATCGCCGGGAGGCCGAGCAGCTGGGTGCCGCGCGTGTGCTGGCAGTCGGCACGAGCGCCGTACGGGATGCAGACAACGGCGAGGCGTTCCTCGGGGAGGTCGAGTGGAGCTACGGCTTCACCACGAGACTCCTCGACGGTGGCGAGGAGGCCGAGATGATGCTGAGAGGCGTTGCGAGCGACCGTTCCGTCGCAGCGGGCACACTCGTCATCGACATCGGCGGCGGCTCGACAGAGCTCGTCCTCACGGACGGCAACCGTCTCTCGTGGGCGAACAGCACGGATGCGGGCAGCGTCCGGCTGACAGAGCGCTTTCTCCACTCGGACCCTCCGACCGACGACGAGCTCGCCGCCTGCGCCGAGCACGTCAGCTCGCTCCTGCCGCCACTTCGCCCCACGAGCGCCATCGGCGTCGCGGGTACCGTCGTGACAGCCGCGACCGTGTCGATCGGCGCGGACGCCCCGACGCACGGGCATCGACTCTCGGCGCAGGCTGCGCGCCGGGCACTCGAGCACGTCGCCTCGCTCCCGCTCGCGGAACGAGAGCAGGTCGCCGGGCTGCATCCAGAGCGCGCGCCGGTGATCGTTGCGGGACTCGTCGTTCTCTGCGTCGCCCTCGCTCACTACCGTCTGACCACGATCGAGGTGAGCGAGCGAGACCTGCTCCACGGCGCCGCGCTCGCGGCCGCGGAGCTGCCGGAGCCGGAGGAAGGCCCGGCGCCACCCGGCGCGTACACCTGCTGCTGAGCCGCCTTCCCCAAACCGCAACCTGGCCGCGCGAACGATCCCTGGCGGCGGTGGGATACTGCCTCGGGGGTCTACACCGAGCGACTCGGGAGGTACAGATGGCGATCTCGACGATCGACGGCGAGGTGCTGGAGGCGTTCGCCGGTTCCGTTTCCGGAAGCGTGCTGCTTCCCCACGACGACGGCTACGAGGAGGCGCGTCGCATCCACAACGGCCTGATCGATCGTCAGCCGGCCGTCATCGTGCGATGCGCCGGTGCCACCGACGTCGCCGAGGCGGTGAAGCTCGCCCGATCGAGCGGGCTCGAGATCTCGGTCCGCGGCGGCGGTCACAACGTTGCTGGACGCGCGGTTGCCGACGGCGGCCTGATGATCGACCTCTCACCGATGCGGGGGATCCACGTCGATCCCGCCGCGCGGACGGCAAGAGCGCAGGGCGGCGTCCTCTGGGCCGAGCTCAACCGCGAGGCGCACGCCCATGGGCTCGCCGTGACCGGAGGCGCGATCTCGTCGACGGGCATTGCGGGCTACACGCTCGGCGGCGGCCTCGGCTGGCTGATGGCGAAGCACGGCCTGGGCTGCGACAACCTGCTCGGCGTCGAGCTCGTCACCGCCGACGGAGAGATCCTGAACGTCGACGACGCCAGTCATCCGGACCTGATGTGGGCGCTCCGCGGAGGCGGCGGCAACTTCGGCGTGGCCGCCTCGCTCGTGTACCGCCTGCACCCCCACTCGATGGTCACCGGCGGGCTGATCGCGCACCCGATCGACGCTGCGGGTGACATGCTCCGGTTCTACCGTGACGCAATCGCGGGCGCGTCGGACGACCTGAGCGTGTTCGCCGGGCTCGTGCACGCCCCGGACGGCTCCGGCATGAAGCTCGCCGCGATGGTCGTGTTCCACACGGGACCGCCGGAGGAGGCGGAGCGCGACCTGGCGCCGTTCAAGAGCTGGGGCTCGCCGCTCGTGGTCGAGGTCGGGCCGATGCCCTACCCGGTCATGAACACGCTGCTGGACGCCGCGTATCCGAAGGGGGCGCTGAACTACTGGCTCTCGAGCTTCACGACGGGGCTCTCCGACGACCTGATCGACGCGATGGCAGAGCGGTTCGCGTCGGTGCCGTCACCGATGACCGTGATCCTGCTCGAGCACTTCCACGGCGCCGTGACCCGGATCGGGCCGACGGACACGGCGGTTCCCCACCGTGACGAGGGCTGGAACCTTCTCCTTCCGTCCGAGTGGCTCGACCCCGCCGACACCGAGGCCAACATCGCGTGGACGAAGGACAGCCACGCGGCGCTCTCCGAGCACTTCAGCGGCGGACGCTGGCTCAACTACCTGGGCGACGATCAGGACGACGCGATCAGCGCGGCGTACGGCCCGAACTACGAGCGGCTCGTCGAGGTGAAGCGGCGCCACGACCCGGACAACGTGTTCCACCTGAACCACAACATCGTGCCGTAGGTCAGTCCGGGACCACGAGGTCATCCAGCCGGCGGCGGACTCGTTCCGCCGCCGGCAGGTTTCCTTTGCGCTCGTGGAGCTGGCCAGCCTCCTCGAGCGCCACCCTCGACTCGTGCGGCCTGCCCGCCAGGCGCAGGACGTCGGCAAGATCTGCGAGCGCCCTCGCGCGGAGTTCGAGGTCCTCGGTCCCGGCGCAGAGCGCGTCGGCCTCGCGCGCGAGAGCTTCTGCCTCGGCGAGGTGTCCTGCGTGCGCAAGGAGCTTGGCGCGCATCGCGCGCCACCCGACCTGCGCATCGAGGTCCTCGGCCGCCGTGAGGCGATCCGCGCGCCAGCGATCAGACAGCGCGAGCGCCTCGTCGAAGCGGCCCTGTCGATACAGCGCCTCCAGGAGCTGCGGCGCCGCGCTCGCCAGGTAGCCGAGCTCGCCCATCGCCTCGAGTCGCTCGCACGCCGGCCGGAGCTCCCCCTCGGCTGCGACCGCGTCGTCCGCGAGCAGCTCGATCATCCCGGCCGCTATCGCGACATGGGAGTACGAGGTCACCTCGCTTCCGCCTTCCAACAGCGCCGTCGACCGCTGTAGCGCATCGCGCGCGCCCACGAAGTCTCCGCGCATCGACTGCAGCCGCGCCAAGCCGTTCAGCACCGCGACATCGAGCCTGCGGTTGCCGTCGACGCGCGTCTGGATCTCCTCGATCAGCACGAGACCGTCCCGCGCCGGTGTCGCGCCGTAGACGGCGACGGCGATCACGTACTGGAGGCACTCGACCTCCTGGTAGCGATCGCCCGCCGTTTGCGCGTGCATGGCTCCTTCCTCGAGATCCTCGAGCGCCCCGGCGAAGTCGCCTCCCCAGAACCGGAGCCTGCCACGCAAAGCAAGGGCCCGGGCGAGCCCTGCGTCGTCTCCGTGCTCGCCGAACGCGCGCATCGCGGCCTCCACCTCCGCGAGGGTCTCCTGCCGGCTCAGCTTCGCCGCGTGCAATCCGAGGTCGGCCAGGGTGAGCGACGCGTGCGCCGCCACCACGTCGTTTCCCGCCGTTGCCGCCGATTCGACCGCCTCGGTGAGCACGGCCTCCGCGCGTGTCATCTGGGCCGTCTCACGCAGGGCGCGGCCGAGGACCGGCAGAAGCGCGAGCCGCTCGGGATGATCAGCCGGAAGGAGCGCCGCAGCTCGCTCGAACAGGTTGGCCGCGGCGGGCGCGTCGCCGCGTGCGTTGGCACGGCGTCCGGAAGAGGCGAGGCGCGCCGCAGCCCGCTCGGCGAGGTCGACGGCCCTCTCGTCCGGCGGCCCGAGCTCGGCGAGCCAGCGGTACGCCTGCTCGAGGTGGTAGGCGACGATCTCCTCGAACTCCTCGCCCCTCCCGTCGAGCCAGCGGGCGAAGCGCTCGTGGAGATCGGAGCGGAGCTCCTTGGGCAACCGCGCGTATGCCGCATCGCGGATGAGCGCGTGCCGGAAGCTGAACGTATCCGCGATTGCGTCGTGCGGCCGGATCAACTCGTTGCGCACGAGCGCGGCCAGGCGGACGCCGGACGGCCGTCGCCGGTCGGGCGACAGCTCGCCCAGAGCGTCCCACTCGAAGTCGTGGCCGATGACGGCGGCACACTCCAGGACGTGGCGCTCCGCCTCGGGCAGCGCATCGAGGCGGGCCTCGAGCAGCGCGTGGATCGTCGGCGGCACATGATCCGGGTCGCCACCGTCCGTCAGCATGGCGAGCAACTGCTCGACGAACAGCGGATTGCCCTCCGCGGTCTCCCGAATGCGCCCGCGGGCGCCCTCGTCGAGCGCAGAGCTGCCGAGCAGGTTCTCGATCAGCTGTTCGGACTCGAGCTCCGAGAGCGGCTCGAGCGTTATCGACTCGCCACCCCAGGCCGGCCGCTCGTCGAGGAGCTCGGGCCGAGCGAGGCAGAGCACCAGAACCGGCGCGTCGCGTGTCCAGTCCCCGAGATGCTGGATGAGATCGAGGAGCGTCGACTCGGCCCAGTGGATGTCCTCGACCACGAGCGCAAGCGACCGTTCGCGCGCACGCTGTTCGAGCGCCTTCCGTACCGACCAGAAGACCTCCTCGGGTGACCCGGCGGACAGCGCGACCTCGAGCTCGTCCTCGGCGCCCGCCTCGTGGAAGATCTCGACGATCGGCCAGTAGGTGATGCCCTCGCCGTACGGTAGGCACCGGCCCGTGAGGACGGTGGCCTCCCCGTCGACGACGGCGGAGAGCTCGCGGGCGAGCCGCGACTTGCCGATCCCCGGCGGCCCGAGGACCGTGAGCATGCGGCAGCGACGCGTTGATACCGCCTCGTCGAACGCCGACCGCACACGTGCGAGCTCCTTGTCCCGCCCGACGAGAGGGGCGTCGAGATGCCGCTCGAGCAGCGATGCCCCCTCGATGATCCCGAGCAGCCGGTAGGCGCTGACCGATTCACCCTTCCCCTTGAGGACGAGAGGCGCGGTCTTCTCCGCATCGATCGCCCCGCTTACGAGCCGGTAGGTCTGCTCGCCGATCAGGATCTCGCCGGGCTCGGCGGCCTGCTCGAGCCGTGCTGCGACGTTGACGGCGTCGCCCGTGACGAGTCGCTCCTGGGTTCCCGTGACGACCTCACCGGTGTTGACGCCCGTGCGCAGCTGGAGCGTGACGCCGTAGGAGCGCTCGAGCTCCGCGTTCAGCGACTCGAGCGCGTCGCGGAGGTCGACGGCGGCACGCAACGCGCGCAGGGCGTCGTCCTCGTGGACGACCGGAACGCCGAAGGCCGCCATCACCGCGTCGCCGATGAACTTCTCCACCGTGCCGCCGTGCCGCTCGAGGCACCCTCTCGCAACGTCGAAGTAGCGTGCCATCACGCGGCGGAACGACTCCGGGTCGAGCCGCTCGCCCAGCGCTGTCGAGCCGGTCACGTCCGCGAAGAGCACGGTGACGGTCTTGCGCACCTCACGACTGCTGGCGCCCTCGAGTCGGGTGCCACAGTCGCTGCAGAAGCGCGCGCCTTCGGCGTTCTCCCGACCGCAGGCAGGGCATGTCCGCACAGCCGAAGACTACGAGGGTTCCGGACGCCGCTCCAGCGGCGGCCTCAGCGAAGCGCGGTGCGGGTGGCGCCGCGCTTCGCGCGGTACACGATCGGCGAGCGAGCGAGGTACCCGACCGGGACGCTCCAGACGTGGACGAGCCGCGTGTACGGCCAGACGGCGTAGAGGAGCCACGCGATCGTGACGTGCGCCTGGAAGAGGAACGGCGCATTCACCATCAGGTCGCTCTTCGGCTGCAGCGTGAAGATGCTCCGGAACCACGGCGAGACCGTCTCGCGGTAGTTGTACTCGTCCACGAGCCCGCCGACGAAGGTGCACAGCATCCCGAGCAGGATCGTGACGAGGAGGAGCGGGTACATGACCCAGTCGCTCGAGAGCGTGGTCGCTCGGATGCGGTCGATCTTCAGGCGCCGGTAGACGAGCACCACGGCACCGAGGCAGAGGAGCAGGCCCGCCGCGCCGCCGAGGATCATCGCCATCCAGTGGTAGAAGTGCTCGGAGATCCCGATCGCGCTCGTCCACGACTCCGGGACGAGGATCCCGATCACGTGACCGCCGATCACGCCGAGCATCCCGAGGTGGAACGCGAAGCTGCCGACGAAGAGCAGACGCCGCTCGAGCAGCTGCGTCGAGCGCGCCGTCCACGTGTAGCCGTCGCGCCGGTAGCGCCAGATGTGGCCGACGACGAAGCTCGTCAGCGCGACGTACGGCAGCAGCGCCCAGAAGAACGTGTCGGCCCTGCTCATCGGTCAACCTTCGGTTGGACGCTCACGCGCCGACCTCCGCGAGCTCCGGCGCGCCGAAGGGCTCGAGCCCCACGAGCTCGGCCGGAGGGCCTTCCTCAGCGAGGCGTCGCGCGTCCTCGAGCTGCCGCGCGGTGGGTTGGGGCAGCGCGTGGCAGAGCGCGTCGAGCACGCCGGCATGGAGGCTGCCGCGATCGTGGAGCGCGGCCCGGACGAGCTCGAGCGGCGCGCGGAGCGACGCGAGCAGCGCTGTCCCCTCCTCCGGACGCAGCGACGCGAACTCGAGCATCACGGGCAGGTAGTCCGGAAGCTCCGAGCCCTCGAACGGGTGGCCGGCCTCGGCGTAGCGCCGCTTCAGCCGCACGAGCTCGAGGCCGCGCTGCCGACGGTCGCCGTGGGTGTGGTACGTGAGATGGAGCCCGCAGCGGCGATCGAAGTCGAACGTCTCGACGTACGCCCGTCGCAGCGCGGCGAGCGGCGTCGTCGCGATCGCGTCGAGCACCGGCTCGAGCGTACGGCGCTCGTCGCGCGGCAGCTCCGCGGCAGCCTGGAGCAGCTCGGGGAGCGCATCGATCAGCTCCTCGTCCGGATACGCGAGCAGCACGGAGAGGAGCTTTGCGTTCACGTCGCCTTCCGGAAGTCGAGGAACGCAACGTTCGAGCCGCCCCCACCTCCGCCCCCTCCCACGGCCAGCGGCTCGGCGCCGAACGGGTCCTTCGTCTTCTCGAGCGCGCCGCAACTGCCCGGGCCGCCCTCGAAGTCGAGGCCACACGCGCCCTGGCGCGAATGCGGGTTGACGCCGATCTCACCGTGGGTCTGGGGGATCACGTAGCGCTCGTCGTACTTCGCGATCGCGAGCAGTCGGAACATCGCGTCGATCTCGCGCGGCTCCATCCCCACCGCCGCCGCCAGCGCCGGATCCGGCTCGCCGCCGAGGTTCCTCTCGCGGGTCCACCCGCGCATCGCCGCGAGGCGGCGGAGCGACATGCGGACCGGCTCGGGGTCGCCCGCCGTGAGCAAGTTCGCGAGGTACTCGATCGGGATGCGGAGCTCCTCGATCGCGGGGAAGACGTCGTCGGGGTCGGCTTCCGAGCCCGGCCCCTCGACGAGGCTCATCACCGGCGAGAGCGGCGGCACGTACCAGACCATCGGCAGCGTCCGGTACTCCGGGTGGAGCGGGAGCGCGACGCGATGCTTCACCGCTAGCGCGTACACCGGCGAGCGGCTCGCCGCGTCGAGCCAGTCCTCGGCGATCCCGTCACGCCGCGCCTGCTCGCGCACCTCGGGATCGTCCGGGTCGAGGAAGAGCGAGAGCTGCGCCGGGAGGAGGTCCTTCTCGTCCTCCACCGAGGCGGCCTCCTGCACCCGGTCCGCGTCGTAGAGGACGACACCGAGGTAGCGGATCTTTCCGACGCACGTCTCCGAGCAGATCGTCGGCTGGCCCGCCTCGATGCGCGGGTAGCAGAGCGTGCACTTCTCGGCCTTGCCGGTCGACCAGTTGAAGTAGACCTTCTTGTAGGGGCAGCCGCTGACGCACATGCGCCACGAGCGGCACTGCTCCTGGTCGACGAGCACGATGCCGTCCTCGGCGCGCTTGTACATCGCACCCGACGGGCACGACGCGACGCACGAGGGGTTGAGGCAGTGCTCGCAGATCCGCGGGAGGTAGAACATGAAGGCCTTCTCGTACTCGAGCCGCACGTGCTCCTCGACGCCGTCTCTGAGGTTCGGGTCGAGGCGGGCACGCTCCGGCGCACCGGCGAGGTCGTCCTCCCAGTTCGGCCCCCACTGCAGATCGAGCGGGCGTCCCGTGATCTGGGACTCGGGCCGGGCGACCGGCTGGTGTTTCGACACCCCGGCCGTCGTCAGCGTCTCGTAGTCGTACGTCCAGGGCTCGTAGTAGTCGTCGAGCGTGGGCAGCTCGGGGTTGAAGAACAGCGTCGCGAGCTTGCGCAGGCGACCGCCTGCCCTGAGCCGCAGCTTGCCGCCCTTGAGCTCCCAGCCGCCCTTCCAGCGGTCCTGGTCCTCCCACTGCTTCGGGTAGCCGATCCCCGGCTTCGTCTCGACGTCGTTGAACCAGACGTACTCCGTGCCGCGGCGGTTCGTCCAGACGTTCTTGCAGGTGACCGAGCAGGTGTGGCACCCGATGCACTTGTCGAGGTTCATCACCATCGCGATCTGGGCACGAACCTGCATCAGTAGCGAGCCTCCCTCTGGAGCTTGCGCACGGCGACCATCTCGTCGCGCTGGGTGCCGCACGGGCCGAAGTAGTTGAAGCCGTACGAGAGCTGTGCGTATCCGCCGATCAGGTGCGTCGGCTTCATCGAGATGCGGGTGACGGAGTTGTCCGTGCCGCCGCGCGTCTCGGTGATCTCGGAGAGGGGGACGTTCACGTGCCTGTCCTGCGAGTGATACATGAGCCCGACGCCGGACGGCACCCGGTGCGAGACGACCGCCCGGGCGACGACGACGCCGTTGCGGTTGAACACCTCGACCCAGTCGTTGTCGGCAATCTCGATCTCACGCGCGTCCACGTCCGAGAGCCACACCACAGGCCCGCCGCGGAACAGCGTCAGCATGTGGAGGTTGTCCTGGAACTCCGAGTGGATCGACCACTTCGAGTGCGGGCTCAGCCAGCGGACGTGGAGCTCCTTGCGGCCCTCCTCGCCGGAGAGCTGCGCGCCGACCACGCCGAGGACGTTGAGCGGCGGCCGGTAGGTCGGCAGCCCCTCGCCGTACTCGAGCATCCAGGCGTGCTCGAGGTACAGGGACTGGCGGCCGGTGAGCGTTCGGAACGGCACGTCACGCTCGACGTTGATCGTGAACGGCGAGTAGCGCCGGTCGCGGGACTCCATGCCCGACCACTCGGGGGAGGCGATCACCTTGCGCGGCTGCACCTGCGTGTCGCCGAACGTGATCCGGACGTCCGCGTGCTCCTCGGCAATGTCGGCGAGCTTCGTGCCCGTTCGCTCCTCGAGCGAGCGGAACGCCTCGACCGCGAGCCGTCCGTTCGAAACGCCCGACAGAGCGAGGATCGCCTCGCACATGTGCACGTCGCGGGCGAGGCTCGGGCGGCCGTCGACCTCGCCGTTCGCCGCCCGCAGCTCGTCGAGCTCGACGGTCGGATGGAGCGCGACACCCTTCGCGGACGATCCGAGCTGCTCCGCGAGCGGGCCGAGCGACCGCCACTTCCGGTAGACGGCCGCGTAGTCGCGCTCGACCGGGACCAGCTTCGGCATGGTCTTGCCGGGGATGGGCTCGCACTCCCCCCGCTTCCAGTCGCGAACCTCGCCGAACGGCTGCGCCAGCTCCTCGGGGGTGTCGTGGAGCAGCGGGGAGGCCACGAGATCGGTCCGCGTGCCGAGATGCGTCTCGGCGAGCTCCGAGAACCGCTCCGCGATGTGACCGAAGATGTCGAAGTCGGTTCGCGCCTCCCAGGGCGGCGGTACGGCCTGGTTGAACGAGTGGACGAACGGATGCAGGTCGGTCGACGAGAGGTCGTGCTTCTCGTACCACGTCGCAGCCGGCAGGACGACGTCGGAATACAGCGCCGAGCCGTTCATGCGGAAGTCGATCGTCGTGAACAGGTCGAGCTTCCCGGTCGGGGCGTCCTCGTGCCAGACGACCTCGTTCGGCCGCTCGTCGGGCGCCGCATCGACGTTCCGCACCGCGGCGTCCTCGACACCGAGCAGGTGGCGGAGGAAGTACTCGTGGCCCTTGCTGGACGAGCCGAGCAGGTTCGCCCGCCAGAGCGTCAGCACGCGCGGGAAGTTCTCGGGCGCGTCCGGGTCCTCGGCCGCGAAGCGGAGCGTTCCGTCCTGCAGGCGGTCGATGACGTACGCAGGCAGCTCGACGCCCGCGTCGGACGCCTCACGTGCAAGATCGAGCGGGTTGCGGTCGAAGGTCGGGTACGAGGGCATCCACCCGAGCCGCGCCGCGAGCACATTGCAGTCGGCGACGTGCATTCCGGCGAGCGAGCCCTGTGCGAGCGGCGTCGAGAACACATCGGCGCGCGTGCGCTGGTAGCGGTACTGGTCGCTCGCGAGAAACCAGAACGGCGTCGTCGCCTGCTGGCGCGGCGGCCGGTTCCAGTCGAGCGCGAACGCGAGCGTCGACCAGCCGCTGATCGGGCGGACCTTCTCCTGGCCGACGTAGTGCGCCCAGCCCCCGCCGTTGACCCCCTGGCAGCCGCACAGCGTGACGAGCTGGAGGATCGCGCGATAGATCTGGTCGGAGTGGAACCAGTGATTGGTCCCGGCGCCGAGCATGATCATCGAGCGGCCCTGCGACCGCTCGGCGTTCCGCGCGAACTCCCGCGCGACGCGGGTCACGCGTCCCGCATCGACGCCCGTGATCGGCTCCTGCCAGGCGGGGGTGTACGGCTCGTCCGCGTCGTCGTAGCCCGACGGCCACGATCCGGGCAGCCCCTCGCGGCGGACGCCGAGCTGCGCGGCCATGAGGTCGAACACCGTCGTCACGAGCCGCCCGCCGATCCGCTTCGCCGGGACGCCTCGCCTGAGCACCTCGCCGCCCGCGCCCCCGACGTCGAGACGCGCGAGGTCCAGCTCGACGAGCTCGTCGTGGCGCCCGAGGAGCGTCAGGGCCGGGTCGACGCCCTCGAGCGAGAGGTTCCACTTCCCCACGCCCTCGTCGCCCCAGCGGAACCCGATCGAGCCGTTCGGGACGACGGTCTCGCCCGTCGCCGAGTCGACGAGCACCGTCTTCCAGTCCGCGTTCTCGCTCGCGTCGCCGAGATCGGAGGCGCGGAGGAAGCGGTCTGCGACGTAGGCCCCGTCACGCTCGCGCAGGGTGACGAGGAAGGGGAGGTCGGTCGTGCGCTTCACATACTCGTCGAACCAGGGCACGGTGCGCTCGACGTGAAACTCACGGAAGACGACGTGCGCCATGGCCATCGCCAGCGCGCCGTCGGTGCCTGCAGCCGCAGGCAGCCAGTGGTCGGCGAACTTCGTGTGCCCGGCGTAGTCGGGTGAGACGACTACCACCTTCTGGCCGCGATAGCGCGCCTCGACCATGAAATGCGCGTCGGGCGTGCGGGTCTGCGGGATGTTCGTCCCCCAGATGATGATGTAGCTCGCGTTCCACCAGTCCGCCGACTCGGGCACGTCGGTCTGGTCGCCCCAGATCTGCGGCGACGCCGGCGGCAGGTCGGCGTACCAGTCGTAGAAGCTCAGGCAGACGCCGCCGATCAACGAGAGGAAACGCATGCCGCTCGCGTGGGAGACCATCGACATCGCGGGGATCGGCGAGAAACCGGCGACCCGGTCCGGTCCGTACTTCTTCACGGTGTACACGTGCGCCGCCGAGATCATGTCGACGACGTCGTCCCAGCTCGCGCGCACGAACCCGCCCTTCCCGCGGATCGACTTGTAGGCGCGCGCCTTCTCCGGATCCTCGACGATCGAGCCCCAGGCCTCCACCGGGTCGCCGCTGTGCCTGGCGCGCGCCTCGCGGAACATCTCGAGCAGGACGCCGCGCACGTACGGATAGCGGACGCGAATCGGCGAGTAGATGTACCAGCTGAACGACGCGCCGCGCGGGCAGCCGCGCGGCTCGTACTCGGGAACGTCCGGCCCGTTCGTCGGGTAGTCGGTCTGCTGCGTCTCCCAGGCGACGATGCCGTCCTTGACGTGGATCTTCCACGAGCAGGAGCCGGTGCAGTTGACCCCGTGTGTCGAGCGGACGACCTTGTCGTGCTGCCAGCGCTCCCGGTAGAAGCGCTCCCACTCGCGACCGTCCTTCTGCAGCGCGCTCCACCCGTCCGCCGAGCCGCCTTCCTCGAAGTAGCGCGGCCGCGTGAGCAGGCTCAAGCCGTGACCTCGCTCGGCATCCGGGCGGCGCGGCGCATCGTCAGCGCGACCACGAGGCAGACGAGGGCGAACACGAGGAGTCCGATGAACCCGAGCGCATAGGTGTCGAAGTGATCTTTCACGATTCCCATGACCACCGGCGGGAAGAACCCGCCGATGCCGCCTGCCGCGCCCACGATGCCGGTAGCGGCCCCGGTCGCTTCCGGGAAGTCGAGCGGCACGGCCTTGAACACGGCGCCGTTCCCGAGGCCGAGAAACGCCGCCAGCGTGAGGCACGCGATCGTCACCGGGAGCCAGGTCGGATCCGACGAGATGTGCGCGAGCCACGCGGCGTCGAGACCCGCGCCGACGAAGGCGACCACGAGCACCGTGGCCGAGCCGATCCGGTCGGAGAGAAAGCCGCCGACGGGGCGGGCGAAGGTTGCGACCACGGTGAAGCCGGCGGCACGGAGCCCCGCGTTCGTCAGCGAGATGTCGAACCAGTCGCGGAGCAGCTTCGGCAGGAACACGGCCATCGCGACGAAGCCGCCGAAGGTGACGAAGTAGAGGAGCGCGAGGCGCCACAGCTTCCAGCCCGAGCGAAGCACCGCGCCGTAGTCGACGGCCGGCCCGCGAGGCGGGTCCTCGGCCATCGAGTAGAAGACCACGGCCGTCGCGACCAGCAGGATTGCCGCGACGATCCCGAGGGCCTCGCGTCCGAGCCAGTCCACGATCGCGGGCGCACTGAAGGCGGCGACCGCGGTGCCGATGTTCCCCATCCCGTACACGCCGAGAGCGAAGCCCTGCCGCTCCTTCGGGTACCAGCCTGCGACGAACGGGACGCCCACCGCGAACGACGAGCCGGCGATGCCGAGGAAGAAGCCGACGACGATCAGCGCCGCGTAGCCCTCGACGAAGCCGAAGATCGCAGCGGGGATCGCGGAGATCCCGAGCACGACCGGGAACATCACCCGGCCGCCGAGACGGTCGGTAAGTGCGCCCACCGGGATGCGCAGCAGAGACCCGAGGACGACGGGTACCGCCGTCAGCATCAGCGTGCGCGTGTTGGTGAGGTCGAGATCGTCCTGGAACCGCTTCGCGAGCGGCGCGATCAGGCTCCAGCCGACGAACGCGACGGCGAAGGCAAGTGTTGCGAGGACGAGGTTCCGGGTCGCGTTCGCTCGCTGCATCACCACGCCGATGCTATGCCGTTCCTCCGGAATCGGCGCACCGGAACGTCCGCCGCTCCGCTCGGTAGGAACTACGGATCTTCGGCGTCGACGTCGGCCGGTGGCGGCTCCTCGTCCTCGGCGAGCCGCCGCTGGAGTACGGCGCGTGAGATCACACCGACGAGGCGGCCCTCGTCCACGACGGGCACGCGCTCGGCGTCCCGCTCCTCGATGAAGCGGAATGCGTCGTCGAGCGGCGTGTCCGCGTCGATCGTGTAGTACGGCGCCTCCGCGAGCTCGCCCACCTGCGTCGCAGACGGATCGCGTCCTTCCGCCACCACCCGTGCGACCAGGGTCTTGCGGGTGACGACGCCGACGAGCTCGCCATCGGGCCCGACGACGTAGACGGCGCGCACCTCGGCAGGCGTCAGCACCTCGCCGGCGTCGCGGGCGGATGCCGTCGCCGGCAGCGAGCGAGGATCCGCGATCATCGCGTCGCGGACGCGGGACGCCGGGTCCGAGCTCACGGGTAGAGCCCGCGGGCCTCGAGCGCCGTCGACACGTCGTGGATCCCGGCGACGAGTGCCGCTGTGCGCATCGGGATGGCCCGTTCGTGCGAGATCTCCCAGACGCGATCGAAGGCGTCGTTGAGCTTCTCGGCGAGCTTCGCGCGGATCTCGTCGCGACCCCAGAACAGCCGCCCGAGATCCTGAACCCACTCGAAGTACGAGACCGTCACGCCGCCGGCGTTCGTCAGCACGTCGGGGAGGATCGGAATGCCGCGCTCGAGGAGGACCGCATCGCCTTCGAGCGACGTGGGGCCGTTCGCTCCCTCGGCGATCATCCGGCAGCGGAGACGCGTGGCGTTGTCGCCATGGATCTGATCCTCGCGAGCGGCGAGCACCAGGATGTCGCACTCGAGCTCGAGCAGCTCCTCGCCGGAGACACGCGTGCCCGTGTCCCAGCCTTCGAGCGAGCCGTGCTCGCGGGCGTAGGCACTCATCGTCGGGATGTCGAGCCCGGCGGGGTCGTGTACCCCGCCCGAGACGTCGGAGACGCCGATCACGGTTGCGCCCCGGTCGACGAGCTCCTGCGCGGCGATGCCGCCCACGTTGCCGAAGCCCTGCACGACGCAGCGCTGCTCGGACAGGCGCCACTCGAGCCGTTCACAGGCTCGCGCGATCACCATCACGACGCCGGCGCCCGTCGCCTCGTGACGGAACACGGAGCCGCCGATCGCGATCGGCTTGCCGGTCACGATCTCGGGCACCGCGTGGCCACGCTGCATGGAGTAGGTGTCCATCATCCACGCCATCGTCTGCTCGTTCGTCGCCATGTCCGGCGCAGGGATGTCCTCCTGCGGCCCGATGAACGGCAGGAGCTCGGACGTGAACCGCCGCGTGAGGCGCTCGAGCTCGACGTGCGACATCTCGCGCGGGTTACAGCGGACGCCGCCCTTCGCGCCGCCATAGGGCAGGCGCAGCAGCGCGCACTTCCACGTCATCCAGACCGCCAGCGCTGCGCACTCGCCCAGCGACACCTCCGGGTCGTAGCGAACGCCGCCCTTCGTCGGGCCTAGCACGCTCGAGTGCTGCACCCGGTAGCCGGGGAAGACGACGCGCGAGCCGTCGTCGAGCTTGATCGGGCACGAGACGATGATCGACCGCTCCGGGTGGCGGAGCCTCTCCGCGATCCCCGGGTCGACTTCCGCGTACGGAACGGCCTGGTCGAACTGCGCGATCGCCGTGCGGTAGAGCGGCGTGTCGTACTCGAGGTGAGCGAACGATGGGACGTGCTCTGTGCTCGCCATGGCGGCGTGAGTCTAGCCCGAGGGGTCTGGCGTCAGGGCTCTGGGTCAGGGGTCTGGCACCGCAGGTGCCTGACCCCTGTGGGCGCTCCGCCGATGCCGGGGCTGGGAGTCGAACCCAGATGTCCCGGAGGACAGCCGGTTTTAAGCCGGCCGCGTCTGACCAGTTCCGCCACCCCGGCGTGGACACGAGGCTAGCTGGGTAGCGGAAGCGTCACCGGGGTCAGGCACCTCCGGTGCCAGACCCCGAGCTAGCTGCGACCGGGCAGGAGCGAGTCCGGCGGGAACCGCTCGGGGCCCTGGAACTGGTAGGCGGAGAAGAAGGCGGAGAACGCGGCCTCGTCGAACGCGGTGCACTTCGCGAGGTACGCCGTTCCCTCGTCCGGCTTGGACGGGTCGGGGACGACCCACGCTCCGAGGGCGATCTTGTCACCGAGCGCGGGATACGGCGCGAGCACGGTCCCGCGCGTGTGGTCCTGCGTGAAGCTCTTGAGCTCGTCGATCGTCGCCTGCGGGACGTCCTCGCCGTACTGCACGGCGATCGCACCGTGCTCGAGGTTGTGGACGAGCTGGGCCTGGTACACCGGCTCGTCGTAGATCCCGTAGACCACCGGGATCTCGTAGTGGGGGCCGGACGTCGGCGGGACGGTGTTCCACTTCGGCGAGGTGCCCGACGGCGTCGTGACCGTATGCACGCCGGCGAGCGACGGAGTCGCGTTCAAGGTGCAGCCCGCCTGCTCGAGCGCCGCCCGAGCATCCCCGCTCCCCCCGCTGCCGCCGCCGACGGTGAACGCGAGCGCGACGAGGGCCACCGCCACGACCGCAATCCCTCCGAGGCCGAACAGGAGGAGATTCCGGCGGTCATCGCCCTTCGAGGGCGGCGTCTTGCGCGTTCCCTGCGAGCGCGGCTTCGGCGGCATGAACGCGGAAGGATAGCTGCGGCGGTCGCAGGCTCCGTCCGGACGGCGCGCTACGTTGCTTGGTCCTCATGACGATCGTCGCATTGCTCATCGGTCTGGTCGCCGGGCTCGCGCTGGGAGTGACAGGCGTTCTCTTCGCTCTCCGCGAGCGGATGCAATCCGGGACGGGCGCGCTCGCTCGGACGAGCGAGCTCGAGGTCGAGGCTCGGGGCTTCGAGCGGCGGGCGATCGAGGCGGAGGCGCAGCTCGCCGCGGAGCGTGGGTCGCTCGACGAGCGCGTCGCCGGCGCGGTGCGGGCAGCCTCGACCGCGGCGATGAAGGAGAGCTCGGGCGCCTTCCTCGATCTCGCTCAGACGAAGCTCGACGCGTACGTTGCGCCGCTCCGCGAGTCGCTCGGGAAGGTGGAGACGCAGGTGAACGCCCTGGAGAGCGCGCGGAAGGAGGCCTACGGCTCGCTCACCGAGGCCGTCCGGAGCCTTCGCGAGGACCAGCTGCGTCTCCGGAGCGAGACGAACAACCTCGTCACCGCCCTCCGTGCGCCGCACGTTCGCGGGCGGTGGGGCGAGATCCAGCTCCGACGGGTGGTGGAGCTCGCGGGGATGGTCCAACACTGCGATTTCGTCGAGCAGCCGACGACGGACGACGGCGAGGGGCGTGTGCTCCGCCCCGACGTCCTCGTGAATCTCCCGGGCGGCAAGTGCATCGTCGTCGACTCGAAGGCGCCTCTCGCCGCGTATCTGGACGCGTTCGCGACCGACGTGACGGACGAGGCACGACAGGCGGCGTTGCGCGACCACGCGCGTCAAGTGCGCGAGCACATCGTCAAGCTCGGCCAGAAGGCGTACTGGCGCCAGTTCGACGCGACCCCCGAGTTCGTCGTGATGTTCCTCCCGGACGAGTCGTTCCTTCGCGCCGCGCTGGAGCACGACCCGACGCTCGTCGAGTTCGCCGCGGACAACCATGTCATCACGGCGTCGCCGACGAACCTGATCGGCCTGCTGCGTGCGGTCCACTACGGGTGGCAGCAGGAGACGATCGCCGAGGGCGCGCGGCAGATATCGGATCTCGGTCGCGAGCTCTACAAGCGCCTCTCGACGATGGGCACGCACTTCTCGAAGCTCGGACGGTCGCTGGACACCGCCGTACGGTCTTTCAACGAGACGGTCGGGTCACTGGAGCGCCAGGTGCTGCCACAGGCGCGCCGTTTCGAACAGCACGGCATCACGGGCATCGCCCCGCCCGAGCTCACACCGATCGAGAGGCAGACGCGGGTCATCTCTGCGCCCGAGCTCGTGGGCGAGGGCGAGCAGGCGGAGCTCCTCCCCGGCGAGGCGCACGCGGCCTGATCGTGGAACACCCGGAGCCCCCGTTTCGTTCGTACAGTTGAGGGGAATCCGACGGGAGGAGCAGTGCGGAAGGTGACGGACGTTCGGAATGTGATCGTGATCGGCGGTGGCCCCGCCGGCTACACGGCGGCGCTGTACGCAGCCCGCGCGAACCTCGAGCCACTCGTGATCGAGGGGTTCAACTGGGGCGGCCAGCTGATGATCACGTCGGACGTCGAGAACTACCCGGGCTACGCCGACGGCGTGATGGGCCCTGCGATGATGCAGGACTTCCGTCGGCAGGCGGAGCGGTTCGGCGCAGAGTTCGTCACCGACGACGTCACGCGCGTCGACTTCTCGGAGCGGCCGTTCCGCGTCTGGGTCGGCGATGACGAATACCGGGCCGACTCCGTGATCGTCGCGACCGGCGCAAGCGCGCGTCAGCTGGGGCTCGACTCGGAGCGTGTGCTCCAGGGCCGCGGCGTCTCGTACTGCGCGACCTGTGACGCCGCCTTCTTCCGCGACAAGGTCGTGGCCGTCGTCGGCGGCGGCGACTCGGCGATGGAGGAGGCGCTGTTCATCTCGCGTTTCGCGCGCAAGGTGATCCTCGTCCATCGCCGCGAGGAGTTTCGCGCCTCGCCGATCATGGTCGACCGGGCGCGATCGAGCCAGAAGATCGAGTTCCTGGTCAACAAGGTCGTCGAGGAGGTGCTCGGCGACGGCAAGGTGACGGGCATCCGCGTGACGGACACCGTGACCGGCGAGGAGTCCGTCGTCGAGACGGACGGCGTCTTCGTCGCAATCGGCCACGACCCGAACACCGCCCTCTTCCTCGACCAGCTCGACCACGAGCCCGACAATGGCTACCTCGTGACGCGCGGGAAGTCGACGGAGACGAACGTCCCCGGCGTGTTCGCTGCGGGAGACGTGCAGGACCACGTCTACCGCCAGGCGGTCACCGCCGCGGGCTCGGGCTGCGCAGCCGCGCTCGACGCCGAGCGCTGGCTCAGCGAGCAGCGGCACGCGGCGTTGTCCGCCGTCGGGTCGTAGCCCGGCGCGGCCGTACCGGCCGACACGATCGCTAGCGTCGCACTGCGGTGGGGACGCACTGGACCGACCTCGTCGACCCGAGCCGCGAGGAGATCCTCGAGGCGGTGGCGGGTGACATCGACCTCGAGTCGATCGAACTGCTCGCACGGCCTGCGGGCGACGGCCGCGACGTCCGCCCGCTGCTCGAGGGTCACGGGGGCTACGTGCTCGCGGTCCTCGCTCATCCCGTCGCACCTCCCGGCGAAGGGCACGTGGAGTACCTGGAGCTCGACGTGGTCGCCACTCCCACGGCCGTCGTGACGGTGCGCAAGACCGGCCCGAGAGGCAACGTCGCGCCCGTCGACGGCATCACCGCGCGGATCGAGGCCGGATCGCCCTGCGGCGGTGTCTTCCACGGTGCGGTCGACGACGTGGCCGACGCCTTCCTCGATCTCGTCGACGGCGTCTACGAGTCGATCGACGATCTCGAGGGCGACATCGAGCATCTCTCCGGCCCGCACGTCCGACGACGGATCGCCCTGCTGCGGAACGAGCTCCTCCTCGCTCGGCGAGCGGCGAGCGGCACGCGCGGAGTCGCGCGGCGGATCGTCGACGGGAGGGTCGACATCGGAAAGTCCGATCTGTTCCCGGCGGAGGTCGAGGCACGCTTCGTCGACACGTACGAGACGCTGGTCCGCGTCACGGAGGAGCTCGACGTCGCTCGCGACCTGCTCGGAGGCGTCCGTGACTACTACCAGGCCAAGATCGCCGAACAGCAGAACGAGGTCGCCAAGAAGCTCACGGTGATCGCGTCGCTGGTGCTCGTCCCGAGCTTCATCGTCGGCTTCTACGGGCAGAACTTCGCCGGGGAGTTCCGCGCGTGGTACTGGGGGCTCGGCATCTCCGTCGGGTTGATCCTCGCGACGACGATCGTGCAGCTCGCCCTCTTCCGTTGGCGTCGCTGGCTCTGAGCGACGACCGGCGTGCTGGCTCAGTTGCCGGCCGCGAGCTCGGCGAGCCGTGCCTCGAGGCGCCGCTCGGCGTCAACGTCCCCCTCCCGCGCGGCCGCGCGCGCGGCCGCCTCGAGCAGCTCGGCCGCGTGCCTGGGGTCCCCAGGGCTCGCGCCCGCGGCCCGCTCGAGGTACGCCACGGCCCGGTCGAGCCTGTTGCTGCGAATGTAGTACTGCGCGAGCCGCTCGGCCTCCTGCGGCGCTCGCTCGCCGAGGAGCTCCTCGAGCATGTCGGCGACCCTCGTCGTCAGCTCCCGATGCCGCGCGATCGTGAGCGTCGACAGCGCCGCTTCGTGGAGCAACCCGTGCGCGAAGCCGCACACGAGCTCGGGGTACCGCCGCAGCTCCTGCACGATCCCGGCCCGAACGAGATCGAGCAGCTCCCCGGCGACGTCGTCCGTGTCCGCGACGCGCTCGAGCAGTGACACCTCGAACGTCCGGCCGATCACCGCGGCGAGCTGGGCGAGCGTGCGTGCGCCCTCGGGCAGCGCATCCACGCGTGCGACGAGCAGGTTCTCGAGGCGCGCCGGAAGCGTCACCTGGCCGACCGTGAGCGTCCAGGTTCGGTTGCGCTCGACGGCCGCCTCCTCGAGCAGGAGCCGCACGAGCTCCTCGAGATAGAGCGGGTTGCCCTCTGCGCGGCCTACCACCCACGACGTCGTCGCCTCGTCGAGGCTGCCCGTGGCGAGCGCCTCGACGAGCTCGGTGGCATCACCCTCGTCGAGCGGCGCGAGCCCGAGCTCGGTCGTGCGGTGGGCGTAGCTCCCGAGCGCGTGCAGCCTGAAGCCCCACCCCTGCGAGCCCGGCTCGGCCCGAAGGGTGGCGACAACCATGACGGCGGAGCGGTCGGTGAGCTCGAGGATCGCCTCTCCCATCTCGCGCGCCTGCGGCGCCGCCCAGTGCATGTCCTCGACCGCAATCACGACCGGCTGGTTCGCCGCGAGAGCCTCGACCCAGTCGCCGAACGCCCGTCGCACCGCCGCCGGCGTCGCCTCGTTCGCCGATTCCGGCTTGGAATCAGGGTCGAGATCGATGCGCAGCAAGCCGCCGAACGGTGCGAGCACATGTCCCAGACCAGCACCGAGCAAGGCTCCGAGGCGCGCCCGAGCGCGCGTCCGTGCCGCGATCTCCGGCTCCGCCTCGCCGATCGCGAGCCACCCGCGGAGTATCTCCTCGAACGGCCAGACGGGAAGACCACCGTAGGACAGGCACTGCCCCTCCAGCCACGTGGCCCGCTCGCCGACGATCCCCCGCAATTCCTCGAGCAGACGCGTCTTGCCGATCCCGGCCTCGCCGACGAGGAGCACGACCTGCCCCTTGCCGTCTGCGAGACCGTCCGCAGCCGCGTGGAGGCGGTCCAGCTCGACTTTCCGGCCCACGAGCGGCGCCGAGTGAGGGCGACCGTCATTCGCGAGCAGAGGCCCGGCGAGCTCTCGGGCAGTCACAGGCCCCTCACGGCCGCGCACGGAGAGCTCGCCGAGCGCCTCGAGGCGGAAGCGATGCGCGAGGCGGCGGGCGGACTCCTCGCCCACGGCGATCGTCCCGGGAGCAGCGACTGTCTGCAGGCGCGCCGCGACGTTGGTCGTATCGCCGAACGCGACGGTCTGGTGATCCACGGCGCCCACGACGCCGACCGCGGCCGGGCCGGTATTGATGCCGACGCGGACGTCGAATCGCTCGATCCCCCATGCTTGCTCGACCTCCCGTGCGTACTCCCGCACGACATCCACTATCCGCAACGCCGCGCGGGCGGCTCTTTCGGGGTCGTCCTCGTGGGCGGTCGGGACGCCGAAGTACGCGCAGATGCCGTCGCCCATGTACGCCTGCACCGTCCCGCCGTACTCGTGCACCGCGCGGCTCATCTGGTTGACGCATTCACCGATCAAGGCCTTCGCCTCCTCGGGAGGCAGCTTCTCCGCGAGCGCCGTCGATCCGACGACGTCGGCGAAGAGCACCGTCACGGGGCGTACCTCGTCGTGACCCGTCACGCGCAGCGACCGCGCGTCAGGCAGGTCCGGAACGACCCCTCGCGCCCGAGCATGCGGTCCAGTCTAGACGGGCACCTCCGAATGCGGCATGCTGGCGCGGGAAGACGGCGGCTCACCGTGCCGTCAGGACCATTGTGAGCATGAGCGAGGCTACGCGCATCGGCGCGGTGCTGGCCGGGTACCGGGTCGAATCGCTGCTCGGCCGCGGCGGCATGAGCGTCGTCTACCTCGCCGAGCACGTCAGCCTCGGGCGCAAGGTCGCGCTCAAAGTGCTCGCGTCGCCGCTGGCGCACGACCCGAGCTTCCGCGAGCGGTTCACGCGCGAGTCGCAGCGTGCAGCCGGGCTCGACCATCCGAACGTGATTCCGATCTACGACGCCGGCGAGGTCGACGGAGGCGACGCCGACGGTCTGCTCTACATCGCGATGCGGTACGTCGACGGGCCCGACCTGCGCTCCCTCCTTCGACGGGAGGGGCACCTGGGCGTCGGGCGCACGCTCTACATGCTCGAGCAGGTCGCGAGCGCACTGGACGCCGCCCACGACAGCGACCTGATCCACCGCGACGTCAAGCCGTCGAACATCCTGATCGCGGAGCCCTCCGAGCACGTCTATCTGACGGACTTCGGCGTCGCGAAGCAGTCGACGGCGCCCGATCTCACGCGGACCGGGATCTTCGTGGGCACCATCGAGTACGCCGCGCCCGAGCAGATCGAGGGGCTGACGCTCGACCGTCGCACCGACGTCTACGCGCTCGGCTGCGTGCTCTACGAATGCCTCGCCGGCCGGCCGCCCTTCGAACGGGACGCCGAGGTCGCGGTGATGCACGCCCACCTGACGAGCCCGCCGCCGAGACTGACGGAGGTCCGGCCCGACCTGCCAAAGGAGCTCGACCGGATCGTCGCCCGGGCGATGGCGAAGTCGCGGGACGAGCGCTACGCGACTGCGCCGGAGCTGGTGGACGCCGTCCATGGGGTTCTGCGACGCAGTCCGACTGCGTCGCACCCGGTCGCCGAACGATACGAGGAGCCCCTTGCGACGATCTCCGTCGACGGCTCCGGCGAGCTCGACGTTCCGGTCGCCGCGACTCCTTCGCCCCCGTCGCCGGCGGCGTCGCACGTCGAAGCGCCGCTTGCAGAGCCCGCGGAATCGCCTGCGGCGTCCACGCCGCCGCCGGGGACGCCCAGCGGACGCCGAACGCCGAGCATGCCGCGGTGGGGGCTCACAGCGATCCTCGTCGCGCTTGCGGCCATCATCTCCGCGACCGCGGCGTATCTCGTCGCCCGCGACGACGGCGGGAGCGCGGCCGCATCCCCGACCGTGACGGGCACCGTCGAGACGGTTCCCGAAGCGCCCCTTTCGCTGGCTGCGCTCGTTCCGGGAACGCTCTGGAAGAACTGCGCGGTCCAGAACGCGCCGGCGACGGGCGCCGCCGAGAGCGCAGTGTGCCTGCAGCCCGCGGAGGTCACCGGCCAGAATCCGCCCGACCGCTGGGAGATCTCGATCTTCCCGGACTCGACCGCGCTCAGGGCGGCGTACGATGCTGCCCGCGCCGCGGCGCCCAAGGTCGCGAACGGCGGCAGGTGCGACGGAACGTTCTGGGGCGGAGCAGGCCCGTGGGTGCACGAGGGAACGCCGCCCAAGCCCGGAGGACAGAGGTTCTGCTACTTCGACGGCGACGACGCGGTCATCGTCTGGACGCACGAGCGGCTTGGCCAGGCGAACCACCGCGACATCCTCGCGGTCGCCCGCGAGGGGGACACCGACCACGCGGCGCTGTTCGGCTGGTGGCGCTTCTGGCACCACCGGATCGGCAAGGTCGCGAGCTAACAGTCGCTCAACGAGACGCCGCGCGCAGCAGGTGCGCGAACGCGGTGCCGGTGCGTGGACGCTCGTCCGGCTGCTTCGCCATCGCGCCGTCGACCACCTCGGCGAGCGCCCGCGGCACGTCCGGGCGCAGCTCCGAGAGGTCGGGCGGCGTTCCCTCGAGGTGCGCGTTCACGACGGCGAGGACGTGCCTGTCGCCGAAGGGCGGCGCCCCGGAAAGGCACTCGTACACCATGCAGCCCAGCGCGTAGACGTCCGCCGGCGGCCCGGATTCCTCACCGCGGATCAGCTCGGGCGCGATGTAGTCGAGCGTGCCCATCACCTGTCCGGGGATGGTCAGAACCGTGTAGGCAGGACCCTTGGCGAGCCCGAAGTCGGTCACCGCGGCGTTTCCGAGGGCGTCGAGCATGACGTTGGACGGCTTGACGTCGCGGTGAACGATTCCCTGGGCGTGCAGCGCGTCGATCGCGGATCCCACCTGGGCCGCGAGCTCGATCGCCGCGTCGAGCGCGAGAGGCCCCTCGGCGTCGAGGCGCTCACGGAGCGAGCCGCCGTCGATGTACGTGACCGCCAGGAAGTGGTAGCCGCGCGCCTCGCCCAGGTCGAGGATCGGAACGAGGTGCCGGTGTCGGACGACGCTGGCGATCCGCGCCTCGCGGGCGAAGCGCCTGCGGTAGACCTCGTCCCTCGAGAGCTCCTTCCGGAGGATCTTCAGAGCGACCACGGACCCGTCGTCGGCGGCCGCGCGGAAGACGACCCCAATCGCCCCTTCGCCGAGCACGGTGTCGAGGACGTACGGTCCGAGCCTGTCGCCGGGCCCGAGGCCGGGGATGCCCGTCGACTGCGCCATCGGCCCAGGCTACGCGAGGCGGGCCGCCGAGCGCCCCTCGCGGGTGAGCAAGCACCTCCGACGCCGCCGCTACCCTCGGTTCGGGTGAGCGCTCCGGCCCACACCCCGTCGCCGACCGGCGAGCCTGTTGCCGTGGACGCACGTGCAGCGGTCGTTCTCGACCGCGTGCTGCCGTACCTCGGGCCCGGTCTCGCGCTCGTGCTCGGCCTCGCCGCACTCGGTCACCGTTCCCTCGACACGGACGAGGCAGTGACGGTGATCGCCGCTCGAGGCTCCTTCTCCGACGTCGTCGAGCATGCGCTGTCGGACGACCCCGCCCGCGCGGGATACATGACGCTGCTCCGTCCCGTCGTGGCGTGGAACGACGCCGAGCTGTGGGTGCGGCTGCCGTCGGTGATCGCCGCCGTGATCGCCGCGATAGCGACCTATCGCCTGGGCCGCCGCCTCGCCGGCCGCTACGCGGGTGCGGCCGCATCCCTCGTGCTCGCGTCCTCGCTCGGAGCCGTGTTGCTCTCGCGAACGGTCGGGCCGCTCGCGCTGGCGCTCGCCGCGATGCTCCTCTCGACGGCGCTCTTCGCGCGCGCGGTCGACCGCGGCAACGTGGTGTGGTGGGTGGTGTACGCCGTCAGTGCCGCGCTCCTGCCGCTGACCCATCCGATTGCGGCGAGCGCGCTGGCCGCACAGATCGTCGCGCTCGTGATCGCGCGCCGCGAGGTCGAGCTTCGACTCGCGATCCCGGCGGTGGCGGTCGCGACCCTGGAGTCGCTCTTCTTCCTCACGGCCGCAGTGGTCGATCGCGCCGATGCCTCCGACGGGGCCGGCCCGCTCTCCCTGCACGACATCGGCCTCGGCGTCGGCCGTGCGCTCGGCTGGAGCCCCGTCGTCGTCGCGCTCGCCGTATGGGGCGTGATCGTGCTCGTGCGGCAATCGCACGCTTCCAGGACGGGGCTCTGGCAGCCGGTACTGGTCGCCGGTCTCGCCCTGATGCCGCTCCTCTCCGTGCTCGTCGCAGGTGTCGCGCTACCCGTCTTCCCGCGAACGGCGCTCACCGTCGCCGCCGGCGGCGTCGCGCTCGCAGCCGGCGTCGGGCTGGTGTCGATCCCCGATCGCGGGCTCCGGCTCGCCAGCGGCGCCGCGGTTGCCGTGGTCGCGATCGCCGCGCTTGCCACCGCCGCCGCGGAGGGCCCGAAGGAAGACTGGCGCGCGGCAGCGCGGGACGTGCGCGCGAAGACGACGGCCCGCGACACCGTCGTGCTCCTGCCCGAGAGATCGGCGGCCGCGCTCGCCTACTACGCCCCCGACGTTCGCACGAGCCGGGTCGGCCGTGGCCAGGGCGTGACGGTCGTCGTCGTAGGCGCTCCCGATCTCGCGGTCGCGAGAGCCCGGCCGGTGGTCTCCCCCCCGCGCTACGCCCTGCTCTCCCAGCAGGAAGCGGGGTCGGCGCTCGTCGTCCAGCGCTGGGTCAGGCCCTAGAAGTACACCCGCGCCGCCGGGCACAAGTCCGCCAGGACGCAGTCCTCGCAGAGGGGCCGGCGCGCGTCGCAGATGCGGCGACCGTGCCAGATGAGCAGGTGCGGGAACCGCGCCCAGTCCGCGCGCGGTACGACCCGCTGAAGGTCGCGCTCGATCTTCACCGGATCCTCGTTCCGCGTCAGGCCGAGACGCTGGGACAGCCGGCGGACGTGGGTGTCGACGACGACGCCCTGCGCGTGGCCGAGCTCGGCTGCGACGACGTTGGCGGTCTTCCGCGCGACGCCGGGGAGGCGCAGCAGTTCGTCGAGTCGCCGCGGCACCTTCCCGTCGAACTCCTCGATCAGCATCCGCATCGCACCGCGGATCGACTTCGTCTTCTGCCGGTAGAAGCCCGTCGCATACACGTCGCGCTCGAGCTCCTCGACGGGGACCGCGAGGTAATCCTCGGGCCTTCGGTACTTGCGGAAGAGCTGCTCGGTGACGCGGTTCACGTTGACGTCCGTCGTCTGTGCAGACAACATGACCGAGATCAAGAGCTCGACGTCGCTTTCGAAACGGAGTGCGATGGTGGCATCCGCGTGCTCGCGGGCCAGCCGCTCGACGATCGGGCCGATCCGCTCGCGCCGCGTTCCGAGCCCGCGCCGCGTCGCCTCGCCGACGTAGCTACGCGCCACGGCGCCGGCGCTCGAACTCGTCGGTCGCCTCGGCCGCGGTGATCCGCCCGAGCAGGGGTGGCTCGAGCCACTGCTCGATCAGCTGAAATCCGGTGCGCGAGAGGGTGTCGAGCGCGGCGACGGAGTCGTACGGCGTCGAGAGGAGCTCGATGCCGTCCGCGCCGAGAGCGGCCCACCGCGCAGCGGGCGAGCCTTCGTAGGGCATTCCGACGCTCCCGGCATTGACGATTCGCGTCCGGCCGACGCGCCGGTCGTACTGGACGTGAGTGTGACCGCAGACGACGACATCGGCGGCGACGTCGCCGAGGTTGCGGGCAACGTCCTCCGCGGGCGTCGCGGCCGTCAGGATCGGCAGGTCGGACGTCGGCGTCGCGTGGCAGAAGAGCACAGCGCCGAGCCCCGAGACCTCGAGCTCGACCGTCGAGGGCCACCGCTCGACGCGGGCGAGGCGCTCCGGCCCGAGGCGCTCGCTGCACCAGCGGGCTGCGTCGACGAGGTCGCCGTCCTCGTCGAGCTCGCACACCTCTCTGTCGCCGTTGCCGCTGAGGAAGCGGACGCGTCCGTCCGCCTCGAGCAGGTCGAGGCACTCGGCCGGAAGTGGCCCCATCACGAGGTCGCCGCCCGAGACGATCACCTCCGCATCGGCGAGGCGCTGATCGGACAGCGCCGCCGCGAGCGCCGGGAGGTTGCCGTGCACGTCGTAGAGCGCCGCGACGGTCATCCAGACGCACGCTACAGGGGTCAGATGTCCACGAGCGCGAGGCCCGGGCCCGCGCACACGCGGTCGAGCGCCGGGCACCCCGCGCAGGCGAACGCGCTCGGCGTCGGGCGAAAGTCGCCCTCCCGGATACGAGCGATGACGGCCCCGAGCTCCCGTTCGAGCCGCTCGACGTCCGGTCGGGAGAAGCGTTCCGACACGATCTCCTCGGGGGACTCGAGGAACTGGTAGACGACCTCCACGTCTTCGGCCCCGGCGCGGAAGCAGGCGAGGGCGTAGACGACGCGCTGCAGGCGGTACTCGTCCTCCACGACCGCCGCGGGAGCCCGGCCGTCCATGGCGTTCGTCTTGTAGTCGAGAACGAGCGCCTCAACACCGGAGCGCCAGAGCACGTCCAGCCTGCCGTTCAGGAGCACGTCGTCGACCTCGAAGGCGAACGGCCGCTCGACGCGCACGCCCTCGAGCCCGGCGATGCGCGCGGCGAGGGTCGAGTCGCAGTACGCGTGGACATGCCGCTCGATGATCTCGAGCTCGCTCCCGCTCACCTCGGGGTACCAGGCCCGGACGAGGTCGCGCAGGTCTGCGGGAACGGCTGGACGGGCCAGGTCGACGCGCTCGAGCAGCCGGTGGACGGCGTCACCCAGCTCGGTGGCATGCAGCCTGAGCCCGCTGCCGTTCCCGTCGGACCGCTCCCACGGCGCCGGCCGCATGCCGACGACCCGCTCCGCGTAGTAGCGGTACGAGCAGCGCTCGAAGAGCGAGATTGCGCTGTAGGAGAGCCGGGCAACGCGGTGGAGCGGCGGCTCGGGAGCGACGGCGAGCTCGTGAAGGCGAGGCGCAGGCGCCGGGATCGCCTCGCCCGAGCCTTCGAACAGGGCCAGCTGGCCGTTCGCGGCGATCGCCGACGGAACGGTCTCGGGCACCACCGGCGGCGGCGGGTCAAGCTGCCCCCGGTCGACACGGAGCAGCACCGTGGCGGCGCCGCGCTCGACCTCGACCGGGCCGTTCGCAGCGCCGCCACGGGCGTCGTCCCGCAGGCCCAGGCGGTCGAGCACCCATCCGATCGGCGTCTCGCCGTTCGCGTCCACGGCGTCGCCGACGGAGCCCGAGACGATGAGCCGTTCCTTCGCACGGGTCATCGCCACGTAGTAGAGACGGAGGCGCTCGGCCCGCTCCGCGTGCTCCCGTTGCGCCTTGACGTCCTGGTAGGAGATGGTGCTGACCCGGGTCCCCGTCGCCGGATGCGCGACCTTGAAGCCGAAGCGCCCGTCCGAGAGGGCAAGGATGTCGGAGACGGGCGGGCGGCTTCGGCCCGCGTCCGCGACCACGACGACCTCGAACTCGAGGCCCTTGGCCGCGTGGATCGTGAGTAGGCGGACGGCGTCCGAGCCTTCCTCTTCGGACACCGCATCCGACTCCTTCGCCCCGACCGCCTCCTGACCCTCGACAAAGCGGACGAAGCCTTCGAGGTCGGCGCCGCGGAGCTCCTCGTAGGAGCGCGCGAGCCGCGCGAGCTTCCGGAGGTTGGCGTACCGGCGTCGGCCGTCCGGGAGGGCAAGGATCGCGAGGTCGTAGTCGTGCTCGGCGAGGATGCGCTCGCACAGGAGCTCGAGGGGCGCCTGTGCGGCTACGTCGAGCAAGCGCTCGTAGCGCTGCCGAAAGGCGAGCAGGAGCCGGTGGTCGCCCTCCGCGAGGTCTCCCGGCAGCGGACGCTCGAGCGCGCGGAACACCGGCTGCCGCTGTGCCTCCGCCCTGATCAGGACGAGCGCGTCGTTCGACACGCCGACGAACGGCGACGCGAGCACCCCGAGGAGCGCCTCGTCGTCGTAGCGGTTGTGGAGGAGCCGGAGATACGAGAGGAGGTCTGCGACCTGCTGCTGCCCGAAGTAGTTGCGCCCCGCGGCGCGGTAGGTCGGCAGGCCGACAGCCCGCAGCTCCTCCTCGAACCACTCCGCGTCGGTGCCGGCGGCGAAGAGCACGACGATCTCGCCCGGCGAGGCCACGCCCGCGTCGACGAGCTCGCGCACACGCCGGGCGACGTGTCTCGCCTCCGAGCGGCGCCAGTGGACGCCGGCCTCCGCGGTCGCCGCCTTGTCGGTGACGAGCAGCTCGAACGCGTTCCGCAGCGCGGGAGCGTCTGCACCCTCCGCGGGCTCGAGCCGCTGGAACTCGTCGCCGAACTCCCCGCCGAAGAGCTCGTTCACCGCCGCGAGCACCTCGGGCCGCGAGCGATGGTTTCGCGTCAGGGGGAGCACGGTCGGAGCGGCGCTCCGCCGCTCGCGGAACACTGCGACATCGGCATGCCGAAAGCCGTAGATCGACTGGAACTCGTCGCCGACGACGAAGAGATCGGCGTCCGATCCCTCGCACAGGAGGTCGAGCAGCTCCGTCTGCAGCCGGTTCGTGTCCTGGAACTCGTCGACCATGATCGAGCGGAACCGCTCCCGCTCGCGAGCGCGGATCGCCGGATCGTCGCGAAGCAGGTCACGCGCCCTCAGCTGCAGATCCTCGAAGTCGACCGCCGACTCCGCGTTCTTGGCCTCGGCGTACGCCTCGCCGAATGTCGTCAGGAGCTCTTGCAGGAGCTCGCGGTCGCGCGCGGCGAGCTCCTCGAGCGCGGCTGCGACCAGCACGTCGCGCGCCTCGGCAAAGACGGAGGCGCGCGGCCCGCGCGTCTTCATGTCCGCGAGGGCGAGCAGGCGCCCGGGAAGGGACGTCGCCTCGAGGAGCTCCAGCGCCCCGGCGGCGGCCGCCTGCTGCTGCTCCGTGGCGCCCGCGTCGTCGCGCAGTCCCGTGGCAGCATCGCGCAGCGTCTCGATCCGCTCCTGCAACGGCGCGCGCGCGCCCGACTCGAGCACGAGCTCGCGCCCGGCCGAGCGAAGCGTCGCGTAGACCTCCACGAGCATGTGGCGAAGACCGACAGCGCCGTAGGTCGCGAGGAGCCGCCAGCGCTCGGGCTCGTCGGCCGCGCAGAATCGCTCGAGCGCTGCCGAGAAGGCCTCGGCCTGGAGGACCAGAGCCTGCGGCTCGTCCAGCACGCGGAACGAGGGGTCGACGCCTGCGGCCAGCGGATAGGTGCCGAGCACGCGCCGGCAGAAGCCGTGGATCGTGGAGATCCACGCGCCGTCGAGCTCGAGCGCGAGATCGGCGCGGCCCCGCTCGAGCAGAGCCGCGCGGATGCGGGCGCGCAGCTCGCCGGTGGCCCGCTCCGTGTACGTGATCACGAGGACGGAGTCGACGTCGAGCCCGTCGTCCACGACGGCCCGGACGAATCTCTCGACCAGCACGGCGGTCTTGCCCGTGCCCGCCCCCGCCGCGACGAACACGTTCCCGTGCGCGTCGATCGCCGCGCGCTGCTGGTCGTTGGGAAACGCCGTCACGGCCGGGGCTTCCTGCAGATCGGCCACAGGTCGCACCAGTGCGGGCAGTCGCCGCCCTGTGGGTCGTGCCGGACGTCCCCGCTGCGGATGCGCTCCACGAGACCGACGGCGGTCCGCCGGGCTTCCTCGACAGCCTCGTCGAAGTCGTCGGGCTCGAGGTAGTCGCGACGGCTGAAGCCTGGCACCTGGTCGTTCCCTGCGCGGAGCATGCCGCGGGGCCTCCGCCCGCCTCCGACGGGGACATAGATGCCCCCAACCGGCTCGAGCCCGAGCTGCCGGCGCAGGACGAGCATGTAGAGCGGCAGCTGGAGCAGGTCGCGGTCGCGGATGTCGGCGGCCGAGGACGCCGCGCCCGACTTGTAGTCGATCACGATGCCCTGCGCGCCCATCGGCTCTCCGTCGACGCGGTCGATCTTGCCGTTCACCGCGACTCCGGGCTCCAGCTCGAACGACCGGAACGACACCTCGAGATGACGTGGGACGAGCGGTGATGCGGAGGACGCCTCGTCGCGGACGAGCTGTTCGAGATCGCGTTGCAGCGACTGCTCGAGCTCGCGCCGGTCGAGGTCTCCCGCCTCGATCCGAAGGCCCGTCTCGACCGCGTCGACGACGCATTCCCGCATCAGGACGACGGCCGCCTCGACGTTCGCCTCGGTCACGCGGTCGGCGCCCGGGATCGCGCTCGGGAGCCTGACGTAGAAGCGCTGGAGCGCGGCATGGAGGATCGAGCCGCGCAGCATGCGGTCGATCTGCTTGTCGATCGTCGACGGTCGGAGGTAGCGCTCGACGAACCATGCGGCCGAGCAGGACGCCATCCGCTCGAGCTCCGAGACGGAGAACGACTCCCGCGCCAGCAGACGCAGGGCGCGCTCGTGTGTGACCCGCGTCGGACGATCGAACGCGCGGGTCGCGCGCTCGAGCCGCCTGTCCCAACCGTTCGCACGGGCCAGCGAGCCGGCTTCGGCAGGATCGGCGGCAGCGAGAGCGGCGAGCCCCCGGAGCCGTTCGCGCTCGGTGGGCGCGTCCTCGAGCTCCCATGTCAGGGCGGAAAGCGGCCGCCGGCGCGTCTGGTGCCGGACGTCGTCCTCGTCGAAGAGCTCGCGCACCGCTTCCCAGAACGGCCCGGCCTCGCGCGGTGATCCCTCGTCCCCGACTGCCTGCCGGACGAGGACGAGCCTCCTCCGCGGCCGCGAGCAGACCGTTGCGAACAGGTAGCGGTCGCGACTCGCCGCATCCGGCCGGACGAGACGTGCGCCGCGTCGCTCGTCGAGCGCGCGCCGGGTGTCCTCGTCGAGGAACGGCTCGACCCGCGCCCGCCGCGGCAAGGTCCCCTGCTCCAGCCCGAGCACGAAGACGACGTCGAAGCGGCGTGTGCGAGCACGAGCCAGATCCAACACGGCGACCCTTCCCGGTGCACCGGCGGCATCGCCGCGGACGCCGGCGCGGTCGAGTGCGGAGAGGACGTCCCCACGGCCTACCTCGTGGCCCGCGCCGACGAGCAGCGTGAGCTCGTCGAGCGTCCTCGTCACCGCGTCGTGCGCCCGCAGGTCTATCCGGGCGCGGTCACCTGTCGGAGGCGCCGACGTTCCGTGCGCGTTTCGCAGCATCGTGCGGGCGAGCTCACGGACGACATCGATCGGGGCCTCCTCGCGAAGCACCAGATCGAGCGGCGGCAGTCCCCGCCCCTCGCGGAGCTCGGCGGCGACCTCTGCTGCGCGGTCGCCGTGAACGATCCCTCGCCCGCGGAGGCGACCTTCGATCCAGTCGACCTCCTTGCGCCCGAGACCCGAGTACGGGGAGCGGAGATGCGCGAACAGCTGGGGCCTCTCGCCGCCGAGCCACGCGAAACGGAGCAGCGACAGGAGTGCGTGGCCGTACGGCGTCGTCCCGAGCCCCGCGCGTCCCTCGAACGCCACCGGCACACCCACGGCGGCGAAGGCTGTCCCGAGCGCAAGCCTCACCGCATCGACGGACGGGCAGACGACCGCGATCTCGTGGGCCGGCGTCCCCGCTCGGATGTGGACCAGCACCGTTTCCGCGACGAGCTCGAGCGTGCCACGCGTGCCGGCTCCCTCGAGCCAGCGCAGCGAGCCGTCGAGCGGCGCGCTCCGGGGCGTCCCGGTGAACAAGGCGCGCTCGACGTGCGCGAGCGGAGCCGGGAGGAACTCCTCGGCGCGCGGGGGAAGCTCGAGGACGGCATCGTCGGCGAGCGAGGCGAGATCGTCGACCGTCCTGCGGAGCGACGCGTAGACGGCGCGGCCGGGCTCGTACGGGATCGACACGTGCACCTCCGCGCGCGCGGCGAGCGCCTCGAGCATGCGCCACTCGACGCCGGTGAGGTCCTCGAAGCCGTACGCGAACACCGGGCTGTCACCCCAGGCCCCGAGATCGCTCGTCAGCCGCTCCACGGCGCGGCGACGAAGCATGCCACGGTCCCATGCGCCGATGCGATCCAGCTCCGCGCGGTACGCCGTTGCGAGCGAGGTGAGCGGCTCGGCAAGGTCACCGGGCTCGAGCAACGCGCCGTCGAGCTCTGCGAGCGCTCGCCCGACGGCGTCGGCGAAACCCGCGAAGCTGGCGCCTTGTGTGGCCGCCCCGGCGGACAGCCTACGGACGAGAACGCCTCGTTCGGCGTCACCCACGAGGCGCGGGCTCGGCCCTTCTCCCCGGGCGAGGTGCTCGAAGAGCGTGTCGAACGTGCCGATCGTCCCGGCGAGCAGGCCGCCGCCTCGCTCGAGCAGCTCCCGCTCGACCCGCTCGACGTCGGCGCGCTGCGGGACGATCAGCCATGGGTCGCGGTCGAGCGCGGCCGCGAAGCGATCGAGCAGCGTCCCGACTTTGCCCGAATGGGCCGGGCCGACGACGAGCGAGAGACTCACGCGGTCAGCGTAGTCGCCGGCTTCCGGCGCCTTTGGTGCCAGACGCAGTCAGCCGAGCAGGTGTCGGACTTCAGTCCGACACCTGCCGACTCTGCGTGCCGTCAAGATGAGGATGTCCGACTGAAGTCGGACACCGCTACGCCAGCGACTTCGGCTTCCGACCGCGTCTGGCGACTGCCGCCCCGGGCATTCCGCCCGCGCAGGAGTCACACAGATCGGCCGCCTTTGCGCCGCGGCGCGCGTCGGTGAACGTGACGCGCATGACTGCGCCCTTGCCTTCCTCGACTTCCGAGCCGCACTTGTCGCAAACGAGCACCGTCTTTCTCGCCACCATTCCTCCAAGCTGTGGAAACCACTTTCGTGATTTCGACTAGATAGGGACGCCGAAGATAAGGCGCCAGTATACCCGAGTCATTAGCACGAGTTCTAGTGGATCTGGAGAGCAGATCCACAACGACATGCGGTGTAGAGTGCGCCACCATGGATACGCGCACGATCGTGGTTCTCGAGGGTGATCAGACGGGCCAGGAGCTTCTCGAAGCATCACTCCGCGTCCTGCAACCCGACGTCGTGGGCTTCGAGCTGGCGCTGCCGCGCTTCGACCTCTCGCTCGGCACCCGGCGAACGACGTCGAACGGCATCGTGCACGAGGCCGCGCGCGCGATCGCAGACCACGGGCTCGGGCTGAAGGCCGCGACGATCACCCCGGAAGGGCGCGACGACATCGGCTCGCCGAACCGCATCCTCCGTGAGGACATCGGTGGCAAGGTGATCGTGCGCACCGGCCGTCGGATCCCCGGCGTGCTTCCCGTCGGCGGGGTGCATGCGCCGATCTCCGTCGTCCGGATGGCCGTGGGCGACGCCTACGGCGCGAAGGAATGGCGCGAGGGCGACGGCGAGGACGAGGTCGCTTTCCGGACCGAGCGCATCGAGCGCAGGATCTGCCACGCCGTCGCGGAGTTCGCCTTCCGGCAGGCCGATCGCACCGGCGCGAAGGTCTTCGGCGGACCGAAGTACACGGTCAGCCCTGTCTACGAGGGAATGCTGAAGGAGGAGATGGACGCCGCGGCCGGGCGTCATCCCGACGTGCCGTACGAGCCGCAGCTGATCGACGCGACGTTTGCGCTTCTGATCTCGTCGAGCGGGGCGCCGATGGTGATTCCGGCTCTGAATCGCGACGGCGACATCCTGTCCGACCTGGTGCTGCCACTCTTCGGTTCGATCGCGGGCTCGGAATCGCTGCTGGTCGCGTTCGGCGACGAGGGCGTCGACCGGCCGACCGCGCTGATGGCAGAGGCCGCGCACGGGACCGCGCCCGCGCTCGAAGGGAAAGACGTTGCGAATCCGATGGCGATGATCCTCGCCGCGGCCGCTCTCCTTGCCCACGCGGACGACGAGGAATGCCAGCAGGCGGGACGGGCGATCCGCGAGGCGACGCTCGAGGCCGTGGCCGAGGGAATCCGCACCGCCGACCTCTCCGGCCACCACGGCACGACCGCGTTCGCCGACGAGGTCGTCCGGCGCACGCGCACGAAGCTCGAGGTCTGGGCGGCGCTGTAAGGGCCGCTACGCGGCCACGGCATCCCGGCCGGAGACGATCTCGCCTGAGTCGAGCGCGGCGAAGAACCCGTCGACGATCTCGGGATCGAACTGCGTTCCGGTGCAGCGCTCGATCTCCGCGGCGGCGACGTCGGGCGGCAGCGCCGAACGGTACGGGCGCCCCGAGGTCATCGCGTCGAATGCGTCCGCGACGGCGAGAATCCGGCCTTCGACGGGTATCGCGGTTCCGGCGCGTCGCGTCGGATAGCCGAGCCCGTCCCAGCGCTCGTGGTGAAAGAGCACGTACGGGAGCGCACGCTGGAGCGAGGGAACGCCTGCGATCAGCCACATGCCCTCGACCGGGTGAGCGCGGATCTCGGCCAACTCGCGGTCGTCGAGGCGGCCGGGCTTCGCCAACACCTCCGCCCGGACGTTCACCTTCCCGACATCGTGGAGGGCCGCGCCGATCCTGAGCGCCTCGATCTGCTCGTCGTCCCAGCCGAGCCGGAGCGCCACGGCCTCCGCGTTCGCGCCGACCCGAGCGGCGTGGGCGCCGAGGTCGGGGTCGCAGACGTCCATGGCGGTCGAGTAGGCGGCGAGTCTGGCCACGGGACGTCTGGTTCCCGGCGCGGAGGCGGAACCCTTCCCGTAGATTCCGGCGGGATGCGAGTGTGCGTGCCCCGGGAGTCGGCGCCCGGCGAGAACCGCGTGGCGCTGACGCCCGAAGCTGCGGCGAAGCTGGCGTCGTCGGGGTTCGACGTCGTCGTCGAGCGTGGCGCGGGCGTCCTCGCCGGCTTCCCCGACGACCAGTACGCCGAGAGCAACGTCACGCTCGTCGACCATCCGAGCCTGCTCGCAGACGTCGCGGTCGTCGTCCGTGTCGCCAAGCCGAGCGCGGAGGAGGCCGCCGCGCTGCCTTCCGGCGTCGTCCTCATCGGATTCCTCGAGCCGTTGACCGACGCCGAGGGCATCGCGCGCCTGCGGGAACGGGGCGTCGTGGCGTTCGCGATGGAGGCGGTGCCCCGCATCACGCGTGCGCAGTCGATGGACGCGCTCTCCTCGCAGGCGACGGTCGCGGGGTACAAGGGCGTGCTGCTCGGCGCCGACCGGTGCCCGAAGCTCTTCCCGATGCTGATGACGGCAGCCGGAACCGTCGCGCCGGCGCGCGTCCTCGTGCTCGGCGCGGGCGTCGCGGGCCTGCAGGCGATCGCGACCGCGCGGCGGCTCGGCGCGGTCGTCTCGGCGTTCGACGTCCGCCCGGCCGTTGCCGAGCAGGTCGAGTCGCTCGGCGCGACGTTCCTCGACCTGGGCGTGCGCGGGGAGGAGACGGAAGGGGGGTACGCACGCGAGCTCACGCCGGAGCAACAGGCGGAACAGCAGCGCGCGCTGGAGGAGCGTCTTCCGAGCTTCGACGTCGTGGTCACGACGGCCGCGGTGCCCGGACGACCTTCCCCGAAGCTCATCCCGGCCGAGGCCGTCGAGGCGATGCGGCCCGGCTCCGTGATCGTCGACCTCGCCTCCGAGGGCGGCGGGAACTGCGAGCTCACCGAGCCGGGCCGCGAGACGACCCACACCGGCGTGACGATCGTCGGGCTGACGAACGTCGCGTCGTTGATGGCCGCCGACGCGAGCCGGCTCTACGCACGGAACGTCACGGCGCTCCTCCAGCACCTCGCGCCGGAGGGTGAGCTGTTGCTCGACTTCGACGACGAGATCACGGCTGGCGCCTGCGTGGCGGGCGCGCCCGCCACGCCGCCCGCGCCCGCCGAGACGGAGGAAGGCACATGAGCGAGACCAGCCTTGTCGTCGAGCTCACCGTGCTGGTGCTCGCGATCTTCCTCGGCTTCGAGGTCATCTCGAAGGTGCCGACCATGCTGCACACGCCGCTCATGTCCGGCACGAACTTCATCCACGGGATCGTGATCGTCGGGGCGATCATGGTGCTCGGCTTCGCCGACGACGGCTTCACGAAGGCGATCGGGTTCGTCGCGATGGTGCTGGCGTCCGCGAACGTGGTCGGCGGCTGGTTCGTCACCGACCGGATGCTCGAGATGTTCAAGCGGCGCCCGGAGGATCGGAAGTGATCTCCGACCCGAACGTCGTCGGGCTTCTCTATCTCGTCTCGATCGTCTGCTTCATCCTCGCGCTCAAGTTCCTCTCGTCGCCGAAGCACGCGCGCCGCGGGAACTGGGTCGGCGGCGTCGGCATGGTGATCGCGATCGCGACGACGCTTGCGCTCGACGGCATCTCGAACTGGCTGCTCATCGTCGTGGGCGGCCTGATCGGCTCCGTCATCGGGATCGTCGGCGCTCGCACGGTGAAGATGACGGCGATGCCGCAGATGGTGGCCCTGTTCAACGGGGTCGGCGGCGGCGCGGCTGCCCTCGTTGCGCTCGCGGAGTTCCACGTGTCGAGCGGTGACCTGGCGGGCGAGGAGATCGTCTCGGTCGTCCTCTCCGCGCTGATCGGCTCGATCTCGTTCGCCGGCTCCATGATCGCGTTCGCGAAGCTGCAGGAATGGCTGTCCGGGCGGCCGATCGTGTTCACCGGGCAGAACATCCTGAACGTGGCCATCCTCGGCGGGGCGGCGGCACTAGGCATCGCACTCATCGCCGGTGTCGATCAGCAGTGGGTGCTGATCACGCTGATCGTGCTCGCGCTGATCTTCGGCGTGATGTTCGTGCTGCCGATCGGCGGCGCGGACATGCCGGTCGTGATCGCGCTTCTGAACGCGTTCACGGGCCTGGCTGCATCCGCGACGGGGTTCGTCCTCAACTCGCTGCTCCTGATCGTCGCGGGGATGCTCGTCGGCGCCTCGGGCACCCTGCTGACGCTCCTGATGGCCAAGGCTATGAACCGCTCGATCGCGAACGTGCTGTTCGGCGCCTTCGGCCAGGTGCAGGCCGGCTCGGGAGGGCCTCGCGTCGACGACGGCCGCACCGTGCGAGCCACGAGCCCCGAGGACGTCGCCGTGCAGCTCTCGTTCGCACGGAAGGTCGTCGTCGTGCCGGGCTACGGGCTCGCCGTGGCGCAGGCACAGCACGATGTCCGCCAGCTGGCCGAGCTGCTCGAGGAGAAGGGCATCGACGTCGTCTACGCCATCCATCCCGTCGCGGGACGCATGCCGGGCCACATGAACGTCCTGCTCGCGGAGGCGAACGTCCCGTACGACCAGCTGAAGGAGATGGACGAGGTCAACCCCGAGTTCCCGCAGACCGACGTTGCCCTCGTGATCGGCGCGAACGACGTCGTGAACCCGGCCGCGCGCAGCGACCCGGCGAGCCCGATTTACGGCATGCCGATCCTCGACGTCGACAAGGCCGCGAGCGTGATCGTCATGAAGCGCTCGATGGCCCCGGGGTTCGCGGGCATCGACAACGAGCTCTTCCTGGAGCCGCAGACGACAATGCTGTTCGGCAATGCAAAGGACTCGATCGTGAAGCTGATTGCGGCAGTGAAGGCGACGTGACGGAGCGAACGATCACGACGATCCGCGACGAAGCGGAGCTGCGCGCGTTTCTCGGCGAGCCGAGCGACCTCGTCAGGGCGAAGCTCGCCGACCGCCTGAACGACCTCACGCGCCAGTTCGTCGACCGCGCGCCGTTCGTGCTGCTCGCTACTGCTGCGCCGGACGGGACGTGCGACGTGACCCCGCGCGGCGATCCGCCCGGGTTCGTCCGCGTCCTCGACGAGCGGACGCTGCTCCTTCCCGAGCGCCCCGGGAACCGGCTGGCCGACTCGCTGCGGAACGTCCTTCGCAACCCCCACGTCGGCCTGCTCTTCGTGATCCCGGGCGTCGGCGACACGTTGCGCGTGAACGGGCGCGCCTCGATCGTGACCGACGAGGAGCTGCTCGCAGACTGCGCCGTCGAAGGCAGGGTGCCGAGACTCGGATTCCTGATCGACGTCGAGGAGGTCTTCACGCACTGCTCGAAGGCGTTCCTGCGAGCGCAGCTGTGGGACCCGTCGCGCTACGTCGACCGCTCCGAGCTCCCGTCGTCCGGTGAGATCCACAGAAGCCGCAACCCGGCGTTCGACGCCGACACGTACGACGAGGAGCGCGCCGAGCGCTACGCCCGCCGCGAAGGCTTCTACTGAGCCGGATGTCGGTCCCGGTCTTCTCGCAGGCGGCGGTGCTCGAGGCGGTGACGCCGCAGGACGCGTACGGCGCCGTGCGCAACGCGTTTCTCGCCCACCACTCCGGCGAGTGGTCGATGCCGCCGAAGGTCTACGTGACGAACTACCCCGCCGGTGACTTCCGGGCGATGCCGGCGATCGGCGGCGGTCACGCGCTTCTCAAGTGGGTGACGTCCTTCCCCGGGAACCCCACGCTGGGGCTTCCGACCGTCACCGGTCTCGTCGTCCTCTCGAACGCGGAGACTGGCCAGCTCGAGGCCGTCCTCGAGGCAGCTGCCGTGACGGCGCTCCGTACGGCCGCCGCGGCCACGCTCGCCGCGGAGGAGCTCGGGCCGGACGACGGGGCGTCCGTTGCGGTCGTCGGAGCAGGCGTCAACGGCGCCGAGACCGCACGGTCGTTCGTCGCCCGCGGTCGCGCGCCCATGGTGTGGGATGTCGACGACCACCGCCGGCGGCTCGTCGCGGAGGAGCTCGGCGTCCGCGTCGCGGGCTCGCTCGAAGAGGCGCTCGCCTGTGACGTCGTCGTCACCGTCACCCCCGGCCGAGACGTCCTCTACCCGGCCGGCTCGCTGCGGCCCGGACAGCACGTCTCGCTGATGGGCGCTGACGGGCCCGGCAAGGCGGAGATCGCGGTGGCGGAGCTCGGCCGCGCTCGTCTCTACTGCGACGACTGGGAGCAGGCGAGTCACGGGGGCGAGCTGGCCGCCGGCGTCGAGGCCGGGACCGTCGGGCGCGACGACGTGACGCAGCTCGGCGCCGTGCTGGCCGGCGACGCAGAGGGCCGGCGGAGCGACGACGAGATCACGCTGTTCGACTCCACGGGCCTGGCGATCCAGGACCTCGCTATCGCCCGCGCGGCGCTCCTCAAGTCGGTGGAGATGGATCTCCCCCGACTCGAGCTGTAGCCCGTCTCAGCCGAGCAGCCGGACGGGCTCGAAGAGGTCGAGCAGCGGATCGCGGTCGCCGAGGATCGCGCGCGCGGCGAGGCGGCCACACGCGAAGCCGAGAACGTTGCCGTGCCCGGAGTAGCCGCCTGCGACCCAGGTGCCCGGAAGCCCCGGCACCTCGCCGACCACGGGGAGGAAGTCCAGGACGAGCCCGAAGATGCCCGCCCAGCGGTAATCCACGCGCAGCTCGCGGCCGACGAGGTCGTTGACGAACGTCGAGAGCGCCCGCTGTACGGGGTCGGTGAGCTCCTCGTCGGCGGTGAACTCCTGGTCGAGCGACACGTCGCGGAAGCCGCCTGCGACGATCCGCCCGTCCGCGGCCTGGTGCCAGTAGTCGAAACCGTGGCGGCCGTAGTGCGGCATCTCGAACAGCCGCTCCGCGAGGGGCTCCGTCGCGATCACCTGCCCGCGCGTCGGCACGATCAGGCCCTCGAGGTCGCCCAGGAGCCCACTCGGGTAACCGTCGGTCGCAACGACCACGCGCTCCGCCCCGAGCTCTCCGGTGTCGGTCACCTGTCGCCCCTCCAGGATCTCCGCCCCGGCCTCCATCGCCCGCGCCGCGAGCCGCCGCACCATCCGCGCCGGCTGCAGCACTGCGTCGGTCGGATGACGGATCGCGGCCGTGAAGCGGCCCGCGAGTGGGCCTCCCGGGGCATCGATCCACTCAGCCTCGAGCCCGTCGGCCCAGAGCGCTTCGATCTCGTCGCGCAGGTCCTCCCGCTCCTCGGCATCGGCGGCGAGACGAAGGCTCCCGAGCCGCCTGAACGCGTCACCTGCGAGCTCGCCCATCGCCTGCAACTCCGCCTCTGTCCACTGCCAGAGCGCCAATGCCTGATCGCGCCCGAACGAGGCGACGACCTGGTCGTACGACGCCGCTGTCCCGCGGAGCGCGAAACCGCCGTTGCGGCCGCTCGCACCCTCGGCGACCTTGCGCGCATCGACGACGCGGACTCGAAGACCCGCTTCCGCCAGCTCGAGCGCGCACGCGCACCCCGTCACGCCGGCGCCCACGATCCCGACGTCCACCGGTCCGCTCCCGGTGCCACGAGGAAGCTCCAGGGCAGGCTCGGCGAGCCAGTAGGACGTCATCGCGCGATCGTACTGCGCACCATCCCCTCGTCCACCGCCACTGCACCGGCCAGCTCGAGCAGCGCGAGCGCCGCTGCGATCTCGCCCGCGCCGACACCCGTCGCGCGGCTCAACTCGTCCGGCGTTCCCGCTCCGGCCCGGACCGCGTTCAGCACCGCGGCGGCGACTGGATCGTCCGGGATCGTCTGCGCGGGTGGCTGCGCCTCGAGGCCGAGAGCTTCGAGAACGTCCGCCGAGCTCGTTGCCGGGGTCGCCCCGATCCGCAGCAACGCGTTCGTTCCTGCGCTGAGGGCGGATGTGATCTCGCCGGGCACCGCGAGCACCTCGCGCCCGTCCTCCAGCGCGAAATCGGCGGTGATGAGCGCACCGGACCGCTCGCGCGCCTCGACGACGACCGTCGCCCGCGCGAGCCCCGCGATGATCCGGTTCCTGGCGGGGAAGCGCCACGGGGCGGGCTCCACGCCGGGCTCGTACTCGGACACGACGAGCCCTCCGGCCGCGACGATCGCGCCCGCGAGCTCGGCGTGCGCCGCCGGGTAGTCGCGGTCGATGCCACAGCCGAGCACCGCGACGGTCGCGCCGCCCGCCGCGAGAGCGCCACGGTGCGCCTCGCCGTCGACGCCGCGCGCCATACCGCTGATCACGACGGCGCCGGCGGCAGCAGCCTCCGTCGCAAGGAGCCGTGCGACCGACCGCCCGTACCCGGAGCAGGCGCGGGCACCGACAATGGCGACGGCCGGACGGTCCAGGAGCTCGGGCGGCGCGTCGCCCCGAAGCCAGAGACGGCTCGGAGGATCCGGGATCTGGGCGAGCAGCGCTGGGTAGCTGCCGTCCCCACGGCGTACGACGCTGACCGTCACGGGCTCGTGAGCCCCGTCGGAGAGCGGTACGAGAGCGCCTCGGCGACATGCTCCGGCAGGACGTCGGTAGACCCGGCGAGCGCAGCGACCGTGCGGGCCACGCGGGCCACGCGGGCCCGGCCGCGGCCCGTGAGGGGCAGCCGGTCGACGGCGCTGTCGAGAAGCTCGGATGCGGCGCCGGTCCGGCGCGGAAGCGCCGAACGGAGTTGCGACACGCCGTCGACGACGCGCGCCCGAACGACGGCCGACGACTCCGCTGGGCCCGCCGCAAGCTCCTCCGCCCGGGGCCGCGGCATCGCAACCACGAGATCGAAGCGGTCGAGCAGCGCGCGCGAGACCTTCTCGCGATAGGCGGCGATCCTGGCGGGCGAGCACGAGCACTGGAGGCGAGGATCGCCCCGTCCGCCACAGGGACACAGGTTCATCGTCGCCACGAGTCGGAACCGTGCGGGGAAGAGCCCGCGGCCGCCGACGCGAGCGACCGAGACGACGCCGTCCTCGAGTGGCTGGCGCAGCGCCTCGAGCACCGCGCGCGTGAACTCCGGAAGCTCGTCGAGGAGAAGGACGCCTCGATGGGCGAGGCTGACCTCTCCCGGCCGCGGCACCGTCCCGCCGCCGATCATCGCGGCCGCTGATGCCCCGTGGTGCGGCGCCCGGAAGGGGGGCGCCTGGACGAGCCCGGAGCCCGGAGCGAGCGTGCCGGCGACGGAGTGGATGCGCGTCACCTCGAGGGATTCCTCGTGCGTCAGGGGCGGGAGAATGGACGGCAGCCGCCTCCCGAGCATCGTCTTGCCCGTGCCGGGCGGTCCGGCGAGGAGGAGGTTGTGCGACCCCGCCGCGGCCAGCTCGAGCGCCCTCCTCCCCCGCTCCTGTCCACGGACGTCTGCCAGGTCGGGGAGGTCGGGCGGAGAGCGTGGATCCGACGCCCGGGACGCAGGGGCGATCTGCTCCTCGCCGCGGAGGTAGCCGACCGCCTCCGCGATGTGACGCACGCCGACGGCGTCGATCCCGGCGAGCGCCGCCTCGCACGCCGAGTCGGCCGAGCACAGCAGCCTCGTGAGCCCCGCGCGCGCCGCACCCTCCGCGGCGGCGATCGTCCCGCTGACGCCACGGATCCGCCCGTCGAGCCCGAGCTCGCCGATGCACGCGTGCTCTTCGAGGCGGGCCGGTGGGACCAACCCGGAGGCTGCGAGCACGGTGAGCGCGATCGCAACGTCGAAGCCCGTTCCCTCCTTGCGCAGTGCTGCCGGCGCAAGGTTCACGGTGATCACCTGGTCGGGCCACGCGAACCGTGAGGAGTGCACGCCGCTGCGAACACGGTGCTTCGCCTCCTGGCAGGCGCGGTCGGCCAACCCGACGATCGAGAACGTCGGCTGCTGACCGGTGCGCAGGTGCGCCTCTACCTCGACACGGCGCGGCTCGAGGCCCACGAGCGCGAACGTGATCGCGCGTCCGAGCACCCTTCGACCGTACGGGCGAAGGTGTCACGCGACTGTGCCGCCTTCGTGCCGGGAATGTCACGGGGGTGGGACCGAAGGCCCCACCCCCGTCAGAGAGCTACGCCGTGTAGCAGAGGACGTAGAGCGTGAACGTGCTCGAGTTGCCGCTGTCGTTCCCGCCGGTGCCCCGGTACCCCGTCACCGCGTTGTTCGTGATGATCGGCGTCATGCGCTGTGTCCAGAGCTCGCGGTCGGCTGCATCGTCGCTCCAGCCCGTTCCCGCGGAGATGGCCTTCTCGCCCGCGTTGCAGTTGACGGTCACCGTCCGGTGTCGTAGGCGCCGTTCTGCGCGACGCCGCCCGGAACGACGACGCCTGCCTGTCGAACGGTGATCGGCCCGATCGTCCCTGCCGGGCCGGCAGCGACCTGCTGGACCTGCGGGGCCGGTCGGCCCTGCCGGGCCCTTCGGCAGCGAGGACGCGACGAAGTCCGCCGCAGTGAGCGAGCGGTTCAGCACCTTGGAGCCGGTGATCGCGTTCCGCGCGATCTTGGCGCCGGTCACGTTCGCGTTCTTGATCTTCGCCGCCGTGACGGCGTTCGGCCTGATCTGCGCCGTGCCGACGGAGTTGGGCGCCAGCGCGGTGACGGCGGCCACGCTCGTCCCGGTGAGCGCGATGCCGAGGGCGATGCAGGCAATGACCATCGCCGGCGACGGGCGGTGACGCATGAGCCGTTTCATGTGACCTCCTGAATCGGGAATGCGTTCAAGCATGGGCGGGCGATGTGAGCATCCTGCTAAGGAGACGTCAGGGCTTAGGAGGCGCTGCAAACGAGGATCGACTCGAAGTACTCGCCCGCGCGCCGGCCGGTGCGGCGGTTGACGTGCCGCTCGAGCCGGTCGTCCAGGCGCAGGCCGGCGCGCCGCAGGATCTCCGGATAGAGGTCGCGGCGGTCGTTGACGACGATGCACACCGGGGCCTCGGGCGCCAGGTGCTCTCGTGCGTTCGCGAGCACGGCGGAGACGCCGTCGACGTAGGCCTCGATCGCCTGCCGGCCGACACCCCGTGCCGGCCGTCCGAGCTCGCTCCCCCGGTGCTCGTCCAGGCCGAGCAGCTCGTAGGCGTAGCGGTGCTGCTCGTGGTAGTCGATCAGGCCCGGATACGGCGGCGAGGTGACGACGCCATCGAACGGCCCACCGAGATCGAGCTCGCGCGCGTCGCCGTGCCGCACCGACGCGTGCGCTTCAGGTCCCCTCGCCGCCGCGAACGTCTCGAGCCGATCGAGCGTGTCCAGCGTGTAGCGCAGGAGGAACCTCCGAGCCTCCTCGACGGGACGGCACGTGCGGCGGTGCTTGTGGCACCAGTACGGGTCGACCTGCGGCTCCCGCGGAAAGTCCAGGTCGAAGTGCGTCGTGCGCCGCGCGGAGCGCGCGGCACGGGCGAGGATCACGCGCAGGACGTCCGACGAGGCGACCTCGTCCACGAGCCCGCGGAAGTGGAGCAGCTCGGCCGCCGCGCGCGGCGCGTACCACGCGCGCACGTACGACGTCGCCTCTCGAGGCACGCGGCCGTCGGCCTCGAATGCCTCCGCCCGACCATGCGCCCAGAGCAAATCGCGTCGCACCGCATCGAGGTTGTGCCGTTTCGTCTTGACGCGCATCAGCAGGCAGTTGAACCCAGCGACGTCCGCGCCGGTCGCGTCGCGGCCAGACTCGAGCGACTGGACGAGCGTCGTCCCGGAGCCCGCAAACGGGTCGAGGACATGCCCCCCAAGCACGACGTAGCGCTCGACGAGCGCCTCGACGAGCTGCGGCACGAACTTGCCGAGGTACGGGTGGAGACGATGGACGTGCTTCGTCCGCTCGCGCTCGGGGAGATCGGCCTCCGACCACGAGAGCGCCAGGTCGATCCGGCCGTACAGCGCCTCCTGCGTCGCGGCCATCGGCGCCTCCTTCTGCGCCGACGGCCGTTGTCCTCGCCGTCACTGGAGGCCGCGCGCGACGTCCAGCGCCTGGAGACGCGCGATCCGCACGGGGATCGGCGGATGCGTCGAGAAGAGCGACGCGACGCCGTTCCCGGAGAGCGGGTTCGCGATGTAGAGCGACGCCGTGGCCGGGTTCACCGGCATCGGCAGCGCCTGTACCCCGCGCTGGAGCGACCCGAGGGCGTCCGCCAGCGGCCGGCCCTCGCCGAGCAGCTCCGCGGCCGTCGCGTCGGCGAGGAACTCGCGCTGCCGGGAGATCGCGAACTGGAGCATCATCGCCGCGACCGGCGCGACGAGGATCGCCACGATCGAGCCGATCGCGCCGAGCGGGCTCTCGTCGTCGTCTCCGCCGAACAGCCACTGGAACTGGAGGAAGTTCGCGATCGCGGCGATTGCCGCCCCGATCATCGCGGCGATCGTCGTCACGAGGACGTCGCGGTTGCGGATGTGCGCGAGCTCGTGGGCGAGCACGCCCCGGACCTGCTCGCGCGGCATCAGCGCGATGAGGCCTTCGGTGACCGCGACGGCGGAGTGCTGCGGGCTCCGGCCCGTGGCGAAGGCATTCGGCTGCTGGGACGGGATCAGGAACAGGCGGGGAACGGGGATCCGGGCACGGGCCGAGATGTCCTCGACGTCTGCCACGAGATCGGGCGCCTCGCCCGGCTCGAGCGGACGCGCCTTGCTCATCTTGAGCGCGATCCGGTCCGAGAACCAGAACATCGCGAAGTTGAACGCGACGGCGATGACGAGGAAGACGAGGATCCCGCCTGCGCCGCCGACGAGGCCGCCAACGGTGATGAAGAGGGCGGAGAGCCCTGCGAGAAGCATCCAGGTACGAGTACGGGTTGTCATGTGGCGGTCGATCCTTTCCGGCTGACGTGGCGTGGTCCCTGTCAGCCGGAGGTTTCTCCCGCCACCTCGTGCTCGAGGAGGCCTGCGCATCCGGGGCTCCGGCTCCTCGCCGGCGCCCGTTCTGACGAACGCGCCCGTTGGGGGATAGTGCCCCCCGGCTCTTGGTCGTGTGGGGATTCTAACGGAACAGGCGTTCCCGTCATTCCCGCGCAGCTAGACGGTCAGTCCTCGGCGAAGTCGAGCCGCTCCACGTGGCCGTCGGACACCGATGCGACCTCGAAGCGGATCTCGAGGCTCGCCGACTCGGGGTGCGCCTGGAGCCACGACGCCGCGGCCCGGCGCACGCGCCGTCGCTTCTCGCGATTGACCGCGCCGACGCCGCCGCCGTACGTCTGGCGCGCGCGCTCCTTCACCTCGACGAACACGAGCTTCCGGCCGCGCCTGGCGATCAGGTCGACCTCGTAGCCGCCGGCGCGAACGTTGGTGCCGAGGATCCGGTAGCCGCGGAGCCGGTAGTGCCGCGCGGCAAGGCGCTCGCCCCGGTTCACGCGGCGACGGGCCTGGCGTACGCCCGTGCCTGGAACGAGCGCCGGTGCTGTGGGCACGGGCCGTGCGCCACGACGGCGCGGGTGTGGCCCGGCGTGATGTAGCCGACGTGCGACGAGAAGCCGTAGCGGGGGTAGAGCGCGTCGAGGCGGCGCATCAACCGGTCGCGGGTCACTTTCGCGACGATCGAGGCAGCCGCGATCGCGGCGCTCTTCGTGTCCCCGTCGACGACGGCCCGGTGCGGCGGCGCGAGCGGGCCGAGCCGGAATCCGTCGACCAGGTACGCGTCGGCGAGCGGATGGAGGTCGGACAGGACGGTGCGCAGGCCCCAGAGGTTCGAGCGATGAAGACCGTTCGCGTCGATCTCCGCCGCGGCGATGACGCGCAGCGAGATCCGCGACGCTGCCGCGACGACGGCGTGGTAGAGCCGCTCGCGCTCGGCCGGCTCGACCTGCTTGGAGTCGTTCAGGAGGGCAAGCGGACGGACGCGGTGCCCGCGCAGCGTCTCGTAGTCGAGCAGTACCCCCGCGACGACAAGTGGCCCGGCGAGCGAGCCGCGGCCTGCTTCGTCCGCGCCGGCGACGAAGCGGACGCCGAGCCGACGGTCGTGTCGAAGCAGGCGCTGGCCGGTCGAGAGCGGCACGTGCCCGAGGATAGCCCTCCCCGCGGCCGGCCCCGTCAGGACGGCAGCACGCAGCCGGCGTCCGGCTGGTCGAAGCGCACCTCGGCCTTGACCCGCACCGTGTCCCGCACGAGGTCGACGCGGAACCAGTCGCACCCGCCTGTCGTCTTGCGAACCGCGCAGATGACGGACGTCGCCTGTGTCTCGACGAGCCACGGGCGCGGATTCGGAGTGCAGCGGACGTCGTCCTCGTACGCGGCGTCCCCCGCCACGTGGGACTCGACTGCCTGGCGCGCGAAGCGCTGCGTGTCGTCCTCCGCGCCGCAGCCCGTGAGGAGGAAGGCCGCGGACACTGCCGCGAGCGCAAGGTCGACGCGCACGAGTCAATCTAGTCCGAATCGCGCGAAGCGCGAGTCGGACCTACGACTGCCGGAGCTCGCGCACGCGCGACCGCTTGCCGACGCGGCCGCGGAGGTAGTACAGCTTCGCCCGGTTGACGTCGCCGATCATCGCGACCTCGAGCTTCTCGATCTTCGGCGAGTGGAGCGGGAACGTCCGCTCGACCCCCACGCCGAACGAGCTCTTGCGGACGGTGAAGGTTTCACGCACGCCGGAGCCCTGGCGCTTGATGCAGATGCCCTCGAACACCTGCACACGCTGGCGGTTGCCCTCGATCACCTTGAAGTGGACGCGCACGGTGTCACCGGCCTTGAAGGCCGGCACGTCACGCAGCTGGCGCCGCTCGAGGCTCTCGATGATCGCGCTCATAGGAAGGTCGGCCGAAGCCGGGTGCGGATGATAGCGCACGCAGAATGAGCGCTCCGCGCCCTGGCGCACGCCGCTCGGCCAGCGGCCAGTTGCGACCGCGAAGCGGGCGCCTTCAGGGATCTGCTCCGCCGAAGGCGGAGATCCGAGCGAAGCGGGAATCCACTCGGTGGATTCCCGCTTCGCTGGCTAGTGGATCGACAAGCGGTTGGGCGGCCAGTACGTGGCGAACACCTTGCCGATCAGGTTGCCACGGGGCACGGTGCCCCACTCGCGGGAGTCGCACGACTGCGCGCGGTTGTCGCCCATCATGAAGTAGTGGTCGGGCGCCACCTTCACCGGCCCGAACTGCTCGCTGGAGCGCCTGTCCGGCTTGAGATACGGCTCCCGCAGTTGCTTGCCGTTGATGAAGACATACCCGAGGCCCTGCTTCAGGCGGACCTCGACGGTGTCGCCGGGGAGCCCGATGAGCCGCTTGACGAACGTGCCGCCCGCGCCGCACTTGATGCGCGCAGCATCGGGGGTGTCGAAGACGATGATCTCTCCCCGGCGCGGGTCGCGCAGGTGGTAGATGAACCGGTTAGCGAGGACTCGGTCGGAGAAGCGCGCCTCGCAGCCGGAGGCCGGGCGCGCGCAGTGGAGCGTCGGCTCCATCGACGAGGAGGGAATGCGGTACGGGTTGACGACGAACGCCTTCACGAGCAGCACGATCGCGATCGCGCCGATGATCGTCACCGCCCAGTCGACGACGACACGCACGGGGTCGGGGAGGCCCCGGGTCAGCCGGTCGACGGGGTTTCGCGAATGCCGAGCAGGGTGGACGGGTGGCCCCTCCGTCGCGGCGACCGGCTCCGTCGGCCCGTCGAGGGGGATCTCGGCCGGCGTCGTCGGCCAGCCGGTTCCGCCGTCACCCGCTGCCGCCTGTTCCTCGCCGACGGGCTGGTCGCTCTCGAGCGGAGTCTCGCGCTCGTCGACGCCGCTCACGCGAGGCTCCGGGAGCGGCTCTGGTCGCGGCGCCAGCGGTCGATCCGGGCATGGTCGCCCGAGAGGAGCACGTCGGGCACCTCCCAGCCGCGATAGGCAGCCGGGCGGGTGTAGTGCGGGTACTCGAGGCCACCGTCGAGCTCGGCGGAGAAGCTCTCGTGCTCGCCGGAGCCCTCCGCGAGCGCGCCGGGCAGGCGGCGCGCGATCGCGTCGAGCACCACCATCGCCGGCAGCTCGCCGCCCGACAGCACGTAGGGCCCGATCGACACGGCGTCGGTCGCGAGATGGCTGACGATGCGATCGTCGAAGCCCTCGAAGCGCGAGGAGAGAAGAGCCAGCTCGGACTCCTGCGCGAGCTCCTCGACCATCGCCTGGTCGAGCGAGCGCCCCTGCGGCGTCAGCGCCACGATGCGGGCCGGGCGGTCGCCCCCGTACGCCGCCTCGAGCGCCGCGTCGACGACGTCGACGCGCAGCACCATCCCGGCACCACCGCCGTACGGATCGTCGTCGACCTGGCCCGAGCGCAGGGGCGTCGTGTCGCGGTAGTTGAGGAACCGGAGCTCGAGCTCCGAGCCGAGGACTGTCGCGAGGGGCTTCTGCTCGGTGAGCCAGCCGAAGGCATGCGGGACCTGCGTGAAGACGTCGACGCGCACGGCGGTCCAGGGTACCCCTCGCGTAGGCGATCCAACGCCGCAGTGGGCGCCGTAACGCCGTCTTCGCGCTGGATGTTTCAGGCGCCGAGAAATCCGCGCTCGACGACGATCCGGCCCGCATCGAGATCGACGGTGCGGACGGCGTCGCCGATGAGCGGCACCAACGTGCCGTCTGCGAGCTCGAGGTTGTCGTTCGCGACGCCCGGGTGGACCTCGACGACGCTCCCGAGCTCCCGGCCCTCCTCGTCCACCACGACGAGACCGACGAGCTGGAAGGCGTAGTAGCTGTCCGGCTCCGGGGTCGGGAGCTCGGAGACGTGAACCGCCAGCACGGCGCCGCGCTCGACCTGCCGGTCGAGCCTGATCGCGCGCCGGCGGCCGCCGACGCGGCGGGACAGCTCGATCGTCGCCGGCGCTCCGTCGACGAGGACGGAGGCGCCGACCTCCCACCGACGGCCGTCGTCGCTCGCGCGCTCGACGACGAACGCTCCGTCCAGGCCGTGCGGCCGCCCCACCCGACCGACGGGCACGAGCCCGGTCTCGTCGGTCAATCGGCGATCTCGAGCACGAGCCGGCGGTCGCTCCGGACCCCGGCCGAGCGCACGACGGTGCGAAGCGCTCGCGCAACGCGGCCGTGCCGCCCGATGACCTTGCCCACGTCGCCGTCGGCGACGTGGAGCCGCAGGACGACGACGTCGCCCTCGTCGATCCGCTCGACCTGCACTGCGTCGGGCTCGTCGACGAGGCCCCGCGCGATCCAGACGAGTAGTTCCTCCATCGGCGACGCCGTCAGGAGATGCCGGCGACCTTGATCAGCCGCGCGACGGGCTCGGACGGCTGCGCGCCCTTGGCGAGCCAGTCCTTGACCTTGTCGGCGTCGAGGTCGATCGTCGACGGGTCGGTCTGGGGGTTGTACCGGCCGACGATCTCGATGAAGCGACCGTCCCGCGGCGAGCGCGAGTCGGACACGACAACGCGGTAGATCGGGTTCTTCTTCGACCCGACCCGCGTCAATCTCATACGAACCATGTGTGCCTTTCTCGTGGTGAAAGGTGGATTGTGCCGGAGATTTCGCGCTCCTAGCGTCGGCCGCGCTTGGTGCGGGCACCGCCGCCACCACCGGTGAGCTCCGCGGGCAGGGTCGGGAGCTTCCCCTTCCCCATCGACTTCATCATCTTCTCCATTTGCTTGCGGGCCTGGAGGAGCCGGTTGACGTCCTCGATCGTGGTGCCGCTCCCGGCCGCGATCCGTCGACGCCGCGGGCCGTTGATCGCGTGCGGCACCCGCCGCTCGTGCGGCGTCATCGAGAGCACGATCGCCTCGATCCGCGCCATCTGCGAGTCGTCGACCTCCATGCCTTCGAGCTGCCGGCCCATGCCCGGGACGAGCTTCATCACGCCCTGGAGCGGCCCCATCTTCTTCAGCATCCGCGTCGAGGCGAGGAAGTCGTCGAACGTGAACTGACCGGCGAGGAGACGTCGCTCCATTTCCTCCTGCTCGTCCTGCTCGACCGCCTGCTCGGCCTTCTCGATCAGGGTCAGCACGTCGCCCATGCCGAGGATGCGAGACGCCATCCGGTCGGGGTGGAATACCTCGAGCTGGTCGAGCTTCTCCCCGACCGAGGCGAACTTGACCGGCTTGCCGGTGATCGCCTTGACCGAGAGCGCGGCGCCGCCGCGAGCGTCGCCGTCGAGCTTGGTCAGGACGATGCCGTCGAACGCGATCCGCTCCTGGAAGGCCCGCGCGACGGCGACGGCCTCCTGGCCCGTCATCGCGTCGAGGACGAGCAGCACGTTGAGCGGCTTCACCGCGTCGCGCACGTGCGCGAGCTCGTCCATCAGCGCCTCGTCGATCTGGAGCCGGCCGGCGGTGTCGACGATCACGACGTCGCAGCCGTCGGCGGTCGCGCGCTCGAGCCCCTCGCGCGCGGCGACGACCGCGTCCGTCGTCTCGGTGCGGTAGACGGGCAGCTGGAGCTGCCGGCCGAGCTGCTCGAGCTGGTCGATCGCCGCGGGGCGCTGCAGGTCGGCTGCGACCAGGCCGGGCTGCTTCTTCTCGTGCTTGCGCAGGTGGAGCGCGAGCTTCGCCGCCGCGGTCGTCTTGCCGGCGCCCTGCAGGCCGCAGAGGAGGATGACGGTCGGCGGCCGGCCGAACGCGATCCGCGAGTCGGCCGAGCCCATCAGCTCGGTCAGCTCCTCGTGCACGATCTTGACGACCTGCTGGCCCGGCTCGAGGCCCTTCAGCACCTCCTGCCCGAGCGCCCGTTCCCGGACAGACGACACGAACTGCTTGACCACCTCGAAGTCGACGTCCGCCTCGAGTAGCGCGAGGCGGATCTCGCGCGTCGCGCGCGTGACCGTCTCCTCGTCGAGCCGCGAGCGCCGTCCGAGGTCGCCGAGGGCGTCCTGGAGACGGTTGGCGAGAGTGTCGAACATCGCACGCAGGGTACTGGCCGACCTGGATTCGGGCCGCGAGCGCCGTAGACTCGACCGGTGGAGGCTCGCAAGACCGTCACGGTGCTCTTCTGCGACTGGGTCGGGTCGACAGAGCTCGGCGAGCGGCTCGACCCAGAGTCGCTGCGTCACGTGCAGTCCGCGTGGTTCGACCTCGCCGAGCGAACGCTCCTCGAGCACGGCGCCACCGTCGAGAAGTTCATCGGCGACGCCGTGATGGCGGTGTTCGGGCTGCCCGACGCGCACGAGGACGACGGGCTGCGCGCCGTGCGGGCGGCGATCGCCCTTCGACGCGGCATGAGCGAGCTCAACGAGTCCTTCGCGCGAGACCATGGCGTGCGCCTCTCGATCCGCACCGGCGTTGCCACCGGCGAGGCGATGACCGGCGACCCGACGCTCCGCCAGTCGCTCGTCACCGGCGACGTGGTGAACACGGCGAGCCGTCTCGAGGAGGCGGCGGGTGCCGACGAGATCGTCATCGGCGCTGACACGCGCGCGCTCGTCGCCTCTGCGGCAACCCTCGAGCCGCTGCCGAATATCGCAGCGAAGGGGAAGCGCGACACCGTCCCCGCCTGGCGCGTCGTGGCCGTCGACGACGACGCGCCCGGCTTCACGCGTCGGCTCGACAGCCCGCTCGTCGACCGCGTCGAGGAGCTGGAACGGCTCCGCGACGTCGTGGAGCGCGCCGCGACCGAGCGACGCGCCGTGATCGCGACGGTCGTCGGGGCGGCGGGCGTCGGGAAGTCGCGCCTCGTGCACGAGCTGCTCGACGGCCTCGCCGGCCAGGCGACGGTCCTCTCCGGTAGGTGCGTTGCCTACGGCGGCACCACGTACCGGCCGCTCGTCGAGATCCTGCGGAATGCCGGCGGGCCCGAGGCGGTCACACGCGCGCTCGCGGGCGAGGACAACGAGCAGCTGCTCGCCGAGAGGCTCGAGGCCGCCGGCGGCCTCTCCTCGGCGACGTTCACGACGGACGAGATCTTTTGGGCAGTCCGCCGTTTCGTCGAGCTCAACGCACGTGAGCGGCCAGTCGTGCTCGTCGTCGACGACGCGCACTGGGCCGAGCCGACCTTCCACGACCTCGTCGACTACCTCGCCGCGTTCGTGACGCAGGTGCCGGTCTCCCTGATCAGGCTCGGGAGGCCCGAGCTCCTCGATCACCGCCCGGCACCGCCGGGAACCGAGACGATCGAGCTCGGGCCGCTCGTGGAGACCGACGCGGAGGCCCTGCTCGCCGGAGTGGGAGCGCCGAAGCGCGCGAGGGCGGAGATCATCGCGGTCGCCGAGGGGAACCCGCTCTTCCTCGAGCAGCTCGCCGCGGTCGCCGCCGACGCGGCCCCGGGAACGCTTCCCATCCCACCGACGATCGAAGCGGTGATCGGGGCCCGGCTCGACCAGCTTCCGCGCCGAGAGCTCGCGCTGCTCGAATGCGCCTCTGTGATCGGACGGCGGTTCGACCTGCGCGCCCTCGTCGAGCTGGCGCGGCAGGAGGAGAGCGTGCACGCCATCTCCTCGCTCGTCGCCCTCACGCGCGCGGGCCTCGTCCGGCCCGCGCCGGGGCCCGCCGGGGAGGATCGGTACCGGTTCGCGCACGGCCTTGTCCGCGACGCTGCCTACGCCCGGATCCCGAAGACGCAGCGGGCAGACCTGCACGAGCTACTCGCGCGGAGGCTCCTCGCCGAGCCCGGGCGCACGCCGGCCGCCGACGACCTGGCAGGCCACCACCTCGAGCAGGCCTGCCGCGCGTTGCGCGAGCTCGGCCGGGACGCACCGCGCGTCCGCGGGCTCGGAGAGGAGGCCGCAGCCCTGCTCGAGACCGCGGGTCGACGGGCGGCCGCACGCGACGACCTTCCGGCGGCGATCGCCCTCCTCGAACGTGCCGCGGAGATCCTCACCGACGACAGCCCGCGCCGCGGCGAGGTCCGCCGAGAGCTGGGTCGCGGCCTCTGGGAGATCGGCGAGAACGAGCGGAGCCTGGACACGCTGGACCTCGCGATCGTGGATGCGACGCGCGTCGGCGACCTGCGTGCGGAATGGCTCGCGCGCGTCGACCGCGAGGCCTTCCGCCTGGTGCTCGGCACGGGCGACGAGCTGCGCGACGTGGCGGAGCGGGCGATCGCGATCTTCGGCGAGCTCCACGACGACGCCGCCCTCGCTCTCTCGTGGCGACGGATGGCGTTCGTCGAGCGACGCGAGGGCCACTACGGCGCGTCGGTCGAGCCGTCCGCGCTCGCCGTCGAGTTCGCGCGCGTGGCCGGTGACGCATACGAGGAGTCGCGGGCGATCGACAGTCTCTGCACCGGGCTGCTCTACGGCCCGGCGCCGGCGGCGGAGGCGGCCGAACGCTGCCGCGCGCTCCTCGAGGAGGCGGACGGGCGTCCCGCCACGCAGGCGAACGTCCTCGCGTCGCTGGCAGAGCTCGAGGCAATGCTCGGCCACTTCGACGCGGCGCGAGAGGCATACGCCAGGGCACGTGCGATCTACGAGGAGCTGGGTCTGCGCATGCCCCTCGCCGGGCTGACGACCATCGGCGCCGAGCTCGAGCTGCTCGCGGGCGACCCGGTCGCGGCAGAGGCGGAGGCGCGGCGCGGGCTCGCCGTCGTCGAGGGCAGCGGCCTGGAGGCGGAGCTCCTCCCGCTCGTCGCGGAGGCCCTGATCGCGCAGGGCCGCGAGGCCGAGGCGGAGCCGCTCCTCGCCGACGTCGACGCAGATGCACACAGCATCCCGTGGCAGGTGCGCCTGCGGACCGCCCGGGCGCGCTTGCTCGTCTCGCGCGGCGAAATGGCCCCCGCGCTCGACGAGGCCCGGGCCGCCGTCGAGCGCGCCGCGTTGCTCGACGACGTGAATCTCTCCGCCGACGCGTACTCCGCGCTCGCGCTCGTCCTCGAGGCGAGCGGCAGGGACGACGAGGCGTCGACCGCCCGCGCTGAGGCCCACGCGCGCTATGTCATCAAGGGCAACATCGTCGCGGCGGACGCCATCGCGGCGTCGCGCCGCGCGTGACAACCGTCGCCGCGCGTCGTATCGTCAACGGCGGGGGGAACCCAACGAGCAGGAGGTCGGCGGATGGCCACACGCCAGATCAGGGGCGAGGCCCATGGACCCGAGCCACGCAACCATCACCGCGGATTCGACCGTGCGCTCGAGGACGCCGTGCGGCGGTTTGCGGAGGACAACGGCCCGACGCAGGGTGCGGTCGAGCTGACCGTGACTTTCAGCGTGATGGTCACGGTCACGAACCCGGGCCGGATCGAAGGCTACGTCGCGACGCTGAGCTGACGCCGATACGCGAGGGTGCGGCGCTCCTAGAGCGCCGCACCTGCGTACGTGGCCGGCAGCGACACCGCGCCCATCCGCTCGATGGTCTCCATCTCGACCGCGAAGAGATTGTGGAGCGCTCCGACCTCGACGGTAGGCAGCGCGAGGTAGCCCCGGAACTGCAGCGCCTGCAGGAACCGGTCCTGGAACGCCTGGAAGGCCTGCTCGGTCCTCCAGATCTCCGTCACCTGGAGCCCGTCCTGTGCCTCACCCACGAGGTGCAGGATGGCGCCGATCGGTGGGCTTGCATCGAGGTCGAGCGTGGCGACGACCTCGTCGTAGAGCTGCGGGCTCAGGCCCGGGTAGCGCGCGAAGACCGTGACGGCCATGTCGTTCGAACCTCCTTCATCCCCCTCGACCCAGTGTTGTCGACTCGCCTCTGAGACTACCCCGGTCGGGGGATGGCACGCAATCCCTCGGACGGTTACGCGCGTGTAATGGCCCTACGCGACGAGCGCGCGCGCGTAGTCGTGCGCGTCGAACGGATGGAGGTCGTCGACTCCCTCCCCCACGCCGACGAGCTTCACCGGGATGCCGAGCTCGTGGGCGATCGCGATGGCGACGCCGCCCTTCGCCGAGCCGTCGAGCTTCGTCAGCGCGATGCCCGTAATCTCCGCGGCCTCGGCGAAGAGCCTCGCCTGCTGGAGCCCGTTCTGCCCGGTGGTCGCATCGACGACGAGCAGCGTCTCGTGCGGAGCACCCTCGAGCCTTCCGGCGATCACGCGTCGCACCTTGGTGAGCTCGTCCATGAGGTTCCCTTGCGTGTGCAGGCGGCCAGCGGTGTCGACGATGACGACGTCCCGCTCGCGGGCACGCCCCGCCTCCACGGCGTCGTAGGCAACGGCGGCGGGATCCGCGCCGCGCGACCCGCCCACGAACTCCGCGCCCGCCCGCTCCGCCCAGATCTCGAGCTGCTCCTCGGCCGCCGCGCGGAACGTGTCTGCGGCGCCGACGAGTACCGAGCGGCCGTGCTCGGACAGCTTTCGGGCGAGCTTTCCGATCGTCGTCGTCTTGCCCGTGCCGTTGACGCCGACGACGAGGACGACGGTCGGGCCTTCGACAGCGTGCCCGAGCACCGGCGGGTCGCCGAAGAGCGCCTCGACCTCCTCGGCGAGCGCCTCGCCGAGATCACCCAGCTCGCCCCGCGCCTCGAGGCGCCTCACGAGCTCTGCGGTCGCGGGAACGCCGACGTCGGCGCGGATCAGCGCGACCTCGAGCCGTTCCCACGCGTCCTCCTGGGCAGGGTCGAACGACGCACCGAGCTCCGCGACGAGCGCCCGGCGGCTCTTGCCGAGCGAGTCACGCAGCCGCGTGAAGAAGCCGCTCCGCTCCTCGGCTTCGCGCGTGCCGTCGTCGGCGTCTCCGAGCAGCTCGGCCCACGTCCTCGACATGGCGGGGAGGCTAGCCTCGACTCAGGCAGTCGCGGCGGCGTGCTGCTCCCGCGGGAGGCGCCGAGAGACGATCTGCGAGACGCCGTCGCCACCCATGGTCACGCCGTAGAGGACGTCGGCCGCCTCCATCGTGCGCTTCTGGTGCGTGATCACGACGAACTGGGCGCGGTCGGCATAGCGGCGCAGCAGTTCGACGAACCGCGCGATGTTCGCGTCGTCGAGCGCGGCCTCGACCTCGTCGAGGAGGTAGAACGGGCACGGCTTCGCGAGGAAGAGGGCGAAGAGGAACGAGATCGCACCGAGCGCCTTCTCGCCGCCCGAGAGCAGCGTCAGGCGGGTGATCTTCTTTCCCGCGGGGCGCAGCTCGACCTCGACCCCGGGCTCCGCGCCGGCGCCGTCCTCGTCGTCCGGCTCGACGAGCCGCAGCCGGCCCTCGCCGCCCGGGAAGAGCGTCGCGGCGACCTCCTCGAAGTTCGCCGCGACCGCCGCGAACGTCTCGTCGAAGCGCCGGTTCACGGTCTCCGTCAGCTCGTCGCGGAGCGCGGCCAGCTCGGCGAGCGAGGCCTCGAGATCCGCACGCTGGGTCGCGAGCTCGTCGAGCCGCTCCTTCTCGGCCTCGTACTCCTCCTTGGCGAGCGGATTGACCTGCCCGAGCGCCTCGCGACGCGATTCGAGCCGGGTCACGCGCGCGGCCAGCTCGTCGCGGTCGACGGCGCCGTCGTCGTCCGAGGGCCCGGCCCCGGGCTCGCTCGCCTCCGGGGCCGCGGCAAGGGCCTCGTCGAGCCGACGCCTGGCCTCCCCCGCCTCGCCGTCCAGCCTCGCCAGCTCGACCTCGACCCCGTTCACCCGTTCGGTCGCCGCGTCGACGGCGTGACGCACCTCGACTTCGGCGGCACCGAGGCGGCGGAGCTCCGCACCGAGCTCTCCGGCGCGGGCGGCCCCGGCGTCGACCCGTGCGCGCACGGGCGCCTCGAAGCGGGCCGCGAGGGCGGACGCACGCCCGACCGACTCGCCGAGCCCGACGGCAGCGCCCACGAGCCGGCGGACGAGGTCGACGTCGAGGCGGCTCCTGCGCGGCGCGCGCTCGACGAGCGCGGCGTCCGCGAGGCGGGCGGCGTCGGCAGCGGCAAGCGCGGCGGCGGCCGCCGCGTCCGCCTCGGCCAGCGCCATGCCCGCCTCTGTCGCAAGATCCTCGCGGCTCCGCTCACCGGCGAGCCCGATCCCGACTGGTGCACCCCCGAGCCGTGCGAGCACGACCTCGGCCTCCGATGCCCTGCGGCCGGCGTCGGCCGCATCTCGGCGGGCCTCCGCCTCCACGCCTGCCAGGCGGCGCAACTCGTCGCCGAGCTCGCGCGAGCGGCGGTCGGCGGCCGCGATGCGGGCGTCGAGCGGTGCCTGGATGCGTGCGATGCTCGCAGCCGCCCGCCCCGTCGCTGCGGCGAGCGCCTCGGTAACGGCAGCGAGCCGACCGAGCAGCTCTGCGTCGAGGGTCGTCCCGCGCAGATGGGCAACCTCGGCGTAGGCAGCCTCGGCCTCGGCTGCGCGCGCGGACGCGTCGTCCGACTCGCGTGCGGCGCCCTCCGCGCGGGCGGCGAGCTCGTCAGCCTCGTCGGCGAGTACGCGGCGCCGAGCGTCGAGCTCGAGCAGGACCGCCTCGCCGGTCTCGCCGGCGAACCAGAGCTCGCCTCGGCCGACGTCGTAGCCCTCGCCGTCGATCGTGACGGCGACGCCCGATCGCACCTCGCGCAGCTCACCCGACTCGACGAGCCAGACGCCGTCGAGCAGGCGAAGCGCCTCGTCGGGGCCTGCCGCGAGCGAGGCGAGGGGCCGAGCGCCGGGCCGAGGAGGGGTGCCGGCGGCGGCGCGCGAATCTCCGATGACGACCGAGAGACTGCCGAGCCCGCTCGTGCGGGCGCGCTCGAGGAGCGCGAGCGCGTGCTCGGAGCTGCTCGCGAGAAGCGCCGAGGCCCGCCACGCGAGAGCCGCCGCGACCGCCTTCTCGAATCCGGGCTCGACCTCGAGCGCCGCGAGCGCCAGCCGCTCGCCTTCCGCCGCCAGCGTACGCGCCGCCGGCGCGACGCCCTCCCGCTCCGCGAGCGATCGCTCGAGCCCAGCGAGCCGCTCCCGGGCCGAGCGGGCGCGCTCGGCGAGATCGTCGCGCTCTGTCGCAGCGGCACGTGCGAGTGACCGCGCCTCGTTCGCGCGCTGCTCGAGCTCGGCCGGGCTCGGAGCGCCGCTGCGAGCGTGCGTGCGGGCGACGTCGTGCTCACCACGGAGCTTCCGGGCGAGCTCGGCGACGGTCTCCTCGCGCGAGCGAAGCCGCTCCCGCGCGGCGCCGAGCGCGACGAGCGAGCGGTTGGCGTCGCCGTGCCCTCCGGTCAGCTCGCTCATCCCCCGGTCGACCGCCTCGCGCTCGCGCCCGACGGCGTCGAGGCGCATGTCCGCCTCGTCGGCGACCGCACGCTCGGCCGCTGCGAGCAGCGCGTGCGCGTGGCGGGCGCGCTCGGCCGCGTGCCCGCTCCGCGTGGCCGCGTCACGCGCAGCCGCGGCGGCGGCGTGCGCCGCGTCCTCGAACGCGCGCAGCGTCTCGTCGGTTCGCGCCTGCGCGGCGAGCTCGGCATCGGCCAGGTCGTCATGCAAGCGGGCGGCGAGGCCGGCGACGGACTCGCCCCGCACGGTCAGGCGCTCGCCGGCGCCCCGAAGACGGTAGAGCGCTCCGACGGCGGTCTCGCGCGCACCCGCTGCGTCCGAGAGCTCGATCTCCGCGCTCTCCCGCTCGCCGAGCACGGACTGGAGTCGCTCCTGCGCCGAGCGCCGCGCGAGCGAGGCGGCGGTGCGGCGCTCGTCTGCCTCGGCGCGGCGTGTGTCGAGCGTGGCGAGGTCGAGCCGCGCAAGCCGCGCCCGAAGTGCCGCGATCTCGCCGACGAGCTTCTCCGCCCGCTCGGCCGCGGTTGCCTGGAGGGCGAGCGGGCGCAGGCGCTTGCGCACCTCCTCCTCGACGTCGCGGGCGCGCTCGACCTGCGTCGCGACGCGCGCCAGCTTGAGCTCCGCGCGATGTCGGCGCCGCTTGAACTTCCCGAGGCCGGCGGCCTCCTCGACCAGCGACCGGCGATCCTCGGGCTTCGAGGCGAGCACCGCGTCGACCTTTCCCTGGCTGACGATCGAGTGCATCGACCCCCCGAGGCCGACGTCGGCGAGCAGCTCGACGAGGTCGGTGCGCCGGACGGGTGAGCGATTGACGAGGTACTGGCCCTCGCCGCCGCGGACGAGGCGGCGGGCGATCGCGATCTCGGAGTAGTCGAGCTCCGCACCGAACCCGCCGTCCTCGTTGTCGAAGAGCAGCTCGACCTCGCAGTGATCCGCGGGCTGGCGCGTCGCCGAGCCACCGAAGAGAACGTCGTCGGGCTTCTCGGCGCGCATCTCCGACGGGGTCAGGGAGCCGGCCGCCCAGACGATCGCGTCGGAGACGTTCGACTTGCCCGAGCCGTTCGGGCCGACCACGACCGCGACCCCCGGCTCGAGCTTCACCTCGACGGGGTCCGGGAACGACTTGAAGCCGCGCAGCTTGATGGAGCGCAGGTGCACCGAGCCCGAACGCTAACGGCGGCGACGGACGTCGGATCCGCCCCTCATGCCCGCGTCGGCGCGGCTCAGGCCGCGGGCGGAAACACGCCGAGCGCAGCGAGTGCCTCGGCCGCGGCCTCTTGCTCGGCCGCCTTCTTCGTCGTGCCACGACCCGTGCCGAGCCGCTCGCCGTCGATCAGCGCCGCGCAGACGAACCGGCGCTCGTGCGGCGGGCCATCGACCTCGAGAACCTCGTACTGCACCGCTCGCCCCGTGCGCGCCAGCGCCTCCTGCAGCTCCGTCTTGGAGTCGACGTGCCCGGTGCTCGCGTACTCGATCCGGTCGTCGAAGGCCTCGACGATCGCGGGCGCGACGACGTCGTAGCCGTACTCGAGATAGACGGCAGCGATCGCCGCCTCTAGGAGCGCCGCGAGCACGTTGCGGCTCAGCGAGATGCGGTGCAGCTCCGGCCCGGGCACGTCCTGCGCCCGTGCAACGAGCACCGCGCCGAGATCGAGCGTCCGCGCGACAGCGGCGCAGCTCTGCCTCGAGACGACGTGCGCACGGATCTTCGCGAGGCGCCCCTCGGACGCGTCCGGGAAACGGTCGTAGAGCGTTCGCGCGATCGCGAGTTCGAGCACCGAGTCCCCGAGGAACTCCAGCCGCTCGTACGAGGACGCGCGGTCGGGCGCCCACGAGGTGTGCGTGAAGACCTGGTCGCGGTGCTCGGGAGGGAGGGCGCTGATCAGGCGCGGAAGCGCCGCGCCCTCCCCCTCGCGCACCTCACTGATGCTCGACGACGTAGCTGACGGCCTGCCCGACCGTCGTCAGCTTCTGTGCGTCCTCATCCGGGATCTTGATCCCGAATTGATCCTCGAGCTCCATGATGAGCTCGACGAGATCGAGCGAGTCGGCGTTGAGGTCCTCCTGGAACGCCGCGTCCTCCGAGATCGCGCCCTCGTCGGCACCGAGCTTGTCGACGAGCGCCGCCTTGACGCGCTCGTAAACCTCATCGCGAGAAAGAGCCACTTCGAAACCTCTCTGGTCGATACGGGGATTGGGTCGCAGGACTCTAACAGCGTGGGGGAACCCATGGTTCCCCCACGAGCCCCCTCCTCGGCGTCGTGCACGCATCAGCCTCGGGCTGGCCTCCCGGCCGGCAAAGCCGGCCTCCGGCCGCAACGGATGTCGCACCGATCGATGGAACTGCGTTCTTAGGGCTGGGTGCTCGCCCGCGGCAGCCGCTCGGCGAGGCGCTCGACGAGGCGGTGCTCGACACCGCGGGCGGCCATGCGTGTCGCGTTGGCGATCGCGACCTGCGAGCTCGAGCCGTGCGCGATCACGACGAGGCCCCGGAGGCCGAGGAGGTAGCCGCCGCCGTAGGTGTCCGGGTCGAGCCTGGCGCGGAGCCCTCGCGCGGCGGGGCGGATCAACAGGCCGCCGAGCTTCCCCATGGCGGAGCCGTGGATCTCCGACCGCAGTGCGTGGAGCACGGTGCGGATCGTGCCCTCGAGCGTCTTCAGCGCGACGTTGCCCGTGAAGCCGTCGCAGACGACGACGTCGGCGTCGCCCTCGAGCAGCGCGCGCCCCTCGCTGTTGCCCTCGAAGCGAAGATCCGCCTCGCGGAGCAGGGCGTGCGCGTCGAGCGTCAGCTGGTTCCCCTTCTCCGCCTCCTCGCCGATCGAGAGCAGCCGGACGGACGGCTCGCGCACGTCGAGCATCTCCTGTGCGAAGACGACGCCCATGTGCGCGAACTGGAGGAGGTGCTCCGGCCTCCCGTCGGCGTTCGCGCCCGCGTCGATCAGCACCGTCGGCCCCTGTCGTCCGGGGATCACGATCGCGATGCCCGGCCGTAGGACGCCCGGAAGCCTGCGAACATGGAGCAGCGAGGCGGCGAGCATGGCACCCGTGTTCCCCGCGGAGATCACGGCGTCGGCGTCGCCGTCGCCGACGGCCTTGACCGCGCGGACGAGCGACGAATCGGGCTTCGCCCGGACGGCCTCGGCGGGCTTCTCGTGCATCTCGATCGCGTCGGCGCATGCAACGAGCTCGAGCCCCTCGGCATCGAGGGCTGCCGGCCCGAAGAGGACTGGGGTGATCGACTCGGAGGCGGCTGCGACGGCGCCCGCGACGACCTCGACCGGCGCGTGATCGCCGCCCAGGGCGTCGACCGCGACGCGGATAGCCATGGAGGCGCGCCGCTCTACGGAGCCGGCGCCCGCAGCGGCCTGACCTCGCGCCCGCGGTACGTCTTGCAGGTCGGGCAGGCGCGATGCGACTGCTTCGGCGAGCCGCAGTTCTCGCAGGTCGAGACGCGCGGCGCGCCGATGGCGTGCTGCGCGCGGCGCTTGTCGCGACGGGACTTCGAGGTCTTGCGCTTCGGAACGGCCATGAGCGACTCGCCATGGTAGCGGAGAGGAAGAGGCGGTTCAGCCCGTGTCCCGCCCCACCCGATCGAGCAGCGCGAGCAGTCGGGGCCAGGATGCGGTGCGGGCGAGAGCGTCTGCCTGGCGTGTGCCTCCAGACTCGAGCGTGAATCCGTTCGACGAGAACTCGGTGGACACCGGGAGGTACGGGACTGCGAGGCCGACTGCATGACCAGCGTCGTCGAACACGAGCGCCTCGGTGTCCTTCCGACCGTGCTCGAGCCGTCTCGTGCGAACCGCCGTGGTGCCGTACCCCGAGCCCCACACCTGATCCTGACCAGCGCCGACGAGGAAGACCGGGCCGCGGATGCGCTCTACCGGAATCCTCGGATCCGGGTTCGAGGCCGGCGGTATCGACTCGCCGCGACGCGTCCACGAGCCGGGGCCGACCGCGTCGAACGGGACGTACGCCGCTACGCCCTCGACGAGCGCGGGATACGTCGAGCCGACGAGCAGGGCGAGCTCGCCGCCGCGCGAGGTGCCGATCATCACGACGGCTTTCACGCCCGGCCTGGTGTGGAGCCATTCGAGCGCTCGTTCGAGGTACTCGAGCGGGATCGCACGGAGCTCCTTCGGAAGCCCCGGCGCGCGGAAGTACGCGAGTTGGAGAACGGGATATCCGTGCGAGGCGAGAAGCCCTGCCTGCCATGCGTTGCCGTAGCCGCCCTCGCTCCCGCCGACCGCGAGGACGGCGACGGGCCTGCGATCGCGGGGCGGTCCCGTCCAGTAGCGACCGGTGAGGCGGTCGCGCGCGACGGTCAGGTCGCGCGCCGAGACACCCGGCCCCACCATTTCCCTGGTGGCGACGGCAGTGCCCAGCCCCCGATCGCCCTGCCGCGCACCCAGGCGCAGCTCGAGGGTGCCGTTCGGCGGAACGAGCCCCAGCTTCGCCGAGTCCGGCACACCAGTGGGGTGAAGCGCGGTGACGAGCGGGCCTGCGTCGACCGAGATCCGCCCGTCGTCGTCGGCGAGCACGCTCCGGCTGCCCGACCACGACACGCCGTCGGCAGACGTCGCCGACAGCGTCAGCTCGACCGGGGCGTCCCGCTCGGCGCCGTCGACCCCCATGCGAAGCGGCGCGTCGAGCAGGGCGTCGGCCGGCTCGATCCTGACGCGCGTCTGCGCGGGATCGCCGCCCGACCGCAGCCCGACGACGAGCGCGAGGGCAACCGCGGCGACGATCGCGAGACCGGCTGCGGCCGCGGTGAGTGCGAAACGTCGCTTCCCCATGTCCACGCCGAATGCACGCTACTCGTGTCGTTTCCCGTGATCAACGCGGTCGACGGGCAGCGCCAGCGTCCGTGTCGGTGCGACCGCCTCGAGGAACCGTCGGTCGTGCGAGACGACGACGAGCGCGCCGTCCCAGCCCGCGAGCGCCTGTTCGAGCTGCTCGACCGCCTCGAGGTCGAGGTGGTTCGTGGGCTCGTCGAGCACGAGCAGGTTCACGCCGGCGGCCTGGAGCTCGGCGAGGTGCGCCCGGGTGCGCTCGCCCGGCGAGAGCGTTTCGCAGGCACGGAGGACGTGCGCGGCGCCGAGCCCGAACTTCGCAAGCAGCGTCCGCGCGTCCACCGCGTCGAGGCCCGTGCGGTGGGTGAACGCGTGGAGCAGCGGCTCCGGCCACGCGTAACCGGTCCGCTCCTGACCGATCACGCCGATGACCACGCCACGTCCGATCTCGCGCGTGCCGCGCGAGAGCTCGAGCTCGCCGAGCAGCGCGCGGACGAGCGTCGACTTGCCGGCGCCGTTCGGTCCGGTCACGGCGAGACGCTCTCCCGGCTGAAGCTCGAGGTCGACGGGGCCGAGCCGGAACGCTCCTCGCTCCACGACGGCGCCGGCCAGTCGTGCCACCGGCGTCGGAAGACGCCCGGTGGAGTGGAGCTCGAGCCTGAGCTCCCAGGGCTCGAACGGCTTCTGGGGAAGCGGGTTCCGCTCGAGCAGCTTCTCGGCCTGTCGCACCTTCGTGCGCAGCGCGTTCGTTCCGCGCCGGTCGGCCCCGCCAGACTTCTCGCCGAGGCCTGCCCCCTGTGCCCGGGCCTCGGTCCGTCTCGTGGAGAGCAGCGTGGTGAGCTCACGCCGACGCTCGCGGGCATCGGCGTAGTGCGCATACGCGGCGTGGCGCGCCTCATCGCGGCGCCGGGCGTAGTCCGACCAACCGCCCGCCCACTCGACGATGGCGTGCGAGCGGGGGTCGATCTCCGCGATGCGCCTGACCGTCCGGTCGAGGAACGCCCGATCGTGCGAGACGAGGACGATCGCCCCGGGGAAGCCGTCCACGAACGCCTCGAGCTGCGCGAGCCCGTCCCCGTCGAGGTCGTTCGTCGGCTCGTCCAGGAGAAGCAGGTCGGCTTTCACGAGGTGGACAGCCGCGAGGGACACCCGTGCCGCCTCGCCGCCGGAGAGTCCGTCGAACACTCTGTCGAGGTCGACGCCGAGCCCGACCCGCGCGCACGTCGCCGCCGCGCGCGCGTCGAGGTCGCCGCCGCCGAGCGCGAGGAACCGCGCGAGGGCCACGTCGTAGCGGTCGGACATCGCGTGGGTCGTGTCCGCGTCGCGGGCGAGAGCGTCTGCCGCGGCCTCGAGCTCGAGCTCGGCCGCAGCGACGCCGGTCAGCCGTGCCAGCCGCGCGCGAAGCGTCTCGCGGGGACGCCGCTCCGGCTCCTGCCGGAGATGGGCGACTGTCGCCCGCGGCGGATCGAGCGCGACGACGCCGGCATCGGGTGCCTCCTCGCCCCCGAGCAGCCGCAGGACGGTCGACTTGCCGACGCCGTTCGGCCCGACGAGCCCGATGCGCGCGCGAGGACCGACCTCGAGCGACGCGTTCTCGAGGACGACCTGCGCTCCGTGGGACTTCGCAACGCCGGTAAGGCGGGCACGCACGACGAGGACCTCCTGACTGGACGGGACGCGGCACCTCCGGAAAGGAGGGCCGACAGGAGCGTGAGTCCGCGATCAGTCCGTCATGGGCATGCGCCGAAGCGCAAGCGCACCGTATCAGCCGTCCGGCGCGTCGGTCCGGAACGCCTCGAGCGCCGCCCAGCGGGGATCGACCGCCTCCTCGGCGTGCTCGTGCGGCTCGACGTTCAGGTCCTTGCCGCAGATCGGGCAGAGACCGGCGCAGTCGGGGCGGCACAGGATCTGGTCGGGGAGCGCGAGCGCTACCTGGTCCCGCGCCCACGCGCCGGCGTCGAGCTCCCCGTCGGAGACGTACTCGCTGCGCAACTCCTCGTCGGCGCCGGCGTCGGTCGCGTCGTATTCCTGTGCGTGGACCTCGACCGTGAGGCTCGCAGGAGCGAGGCACCGCATACACGGCCCTTCGAGCCGGGTCGAGAGCGCCAGGCGGAAGATGTCGCCGGTCGCGGCTCGCTGGACGACCAGCTCGGCCGGCGTTTCGGGCGGCACTGTGTGGTACGTCTCACCCCCGAGGACGAGCGGGTCGAGCACGAGCCGGAGCGACTCGTGGTGCTCCTGACCGGGGCGGAGACGAAGGCCTCTGACCGAGAAACGCGCCACGGGACGAGGGTAGCGCCCGCCCTCGCGACGATTGTGATGATCGATTCGTAAGGCGAGTGAAGCTTCCGTAAGAAGGTGGTTCGAACCTTCGGATCCGGGCTAGTCCTGTGTCGTCACATTCGACGAAAGGACATGCGATGCGTACGACACGAAAGATCGGCGCGCTCTGGACGCTCGCCGCTGCGGCGCTCGCGTCGCTCGCGACGGTGCTCGCGCTTCCGGCGGGCAGCGGGGCCGTCACGCAGGCCAGCCCGACCAACACGGCGGAGCCGCGGATCAGCGGATCGGCGACCGTGGGCTCGACGCTCACCGCGAGCCAGGGAACGTGGACCGGCTCACCGACGAGCTACGCCTACCAGTGGGTGCGCTGTCCGAGGGGCGGCGGCCTCCCGAGCGGCGGGGACTGTGCCGCGATCGGGGGCGCGACGACGACGAAGTACGTCGTCGCGACGGCCGACGTCGACCATCGGCTTCGCGTTCGCGTGACCGCGTCGAACGCCGACGGCTCGAAGACGGTTGCCTCGAATGCAAGCGGGCTCGTGCGAGCACCCGACGCAGGCAAGCCGGTGAGCGTGCAGGCGCCGACCCTGTCGGGGACGGCCGCGCAGGGGCAGACGCTGCACGTCACCCCGGGGACGTGGAACGGGCAGCAGCCGATCACGTACACGTTCCGCTGGCTGCGGTGTGACACGGCCGGCAACAACTGCATCGTGCAGCAGGGCTTCCAGGACGACGCCTACGGGCTGCGGGAAGGCGACGTCGGCAAGACCATCCGTGCCCGCGTGATCGCACGCAACAGCCGTGGTGAGGCGAGCCGGCTGACGGCCCCGAGCCCCACCGTGCAGGGACCGCAGACGCCACCCGGCCCGGCAGGCGTCATCACGCTGCCGAACGGCGAGAAGTCGATCCCGGTGACGAGCGTGCCGCCGGACCAGCGGCTCGTCGTCGATCAGGTGCAGTTCTCGCCGAACCCGATCCGCTCGCGGACCGAGCCGATCACCGTGCGGGTCAAGGTGAAGGACACCCGCGGCTACGTCGTCCGCGACGCCCTCGTGTTCCTCCGCTCGACGCCGCTCGTGACGAGGAACGCGCAGGATCAGAAGACCGGGCAGGACGGCTGGCTGCAGCTGACCGTGACCCCCGAGCGCGACTTCCCGGAACTGCGCCCGGCGTACTCCGTGCAGTTCTTCGTGAAGGCGTTCCGGCAGGGCGACCCCGAGCTGGCCGGCGTGGCCGGATACCGGCTCGTCCAGGTGCCGCTCGGCTGATCGTGTCGTGGGGCGGGCCCGTCAGGGCCCGCCCCACCTACTGGTAGCTGTCGACGTCGGGCGAGCGGCCGTCGCGGTCGATCGGGCCGATCCCCGCGACCACTGTCTCCTGCGAGCGCTCGTGGAGACGCTCACGGCCGCGGCGCACCGCGCCGAGGAACTTGTCGAGGTTGACCTCGAGCGTCGAGAGGATGCCGTCGGCCCAGTCCTCCATCTCGAGGCGCGTCTCGCGCGCGTCGCGGCGAGCCTCCTCGACGATGTCCTGCGACTGGCGCTCCGCGAGCTTCACGATCTCGGTCTGCGATGCCTCCCGCATCGCCTGCTCGCGCGCCTCGCCGATCAGGCGGTCGCACTCGCGCTTTGCCTCGGCGAGCATCTCCTGACGTTCCTTGACGATCCAGCGGGCCTGCTTGATCTCCTCGGGGATCGTCGCGCGCATCTGGTCGAGGATGTCGTAGATCTCCTCGCGATCGATGCGAACCTGGTCGGTCAGCGGGACCGCCTTGGCGTTGTGCACGAGATCGTCGAGCTTGTCGATGAGTACGAGGACGTCCATGTCACGGATGGTACTCGCGGTTCAGGACGTGGGGGAACCCATGGTTCCCCCACGAGCCCCCTCCTTCAGCGTCGTTCACGGTTCTTGCGTGCTTGGCCTCCCGGCCGGCAAAGCCGGCCTTCGGCCTCGGAGGTCTGTCACCCTTGCAACCGGTTGAATGCGATGAGGGTCTACTCAGGAGGTCGGAACGGCGAACCGTTGCGGCCGGAGGCCGGCTTTGCCGGCCGGGAGGCCCAGTGGCGCTTGTCTTGTTGCAAACCCGAGGAGGGGGCCCGTGGGGGAACCATGGGTTCCCCCACGCATTACTCGTCGGGGCTCAGCGGAGGGCCTGGACGCCCGTTCGGGTAGAGCTCGCGGAAGCGCTTCGCGACCATGGGCGTAACGAGGCTCTCGACCTTGCCGCCGAACGACGCGATCTCCTTGACGCCGCTCGAGGAGACGAACGCGAACTCGGGGCTCGACATGACGTACATCGTCTCGACCTCCGGCGCGAGCAGGTGGTTGAGCCGGTTCATCTGGAACTCCCACTCGAAGTCCGCGATCACACGCAGCCCCTTCACCATCGTGCGGGCGCCGTGCTTGCGGGCGAAGTCGACGACCAGCTGGCTGAACACGTCGACGACGACGTTGTCGAGCCCTGCGAGCGCGTCCTCGAGGAACGCGACGCGCTCCTCGACGGTGAACGTCGTCTGCTTGTGATGCGGGTCGCGGACGACACCCACGACGACCCGGTCGAAGGTCGCCGCCGCGCGGCGGATGACGTCGACGTGGCCGAGCGTCACCGGGTCGAATGTCCCGGGGTTGATTGCGACGATGGGCGGGCGGTCGGTCATGGCGCGAAGAGGGTGAGACGGGCGGAACCGTATCGTCGCGTCGTGACGAGGTCGAGGGGGAGCGTCGGCTCGACGCGTGCGTCCGTCTCCACGACGACCATCCCCGCCTCGGCGACGACCGCCGCAACCAGCTCCGCGAGCCGCGCCTCGAGCGCCTGCCAGCGCTCGTAGGGCGGGTCGAGGAGCAGCAGCTCGTGGTGTCTCCCGGCGGTGCGCTCCTCGCGCAGCATGGCAAGCGCGTCGCGCTGCGTCACGAGGCCGCCGGTCAGCTCGAGCGTCTCGAGATTGGCGCGGATCGCCCGGCACGCCGCCCCGTCCGTGTCGACGAAGACGCACCGCCGGGCGCCGCGCGAAAGCGCCTCGAGCCCGAGTGCGCCCGAGCCGGCATAGAGGTCGAGCACCGAGGCCCCGTCGACCGGCCCGACGAGGCTGAAGAGCGCCTCGCGGACGCGGTCACCGGTCGGCCGGGTGTGCCCACCCTTCGGCGCCGCGATGCGACGCCCCCTGTGGGTGCCCGCGATGATCCGCAAGGTCAGGCGACGCCGGGCGACTCGGCCGAAAGCCCCGCACTCCGTGCGGCACGCGCCAGCTGCCGGTCGTACACGACCATCGCGCGCGCTCCTACATGGAGCGCGCTGGCGAGGTGCACCGCATCGAGAGCCCGAAGGCCGGGACCCGCAAGGGCGGTTGCCGATCGGACGACGTCCTCCTCGACGCCGACGATCGTGCATCCGCCGAGAACGTCGTCCAGGTCCCACTCGATGTCGTCCGATGCGCTCGCGACGCGGATCGCGCGGACGATCTCGACCGACGAGATCGCGCTCGTCGCCACGATGCGATCGCTGACGGCCCGAACGAGCGCCGCGCTCTCGGCCTCCCGCAGGAAGAGCTTCACGAGCGCCGACGAGTCCGCGTAGAGGACGCCGTCTCTAGAAGCGATCCTCTCGGCCCTCCGAGATGATCTCCGTCGAGCTGCGGTCGAGCGGCCACGTGGTCGCCGGCACCGTCGGCCGGAGCGGCCGCGCCGCCGGCCGAGCGCGCCCCTCCGCGACGAGGCGCGAGAGCGGATCCGCCGGAACCGGCACGATGAGCGCGACCGGCTTGCCGTCGCGCGTGATCTCGACACGGTCCCCTGCCTCGACGCGGCGAATCGTCCGTGTCAACGTATCTCGCAGCTCCTTGATCCCGATGGTGGTCATCCGTGGCCACCACCGTATCAGCTCTCACCGACGTGCTCGGCCTCGCCGAGGAGGCGCTCGACCTCGGCCTCGAGAAACGTCTCTCCCTCGAGCTGGGCGGCCAGTTCCTTCGCTCGCTCGAGCAGGTCGCGGTCGGCCCGCAGGCGGGTGAAGCGAAGGTCCGTGATGCCGGACTGCCGCGCACCAACGAGTTGCCCCTCACCGCGGATCTCGAGGTCCCGCTCGGCGAGCTCGAAACCGTCGGTCGTCGAGACCATCGCCTCGAGGCGCTCGACGGCGACCTCGGAGAGCTCGTCGCGGTGACGCGAGACGAGCAGGCAGTACGACTGCTCCGCTCCCCGGCCGACGCGGCCGCGTAGCTGATGGAGCTGGGCGAGGCCGAAGCGGTCTGCCTCCTGGACGATCATGATCGTCGCGTTCGGGACGTCGACGCCGACCTCGATCACGGTCGTCGCAACGAGGACGTCGAGCTCGCCGGCGGTGAAGGCGGACATCCTGGCCCTCCGCTCGGTCGTCTTCAGGCGGCCGTGGACGCAGCCGACGCGATAATCGCGAAGCTCGTTCGTCCGCAGTCGCTCCGCTTCGTCCTCGGCGGCGCGTGCGAGCGTCGTCTCCGAGCCCTCGACGAGCGGGCACACGACGTACGCCTGGCGGCCGTCGTCGAGGTGGCGCCGGAGACGCGCGTACGCCTCGGCGCTCCGCTCCTCGCTCACCCAGGCCGTGACGATCGGCTTGCGATTCGCGGGCGGGGCCGCGATCTCCGACACGGCGAGGTCGCCGTACACCGTGAGAGCGAGCGTCCGTGGGATCGGCGTCGCGGTCATGTGGAGGACGTGCGGGCTTCGGCCCTCGGCGAGCGCGGCCCGTTGCTCGACGCCGAAGCGGTGCTGCTCGTCGACGACGGCGACGGCGAGGTCGGCGAACTCGACCTCCCGCTCGATGAGGGCGTGCGTGCCGACCGCGACCCCGACGTCCCCCGACGCGACGAGCTGATGTGCGGCACGTCGTTCCCGCGCGGTGATGCTCGACGTGAGCAACGCGACCCGGACGCCGAGCACGGCGCAGAGCCCCTCGATCGTGAGGAAGTGCTGCTCTGCGAGCGTCTCCGTCGGCGCCATCAGCGCGCCCTGGCGGCCGCCCTCGACCGCGCGCAGCAGCGTGTAGAGCGCGACGGCCGTCTTGCCAGAACCGACGTCGCCCTGCAGGAGACGCTGCATCGGCGTCGTCCGGGCGAGGTCGGCGTCGATCTCCCCGATTGCGTGCTCCTGCGCGGCCGTGAGCGTGAACGGCAGTGCTTCGCGGTAACGGGCGACGAGGTCGTCCGGCGGCGCCAGCGCCTCTGCGACGAGCACCTCCCGCTCGGCTGCGCGGCGCGCGAGCGCGAGCTGCAGCGTGAGGAGCTCGTCGAGGGCGAGCCGCCGGCGCGCCCGCTCGGCCTCGTCCTCCGAGCGCGGACGGTGGAGCCGGACCAGCGCGTCGGCGCGGAGGGGCAGCGGCTCCGACGCGCGCACCGCGGCCGGCAGAGGCTCGCCGCCGTCGCGGGCGTACGCGAACGCCGCCTCGCTCAGGCTCCGCAGCGTCTTCTGGGCCAGGTCGGCGGTCGACGGGTAGACGGGCGCAAAGTCGGCCGTTTGCGCGGCATCACCGATGTCGTACGTCGAGACCTGGAAGCCGTAGCGATTCGGCTTCCCCCGCAGGCGCAGCCGCGTTCCCGGGACGAGCCTCGACTCGAGCCACGGCTGGTTGAACCAGGTCGCCCGAATCTCCCCCGTTCCGTCCGCGACGTGTGCGGTCAGGATGTGGAGGCGCCCGCGCCTCCGGCCCGATGCGCGGCGGACGACGACGTCGAGCACCGCCTCCTCGTCACCGAAGAGCTGTGCGATCGTGCGCTCCTCGGCCGCCGACTCGTAGCGGCGCGGCCGGTGCGCGAGGACGTCCCCGACGGTCGCGATGCCGAGCCGTCCGAGCTTGCGCCGCAGGGCGGGGCCGACGCCGGGAAGCGTCTCGACCGGAATGTCGAGCCGCTCGGGGCGCGGCATCGATCGGGGCGCCGGCCAGGGCTTCGGCGGGTCTACACCGGCGAAGCCGGACTGCGTCCGCCGGACCGTGACGGAATGGGCCATCGCCACCGAGTCTACGAGCGTGCCCGGCCGGGGCTTCTAGGCATTGACGTCGCGAAGCGACGTCAATCCTGGAACCAGAAGAAGCCGACCGCACCGGGACCGGCGTGCGTGCCTACTACCGCGCCGAGCGGCTCGACGAGATCGAGCGTGGCCTTCGGCCGCACCCTGTGCGCCATGTGGGTGATCACGTCGATCCACTCCGGCGCGTTCGCGTGCGCGATCGCGATGTGGAGCCCGAGCCCGTCGCCGTCCTCTGTCTCGGCGGCGAACAGCTTCGCGAACTCCTCGAGTGCCTTCTGGCGTCCACGCACGCGTCCGAGCGGGACGACCACGCCGTCCTCGACGGTGAGGATCGGCTTCACGTTGAGCAGCGAGCCCGCGAGTGCCTGCGCCTTGCCGATGCGGCCGCCCTTCTGCAGGTACTCGAGCGTCGCGACGGTGAAGACGACGCGGTTCGAGCGCTTGAACCGCTCGACGAGCTCCCCGACCTCCTCGTCCGTCGTCCCGTCGCCGAGGCGCCGGTCGATCGCCTCCGCGAGCATCGCGACCGACAGCGAGGCCGTCTCCGTGTCGACGACCCGGACGCGGTCGTCGCCGAGCTGCGCCGCAGCGCGCTGCGCCGACTCGAAGGTCCCCGACAGCTTCGAGGTCAGGTGGAGCGACCAGATACGGTCGAAGCCCGCGGCGGCCAGCTCCTCGTACGTCGCGAGAAAGTCGGCCGGCGTCGGCTGCGAGGTGGTCGGCAGCGTCTTCGCCGCGGCGAGCCGCTCGTAGAAGCCCTCCGGCGTGATGTCGACGTGGTCTCGGAGCGCCTCGCCGTCGAAGAGGACGTAGAGCGGGACGAGCCGCATGTTCGCGTGCCGGTCGCGCGCGTCCACGAAGTCGGAGGTCGAGTCGAGGACGATCGCGGTGTTCTCGCGTGTGAGGCGCATGCAGGGAGCCTATGGGGTCTGGCACCGTCAGGTGCCTGTCCCCGGTGACGCGTCGCTGTCGACGAGTCGCCGCTGGGGTCAGGCACCTCCGGCGCCAGACCCCACCGCACGTCGAATCGTGTCCGCGAGCCCGTCGACGGTGCCGCCCTTCTCGACGAGCTCGACGGCGCCGGAGCGGAGGATCTCCTCGCGCTCGTCTGCGGTCGCCTCGGCGGTGAGGCACACGACCGCGGCCCCGGACGCCTCGATCACGGCACGCGTCGCGGCCGCACCGTCGAGGCCGGGGAGCCGGTAGTCCATGACGACGACGTCGGGCCGGAGTCGTCGTGACGCGTCGGCGGCCTCGGCTCCGCTCGCCAACGCGCCGACGACCTCGAGCCCCGCCTGCAGGCCGAGCAGGAGCTCCAGCGACGACCGGTAGACGTCGTTGTCCTCGACGAGCAGGACCCGGATCGCCACGCGCTACTCCGCCGAGAGAAGGAGCGGGTAGTGAGGCTGGCCGCCCCACTTCACGTCCGCGTCCATCCCCCGCGCCTCGATCCGTGGCTCGATCTCCCCGGCGTCGGGCGCGCCCTCGCCGCGGAGCACCTGGACGAAAGAGCGGCCGTCCTGCGAGAAGCGGTCCAGCAGCCCGTCGAGCACCGCGTCGAGCTCGTGAGAGGCCGCGAATGCCCGCCCGTCCAGCAGCGCGAGGAAGTCCCCCTCCGCCGCAGCGATCCCGTCGACGGTCGCGTCGCGGGAGGCCTGCACGATCTCGCCGACGGCGAGGCCGTCGATGGCGCTGCGCATCGCCTCCTCGTTGGCGTCGACGTCCTTGCCCGCGTCGAACGCGAAGGCGGCGACGATCCCCTCCGGCACGGAGCTCGTCTCGATCACGCGGACGTCCTTCGTCGACTCCGCCGCGGCGTTCTCGGCGGCAAGCCGGACGTTCGAGTTGTTCGGCAGGACGATCACATGATCGGCGTTGACCGCGGTCACGCCCTCGAGGATCTGCCCGACCGAGGGGTTCATCGTCTGTCCGCCCTCGATGACGATCTCTGCGCCCTCGCTGCGGAGGATGTCGCGGTTGCCGCTCCCCTGCGCGACCGCGACGAGCGCCACCTCGCGCGGCGGCGCCTGCGCGGCGGCGTGGAGCTGCGCGAGCCAGCGCTCGCGCTCCGAGGCCTGGCTGTGCATGTCCCCGATCTCGACGCGCGCGGCGTCGACGACCCCGACCGCCCGTCCGCGGTCGAGGGCGCCCTCGGGCTCGTCGGTGTGGACGTGCACCTTCGCGACCGTCGCGTCCCCCGTGACGAGCAGCGAGTCACCGAGCGGCTCGAGGCTTGCGTGCAGCGCGTCGAGGTCGAGTGCCTCGCCCTCGACCACGAAGACCGTGCAGTACCGGTACTCCGACTCCTCGTGGTGGATCGACTCCTCGCTGATCTCGTCCGTTACTTCCGGAACGTCGGGAAGCGGCTCGCCGGTGAGTGCGTGGAGGACGCCGCGGACGAGCTCGACCAGGCCGGCGCCGCCGGCGTCGACGACGCCCGCCTCGCGGAGCTTGTCGAGCATCTCGGGCGTGCGGCGAACCGCGTCGTCGCCACGCGCGACGACCCGCGTGAGGCCCTCGACGACCGGCAGCGCGCGCACGTCCCGAAGCTCCGCCTCCTCGGCCATCTCACGGATCACGGTCAGCATCGTCCCCTCCACCGGAAGCTTCACAGCGTGGTACGCGCTCGTCGTCCCCGCACGGAATGCCTCGGCCATCACGTCGCCGTCGACCTGGTCGCCCTCGCCGAGGACTCGGGCCATGCCGCGGACGATCGTCGAGAGAATGACGCCGGAGTTGCCCTTGGCCTCCATCGTCGCGGCGCGCTGCACGTCCGCGGCCAGTTGCGCCGTGGTGGCCGCCTCCGAGCGGTCGAGCTCGGCGACGATCCCCTCCATGGTCTTCTGGAGGTTCGTGCCCGTGTCGCCGTCGGGGACGGGGTAGACGTTGAGCGCGTTGATCCGGCCTCGATGTCGTTCGACGTTCTCGAGCGCGGCCGCGGCGAGCCACCGGACGGTGGGAAGGTCGATCACTCGGCTCTCCGCGCGCTGTCCACGTGGACGTCGACCGCCTTGACGTCGAGCCCGGTGTGACGTTCGACCTCGTACGTGACGCGGGACTGGACCATCGCCGTCACCTCGGCGAGGTTGATGCCGTGGTCGACGACGACGTGGAGCTCGAGCGCCAGTCCGCCGTCGGTCTCGCGGACCCGGACGCCGGGGTCGTTCTTGCCCCGCGCGAGCAGCCGCATCGCCCCGCGCCTCCGCCCCGCCTGGTCGACGACGCCGAACGACTCCTCGACGGCGCGCCCGGCGACCGCCGCGATCGCGCTCGTCGTCATCATCACGCGACCGTGCGCCGTCTCGCGCAGAAGGACGGTGCCCTTCTTCACGTGAGCGAGTCTATGTCTGTTCGCGAGCGGGAATTCGCAGAAGCGGATTCCCGCCGCTCGGATCCCCCGCCTGCGGCGGGGACAGATCCTTGAAGGCGCCCGCTGTCGCGGTCGCAACTGCCCTGGGCGTCCGTAGGCCCGGTGCTACACTCCGCGGCCGCATGTCCAGAGTCTGTGCCATCTGCGGGAAGAAGCCCTCGACCGGCAACAACCGGTCGCACTCCATGGTCGCCACGAAGCGCCGCTTCAACCCGAACCTGCAGCGCGTCCGGCTCGTCCTCGACGGCAAGCCGACCCGCGACTACGTCTGTACGCGCTGTCTCAAGGCCGGCAAAGTCGTCAAGGCCGTCTAGAGCGGCCGCCCGCACTCAGCGGGCCGCGGCCGCGCGCAAGTTCGAGAACAGATCCGCCATCTCGAGCGCCGTACGGACCGCCTCGGCGCCCTTGTCGTAGCGCGGCTCGGCCTGGTCCGCCCGGTCGAGCGTGAGCACACCGAACGAGACGGGGACGCCGGTCTCGATGGCGGCCAGCTGGAGCCCGGAGGCCGCCTCGCTCGCGACGTAGTCGAAGTGGGGCGTGTCGCCGCGGATGACGCAGCCCAGCGCGACGACGCAGGCGAAGCGGCGCGTCTTGGCGAGCGCCATCGCCGCGAGCGGCAGCTCGAACGCGCCGGGAACGGGCATCACGGTGACCGATCCCGCCTCGACGCCTCTGGCCTCGAGCTCCTCGAGCGCTGAGTCCAGCAGGCGGCCGGTGACCTCACCGTTGAAGCGGCTGACCACGATTCCGACCGCGCGCCTGCCGCCGCGCGGCTCGCCTTCGAGGACGGAGTAGCCGGGCGGGATCTCGAGCTCGCCCGGCGCGTGCTCCGAGCTCGTCTCGACGGGCTCGGGCGGCGCGAGCGGAGCCTCTGGGGCCACCGGCTCGTCGGCGACCTCCGCCTCGGCGGCCGGCTCCGGCGCGGGCTCGGGCTCGGGCTCGACGAGCGCCTCGAAGGGCTCCGGCTCGGCCGGCTCCTCGGGCGGCTCGTCGACGGACGTCGCGGGGGGCCAGCCCTCGAGCACGTTCTCGCTCGCGTGCTCGATGTCGTCGCTCTGGCTCTCGCCCGTCCCCCAGCCGCGCTCGTCACCCGGCCGCTCCAGGTCGCTCATCCGTCCGTCCTTTCTCAGGTCTCGTCGGGCCCGTAGCGCTCGCCCTGGTGGTGCGCCGGGCCGCCGATCGTGTGGCCCAGCTTGTCGCGCTTCGTCTCGAGGTAGCCGCGGTTCTCGTCGTTCGGCTCGACCTCGATCGGCTCCTGCGAGACCGCCGTCAGCCCGTAGCCCGAGATCCCGGAGATCTTCCGCGGGTTGTTCGTCAGGACGCGAATGGTCGTCAGCCCGAGGTCGGCCAGAATCTGCGAGCCGATGCCGTACTCGCGCGGGTCGGCCTTGAAGCCGAGCTCGATGTTGGCCTCGACGGTATCTAGCCCCTGCTCCTGCAGTTCGTAGGCGCGGAGCTTGTTCAGCAGCCCGATCCCGCGGCCCTCCTGCGCGAGGTAGAGCAGCACGCCGCTTCCCTCCTGCTCGATCCGCCGCAGGGCCTGGTCGAGCTGCTCGCCGCAATCGCAGCGCCGCGAGTGGAACACGTCGCCGGTCAGGCACTCGGAGTGGACACGCACGAGCACGTTCTCCGCGCCATCCACGTCGCCCTTGACGAGCGCCACGTGCTGCTTGCCGGTCAGCGTCTCGCGATAGGCGACCGCCCGGAAGTCTCCGTGGGCGGTCGGGAGCTGCACCGAGACGACCCGCTCGATCAGCTTCTCCGTCCGCTTGCGGTACTCGATCAGGTCGGCGACGGTGACGAGCTTGAGGCCGTGGCGCTCGCAGAACCCGACCAGGTCGGGGACGCGGGCCATCGTGCCGTCGTCGTTCATGATCTCGCAGACGACCCCCGCCGGGGCGAGCCCCGCGAGGCGGGCTAGGTCGACGGCCGCCTCGGTCTGGCCGGAGCGCTGCAGCACGCCGCCGGGGCGTGCGCGGAGCGGGAAGACGTGTCCCGGCGAGACGACGTCGTGCGGCGTCGAGGTCGGATCGACGGCGACCTGGATCGTCAGCGCCCGATCGGCCGCGGAGATTCCGGTGGAGACGCCGTCGCGCGCCTCGATCGTGACCGTGAAGGCGGTGCCGAACTGCGCCTCGTTCTGGTCGGTCATCTGGCGCAGCCCCAGCTCGTCGCAGCGCTCGGGGGTCAGGCACAGGCAGATCAGCCCACGACCGTGCATGGCCATGAAGTTGACGGCGTCGGGCGTGACGAACTGCGCGGCGATCGTGAGGTCGCCCTCGTTCTCGCGGTCCTCGTCGTCGACGACCACGACGAAGCGACCGGCGCGGATCTCTTCGATCGCGTCCTCGATGGACGCGAAGGGGCTCGTCTCGGGCTCGGACACGGCTGTCACCGGGTCATCGTAGCCCTGGCGCCACGAGCCGCTCGACGTACTTGGCCAGCACGTCGGCCTCGAGGTTCACCGGCTGCCCCGGAGCGAGGTCGCGAAGCGTCGTCGCCTCGAGCGTGTGCGGGACGAGCGCGACTGCGAACGCATCCTCGAGCAGCTCCGCGACCGTCAGCGAGACGCCGTCGACCGTGATCGAGCCCTTCTCGACGCAGTAGCGCAGGATCTCGGGCGGCGCCTCGACGACGACCCGCAGTCCGTCGCCCTCCGCCTCCACCGAGCCGATCGCGCCAAGGCCGTCGACGTGGCCCTGGACGTAGTGGCCGCCCAGGGGCTCGCCTGCCCGCAACGCCGGCTCGACGTTGACGTCGGCTCCCTCCGTCATCCGGCCCAGGCTCGTCCGGCGCAATGTCTCCGCGACCGCGTGGAAGCGCATGCGCTCGCCCTCGACGGCCTCGGCGGTCAGGCAGACACCGCCGATCGCAACCGAGTCGCCGACCCCCGTCCCCGCCGCGGTCTGAGACGCCTGGACGACGAGCGTCCGCCCCTCCGGTCCGCCTTCCACCGCGACGACGCGCCCGACCTCGCGCACGATCCCCGTGAACATGGGCCCGAGGCTACCCGCCCATGGGGCGTGGCTTCAGCCTCGCCCCTCTTCCTAGGTCTCGTGGAGCCGCCACGACAGCAGCACGTCGTCACCCACCTTCTCGACCTCCGGAGCGCCAAGGTCGATCGGTCGCGTCAGCTCCGCGAGCATGGGCACTCCGCCCCCCGCAAGGACAGGTGCCACGAAGACGAGCAGCCGGTCGACGAGGTCGTCTGCGAGGAACGCGGCGGCGATCGTCGGGCCGCCCTCGAGCAGAAGCGATTGCACGCCTTCGCCGGCGAGCGTCGCGAGCTCGTCGACGAGCGTCCCGTCGCGCAGCTCGAGCTCCGACGCGGCGGGCGACGGGCCGCGTCCAAAGGCCAGGCGGCGCGGCTGCCGGACGACCGCGACGTCGCGCGCATCGAGCCGGGGCGCATCGGCCCGCACCGTTCCCATCCCGACGCCGACCGCATCCACTGAGGCGCGCAGCTCGTGCACCCGAAGCCGTGACTCGTCGCCCGTGACCCAGCGGCGGCCGGGCACCGTGGCACGACCGTCCACCGAGACGGCGAGCTTGAGGATCACGTGCGGCCGCCGCCGCGCCACCCATGTCCGCCACGCCTCGTTCTGGCGCCGAGCTCGTGGCAGGTCGAGCAGCTCGGCGTCGATCCCGTGCGTGCGCAGCCGTTCGAGCCCGCCCTCGGCGAGAGGGTTGGGGTCGAGGCACCCCGCGACGACGCGGGTAATGCCCGCCTCGATGATTCGGTCGACGCACGGCGGCGTCCGGCCATGGTGCGCACACGGCTCCATCGTCACGTAGAGCGTCGCCCCGCGTGCGGCGTCACCCGCGGCGTCGAGGGCGACGATCTCCCCATGCCGACCGCCGGCCGGCTCGGTGACTCCCTCCCCGAGCGTTGCGCCCTCGGCGGAGACGACGACCGCGCCCACGGTCGGGTTCGGGTAGCCGCGCCCCGCCTCCGCCTCGGCGAGCTCGAGCGCCCGCTCGATGCTCATACGACCGCAGCGCGCAGGCGTCGGTAGGCCTCGGCCGGCTCGCCGGCGCCGAAGACCGAGCTTCCCGCGACGAAGAGCGACGCCCCCGCCTCGCGCAGCGCGCCCGCATTGTCCTCTCCGACGCCGCCGTCGACCTGGATCGGGACGTCGACGAGAGTCGCCAGCTCGGCGATCCGGCCGGGCGCCTCCGGCATGAACGCCTGGCCCGAGTACCCGGGATGGATGCTCATGCAGAGGACGATGTCGGCCCCGGCCGCGGTCGCCGCTTCGGCGGCTCGCGCGGGAGTCGTCTCGGGGTTGAAGACGACGCCGACGCCGAGCCCGTGCCCGCGAGCGTTCGCGGCGACCGCGGCGGGATCGGCCGTGACCTCGACGTGGAAGGTCACCGAGTCGGCTCCCGACGCGGCGAACTCCTCGAAGTGGTGCACCGGGTCGTCGACCATCAGGTGACAGTCGAGCACGCCGCCGGCCGCGTGGATGCCCGGCGCGATCGAGCGGAGCACGACCGGCCCCATCGTCACGGGCGGGACGAAGTGCCCGTCGCCGCAGTCGAAGTGGAACACCCTGCAGCCGGCGCCGAGCAGGGCGTCGATCTGCTCGCCGAGGCGCCGGAAGTCCGCCGCGTAGAGCGAGGGCTCGACCTCGACGCCGTCCCGGATCCAGTCGCTCCACGCCACGGCGCGATCGTACTGCGGCAACGGCCTCGTTCAGCGCACGACAAGGCGGGCGACGAAGAAGCCGCCCGTCCCGTGCACGTGCGGCAGCGTCTGCAGGAGCTCGGGACGCGAGCGGTGCCGGAACGCCGGCCACTCGTCACCGAGCTTCGGGTCGGTCGACACGAGCCCCTCGCCGACGACAGCGTCGACGACGGCCTCGTTCTCCTCGGCGTTGATCGTGCACGTCGAGTAGATGACCGCTCCTCCCGGCCGGACTCGCCCGATCGCGGCGCGCAGGAGCTCGAGCTGCAGCTCTGGCAGGGACTCGGCGCGCCAGCGGAGATCGGGCCTGGACGCGAGGACGCCGAGCCCGGAGCAGGGTGCATCGACGAGGGCGCGGTCGAAGCCGTCCAGCTCGGGCGGAAGCTCGCGCCCGTCCGCATGGACGACACGCACGTCCGAGGCCCCGAGGCGGCGCACCGTCTTCTCCAGCCGCTCGGCGCGCGCCTCGTCGACCTCGACCGCGACGACCTCGCCGGCGAGCATCGTCGCCTTGCCGCCCGGCGCCGCGCAGAGGTCGAGCGTCCGCTCGCCGGGCAACGAGCCGACCGTGTGACCGACGAGCTGCGATCCGCGGCTCTGCGGCCAGACCCGGCCCTCGGCGACGGCCTTCTCGTCGACCCGTTCGACGACCCACGCCCCGGGGATCAGCGGATCCTCCGACCCGTCCACTGCTCCGCGAACGAGTCGCACCGCGGTCTCCGGCTCGGCGTTCTGCGCGCGCATGAGCGCCCGGGCCTCGTCCGCACCGAGCTCGCGCCACCACGTCTCGGCGACCCAGTCGGGGTACGAGTGCCGGAGCGCTGCCTCCTCGGGCGTCCCTTCGGGGAGCGAGTCGCAGAGCTCCCTCGCGCCGTCGGCGAGCCTCCGCAGCACGGCGTTCGTGAAGGGCACCGCCCGCTCGAGCCGCGCCTTGCGGACGAGCTCGACCGACTCGTTGACGGCCGCGTAGCGCGGGACGCCGTCGAGGAAGGCGAGCTGGTAGCAGCCGAGCCTGAGCGCCGCGCGTACCGGTGGATCGAGCTTGCGCACGGGCCGCCGTCCGAGCGTCTCGATCGCGTGGTCGAGCGTCCGCGCCCGCTGGACGGAGCCGTAGGCAAGCTGTTGCGCCAGGGCGCGATCCCGGTCGTCGAGCGCCGCGGACTCCGACCGGAGCGCGCGATCGGCAAAGGCGCCGTCCTCGAACACGCGCTGCAGCACCGCGAACGCGGCGCGCCGCGCGGGGCTCACCTGAGACCGCGACGCCACGCCGTGACCTCCATCCGCCGGCCGCCCTCCGGCTGGACCTCGAGCGGCTCGAAGCTACCGTCGTCTCCGACGCGCGCGTGCCAGACGGTGACGCGCCGCCCCTCGAGCTCCGCGCGTGCGCCGATGTGCGGGCTCAGGGCGCGCACGACACGCACGAGCTCCTCCGCGGGCCGGGTGAGATCGAGCAGGCGGTCGTCGGGCCCGATTTTCTCCGCGTACGTCGGCTCGCCCTCCTGCGGACGGAAGGCAGGCGCGGGTTCGGCGAGCACGGAGCCGAGCAGGCGTGCCGCCACCTCGGCGGCGCGCGCGAAGACGTCTCCCGCGTCGTCCTCGGGCCCGATCGGGAACGCTTCCCGCGCGGCGACCGGGCCGGCGTCGAGCGCCTCGACCGTCTCGTGGATCGTCACCCCCGTTTCCGGGTCACCGGCCATGATCGCCCGCTCGACGGGCGCTGCGCCGCGCCAGCGCGGGAGCAACGATGGATGGACGTTGAGCCAGGTCCGCTCGGCGAGAAGCGCGGTGGGAATCAAGAGGCCGTACGCGCAGACGACGACCGTCGGCGCACCGAGGTCGAGCCCCGCGGCCGGCCGCTCGGGCTGCAGCACGGGGATGCCGAGCCCCTCGGCGACCGCCTTCGCGGGCGGCGCGGCGACCTTGCGGCCGCGGCCGGCAGGTGCGTCGGGGCGCGTCAGCAGCGCGGTGACCTCGTGCGTCGCCGCGAGCCGCTCGAGGACGTCGGCGCCGAACGGCGCGGTCGCGGCGACCGCGATCCGATCAACCATCTACGACAGGACGAGCCGGGGGCGGAGCTTGGCGAGCGCCTCGCGCCGCGCTTCGGCGTCGGTGCGGTCGAGCATCAGCTTGCCGTCGAGGTGGTCGACCTCGTGCTGCACCACCCGCGCCGGGTGACCCTCGAGCTCGAGCGCCACCGGCGACCCGTCGGCGTCCTGCGCCTCGAGCTTCACCCTCGCGGACCGCTCGACGGGGACGCGCACCGTCCCGAGCGAGAGGCAGCCCTCCGCGTCGGACTCCGTGTCGTCTCCGAGCGGCGTCACGACCGGGTTCACGAGCAAGCGGTCCTCGCCGTCGAGCGTGCAGACGAAGAAGCGGCGAAGGATGCCGACCTGCGTCGCCGCGAGCCCGACGCCCTCGGCGTCGTGCATGAGGGCGATCATCCGCTCGCTCACCTTGTGGAGCTCGTCGTCGAACTCCTGCACCTCGTCGGCACGCATCCGCAGGACCGGGTCGCCGTACTGGCGGATCTGCGAGAGCGCGATCTCCTTGCGGACGAGCCGCTCGGCCTCGGCCTGCGCCTCCTCGTCGGTCAGCTCCTCGAGCTCGTCGTCGTGCTCGTGATCGTGATCGTGGTCATGGTCGTGATCGTGTGCCACGGGGCCGAGTTTACCCGCCGCTTGCCTCGATCACGGCCTGCGTCTGGAGCGTCCGGCTGACGAGCTTGCCGGCGTCGTCCGCCACGTCCACCTGGACGACGATCGTCGTCCGACCCACGTGAACGGCCTCGGCACGCGCCGTCACGAAGCCGGAGCGCACGGCCGCGAGGAAGTTCGTCTTCGCCTCGATCGTTGCCGTGCTCGCGCCCGGCGGCAGGTTGAGGAACGCGAGCGTCGCGGCCGCCGTGTCCGCGAGCGACATCAGGTACCCGCCGTGGAGCACGCCGGCGGCGGTGCAGCGCTCCGGCGCCCAGGTGCCGCGGAGGACGACCGCCTCCGGCCCGCCCTCGATCCCCTCGAAGCCGAGCTCCGCCGCCAGCGGCATCGCGTCGCGGATCAATTGGGTGAGAGCTTCGTCCACGCCGTACTCCTACAGCGACTGCGGATCGACGTCCACCACGGCGGTCAGCCCGTCGCGGCGCATCGTGCGCGCCGCAGCTGCGAGCAGGGCCGACGCGTGGCGCGCGACCGACCGGGGCTGGGTCGTCTTCGCGAGCAGCTGCGCGCGGTGGCGGCCGCGGAGCCGCAGCACCGGCGCGGGGCCGAGCAGGACGGCGTCGACGCCCTCGAGCCGCGTCCGCAGCTCGCGGAGCGCCGCGAGCGGCGCGCCCGGCTCCGGGCCGGAGACGAGAATCGAGACCAGGTGCCGAAAGGGCGGGTAGCCGAGCACCTCGCGCCGCTCGAGCTCGCCGGCGAGGAAGCCGTCGACGTCGTGGTTGACCGCGTGGCGGAGTGGCGTGGCATCGGGCTGGAAGGTCTGCACGATCACGCGCCCCGGCGCGTCGCGGCCGCTGCGGCCCGCGAGCTGGGTGACGAGCTGGAACGTCCGCTCCTCCGCGCGGAAGTCCGGGAGGGAGAGGCCGGTATCGGCGTCGACCACGGCCGCGAGCGCGACACCCGGCACGTGGTGGCCCTTCGCGACCATCTGCGTCCCGACGAGGACGGCCCGCTCGGCCGCGCGGAAGCGCTCGAGGACGTCCCGCGCCGCGCCGGGTCGGCTCGAGACGTCCGCATCGAGACGGAAGCGCTCGAGCTCCGGGACGCGCTTCGCGAGCTCCGCCTCGAGCCGCTGCGTCCCCGCGCCGATCCGGGCGAGCTCGACGGAGCCGCACTCCGGGCATTCGCGAGGGACGGCTTCCACGCGCCCGCAGTGGTGGCAGTGGAGCGCCTCGTCCGTGTGCAGCGTCAGCGCGACGTCGCAGTTCACGCAACGGCGCGAGGTGCCGCACGCCCGGCAGTGGATCGCCGGCGCGACGCCACGGCGGTTGAGGAGCAGGATCGCCCGCCCACCCCCATCCACCAGGCCTCCGAGGGCGCCGAGCAGCGGCGCGGAAAGCGGGTAGCCCGCCTGGCGGCGCAGATCGACGAGCCGCACCGAGGGCATCGGCGCACCGATCCTGGCGTGGAGCGACAGGCGCCTGAGCCGCGCCCAGCTCTCGGGCCGCGGCGTCGCGGAGCCGTACACCGCAACCGCACCCTCGAGGGCGGCACGCTTGGCCGCCACCGTGCGCGCGTCGTAGCGCGGGTCGGACTCCTGCTTGTAGGCGGTGTCGTGCTCCTCGTCGACGACGATCAGCCCGACACCGCGCATCGGCGCGAACACCGCCGACCGCGCGCCCACGACGATCCGCGCCTCACCACGCGCGATCCGGTCGCGCTCGTCGCGCCGCTCCGCCTCGCCGAGCGACGAGTGCAGGATCGCGACCCGGTCGCCGAACCGGCGACGGAAGCGCCCCACCGTCTGCGGCGCGAGGGCGATCTCGGGCACGAGGACGATCGTCCCGAGCCCGCGCTCGAGCGCCGCCGCGCAGGCCTGGAGGTAGACCTCCGTCTTGCCGCTCCCCGTCGGCCCCTCGAGGAGCACGTGCTCGCCGACGCCCTCGTCGAGCGCCGAGACGATCCGCTCGACCGCCTCGCGCTGGTCGCCGGTCAGCGCCTCCGGCTCAGCCTCGCCGCGGAGCGACTCGCGCTCCGCCGGCGACGGCCGTTCGCCCCGGGGCGCGCGGCGCTTCGGCGCCACGAGCTCGAGGGCCCGGGCCGGCGTCGAGCCGTAGTAGTCCGCGACCCAGAGCGCCAGGTCGACGAGCGGCGCCGGCACCTCGTCGAGCAGCCGCCCGACGGCCGACAGCTCGATGCCCGGGGGCGCCTCCACCCCGACGTCCGCTACGACCCCACGGGTCGTGCTCCGGCCGAGCCTGACCGACACGACCGCACCCTTCGCAACCCCCTCCGGGACCTCGTAGGTGAACGGACGGGCGAGCGAGCGGGTGGAGACGAGCGGGTAGACGGTCGCAAGCGGCATGGGACGGCCAACGTAGCGCCGCACCCGGCGGTCGGTGCGCCGGCGCGAACCGCGGTAAGGTTTGCCTTACATGGACGGAACGGCAATCCGCCTCGACGGCGTCACGAAGCGCTTCGGCGACGTCGCCGCGGTGCGAGGCGCCGACCTCGAGGTCGCAGGCGGGGAGATCGTCGCTCTGCTCGGCCCGTCCGGCTGCGGCAAGACGACGCTCCTCCGCACGATTGCCGGCTTCGAGCGGCCGGACGACGGCCTCGTCGAGATCGGCGGCCGCCGCGTCGCAGGCGAGAACGCCTGGGTCCCGCCGGAGGGCCGCGGGGTCGGGATGGTGTTCCAGGACTACGCGCTCTTCCCGCACCTGACCGTGGCCGAGAACGTCGGCTTCGGCCTGCCGCGGCGCGACCGGGCTCAGCGGGTTCCGGCTCTCCTTGCGCTCGTCGACCTCTGCGGGCTCGGCGGGCGGTACCCCTACGAGCTCTCCGGCGGCCAGCAACAGCGCGTCGCGCTCGCGCGGGCGCTCGCGCCCGCTCCGCGCGTCGTGCTGCTCGACGAGCCGTGGTCGAACGTCGACCCGCAGCTGCGTGCCGAGCTGCGACACGAGGTCGCGTCGGTCCTGCGCCCGCTCGACGTCACGGCGCTCCTCGTCACCCACGACCGCGAGGAAGCCTTCTCCCTCGCCGACCGCATCGCGCTGATGCGCGACGGGGAGATCGTCCAGGTGGGCACCTCGGAGGAGCTCTACTTCGCCCCGGCCGATCGCTGGTCTGCAGCGTTCCTCGGCGAGGGCAACCTCGTGCGCGGCCGGGCGGGCTCGGGCTCCGTCGAGACGCCGATCGGCGTCTTTTCCTGCAACGGCGAGGCCGGCGAGGTCGAGGTGCTCGTTCGCCCCGAGCTCGTCGCGCTCGCGCCGCACCCGCAGGGCACGGGGGAGGTCGTCGCGCGCGAGTTCCGCGGTCACGACGTCTTCTACCGCGTCCTCGTCGACGGAGTCGAGGTCGTGTCGCAGCGCCCCTCCAACGAGGTCGTCCCGCTCGGCGCACGCGTCGAGGTGCAACTCCACGACGGTCGCGTCGCCGTCCTCTCCTGAACAACTGTAAGGTCACCCTTACATGAACTATGGGGGTTGCCTGACCATGGAGGACGCATGAGGACGATCGCCGTGGCCGCAGCCGTGGTGGGAGCGCTGGCCCTGGCCGGCTGCGGAGGAGGCGGAAGCGGCTCGGACGGCCCGCTCACGGTCTACTCGGGCCGCGAGGAGGAGCTCGTCGCACCGCTCTTCGAGAAGTTCACCGACGCAACGGGGATCGACGTCGAGGTGCGCTACGGCGACTCGGCGGAGCTCGCCGCGACGATCGCCGAGGAGGGCTCGAACTCGCCGGCGGACGTGTTCTTCGCCCAGGACCCGGGCTCGCTCGGCGCGGTCGACGCGCAGCTCGAGGCGCTCCCTTCGGAGACGCTCGACCGCGTCTCCGCGCGCTTCCGTGACGCCGAGGGCCGCTGGGTCGGCACCTCCGGCCGCACCCGGGTGCTCGTCTACAACACCGGGCAGCTGTCGCAGGACGAGCTCCCGGCGTCGGTTCTCCAGCTGACGGAGCCGGCGTGGAAGAACCGCGTGGGGATTGCCCCGACGAACGCGTCGTTCCAGGCGTTCGTCACGGCGATGCGGCTTTCGCTCGGCGACGAGAAGACCGAGGCGTGGCTCGAGGGCATGAAGGCGAACGACGCGAAGACCTACGAGAAGAACACGCCGATCGTCGAGGCGGTCGCCTCGGGCGAGATCGACGTCGGGCTCGTCAACCACTACTACCTCTCGCTCGTGAAGGAAGAGCAGCCGGACGCGCCGATCGCGAACCACCTCTTCGAGGCCGGCGACCCGGGGTCGCTCGTCAGCGTCGCGGGCGCCGGCGTCCTCTCGAGCAGCGACCAGACGGAGGACGCCGAGCGGTTCGTCGAGTTTCTCCTCTCCGAGGAGGCGCAGCAGTTCTACGTCGACGAGGCCGAGGAGAACGAGTACCCGCTCGTCGCGGGGATCGACCCGCCCGCGGGCCTCGTCCCGCTCGAGGAGATCCACGGCCCCGACGTCGAGCTGACCGCCTTCGGCGCGGAGCTCTCGTCGACCGTGGAGCTGCTCCGAAAGACCGGCTGGCTCTCGTAGTGGCCACCGCCGGCAGGCGGCCGCCACTCGCGCTCGCGCTCCTCGCTGGCGCAGTCGTCGCGCTCCTCCTGCTGCCGCTCGCGTACCTGGTGATCCGGGTCGCCGACGGCGGCGGGAGGGCGCTCGACGTGCTCTGGGACCGCTCGACCCTGCAGCTCGTCGTCAACACGGTGCTCCTCGTCGCCGGAGTCGTGGTCGCCGCGATCGTGGTTGCCGTGCCGACCGCCTGGCTCGTCACGCGCACCGACCTGCCGGGGCGCCGCGTGTGGGCGGTCGCCGCGACGCTCCCTCTCGTGATCCCGAGCTACGTGGCTGCGTTCTGCCTGCTCGGCTTCTTCGGCGAGCGCGGGCTGCTGCAACAGGCGCTCGGGGTCGATCGGCTGCCCGACCCGACGGGCTACTGGGGCGCCGTCGCGGCGCTGACGCTCTCCACCTACCCCTACGTCTTCCTCCTCGCCCAGGCCGCGCTCCGTGACCTCGACCCTGCGCTCGAGGAGGCCGCCCGCGGGCTCGGCGTCTCGCGGCTGCGCGTCCTCGCGCGGGTGACGCTGCCCGCGATCCGTCCGTCGGTCGCGCTTGGCTCGCTGCTCGTCGCGCTCTACGTGCTCTCGGACTTCGGCGTCGTCTCGCTGATGCGCTACGACTCGCTCACCCGCGCGATCTACGTCCAGTACAAGAGCCTCTTCGACCGGACGCCCGCGGCGGTGCTCGCGCTCGTCCTCGTCGGGCTGACGGCGATCGCGCTCGTGTTCGAGCTCCGCGCACGGACGCGCGGACGGCTCTGGCGGACAGGCCCCGGCGCCGCCCGCCGGGCGAGGCCGGTCGAGCTCGGCGCGGCCCGTTGGCCCGCCGTCGCGTGGTGCGGGCTCGTCACGGGGCTGTTCCTCGTCCTGCCGGCGGGCGTCCTCCTCTACTGGCTCGGCCGCGGGATCTCGAACGACCGGCGCGTCGTCGTGCCGTGGGACGAGGCCGCGCACTCGCTCGGCGCGTCGGCGCTCGCCGCGCTCGTCACCGTCGCGGCAGCGATCCCCGTGGCGGTGCTCGTCCACCGCTATCCCGGCCCGCTGGCCCGCGTGCTCGAGCGCCTCTCGTACGCCGGCAACGCGCTTCCGGGCCTCGTCATCGCGCTGTCGCTCGTCTTCTTCGCGGCCCGTTACGCCTCGCCGGTGTACCAGACGCTCGGGCTGCTCGTCTTCGCCTACGCCGTCCGCTTCTTCCCGCTGGCGCTGTCGGGCCTCGACACCGGTCTCGCGCGCGTCAGCCCGCGCGTGGAGGAGGCGGCGAGGGGCCTCGGCCGAGGCCCCCTGGCGACGGCCTGGCTCGTCACCGTCCCGCTCGTCCGCTCCGGCGCCCTCGCGGGGGCGGCGCTCGTCTTCCTGTCGGCGATGAAGGAGCTGCCCGCGACGATCATCCTGCGGCCCATCGGGTTCGACACCCTCGCGACCGAGATCTGGGGCGCAACGCAGGTCGGCGCCTACTCGAAGGCCGCGATTCCCGCGCTCCTGCTCATCGTCCTGTCGGCGCCGGTGCTCTGGCTCGTGCACCGCGACTCGGGCAGGCTGGCGGAATCGGGCGGGTAGACTCCGCCCGATGGCGGGCCACGGCCATTCGATCGACGAGTACCTCGAGGTCATCTACTTCCTCGCCTTCCCGATCGGCGAGTACCGGCCCGCCGGCGAGAGCGCGATCGCCTCGCGCGTGGCCGAGATGCTCGGCGTCTCGCGCGCGTCCGCGGGTGAGATGCTGAAGCGGCTCGAGACGGAGGGCCTCGTCGAGCGAGGCGAGCAGAAGGAGGCGATCCTCACACCGGCCGGCATCGAGCGCGCGGAGAAGGTCGTCCGCAAGCACCGCATCATCGAGCGGTTCCTGACCGACTTCATGGGCTACACGGCCTCCGAGTCGCACGTCCACGCGGACGAGATGGGCGACACGTTCACCGAGGACATGATCGAGCGCATCTTCGAGCGCCTCGGCCGGCCGGACCGTTGCCCGCACGGGTGGCCCATCTCGACGGAGCTCGAGCAGAGCGAGAACGAGGGGCTCGTCGCGCTCGCCGAGCTCGCACCGGGCCAGCGCGGCGAGATCGTGCGTCTCGCCGAGCACGACGGCGACCTGCTCCACTGGTTCTACGACGAGGGGTTCGTCCCCGGCTCGAACGTCGAGATCCGCGAGGCGCAGCCTGCGGCCGGCCAGCTCAAGGTCGTCCTCGGCGACGACGAGCGCGCGATCGCCGAGAAGGCCGCGCAAGGCCTCTACGTCCGCCTCGCCGCGTAGCGCCTTACGTTCGGCTTACGCGGCGCTCACGGACGGCGAACCCGAGGCTGATTCGCTTGTCGCGATCACTCGGACGAAGGAGAATCGGAATCGTGAGACGTCACATCGCATTCGCGGCCGCGCTCGTCGCGGTCGCAACCCTCGCCTTCGGCGCCGGAGCTGCAACGGCGGCCGACACGCCCTCGCTCGGCGATGCGGTCGCCGCGCGTCTCGGCATCACCGGCGACCAGCTCCGCGCCGCCTTCAAGGCAGAGCTGAACGCCCGGATCGACGCCGCGATCGCCGCCGGCAAGCTGACGCCCGAGCAGGGCGCGAAGCTGAAGCAGCGGGTCGCGAACGCCAGGGGGCTCGGCATCGGCACCCGCAGGGCGTTCGCCCAGAAGCACAAGGCGCTCGTCGCGCGGATCGTCCGCGTGAACCGCCTCCACGTCGCCGCGAAGTACCTCGGGATGACGCCGAAGGAGATCAGGACGGCGCGCCATGGCGGTCAGTCGCTCGCACAGATCGCCACGTCGAAGGGGAAGAGCGTCGACGGCCTCGTCGCCGCGATCGTCGCGCCGGCCAAGGCCCGCGCCGCGAAGGCCGTCGACAACGGGAGGCTGACGCAGCAGCGTGCGGACGAGCTGATCGCCCGGCTGACCGAGCGCGCGCAGGCGCTCGTCCGGCGGGTACCGGCCAAGGCCTAGAGGTCAGACTGCAGCGGGCGCGGCCAGCCCGGCCGCGGCACGGAGCGCATCGACCTTGTCGGTGCGCTCCCAGGTGTAGTCGGCCGAGTCGGTGCGGCCGAAGTGGCCGTACGCCGCCGTCTTCCGGTAGATCGGCCGCCGCAGGTCGAGATCACGGACGATCGCGCCCGGGCGCAGGTCGAAGTGCTCCGACACGAGCTCCGAGATCCGGTCGTTGGAGAGCCCCTCGGCCTCGGTGCCGAACGTCTCGACGAGCACGCTCATCGGGTGCGCGACGCCGATCGCGTACGCGACCTGCACCTGGCAGCGGTCGGCCAGGCCCGCGGCGACGACGTTCTTCGCGACATAGCGGGCGGCGTAGGCGGCCGAGCGGTCGACCTTCGTCGGATCCTTGCCGGAGAAGGCGCCGCCGCCGTGCGGCGCCGCGCCGCCGTACGTGTCGACGATGATCTTGCGGCCCGTCAGGCCGGTATCGCCCATCGGCCCGCCGACCACGAACTTGCCGGTCGGGTTGACGAAGAAGAAGCCTTTCGCGCCGAGCCGCGAGGCGTCGAAGAGGTCGCGGTAGTCGGCGTGCAGGATCGGCTCGACGACGTGCTCGAGCAGATCCGGCTTGATGAGGGTCTCGGCGTCGAGGCCGTCGCGATGCTGCGTGGAGATCAGCACCCGCTCGATCTCGACCGGACGCTGGATGCCGTGCTCGTCGAGCTCGTAGCGCACCGTCACCTGCGTCTTGCCGTCGGGCCGCAGGTACGGCAGCACGTCCGCCTTGCGCACCGCGGCGAGCCGCCTCGCCAGCTTGTGCGCCAGCATGATCGGGAGCGGCATCAGCTCGTCGGTCTCGTGCGTCGCGTAGCCGAACATCATCCCCTGGTCGCCCGCACCGATTCGGTCGATCGGGTCGGTGTCGCCGTGCTGGGCCTCGAACGACTCGTCGACACCCTGGGCGATGTCCGGCGACTGCTCGTCGATCGCGACCATCACGCCGCACGTCTCGGCGTCGAAGCCGTACTTGGCGCGCGTGTAGCCGATGTCCGCGATCGTCTCGCGGACGATCGAGCGGACGTCGACGTAGGTGTCGGTCGTCATCTCGCCAGCGACGACCACGAGGCCGGTCGTGACGAGGGTCTCGCAGGCGACGCGGCCCTCGGCATCGTCCTTCATGACGGCGTCGAGGACGGCGTCGGAGATCTGGTCGGCGACCTTGTCGGGATGACCCTCGGTGACCGACTCGGACGTGAACTGGAACGTGCGGGCGCTCATCGCGTCGAACCTTAGCCGGGATCCGGCGGCACGCCAGCCGGGGTCACTCGACGGTCGGATCCCGCTCCATCAACCTGGCCAGGAGCTCGGTCAGCGGGATCCCGTCGAGGACGGCGCAGACGCCCTCGGTGATCGGCATCTCGACGCCGAGCCGGTGGGCGAGGTCGCGGAGGATCGGTGCCGTGGTCAGGCCCTCGACCACCATCCCGATCTCCCGTGCGGCCTCGGCCGGGGTCGCGCCCCGCGCGACGAGCTCGCCGCAGCGGCGGTTGCGTCCCGACTTCGACCAGCAGGTGACGATCAGGTCGCCCATGCCGGCGAGCCCGGCGAAGGTCTCGGGGCGGGCGCCGGCGACCTCGGCGAGGCGCCCCATCTCGACGAGCCCGCGGGTCACGAGCGCCGCCTTGGCGTTGTCGCCGAGCCCGAGCCCGTCGGCGCCTCCGGCGGCGAGCGCGATGACGTTCTTCGCGGCCGCGCAGAGCTCGACGCCGACGAGGTCGTCGTTCACGTAGACGCGGAAGGCGCTCGACGTGATCGCGAGCTGGAGCTGCACGGCGAGCGGCAGGCTCTCGCAGGCGATCACCGCGGCGGCGGGCAGCCCGCGCGCGACCTCCTCCGCGATGTTCGGGCCGGAGAGGACCGCAACCGGCCGGTCGGTGACGAGCGTCGAGAGGCGGTCCTCGGTCACCGGGTCGAGGCCCTTCGTCAGGCTCAGGACCGGCGCGCTCCCCGGCAGCGCGCGCACGACCTCGCCGAACGAGGCGCTCGGCACCGCGACGACGACGAGGTTCGCGTCCGCGACCGGAGCGTCGGCGATCGAGGCCGCGTCGACACCCGTGAGGTCGATGTCGGTCAGGTAGCGGGGATTCCGCCCCGTGGCGCGGATCGCAGCCGCCTGCTCCGCGTCGCGGCACGCGAGCGTGACCGTGTGCCCGTGGTCGGCGAGCAGCCGCGCGAAGGCCGTGCCCCACGACCCTCCGCCGACCACGACGACGTTCATTCGGAGCGCTGGAAGTCGATCGACACGGGGACGCCCTGCAGGTCGAAGCGGGCGCGCAGCTCGTTCTCGACCCAGTAGCCGTAGTCGCGCGTCACGAGCCGCGGGTCGTTGACGAAGATGCGCAGGCGGGGCGGGCGCGTCGCCGTCTGCGTCGCGTAGAGGAGCTTGAGCCGGCGCCCCCGCTCACCCGCCGGGCCTGGCCGGGCCTCCTTGAGCTCACCGAGGGCCTTGTTCAGCGCGGGTGTCGGGATGCGCGTCGTGTGCTTGGCGTAGAGCGCCTCGACGTGGTCGAGCAGCCGGCGCAGGCCGCGGCCGGTCAGCGCGGAGACCGCGACCGCCGGCGGCCGCTGGCGGAGGCGGCGGTTCAGCATCCCTCGGGTCTGCTGGAGATCGAGCGTCGTGACGTCCCACTTGGCGAGGACGACGAGCGTCGAGCAGCCCGCCTTGCGCGCGACGTCGGCGACGGCGAGGTCCTGGTCGACGACGCCCTCCGACGCGTCGACGAGCACGAGCGCCACGTCGGCCCGCTCCGCCGCCTCGAGCGCGCGCAGCTCGGAGTAGTACTCGATGCCCTGGCGCTGGCGGCGCTTGCGACGCAAGCCGGCGGTGTCGACGAGCAGAAACGTCGTCTCGCCGCGAGTCAGCACCGTGTCGATCGTGTCGCGGGTCGTGCCGGGAACGTCCGAGACGATGACCCGCGTCTCGCCCAGCAGCGCGTTCAGGAGCGACGACTTGCCGACGTTCGGACGGCCGAGGATCGCGACGCGGATCGCCTCCTCCCCCACGATCCCCTCGTCCCGGCCGGGCAGCTGCGCGACGACGTCGTCCAGCAGGTCGCCTGTCCCGTGGCCGTGGAGGGCGGAGAGCGGCACCGGGTCGCCGAGCCCGAGCCGGTGGAACTCGACCGCGTCGAGGTCGCGCCGGGGGTCGTCGATCTTGTTCGCGAGCACGATCACCGGCTTGCCGGAGACGCGCAGGATCGTCGCAAGCTCCTCGTCGCCCGGGGTGATCCCGGCCCGAGCGTCGACGACGAAGAGGACGAGATCGGCCTCGCCGATCGCCGTCTTCGCCTGCTCGGCGATGTGGCGCCCGAACGGGCCGGTGTCGGCCTCGTCGACGCCGCCGGTGTCGACCAGCCTGAAGGTGACGCCGTTCCAGTCGGCGAGCAGCTCCTTGCGGTCGCGCGTCACCCCGGCCGTCTCGTGGACGACGGCCGCCCGCGTCTGGGTCAGACGGTTGACGAGCGTCGACTTCCCGACGTTCGGGAACCCGACGATCGCGACGGTCCCGGCGCTTCTGACCGGGTCGGGAGCATCGTCCGTCATGGACGCGTGCCCGGCGGGACGGCGTCGCGGGGGCGGCCGAGCCGGTGGACGTCGACGAGCCAGTCGAAGAGGCGCCGGATCTCCTCCTGCAGCAGGGCCGAGGCCTCCTTGTAGCCGCGTCCGCCCTTCGGGAGCCCGTCGAACCTCATCGGCTCGCCCCAGGCGATCGACGCCGCCTGGAAGCCGCCGGGCGCGGGCTTCCAGCCCTGCGTGCCGTGGATCGCGACCGGGATGATCGGCACGTTCTCCTGGAGCGCGACCATCGCGGCGCCCGGCTGGACCTGGCCGGGCACGCCCGAGAGCTGGCGCGTCCCTTCCACGAACAGCCCGAGCGCATGACCTTCGGCAACGATCCGCCGCATCGTGCGCACCGCCTCGCGGTCGGATTCGCCGCGGCGCACCGGGAAGCAGCCGAATGTGCGGATGAACGCGCCGAGGCCGGGCACGCGGTGCGCCTCGACCTTCGCCATGTAGTAGAGGACGCGGGGGCTCGCTGCGCCGAGGATCGCCGGGTCGAGCCAGGAGAAATGGTTCGACGCGACGACGACACCGCCGTCGAGCGGCACACGGTCGCGCCCGTACACGCGAAGCCGTGAGGCGAGCGAGGCCGCGCCGCCGATCGTCGGGCGGCCGAGCGCCCAGGTCACGTCGGGCAGGCTCACCGCGCCACCTCGACGAGCCCTGCGATCCGGTCGATGACCTCGTCGAGGCTCAGCGTCGTCGTGTCGACCTCGACCGCGTCGACCGCACGATGCGTGTTGATGGCGTCGCGCTCGTCGCGTCGCCGCAGCTCCTCCGCGAGCTCATCGATCCCGAGACCGTCTCGCTCGAGATGTCTCCGGCGCGCGCGCACGGCCGGATCGGCCACCAGCCAGACCTTGACCTCCGCGTCAGGGACGACCACGACGCCGATGTCGCGGCCCTCGATCACCGAGTCACCCGAGCGGCCTAGCTCACGCTGACGCGCCCGCATCACCTCACGCACCTCCGGATGGCGGGCGACGACCGGGACGGCGGCGTCGATCTCCGGCTCGCGGATGCGCGTCGTCACGTCCTCGCCGGCGATCGCAACCCAGCCCGCCTCGCCGAACGTGACCGGATGCGCCTGCGCGAGCGCCTCGAGCGCGGGGCCGTCGTCGAGCGGGATGCCTTCGTGGAGCGCGAGCCACGTGAGCGCGCGGTACATGGCGCCCGTGTCGAGGTAGTGGAAGCCGAGCCGCGCGGCGAGCCCCCGTGCCACGGAGCTCTTGCCAGCGCCCGCGGGCCCGTCGATGGCCACGATCAAGGCTCGTTCCATTGCCGCTGATTTCTAGTGGAACGGCGAAGCCGTTCCACCATCTCGAAGAACCCTGGGAAGCTCACCCCCACCGCGTCGGCTCCCTCGACGCGCACGCCCTCGCGCGAGGCGAGGCCGGCGACCGCTCCGAGCATGGCGATGCGGTGGTCGCCGCGGCTCGAGATCCTGCCCCCCCGGAGCCTGGCGGGGACGCCGGTGATGGAGAAGCCGTCCTCGTTGGCGCGGGCACGGGCGCCGAGCGGCCGTAGAGCGTCGACGGTCGCCTCGATCCGGTCGGTCTCTTTCGCCCGCAGCTCCTCCGCCCCGTGCAGCACGCTCTCGCCGCGAGCGCACGCGGCCGCGAGCGCGAAGAGCGGCAGCTCGTCTATCGCGAGCGGCACCTCCTTCGCGCCCACGGACGTCCCGACCAGAGGCGCCGAGTGGATCTCGAGGTCGCCGCCCGGCTCCCCGCCGATCGCGCGGCGGTTGTAGAGGGTGATGTTCGCGCCCATCCGCTCGAGGATCTCGAGCAGGCCGGTGCGCCGGGGATTGAGGTTGACGCCGTGGACGTGCAGCTCGGAGCCGGGGACGAGGGTCGCTGCGACGACGAACGGCGCGGCCGAGGAGAAGTCCCCCGGCACCTCGACCTCGCCGAGCGAGAGGCGCTCGGCCGGGCGCACGGTGACGCTCGTCGACCGGACGGTGACGCTTGCGCCCGCGGCCTCCAGCATGCGCTCGGTGTGGTCGCGCGTCGGGGCCGGCTCGACGACCGTCGTCTCGCCGTCCGCGAAGAGCCCCGCGAGCAGGATCGCCGACTTCACCTGGGCGCTCGCGACGGGCAGCGCGTAGTCGATCGCGTGGAGCCCGCCGCCCGAGACGGTCATCGGCAGATGGCCGTCCGTCGTCTCGAGGCTCGCGCCCATCCGCTCGAGCGGCTCGGCGATCCGTCCCATCGGCCTCCGCGAGAGCGACTCGTCGCCCGTCAGCTCGAAGCGCTCTCCGTCCTGACCGGCGAGGATGCCGGCGATCAGTCGGACGAGCGTGCCGGCGTTCGCGCAGTCGATCGGCCGCCCCGGCGCACGCAGCCCGCGGAGGCCCTTGCCGAAGACGCGGAGCGTGTCGGCGCCGTGCTCGTAGACGTCGACCCCGAGCGCGCGCGCCGCCGCGATCGTCGCCTCGGTGTCGGCGGAGCGGCCGAAGCCCGTGACGCGCGTCTCGCCGTCACAGATCGCCCCGATCAGCACCGACCGGTGCGAGATCGACTTGTCGCCCGGGACGGCGAGGTGGCCGACGAGCCGCGGGACTGGCTCGACGAGGAGCGACTCGAGCGCCGCGTTCACGCCGCCGCCGTCCCGGAGCACGAGGGGTGTGAGGGGCGTGGGAGGCGTAGGGGTGCCTCGCCTCTCTTGGTTCGAACAGAAGGAGGGCGAGGCTAAAGCCACGCCCTGAGACGGCGCCGGTCATTCGTCGATCACCGGCGCGGCGACCACCCCGTAGCCCTGCGCCTCGAGCAGCACCGTGGCGCGCTCCGCCTCGCCGGCGCCCGACACGAGCATCGTCAGCGTCCCGCCCCGCTCGGAGGAGACATGGTCGAGCTCGAAGTCCTCGACGTTGATCCGCTCGGCGCCGAGCGCCTGGAAGATCCCCGCGAGCACGCCCGGACGGTCGGAGATGTGGATCCGCAGCCTCTGGAGGTCGCCCGGATCGGAGAACGCAGTGGCGAGGAGTCGCCGCCGGTGCGTGCTCGCCTCGCCGATCCAGCGAGCGAGGAAGCCCGCGTCGCCAGCGGCGAGCGCCCGCTCCACCTGCTCGAGCTGCCGGCGCTGCTCGGCGAGCGCACCCGCGAGCGCGTCGCGGTTGTCGAGGAAGATGTCCACCCAGATCCTCGGGTTCGCGCCGCCGATACGTGTCATGTCGCGGAGCGAGCCGCCCGCGGCGTGAAGCGGGTCGTGCCCGTCGATCCGGGTCGAGCCGGCCTGGTTGAGGAGAACGTTCGCGAGCACGTGCGGGAGGTGGCTCGTCACGGCGACGAGGCGATCGTGCGCGTCCGGCCCGATCGCGACAGGGCGGGCGCCGAGCGACGAGACGAAGCCGTGCACCAGCCGCAGCCGCTCGGGCGAGGTCGTCGCGGTCGGCGTCATGAACCACGTCGCGCCCTCGAAGAGATCCCCCGAGGCCCGGTCCGGGCCACGCGTCTCCGCCCCGCAGATCGGGTGGCCGCCGACGAACCGAGGATCGTCTCCAGCCGCCGCGCAGACCGGCCCCTTGGTCGACCCGACGTCGGTGATCGTGCACCCTGCGGGTGCACGATCTAGAAGATCGCGGATCGTGATCGGGAGCTCGCCGACGGGAACCGCCGCCAGCACGAGATCCGCGTCGGCCACCGCGTCGCTCACGTTGGACGCCGCGTCGACCGCGCGCCGCTCGACCGCGATCGCGAGCGCCTCCGAGTCCGGATCCCAGCCGACAACATCCCGAACACCGGCTCGCCGTGCCGCGAGCGCCGCGGATGCCCCGATCAGTCCCGTGCCTATGACTGCGAGACGGTTCGCGGTCATGCAGGTCTTCTAGCCGCAGGGTCGCCGGAGGCGATCATGCGGCCCGCATCAGCTCCGCGACGCGGAACGCGAGGTCGAGCGACTGGCGGACGTTGAGGCGTGGATCGCAGAGCGTCTCGTAGCGGTGGTCGAGCTGCTCCTCGAGCACCTCCTCGGACCCGCCGAGGCACTCGGTCACGTTCTCGCCCGTGATCTCGAGGTGCACGCCGCCGGGCCAGGAGCCGACCTCGCGATGGGCCGCGAAGAAGCCCTCGATCTCGCGCAGCACGTCGTCGAAGCGGCGCGTCTTGTGCCCCGACGGCGTGACGAACGTGTTGGCGTGCATCGGGTCGCAGGCCCAGAGCACGGGGATCCCGGACTCGCGAACGGCCCGAAGCAGCGGCGGCAGGAGATCGTGCACGCGATCGGCCCCGAACCGCGTCACGAGCGTCAGCCGCCCGGGGATGCGATCCGGGTTGAGCCGCTCGCACAGCCCGACGAGCTCGTCCGGCGTGGCCGCCGCCCCGATCTTCGCGCCGACCGGGTTCTCGACGCCGGTCAGGAACTCGACGTGCGCGCCGTCCAGCTGCCGCGTCCGCTCGCCTACCCAGAGGAAGTGCGCCGAGCACGCATACCAGTGACCCGTGGTCGAGTCGCGGCGCACGAGCGGCTCCTCGTAGTCGAGGAGAAGCGCCTCGTGGCTCGTCCACACGTCGACCTCGTGGATCGACCGCTCGTCGCCGAGGTCGATCCCGATCGCCTGCATGAAGCGGAGCGCCCGGCCGATCTCGTTGGCGATCGTCTCGTAGCGCCGCCCCTCGAGCGAGCTCGCGACGAACTCCTGGTTCCAGGTGTGCACCTGCGTCAGGTCGGCGAAGCCGCCCTTCGTGAAGGCGCGCAGCAGGTTGAGCGTCGAGACGGCCTGGTAGTACGCCTGCACCATCCGCTCCGGGTCGGGCACGCGCGCCTCGGGCGTCGGCTCGTCGGAGTGGATCGCGTGCCCGCGGAACGAGGGAATCTCGACGCCGCCCACCTTCTCCGTCAGCGACGAGCGCGGCTTCGTGAACTGCCCTGCGATCCGGCCGACCTTTACGACCGGCAACGTCGCGCCGTACGTCAGCACGGCGGACATCTGCAGGAGCACCTTGAGCCGCTCGCGGATCGCGACCGCGGACACGTTGCGGAACGACTCGGCGCAGTCGCCGGCCTGGAGCAGGAACGCGCGCCCCTCGACCGCCTCGCCGAGGGAGCGCAGGAGCGCCCGCGCTTCGCCCGCGAAGACGAGCGGCGGCAGCTGCCCGAGCCGCTCCCGAACGGCGTCGACCGCGCCCGGGTCGGGCCACTCCGGCTGCTGTAGCGCGGGCAGCGAGCGCCACGACGACGGCGTCCAGGGCTCGGTCATGGCCATGCGAACGAGTGTAGTTGTTGGCCGTTTTGACGCTTCGCGCCAAAACGGCTAGAACAGACGGATGCCCGGCCTCGACCGCCAATTCCTGTTCTGGCGCCTGTGCGCGTCGACACGTCCTGGCGGCCGGAGGGTCTTCTAGTTCCTTTCGGTCGCGAAGCGAGCGAAAGGAACCGATCGTGAGGATCTTCTCGGGCATCCAGCCGACGGGCGACAAGCACCTCGGCAACTACATCGGCGGCTTCCGCCAGTACGCGCAGACGCAGGAGCAGGGCGAGGCGTTCTTCTGCATCGTCGACCTGCACTCGATCACGGTCGACCACGACCCGCGCGACCTCCACGACCGCACGCTCGACCTGTTCGCGATGCTGATCGCGACCGGGCTCGACCCCGTGCGGTCGACGGTGTTCGCGCAGAGCCACGTGACGGCGCACGCCGAGGCCAGTTGGCTGCTCTCGGCCGTCACCTCGTACGGCCAGCTCGGCCGGATGACGCAGTTCAAGGACAAGGCCGACCGCCGCGAGTTCGTGTCGGCGGGCCTGTTCACGTACCCGGTGCTGATGGCCGGCGACATCCTCCTCTACCAGACCGACCGCGTGCCGATCGGCGACGACCAGCGCCAGCACCTCGAGCTCGCGCGTGACGTCGCCGAGCGCTTCAACTCGCCGCTTCGGCGAGACGTTCGTCGTGCCCGACGGGATCTACCCCGAGATCGGCGCGCGGATCATGGACCTCCAGGAGCCGACGCGGAAGATGTCGACGACCGGCGGCACCGAGCAGGGGACGGTCAAGCTGCTCGACGAGCCCGACGCGATCCGCAAGAAGTTCCGTTCCGCGGTGACCGACTCCGGGCGGGAGATCCGCCGTGCTCCCGACAAGCCGGGCGTCGCGAACCTGATCGACATCCTCGCCGTTGCGACGCAGCGCACGCCCGAGGAGATCGAGGCGGCGTACGACGGCTCGGGCTACGGCGACCTCAAGCGCGACGTCGGGGATGCGGTCGTCGACCTGCTCGACCCGGTGCGCGAGCGCTACCTCGCCCTCCGCGCCGACGAGCCGGAGCTGCTGCGCCTCCTCGCCGTCGGCGCGGACAAGGCCCGCGCGGCCTCGGCCCCGACGCTCGAGGCGATGTACGAGCGGATGGGTTTCGTGAGGCTCTAGGGTGCCCCTTCCAGCAATGCCCTCCACGTGGCCACATCACTGGAAGGGACACCACGAATGATCAAGACGCTCGCGATCACGGCGGTGGTGCTGGCCGTCGCGGTCGTGGGCGGCGTCCTGCACTTCGCCGACGCCGATCCCGTCGTCACGTTCGTCGTCTGTGGGATCGCGCTCGGCGGCGTGGCGTGGACGATCGGCATCGCCACGGAGTCGGTGGGGGCGAGGTACGGCCCGGCCGTCACGGGCGCGCTCCAGTCGACGCTCGGCAACCTGCCCGAGCTCTTCATCGTCCTCTTCGCGCTCTCGGCCGGCGAGCTCGTCGTCGCGCAGTTCTCGATCCTCGGCTCGCTCTTCGCGAATGCGCTGCTCGTGCTCGGCATGGCGATCGCCGCCGGCTCGACGAGGCAGCCCGACGGCACGATGAGCTTCGGCGCGCGCCTCCCGAACGACACCGCGACGCTGCTGCTCCTCGCGGTGTTCCTGATCTCGATCCTCGGGCTCTCCGACCAGGTCGGAGACAGCGCGAGCCACCACCAGGTCGAGATCTCGGTCGTCGGCGCCGTCTGCCTGCTGGTCGTCTACGGCGCGTGGCTGATCGGCTACCTGCGCTCGGACAGGACCTCGGAGGCAGCGCTCGTCGAGCCCAAGCACGGGGCACTGCCGTTCCAGCTCGCGATCGTGCTCCTCGCCGTGTCGGGCGTTGCGGCCGCGTTCGTCTCCGACTGGTTCGTGCACGCGCTCGACCCGGCGGTCGAGGCGATCGGGATCTCGAAGGCGTTCACCGGGCTCGTGATCGTCGCGATCGCCGGCAACGCGGTCGAGAACGTCGTCGCCGTCCAGCTCGCCTGGAAGGGCCAGAACGACCTCGCGATCTCCGTCGTGAAGAACTCGGTGGCGCAGATCGCCTGCTTCCTCTGGCCCGTCCTCGTCATCCTCTCGCTGTTCTTCGCCGAGCGCCTCACGTTCGTCGTCGAGCCGGTCTACCTCGGCGCGCTCGCGCTCACCGCGATCGCGCTCTGGCAGGTGACCGGCGACGGGAAGGCCGTGCTGTTCGAGGGCCTGGCACTCGTCAGCCTGTACGTCGTCCTCGCGACGCTCGTCTGGTTCGAGTAGCCGTCGCCGCACGCGGCGTCCGTTTGGCGGTCCTCGGGCCTGGGTATCCCCCATCGGCCGCGGCGCCACGTCGCCGCATCCACACACGAGAAGGGGAGCGAAATGCGCGACGACCGCGAGGAACGGGTGCGCTCGGACACCACGACGACGGAGGAGCGCGTCGAGATGAGAGGCCCGGGCGATCCGGTCGCGCCTCCGCTCGGCGAGCCCGAGGTCGAGCAGGCGGTCGTCCGCGAGAACGAGGTCGTCCGGCAGCGTGAGGACGGCACGATCGAGCGCGACACGGTCAGAGAGGAGCGCCGACGCAGGAGCCGCGGGAGCCAGATCGGGCTCGTGCTCGCGATCCTTGCGCTGCTGGCGGCCGCGGCCTTCGGAGCCTGGTGGTACTTCACGCAGGCGAGTACGACCGACGTGCCGGCCGTCGAGGGCATGCCGCTCGACCGGGCGGTGAGCACGCTCCAGGACGACGACCTGAAGGCCGGCATCGTCACCCAGCCGAGCGATGCCCCGCAGGGCACCGTGTTCCGTCAGGACCCCACCGCGGGCACCGAGGTCGACGACGGCTCGACGGTGCAGCTGCTCGTCTCGGGCGGCCCGAGCACGAAGGCCGTTCCCAACGCTGTCGGCCTGGACGAGGCCGTCGCGCGCGACCGGCTCGTGGCCGCAGGCTTCGAGGTGAAGTCGCGCGAGGTGTTCTCGGAGGAGAAGCCCGGCATGGTCGTGTCGCAGACTCCTGCGGCCGGCGCAGATGCCGCGGACGGCGCGAGCGTGACGATCGCCGTCTCGAAGGGAACCGGCCTGGTCGACGTCCCGAACGTCGTCGGTCTGTCCCGGGGTGAGGCGGAGGCGGAGATCTCCTCTGCGAAGCTCGAGGCGAACGTCGTCGAGGTGCCCTCGACCGACCCGGCCGGGACCGTCGTGGCCCAGAACCCCGTCGGCGGGCAGGCCCGGGAGGGCTCGACGGTGAGGTTGAACGTCTCGCAAGGCTGAGCAGGCTCGACGCGGGTGCCCGGGTGAAAGCCCGGGCACCCGCTAGGAGAGACCGACGAGCCGCCGAAGCCGGCGCACCTCGTCGCGGGTCAGCTCGCGCCAGTCGCCCGGCTTGAGCCTGCCCGGACCGAGGCCGGCGTAGCGGGCGCGCCGCAGCCTGACGACCGGGTGGCCGACGGCCTCGAGCATCCGGCGCACCTGGCGGTTGCGTCCCTCGTGGAGGACGAGCTCGAGCCGCGACGGGCCGAGCAGCGTGACCCGCGCTGGCGCGGTCGGGCCGTCGTCGAGCTCGATTCCCTCGGCGAGGCGCCTCAACACCTCGTCGTCGGGCTCGCCTTCGACCTCCGCGACGTATGCCTTCTCGACCCCGTAGCGCGGGTGGGCGAGCCGGTGCGCGAGTGGGCCGTCGTTCGTCAGGAGCAGCACCCCCGTCGTGTCGCGGTCGAGGCGTCCCACCGGCACGACGCGGACCTCGCCGCCGACGAGATCGACGACCGTCGGCCGGCCCTTCGGGTCGCGCGCTGTCGTGATCGTCCCGCGCGGCTTGTTGAGCAGGACGTGGCGCAACGCCTGCTTGCCGACCTCCCGGCCGTCGACCCGGACGACGTTACCCGCCTCGACGAACGTGTTCAGCTCCCCGGGCGCGCCGTCGACCGTGACCCGGCCGGCCTTGATCAGCCCGTCCGCGCCGCGTCGCGACGCGACACCGGCCCTGGCGAGGTAGGCGTTCAGCCGCACGAAGCCATTCTGCGGCGTTAGGCTCCCCCGCGGTGCAGGACTACGCCGACCTCACCCGCCGCCTCGCCGACCTCGTCGTCGGCTACGGCGCGAATGTGCAGCCAGGCCAGATCGTCGCCGTCACGACCTACCCGGGCAAGGAGGAACTGACCCGCGAAGTTGCTCGCGCCGCCTACGAGCACGGCGCGCGTTGGGTCGACGCGTGGACGTTCGACACACGGGTCAAGCGCGAGCGGCTGCTGCACGGGGACGAGTCGACGCTCGACTACGTGCCGCCGTGGATGATCGACCGGCTCGAGTGGCTTTCCGCCGAGCACGCCGCGCGCATCACGCTCAACGGGCCTGCCGACCCCGAGGCGCTCGCGGGCGTCGATCCCGCACGCGCGGGTCGCGACGTGCTGCCGTACCTCCCGAACACCGGCGACGTCGTCAATCGCTCGACCACGAACTGGTGTGTCGCCCCCGCGCCGACGCCGGGCTGGGCGTCGCTCGTCTACCCGGATCTCGACCCCGAGCAGGCGTACGACCGCCTCTGGCAGACGATCGCTCACATCTGCCGGCTCGACGAGCCCGATCCGGCCGAGGCGTGGCGCGAGCGCGCGCGGAAGCTCGAGAGCGTCGCCGCGATCCTCACCGAGCACCGCTTCGACGCGATCCGGCTCCACGGCCCCGGCACCGACCTCACCGTCGGCCTGCTGCCGTCGTCCGCCTGGCACGCGGCCGACTTCACGACGGTCGACGGGCTGCGCCACTTCCCGAACATCCCGAGCGAGGAGATGTTCACGACCCCTGACCCGCTGCGCGCCGACGGGCACGTCACCGCGACCCGCCCGCTCGAGGTGTACGGCGCGATGATCGACGGAATCCGCGTCGAGTTCGAGGGCGGCCGGGCCGTCAAGATCGACGCCGACAAGGGCGCGGACGCGCTGCGGGCGATCGCGGCGAAGGACGACGGCTCGTCACGCCTCGGGGAGCTCGCGCTCGTCGACGGCGAGGGGCGCATCGGCCCGCTCGGCACGACGTTCTTCGAGACGCTGCTCGACGAGAACGCGGCGAGCCACATCGCGCTCGGCAACGCCTACGGCCACGTCGTCGAGGCGGCCGAGGACAAGGCGCGGATCAACACGAGCGCCATCCACGTCGACTTCATGATCGGCTCGCCCGAGCTCGACGTCGACGGCCTCACGGCCGGCGGCGACGCAGTGCCGCTCTTGCGCGGCGGCGCCTGGCAGGTGTGACGCCCGACGCGGCCGCGGCTCCGTCTGCGTGGCAGCGCATGCGGGCGAGCTTCCCGCGCCCGCAGTCGTTCCGCTCGTGGACGATCGACGCGAACGACGGGATCATCGGCACCTCGGGCATCCTCGAGGGGTTCGCCGGCGCGGGGCGCGTCGCACTCGGTCCTCGTCACCGCAGCGAGCGCGGCGACGATCACCGGCGCTCTCGGCCTCGGCGGCGCAACCTGGGCGGAGGCCGCAGCCGAGCGCGATGCGCAACTCGAGCTGGTGGAGGAGGAACGCGCGCAGCTCGCAGCCGATCCCGCCGCGGAGATCGACGAGCTCACGGCGTTCTACGAGCGCAAGGGCCTCGCGCCGTCGCGAGCACGGGAGGTCGCAGAGCAGCTGACCCGCCACGACGCGCTCGCGGCGCAACTCGAGTCGGAGCACGGCATCGAGGAGGTCATGCCGCCGACCCGGCCGGTCGTCGAGGGAGTGACGTCCGGGATCGCCTTCGCGCTCGGCGCCGCGGTCCCGCTCGCGATCACGCTCGCCGTCTCCGCCGCCGTCGAGTCCTGGGCGATCCTCGTCGCGGCGGTCGCCTCGCTGACGCTGAGAGGCGTTGCGGCCCCGAAGGGGACGCCTTCAGGGATCTGCCCCGCCCGCCGGGCGGGGATCCGAGCGGCGGGATTCCGCTTGGCGGAATCCCGCTCGCGAACAAGCATCAGACCGGCGGCTCGGGGTCGTACTGGATGTAACGGCGTACGTCGCGCGCCCGCTCGACGGAGTGAAGCCGCGACACGAGGTGGAGCGCCATGTCGATGCCGGCCGAGACGCCCGAGGCCGTGACGACCTCTCCGCTGTCCACGAACCGGTCGTCGGGCCGCACCTCGATCGTCGGATCGATCGTGGCGAGCCGGTCGAGCGAGCCCCAGTACGTCGTCGCCGGCCGGTCGCGCAGCAGCCCGGCTGCGGCGTAGACGGTCGAGCCCGTGCAGACGCTCGTCATCAGCGTGCCGGCGTCGCGCAGTTCGCGAAGCCGCTCGAGCACCGTCTCGTCGGCGAGCTCGCGCCGCGTCCCGACGCCGCCGGGGTACACGAGCACGTCGATGGGGGGTGCCGTCTCCCACGTGTGGTCGGCAAGGACCCGCAGCCCTTTTGCGCAGGTGAGCGGCTCCGTGGTCGACGCGACGGTGAACACCTCGACGCCGTCCTCGGGCCACTGCGTAGCCCACGCCGCGAGCACCTCCCACGGCCCCGCGAAGTCGAGCTCCTCCGCGCCGTCGAAGAGCGCCACCGCGATCGTCGTCATGTACGCGAGTCTAGAGAGGTGCCCGCCGGGGGCGTGGCTTCAGCCTCGCCCCTCGTGGTTCATGAGGCGCGAGCTTCGGCCACGGCAAGCAGGCGCTCGCGGATGGCGTCGGTCTCGCCGCCAAGGTCGTCGAGGCGCGGCAGCTCGGCGAGCGTGTCGAGCCCGAAGACGCGCTCGAAGAGCGGCGTCACGCGGTAGCGAACGGCTCCGCCGGGCCCGCTCTCCCGCCCGGCCTCCGCGACGAGGCCGCGTTCCACCAGCGACGCGACCGCCGAGTCGGCCGCGACACCGCGCACCCGCGCAATCTCAGGTCGGGACACAGGCCCCATGTAGGCCACGATGGCGAGCGTCTCGAGCGCCGCCTGCGACAGCCCGCGCTCGACCGGCCGCTCGAACAGGCGCCCGCACGCCTCCGCCGCCTCACGCGAGGCGCGGAACGCGTAGCCGCCGGAGACGCGCTCGAGCACGATGCCGCTGCGCCCCTCGGCGTAGCGCTCCCGCAGGAGACCGAGCGCCGTCTCGACGCGCTCCGGGTCGTCCTCGGTGGCAGCGACGAGCTCGTCGACCGTGAGCGGCTGCGAGGCGACGACGAGCAGCGCCTCGACCGTGCGTGCGAGGGCGTCGATCGGGGTGCCGACGATCGTGTCGGCGGAGATCAGGCGGAGCGGACGGTCCACGCGTGTGTCCTTTCTGTCTCGTCCCGGGAGACGCGGATCGGGGCAAAGGGAGCGGCCTGCGCAAGTGCGATCTCGCCCGACTTCCGCAGCTCGAGCAGCGCCAGGAACGCGACGGCCTGCTCGACCCGGGAGAGACCCGCGACCTCCCCGTCGAAGTCGAAGACGCGGCGCCGGCGGAGGACCGCGCGGAACCGCTCGAGAAACTGCGCGACGGGCGGGAAGCGAAGGGCCATGTGCGAGAGGGACACCTTCGGCGGCGGCACCGCAAGTCCTCGGAGCGCGTCCGCGAGCAACACGGGATCCTGCGGCGCGAGCCTGCGCTCCGAGCGCGGTGCGAGTGGCGCCGGGCCGAGGCGGAAGAAGCGCTCGCGCCCGTCCGCGAGCCGCTCGCGGAGCCACGTCGCGGCCTCCTTCATCCGCCGGTACTCGGCGAGCCGTCGCGCGAGCTCCTCGGCCGCCTCCTCGGGCTCGAGCTCGGAGAGCTCGGCGTCCTCCTCCGGGAAGAGCTGGCGCGCCTTGATCTCGAGCAGCGCCGCGATGAGGACGAGGAACTCCCCACACGCGTCGAGGTCGATCCGGTCTCGCGCGGTCAGGTGCTCGACGAACGCGACCACGATGGAGGCGATGTCGATCTCCGCCGGCTCGAGCTGATCCTTCAGGATCAGCGTGAGGAGGAGGTCGAACGGGCCCTCGAACGCGTCGAGGTCCAGCTCGAGGTCGCGAACCGCCGACGGCACGGGGTGAATCTAGCCGGGCGGTCGGACGCGCTTGCCCTGCGGGACCGCCATCTTGCGGGTCGGCGCGGGCGACTTCTCCCGCTTCCTCCGCCACTGGCGCGGGGGCCGGTCCTGCCGCTGCGAGAGGACGTACCAGATCACGCCTGCGGCGATCCCGAGCAGCGACATCCAGGCATTCAGGCGCAGTCCCGCGATGTGGTGTGCGGGGTCGATCCGCAGGAGCTCCTCGAAGAAGCGCCCCACGCAGTAGAGCGCGATGTACGCCGCGAAGATCCCCGGCGGCCGCGGACGGAAGCGCCGCTCGATCACGTAGACGAGCACGGCCGCCATCGCGAGATCCCAGATCAGCTCGTAGAGGAACGTCGGGTGGAACGTCGTGCCCGGTGGGTACGGGAACGGCGGTGCGTCGATCTCGAGCCCCCACGGCAGGTCGGTCGGCTTGCCGAAGAGCTCCTGGTTCCACCAGTTGCCGAGCCGCCCGATTCCCTGCGCGATCAGGAGCCCGGGCGCGAGGCAGTCGGCGAGGAGCCAGACGTCCGCGCCCGCCCGCTTCGCGACGATCCCGCCGACGAGGCAGCCGAGCGCGATGCCGCCCCACACTCCGAGGCCGCCGCGCCAGATCGCGAACACGCCCCACCACTCGTCCGGCACCTCGTCCCAGCTCGTGACGACGTGGTAGATCCGCGCGCCGACGATCCCGGCCGCGACGCCCCACACGGCGCAACGGAAGATGAGATCCCAGTCGCCGCCGCGGTTGACCCAGCGCCGGCCCGTGACGTACGTGCACACGGCGATCGCAGCGAGCAGCGTGAGGCCGTACATGTGGACGGTGAACGGCCCGAGCTCGAGCGTGCCCGAGCTGGGCGAGGGGATCGACGCGAGAAGGCTCACCGCGGGCGCATTCTGCCAGGGGACTGGCACCGGCAGGTGCCAGTCCCCTGCGGACGGCCGAGGAGACTCACACGGTCACGGGGGTCAGGCACCTACGGCGCCAGACCCCGGCCCAGCCCCTTCGCGCGCAGCTCCCCGAGTGCCGAGTCGTTCTTCTCGAGCCCGGCAAGCCCCATCCCGGCGAGGATCTCCGGCGCCTTCGTGAACTGGATCTCGCGGTAGTCGACGACCTGGAGCAGGTTCCCCCACGGGTCATGGAGATCGAGCGACGGCGGGCGCGAGACGTCGACGCCCGCCGTGACCGCCGACACACGGACCGCGTCCTTGTCGTCGACGACGATCCCCACGTGCCGCACCGTGTCCGGCTCGCCGTGCGGCGCCCGCATGAGCGCCACGAACTGGTCGCCCATGTCGACGAACGCCATCGAGCCGGAGCGGCCGCGCAGCTGTAGCGGCCCGAACAGGCCCTCCCAGAACGCGAGCGCCTCGTCGATCGAGCCGACCTCGAGCGCGACGTGGTTGATCCCGACGAGCGCCATGCCAAGAGCGTAGACGTGCCCCCCGGTGTCCGACTTCAGTCGGACACCTCCCGTCGAAAGGAACCGCCGGCGCTGCGGCGGTGTACATCCCGAAACGCGAAAGGAGCACCCGATGCGCAAGCTCGTCGCCGCACTCGCCGTCGCCGCAGTCCTCCTCCCCGCCACCTCGCTCGCGGGCGGCTGGGCGACGGTGCAGCTCACCTCGACGCCGAAGGGGGCTCAGGCGGGAACGCCGTGGGTCGTCAATCTCACCGTCCTCCAGCACGGCGTCACGCCGCTCGCAGGGGTCAGGCCCGAGATCCGGATCGCCCAGGGAAAGCTCCGACGCACGTTCGCCGCCCGCCCGACGGGCAAGACCGGCGTCTACCGCGCCCGCGTCGTCTTCCCACGCGCCGGCACCTGGCGGTGGACGATCTGGGACGGCTTCAGCCGCGAGCACACGTACTCACCGGTGCGCATCGCGCCCGCAGCCTGACTGGCCGACCGCGGCAGGGGCGTGGCTTCAGCCTCGCCCCTCTTGGTTGGAAGCGAGGAGGGCGAGGGCTGAAGCCACGCCCGGAGGCCTACACGGCGTCCGAGTGCAGCCGCTCGCCGAGGCTCTGCAGGACCTTCGTGGCGATCGAGGGCATCTCCTCGATCAGGCCGCGGAACGCACGGTCGGTGATGACGAGCAGCCGCACGGGCGACGTCGCGGTCACGGTCGCGGTGCGCGGCACGTCCGAGACGAGCGCGATCTCGCCGATGAAGTCGCCCGCCCGGAGGTCGCGCACCTTCTTCCCATGCTTCGTGACGCGGACGGTCCCGTCCACGATCACGAGGAACTCGCGTCCTCGCTCCCCTTCGCGAATCAGCGTCGCGCCCTCGGCGAGGTCGAGCTCGTCCGCGAGTGAGGCGATCCGCTGGAGCTCGGCCTTCGAGCAGCTCGAGAACAGCGGCACCGCCTCGAGCAGGTCGACCTTCGCGTTCTTCCGGAGGCGCACCGGCCGATCCTATGAACCCGAATGGGGGCTCCGCAAGTCCCGCCGCTCGCCGAGGTTTTACACCTCCTTCACCGCGGTACCCCAATTCCCGCATGTCCTATGCGTACAACAGGACAACCGGAGACGACGTTCCTGCGAATAGGCAGGCGAGGCAGGACGTTCGAAGAAGAGAGGCACCAATGTCGATCGTCGATACCACCGAAATCAACTTCGAGGTCGAGCGCGTCGAGCTCTGGCGGCTCGACACCCTCGAGCGCGCCGGTTACGACGCCGAGTCCGCCGCCGTCCTCGCCGCCTCGTCCGAAGTCGATCTGCACCGCGCGGTCTCGCTGCTAGAGCGCGGCTGCGGCGTGGATCTCGCGCTCCAGATCCTCCTGTAGCCCAGGCGCGGCAGACTGCCGGCGTGAGCGAGAGCCGCCGCGTCGACTCCACGGCCGACGGTGATCTCCGCTCGCACGCCCCGTGACCGCACGGCGGGGGCGGCCGCCTCCACCGAACGACGGGGTCGTGCGCGTCTCACGCGAGACGAGCGGACGCCGTGGCAAGACCGTGACATCTCGTGAGCGAGGCGAGCCGACGTGCTCACGAGGCGCGGATCGAGGAGGGATGCGGACAGCAGCTAGTTTCCGCTCCAGGTGGCTAGCGTGAGGCGAGCTCGGCGGGGCTGGGCAGCGGGTTGACGAGGCCGGCAATGCCGCAGTCGGCACCCGGCGGCGTGCTTCGGGACGGCTACGACACGGGTGGCTTCTACGACGAGGCGTTCGAGCGGGGTTCCGACGGCGTCGTGGTACCCCGCGCCCACTACGCCGAGCTCGTCGCGCAGATCGCGTCGATGGACGGCCCCGAGGTCCGGCGCGCGACGGAGCTCGCGAACCGGTCGTTCCTGCACCGCGGTGTGACGTTCACGGTCTACTCCGAGGGCGAGCAGAGCGCCGAGCGGATCCTGCCGTTCGACCCGATTCCCCGCATCCTCCCTGCCGACGAGTGGGCGGTCGTCGAGGCGGGCCTGCGACAGCGCATTCAGGCGCTGAACCGCTTTCTCCACGACGTCTACCACGGGCAGGAGATCCTGCGCGACGGGATCGTGCCGCGCCGGCTCGTCGTGCTGGCCCGCGATTTCCGCCGAGAGGTCGTCGGCATCGACGTTCCCGACGACCAGTACATCCACGTCGCCGGCTGCGATCTGATCCGGGGCGACGACGGACGCTGGATGGTCCTCGAGGACAACCTGCGCACACCGAGCGGCGTCTCGTACGTGCTCGCGAACCGGCAGATCATGACGCGGACGCTTCCCGACTGGTTCGCCGAGCTCGGCGTCCGCTCCGTCGACTCGTACGCAGGGCAGCTCCTCGACAACCTCGTCGGCCTCTCGCCGCGTCGGGCCGTCCCCGGTGCCGCCGGCGGGCCGGGCGTCGTGGTGCTGACGCCGGGCATCTACAACTCCGCCTACTTCGAGCACGCGTTCCTGGCCCAGCAGATGGGGGTCGAGCTCGTCGAGGGCCGCGACCTCTTCGTGCTGGAGAACCGCGTCTACATGCGCACCACGACCGGGCGGCGGCAGGTGGACGTCATCTACCGCCGGATCGACGACGAGTTCCTCGATCCGCTCGCGTTCCGCTCCGAGTCGATGCTCGGCGTCGCGGGGCTGCTCGGAGCGGTCCGCACGGGCAACGTCACCCTGGCGAACGCCATCGGCACGGGCGTCGCCGACGACAAGGTGGTCTACCGGTACGTCCCGGAGATCATCCGCTACTACCTCGGCGAGGAGCCGATCCTCGACAACGTCCCGACGTACCTGCCGAGCGATCCCGAGCACCTGGATCACGTTCTCCGCAACCTCGAGTCGCTGGTCGTGAAGCAGGCGAATGCAAGCGGCGGCTACGGGATGCTGATGGGGCCGAGCGCGGACGAGGACGAGCTCGAGGACTTCCGCTCCCGCATCGTCGCGAACCCGCGCGACTACATCGCCCAGCCGGTGATCCCGCTTTCGCGGCATCCGACCTTCGTCCCCGACGAGCGGGGGGAGTCCGGCACCCTGCAGGGCCGGCACGTCGATCTGAGGCCGTACGTCCTGAGCGGGCCGGACGGGATCAGCGTGCTGCCCGGCGGCCTGACCCGCGTCGCCCTCGTCCGCGGCTCGCTCGTCGTCAACTCGAGCCAGGGCGGCGGCAGCAAGGACACCTGGGTGCTCCAGTGAGGGGATGCGGGCCGTGTTGAGCCGGATGGCGGAGTCGCTGTACTGGATCGGGCGCTACGTCGAGCGCGCCGAGCAGACCGCCCGGCTCACCGAGGCGACGTTCAGGCACACCGTCGTGATGGGCTCGACCACGGAGGCGGAGGCGCGCCGGCAGCGTCACTGGGCGGCGCTCCTCGACATCGTCGGCGAGCACTCGGCTTTCCCGCCCGAGGGACCGGAGGGCGACGAGGAGACCGTGCCGGCGCACCTGATCTTCTCGTCCGAGAACGGGAACTCGATCGTGGAGTGCATCGCGCGGGCTCGCGACAACGCGCACACGATGCGCCACCAGCTGGCGACCGAGATGTGGGAGGCGCTCAACCGTTTCCATCTCGACGTCCAGCGGCCCGGTCGGCGCCGACAGGCGGCGTCCGGCGCCGAGAGCACCACGCGCTTCTGCCGCGCGATCGTCGATTTCAGCCAGCTCCTGCAGGGGGTCACGGACTCGACGATGCCCCGTGAGGAGGGCTGGTACTTCCTTCAGGCAGGCAAGTTCCTGGAGCGGGCGGAGTGGACGGCGCGAACGATCGACGTGAACTACCGGCTGCTCGTCGGCGCGAACCTCGGGAGCGGCGATCGCCATGCCCTGGCCGCGGCGGCAGAGGACCCGCAGCCGTGGGGAACGCTGCTGCGCTCGCTCTCCTCGTACGAGTCGTATCACCGCATCCAGAGCAGGGGGATCCGGCCGACCGCGGTGATCGAGCTGCTCATCCTCTCCGCCGTCCTGCCACGTTCGATCCGGTTCTCGATCGGGAAGGTCGAAGCCGCCCTCGCGCACATCAGCGAGCAGGCCCCCGGCTACAACGGCTCCGAGCCGATGCCGGGCGCGAGCACCGAGAGCGAGGCGCGGAGAGAGGTGGGCCGCCTGCACGCGGAGTTCGCCTACCAGCGGCTCGACGACCTGCTCGATGGAGGGCTGCACGAATCCCTGCTCGACATCCAACGCCGCTGCTATCGCATCGGCGACCGGGTCGAGGACGAGTTCTTCGCCCACCGGCCTCTGACGGCACAGGACGTGATGGTGTGAGGTACCGGATCCGCCACCGGACGAGCTACCGCTATGCGAGCCAGGTCTTCGAGAGCTTCAACGAGGTGCGGCTGCAGCCGCTCGCCGGCGGGCAGCAGACCCTGCTCGACTTCGACCTCCTGATCGAGCCGCCCGCGACCGTGATCTCGTTTCGGGACTACTACGGCAACGCGGTGCACGACTTCGGCGTCGCGTACCTGCACGACCGCCTCGTGATCGAGGCGACGAGCGACGTGGTCACCCACGCGGAGGTCGACGAGCCTCTCGCAGGCCCGGGCGAGGGCGAGCCCGACGCGTCGCCCTCGATCCGGGAGCTGGCATGCGACGAAGCGCTTGCGGACGACCTGGCGGAGTTCCTCGGCCCGAGCGCCTACGTTCCCCTCGCGGACGGGTCGACCGCCGTCGCCGAGGCGGTCCTCGCCGAGGATCCGGAGACGAGTGCACTTGCCTTTCTCACACGCGCAGCCGACCACGTGCGCGCACGGCTCGAGTTCCGGGTTGGTGCCACGACCGTCGAAAGCTCCGTGGCCGAGGTGCTCGCGGGGGGATCCGGCGTCTGTCAGGACTTCGCGCACGTGCTGATCTCGCTCTGCCGGCACGCCGGCCTGCCGGCGCGGTACGTCAGCGGCTACCTCGGGGGCGTCGAGGTTGCGAGCGCCTCGCACGCCTGGGCCGAGGCGTACGTCCCGCCCTACGGCTGGCTCGGTGTCGATGCGACGCTCGGGACGCCGTGCACGGGGCGGCACGTCAAGCTGGGCGTGGGACGCGACTACGCCGACGTGGCGGTGCTGCGCGGCACCTACCAGGGCGGCGGGCACGCGGAGCTCGAGGTGGAGGTGACGTGCGAGACGCTCGGAGGGCTCGGGCCGGCGCCACAACTGCGCGTCGACGACGAGCCCACCGCGCGGCTGGTCGCGATCCAGAACCTCGGCGCGATGCGGCAATTTCAGCGCGGCGCGGTGATGACGCAGGCGATGGGCGGGAGAACCGAGAAGCTCTCGGTCGACGAGCTGCCGCCGCCCCGAGCGCAGCTACGGCCCGAGGACGGGCCTCCGAGCCAGCAGCCGCAGCAGCAGCAGCAGCAGGATCGGGAGGGCGCCGGATGAGGCTCCGGCTGGGCTGCCGCTTCGAGCACGAGGCGACGAGCCCGACTCCGGCGGTCGTGCTCGTCGAGCCGCATCTCGACGCAGCGGCCGGAATCGTCGCAGAGCGCTGGAGCAGCGAGCCGGCGGTCGAGGCGACGAGCTTCGTCGACCTCTACGGCAACCGCTGCCGCCGCGTCCTGCTTCCGGAAGGAGCCTCCACGTTCTCGTACGACGCGCTGGTGACCGTTGACCCCGACCCCGAGCCCATGCCGGGTCCGGATGACGTGCAACACCGCGTCGAGGCGCTCCCGGACGAGCTGCTCCACTGGCTGCTCGCAAGCAGGCTCTGCGAGTCCGACACGATGGCCGACCGCGCGTGGGAGCTCTTCGGCGGCACCGCGCCGGGGGTGGAGCGCGTGCAGGCGGTGTGCGACTGGATCAACGGCAACGTCGCGTACGGCGTCGAGAGCGTGCCGGCCACGACCACGATCGAGATCTTCGAGCGGCGCGGCGGCATGTGCCGGGACTTCGCCCATCTGGGCGTGACGTTCTGCCGGGCACTCGGCATCCCCGCCCGGTACGTCTTCGGGTACATGCCCGACATCGGCATCCCCGGCCCGTATCCGCCCATGGACTTCCATGCCTGGTTCGAGGTGTGGCTCGGCTCGAGCTGGTGGACGTTCGACGCGCGCTTCAACACGCCCCGCATCGGGCGGCTGCCGATCGGCCGCGGCCGCGACGCCGTCGACGTCGCCATGGTGACGACATACGGCCCCGCTAGCCTGCGCCGCATGGCCGTCTGGACGGACGAGGTGCCCGACGACGCCGCGCTGGCGGTCGAGCCGACGTCGACGGCACTGTGAACAGCGGCGGCAGCGACCGCGACAGCGGGCGCCTTCAGGAATCTGCCGTGTCGGAGGCGGGGATCGAGCGGCGGGAATCCGCTCCCGCGGATTCCCGCTTCGCGAACAAGGAACAGACGCTCGGCGACCTGATCGCCACGCTCGGCAGCATCGACGACGACGAGATCGACTGGCCGAACGTCCGGCAGACGACCGTCCTGATCCAGCAGAGCTTCTCCTACGAGTACCCAGGGCCGATCACGGCGCTCCGTCACCGGCTCATGGTCGTGCCGCCCGACTACCACGACGACCAGCGCCTGCTCACGCACAAGATCCGCGTCTCGGGCTGCGACGTCGACACCGAGCGCTCGTACGACACGTTCGGGAACGTCGTCCTCGACCTGAGCCTCGAGCACGTGGAGCGCGAGGCGACGTTCACGACGTGGGCCGTCGTCGAGCGCGAGGCCGCCGTCGACGGCAAGGACACGCCCGATGCGATCTCGTTCGACCAGCGCTTCGCCGACAGCTCGCGACTCACCCGCCCCGACGACGCCCTCCGCGCCGTGGCCGACGAACTCCGTAGCACCGGCGCATCCGGCGTCGAGCTGGCCGAGCGGATCAGCCGCCGCGTCTACGAACACCTCGAGTACCGCTGGGGCGTGACCGCGGTCACGACGACCGCGGCGGAGGCGTGGGCGGGCGGGATCGGGGTCTGCCAGGACTACGCGCACTGCATGCTGGCGCTGTGCCGGCTCTGCGGGCTGCCCGCCCGGTACGTCTCCGGCCACGTGCTCGGCGACGGAGGCACGCACGCGTGGGTGGAGGTGCTCGTCGAGCACCCACAGGACGAGGAGGCGTTGCGCGCCGTTCCCATCGACCCCACCCACGACCGCCGCGCGGGCCTTCGGTACCACACCGTTGCGGTCGGACGCGACTACTGCGACGTTCCGCCGACGTCGGGGACCTACGACGCGCCCTACACCGGGGAACTGACGACGCACAAGCGTGCGGCAGTGACCCGGGTCGAGTACGTCCGGCCACCCCGCCGCCGCCGACCGGGGCCGGTCAGAACGGCCTGACGCCGTTCGCCGAACGGAGGAGCGCCTCGAGGCCCGGCAGGTGGCGCGCACAGAGGGCGGGCAGCCCGGCCTGCTCGACCTCGTAGACGATCGCCGGAATCCCGACCTCGAAGAGCCAGTCGTCGAACGCGCCCGGGCACGGCCCCCCGACGTCGTCGACGACCGGGAGGTCCGCCGCACCGCTCAACGACTCGACGACGGCCGGAGGGACGTCGCCGCGCGGAAGCAAGAGCTCGAGCGGGCTGTGGACGTCGATCACGAGCGGCGGTTGCAGCCGCTCGACGAAGCGCATCAGCGCCTGCGTCTCGGGCTCCGAACCGGGATGCTCGCCCGGCTTGGACAGATTCGTGCGGTTCGCGACGACTCGCCGCTCGTCCTCGATCCCGGGCGGATACGTGAACGAGTCGTCCGGTCGCCACGTCGCCGCGGGAAAATTGCGGTTCAGGTCGACCCCGGCCGCGTTCTGCCGCGTGCCGTTGATCAGCCCGTCCGGGTTGGCGACCGGCACCACCACCCAGCGGGTCGCGTCTCCCGAGACGCGCTCGAGCAGACGACGTACGAGCAGGGCCGTCACCGCCTCCTCCCCGTGCTGCGCCGCGACCAGCAGGCCGGCGGTTGGGCCAGTTGCCTCCGGGAGGAACGCCCGCAGGGCGACGCCGTCCCGGGAGCGGCCGTACTCCTCCACGCGCCAGCCGTGGAGGAGGTTCCCCGTCACGGCCGTACCGTAGCGCCGCCCGGATGCGGCCGGGCGCCGCTCAGCCGACGCGGCGGAACGCGATGATGCCGGTCGGGATCTGCCGCTGGTAGTCCGGCCGGTTGAGGGACGCTCCGCGCCAGTTGACGTTCGCGCTGGAGTCGATGTCCATGCCGAGCGCCTCGACGAAGCCGAGCCCGAGCAGCGCCTGCGCGAACTGCGACGCGGTGGTGCCGGCGCCGCCGATGACGACGAGCGCCGTCTGGCCGTTCCGCAGCCGCCCGACCGCCGTGCGGTGATAGGCGGCGTCGCGTTGATAGGGCTCGAGCGTCGTCAGGTCGCCCAGGCGACCGTCGTGCACGTACACGGGCTTGCCGGAGATCGCCTCGCGCACCCCGCGCTGGACGAGATCGGCGTCCTTCACGTTCCCGGGGACGATCTCGACGCTGCCGTCGGCGCCGAACGCGGCGGCGCCGCGGTTGGTGCCACCGAGGAAGCTGCGGCCCTTGTGGATCAGCAGGTTGCCGGACGGCACGTTGCGGGCCAGCAGGAAGAAGTCGCCGTTGAGACCGGCGACCGCGCCGCGCCCAGCGTTGGCACGGATGTACCCGCCCACGGTTCCCGTGCGCCCCGGACCGCCACCCAGCCAGACGGCCTCGAGCCGCACGCCCCGACCGGGAACGATGCGGACGATGTGAACCGGTCGGGGGCCGGCGCCGGTGGCGATCGTCCTCGTGCTCGTGGTGATTGCGGGAACCGCCGCTGCCGTCGAGGACGTCATGGCCGCGCCGAGTGCCGGAATCGCAACGGCGATTGCCAATGCCCACCTCACCCGCCTGGCCACTGCATCCCTCCCCACCGCCTCCCGGGCCGGCCTTTGCGCGACGTGGCGCCGCGACGATCATCCCGAGCGAGTCTATTCCCACCTTGATCGTCGGAACAGGACCCCGCACGTTGGCCTCGCCTACCTCGTTCCGCGGTTCGACGAGTAGATGCGCCGTGTCCTGAAAGGCCATCTTGACCAGCTCCGACCACCGAGGCACCATGTTCACGATGGACGACGACCAGGGGATCTACCGCGTCGAGGTGCTCGCGATCATGGGTGCACTCGCCGATTTGCACGTCAACGTGGAGACGATTCTCGGCTACTTCGAGGGAGAGGAGGACGATGAAGCGGAAGAAGAAGATCGGGACGCCTGAGGAGCGCGCGGCGCGCAGAGCGCGTACCGAGGCGCGCATCCGCGAGCTCCAGGGTCACATCGAGCGCATCACCGCGGAGCTCGCCGCGAAGAAGCGCCCCGCCTGACCGGCGGCCGGCTCAGGCGAGCGCCGCGCGCACCGACAGCTCCGTCCCCTCGAACCGGACGTCGAGCCGTCCGAGCACTCGCCGGAGCAGGGAGACCGCGGCCGTGTTCTCGCTCGCGACGAGTGCCGTGACCTCGGTGATTCCCGCGGCGCGCGCGTCGGCGACGAGCTCGGCGGTGAGCGCCGACCCGATCCCGCGCTTCTGGTGCTCGTCCGCCACCTCGAACGCGATCTCGGCACTCGACCCGTCCCGCACGAGCCGCGCGATCGCGATCGGACGGGCATGTCCTGCGAGGTACCCGACGAGGACGTGCCGCGTCTCGTCGACCGTCGCGAGGTGCTCGAGCTCGAGGTCGCTCAGGCGAGGCTTCGGCCCGTTGAAGCGCATCCGGCGCGACGTCTCGCCCAGCCTCTCGAAGACCGCCGTCACGGTCTCGACGTCTCCGTTCCGCAGGGGCCGGATCACGAGCCCCGACCCGCCGCGCAGCGGGACGTACCGCGTCGGCATGGTCGGCGGGTGCTCGGCGGCCGTCTCCGGCATGCCGGCCGTCGGGGCCATGGCGACGACCGGCCGCCTGCCGAAGCGGAACGAGGCGTACGGCAGCGTCGATGCGAGCAGCAGCCCGCCGAAGGCGACCGCGAGCGCCGGGAAGCCGCCGAGCGCGAACGCCGCGCCACCCGCGAGCGATCCGACGAGGTAGCCCAGCTGCGTCGTGACCGCGCGCGCGGCCGCGACCTCGCGGCCCAGGTTCCCGGCGACGGAAAACCCGTAGACGGTCGCCACCACCGTCCGTGTCGCGACCATCGCCCCGCTGATCGCGAACACGACGAGCGTCACGGCCACCGCCGGCGTGAACGCCCAGGTGAGCACGACGGCGGCGGCGCCGACGACGCTCGTCGCGAGCATCGTCGACCGCGCCCTGTCCGGCGAGCTGCGGCCGGCCCGCTGGTTGCCGAGCAGGTACGCGACCGCGACGGCGGCCAGCGCGACGCCGGTGGCCGTCGTCGTCATGCCATATCCGTCCGTCAGGAGCGCGCCGCTGTAGACGAGCGTGCCCGCCCACGCCGAGGTCGCGAGAAGCTCGCCGAGCGCCCAGCGCCGCGGCGCCGGGCGCCGGAGAAGGTCGCGCAGCGACGTCCCCGTCGCGGCGAGCGGCGCATCGTGCGGGCGTCCCGCGGCCGCGAGCCCGGCGAGCAGTGCCGCCGGGAGCGGCAGAACGAGGAACGCGAGCCGCCAGTCGACCTCCGCGACAACGCCGATCAACGGCATCCCGACGATCCACGCCGCGGGCGGCCCGGCGTACATCGACGCGACGACCCGCGTCCTGCTCTCCGGCGTGCTCCAGGCCGCCGATGCGGCAATCGCGGCCGTGAGCAGCAGCGAGATCCCCGCCCACAACGGCACCTGAGCGAGCACGAGCGCGGCGAACGACGGCGCGAGCGCACTCGCGACCGAGCCGAGCGACACCAGCGCGCTCCCCGCCCCGAGCAGCGCCCGCGGCGAGAACCGCACCAGCGAGCGTGCAGCGAGGAGCGCGACCGCCGCCGCGAGCGGCGCCGCGACGATCCGGAGCTGACCGGCAGTTGCGATCGACACTCCGAAGTCGTCTGCGACGTCGCTCAGGATCGGCGACAGGACGAGCACGCCCGACTGGCTCGCGAACAGCGCAAGGAACAGAGCGAGCGCCGGCGAGGCGAGCACGTCGCGCAGGCTCGCGCCGCGCCGAGCGGCAGGGTCCGCGATTGCCGAACGGGTCGCCATGGCGCCAACTATCGCCGCGGCGGAGCCGCAACACCGTGCGGGGCGCACGAGCCGCCGCGGCGGTCAACCGAACTTCGGCGGCCTGTCGAGGCCACCGCCGGCGCGGCGAGCGATGCGCGACCAGGACGCTGCCGAGCACGGATATCGGGTCGTCCTCTTCTCGATGCTTTCAGCTCTCGCGCGGCTCGTTCGGTGCGGATGCTGTCGCCGGCTGGCGTCCGCCGGCCGCTTGGCGTACGTGACCGGGACGGCTCGAAGCAGGAAGTAAGACCGCGGCGCCGTGCGGCGGACGTACGCTCATGGCCGTGTCCGATCCCGAAAACGAGCCGTACGAGCGCATCGGCACGCCGCTCGACGCGCGGAACCTCGCCGTCCGCGTCAAGGACCTCAGGCGGGACAGGCCGATCGTCTGCGTGACGATCCCTCGCTGGGGCACGACACCGCTGGTCGACGTCGATCGGCTCGCTGCCGAAGTCGGCGACGCCGCAGCGCTCTATGTCCTTCCCACCGGCGACCTGACCTGGGAGCTGACTGCGCTCCTGCCACCGAGGTTCGATGTCTACGGCGGAGCAGTTCGCATCTGGTGGCCGGGCCTCATCGAGGCGAGCGCCCCGCGCGACCACCCACTGATCTTCGTCCACGCCCGGGAAGACTCGGACCGCGCGATCGCCGAGGTCGTCGGCGCGTTCGCCGAGCGTGGCCTCGTCGAGACTCGAGTTCCCGTGGGACCGCCTCCGGGAACGGAGCTCGCGGGCGTCGTGACCGCCGTGCGACCGCACGGCGCGGAGCTTCGCCTGACGGGCGACATCCAGGCGTTCGCAACCGCGGCCGAGCTCAGCACGGCCGAGCTCGAGCCGCACCGCGTCGTGCGGGTCGGCCAGCAAGTTCGAGCCGCCGTCCGACCAGGCACGCGCCGGGACGGCCGTGTGCCGGTGAGCCTGCGCCCGTATCAGCCGCCACCGTGGCAGCGCGTCGCGGAGGTGTACGCGTCCGGAATGCTCGTCGACGGCATCGTGGTCGAGCTGCGCAATGTCGGGGCCTTCATCGAGCTCCTTCCGGGGGCGCGCGGCCTGCTGCGGAGCAGCCGGATCCGCCCCGGCGGTGTCTCGCACCCGGAGGACGAGCTCCGGCTCGGCGAGCGGATCGTCGCGCGGATCGAGTCGCTCGACGCCGCAAACGGCAAGGCGGAGCTGTCGTGGCTCGACGTTCCCGACGACGAGGAGCCGGCCGAGCCGCTCTCGATCTTCCGGGACGGGCCGCCGTGGCTTCCGCCCGTCGTCGAGGACGACGCGCCGGATGATCAGGAGCCGGGCACGCCCGTCCGCACGGTGCTGGCCGCGACCCCCACGGAAGCCGAGCCACCACCGGGCGACCGCGAGGCAGGTGTCATCGAGGACGAGGCAGCCGCGCCGGGAGAGGCCGAGCAGCTCGAGGAGACGATCACCAAGGCGTACCTTGTCCGGCGCGAACTCGAAGCCCTCGTCGGACAGACGCAGCGCCGGCTGGCCGAGCTGCGCGGCGAGGCCTCGCAGATGCGGCGGGAGCTCGAACGCGACCTCGTCGACCTCCGCGCCCGGATCCTCGAGACGGCGAGAGGCGACGCCGACGAGCTGATCGGGTCGACCGAGGGCGCTCTGAGTGCCGCACGGGACGAGATCGCGCGCCTGCAGGAGGAGCTGACCGCGCTCGAGCTCGACCGAAGCGAGCTCCTCGAGCGATTCGAGCGCGAGCGTGGGCGCGCGCTCGGCGCCGAGGAAGCAAAGGATCGCCTGCGCCGCGAGGCTCGCGCGCACAACCGGGCGATCGAGACGCTCGAGCGACAGCTCGCCGGGCTGGGCGCCTCCGACGAGGACAGGTTCGTGGCCGAAGTCCGCGCCGCGTGGGAGCGTATGACCACACCTGCCGACCGCGAGCGCTTCCCCTGGACGACACCCGCGGTCGGCCCGGACCTGCTCGAGTCGCTCCGAACCGTGCAAGGGATCTCGCGCGGGAAGATCGTCGATGCGTGCGCCCACGTCGCGTCGGGCCGCGCGGCCGAGATCCCCGGCCTCGAGCTTCATCCGCTCCGCGAGAGCGAGGCAGGCGGCGCGCCGCAGCGGACGCGGGACGACGGGGCGAAGGCGTGGCGCTGCAGCCTCCAGGCAGGCTCTCCCGCGGCGCGTCGGCTGCACTACTGGCAGCTCCCCGACGGCAGGGTCGAGCTGGCGAACGTCGTCTACCACGAGGACTTCTCGATCCGCTGACCGGTGACCCTCGCACCACCGGACGTGTTGCGAAGAGAGCACACGGAAGGATCGAGCTGATCCTCCCGGAGCACACGGTCACCGTGACCCATCTCGGCGACGGTGTCGACCGGCGCTGAGACTAGCCGGGCTCGAGGACGACACCCGTCACGGGCCGCGGCGATCGGTCAGTCCATCGCGGCGAGGAGCATCGCGGCATCGGTCGTCTCCCCACCTTCGCGCTCGAGCGCGATCGCCCGGCGGTATGAGGTGCGTGCGTCGTCGGCATCGCCGATCCCCTCCGCGGCCCTCCCCCGATAGCACCACGCCCATGGGTTCAGCGGCGCGATCTCCGTGTACGAGCGCAGGTGGCGGTACGCCTCGCGCGTCCGGCCGAGATCGAGCAGCGTGTAGCCGAGGCCGTAGTGCGCCATCGCGTCACCGGCCTGAAGGCAGAGGAGCCACCAGCCGGCGGCCTCCTCCTTGGTCCGGGCGGCGAGCGCTTTGTCGAAGAAGCCCCGATTGACCGTGCTTCGTCCGCCCAGGAACGGCTTCGCCGCGAGGCAGATCTCGCCGGCCGAGACGTTCCGCAGGCCGAGCTGCGGCGCGTCGAACAGCGGCTCGCGCCAGAGCCGACCCGCCTCGGCCGCCTCGGGGTCGAACGACGCGAACGGGCGCACGACGAACCCGACGATGCCGCCGTTCGCGGGGCGCGCGACGTAGCGGAATGCGTCGCCGACCCTGATCTCGTCCGCGAGCGCCTCGTCGGCCACCTCGCCGAAGGGCATGGCAATCAGCCAGCCGAGGCCGGCGTCGTGGTTCAAGTAAAGCGCCACCGGCAGGAATATCGCCTCCGCCAGCGCGGATCCTTACCTCTGTGCGGGTCACGCGGTCGCGTGCGGGTCAGCGGTCGCGGCCGCGTAGATCGCCGAGACCGCGGCCCCGAGGTCGAACGGGCTCGAGCCGCCGTGCCGGTTCGTCCTCGGGCCGATCTCGAGCCCGAGTCGACGGTGCTCGCCGAACAGATCCTCCTGATCCCCGGGCGGAGGTCTCGGCGGCACGCTCGGCGTCAGGACGCCGTAGCGGTTTCGGAACCGCAGCCCGCCCTCCGGAGCGTCCTCGACCGTGTAGCCGCCCTCGTGGACGAACCGGTGGTGGTGGAAGCAAAGGAGCACGAGGTTGTCGAGGCTCGTCTCGCCACCGTGAGCCCAGTGCCGACGATGGTGCGCCTGTAGATGGCCGCGCCGCTCACAACCGGGGAAGCAGCAGCTGTCTCCGTCGCGCGCGCCCAGCAGGCGCCGGAGCGTCGGCGGCACGGTGCGCCGCTTCCGGCCCGCGCTCACCGGCAGACCGTCGCGCTCGACCTGCGCCACGACCTCGGCGTCGCAGCCGAGCCGCCGCGCGGTCTCGGGAGCTACGACCGGACCGTCTTCCAGCTCGGAGCGGCCGCGTGCATCAGCGGTGAGCGTGGCAGCGTCGACATGAACGACCAGCTTCGCGCGCTCGGCCCGCTCGTCCCGCTCGTCCTCCGGCCGGTCGAGCGACGCCCGGGCAAGCTCGACCAGCGCCTCCACGCCAAACGACCGGGGCGGATCGAACGCCGGCGGCACCTGCGCAGCCGCCGTCTCGGCCTCGGCCGCAGCGGCCTTCCGCTCCTCCCGGCGCCGCTCCACGATCCGCTCTCGCGCGGCGTCCAGCGCCTTCACGAGCAGCGTCCCGTCCTCGGCGGCGAGCCGGGCGCGCAGGTAGAGCGAGCCGTCCTCCTCGAAGTGGTAGCTCACGAACTCGAGCTCGTGCGTCTCGCGCGCGTCCTCCGCCGTGATCCGCCGGAAGACCCGCAGCGCGCGCTCGAGCTGCGACGCCGTCAGCGCTCCCGCGAGCTCGAGCAGCCGCTCCTCGTTCGCCCCGGTCGCGACCCGCGTCAGCGCGCGAACCTTCGTGTATGTCGTCTCGCCGCGCGAGAACGCCGCCCGAATCGCCGGCAGGTCCTGCAGCGCCTCCGCAACCCGCATGTACTCCCGCGCTTCGCGCCCGGTGACACCGCAGCGGTAGCCGAGCCAGCCTGCGAAGTCGTCGCTCGAGACCTGCTCGCGCAACTCCCACGCGAGCTCGAGCCACCGCGCCGTCGCGGCGCTCAGATGCGAGGCAAGCGTCGCCAGCTCGTCCTCGCGACGCCGCTCCTCGCGGTATCGCTCCTGCGCGCGCTCCAACGTCGACTCAGCTGGTGTTGTCTGCATTGCCAATCAAGCGTAGCGCGCCCGTCGGACGGACACATGTTCGTATCGAGGACGGCGGCTGAGGCTCGACGGCGCGCGCCGCACCGGCGATGATCGCGTCGTGCTCGACGACGACATCCGCGCCTCCTGCTTCGCGTCGCTCGACGTCTTGTGCGCGAAACACGGCCCGGAGCTCCCGTACGCGGGCGGGCTCGACGCCGGCTTCGCCTTCCGCGGCCGCCGCGTCCCGTTCCTCAACTACCAGAAGGGGATCTACCGCGCCGCCGTGCAGCGCGGCCCGGCGGCGCTGAGCGTCAACACCTCCTTCAAGTCGCCCTACGACGACGCCGAGACGCCCGACGGCTTCCTCTACGCCTACCGGGCCGGGGACGTCGACCAACCCGACAACCGCGCGCTCCGCGCGGCGTCCGAGACGCGGGCGCCGCTCGTCTACTTCGTTGGCACGCGGCCGGGCGCGTACCGGCCCGAGTGGCCGATCTTCGTCACGCGGGACGATCCTGTCGCGCGAATGGTCACGCTCACACCCGGCCGCATGATCGGGCCATACGACGAGCGCGAGCCCGTCCTTCCCGGCGACGAGATCGAACGACGCTACGCCGTCCGCGAGGCACGCGTCCGCCTCCACCAGGCCCGCTTCCGCGGCCGCGTGCTCCCGGCGTACGCGAACCAGTGCACGATCTGCCGGCTCAAGGAGTCCCGCCTCCTGGACGCGGCCCACATCGTCGCCGACTCGGAGCTCGCCGGCGAGCCGACCGTCTCGAACGGGATGAGCCTCTGCTCGATACACCACCGCGCGTTCGACGAGGACCTCGTCGGCATCTCTCCGGACTACGAGGTGCGCGTCCACCCGCGCCTCCTCGACGACGAGGACGGCCCGATGCTCGAGCTCCTAAAGGGCGCGCACGCGACACGAATCGCCCTGCCACGAGCGAGCAAGCAGCGTCCGGATCGCGAGCTGCTCGCCGTGCGGTTCGAGCGGTTCGCTGCTGCCTGACGTTCGGCACGCGCGACGGCGAGGAACTCGACCGGCGCGCCGCAAGCCGCGATCGACTCGCGGCGCTCACGAGCGACTGGGCGAGCGTGCTCTTTCCCGCCTGCCGGGGCCTGACGAGATGCCATACGCGATCGAAGTGAGCGGGTGCAGAAGCGCTATCTCAACGATCGACCGGCCAGCGGCTCTCGAGCGTGGTCCACGAGCGACGTGTGGGAAGCACCCGCAGCACGACAGTCGTGTCGCCGGCGCGCTACACGGCGTGAGCCGGACATACGCAGCACCACCTCTTCGAAACATCCCCCACAGGACGGATACGCGCGAGCCGGAGCTCCCAGGGATGGCTGCCGACCGAGAGCTGCCAGGATCCAAGCGCCGTCGTTTCGAACGTCTCGGCGACGAGTCCGGGAATGTGGCGCCCAGGAACTTCCTCCTGCCAGCGGTACCACCAGTCGCGGTAGGCGTCACGAATCTCCGGACTTAGCGTCTCCCACCGCTTGTCCACGAACAACTCGGTGCCACGCGCTGGCTGCTTCCAGGCGGCCGTCGGAGCGCCCGCCAACAGATAGGCCGACTCGGCGTTTCCGTGGAGGACACCTGCGGCGAGCTTGACCGCGTCCCAGGCGCAGGCACTCAGGTCGCTACCGCACTTGAGCTCGACGAACATCGCTCCGCGATCGGGCCATCTGAACACAACGTCGACGTTTCCGAGCCCAGTCCAACCGAGCTTCGGGCCGAAGCCGAACGGATCGAGCTCAGGCGCCAGATGGCACGTCGCCGCAACTTCGATCGCAGCGAGCTTGCACTGTGGCGCGAGGTGCCGCTGTTCGTTGGGGCTACTCACCGCGGCTTCGGCGCAGTGCGCCTCGAGCTTCTGTGCACTCAAGTCCGCTAACCGCGTAGCGAGCGCATCGTCTTCGTTCATCGCTTCTCCTTTCACAGCCCGGCTACCATTACACATAGTGTAACACTATGTATGTGTATGTTACACTGCGATACACAGTGGGAAACGAAAGGATGTCGGGATGACGACAGATGCCTTGCGCGCCCTCGCCCGCGAGCTCGCGCCCCTCATCGCCGAGGAGCTCGGCCTGGAGAAGCCCTCAGCCCGACCGGCGACTTCGCACGGCCGTTACGACCACCGAACGATCGTCGAGTTCCTCAGCCCTCTCCACCTCGGCGATTCGGTCCTGCTCCGCGCGCGCATGTTCTTCGCGCAGCTTGCCAAGGAGGGCCGGGTTGGCTCACTCGAGCTCGTGGAACTGCTCGACCTGAAGGGAGCGACCAGCATCCCCGCCAACCTCACGAACCCGCTCAAGAAGCGCGCCACGCGGCTGGGGTTGCCGCTGCCGTGGGAGGAGGACGCCGACCGGGAGAACCGCACTGTCTGGCTCGACCGCGACGACATCGCGGCGAGGATGCTCGAGGCGATCGACGCGGAGATCGAGCGGCGTGGTGTCGGCTAAGGCCCGGTTCCGGGGATCGCTCCTCGGCCTCGCAGCGGGAGACGCCCTTGGAACGACCGTCGAGTTCTCGCCGAGAGACTCGTTCGAGCCGATCACCGACATGGTCGGCGGGGGGCCGTTCCACCTCGAGCCTGGACAGTGGACGGACGATACGTCGATGGCGCTCTGCCTGGCAGAGAGCATTGTCGAGGTGGGCTGGGACCCGGTCGACCAGCTGGATCGCTACGTCCGCTGGCGGCACACGGGTCACCTGAGCTCGAACGGCGTCTGCTTCGACGTCGGCAACACGGTTCGTAACGCGCTCTCGTCCTTCGAGCAGACGCGCCAGCCCTGGAGCGGTCCCACTCATCCGGAGTCAGCGGGCAACGGCTCGATCATGCGGCTCTCTCCTGTGGCGCTCCGCTACGCGGTCCGACGCGACATTGCTGACAGGGCCGCGGAGAGCTCGCGAACGACGCACGGAGCGGCCACTGCAGTCGACGCGTGCCGCTATCTCGCGGCACTCGTGGCCGGCGCAGTCGCGGGTCGATCGAAGCAGGAGCTGCTCGATCCTGCCTTCTTCCAGAGCTGCGAGACCCACGAGATAGCCGCCGTGGCCGCCGGCTCGTTTCGGCGAAAGGGCCGTGACGAGATTCGCGGATCCGGCTACGTCGCTGAGTCCCTGGAAGCCGCTCTCTGGGCGCTCGACCAGTCCGATTCATTCGAAGAGGGCGCGCTACTCGCGGTGAACCTCGGCGATGATGCGGACACCACGGGAGCCGTCTATGGACAGCTCGCCGGTGCGATCCACGCCGAGGAGGCAATACCAGCCGCGTGGCGCGCGCGACTGGCGATGCGTGCGACCGATCGAGTCGCTCGCGGAGCGACTCTACGATCTGGCGGTCGCGGATGCATGAGCCGATCGTTCCCGACTCATACTGGGTCACCGACGAGCTCGCGGGCGGCGAGTACCCCGGGGCAAGAAGAGCCGACGCCGCGCTGTCCCGCGTTCGGCTCTTCGAAGCTGTGAGCATCACGCTGTTCGTCGACCTGACTCATCCCGCCGACCATCTCGAGCCGTACGAGAAGCATCTCGCCACGGCCACGCGCGTCTGCCATCCGATTGTCGACAACGACGTCCCGACCGTCGGCGAGATGCAGGCAACGCTGGACACGATAGACGGCGCCTCGCCGCCGGCGAGACCGTGTATGTCCACTGCTGGGGCGGCATCGGCCGCACGGACGTGATCGCATGCTGGCTCGTCCGTCACGGCTCGTCCGCGGCTGCGGCGATCGAGCTGATCCGCGAGACCGCCGGCGGACGACCCGGACTTCGGTGCGAGACCCGCACGCTCCGCAGACGAGTGCACAGCGTGCGTTGAGTGAGCGCAGGACATCGTCGTGAGCAACCGTCCTTCAGCCGCTCACGCAGTAGCTTCGTCGCGATGAGTGGACGACGCTGCCTCCTCAGCGGGTCGGCTGCCCAGCTCGGGCGGCGCTCCGTCGCGACCGAGGATTCCCATCGCCTTCGACCAACGTAGGCGCATCGCTGGACCAGTGCGCGTACGTATTTCAGCGTCTCCTCGTCAAAGCTCTCGCCGAAGTGATGCCAACGCCGCCGCTCGAAGAACAGGACGCGCGAAAGCCGTCAAGTATCGGGCAACTCACCACTCCAGAAAGCTCTTGTCGCCATCCTCCGGTCTGGCAAAGCCTGCCGCGCGTTCAAGCACGCCTGCGACTGTCTCGTCCACTGCTGAAAGCGCAGGGTTCACGAGAGTGCTGCGAGCTCCGCGACCAGCGCGTCCGTCTCTGCGATCCAACCGTTGATCTCGTCTGACGTTGGACTGAGCTCGTACGGATGGTGATGACACGCGCGCGACAGCGTCGCCCACAGAAACGCAGTGCGCTCCGCAAGCTCATCAGGGACATACTCACGCAGGCAAAGAAGCCGCGGCCGGTTCGCGCAGCGTTCAGCTCCGGGCGCTCTCGCCGCCAGGACGACCGTCATCGCATCCTCGACCGCTTGGCGAGCGAGCAGTGCCGCGGCTCGCGGCCAAACGCCGACGAGCGACGCGGCGTGTCCGCGCGTGACGACTCGCGCAAGGTCCAGCGGGTCGTCGTTCACGCTGCGGCCGCCAGTTCGCGCGCAAGGATCGCGGACTCTCGGACGAGAGTCTCCAGATCCCCTGCGAAGCCGCCGTGCGAGCCCTTGTTCGCGGCTTGGAACGCGTCCGCCTTCGAGCGGCCGTAGGACGTGTTGATTCGCGTGAGCACGTCACCCCCGCGTGCCGGATCGTCGAAGAGTGCGAGCGCCGCGAAGCCTGTGAGCCTCGTGACCGAGCGGAGCGCGTCTTCGACCTCCGCATGCGGCTCGCCGCGCCCGATTCGACGTCGCCTCGTCGCTTCGACGCAGCCGGCTTCGATCGCCAACCGACAGAAGCCTGGAACGACGCGGCGCGCGACCTCGTCCGGCAGATCCTCCGTGTGAACCAGGGACCGGGCGTCCTGGATGTGCCGCTCGACCGGCGTGAGCGCCTGTCGGAGCTCAACCGCCGAGCCTTCTCGTCGCGAGACCTCGAGGATTGTCGCGTCGATCCCCAGCCGCCGGACCGCCTCTGGCAACCGATCGTCGTGCGTGAAGACGACCACCTGCCTGGTTGCGGCGGCCTCCTCGAGCACCCGAGCCAGTCCATCGACCTTCGCCGGGTCCATCGACTGGACCGGATCGTCGACGACGACAAACCGGAACGGGCTCTCGTCCATCGTCGCCCGTGGGAAGAACAGGCTCAACGCCAAAGCATGAAGCTCGCCCTGGCTCATGACGCCGAGCGCCGCTCCGGGCGACACCATCGACCGTGACGTCGAGCGTCACCTTGCGTGAGCCCCGCTGCCCTTCAGCTCGATCCGTCCGAGCTCGACGTTGCTCCGCTGCCTAAGGATCTTCCAGATCGCCATCGACTGGTCGGCGATCGGCGCGAACGATCGTTCCGGATCTCGCCACCTGCGTCCTTTAGCCACGTCTCGGCCTTCGTCAGATCGTCGATCCGCGCCGCCGCCGCGAAGGCCGGACGAGCCTGGGCGACCCAGGCCGCAAGCGTCGAGGCGATCGGCCGCCAAGCGTCCTCGCGCTTCGAGATCTCCGTCCTCCGCCTGCTCACGAGATCATTCGACGCGCCGCGGCGACCGGGTCGATCGACGCATCAAGCCCTGCCGCAAGCCGCAGAGGATCGGACTCGTCGACCAGCTCGACCCAGGGCCGCCATGCGCCGATCACGGGCTCGACATCGAGGAGACCTCGCGCGTCCTGGACCGCGGCGGGAACGGCGCCGGGAAGTCCTTGAGCAGCTCCGAAGCGCCGTCTGGAGGCGCTTCCGTCGCGCTGGGCGATCTTCGCGATCCGTCGCTGCTCGTCAACCTGCTCCCTAGCCTGCGTCTGCCAGGCCGCGTCGACGGTGCCCTCGGTTCGACACACGGGACAGTCGTCGGACGGGTAGTCGGCGAGATAGGCGAGGCGCTTCTCGAGGAGATCGGCCGAGCGCAGCATCGGGTCGTCCGCGGTGCCGGCGAGCTGGTTACCGCCTGCTGTGCCTCGCGAAGCTCGGGCCGCAACCGCGAGCACCGCCTCTCGATCGGGAATCTCGAGCCCCACGATGCGACGGAGGCGCGCGAGCTCGCCGCCCGTGTCCACCGGCTGCCCGGCCGTCGCGATCCTCTCGACGACGTCGAGCGCCGGCTGGCTTCCCACGGAGCGCTCCAACGCACTGTCGCGCACGCTCGTCGTCGAGGCCTTCGAGCACGGCGACGATCTCGTCGCGGAGCTCGAGCGCGTCCTTCACCGCCCGTTGACGAGCCAGACGAGCGTTACGGAGGACGTTCTGAGCGGCAGTCAGCTCGTCCAGACCGAGCACGGAGGAAACTGCATCGTGGAGCTTCGTCGGCCCCTCGTCGAACATCGACCCGAGCTCGCTGTACGAGAGGAACGGCCGGTACATCGGCAGTGCGTCGTCCCAGCCGAGAAACCCGAGATCCGTCTTCGGAAGGCCATGTGGCTGGACATCGACCCGACCTCCTCGAGAGCGGCTCCGCTTGACCACGTGCGCATCACCGAGGTCTCACCAACCACGCCTTCGACCGCGAGAGTGGCCGCGATCTCGGTGGTCGGGTGATGGAGGTTCTTCCAACCCTCGCGCCAAACGGCCGATCGCTTCGCCCATCGTGGGTTGTCTCCGGTGAGAAGCACCTCGAACGCCTCGGCAAAGCTCGACTTCCCCGACCCATTCCTGCCAATGACGAGAGTCAAACCAGGCCCTGGAACGAGCTCGAGCCGCGCCCGCTCGCCGATTCCGCGAAAACCTTCGACCTCGAGGGCGGTGATGTAGGCGCCGACCGGTTCCGTCGGAACAATCGAGGCTAGTTGGCTCGCTCCCGCCCGACGACACCGTGTTCGAGCAGATCGGCAACGGCCGCCTCGCCATGGAATGCGACGCGAACCAGACTCGGCGGTCGTCGCCGAGAGCCGCCGGGCAAGTCGAACTTCCACTGCATCCATCCAGTCCGTTACTCATCTGACGTCGTCCTCTTGAGAGTGCCGACGGAGCGAGCCGGGCCCTTCGCCTCAGCGGCTGCCTCAAGATCGGCTGCGAGGGGGATGTTCGGCGTCCGCGACAACGGCGAGCTGGTGCGTCGCGCGGTGTCATGCCCCAGACGTAGATGGTCATACGAAGACCGTCCGAGTCGAGAATAGTAACCCGGGAGGCGAGCAGGACAGGACGGACCGCCGGGAACTCGAGCCCCTTGGCGCTGTGAACCGTCGGACAGCACGATCGGTGAAAGCCCCTCGGCAACCTTGTCGCCGGTTGCCGCCGGCAGTCCAGAAGTAATCCAGCCCCGCGTCGGCTCAACGCGTTCGCGATCTCGCGACCCTCCCGGCCGTCGGAGATAGAGCACGGCAACGTGTTTGGGTGCCTGCTTTCCGTTTACGGAGCTGCGCGTGCCGCTGAAACGACTGCGCCGATCAGATCGCCGTTGGTCGTGATTGCGATTGTGGGCTCTGGCCCCTGGCGCGCGCGCGGCGCGAGGCGGAACGACGGCGCTCTCGTCATGCGAGGTCGGGATTGTCCTCCAGCTCGGTACGTCTCGCCGGCGAACAAGAACCCGCTAGCCAGCTCGAGGATCTCGCGCGTATGGTAGCGATAGTTGACGCGAAGGATGCGGCGTCCGCCCGGGCGCGTTGATGCCGGCCTGGCTTCCAACTGAACTTCCGCCGGAAGATGTTCTGGGGCGGCGGTCTGCAACGACGAGCAGGTCCGCATGACGCTCGTCGGCGAGCATCCGGGCGAAGACCAGCTTGTTGGTGCCGAAGTCCTGCGCCTCTGTCGACGAATACGGCTCGGTAGCGCGGCAAAGAGCCGCGCTCGAGCGCCTTGATCGCGAGCCGCAACTAGTTCCTCGCCGCTGCCATCGTCGAATCCCGGATCATGCAGCCCGGCGCTGGTGATCGCCCGGCTCATCATCCCGTCGAGATGCATCACCTCGACGTTGTCGTGGTCGCTGAGCAAGAGCCGGAGCTGCGAAGCGAGCGACCGCGTGTAGCACGTGACGAGAAAACGCCTCTGGGATACATCCCGGCAAACGAGCGACCCGATAGACGAGGACGAGTGTCTTTCCACTGCCGGCCACACCACGCACGACACGGTGGCCCTCGGCCATACTTTTTGCGAGCGCTTCCTGCCGACGATCCATCACGCGGACGACGTCCTCGTCGCGCGGCTGGAAGATCGCCAGCTGGTCCGCCTGGTCGGAGGCGTCGACCACGAGGCTCGGCTGAACGGCCCAGCGCGCGATCGACTCGATCGCCGACCACTGGATCGGCGACTCCGAGCATGCGCGCGAACCACCGATCCAACGCGCTCTCGTCGGCGTCGGACATTGCGGCCTCGAGCTTATGCCGGAATGGCTGCGACCGATCAGGTCGTCGTCAAGGTCCTTCCTCGCAGCCTCGTCCTCGTCGAGCGAAGGGAACGCGGCGAGCGCCACCACCGGAAACCGGTGTCCGGCGAGTCGCGGCTCCGATGCGACGCGCTCGCGAAGTACCTCCGCGTAGGTCTCGGCACGTCCCGGTGGACGGCTGCTCGACCTCCTGGCCGTCACGCTCGAAGATCATCTTCCCGCGCAGCGAGCCGAGGAGCCTCGAGGAGCGCACGTCCATCACCTCGACGACGGCGAGGCCGTGGTCAGGGATGAGGACAACTAGGTCAGGCTTCTCGCCGGAAGGGTCGAACGGCGGCTCGACCCAGACGACGCACGAGTCGTCGAGCCCGTTCCGAAGCGCCGTACACGCTCGCGCGACGACCGACGAGATGTCCTTGTGGTTCCGGAAGTTCTCGGGGATCACGTGTGCCATCTGTGTTCCTGAAGCGCGGAGTTACCCCGCGGGGAGGGAGCGCGGGCGGCGTACCGCCCGCTTCAGATCGTTCTGCCTGCACTCCTGTCCTCGGCGCCAAAGACAGACGCCTTGAGTGCGGCCGCCACGAGGCCCGTGGCTTTCGATGCGAGCGGCCACACGCATGTCTCGCGATCCGATCACCGCCACACGGCGGTCGACCAGCAGTACCGGACAGGAAGCCGTGAGCGACCGGCCTCGCAGGGAAGCTGTTCTGGAGGTCGGAGAAGCCTCCTACCACCCGCAAACACTCCATAAGAGTAAAGACGTGCGGCACGCTCGACTGCGGTGACGAGGCCCTCATCGGGAACGATTTCCCGCGGGAAGTTGAGGAGGGACCTCCGACTGTGCGGTTCCGAGCTGGGCCGGAATGAGATCCGCGGCGGACGACCCGGCGGCCCACCGAACCACACCATCGAGCAACGTCTCGCCAGCGTCGACCACGGCGCCCCTCTCGGCGCACAACCGCACCGCGCGCCGGGAAGTGGGCTCTCGGGGGCGAACCGATCCTCCAGGAACGAGAGGATCGGCGAGCACGATCGCCTTGCCTCGCGCACGCGAGAGCGCGACGTTCGTCAACCGAAGCGCGAGATCGACCTCTCCCCCGGTCAAGCGGCTTGCAGCGGTCATGGGCAACGCGTCGACCGCGTCGAAGAGGACGCAGTCTTGCTCCGAGCCTTGATACCGGTGGATGGTCGCCGCGGTTGCGCCTCCGACCAGGTCGCGCGTCCCTGCGGCGTACATTCGCGCCTGGGCTCGATACGGGGTCACCAACAGCGATTCGATCGGCCTCTGCGGCAAGCGACAGACCAATGGCGACATGAAGTGGGTTGACCCGCGAGAACGAGCCGGCCTTCCGCTCGACGTCACACCCCGGCAGGAGGGCGGCGGGGTCGACGACTACGAGACTCTCACCCGGATACGGGTTGCCCGATGACAGACGAGCAGCCGCCTCACCCGATCGGGTGTCGGTCCACAGCCGACCGCTGTACGCGAGCTCGCTCACCATCCCGCCGATCGACGGGGCCATCCGGTACTGCGTGTCGAGGAGAGTCACGCGCGGGTCGTCCTCGCCGTCGTCGATCCGCGCTCTCACTCCAGCGACCTCGAACCCATCGGCGCCGAACCATCTCCTCGCCTCGTCCGTTCTTGCAAGGAACACGGGGGGCAGCTGGCGGAAGTCGCCGAAGACGACAAGTCGCCTGGCGACGCGGGTCGCCGCGAGCAAGACCCATGGGAACGACACCATGCTTGCCTCGTCGAGCAGGATCGCGTCGGGCGCCCAATTCCAGACGTCATCGGAGGACAGATCGCGAGAGCGTCGCGCCCACCACCTGCGCCCCAGCGATGGCGAAGGACGCTTCCTCCCGATACTCCTTGCGCAGCCCCGAGAGCTCCTGGCGCACGTGGCGCAGCTCCGCGCCGAGATTGTCGACCTCGGCCGGGTCGTCCACGACATGCGCAGCGACGCGGCCAGAGCGCGCCGCCGCTCTTCCAGGTCACCGATCGTCCGCGCGAGCGTCGGATTTTGCCGTGCGACCGCGGTCTCGACGAGGATCTCTGTCCGGCGACGGGCGTCGGCATGGTGCGGGTCGCCGATCCGTAAGACCCGGGAAGCCTGCAGCTCATCCGTCCCGGCGAACGCATCGGCCACGCGGAGCATTGCGACGTCGACCGCGACGTTCGCATGCGCCAGCACGAGCACGCGCTCCCCGAGCCCGGCGAGCATGCGCGCCGTCTGCGCCAACCCCACCGTTTTGCCGGTGCCGGGCGGGCCCCAGACGAAGTGCAGGTTGCTCCCGGCGGCCGTGCTCATGGCGCGCCACTGGGCCTCGTTCGGGTGGAGACCGGGATCGTCGATCGTTTCCAGCGCCTTGGCGCCCTCGATCGCCGCCTGCTCGTTCCGCCCCGTTGTAGCGGCTTCCGGCTGCCACGTCGCTCCCGCGACTCCACCCGAGGGAAGCTGCGGCCTCAGTGCGACGGACTCGAGCCGCTCGCGTAGCCGCTCGAGGATGAAGCCAGGGCTGGTCGAGATTCGGGCGGACGCGATCTCCGGGCTCCAGGCCGTCGCAGAGATGGACAACGACGACGTCGAGTCCTCGACCGCAACGAGTGATCCGCGGACGTCCTCATCACGGCAGATCAGGCTGATCGGCGTCTCCGGCTGGAACGGGACGGGCGAGTTCGGCACGGAAGCCGTAGAGCGAGCCGCCGATGCTCCGGTGCAGACGCTTCCCGTCGAAGACGTCGATCGCGCGTGACGGATCGGCGAGCGAGGCCGCGATCTCGTCCTCGATCGCCTGGAAGATCTCGTCGAGCGGCCCCTCCCCGGTGCGACGCACCGGCAGCTGGTCACTGCGCGTCATCAGTCATCATCCCGTGTCCTTGGTTCAGAGGGCTCTGTAGTAAGCGGTCCCCGACGGCGCCGCGGCCGAGCAGCAGCTCAACTGCTTCCCGATACTCGCTGTCGCGAAGCTGGATATGGGAGTGCTCGCGAATCGATCTTCGGAGATCCCGACCCGCGACCGAGAGCGCGTCGATCGAGGGTGATTCCGCATACGGGAGGGACATGACCTCGCGGACATCGAGGAACCACTTGTCCCACGGATTGTCTCCGTCGCCCGGACGAACCGGGGTGAATACCTCGACGATCCCGAAGACACGATCGAAGCCGAGAACGTAGAGGACGATCTTGTCCCCGACGCGGATCGACGGACGCTTCGGGAACCGCACGAGTCGCAGCACCTGCGGGACGATCGTCTCCGCCATCCCGTGCTCGGACGAGCCAAGGAGCTTGAGCCAGACTCTCATGACGTAAGGGCGCTACTCGGCCGACGCTTGGACGAGGGTCGGTTCAACAACGTCCTCATCGTCAAACTCGTCGGGTTCCTCCTCATAGTCGGCGGCCTCCGGAAGTGCCTGAAGGTCGTCGTGGACCGACTCTTTGCGCATCGCTAGCTCGATCGCACCGAGCAGACGCTCCTTGCGCTCCTCGAAGAACTGGTCGAAGCTGGGCGGACCTCAACAGCGCCGGATTCACCCAATGACTCGCGATCACCTTGTCGAGCTCATCGCTCGAAAGTCCGCTGCGCGTCTCAAGAGTCCTGACGTACTCGGCGGGTGACCTGCCGCCGATCGCACGGTTTGTCTCGGCCGAGAGTGCCGTCTTGTTGATGATGCTTTCTCTGCGATTGCCGTCGATCCCGTTCTTCTCGCACCAACTCTTCGGGAAGATGTGGTGGATGTCGACCGCAAAGTCGAAGAAGGCCTGAAGGTCGATCCGGTGGTGCTTTGCCCAGTCATACGACTCCTGCCGCATGACAAGTGCGTAAATTCCTTTGTACGCAGCCGAGTTGCGAGTCTTCAGCGTGAGCAGTCGGTTCGCTCTGAAAGTCGCCTCGTCGACTGTGATCGGCGGCGGCGCGCCATCGAGAACCCATGGCGGTACCTGGTCCAGATCGCGAGCGAATCGAGTCTCGGTAGTACCGCCGTACAACTCGCCGAGCACACCGCACCAGAACCACTCTCGGAGCCTGTCGCGAACCGCCAGCCCATCGGCCTGAACACCAAGCGCAACGCGGATCGCTGACAGCGGCACCAGCTGGGTTCGGTATGGGACATCCTCGGAGCGAAAGATGTGCTCGAGCGAAAGGAAATCTGCCGACCATTCGAGCGCCTTGGTCACCGGCTCCGCCCACGCCACATACTCGTCTTTCGTCAGCCGAAGGATGTCCCGGCGTTTACAGGAAATGGCAGGCGGCAAGCCCTGCCCGTCGTGGTCGAGCCGGCGCTGTCGAGTCGCGAGCAACGCTACGGCCTGAAGGAAGTCCGTGTTCTGGACGCCCTGGAGCGCACGCTTTCGGTCGAGTCGCTCCTTGCGCTCGGCCCAGTCCTTCTTCAACTCGAACCCATCGGCCGCAAAGGTGGCCGTCAACAGCTCGAAGACATTGAGGGGGACTCCACCCGTGTTGACCTTCTCGAACACCGTGCAGACCGCCTCCTTCGGTGTCGTTCGGTCGAGAATGATTGCGGGAAGCTTGTAGCGCACGAAGTTCTCCAGGAACTCCGAATAGAACTGATTCCAACGCTGCGTACGTTCGGGATCCTGACTTGTGTAAGAACCACCCCAATCGAAGATCGCGGCATTGTCGAACACGAGAGAGAGCGGAAAAACCTCCGCGGCACACTCCTTCTCCTTCGACGAGTAATCGGCGACGACGACCCGTCCGAAATCCTCTCGAACGATCCTGTCCTCGGGGATGGAAAGGATCACGTCCTCCGGATCGGCGTAGGGATCCAGCGCGACTGGAATGCTGGCGTAATACCAGCGCTTCAGCTTCTTGTTCTTCGGGTCGACAGTATCGACTGCTTGTTTCGAGGCGAGCGCTTGGTAGAGCGACGTCAGCCGCTGCTGGCCGTCGAGCAGCAAATGCTTCGGATCGACCGGGTTTGTCCCTGTGACGCCGGCGAGGGGCTTGGGTTTGAACCGGACGTCGGCCCCGCCCACCTCGAGCAACATTACGACGCCGATCGGATACCCGAGCGAGATGCTGGCCAAAAGGCTTGATATGCGGTCGTCGTCCCATTTCCACTCTCGCTGGAAGTCGGGCAACTGGATCCGGCAGTTGCCCACATCCTTCATCAACTCAGACAGGTCGTAGTCCGGGCTATCGAAAGGCAAGTCCGCCTCCGTTCGTCGTCAGAGTCAACATCGCCTCACCAGGAGACGTCCTCGTTGCAGAAGCGCTTGGGCCCGCTCAGCCAGACCTCGACTCCTTGATTGGCCGCACGCGACCCTCCACGTGCTTGGCGCCGATGACGCGAATTGTCGTCTTCCTCGTGCCATCGGGTTCGTAGAGGAGCGTGATCGTCGCGCCGCCAAGCGCGTGCTCGTCGCAGAGGAATGCGTCAGCGTCGGGAGCCCACAACGCGCCAGTCTTTCCCTTCCCGTGCGGGTACGGGCCGTCGTGCCAGACGCGACAACGCACGCCGAGCTTGTTGATGCCCTCGTTCCGGCAGCCCGGGACGATGCACGTGCGACCATCGCGGGTCAAGTTCGATCCTCATCGAGATAGGGACGGATCGCGCGCCACAGGCCGGGTTCTCGATCCTCCCTCGGCACGATCGCCTGCCTCGTGATGTGGTAGCCGGGATCGAAACCGGCGCCGGCGATCACTGTCTGGAGCGGAATCGAGACCGGGCGCACGTTGCTCAGGAAGATCATCCAACGAAAGTCCGGCGACCCCCAAAGCTCCTCGCTTCCTGCGTCGCTGACACAGGTCCCGATGACGTCGGCCGCACACACGTACTTGCCTGTCTGAGCGAAGAGGGCGAGCGTTCCGACCTCGATCCGATCCCAGATCATCGGCTTCAGCTCGTTCGAAGGGAACCCGCGCGTGTTGTCACGCAACCCCCAGGCACCGAGCTTGTCCTGAATCCTGCTGGCGATAGCGGCGGATTCGGTCGCACCGCACCGGTCGAGGATGCTTCGTGAGACCTGCCCTATCACGGTGTCCCGGAAGTGGCGGCCCGAGTCTTCACCACCGGCCGGGAGAAGAAGAAAGGATGCTGGACGGTCTGACTCGTCAGGGCTAGGTATTCCGGCGATATCCCTCGCAGCCTCCTCCAGCGCGAGGTCGATCTCGCGGTCCCATGCTTCAGACTCAGTCTGTCGGTCGAGAAGCTCCTCGATCGACGCCGCGATAGCCGCTGCTTCGTCCGCCACCCCCGTCAGCCGATCGAGGAGGTCAGCGGCCTCACGGATCACCTGGGTATCGCCGTCGGCCTGGGCGCGATCGATAACCGCATCCAACTCGCGACGCAGTTCGTTGGACCACGCATCTCCGGTCAGCCTGTCAGTCATGTTCCCCCTCGGGCGGGGGATCGATTGCAAGCCAACACACGAGGTGGACGTCGTGCTCGTCGACCACCGGCAACGGCTCGGGCGGCGGCGATGGCTCGAGGCCAAGCTCGTCGACCCGCATGGCGATCGCCGTCGCCCGCTCCACCGGATCCTCGCTCGACCGCATCGCCTCGCGCACCTGTCGTTGGATCCGCTCCGGATAGGGCTCCTCGAGCGCGTCAAGCAGAGCGTGGGCGAGTTCCTCGACGGCCGATCCGGGAGGGGGGTGCTCCCGCACGAGGTTGGCCGCGTCGCGCATCGTCTTCGGAACAACTGGCGCCAGGGCGCATGGTGCGTCGCTTGCTGCAGTTTCCCGAAGACGTGGGACCTGGCCAAGGCCCAAGCGTCATAAGACGCGAGCGATATACTCCCTCGTCAATGTGCTCGCGGTGTATCGCCGTTACGGGTCAGGATGAGCGTGCGCCAGGCACGCCAGCGTCTCGGCGACGACGGTCCAGTCCGTAGGTTCCTTCGCCCTCACTACAGTCTACGTACCGGAGCTGCACCGCCGGATGGTCGGCCACACGGGCGCAGAAGACGTAGCCCGGTCGAGCGCCGCGCCCTAGCCATGCCGCTGCCGGAACCCCAGGGAGTCCGTGATGTTCGCTCGAGTTCGGGGTTCTCCAACGCCCTCCGGAGCTCCTGCCGGTACTCCTCGCCTGACAGCACGCCCCGCCCTCACCCGCGTCCTCGAAGAACGAGAGTCCTCGCCGCGGAGCCGTTCGATCTCCTCGCGCGTCTCGGTGAACGTTGGTCCCGCACCACGCTCCCAGGGAGAATCTCGCCGACGCCGATCGTGCGCCGCCTGAGCGATCTTGCGGTGCAGCCGCTCTCGAGGCCGAGCAGGGCGTCGAGTTGCGGTCGGGGAAGAAGCAGCGGAGGAAGACCTCGCGTACGAACCGATGCGGTCGATACGGCCGTGACGCTGGACGAGCCGCATCGGGTTCCACGGCAGGTCGTAGTTGATGATGTGGCGCGCCTGTTGGAGGTTCACGCCCTCGGAGAGCACGTCGGTCGCGACGAGGACGTCGAAGAGGTCATCGTCCTGCCCGGCGGGGCGTCGGTCGTGCGCGGCGCGAAGCCGAAGAGCGCGGCTTCCTTCCCGTCGCGCCCACCGGCTGCTGCGGCAAGCCGCCCCGGTAGGCGCCGAGGCGGGGTCGCTGTCGACGCGCTCGCTCGAGGTACTCGACGATCCAGTCGACGGTGTCGGCGAAGTAGGTGAAGACGAGCACCTTGCGTTTGTCGCGGGTGTCCGTCTCACCGATGCCCTCCTCCTCGGCTTCGGCTGCGATCGCAGCAAGCTCCTCCACGAGCGCGGCGAGCTTCGGATCCTTGCCGCGCGTGACTGTGTCGACCTCATCGGCGAAGTCGAGAAGGAGCGTCGCGGTCATGCTCGACGTCGGCGCGCAGCGCGTCGACGTCGTATCGCGCGCGGGCTCGAGATCGGCGCCGTTGCGGGACACGAACTCGTCGACCTCGTCGAGGTCGTCGGAGTCTGTCGCTGCCCATCGGCCAGCGTCTTGCCGGTCGCGACTGCCCTGCGTCGAGCAGCGAGGAAGTCGTCGTGGCTCTCCGCCATCTTCCGGCAGGTCGGCGCGAACGCGTGCGCAGGACTCGAACCGCTTCAGCAATCCCGAACGCAGCAGCCGGCGAACTGCACTTCGTATGCTTCCGCGTCCCCGCCGCGCGGTACCGCGAGGGCACGTAGCGGGCGAGGGTCAGGACGGAAGCTCGTCTCTCCTGGTCGATCCGTTCGGCGTCCGTCTCGTCGTCTGCGCGCCCATCGCGACCGCGAACCGATCGAAGAACCCGGGCAGGCCGCGTCGAGGTCATAGCTCGACCTTCAGCGGCGCGGCTTCGGGAACGTGATCGGCATCTCGATGCCGTCGATCATCACGCTGTCGTTCGGGTAGAACGGCTTCACGAACGGTCTGGTCCGTCGGACAGCGACGGCGTCGAGCACGTCGAAGAGATGCTCCGGCGAAAGGTCGTCCGGGTCGATCGCCATCGCAGCCGCGAAGTGGTCCGCAACGAGCGGATCCCGGCTCGGCGAACACCGAGTCGTTCTTCAGGAAGTACGCGAGCAGGTAGTAGAGATCCCAGAGGGAGTTGTTGACTGGCGTCGCGGTGAGCAGCACCAGATCCTTCGGTGGCGTCCCCGCGAGCGAGGCGGCGAAGCGCGTCCGCACGCAGGGTGCCGGGTTGCGCAGGTTGTGTGCCTCGTCGACGACGACCATCGCGTACTCCTCGGCCGAGTAGCGCGTGTTGCCCGGTCGCGAGGTCGTCGAAGGAGATGCGCTCGACCCCGAGCTGAAGTCGAGAGGAACTTGCGCCACGGTCCGTCTCGCAAGGTCGCGGGTGCGACCAGGAGGACGCGCTGCCGACGCTCGCTCGACCGCCTCCCGGATCAGCTCACCGGCGAGGAATGTCTTACCCAGGCCGACCTCGTCGGCGATCAGCACGCCTGGTGCTCCGCGAGGATACGCCGTGCCCGCCACAGGCCGTCGCCTGGAACGGCGTGAGATGGATCGACGCCGTTCGGTCGCCGGCCTCTTCCTCGAGCTCGTCGCCGTAGCGCTCCCACAACATCCGGAGGTAGATCGAGATACGGCGGTGCTCCTCGAAGCGGGCCTCGTAGAGCGCGGCGAGGTCGAAGGGCTCGCCTCGTCCCACAGATCGTCGAACCACCCGCGCACCTGCGACAACGTACGGGTCGTACTGGCCGAGGATAAGCTCGATGTTCTTCGCCAGCCCCGCATAGGTGAAGTTCGCGCTCCCGGCGATCACGCCTTCGTCGTGGTGCCGACGATGAAGCCTTGCCGTGCAGGAACCGGTCGGCCAAACGGCGCACCTCGACCCGCCCCGACCGCAACCAGTCGACCAGTCGTCGGCGCCCCTGCGCAGCCTCGAGGGTGAAGCCGAGAAGGTCTCGATCCTCGAGGTCGCTCTCGTGCCCCTCGAGCGCGCGACGACGCGCTGTCGCTTCGACCGTTCGCGCGACTCGTCGAGCGCGCGAACTCGCCGCTCGGGTCGGGGGCTCGGCACCGAACAGGATGCGCACCGTCGCGGGTGGTCAAGCTCGTCGGCAAGGAGCTGTAGCCGCCAAGGTTGAAGTACGCGGACGCGATCACGAGCTCGTACGGCTGCACGAGGCTCTCGCGCAGTGCTCGAGATACGATGCGAATGCCGTCGGCGACGAGCTCGCCCGGGCGGTTCGTGAGGAACTCGGGCTGCACTCGATGGCCGAAGTGCTCAAGCACGCGCCGCAGGCCGGCCGCGTAGTCCCAGCCCTCATGGAAGGTCTCGAAGATGACCCGGCATATCGCTCCTCGTCAGCCCGTAGAGCGAGCACGAGTCGCGTCCAGCTCCGCGATGAGATCTGCCTTACGCGCTCGTCGCCGACACCGCCGACGGCGACGCCGACGCCCTGCCCAGTGCGTAGCGGTCGTCGACCGCGGCCAGCGTGCCGGCTATCTCCTCGACCCGCCTCCGGCGGGGATCCCCGCGGTCGGGACGGGATCGGAAACGATCGAAGACGTGGTAGTTGACGTGCGCTCGACAAAGCGCCGCGCGTACCAATCCGAAGGGATCGAGCAGAGCACGACCGAACAGGTACGCCTGGTCACGCTCGTCGCCTTGCGGCCAAGACGAGGAACGGTGCCTGGTTCGTGATAACGACGCTTGGCGGAACGAGCGCAGCCCGAACGGTCCTCGTATCAGTGGCATGGTACGTCGCGGAACGCGATCCGCGGAGCGTGGCAGGGAGTGTCGATGGATCTTCGATCCAGGATCGCGGGAGAAGCCGTGAACGCCGCCCTCGAGCTCCGCTCGCGCTCACGCTGCCAACACCTCGGACACGTGTTCCGGAAGTCCGACGCCGAAGGCGCCCGTATCGGGAGCTCCACAAATCGAACGACCGCCCCTTGACCGGCCACTATCCCCCATGAGTCGAGAGCAGGGCCCGGTCGAAGTGCCGCTGATCGTTGGACGCGTCCAGCTCCCGGTACCCAGGCGCACCGAACGTCGTCGAGTCAAGCCGGGGCAACACCGGAGCTTCAGTGGCACACCCGGACCGAGACCTCGTTCGGAAGAAGCGGAAAGCTCGCGCTCCTCGGACCACGTTCCGAAAGTCGTCGGGGAATCAGGCGGAGGGCTCCACCCCGCTGGTCGCGCGACGTGACTCGCGAACGGGCCGCTCAGTTTACGAACGACGGGGTCACTGCGAGCCTTCTTTCGGACGCTGACAAGCCCGATCGTGTAGCGCGTGTTCTGCATCGTCGAATACCCAACCACCCGTGTTCAGCAGCATCGTACGTCGGTGAACTCGCCCGCGTCGAGGACGGCCTCTCTCCACGGCGCACGCCTTTCGCGGAGAGCGGACCCGGGAAGGACGACACCGAATCGCCCGCTGTCGCGCAGCGAGGTCCAGAAACGCCAGCAGAAGGCCTTGTAGAGATCGGGGTCTCCGGTGCCCATCCCCGGATACGGCCCGGCGAGGAGTAGCGCTCGGAGATCCTCGCATCGCCTCGACGTCGCGCTCGTACTCCCGAACGAGGTCCGGCCGCGCTATCCGTAGTTGCTCCATACTCGCGACGCTGTTCGGCCTGCGTCAGGCTCTTGAGGCCAGGGAAGCGCACGGCCCAAAACCCGAGCTCCTCGACCGTCGCTTCCTCCCAGGGTGGGTTGCCGAGGATGCAGTCGAAGCCTGGTCGTTCGCGCAGGAATACCTCCGGGAACGCGACCGGGAAGTGCGAGCGCGTCGAGCCGTCGTGCGAGCTCGCGACGCCGCCAGATCCGGGTTCGCCGCGATCGCGTCCTCGTCGAAGGCCGTCGGCAGCGTCATCCGAGCCCTGAGCCGAGCGGCGACGAGGAGGTCGAACAAATCGCTCAGCGGGCGCACTCTCCTGCGCCTCCGCGATGCGCGCGCCGCGCATCCTCGATCTCCGCGCCTGTCGCGTCCGTTGCCCGCGCGAGCCGGCGCAGCGCGTCACTCGCGCGGCCGAGCACGCTTCGATCTGCTCCGTGAAGTAGCGAGATCGTGCCGCGGACCCGCACCGGGATCGAGCGCCTCGATCGCCTCCTCGATGGTGCCGATGCCCGTGAGGCTGTCCCCGCGAACGAGCGTGTGGTCGAGGAAGCTGAGCGGTAGCCCGGGGACGAACGTGTGGATCCAGATCGCGAGTCGCGCGAGCTCGACGGCGATCGGGTTGAGGTCGACGCCGTAGATGCAGCGGCGGGCGACCTGCCGGCGGAGCAGGCTCGCGTGCTCGATCTCGGCGCCATCGCCGAGGGGCCGAGCGCCTCGTGCGCGCGGCGCGAAGGCGCTCGAGTTCGGCGGCGACCTGCGGGATCGGACGCAGCGCGAGGAACGGCGGACAGCCGCGCCTCGATGCGGTCGACTGCTGCGACGAGGAAATGTCCGGATCCCATCGCGAGGTCGACGCAGCGGAAGTCGAAGAACGCCTCGGCGGCCTTCGCGTCCTCGCCTTCGTCGAGAGCGCCGTGATACGCGCGACGTGGTCGTCGAGAGCCGGCTCGAGGGCGTGGTCGAGCAGGTGCTCGACCGCGAACGGCTTCGTGAAGTAACTGCCGGTCGACTTGCGCGCGCCTGAGCGGTTGTGGAAGTAGACGTCGCCCGCTGCGACGACGACCTCGTCGCCGGCCCGCGCAGGCACGTAGTTCCGCGGCGTCGAGAGTGAGGTCGCTCGGAGCGACCGAGAGGCTCGACTCCAGCAGGCCTTCGTAGATCGTTCCGAACTCGCGCACCGAGAGGCTGCGGAAGTCGACCGGGCCAGGCACGCCGTCGGCCTCGTCGACGAGCAGCGCGGCGAGCGCCGGGCCGAACTCGGCGTTCGTCAGCCGAACGTCGGCGAGCGCTGCGCCCGCCTCGCTCACGCTCGGATCGGACGAGAACAGGCCGCCGTTGTACGGCGGAACGCCCCGCTCGATGTTGCCTTTGTCGACCGCGAGCCAGAGAGTCGCGACGTCGTCCCACAGGTCGGTCGCGTGCTCGTCGAAGTCAAGCGGCCCTGCGGCGCGCGCTCGGCGAGCTCGCGGGCGATGGTCTTCAGAGCGTGCTCGCGGTACGCGCCGTTCGAGCGGTACGGAAGAGATCCTTGTCCTCGGCGTAGGCGACGAAGAGCAGCCGGAAGAGGACCGTGAGCGCCTGCTCGTAGACGTGCTCGAGCGCCTTGTCGTCGAGGGTCGCGGGATGGCGTGTCGCGAGGGCCATCGCGAGCGACGGCACGGCGTCCCCGTAGACGCGGTCGCGCAGCCGAGCACCGAGGTCGGCCGCGTAGTCGCGGGAGCCGCTCGAGCACCTCGCTCGAACGTGCCCTGCTCGACGAGCGCGTCGGCCGAGAAGAGCAGGGGCACGTAGCCGGCGCGATCGTCCGGGAGCAGCGCGAGGTTCGCCTCGATGTAGGTCTCGCGCGACCCTTCCGGCCGACACCAATGTCGGGACGGGCGGAGTACAGACGGATCTGCGGCCCCGAGTGGGGACGACCCAGGACAAGTTCTCCCGGTCCGCGAGCGCAAGCGCATATGAGACCGGCCGTCGCGCCGAAGCGATCTGCCGGGCTGCTCGAACGCCTCGCCCTCGTCGAGGAACACGGCGACGGCGCGCTTGGTGCCGGCGACGTTCAGAACCGAGGCCGAGGTCGGTCCGCGCCTCGATCGTGAAGCCGAGCTGCTGGACAAGATCGCGGCCCTGGTGGTCGAGAAACGGACGTCCGCGTTCGCAGAGATGCTCCCAGTCGGCGCGCCGGAACGCCGTCACGGAGCTCGTGCGAGGCGAACATCCCGGCGTTGCGCAGTCCCGGGAAGCTCCGTCTCGAGCTCGGCCCACATCGCGGAGAGGAACCGGATCGCCGCATGACGCGAGGGCTCGTTGAGCGCGGCATCCGCGAGCCGTTCGACCTGACCGAGATCGAGCCCGCTCTCACGGGCGGCTCATCCCCTGCCGGCCCACAGATTGCGCTTTCCACTCCTCGCCGTCGGGGTAGGCGACGACGAGCAGGAGCGGGTTGGCACGTTGCCGTGACGCGCCTTCCAGAGCTTCCGAACGTCTTCGGCCCGAGGCAGCCATCGGCTGTGGCGTACCCGACCGTCAGCGGATACCGCTGGTCACGTCCGCCCCATTCGTCGACCGGCGAAAAGATGCTCGGCGCTCCCCTTGGCAGCGCCCAGGGCCTCACCGTCCGATCGGGGAGCAGAGTTGGCGCCATGCGACTCAGTTAGCCGTCGTCGCTGAGTAGCTTCGCCAAGGCATCGACGTGCGGTGCGTCCCAGAGCTGAATCCCGCGATCCTCGGCAAACACGCGCGCGTCCAGCGAAACCTCCCGGTGCGGCAACGACCCCCTGGATTGTTGGGTCGAGCACCCCGTTGAGCGCGCGGACGACGTCGACTGAGACCGGCGCCTGCTGGTTCTTGCACTGGATGTAGAGGCGCGTCTCGATTCCGACAGCGTCGGCCTTTGAGACTCCGAGATCGATCCCCCATCTCGCGAGGGCGGCGTCAGGTCGACCGACCACCCGAGTCTGCGGAGAAGATCGCCGAGGTAGCGCTCGAACTCTTCACCCGACATCCCGCGGTAGTGGCGAGCGGCGGATCGGGCTTGTTTGGCGCTGGGAGGGGGCGTCAGACCGAAGAGCCCGAACAACTCGTCGGCCGTTAGCGTCTGCTGGAGATCGATCGAGACGTCGTCAACCAGCTGGTCGAACAGCGCCTGCTTACGTTGAAGAATCGCGTCGATCCTCTCCTCGATCGTGTCGCTGCAGACGTACTTGTAAACCGTCACCGGAGAGAGCTGACCGAGGCGATGCGATCGGTCCTCGGCTTGATTCTCGACCGCTGGGTTCCACCAGCGATCAAAGTGGAATACGTACGACGCCTCCTGCAGGTTCAACCCCTGGCCCCCAGCACGTAGCGACAGCACGAGGGCCTTGTGAGCTGGGTTCGTCTTGAAGAGAGGTGATCACACGATCCCGCTCGCTCATCGACAGCGCGCCGGTGAACGCCACCGGCTCGAATCGGTGAAGCCTTGCCACGATGTCGTTCACTCCGTGCTGTTCGGTGTACTGCGAGAACACCAGGGCCTTGTGTCCTTCGGCGGTCAACGTGTCGAGTCGAGTCTCGATGTCGTCGAGTTTCACCGACTGGCCGCTCGCAGGACACACATTGCAGATCTGCTTCAGACGCGTGATCAACTCGAGCACGTGACTGATCCGGATGCCCTCGCCAAGGCCCTTGAGGCGCAGGATGCCGTCGCGCTCGGCTCGGTCATAGCTCACCCGCTGCTCGTCGTTGAGCTGGAGTCCGATCTCAATAACCGTTTTCGGCGGGAGCTGTGCGAGGACATCCCGTTCCTTCGCCGGAGCTGGATAGCCCGATGCTGCTCGTGCAGGTCTGGGCCGCTGACATAGCGACGTAGGTCGTCGCCGTCCGTCCATGGCTGGAGGAACTTGACGATCGACGCGAGGTCATCGATGTCGTTTTCGAGCGGCGTCCCGGTCAGCGCCCACGCGCGACGCCGGGGTAGCTGTTTGCACACGCGGCTCGTCTCCGAATCACGGTTCTTGATCCGCTGCGCCTCGTCGAGAAGAACGACGTCCCATACACGTCTGCGCGGTGGCGAGTTGACGTTTTCGGTGAAGTCGGAACGGACTGTCTCGTAGCTCGTGAGGTAGACGTGTACCGGCGCCTGCCACTGCAAAGCGCGTTCGGCCGCCGGGCCTCGTATCGAGCTCGTTCGAAGGTCAGGTGCCCACTCGCGAATCGCGCGGCGCCACTGGAGCACGAGGCTTGCAGGGACGACGAGAAGGGCTGACTCGATCCGTCGAAGCCGGAAGAGGATCCGAAGCGCCGCGACTGTCTGGATGGTCTTGCCAAGACCCATGTCATCTGCGAGAAGCAAGACGTCGCGAGCGACAAGCGCGCGAATGCCGTCGCGCTGATAGTCGAAGAACGGATGGGGCCATTCGATGACGCTCTGCTCGCGGAGGAAGCTTTCGACGGGCGGCTGAAGGAGATACGCAAGGCGCTTCGCAAGCGGGAGATCCCCATCGCCGTGACCATTAGCGTCCGTGTCCTTGATGTCCGGTTCACGCCGCGGGCTTGCCGTCCTCGCGGCAAGCCCGCGGCGCCCCGACTGAGCTGACTCACGATCGGTAAGTCCCGCGAGATCGACCGAACCTGCGGAGGGGATCGCACTTGCAAGACCAGCGCTGACCGGTTCGGCGACCTCGGCGGCTGTAACGAGCGTGGCCGGCTCTTGTGACGCACCAGGTGCGTCAAGCCGCCGCGCGGTCGAGAGTCGAACGCGCTCGAAGGTCACATGGCGAGCGTCGCCCTGCCGGACGCGCGGACGGCGAGCGAACGTCTTGCGGTTACCCGGCGACGTTTCCGTCGACCACGCCATCGTCAGCTCCAGTAGCTCCATAAACCTCTCGCAAGCCGATCACGGCGCGGTCGAACGGCTCGAGGAGGAGGCCCGCGGCGGCAAGCCGCTGCACGACGGAGTGCGCGACGTTCTCGCCGTCGGGGGCCGCGCCATGCCAGAAGATCTGGAGCGGGACGTCCCCTTCCACGACATTCGTGCTTCCGTTGCCGACTGCCCGACGACGGCCGACTGCTCTGCAACGCGGACGGTGGGAACCTCGACCAGCACGTCCTCGGTGAAGAGCTCCGGAGGCACCTCGTCGGCCAGCACGAGGATCACGCTCGGGACGCGCGGACATGCGGTGAACAGCGACGTGGCGAGTCGTCGGGTTACGTGACGGCGCAGGTCGTCCGTACGCCACAGGAAACGCTGCACGACGTCCAGCCGGTTGTATGTGAACTCGCCGGGCTCGCCTCGAGCGTTGACGAGGAAGAGGGCGCCAAGGAACCCGTCACGGTCACAAGACGGAACGATCCGCAAGAAGGCGGCGAGACCGAGGTGGTCGACATCCTCATCCTCGCGGAACGGGATCGGCATCAGGCGTCGCTCTCAGCCTCTGCGGCGGGAGTGCCCTCCGGCTCGAGCTCGAGCTCCGGGTCCTCGCCATACTCGGCTACGACCTCCTCGATCTCGATGTCCGGCTGGTATGTCGGGTCGAGTCGCCGGAGATCCCACTGATTGATCCAGCCCCGCACGTACCCGCGCATGCTCTGCGTGAGTCGACCGCGATCTCGCGGCAACTCCGGTGCTTCCCAGGCGAACGCAGCCTCGTGGATCTCCTTCAGCTTCCCGTATGTGCTCTCGAGTACTTCGCCGGAGGGTTGTGCAAGCTTAACGCGGTTGCGCATGATGATCCGCATGCCCAACTCGGCTCGAGCCGCCGCCAGCTCGTCGCCTTTCAGCCGAAGACGGTTCGGGACGTTCTCATAGTCGTTCTTCCCGTCGATGACGGCCGTCTCGAAATCATCGGAGATCGCAAGCACCGCGCCAAGGCGAGGCATTGGCTCGTCATCGAGCCCCTCGACCCAGCGCGCGATCTCCCCATACGACTTCGCGCGCTGCAGAAGGGAGTAGCGCCCGACGAGCTCGACCTCGTCGAAGAGCAAAATCCAACCTGCGTATCCAGCGGCCACCATGAGCTGGGCGGCAAAGCGAAACCGTTGGAGAGCAAGCTTCTCGCAGCCACTTTCGATAACGCGAACGTCGCCCCCTCGCCCGCCTCGCGGAGCTTGCGCCGAATCTCTGCGACGCCTATCGGATCACCCGACCAAAAGCGCACGATCCGCTCGGCGAACTCCGGATTACCGCCCCGAGACTTCGGAACAGGAACAGCGTCGCATCAAACCGCTCGTTGAGCGCCGCGTCGTCGGAGCTGACCCAACGAGCAAGGTCGCCGTAGCCGTCGGACTGGAAGTCGAGAGCATTGTTGGCGATCTCCACGAGAGCCGCTCCCCGGCGCTCGGGCACAACGGCCGTCGCCGCAGCCGTCCGGAAGACCTTGACAGGGTCGTGAAGCGGCGTCTCCTTACTGATGACGATCTTGCTCGCGACGAATCCGGCCTCGAGCGCCACGTGCTGGAAGTACTCCAGCAGGTGAGACTTGCCCGATCCGAAACCGCCCTGGAGCAGCAATCCCTTCGCGGCGTCGCCGCCTCGCAACTCGGCCAAGAGTTGACGAAACCGCCGCTCGATCTCAGCCTGAGACGATCCGAGCACACGAACGGCGTCACGGTTCGGGACACCCGACCGCAACGCCTCAATTGCTCGCCGATCCTCAATCCGCGAGTCGCTCAAGCCGTCACCGCCTCGGAGTCGAGCCGGAAGAGCGCCGCGAACGGATTCGCCCGATGTCGATCGCGCACCTCGTTCCAGATCCTCATCTTTAGCGCCGGGTAGTTGTGCTCGATCCCTCGTTGTGGATCGGTAAGCGTCTCGGCAGCCATCGATACGACAACAAGGCATGAGTTGAGCTCGTCAGTCGCATCGATGAGCTGACGCAGAACCTCATAGACATCGAGGCAAGCAGCCTTCGTGTAGAAGACTCCTTCGGGCTCGGGCGGCCTACGCGAGACCGAGCACCTCCTGATGTCGAGATCAAGGAACAGACCGCTCTGGCCCGTCTTGACAACCCATCGCGCAAGCGAGAACAGCATGTCCCGGGCGTTCGTGTCTCGCGATCTTCTGAAAGATCGCGGCCTGACGAAGGGCGCTGATCAACCTCAGCTCCCCACGGAGCCAAGCAAGTACCGCATCCTTGTCGGCCTGGGCAAACGGGCTGCTGTCGACCTGAGCCTGGCAGAGCCGAATCATCGCGCGACGGAACTCCACCGTCATCTCGTAGTCGCGAAGGTATCTCCGACTGAAGCCGTCGCTGAAACGCTGAGCCGTATCTCGTTCTCGTCGAATTCGTTCAGTGCCGCAATTCGCTCGAGTGTCAGATCGCTCGTGTTCTCCGGGATAATGAAACCGAGGTCAGTAAGAGCTCGCTTCACGAAGACGATCGCACCGGCATCCCAGTCGATTCGTCTGGCGACGTCGTGGAAAACCTTGTCGATCATGTGCGCTCGCACACCTGCCGCGTCCACGGAAGCGACCGCGTATCCCTCGGAAAGGGCCTTCGATCGCAGGATCGTCTGAAGCTCGTCACCATCCTCCACGACGAACTTCACCGCGGAGCCGCCGCCTTTGATGAAGTCTCCGAGATACTCGCTGCGTAGAAAGTCGGCGTATCCTTGCGCGGTGAGGCTCATCGAAACGCGATCCCGTAGTAGATCTTGAGCTCACCGTTTCGCATCACGGTCGCCAAGGTGTTGGAGGTTCGCGCTCCAGTGGACGCCGGCAGGGTCATCCGCAGCCCGTCCTTAGTAGTCCCGATGCCGCTCTCGTCGAGTAGGTAGATGTCACGGACGAATTCCTGCTTCGAATAGGTCGAGGTTTGACCAGGGAGCACGGTCAACACTCGATAGACGTCCGTGAGCCTGACGACCGCACCTGACTCCTTGTCTTGCGACGCTTCGACCAGGTCGTACGCGTGAGCCAAAGCCTCGATGAAGGCAGCAGGTCGGAACCGGACAGGCCGCTCCTGGTTCGCTCGAAGCGTTTCGACGAGGACCGTCGGCCGAATTCCTTTGTGGCGCTTCCGGTCGATCTCGACCGCACCGTCATTCGCCAGCACGCGAACCAGCGAGGGATAGCTCACGACCTGACCGTCGAGCTCGTCGAGATGAACCCCACGCGTCCGACCGGCCGCGAGGAGCTCCTGGACAAATGCCCCAGACTCGAGGTACGCCTTGTCGTCGAAACTCCAAGCTGCTCGCGCAGCGCGCACCGAGTCACGGAACGCACTCGACAGCTGTTCCGCACCCTCGAGTGCCCGCTCGAGATCGCGGAGCCCGCCCACATTTGCGGCTTTCTTGGCACGCTTCAGCTGGGCCACCGTCGCGGCCGCTGCCTTCAGCGCGGCATCGATATCGCTCTCCGTTCGAGTGAGTGCCCCTTCAAGCGTGGCTTGTAATGGCTCCACTACTGAGTGCCTCCCTCACGACATCTCACGATTGCACGATTCACGTGCTCGGCATCTCTCGAGGACACGCCTGAGAGACCATAAGCCTCCCGGACCGCATCTTGTACGGCAGCGACACTCTCACCGCGTTTCCAGGCGGGTGTCGCCTGTACCACGCTCTCCAGCTCACGGGGCGGGACCTGCCAAAGCTCCCGGCCTCCCAGCGTCCGAGGGATCATCGAGGGCTGGTCTGGCAGACGGAGGATCCGATACTTCTGCGTCTGCCCGCCGTCCTCATTCTCATCGATGATCAAGCCGACGCGGGCAGCGGCGGCTGACGCTCGGTTAAGCAATGACCGCAGCTCACGCGTTTCGCCCAGCTCGGCAGCCGCCAGACGCAGCGCGTACACGCGTGCGCCCATTACAGGCCCCTCCCTCGCAACGATCTCAAGCAGGCTCTCGAGGAGCTCACGCGGAGAAACGTCACGGGGACTCCGCATCGGACGTGGCACCCATGTCCGGTATTCCTCGAGGGTCGGCGACCAGGAAAGCTTCTAAAGAGCTCGTCGATCCGGTCGGGCCGCGACCTCAACCACTCGGCGAGTAGCTCAAGCCGGTATTCCTCGAAGGTCTCCGGCGCTACGTCGAGAGCCTGCGCGATCTGTTCCATCACCTCCGAGGAAGCAAGCTCGTGGCCGTTCATCAGCCGACTTAGAGTCGGTTGTGCGAGGCCAATACTCTCGGCGAGCTCCAGCTGCGTCATCTCGTGCTGACGAAGAAGGTTCCAGACAGTCGGCCCGAAGGTCTTATCGCTGAACACGACGCTGGCGATGAGGCCTCGCTCGATCGGAGAGAGGGCCTCACGGAACAGAAGATCGAGTTGAGGTGGGTGAAACGGCAACGACTCGAGAATGACCGCCAATCGAAACTCACGGAGTTGGTCCGGCTCAACGCCAAGCTTGTTCGCTACGGATTCGATTGCTGCGGCGTTGAGCTGGACGGGCTCGCCGGTGGCGAGCGCCTCGACATCCGCGGAAGGGACACCAGTCCCGTAAGCCAGCCGCGTGATCGTGCTGCCCTGCTCCGCCAGCCATGGGGTGATTACGCAGCTAATGGGGATCGAAGGAGTTGAGGACGCTTCGGTTGCCATCTCGACAGCGACGCTCATATGTGACGCGAACCTTGATGCCGCATCGGTTTCTCCCAATGCCTCATACGGGCCGCTCCGCGAGGCCGAAGCTGTAGAGCCGCCACTGCGCCGCGAGCGCCGACACGCCGAAGCGCTCCGCGAGCTCCGGCGCGTCTCGGGAACGCCGCCCACGCCTCGCGCACCGCAGCCTCCGGCATCAGCAGCTCGGCGCCGAAGACGTTCGCCTCGCGCTCGAGGGTGCGGTCGGTGTCCTGCGAGACGTCCTGCGAGCGGCAGTAGGTCGGCGCGGACTCGCGCGCCGTGCGCGTGGCAGATCCAGTGGCCGAGCTCGTGGGCGATCGTGAAGCGGTGGCGGCGGGTCGGGGTGTCGCCGCTCATCGCCTCCGACGCGTTGACGAGGATCAGGCGCTCCGTGGGGATCAGCATCCCCGAGCACTCGCCCAGGTCGTCCTCCTCGATCCGCAGGCCGAGGAGGTCCTCGGCGATCGACTCGACCGGCACCGGGATCTCGTCGCCGCCGTAGGTGGCGAGGTAGCGCTCCCGGAGCTCGTGGGCACGGGGGTCCGTATAGCTGGTCGGGGCTGACGGCAATGGAGACGGAATGTCGGCGGTTTCGAGCATGTCCCAGACTGCAGTAGTCCCATATCCGATGGGCTGGTCTTACGGCTAGACCGACGACTCCGAACGGCGGGTTGAGGAAATCGAGCCCCTCGCCCTCGAGCAGGTAGCCGACGACTCGGCTTTTCTTGTGCCCAGGGTGGGCCGTTCTGGGTCACGTCCCGTAGCGTGGTGTAACTGAGCGTCGGACGGTGCCGGCCGTTGTCCGGCCACCGTGGCGCTCAGACTCCTCGAGTCCACCAAGACGACGACGAGAGGAGTCACCACGATGGCCGAGACGAAGGGGATGACGGCTGAGGAGGTCGTTCCGGTCACGGCGGGTCCATAGCGCTGTTCCTCCGACCCACCTCAACCGCCGCGCGCATCCGGCTCGAGCGACGGCCACACTCGTCCGGCATGGTCGATGTAGACGACCTTGTCCCCGGTGTCGATCTCCCAGAGCGGATAGAGCGGTGACCGCGAGGCGGGGGACGATCGCCAGACCAGCTCGGCTCGGCGAGCCGACGACGCGCCCGTACGCTGAATCGCGGCTTCGCGATCGAGCAGGGGATGTGTAGCGGCGTCCGGCAGCGTCGCCCATTGGGTCACCTCTCCGCTTGCCGCGTCGACGGCGGCGATGCCGAGCGCTGCGCTCGGGTCGCCGAGCACGACGAGGTAGTACGCCCCCTGGGGCGGGTCCCTCCGGGAGACGAGAAACGCGCGCGCGGGCGTCCTGTCACTCAGCTCGAGCCGCTCGCGCGCTCGGGCGATCGCCTCGGTCTCCGCTACGTCGGGCGGCATTCGCGCCAGCGTAGCCCCGCTGGGCCCGAGGTCAGATGCCCGGAATGTTGATGTGGAGCGTCGCGAAGATTCGTCCGTCGAGCCGGACGTAGATCCGGTAGTCCCCGGCCGTGACCATGTGGAACGGCACGAACGGCGACAACGACTCGAGACACGGCCGCCAAACGAGTGTCGGGTACAGGCAGTAGGACTCTGGTCGCACGGTGAGGCGTCCTGCGCGGTCGCCGAGCTCGATCGGCCGCTCGAGCGTCTCGCGAAGCACCGTCTTGCGATCGAGAGCGGTCAGGATGCTGGCGCCGCCTCGCGGAAGCGCGATCGCCTGGCGGTAGTCACCGAAGCGCGCGTCCACCGCGACAGCTGCGGTCACGCCCAGCCTCGGCCGCACGAGCGGGACGATGAAGTAGTACGAGTCGATCTCGTCGAGGCGCTGGACGAGGACGGGCGTGCCCGGCTCCGTGTCGTCGAGCGCCCACTTCCAGTCCTTTCGTCCCGGGAGCCCGTGGCGTTCCAGTCCGGCAAGCGCGTTCTTGATTGCCGCGGCCGGTCGCAGCAGCTGCCGACCCGTGGCCCGCTTCGCGGCGGGCGCCTGCGCCCCCAGGCGTGTCGCTGGGGGATCGGGATCGCAGACCGCCACGTACTTCCCGTTCCAAAGGCTCCCGTACTTGTTGCCGGTCGCATACGAGGACTGCCATGTCGAGTAGGTGATGTGCTCGTTGGCGACACCACGGGTTCCGCCGCCTCCGCAGCCGTCGGTTCCGCTGTGGGGTGGAGGCGCTGCCGGCGGGAGCCCGTAGAAGCTCGGCACCGGCGGCCAGGGATTGTTCACGTCGAAGGCGGTGATCGTGTACGACGTATCGGCTGAATCCGTCGGCGCGGCGCTCGCCTCGTACCCGCGGACGACGAGCCAGTGATCGCCCTTGTAGACCATCGCGATCGCGGCCACACCGTAGTGGTGGATCGTCCAGCAGAGCTTGCGCGAAATCGCGTCCTCGCTCGCCAGCGAGTAGAGCGCGAACCAGCCGCCGAAGCCGGCCGGACGGCGGTCGTTCAGAACCCACTGGAGGCCGTCCGGCGGGTTGTACCAGGACGCCAGCTCACTCGTGTGGTTGCGCTCGTCCGTATAGATGCCGTCCTGCGCTTGGATCCCGGCGCCGATCGAGTCGAGCACCATCTGTGCGCAGGCGGCGCCGCAATAGACATCGGTGTCCTGCTGGTGGTACGGAACGATCAGCAGCTCGTGAACCGACACTGTTGAGCCTCCCCGCGACCGGTCTCGGCCGCTTGTCCGTCGAGCGCGCGTCCGGCGCGGCCACGATCGCAGCGGTCCGTCACCACCCCGTCACCACGCCGTCACCCCGCGTTGACACGTACCTGCTACGGGAGTAGAAACGAGACGGGGCGGCGTCCCCGATAACGCGACGAAGGCGGTACGTCCTGTCCAGCCAGGCGACCCGATCGTTGCTGCGGCATCTCGGACTCGAGCTCTCGAGCGGCGGACGGCGCCCGCGTTGACGGGCGCGATCCCTCTCGAGGAGCTGACAGAGACGACGCGGCACGGCGGGCCGTCACTCCAGCTGCTCGACAGCTTCGAGCTCGTGTGTGAAGGCAGGCATCTCGAGCTGCCTCTGCCCGCGCAGCGGCTCCTCGCCTTCCTGGCGTTGCACGATCAACCGATGCTGCGGGGCTATGTCGCAGGGACGCTCTGGCTCGACTCGAACGAGGCGCACGCAGCCGGAAGCCTGCGCTCGGCGCTCTGGCGCATCCGACGGCTGGGCCTGCGGCTCGTCGAGGCACGCGGTAGCCGCCTCGAGCTGGCCTCCGTCGTCGCTGTCGACGTCCGCGGCGTCGTCGCCTGGGCGCGGCGCGTGCTCGATCCGTCGTCCGAGCTCCGCGGCGCCGACGTGGCGCCGATCTGGCGGCCGGGACAGCTTCTGCCCGATTGGTACGAGGACTGGGTCGAGATCGAGCGCGAGCGGCTGCGCGCGCTTCGGGCACACGCGCTCGAGGCTCTCTGCCACCGCCTGACTGCCGCCGGCCGCTTCGGAGAGGCGAGCGAGGCTGGCCTGGCCGCCGTCCGGGACGAGCCGCTTCGCGAGAGCGCCCATCGCGTGCTGATCGGCCTCCACCTCGCGGAGGGCAACAGCGCAGCAGCGCTGCACCAGTACCGAGCCTTCGCGCTCCTTTTGCGCGAGGAGGTGGGGATGGCTCCGTCGTCGCGTATGGAGCTGCTCATGGAGTCGATGACGGGTCGCCCGTGACGACGCGGTGACGTGTCGTTGACGCCTGATTGCTAGATCGGCGGTAGCGACCAGGAGGTGGAACGATGCCGATCGGCAAGGACTACCGACTCACCATCGGCGCGGGCCGCGAGGAGCTGCCGCCCGCCGAGGATCGCGAGGGAGCGACTGTCGCGGACTCGAGCCCCGAGCCTGCTGCGGTCTACGAGGCGCTGAAGCTCATTCCGGGGGCCGAGGAGATCATCAAGGAGATTCCCGGCCTCGGCGACTTCGTCGCCTGGGTGCCCACGGCCTACTTCAGCGTCTGCAAGAAGACGGGCACGGCCTACTACCTCGACATGTGGGACGTCGATCACTTCGACGGCTTCACCGACATGGCGCGGTGCCTCGCGGACTGTCGCGCCTGGTTCTCCGGTGACGGCTTCACGACGTGGGGGTCGGGTCAGACGAAGACCGGACGCGTGAACTGCTACTTCGTCGCTCCCACCGCTGGCCACTACATCTGCACCGCCGCGCTCCAGAGCTACCCGACAGGCAGCGGCGCGCAAGTCGAGTGCCTGATCGACAACTCCTCGTTCGGCCCGCTGCCCTTCAGCGGGACGATCTACCAGCCGCACCCGTGCGACCTCTCGGCCGGTGGCCATCACTTCCGCATCAGGCAGATGTCCGGCTCGTTCTTCTTTCTGAGCCTCACCGTCTGGAAGGTCTGATGCCCGTCGAGTGCAGCCGGCTGTTCCAGGCGCGAGCCGTCGTCGCGCCGCTCGAATGCCGAACGGTCGCCGGCCCGTTCAGGAAGGCCGTCGTCCTCACCGACGTCGTGTTCGAGCTCTGGAACCACGCGAACGGCTTTCAGTCGCGCGCCTGCGGGTTCGTCTGGAACGCGCTGCCAGGCCAGTGGAGCCGCCTGCTGATGGGCGGCCAGGTCGACGACGTCGGCCGCCGGTACGACCTCGAGTCGGGCGTGCTCTGCCCGGCTGGATCGACGCTCTCCGTCTGCACGTGCCTCTTCGTCGCGTTTCCGACGAGCACCATCTTCGCCCTCCTCACCGGCTACAGCTGCCAGGAGTCGCACGTCGACGTGTCCGGGGTGAAGGCCGTCGGCGGCGACTACTCGATCGACTGGCTCGAGACGCAGTTCGGGGCGCTCGACCCCCACGACCCGACAGGCGCCGGGGCCGCGACCGGGGACGTGGAGCACGCGGTCGGGGAGCGCGAGCTCGTCGGGACCGTCCGCGAGCACGTCCGTCCGGGCGACCTCGTCGTCCACGGCGCAGACGGCACCACGACCGTCCCGCACGGCTCGACGATCGCGGTGCGGCTCGCCGGCCACGAGCCCGGGCTGGAAAGCGGAGGCGAGGAGCGAACGACCCGGCTGCCGGAGGGGACGAACCTCGTCGTCGCGCGGCGGTCGGCCGACGGACGCTCCGTGCACTGGCTCTGCTATCGCGAGCACGAGCCGCCGCGCGCGGCCTGACACACGAATGCGCGACACGGAAGGACGGTGGGTCGTCTAGCCCGACGCCGCCTGGACGATCCTGGTCGGCACCAGGCTATTGCCGACCCGGCTGCCGACCCGCGTGTCCGTCGCCGACCGGCCGTCCCCGTGGTGCTGTGCCTTGCCGCGGCTCTTGACCAGTTCGGTGCGGAAGCTACCTCTACCGAAACGGCGATGGGTCCGGCTCGGATGTGCTGTTGGATGGGTCGATCTCAGGCAGATCAGTCATGCGACACCTTGCTGGAACCGCCAGCCGGCCTCAGAACGTTAGTCGCACCGCTGATCTTGTTCCTGACGACCCGCTTCTGTTCGGGAGACAGTCTTTTCCAGCTGGCGTACGCGGCCAGAGCCAACGGTATGAGACGTCGCAGCTTCATGTTCTCCTCAAGTCTCAGAGTAAAGTCGAGTGCCGAGCGAGGCCGGCGAACGGCCCACGGTCTACGTGATCTTCCCCGCGAAAGGCCCGGCAGAAACGTCACAAGCTCGACGGCACGATGCGTCCGGATGCGAGCCGAGTGCCGGTGCTCAGCCGATCGCGGCGACGTCGCGGCGGTAACGGTCGGCGGCGCGGTGGCGCTCGTGGGACGTCTCGCGCTCGACGAGGCCCTCGAGGAGTCGCTCCGCACGGGCGAGGTCGCCGAGCGTCTCAGGACGCATGCCTCGACGTGCAAGGCATCGTCTGCCGATGCCGTTGCTCGGCTCGACAAGCCTCAGCGAGCTGGTCGTGAGGCGTCGCTAGATCCGAACGAGCGCCAGCGCAACGGCGACGGAGCTCGCGAACGCGCCCGCCATCAGCCAGAGCGGAAGCGCGAGCATGTGATGCCGCCGGCGCCGCTTTCGACCGCCGCTGAGCACCGAGATCATGCTGCCGTTGTCCATAGCCACGGGTTCGTCCTCCGCCCCGCTACTCCTGTACCCCGCGAAGCCTTGCCTCTAACGCGCTGCTGGACGGCTAGCTGTCCTGCCTACAGAGGTTGTGAACGCGGCTGATTGGTGGCCGGTCGCCGATCGAGCTGTGCGGGCGATTGCGACTGCCTCGGGCGCGTCGAGTCCGAGGTCGAAGAAGCGCAGGGCACGCTCGAGCGTGCGGGCGTTGGTCTCGGCGTCCTCGTGCGGGTGCAGCTCGACGTAGGCGAGCCGGCTGTGGTCGTCGATCACACAGTGGAGGTAGTCGTAGCCAACGCCACGATTGCGCTCGCTGCGCCTGCCGGTCGCACGGTGGCCAGGCAGACGGAAACGGCTCAGCTTCTTCACGTCCATGTGCAGCAGCGCCCCGGGTCGCGACCACTCGTAGCGGCGGTAACTCTGCCGCTCACCGCGCAGCCGGCGCGAGAGCCCGTGCCGGCGCAACACCTTCCAGATCGTGGAGCGGGAACGGCGCACGATCCCCGCCAACCTGGCGGGGCCGAGGTTCGTCTCGCGTCGCGCTCGACCGCGAGCTTCTTCACCAGTGCCGGATCCGCCGCCGCGCCGGTCTCTTGCTCGAGTCGGTGCGCGAGAGCAGCGAGCCGATGACGCGCACTTCGCGGACGCCGGCGCGGATCGTTGTCGTCAGCGAGACGGACGTCGAGGCGACGAGGACCCACGGGACGCGGGTGAAGCGAGCCCCGCGGGCGAGGATCCGCACGGCAGGCGTGGCGACCGCGACGAACCGCTCGACGGCTATGGCAGCGCTGGCGCGAGATCGACAGGAACCTCGACGCGTACGCCGCCAGGCGGCTGCGCGAGACGGCAGTCGTCCTCTTCGAGCCGCTTCCCGAGCCGGCCTAGCTGAGCTGCCTACACAGGTTGTGAACGGCTGAGGGTTCATCCGGCCCTCCTTTGAGTGGCACTGAGCGCAGCCGAGCGGCTCGACCTGAGGCGCGTGCTGGCGACGCGGCGCACCGACTGACCCGACGCTCAGGCGTCCGTACAGCTCAGCTCGACGTACAGGTTTAGTTCAGGTCTTGTATGGGAATGATAGAGGCATCTACAAGACAAGGGAGGACACGATGAAGGCACTGAACAGCCTCGCGCTCACGCTGGTGATTGTGGGAGCGCTCAACTGGGGTCTCGTCGCAATCGCGAAGTTCGACCTCGTTGCCGAGATCTTCGGCGAGGAGTTCGGCACGACGAACCCCGTGACTCGCATCGTCTACGGACTGGTCGGATTGGCCGGCGTCTATCTGGCTGCCACGCTCTTGCCCGCCGTCCTGACAGGGAACGATCGGCGCGCACTTGGCGGACGCGACCACTCCCCCGCGACCCGCTGAACGGGGTACGCAAGACCCCCGTGGGCCGATCCAGGTCGGCCCACGGGGCCTGGTCTTGGCGAAGCAGCTGCCGGGGACTACCCCGGCGGGTCGTGCACAGCGAACGCTCGCCGGGCCGCGGCCTTTCTCGCGCCCTCGACGATCCGCTTCTGGCGTTCGGCGCGATCGACGAGGTCGTCCAGCTCCTCGGCTGGAAGCACGGTCGCGCTGCGGAGGCTCAGCCACAGTGCCTGCTTCCCTGTGATCCCCACCACCAACGTCTCCAGCTCCACCACGTCACTCAGCGGGGAACGCGTCCGAAAGCGACCGTTCAGCTTGAGGCGACCAAGCCGTTCGCCAACCCTTGCCGTCGCGTCCTTCACGCCGTTCGGCGCCGTACCGAGTTCTCCCATGAACCTCTCGAGCGTCGCAAGGTCGGCCGCGATCTCCGTTGCGACGTCCGAAAGATCGTTCGACACGTCGTCGTGCGAGACCGTGGAGGCGACCCGACGCGCGAGTCTCGTCCCGGCCACAGCCGCCGCGTGGTGGTCCTGCAAATAGATGGCAAGGAGCGACACCGTGCTTGTGGCCCTACCCGCTGGGAAGCGATCGTAGACACCGAAGCCGGCTGCGCGAGATGGACGGGCAGACCGCGTCGTGACCGTCGGAGCTCAGGGGCTTGCCTTGCTGTTCTCCAGCCGGGTGGCGACCTCGACGCCGACGCCGACCTTCCGAACCATCTCGAACCGATCGGTGCGGTTGATGACACGCTCGATTTCAGGGTCCGCGTGACTGGGGGCGACCACGAACTGCGCGGGGTCAGATCGGATGTCCTCGTATTCGGCACGCGCGAGCTCGATCCGCTTGGTGCAATCCTCATCGGCGCACTCGCAGAGCACGATCAAGGGCTGCACATCGGGCGTCCCTCTCTCGAGGCGGTCGTTGAGAGCGCGGAAGAACGCCTCGTTCGCCGCCATCCGCGTTTGGCGAAGTGTCCTTTGCTGCTTCACCGGCGCGCGTTCTTCGAGAGCACGCGCAAAGTCGGCGAGCTCCGGTATCTGCGTCGTCGTCAGGACCAGGAGGATCGGAACATGGTCCTCGACCCCGAGCAACAGCTCGGCGTTCTCGCGGTGAGCGCGGTCGACCTTGTGTGCGAGTCGCTGCTCGCCCATGTCCTCTAACGCGGCGATGAGCGGCTGTATCGCACGGGAGGGAAGCTCCAGATCCCCGTACCGCATGAGGACACGTTCCCCCCGGTCGGTGTGGCCAAACGCTACGTACCGTGGGAAAGCCGCGGCGCACAGATCGCGCCAAGCGGCCAAGCCCTCGTCAAGCCGGCTCCCGTCGTTCCGCTCGACAAGCCTGAGCGAGCCGGTCGTAACGTGACGCGACGCTAGATCCGAACGAGGGCCAGCGCGACGGCGACGAAGCTCGCGAGCGCTGCCGCCGTCAGCCAGAGCGGAGGCGCGAGCACGTGATGGCGCCGGCGTCGTTTCCTACCGCCGCTGAGCACCGGGATCAGGCTACCGTTGTCCATAGCCAAGGGGTTCGTTCTCCGCCGCCCTACTCCTACGCGAGCGCTCGTCGCGCTGCTTCGTCGAACGGGGTGAGCTCGAGCGGGAGCAGCTTCCGGATCCGCTCTTCGCGGGCGATCGTGGGATTGCGGAGTCCTTCGATGAGCGGTCGCGCGACCGATGCGTTCACGGGCGTGACGAGGTTGAGCCAGAGCGACGAGAGGTACGGCGTCAGGATCGGGACCTCGACGATTGCCGGCTTCCGGCCGAGCAGGGCGGCGATCCGCTCGATCATCTGCCGGTAGGTCATCACCTCCGGCCCGCCCGTGTCGTAGCCCTCGCCGTACGCGGCTTCGTTGGCGCAGACGCCGGCCAGGTACTGGGTGACGTCGTCGAGCGCGATCGGCTGCGTCGGGGTCGAGACCCAGCTCGGCGTCACCATGACCGGCAGCCGCTTGACCAGGCCGAGGATCGTCTCGAAGGCGGCGCTCCCCTTGCCGATGATCATCGCCGCGCGGAGGGTCGTCACCGGGACGCCCGCGGAGGCGAGCCGCTGTCCGGTCTCGCGGCGGCTGCGCAGGTGCGGCGATGCGTCGGGGCCGTCCGCGCCTAGTCCCCCGAGGTAGACGATCTGGCGCACCCCTGCGCTCGCTGCCTCGCGCGCGACCGTCTCCGCCGCGATGCGATCCTGCTCCTCGAAGTCGCCTGCGCCGAGAGAATGGACGAGGTAGTAGACGACATCTGCACCTTCGAGTGCCGCGGCGACGCCATCGCCGCTCGCCGCGTCCGCGACCACCCAGCGGGCACCGGGCTCGTCACGCGCGGTGCGCGAGACCGCGGTCAGCTCGTGCTTGCCCAGCAGGGGCACAAGCGCCCTGCCGACGACGCCGGTTGCGCCGAAAACGGTGACGTTCACGCGTTCCGGCTCCGCAGCAGGAGCTCGAAGTAGCGGCGGCTGACCGCGGCATGGAAGGGGCTTTGCACTTTCGCGTAGAGCATCCCCGTCCAAGGCGGCGCGCCCGCGCGGGCGGCGAGCCGCGGCAGATACTCCTCGACCGTGACGCTCAGCTCCTGCTGATCGCCCTCGGGTCGCTGTGCGAGCGAGACAGAACCGCCGGCTCGTAGTGCGAGCAGTCCACCCTGGATCGCGTGCCGGCAGCTGACCAGCCCGCCCTCGAACGAGAGCTCCGGCGGCCCGAAGGTGAGCAGCGTCGCACCCCCGAGCAGCTTCAGCTTGCCGCCGCCGCCCGTCCAGCTCGCGCGGATGCCACCGCGGGTGAAGCGGTCGACCGCCTGCCAGTAGGTGACGCCGAGCGTGCGCGCGCCGGCCTCGGAGGCCTCGACCACGGGCTCCGCCACCAGCACCCGCTGGCGCGACTCGAAGCCGCCGGACTCGAGCACCCGCTCCGATGTCTCCCAGCCGGTCACGCCGCCACCATCGACGAAGGGTAGTTGGCCCGCACCGGCTCAGGGATGTCCCGGCTCACTTGCTTTCGTGAGCGGCCTGGGTCGGCACCAGTCGGGACGTTTCACGCACGCGTGCCGGCCCGCTCGCGTGTGCCAGGCCCATGCGAGCGCCGAGGCGCGCTCGTGCGGAGCAGAAGGGCGGCGGCGCGCTCCTGTCCTGGGGCGCGGCGGAGGGTTCGCCCCATCGCCGCGGCGCGCTTCGTCATCGCCGGGGAGAGCGCGAGACGGATGGCGGCTACGACGTCGTGCGCCGTCGCGCGGCTCGGGTCGACGGCGACACCGAGGCCGGAGGCGACCAGATCGGCCGCGACGGCGAACTGGTCGGTCGAGAATGGGAGCACGACGACGGGCAAACCGGCCGTCAGCGCTTCCATCGCGGTGTTGTTCCCGCCGTGGCAGACGGCCACGTCGCAGGAGCGCAGCGCAGCGACCTGCGGAAGGAAGGGCCGGACGAGACTCCCGCCGGGGAGCGGCCCGAGGTCGGCAAGCGGCGTGACGCCCGAGGCGATCACCGCGGGGAGGTCGGTGCGACGGAGCGCGTCGGCGATCGTGCGCAGGATGTCGGAGCGGGCGGAGAGGAAGCTGCCGAGGGCGACGTACGCGCGCGGGCGGCGCGGCGAGCGGGCGTCGAGCTCGGGGTCGCCTGGCTCGCCACGGACGCATGGTCCGACGAGCGCCGCTCCGCGCGCGACGCCGGATCCGGCCAGGCCGCGGGGGTAGTTGACGAGAGTTCCCCGCGGAGCGATAGCCGCGAATGCGCTCTCAACGGGCCGCGCGTCCGGCGCGAGCTCGAGCAGCGTCTCGTTGAACCGGCGTGTGAATGCGAGCGCGGCACGGTCGCACAGCGCGCGCAGCTCAGCGAGCTCGTACTCCTCCGCGAATCCCGGCGGCCGCCGCGCTGGATACCCGAACGACTGCTCACGCGGCGGTACCTGGCACGGGTGGCCGGGAAGGAACGCCGTGTACGGCACCCCGAGGGCACGCAGCGCGAGCGACGCACCGAATGCGAGGTGGTCGGAGAGCACCAGCTCGGGGTCGACCTCATCGACGATCTCCGCCAGGCGAGCGGTGACGTGCTCGGGATCCCAGAGGAGGTCGTGGAGGCGGCGGCGCGCCTGGTGCTCGAGTGTCGCGACCATGCCCCCGTACGTCGCAGCGAGGAAGTCGCGGGTGCCCTCGTCGCCGGCGCCCGTCTCGGGCCTGGCATTGCTCCCTGCGCCCAGGCGCAGCTCGACGTGCCCGAACCCGTCGCCCAGAACGCGGTCCCGGAGACCGCCGCCGGTCGCCACCACCACCTCGCGACCGGCGTCGCGGAGCGCCGAACCGACCGCAGCGAGCGGCAGGTAGTGCGACACGTAGTCGGGGCTGACGAGCAGCGCGGTCATGCAGCCCGGAGCGCGGGACGGCGGGTCACGTGCTCGTACAACTCGACCAGCCGGCCGGCCATCGCGTCGATCGTGAAGTCCTGCTCGACGCGCGAACGGGCTCGGGCGGCGCGCGCCTCGTTCAATCTGACGGACGCCGCTCGGCGGAGGCCGGTTCGCAGTGCCGCGAGATCGGTGGTGTCGGCGAGGAACCCCGTCTTCCCGTCCTCGACGAACGTCGGCGGCCCGCCACGGTCGGGTGCCACGACCGGGAGACCGGCCGCGAGCGCCTCGAGGAGGCTCAGCCCGAACTCCTCCTTCCGGCTCGAGCACGCGTAGACGCCACCGGGTGCCGCGACGCCGGGTATGCCGTGCGCCACCGCGCGGAGGAGCTGGGACACCTCGTCGTGCGGCCGATGGCCGAGGAGGATGAGACCGTCTTCAGCCTGCGGAAACCGCGCACGGACGTCTCGGATGTCCGCGAGCACGTGGCTTTCCTCGGGTGTCGGGTGCTCGAGGTCGCCGCCGACGATCGCGAGATTGAAGCCCTCGAGCAATCCGGCGTCGCCCGCCCATGCCTCGACGAGCTCGGGGATGCCTTTCACGCGGTTGAGCCGGGCGACGGTGACGAGCAGCGGGAGGCCCCGCCTCTCGGGCGGCAGTGCGGAGATCGCCGATGCGAGGGAGCGGACGGTAGGGCCGCGGGCAGCGACGGGTCTCCGCGCGGCGGAGTCGACCGCGATCCCCTCGGGAATCGTGAAGAGGCGATCGGGGTCGACCGCGGCGAAGGCGGGGCCCAGCAGGTCGCCGAGCTCGCGCTCGAGGCCTGCCCGCGGGAGCACGGCGAGCGCGTCGGCCTCCCGCATCAGCCGCTCGACGAGCCAGGCGCGGAAAACGTAGTGCTGCTCGAGATCTGCCGGCGGGAAGGTGGATCGGTCGAGCCGCCCGGTCGCCTCCGCCTCGCGGAGCACGGCGTGCGGGTCCGGTGCGAGCGTGAAGACAACGGGCACGCCGAGCCGGCCGAAGACACGGGCCGCGGCGAACGTGCCGACGTCGGCGAACCGGAGATGGGCGACGTCGAACGGACCGTGCCGCGCGACCGCGTGTGTGAGCGAACGCTCGATTTCCCGTCGGTGCTCCCACTGCACGGCGGTCGCGAGATACGCGTCGGGGCCATAGCGCAGGCGCACGAGTCGGGAGCGTCGGCCGATCGGCTCCTCAGGACGAGAGTAGAGGCCGGGGAACGAGGGATCCTCGAACGCCCGCGTGAACGTCACCACCTCTGAGACGCCCGGATGGGCATCGAGCGCCCGTGTCAGGCTCATGATCAACGTCGCGAGGCCGCCGCCGTCGCCCGCTCCTGCGCCGCGGAGTCCTGCGTCGAGGCGGCCCTGGAGCGAGACCTGTGCGATGCGGAGGCCGCGCGCGCTTCGGTTGCGCGCCGGCAGGACTGCTGGCGGCGGCGTCGTCCGCCATCGTTCGAGCGTGAGCTCAGCGACCATTGCCTCGAAGCCGCCGCGCGCAGCCATTGCGCTGAGCGGCGCTACCGCGCGCGGGTAACGGGGGCGTTCCGCGAGCGCCCAGGCCGCGTGTCCACTGCGGTCGTCCGAGGCGAAGAGCTCGTCGACCAGGAGGCGCCCGGTGCCCTGGCCGCCGCGCGCCAGCGCGTGGAGGACGAGCAGCTGGGCGGTCGGATCGGCACGACGTGCCGCCCGCGCAAGCTGCCGACCCCGGGCGTCGTCGATACCTCGGCGCCGGAGCGCCAGGGCGGCGGTGATCGCCTCCACCACCGGGCCCTCGAGGAGCCGCTGTTCGTCGCTGGACATCTCCGTGGTCGCGTCGCGAATGCCGCCCGGCGCCGTGGGTGCGGCGCCGGGCGGCGGGCAGGCGTCGTCCGCTAGGGGATCAAGACCTTGTTGACGACGTGGATGACGCCGTTCGACGCCTTGACGTCGGCGGTCGTCACACGGGCGCCCCCGACGAGCACGTTGCCGCCGTTGACGCGGATCGAGACGGCCTTGCCGTTGAGCGTCTTCGCGGAGCGGAGCGTCACGACCTTGGCGGCCGAGACGTTGCCCTTGACGACGTGGTAGAGCAGCACAGAGCGCAGCTTCGCCTTGTTCTTGGCGAGCGCCGCGAGCGTTGCCTTCGGCAGCTTCGCGAACGCCGCGTCGGTCGGGGCGAAGACCGTGAACGGCCCCTTGCCCTGCAGCGTGCCGACGAGGCCCGCCTTCTTGAGCAGCGAAGCGAGCGTCTTGAACGACCCTGCCGCGACAGCGGTCTGGACGATCGTCTTGGGCGCGGTCGCCTCCTTCGGGATCAGCACCGAGTCGATCACGTGGATGACGCCGTTCGTCGCCTCCACGTCGGGCGTCGTGACCTGCGCGCCGTCGACGAACACCGATCCGTTCACGACCTTGATACCCAGCGACCTGCCCTCGGCGGTCTTGGCCGAGGTGAGCTTCACGACGTCCGCAGCCGTGACGCGGCCGGGAACGACGTGGTAGAGCAGCACCGCCTTCAACTTGGCCGGATCCGCGGCGAGCGCGTCGAGGGTCGCCTTCGGGACCTTCGCGAAGGCGGCGTCCGTCGGCGCGAAGACCGTGAACGGTCCGCCCGTTGCGAGCGTGTCCACGAGGCCGGCCTTCTGGAGCAGCGACGCCAACGTCGTGAACTGTCCGGCGGCGACGGCCGTCTGGACGATGTCGACCTTCGACGCGCGGGTTCCCGCAGAGGCGGGGCCAGTGCCCCCCACGGCGGCCGCCGCGACGGCGAGTACTGCGACGAGCGAGATGATGCGCTTCATTTCCGATCTCCTTTCCGTTGTGTGTTGCTGTCGGGTGTTGCGTCGGTCAGGCTGCGGCGGGGAAGTCGCCTGCCTGCGTCGAGGTGTCGTCAGGAACCGCGGAGGGGCGGGGGTCGACTCGTGCACGGTCGGCCTCCTCGGCCTTGCGGCGAGCCTCGTCGCGGCCGTCGAGGATCGCTCCCCAGACGAGAAGCGACAGGCCGGTTCCGTAGACGAGCGTCACGAGCACGCCCATCGCGAACAGCGCGGCCGGGCTCATCGTTCGCCTCGCGGAGCGACCAGAGCGCCGAGCGAGAGAATGGACGGCACCCAGAGGCCGACGAAGATGGCCTGCTGCTCGTTGCCCCCGAACCACAGGCTGACGGAGAGGACGAAGGAGACGAGGGCGCCGAGGAGGATGAGCGCCCTGGCGCTCGTCTCGGGCCGCGTCATCACGAGTTCCTGCACTCTCTGCTGCATCTTGAACACTCCTTAAACAAGACCTATACAGAACTATGTGCGGCAGCGTAGCTACTGCTGGCGCCTTTGTCAAGTGTCTGTACAGTTTTCGCACAGATATTCGTGCCGGAGCAGCGACGAGACGGGCCGTACGTCACCGGATCGCCCGTCGTCGCCTCGATGCGCGCGGCGTACCGACGGGCGGCGGCGGGGACGCCTTCAGTACCGGCGAGCTCGCCGCTCGGCGGTCAGCGCGCAGCGCTCGGGAGCCGGCGCCGCTCGAGCTGCGCGGCGTCGGGCACCCTGACGTTCCAGACGAGCCCGAGCCGCTCCAGGCCGCGTATCACCCACCACGAGACGTCGATCTGGCCGCGGTCGAGCCCGTGCCGAGCCGAGGCGGGGAAGGCATGGTGGTTGTTGTGCCAGCCCTCGCCGAAGACGAGCGCCGCGACGAGGCGGTTGTTGCGGGCCTCGTCGCGTGACCGATAGTGCTGCCGGCCGAACATGTGGCAGATCGAGTTCACGCTGAAGGTCGCGTGCTGGTAGGCGAAGATGCGGATCAGGCCGCCCCAGACGAGGCCCTCGAGCCCGGCGCCCACCGTGCCGCCCAGCCAGTAGCCGATGAGAAACGGCAGCCCGAGTGTAAGACCCACCCACAGCAGGTAGGCGCGATCGATCAGGCGAAGCAGGCGGTCGTCATAGAGGTCCTTGGCGTACTCGCGCCCCTGTTCCATCCCGAGGTTGACGAAGAGCCAGCCGACGTGCGCGTGGACGAAGCCGCGCGCCGCGCCGAGCACGCCGTCGCCGTGGCCGACATGGGGTGAGTGCGGATCGCCGGGCTTGTCGGAGAGGGCGTGGTGCTTGCGGTGATCCGTGACCCACTGAGTGAGCGGCCCCTGCATCGTCATGCAGCCGAGAACGGCGAGCACAACCTTGACGGCCGTGCCGGTTTCGAAGCCGCGGTGGGTGAAATACCGGTGGAAGCCGATCGTCGTCCCGAAGGCACAGACGAGGTAGAAGCCCGCAAAGAGCGCGAGGTCGACCCATTGGAAGGCGACGCCCCAGAGCAGCCCCATCGCCGAGAGCAGGCCGAGCGGCGGCACGACCACCGCGACGAGCGTGACCGTCTGGCTGATCCGGCTCGTTCGCGGCCGCACGGTGCCGACTGCGATCTGCGTCGAAGAATCGTACAATGTTTGTGTAGACTAACAGAATGATGCGGATCGCGGTCGTCGGCAGCGGTATCTCGGGGTTGGGTGCCGCCCATGTTCTCTCGCGCGTCCACCACGTCGAGGTCTTCGAGCGGGAGCCCCGCGCCGGTGGGCACGCGAACACGGTGGTGCACGACGGGCTCGCGCTCGACACTGGCTTCCTCGTCCACAACGTGCGCAATTACCCCCTCCTCACGAGGCTCTTCCGCGAGCTCGGCATCGCCGCGCACGAGTCCGACATGTCCTTCTCGGTCAGTTGCAGCGGCTGCGGCCTCGAGTATTCGGGGCGGCGTCCGTTCGCACAGCCGGCGAACGCGACCAGTCCACGTTATCTCGCGCTGCTGTGGGAAATCGGCCGCTGGCTGCGGACGGCGCGACCCGAGGAAGAGTCGCAGTCGCTGGCGGAGTACCTCGACCTCCACCGCTACTCGCAGCGCTTCCGTCGTCATTTCCTCGTGCCCTTGACGTCCGCACTGTGGTCGACCGCGCCGGAGCGCGCACTCGAGTTCCCGGCTGCCTACGCGATCCGCTTCTTCGCCAACCATGGGATGCTCGGCTTCGGCCGCTTCCGCTGGCGCACCGTCACCGGCGGCAGCCACCGGTATGTCGACGCGATCGCGGCGCGGCTCGGCCGACGGCTCCACCTGGGCGCCGGCGTGCGCTCCATCCGCCGCTCGGAGGCCTTCGTCGAGCTGCGGATCGGCGACGCGATCGAGCGCTTCGACAGGGTCGTTCTCGCCACGCACGCCGACCAGGCGCTCGCGCTACTCGAGGATCCGACGCCGGACGAACGACGCGTGTTGGGACAGTTCGCCTACACGCGGAACGACGCCGTCCTCCACACCGATTCGCGCTTCCTGCCGCGGACGGCGGCGGCACGCGCGTCCTGGAACTACCGCCTCGGCGAAGATGGGCGCCCGACGATCACCTATCACCTGAACCGGCTGCAGGCACTCGACGCCGAGCGCGACTACTGCCTGACGCTGAACGAGGCGATCCCCGAAGAGCACGTGCTCGGGCGATTCTCGTACGAGCATCCGCTCTACACCGTCGCGACGCTGCGAGCGCAGAGCCAGCTGCCGCGACTCGCCGGCGGACGAACGCACTTCGCCGGCGCCTACTTCGGAAACGGCTTCCACGAGGACGGTCTCGCGAGTGGGGTCGCCGTCGCCCGTGCGCTCGGAGTCGACTGGTGAGGTCTGCGATCTACACCGGCACGCTCGTGCATGCGCGGCGCTCACCGGCGAGGCACGTCTTCCGCTACCCGGTCTCGTACTGGCTGTTCGACCTCGACGAGCTGGCGCAGCTCGAGCGGCGTCTTCGGCTCTTTTCGGTCAACCGGCCGAACGTCGTCTCGCTCCGCGACGTTGACCACTTCGACGGCGCCGCACCGTTGAAGGAGGCGGTCATCGAACTCGCCGCCGATCCCTCGATCGAGCGGGTTTTGATGCTGACGCAGCCGCGTGTGCTCGGCTACGTCTTCAACCCGGTCAGCTTCTACTGGTGTTACCGCGCCGACGGCTCGCTCGGGTGCATGGTCTCGGAGCTGAACAACACCTTCGGCGAGCGACTCCCCGAGGTGCTGCGCGGGCCAGAGCTGCGCTACGAGCAGCGCAAGCGTCTGCACGTCTCGCCGTTCTTCGGGCTCGACCAGACCTACGAGTACGCGTTCTCCCAGCCGGGGGACGACGTATGCGCGCGCATCCACGTCCGCGACCCGGACGGCGCCCAGCCGCTGACGGCAGTCCTGCACGGGCGCCGCCGCGAGCTCTCGAACCGATCCCTCGCCGGCGCTCCTGCTGCGCTACCCGCTGCAGCCGCTGCAGGTGACGACGCTGATCCATTTCGAGGCGCTCCGACTCTGGCTGAAGCGGGTGCCGTTCAATCACAAGCCGCCGTTCGTACCGGGCGAGGGGAGCGTGCGGCGGTGAGCGTCCGCGCGGAACCGGCTCCGCTCCGCAGCCGCACGCTCGAGCGCGCGGCAACCGCTCTTCTGGAGCGGGCACTCGAAGGCCTCGACGGCGGCGCCCTCGAGGTGAAGCTGCCCGGTGGCGCCGTGCGCCGCTTTGGTTCCGGTGCGCCGGTTCGCCTCGAGATCCACGACGCCGCTTTCTTCCGGCGCCTGGCGACGCGCGGCAAGCTTGGGCTCGGCGAGTCGTATACCGCGGGCGAATGGGACACGGACGACCTCGTCGCGCTTTTCGAGTTGCTCGTCCGAAACGTCGACCGCGCAGCCGCCCGCCACTCCGGCATGCGCCGCCTCCTCGAGCTTCGGCCGCGCCTGCACCGGCGGAACGGCCTCCGCCGCTCCCGACGCAACATCGCCTACCACTACGACCTCGGCAACGAGCTCTTCGCGCTCATGCTCGACGAGACGATGACCTACTCATGCGGCGTATTCGAGCGCCCGGAGGCGACGCTCGCCGAGGCGCAGCGCGCGAAGTTCGACCGGCTCTGCCGTTTGCTCGAGCTCGACGCAGCGGACCACGTGCTCGAGATCGGCTGCGGCTGGGGCGGCTTCGCACGGTACGCTGCCGAGCGCCACGGCTGCCGCGTCACCGGCATCACGATCTCGTCCGAGCAGGCAGCGCTTGCACGCGAGCGCACGCGAGGGCTTCCCGTCGAGATCCTCGAGCAGGACTACCGCAGCGTCGACGGCGCGTTCACGAAGATCGTCTCGGTCGAGATGGTCGAGGCGATCGGCGCCGACCAGCTCGGCACCTTCTTCGCGACGATCGACCGCGTCCTCGCCCCGGGCGGCCGCGCCGCCGTGCAGTCGATCCTCGTCCCCGAGCAGCGCTGGGATCGCTATCGGCGAACGCCCGACTGGATCGAGCGCTACATCTTTCCGGGCTGCCTCATCCCGTCGCTCGCGGCACTCACGCAGGCGGCGGCGCGGCACTCACGACTCGGGATCTACAGCGTCGACGAGCTCGGAGAGCACTACGCCGAGACGCTCCGCCGGTGGCGCTCGAACTTCCACGCGCAGATCGAGGACGTGCGCAGACTCGGCTACGACCGCCGCTTCGAGCGGACCTGGGACTTCTACCTCGCCTTCTGCGAAGCGGCCTTCCGCACACGCGCGCTCCGCGACGCCCAGCTTCTCCTCGCACGCCCGGGCCCTGCGGGATGAGTCCAAGGCCGACAAGGCGGTGACGGCGTGGCCGGCGTAGCGCTCGTCGACCGGGTGATCGAGACCGGCCGCGTGCCGGATTCGGTCCTCCGAGCGGGGATCCGGGCGGTCTGCTCGAGCCGCCTGCGGCGGGAGCGCCGCCGCCCGCCGGGTTTCAAGGACGCGTTCGTGCGCCGTTTGCGGGAGTCGCCGATCGCCGAGCACGTCGAGCAGGCGAACGAGCAGCACTACGAGGTGCCGGCAGAGTTCTTCAGGATCGTGCTCGGCCCACGGCTCAAGTACAGCGCGTGTCTCTGGCCGGACGGTGTCGAGACGCTGGGGCAGGCCGAAGAGGCGATGCTCGAGCTGACGTGCGAGCGGGCCGGCGTCGAAGACGGGATGACGCTCCTCGACCTCGGCTGCGGCTGGGGGTCGCTGACGGGCTGGCTGTCGGAGCGCTACCCGGCTTCGCGGATCCTCGCGGTCTCCAACTCACGGCTGCAACGCGAGTTCATCGAGTCACTCCGCCTGCCGAACGTGCGTGTTCTCACGGCGGACGCCAACGCGCTCGAGCTCGACGAGCGCTTCGACCGGATCCTGTCCGTCGAGATGCTCGAGCACATGCGCAACTACGAGGCGCTGTTCGCGCGAGTCGCGTCGTGGCTCGAGCCGAGCGGGCGCTTCTTCTGTCACGTCTTCTCGCACGACCGCTACGCCTACCCCTACGACGACGGCTGGATCGCGCGCCGCTTCTTCACCGGAGGGACGATGCCGTCCGACGACCTGCTGCCGCGATTCGACCGCGATCTCGCGCTCGAGGGACACTGGCGCGTCTCGGGACTGCACTATGCCCGCACTGCAGAGGCATGGCTCGAGCGGCTGGACGCCAGCCGGGTCGCTGTCGAACGGGTCGTCGGTCGCCGCCAAGCCGCGAACTGGCGCGTCTTCTTCCTCGCGTGCGCCGAGCTCTGGGGATACCGGCGCGGAGCGGAGTGGCTCGTCTCGCACTACTGCTTCGAGAAGCGGGCGCTCGGCGCCTAGCCCCGTGGCGGGAGCGGGACGAGGATGCTCGTCCGTCGCTTGTATTCCCGGTACGCGGGGTCGTCGCCGTACTTCTCGTCCGCGCTGCGCTCGACCGGCGGGATCCCACTCACGAAGAGCAGGAGCAGCGTGATGAAGACGGGGCCGATGACGACTGCGAACGCGGCCCCGTGCAGCACGGGGACGGCGTAGAGGAAGAGCCCCCACCAGACGAGCATCTCTCCGAAGTAGTTCGGGTGGCGCGAGTAGCGCCAGAGACCGCTCGCGATGAAGCGCTCACTGTTCTCCTCCTTCGCCCTGAAGGCCGACTTCTGCGCATCGGCGATCGCCTCGACCAGGAGTCCCACGAGCCAGACCGCCGCGCCGACGACGCTCCAGACCCCGAGCCCGGGCGGGTTCTCCTGATCGAGGAGATACGAGACAGGCAGCATGACCACGGCGACCGTGATCGCCTGCAGGAGCCAGAAACGCGCGAAGCGCAGCGGCTCGTCTCTCATCCCGTCGAAGCGGTGGTCGACCTTCATCCGCATGATCCGCCGGAACAGGTACGTGCCGAGCCGCACCGCCCAGACGACGACGAGCAACGAGGCGACGAGCTGCACCGGCTCGGCGGCGCCGGTGAGGAGCAGCACGACGGCGAGCAGGGCGAAGGTGAGGCTGTAGGAGAGGTCGGTGACGACGTCGGTCCTGCGGGCGGCCGCGACGGCGAAGAAGGCGCCGTTCACTGCCAGCGCGATTCCGAGGGAGAGGACGATCGCAGTCACGGCGCACGAACCGCCTGAACCGACCGGCTCACGTCGCCGGCCGCCGCTACCAGGTCGCCGTCGAGCCGGTCGACGCGCAGACGCGTGCAGAGATGCTCGCTCGCGCCCGCCCCGGAGAGGGCGAGCGGCGCAGAGCGTCCGAGCCGGCGCAGCTCGGCGCTCTGTGCCTCGAGCAGCTCGGCGTCCATGCTCGCGACGACGACGAGCCGTGCGTCCGTGGTCTCGACCGCGCGGTGGAGTGTGGCGATGGGGGTGTCGGCCCCGAGAAAGAGGATCCGCCAGCCGTGCGAGCGGAGCACGAGGCCGAACGCGATCAGTCCGATGTCGTGCCGTTCGCCCGGCGCGCAGGCGAGAATCGCGAGCGGCCCGCCGCCGCGGCCCCACAGGCGGGCGAGAGCGAGCAATCGCTCGCGGACGAGGTTGCTGGCAAAGTGCTCCTGCCCTATTTCGAGCGCTCCGCGCTCCCACTCCGCGCCGATCTCGCGCAGCAGCGGGAGAACGAGGTCGCGCAAGACCGTCTCGAGCGAGAACCCAGCGAGTACCTCGTCGAGAACCGCGTGCACCGTCGCCTCGTCGTACGCGTGTGCGGCGGCGACGAGGCGCTCGCGGGCGGCGTCGAGCGCACGCTCCGTGGAGCTCTCCTCCGCGAGCGCGCGGCCGGCCGCCTCTGCGGCCGAGAAGCCCTCGGCGAGTGCTCGCTTCATGCGCTCGACCCGCTCGGCGTCAGCGTCCGTATAGAGACGAAAGCCGCCCTCGGTTCGGACCGGATGCAGCAGCTCGTAGCGGCGCTCCCATGCCCGGAGCAGTTCCGGGCTGACGCCGACACGGCGCGAGAACTCGCCGATTCGCAGGCCTCCGGCTCCGACGCTCATTCCGTAATTATACATTTATTGGACAAACGTTTGACACAGTGATGCGGCGCACCATACGTTGCAGACGTGGCCGCGCTGACCAGTCGACGCGATCGGGTTCTCGAGCGATCGCAGGTCGTGCCTGTGGAGATCGACGAGGCGTTCGCGTTCTTCGCCGACCCGAGGAACCTCGAAGCGATCACGCCGCCCTGGCTCGGGTTCCGGATCCTCGAGGCTCCCGCGACGCTGGAGCAAGGGTCGCTGCTCGGCTATCGGCTACGGCTCTTCGGCCTACCTTTCCGCTGGCGGACCGAGATCGTCGCGTGGCGACCTCCGTTCGGCTTCACGGACGTGCAGCTCGCGGGCCCTTACCGTCGTTGGGAGCACACGCATCGGCTCACCTCGGTCGACGGCGGAACGGAGATCCACGACCGCGTCGTCTACCGGCTGCCTTTCGAGCCGCTCGCCGGCCTGGTCGCGCCGGTGACGGTAGGCCCATGGCTGCGGACGATCTTCGACTATCGGGCGAGGCAGACCGCCGCGCGTCTGCGGTGAGAGCGCGTCCGTTCTCGTCCCGCGCGACCGAGGCCGCGGAAAGAGAACGTGGCGCTCTCCGCGTCGGAGAGGGCGATTCGTTGCACGCTGCGGCGCCTGGAGACAGAGAGGACGCGTGTCACGTAGCGATCGCTGGCACTGTGTGATCCGACAAGCGCACCGCCGCCCGGGCTGTCAGCCTTCGGAGCGGCTAGTCGCCGAGCCCGTACCGCTCGTTGAAGACGGCGCTGCGGGCGTTCAGCGCCGCGAGCCAATCTGAGGTCGAAGAGGTTCGCGCGGTCTGACGGATGTACTCGCCGAGTCGAGGGTGAAACGCGAAGTGCGACCGGTCTCGAGCGTCCCGCGGGCGAGCTCTTCGATCGTGTCGAACACGGCGTGGAGCGCTCGCTCGAGCGGAGATCCGCGCCGCACGAGCTCGGTTGCAGCTATGCCGGCTTGGGAAGAAGCCCGAAGCTGTAGAGCCGCCACTGCGCTGCCAGACTCGAGACGGCGAACCGTGACGCGACCTTCGACGCGTCCGAAAACGACGCCCATGCCTCCCGTACCGCGGCCTCCGGCATCAGCAACTCGGCGCCGAAGACGTTCGCTTCGCGCTCGACGGTGCGGTCGGTGTCCTGCGAGACGTCCTGCGAGCGGCAGTAGGTCGGCGCCGCCTGCTCCATGCCGTTCGCGTGGCAGATCCAGTGGCCGAGCTCGTGGGCGATCGTGAATCGCTGGCGATGGGTCGGGGTGTCGCCGCTCGTCGCCTCCGACGCGTTGACCTTGATCAGACGCTTGGCCGGAATCAGCATCCCGGAGCACTCGCCCAGGTCGTCTTCCTCGATCCGCAGGCCGAGGAGGTCCTCGGCGATCGACTCGACCGGGACGGGGATCTCATCGCCGCCGTACGTTGCGACGTAGCGCTCGCGAAGCTCGTGGGCGCGCGGGTCGGTGTACCGGGTCGGGGCTGACGGCAAGTCGGTCGGAACGTAATCGGCTGTCACGGACATGTCCAGACCGGTCGCATCAGCCGGCGTACGGACGGACTATCAACGGGATCGCTGCCGAGTCTCTACGCGCCGACTGCCGTCGCCGCCCGCCCGAGCACGGCGCCCGTGCCGGGATCGAAGAAGTGGAAGCGCGCCGGGTCGACAGCGAGCTCGAGCTCCGTTCCGGGCGTGACCGGACGCTCGCCGTCGATGCAGGCGGTGAACAGCGCCCGCGTGTCGTCGGCGATCAGGCCCTCGCCCGGGTCCTGCACGGCCTGCGCGACCCGGACGGCGTCGGAGACGACGCGCGGAGCGTCGATCGGGAAGATGACGTGCGTCTCGGCGCCGAGGTCCTCGACGACCTCCGCGCGAACGCGGAGACGGGGCAGCGTGGGATCCGCTACGGCGCCGTCCCCGAAATCCGTGGGCCTGATCCCGAGAATCACACGCCGCTGCGCAAGCCGCGCTGTCTCGGCGAGCGGGAGCGCCTGGTCGCCGAAGCGCAGCTTCCCGTCCAGGAGCTCGGCCTCGACCAGGTTCATCGAGGGGGAGCCGATGAACGAGGCCACGAAGAGGTTGGCGGGCTCGCGGAACAGGCGCTGTGGCGTGTCCACCTGCTGCAGGACACCGTCCCGGAGCACTGCCACACGGTGACCGAGCGTCATCGCCTCGACCTGGTCGTGCGTCACGTAGACGGTCGTCACCCCGAGGCGCTCGTGCAGCCGGGCGAGCTCCGCCCGCATGGTGACGCGCAGCTTCGCGTCGAGGTTGGAGAGCGGCTCGTCCATCAGGAACGCCTTCGGCTCGCGCACCATCGCCCTGCCCATGGCGACCCGCTGACGCTGCCCCCCGGACAGCTCGCTCGGCTTCCGGTCGAGCAGCTCCTCGAGCCCGAGCTTCCGCCCCACCTCCAGCGCGCGGCGTGCGCGCTCGGCCTTCGGGATTCGTCGCAGGCGCAGCCCGAAGGCGAGGTTCTGCGCAACCGTCATGTGCGGGTACAGGGCGTAGTTCTGGAACACCATCGCCAGGTCGCGATCCTGCGGCCTGATGTCTGTGACGTCGGCGCTGCCGATGAAGACGCGGCCGGCGCTGACGGCCTCGAGGCCGGCGATCAGCCGCAAGAGGGTGGACTTGCCGCAACCCGAGGGGCCGACGAGGACCATGAACTCGCCGTCGGCGATGTCGAGGCTGACGTCGTCCACTGCGGTGACGTCTGCTCCGAACACCTTCGTGACGCCTTCGAGACGGATGCCGTCGCCGTCGCGCCGGGAAGCGGAGGAGGTCTCGCCGGTGTCTCGCGCTGTGTCGAGATCCACGGTCACGTCACGGTAACCCAGCCGTCGAATGCTTTTGCGGCTGCGACCGACGACGCGTCGGCGACGACGGTGACGGTTCCGGCGGACACGAGGTCGGCCGACGAGGTGCCGACGAGGAACTCGAACGAGCCGGGCTCCACGACGAACTCGAGGTCACGCCCGTGGAACCCGAGCTGGCCGACGGGGATCTCGAATGCCACGGTGGCCGACTCTCCCGCGGGCAGCGCAACTCGTGCAAAGCTCTTGAGCTCGAGCACGGGCCGCGTCACGCTCGCAGCCGTGTCGTGGACGTAGAGCTGGACGACCTCGTCGCCGTCGCGGTCGCCGGTGTTCGCAATGGTGACGTCGACCGTCACGGTTTCCGACCAGGAGACCTCGGCGCGGCGGACTGCGGCGTCGCGCAGCTCGAAGGTCGTGTAGGAGAGGCCGTGGCCGAACGGGTAGAGCGGCGCCGTCGGCTCGTCCGCGTAGTCGACCTTCCAGTGCGACCGTCCGCCCGAGATCTTGTGCCCGTAGAAGACGGGCAGCTGACCGGACGACCGCGGATACGAGACCGGCAGCTTCCCTCCCGGGCTGAACTCTCCGACGAGCGCGTCCGCGATCGCGTCGGCGCCCTCCTGGCCTGGGAGCCACGAGAGCAGCACCGCGGCACAGCCCTCGTGGAGCGCCGCGGCGCCGTACGGCCTGCCGGCGACGAGCACCAGAACAACCGGGGTGCCCGTCCCGAGCACGGCTTGGACGAGCTCCTGCTGCACGCCGGGAAGGTCGAGTGATGCACGGTCGCGGGTCTCGCCGCTCGTGCAGTCGTCGGTCAGGCCTGACTTGTCGCCCACGACCAGCACCGCCACGTCTGCCTCCCGCGCGACGGCAACCGCTTCGGCGAAGCCGTCGCGTGCACTGCCCGCGACGTCGCAGCCGCGCGCGTACCGCACCCGCGACCCCAGCCGAGCGCGGAGGGCGTCGAGCACCGTCGGCGCGCCCACGTCGGACGCCGGCGCCGCGGCCGTGTCGCCTGTCTCGCGTGCGAACGGATCGCCGCCGCTGTCGAGCAGCACCCGCAGCGACTCGACGTGCGCGGGGTAGGCGTAGTCGCCGAACAGGTTGCGGGCATCCGCGGCGGACGGGCCGATCACGGCCACGGAGCCGACCGAGGCCGCGAGCGGCAGGGTGCCGTCATTCCGGAGGAGAACGAGGCTCTTGCGCGCGGTCGTGCGGGCGAGCGTGCGCTGCTCCGGCGTGTTGCTCGTCGCGGCCGCCGCGGTGGTCTGGACGTACGGGCTCTCGAACAGCCCGAGCTCGAACTTGGATCGCAGCACCCGGCGGACCGAGGCGTCGACCGTCGCCTCGCTGACGACGCCGCCTTTCACTGCCTCGAGGAGCGGCGTCCCGTAGCAGTCGGTGCTCGGGAGCTCGACGTCAAGGCCGGCCTCGAGCGTCTGAACGGCGGCGTCCGCGGCGTCGAGCGCGAAGCGGTGGTAGTCCGCCAGCTGGCGCACCGAGAAGTAGTCGGAGACGACGCAGCCGTCGAACCCCCACTCGTCGCGGAGCAGCGTTGTCAGGAGCTCGTGGTCCGCGGCGCACGGGACGCCGTCGATCTCGTTGTACGCGTTCATCACGGAGCGAACCCGCCCGTCGCGGACGACCGCCTCGAACGGATGCAGGTAGACGTCGTGCAACTCCCTCGGCGGGATCTGCGCAGGAGCCCAGTTCCGTCCGCCCTCCGAAGCGCCGTACCCGACGAGGTGCTTGGCGGTGGCGATCACGCCGGAGGCGGGGTCTGGCCCCTGGAGACCGCGCACGAACGCGACGCCCATGCGCGCGACGAGATAGGGGTCCTCGCCGAACGTCTCCTCGAGGCGCCCCCAGCGAGGGTCACGACAGACGTCGAGCACGGGCCCGAGGCCCTGGTGCGCGCCCGTCGCCCGCATCTGGGTCCGTACCGCGTCCGCGAGCTCCTCGACCAGCGCAGGCTCCCAGGTGCTGGCGAGCCCGATCGCCTGCGGGAAGACGGTCGCGTCCCGGGCCATCAGGCCCGAGCAGATCTCCTCGTGGACGATTGCCGGAATTCCCAGGCGCGTCTCCTCGACGAGCGTCCGCTGGAGGGTGTTGGCGAGCTCGGCAACCTGCTCGGGGCCCAGCCCGCTCGCACCGGCGGCCCGGGTCACCTGGCCAAGACCGTCACGCAGCAGCGCGTTCGCCTCCGGCCGGAGTCGCCCTTGATCGTCGGCCAGCTCCCAGACCCAGCGGCTGCCGAGCTGAGCGACCTTCTCCTCGAGCGTGAGCCGGGCCAGGAGGTCGTCGACCCGCTCGTCGACGGTGCGTGCGGGGTCGAGGTACGGCAGCTTCTCGCGCCGGACCTCGGAAACCGTCATCGGGACTCCGAGCGTCCGATCGTCACGCGTGCTCCGTCAGCCGGCGGCACGACCCGCGCTCGACGAGGCGGGTCGGAAGGGTCACCTGCCGGACGTCCTGCGCGGGATCGTCGATGAGAGACAGCACCATCCGCACGGCCTCGAAGCCCATCCGTTCGACGGACTGGTCGACGGTGGTGAGCGGCGGCTCGGAGAGCGCCGACTCCGGGACGTTGTCGAACCCGACCACGGACAGATCCTCGGGGACCGACAGGCCGAGCTCGCTCGCGGCGGCGATCGTCTCGATCCCCGACGTGTCGTTCGCCGCGAAGATCGCGGTCGGACGGTCGTCGCGGTCGAGAAGCTCGCGCGCGGCCGTGTGGGCGCTCTCGGCGCGATAGCCCCCGACACGGACGAGGTTTTCGTCGAACGGGATCCCGGCCGTCTCGAGCGCACGTCGGTAGCCCTGCTGCCGCAGGCGCGACGACTCGAGGTCGCGACGGCCGGCGAGGAATCCGATCCGTCGGTGGCCGAGGCCGATCAGGTACTCGGTTGCGGTCGCGCCGCCGCTCAAGTTGTCGGAGTCGACCGTCGGCAGGGACGTCGACCGGACGTTGTGGTCGACCGCGACGAGCGGCCGCGACGAGGTGACATCGACACTGCTCGGTGTCACCAGCACGGAGCCGTCGGTCAGCGCGCTGACCCGGGCGAGCGAGCGCTGCTCCCATCCGGCCTGATCCTCGTAGCGGCCGCAGTCGGAGAAGACGATGAGGTCGTAGCCCGTCCCGCGCAGGCCGCGTGCGGCGCCCTTCAGCAGCTCGGCGTTGAACGGCTCGATGTCCGAGGCGATCACCCCGATCACGTTGGAGCGTCGGCTGCGCAGGCTCTGTGCGACGAGGCTCGACGTGTAGCCGAGCTGCTCGATCACCTCCCGGACGCGCGCCGACGTCTGCTCCGCGACGCCGTAGCGGTCGTTGATCACCTTCGAGACGGTGGCGACGGAGACACCGGCTGCGGCGGCGACGTCCGCGATCGTGACGGGACCGTCGGCCATGGCGCGCGATATTACAGGATTCCGATAACGGTATCGATATCGGTTGACAAGCTCTCGTCCCCCTGCAACACTCGCCCCGCGATGACGCACCCGGCCACCGCAGGCGTGCCGTGATCTCATCCCGGCCAGGCCTGCAGAGGGAGGAGTCGACCCCATGAAAATCTGGAAGTTGCTGGGCCTCGCGGCCCTCGTCACGGCAGCCGCGACGGTCCTGCTGACCACGACCACGGCCTCCGCGGGCGGCAAGGACAGCCAGACGCTCGTCTGGTGGCACAACGTGACGCAGGGCCCGGGCGTGAAGCTGTACAAGGACATCGCCGCCGAGTTCCAGAAGCAGCATCCGGGCATCACGATCAAGGCGGTGCCGTTGCAGAACGAGCAGTTCAAGACCAAGATCCCGATCGCGCTGCAGTCGGACAGCCCGCCGGACGTGTTCCAGAGCTGGGGCGGCGGCGGCCTCGTCGACCAGCAGAAGGCCGGCAAGGTGGCCGACCTGACGAAGTGGGTCCGACCGTGGATCAAGAGCATCGGCGGCACGGCTGCCGGCTGGCAGGTGAACGGCAAGCAGTACGCCGTCCCCTACAGCGTTGGCGTCGTCGGCTTTTGGTACAACAAGCAGCTCTTCAAGCAGGCGGGTCTCGCCTCGGCGCCGAAGACATGGCCGCAGTTCCTCTCGGCTGTCGCCAAGCTCAAGCAGGCGGGGATCACGCCGATCGCCATCGGCAGCAAGGACGAGTGGCCGGACGCGTTCTACTGGGACTATCTCGCCACGAAGCTCTGCAGCAAGGCAGTGATGCAGTCGTCGGCGGTCACGTACAACTTCGGCAACTCCTGCTGGACGAAGGCGGGCGCGTACGTCCAGCAGCTGCTCGACGCAGGGCCGTTCCAGAACGGTTTCCTGGCAACGCCGGCGCAGCAGGGCGCGTCGAGCTCCGCAGGACTTGTCGCGAACGGCAAGGCGGCGATGGAGCTCCAGGGGCATTGGAACCCCGGGGTGATGCAGTCGCTGACCCCGGAGAACAAGGTCCCGAGCTTCCTCGGCTGGTTCCCGTTCCCGAACGTGCCGGGTAGTAAGGCGATCCCCGGCTCGCTCCTCGGTGGCGGGGACGGCTACGCGTGCTCCTGGAAGGCTCCGCAGCCAGCGTGCGCACAGTTCCTCGCGTACATCGACAGCCCGAGCGTCCAGCGGCGCGTCGGCTCGACGGGCTTCGGGCTGCCGGTCCGCAGAGGGACGGAGAACTCCGTCAAGGATCCGAATCTGCGCACCGTGCTGAAGTTCCGCTCGACCTCACCGTTCATCCAGCTCTATCTCGATCAGGCCTATTCGGCGGCGATCGGGCAGGCGCTGAACGGGGCGATCGCCAAGCAGTTCGCCGGTAAGGCGACCCCGGCGCAGGTCGTTGCGCAGATCGAAGCGGCCGCCAAGAAGAAGTAGTGACGACTCTCGACGGCTCGACGGCCGGTCGCGCCGAGGCGCGGCCGGCCGTCGTTCGTCACCGGCGCAGGTGGCTCGAGATCGGGGTCTTCCTCGCGCCCGCCATCGCGCTGTACGTGGTCTTCCTGATCGTGCCGGTCGTCCAGGCCGTCCGTTACAGCACCTACGACTGGAACGGCCTCGGTGCGCTGAGCGACTACGTCGGTCTCGACAACTACCGCGAGGCGTTCGGCGATCCCGCGTTCCGCCAGGCGATGGAGCACAACGGGATCCTCGTCGTGCTGTCGCTCGTCTTCCAGTTGCCGCTCGCGCTCGGCGTCGCGCTGGTCCTCAACCGGCGGATGCGAGGGCGGGGCCTGCTCCGTGTGATCTTCTTCGCCCCGTACGTCCTCTCCGAGGCGATCACCGCCGTCATCTTCCTCCAGCTGCTGCAACCCGACGGGCTCGTCGACGAGGTCCTGCGCGGCATGGGGCTGGGCGCGCTCGTCCAGCTCTGGCTCGCCGATCTCGGCCTCGTCTTCTACACGCTCTTCGTGGTGATCACGTGGAAGTACATCGGATTCGCGATCATCCTCTTCCTCGCGGGCCTGCAGGGTGTCCCCGACGAGCTCCACGAAGCCGCGGCGATGGACGGCGCCTCGAGCTGGCAATCCCTGCGCCTCGTCACGCTGCCGCTGCTCGGGCCGACCATCCGGATCTGGGCCTTCCTCGCGATCATCGGATCGATCCAGCTCTTCGACATCGTCTGGATCATGACGCTGGGCGGCCCGGCCGGCGCGTCCTCGACGATGGCGACCTACATGGTCGACCAGGGCGTGAACAGCTATCGGATCGGCTACGCGACCTCGGTCGCCGTAATCCTGTTCGCGGTCTGCTTCGTCTTCTCGATCCTCTACCAGGTGTTCGTTCTGCGCCGTGACGTGCGCGGCGGCACGACGAGGATGGCCGGATGAGCGGCGCGCAGTCGAGGGCCGGAAGCACGGCGCCGTTCGCGAACGTGCCGGTGTACGTGGTCGCACTCCTGCTCAGCGTGATCGTGCTCGTCCCGATCGGGTTCGTCGTGCTGGGTGGCTTCCGCACGACCGGCCAGATCGCGGCCGACCCGGTCGGCCTGCCCGATCCGTGGGTGCGGCACAACTACGTCTCGGTGCTCACGTCGTCCGCCTTCTGGCGACAGCTGGGCAACAGCATGATCGTCGCGGCGATCGCCACCGGGCTCGTGGTGACCGTGAGCGCCATGGCCGCCTATCCGCTCTCGCGCATGCAGTTCCGGGGGCGCGAGGCGTTGTTCGTCTTCTTCACGTTCGGGCTTCTCTTTCCGGTCGCCGTCGCCGCGCTGCCTCTCTACCTCCTTCTGCGCCAGCTCGGCCTGCTCGAGTCGCTGCTCGGCGTCGCTTTGCCGGAGGCGGCGTTCGCGATTCCGATCACGATCATCATCCTTCGCCCGTTCATGCGCGCGATCCCGGCGGAGCTCGAGGACGCGGCCGCGATGGACGGCTGCGGGCGGTTCGGGTTCTTCCTCCTCGTCCTCGTGCCGCTGTCGCAGCCCGCGCTCGTGACCGTGACCATCCTCTCGGTGATCACGAGCTGGAACAACTTCATCCTGCCGCTGCTCGTGCTCACGGACCCGAGCAAGTGGACGCTCCCGCTCGGCGTCGCCCAGTACTCGAGCGAGCACAGCGCGGACACCGCTGCGATTCTCGCGTTCACGACACTGTCGATGGTGCCGGCACTGCTCTTCTTCCTCGCGGCGCAGCGTCGAATCGTCGGCGGGCTGTCGGGCGCCGTGAAGGGCTGAGCCTGCCTCGGTGAAGGTTGTCAACCCGGTCCTGCCGGGCATGCACCCCGACCCGACCGTCTGTCGCGTCGGTCGCGACTTCTACCTCGCCTGCTCGAGCTTCGAGTACTTCCCCGGCGTCCCCCTCTACACCAGTCGAGATCTCGTCCACTGGACCCCCGTCGGGCACGCGCTCACGCGCCGAAGCCAGCTCGATCTCCGCGGCGTCCCGAGCTCGGGCGGCATCTACGCGCCGACCCTTCGCCACCACGAGGGCACGTTCTTCCTCGTCACGACCCTGGCCGGCCGTGGCAACTTCGTCGTGACGGCGCCGAGCCCGCGCGGGCCGTGGTCCGATCCTGTCTGGCTCGACATCGACGGCATCGACCCCTCGCTCGCCTTCCTCGACGGTCGCGTCTTCTACACACGCAACGGCCGCGGCGCCGACTCCGATCATCCTTTCGTCTACCAGGGCGAGTTGATGCTCGCGGGCGGGCCGCCGATCGCGGTCGAGCCACGCGTGATCTGGCGCGGGACGGGTGGAATCTGGCCGGAGGCGCCGCACCTCTATCGCCGAGACGGCTGGTACTACCTCGTTGCGGCCGAGGGTGGAACGAGCTACGGGCATTCGGTCGTGGTCGCCCGCGCCACCGACCCGTACGGGCCCTTCGACCCCTCTCCGCACGGGCCGCTGCTCACGCACCGCGACCGGCCCCGGCTGCCGATTCAGGCCACGGGGCACGCCGACCTCGTCGACCTCGAGGACGGCACCACCTGGGCCGTGCTGCTGGCAATCCGACCGCGCGGGGGCCGGCACCACCACCTCGGTCGCGAGACGTTCCTGGCACCCGTCCGCTGGGGCGACGACGGATGGCCGCGGATGTCGCCCGTCCGGGCTCGGCTCGAGGGACCGGCTCTCGCGCAGGCCCGGGCGCCCGACGCGCCCGAGCGACTCCGCTTTCGGCCCGGACGCCTTCCCACGGGCTGGCTTTCCGTCCGGAACCCCGCTCGCGGCTGCTGCACCCTCCGGGAACGACCGGGATTCCTGCGCCTCTGGGGAACCGCGGCGACGATCCGCGACGTCGCCTCGCCTGCGCTCGTCTGCCGGCGCCAGCAGCACTTCGAGGCGACCGCACAGGTCCGTCTCGAGTTCGAGCCCGTGCACCCGGGCGAGCAGGCTGGGCTGTGCCTCAGGGCGAACGAGGACTTCAACGCGGTCCTGGTCGTGGCGCTCGCCCCGGGCGGCCGGGAGCTTCGACTCGACGTCACGCTGCGGGGCGAGACGTCGACGCTCGCGCGTCAGGCGATCGCGGCAGGACCGGTCACGCTCGAGCTCCGCGCGACCGCGGGCGAGTACCGGTTCTCCGGCGGGACCGGCCGTCCAAGGGAGCTCGGCAGCGTCCCCACGCGGTCGTTCTCCGCCGAGACGATCCTCGCCGCCACCGGGAGGCATCACTTCACCGGCGCCATGATCGGCCTCTACGCGACGGGTGGCGGGGCGCGCGCCACGGTTCCGGCCGACGTCGAGTGGTTCGAGTACTCGCCGTGACGTGGTCCGGCCCCGCTCCGTGATCGCCGGCTGCGCCTGGTGATCGATGCGATGATGCCCGGGTCCTTGAGACCCGAGCTTCCCGACGCCCTGCGCCGGCTCCGCGACGACCTCGCCGCGCTCCGGCTCCAGCTCGAGCTCCCGGACTCGGGTCGGGCGCGTGCCGCTCGGGACGACATCGTCGGCCAGACCGACGACTACCTCCTGCCGCGCCTGGAACAGATGGACGCGCCGGTGCTCATGGTCGTCGGCGGGTCGACCGGCGCCGGGAAGTCCACGATTCTCAACAGCCTCGTCGGCGCGGAGGTCAGCCCGTCGGGCGTGCTGCGGCCCACGACGCGCGGGCCCGTTCTCGTCTGCCACCCCGACGACGTGCGCTGGTTCGAGGGCGACCGGATCCTGCCCGGCCTGCCGAGAGTGGCAGGGGGCGCACCGACGCCCGGCACGCTCCTGGTCGTGCCGGCGCCGGAGCTCCAACCGGGTCTCGCGCTCCTCGACTCGCCGGACATCGACTCCGTGCTCGCCGAGAACCGCGCGCTTGCGACACAGCTCCTCGCAGCCGCCGATGCCTGGCTCTTCGTGACCACGGCGGCGCGCTACGCCGACGCCGTGCCGTGGGAGTTCCTCGCGACGGCACGCGAGCGAGGAACGGCTCTCTCGATCGTGCTCAACCGGGTACCGGACGATGCCGAGCGCGAGGTGACGGCGCATCTCGGGGAGATGATCCGCGAGGAGCGGATCGACGCCGTCCTGCTCGTCGTCGGCGAGACACGGCTCGAGGCAGGGCGGCTGCCCGCGGCGGAGCTCGCCCCGGTGCGCCGCTGGCTCGACGCGCTCGCAGCAGACGCCGACGCTCGGGGCGACTTGATTCGCAGGACGCTGAGCGGCGCCCTGCGCAGCCTTCCCGCCCGCGCGGGCGCGGTGGAGCGGGCGGCGTCCGAGCAACTCGCGGCGGCCGCGGACCTCCGCGCAGCGGCGGATCTCGCGTACGCCTCTGCGCGCCAGGACGTCGAGGATGCGCTTCGGAGCGGCTCCCTTCTCCGAGGCGAGGTCGTCGCCCGGTGGCACGAGGTGGTGGGCACCGGTGACTTCATGCGAGAGCTCCAGACGCGACTCGCGGCGATGCGGGATCGACTGACGAGCCTCGTCGCGGGTCACGAGCCGGGCGAGGATCAGCTTCGAGAGGCAGTGGAGCACCGGCTCGAGGCGGTCGTCCGTGCAGCGGCCGAGCGCGCCGCAGAGCGTGCCGCACACGCGTGGAGTGAGATTCCGGCCGGGAGGGCCCTCGTCGACGGTGCGCCCGGGCTCACGCGTGCGTCCGACGAGCTTCGCGACGACGCGCGCGGCCAGGTGCGGGCCTGGCAGGCGTACGTCATGGACCTCGTTCGGACGGAGGGGGCCGCAAAGCGCACTACAGCGCGGCTCGCCTCGCTCGGCGTGAACGGGGCCGGGCTCACCGTCATGCTGGCGGTCTTCGCGAGCACTGGCGGGATCACGGGCCTCGAGGCGGTCGTCGCCGGCGGCACGTCGGCCGTCGGGCACAAGCTCCTCGAGGCGCTCCTGGGCGATCAGGCGGTGCGCTCCCTCGCGGCCCGAGCCCGCGACGACCTCACGGAACGGGTCGACAATCTGCTTCGGGAGGAGACCGAGCGCTTCGCCGCGGTGCTCGACGGCAAGGCGCCCGAGCCGGAGGCCGTCGCACGTCTCCACGGCGCGATCGACGCCGTTCGACGGGCATCGTGAGCCTCTCGCTCGACCGGCGCCTGGCCGCGTTGGCGGAGGCCGTCCTCGTCGCCGACGGACGGCTCGATCCGGAGCCGGTCGAGCGGGCGCGGCGCGTGACCGAGAAGGCGGAAGCCAGGCTGGGTCTCGGGGTCGAGTCGACCGTCGTCGCGCTCGTCGGGCCTACGGGCGCCGGTAAGTCGCTTCTCTTCAATACGCTGAGCGGAGCAGAGCTCGCGGCGGTCGGACGGCGCAGGCCGACGACGTCCACGGGGCAGGCGGCAGTCTGGGGCGACGGCGCGGACTCCCTGCTCGATTGGCTCGAGATCAAGAGGCGTCATCGCCTGGACGCGGGCGGACTGAGCGGCCTGGTGCTTCTCGACCTGCCCGACTTCGACTCCGTCGAGGCCGCGCACCGGCTCGAGGTGGACAGGATCGTCGAGCTCGCCGATCTCCTCGTCTGGGTCGTCGAGCCACAAAAGTACGCAGACGCCGCGCTCCACGACGGCTACCTGCGACCGCTCGCCGCCCACGACGAGTCGATGGCCGTCGTGCTCAACCAGGCGGACATCCTCCCTCCGGAGGCGATCGACGCGTTACGGCGCGACACCGCTCGGCTGCTCACGGAGGACGGGCTGGACGAGTCGCCCGTCCTCGTCGTCTCGGCGAGGACGGGTGCAGGCGTCGACGGGCTCCGTGAGCTTCTGGCCCGCCGCGTCGCCTCGCGGAAGGCGGCAGTCGAGCGCCTTTCCGCGGACGCGGGAGCAGCGGCGGCCGAGCTGCGCCGCTGGTGCGGCTCCTCTGGGCGGACACGCGTCGAGGGCTCCGATCGAGAGGCGCTGGTGACCGCGCTCGCCGAAGCGGCAGGAGTCCCACGGGTCGTGGAGGCCGTCGGCGAGGCGCACCGCCATCGCGGCGCGTTGGCGAGCGGATGGCCTCTCGCCCGCTGGCTCCGTCGCCTGAAGCCGGACCCTCTCCGTCGCCTGCGCCTCGGCGATGGCGGAGCAGGCGCCGGCAGAACCTCTTTGCCACCCGCATCGGACGTGCAGCTGGCACAGGTCGCCACGGCCGTGCGCCAGGTCGCGGACAGTGCGAGCGCAGGGCTCCCCGCGCCCTGGCCGACACTCCTCCGTCGTGCCGCTTCTGCGGGCGACGCGCGCGTGGTCGATCGGCTCGACCAGGCGGTGGGCTCGGCAAAGCTCGACACTCGCGCGCCTCGCTGGTGGCGCGTGGCATCGCTCCTCCAGTGGCTCCTGGTCGCCGCGGCGGCCCTCGGCATTCTCTGGATCGCGCTCGCCGGCGTCGCCGGCTACCTCCGGATCGAGGACGTCGTGCCCCTGCCCGAGCTCGGCGGCGCCCCGATCGCGACGTGGCTCGCGGTCGGAGGGCTCGTGCTGGGCGTCGTCCTCTCGTTCGGCACCCGCGCGCTCAACGCCGTGGGCGCCCGCCGCCGGCGGCGGGCGGCTGCGCGCTCGCTACGCCCGGGGATCGAGGCAGTGGCCGACGACCTCGTCCTCGCTCCCGTCGAGGCCGAGCTCGAGGCACACGAGACCCTGAGCCGGTCGCTTGCGGTCGCCCTGGGCGAGCGAGACTAGTCGCCCCCGTGCGGCGAGCTTTCAGCGCGCATACGTGTCCAGGAACCGGCGCAGGTGGCCGGCGAAGGTCTCGCGGTAGGCTCGCATGTCGTGGATCCGGTGGCCGCTGCCGGGGATGCGCACCACCTCGACGGTGGGCTGGCGCTCGGCGAGGCGCTCCTCGTCGCCGGTCGAGAAGGCCGCGCCGGCAGCGTCGTCGGCTGCGACCAGGAGCACGGGCAGGTTGACGGGTGAGCGTGTCTCCACCGCGGCGAGGGTCGAGCCGTCGATCGCACCGTCGATCACGCCGATGTCGAGCCTGTGGTAGCCGAACGCGAGGGTGGCGAGGCCGTCCTCGGTCAGGAGCTCGCCGAGCGGCGGCGTGCCCGCCGGCCCCCAGCGGATCGTCGCGATGTGCTCGGCGGTCTCCTCTTCCGAGAGCCCGCGCTCGCGGCTCTCGAGGATCACCGCCCTGACGGCGTGGAACACGTCCCTGAAGCGCCCGGCCTCGGCCTCGGGCGTGTCGCCGGCGAAGAGCGGCGGGTCCTCTAGCAACGCCGCGGTGACCAGGTCGGGGTGGTTCTGCGCAAGCCACCAGGCGATGACGCCGCCGAGCGAGTTACCGACGACCACCGCCGGGCGCGACACGATCGAGTTCAGCACGGCGACGACGTCGGCGCCGTAGCGCGGCACGACATAGGTGCCGGGCGCGTGGTCCGACCGACCGTGGCCGCGCAGGTCGACCCGGACGAGCCTCCGCGCTCGCGTCAGCTCGTGTGGAACCCATTCCCATGTCCGGCCGCTCGAGCCGACCCCGTGGAGGAACAGCACCGCCGCGCCATCCTCCGGCCCCTCGAGCTCGAGGTGGAGGCCGACACCGTCGCTTTCGATGCGGCGCTCGGCGACCACGAACCCGGAACCTACCTTCGCTCACGGCACGACCTCCCGCATCTGCTCGAGCGCGCGGCGGAGGAGGCGCGAGACGTGCATCTGAGAGATGCCCACATGACGGGCGATCTCGTCCTGCGTCAGGTCGGCGAAGAAGCGGAGGTAGACGACCTCCCGCTCGCGGCGGCCGAGGCAGGAGAGGCGCTGCCCGAGCTCGACGCGGTCCTCCGAGCGGCCGAAGTCCGATGCCGTCGTCGGGACGTCGTCGTCGAGCGGGATTACTTCGGCGGTGGTCGCCTCGGGGGCGCGCACGCACGAGGATCGGTCGCGCAGGTGGTGGCGAATCTCGCCGGTCACGGCCATGATCGCGTAGGCGGGGAACGGGACGTCGCGCCCGGGGTCGAAGCGGCGGATCGCCTTGAGCAGCCCGACCACGCCCTCCTGGACGAGGTCGTCGCGCTGGTCGGCTTCCCGGCCGAAACGACGCGCGATGCTGCGGACGAGCGCGAGGTGCTCGCACACGAGCGCCTCGAGCGCGTCCCGGTCGTCGTGCTCGCGCGCGGCGAGGACGAGACGGGCGTGCCGCTCCCGCCTCGCCTCCCCGCGTTCCGAGGGCCGGGCCGCCGGCGTGTGCCGGCGGCCCGTTCCGTTCGTCAACCCGTCTCCTTCACGTCCTCCTCTCTCAGCACGGCTTGCACCCGTGCGGCTCGGGCTTCGGCGCAGGCTTCGGGCACACGGGTGGGAGCACCAGGTTCAGCGCGCCCTCCTGCTTTGCGATCGACGCCGCCCGCGCGGTCTGGGCCGTGTCGTTGGCGTTCGTCGCCGTCTGCGGCTGGGTGACGTCGCCGCCTGGCGCGTCGCCCGTGCGGGCGTCGCCGGCGTGCTCCGGCTTGCAGGGCTTCGGCTTTGGCTTCGGCTCCGCGTGACCGCAGTGCTTCGGCTCGGGCAGCTCGTGATGCCACCTGGGCTTGCAGCAACCGCGGGACTCGGCATCGCCACTCGTGGCGTTGCCGCCGGTGCCGGTCTGCGACTGCTGGTTCGACTGCCCGGTCTGGTTCGCGTTCCCGGCCCAGGCGTCACCCGACGCGTTCGTGTTCGACTGCTCGACCGAGCCCGTCTTGCACGACGTCGCGACACACACCGGCACCGCCACGTTCACCGGCAGCACCTGCACCGCCTTCGACTCCGCCGACGCCTCCTGCGACGTCGAGTTGGCGTTCGACGCCTCCTGCGACTGCATGACGTCACCGCCGTAGGCGTGACCGCTCCTCACATCGCCCGATCCACAGCAGCCCGCCCCACCGGTGGTTGCGTCACCGGTGGAGGCGTCGCCGCCCGTGCCCGTCTGGCTCTGGTCGTTCCCCTGCCACGTCGCGTTCACGTTTGACGCCGACGCGTCACCGGACGTGTTGGTGTTCCGCTGCTCGACGTCGGGCGTCTTGCAGCTCCAGGCGACGCACACCGGCACGGCGACGTTCACCGGCGCGATCTGGATCGCCTTCGAGACCGCCGTCGCCTTCTGGCTCGTCGCGCTTTTGTTCGACGCCTGCTGCGACTGCGTGACGTCGCCGCCGGCGGCATCGCCGGTCGTCGCATCACCGGAGGCAGCGGTTGCGTCGCCGCTTCGGGCGTCGCCGCCCGTTCCGGTCTGCGACTGCTCGTTCGACTGGTCGGTGACGTTGACGTTCTTCGCCGACGCGTCGCCCGAGGTGTTCGTGTTCGACTGCTCGACCGAGCCCATGTCGCACGCCTTCGCGACGCAGATCGGGACCGCCACGTTCACCGGCAGCACCTGCACGGCCTTCGATTCCGCCGACGCTTCCTGCGTCGTGGAGTTCGCGTTGGACGCCTCCTGCGACTGGGTGACGTCGCCACCCGTGGCGTCGCCGCTCGTCGCATCGCCTGAGTCGCAGCAGCTTGCGCCGCCGGTGGTTGCGTCACCGGTGGAGGCGTCGCCGCCCGTGCCCGTCTGGCTCTGGTCGTTCGACTGGGACGTGCCGTTCGCGTTGAACGCGGACGCGTCACCAGCCGTGTTCGTGCTCTGCTGGGCCGTCCCGGTCAGCGTCTGGACGACGCCTCCGAGACCCCCGCCCGCCGCCGCGGGGCTGACCCCGACGGTGAGCGCGATACAGGTGATCGCAGCGATCACATACCGCTTCATGGTGTCTCCTTTCGAGCTCGTTGAGACCCGGGCGGATGCCCGGATCGACCGGAAGCGCGAGGGCGCTAGCCGGGGAGCTCGAGCGGTGCGAGAAGCGGTTCCGGCCTCACGCACTCCGCGAGCGCGCGCAGGCGCCAGAGGAGTGCGGGCGCAACGAGCCGGAACGGCCTCGTGGTCACCGCTACAGAGGAGGAAGGCGAGTGTCCGCCGGCACCGGCGGACGAGGTCGAGACAAGCGCTATACCGAACGCCAGGAGCCCACCGAACAAGGCAAGACCGAGGTCACGGGGCAGGGGAGCTCGGGCGTCGCCTGGGGCGGTCGCGTGTGGCTGGGTGGCCGAAGCCGTGGCGGCCAGCGCTGCGACCGTGGCCGGTGCCGACGGCTCGAGCGCGGTGATCGCCGCCGGAATGCCAGGCGCAAGCCGTGTGGCCTGCAGAGCGTTTCCGCCAGCGAGCGCCGGCCGCGCCGGCACGGCGCCGCCCGCCGCGCCCTGCACGACCGGAGCGCTCGCCGGCAGCTCGTCGACGTCGGCCGAGGGCACCGGCGTGGAGGTCTGCAGAGGCGAAATTGGCGCGGCGGCCCCGGCCGTCGGAGACTGCGAGACCGGCGAGGTGACCCGTGCGGCTTCGGTGGTCGTCCGACCGGCCGGCCGTGTCACTGGCCCGACGGTCTGGTCGAGGACGGGTGCAACGGTGTTCACGACCGGCGCGGCCGCCTGCGCTGCGGCGCCAACGACCGGCGCAGCGATTTTCACGACGGGCTCGACGACGGCCGCTGTCGTCTGCGAGACGGTGCTCACCACCGGTGCCGCCGCCTCGGCGATCGTTCGGACGGCCGGGGCGACCGCCACCTCCGCAACCTTCTCGACGACCGGTTGGGCTGCCTGCGTGACAGGCGCGGCCGCCTTCGTCACCGGTGCGACGGCGTCGGTGACCGGCGCTGCGGCCTCCGTCACGGGCGCCGCGGCGTCCGTCACCGGCTTCGCTGCCTCCGTGACGGGCGCGACCGCGTCCGTCACCGGGGACGCCACCTGCGTGACGGGCGAGAGCGCGCTCGAGAGAAGTCCGTCACCGGCGGACGCGGTGCCCGCGAGCGCGAGCGCCGCGAGCGTCGCAAGTGGCAAGACGAGGGCTGTCTGTTGTCGCATCGGCCTGAACCTGATCGTACGAATGCCTTCTGTAGAGGGAATACCGGCCGGCGGGCCGGTTCAAACATCCCTCGGATCAGGCGGAAGGATCGCCGAGGAAAAGTGCGTCGACCTCGTCGGGCACCTGAGGCTCCGCAGCCGACCGTGGCACCAGCCGCTCGGAGAGCGAGAGTTGGGCATCGATCCGGTACATCGGCGCCGCGGCAGGCGCCGGCCCGGGCGGCGCCGACAGTAGCGCCCGCGAGCGGCCGAGAAGGCCGGTGATCGCGTCCCAGACCGACGCCGCGACCCGCGAGGGGTCGAGGATCCCGCCTTCGAGCTGCTGGTAGTAGCGGCGCACCTTCGGGCGAGCCTCCGCATCGAGCTTGCACTCGGCGACGATCGCGTCGACCACGTCGTCGACCTTGAGCGCCTTCCCGACCCGGGCTCGCAGCATCGGCGGCTCGTCCAGCGATCGGACGTACGCGAGCGCATCCGGCGAGGGCGCGCGGCGCGGGGCGCGCGCGAGGAACGCCTCGATCAACGGCGCGAGCTCGTCGGCGCGGTCGCCCGCGCGCGCAAGGGCAGCCTCGACGTCGAGGGGCTCGCCGCGCGCGTAGCGGCGCACGAGCTCGTCGAGGAGAGCCTGAACGTCGGCAGTCATTCCTCGAGCCACTCCCGCAGCTTCTTCGCGTTGCGGTGGATCGCCTGGTAGACGGCGTTCGGCTTCTTGTCGAGACGCGTCGCGATCTCGCCGGGCTCGAGACCCTCGAGGAGGGTGAGCGCGGCCACTTCGCCGTCGCCGGACGGCAGCGTCGCCACGAACTGCTCCAGGGTGACCTCCACGACCACGGCCTCCGACTCGTCGGGCGCCGCGCCGTCGAGGTCGAAGAGCTCGCTCTCCTGCCAGCCCGGCTCGTACCAGCCCTTGCAAACCCACCTGGTCACGGAGTGCACGATGACGCGGAACGGGTAGCGGCCGTCACGGTGCCTGCCCGCCTTGAGTTCGCGCCAGAGCCGCTCGCAGACGGCCTGCGCGACGTCTTCCCCGACGGGGCCACGCATCTTCGCGACACAGATGTCCTGAATCGTCTCGACCCAGCCCGCGAGCAGGCGGTCGGTCTCGCCCTCGGCGAGCAGTCGTTCGTCTTCGGCATCTCGGGCATCGCGCATCGAGAGCTGAGTCGCATCGGACACGACTTGATCTTACGAAGCTGCGCGACCCGTAAGGACGTGGCCTCGTGCGGCGGACTCCAGCAGGACGAGAGGAGAACGCCATGCCACATGAGACCTTCCAGCTCGGCGAGACCGTGGAGCACCGCGGGATCGTCGTTACCCCGCTCTTCCCCCTCCGCGACCCGGTTGCGGAGTACGTCACCCTCGACGAGGCGCTCCCGCGCGGCTTCCGTGTCGACGAGGCCTCCAACGCCGGCACGGTGCCGGAGCTCGTCGTGCACAACCCCACCGACAAACGGGTGCTGCTCTACGACGGCGAGGAGCTCGTCGGTGCGAAGCAGGACCGGATCCTCAACGTGACCGTGCTCGTCGAGGCTGGCGCGAAGCTGCCGATCCCGGTCTCCTGCGTCGAACAGGGCCGCTGGCGGCGGACCAGCTCCGCGTTCGGCAGCGGCGACCACATCTCGCATAGCCACCTTCGGCGCATGAAGGCGCAGGCGCAGGCCGCGCAGCCGCTCGCTCGCGGCGTCGCCCAGGGCGAGGTGTGGGACGAGGTGCGGGCGAAGCAGTCGCGCATGGGTGTCCGGTCGGCGACGTCGGCGAACCGCGACACGTTCGTCGCGCACGGCGAGCGGCTCCGCGAGCTCGAGGCGGCGTTCGTGTTGCAGCCTGGCCAGTGCGGTGCCGTGCTCGGGCTCGGCGACGACCTGTGCCTCGACGCCGTCTCGCGGCCGGAGGCCTTCGCGTTGCTCTGGCCGAAGCTCCGCGCCGGCTACCTGCTCGACGCCCTCGAGCGGCTCGACAGGCGGCCGACGCCGGTGGAGCGCGTCTCGCGGTTGGTCGACGACGTGGCCGCCGCGCGGGCCACGCGCGGGCCGTCGGCCGGGCTCGGAGACGACCTGCGCCTGCGGGGGGACGGCGTGATCGGCTCCGGGCTCGAGCTCGACGGCGAGCTGCTCCAGCTCTCGGCGTTCACGAGCGACGACGCGGGCGAGCGGGCGTTCGGGCGGATCGCGCAGCCGAGCAGGCGTCGCTAGACGTCGTCGCGCGTCTCGTTCGAAGCGAGGAAGGTCTTCCCGGCGGCGTCGCCGGCGGCGAAGCTCTTCTCGGCGAGCCAGCCGCCGTCGACCGTCAGGGCGATCCCGTTGACGTAGGCGGACTGGTCGCTCGCGAGGTAGAGCGCCGCGTCGGCGACGTCGTCCGCCAGGCCGACGCGGCCCTGCGGGACGACCGTGCGGAGACCTTCCTCGAACGCGTCGTCCGCGAAGTACTGCTCCGTCAGCGGCGTCCTGATCAGCCCGGGGCAGATCGCGTTCACGCGGATCCCCGCAGGGCCGAGGTCACGTGCGAGGCTCTTCGTCAGGCCGACGACGCCGTGCTTCGCGGCGGTGTACGCCGGCCGGCGCGCGAGCCCGATCAGCCCGCCGACGGAGGAGAGGTTCACGATCGCCCCGCCACCGCGCTCGCGCATGTGACGAGCCGCCGCCTGGCAGCAGTAAAACGTCCCGCTCAGGTTGACGGCGATCACGTTGTCCCACTCGTCCGTGGGCATCGTGTAGACGTCGCCGATCTCGCGGACTCCTGCGCTGCAGACGAGGACGTCGAGCCGCCCCTCGGAGGCCACGACACGTGCGACGACGTCCTCGACGTCGGCGGGTACGCGGACATCGCCGTGGTACTCCACGTCGCCGGCGCGGTCGAAGCCGGAGACGCGGGCACCCTCGGCCGCGAAGCGCTCGGCGATCGCGCGGCCGATGCCGCTCGCCGCGCCGGTGACCAGCGCGACCCGTTGCTCGAGCAGTCCGCCCACGGCGGAAGTAGGTTAGACCGATGCCGGCCTGGGCGATCGAGGGACCGCGGCACGCCGGGATCACCGTCTCCGATCTCGACCGCTCGCTCTCGTTCTACGAGGGCGTCCTCGGCCTGGAGCTGCTCTGGCGGCGCCTCTACGAGGAGGCCGAGGTCAAGCGGATCGTCGGCGTGCCCGACGCGACCGGCCTCGACATCGCCATGCTCCGCGTGCCCGGGAGCAACTTCGAGGTCGAGCTGCTCGAGTACCGCGGGCTCGATCCCGCCTCGGGCGCCTCGCCGCCCTCCCACTCCGGCACGGGCCACTTCTGCCTCTTCGTGACGGGCATCGACGCGCTCCACGAGGAGCTGCGCGGGCAAGGCGTGGCGTTCCGCTCGGACGGCCCCGTCGAGATGACCGCCGGTGCGAACGCCGGCGGCAAGAGTCTCTACTCGCTCGATCCCGACGGCTACATCGTGGAGTTTCACGAGAGGCCGCCGCGTTGACCGTCGAGATCGCAGTGCGCGAGCGGCCGTCCGGCCGTCCGCCGCTTCTCGAGCAGTACCGGCAGATGGTGCTGATCCGCCGCTTCGAGGACCGCGCCACCGAGCTCTTCAAGGAGGGCGTGATCTTCGGGACGGCGCACAGCTGCGTCGGCCAGGAGGCGATCGCCGTCGGCGCGGCAGGCGTGATGCGGGACACCGACTACCTCGTCGGCCACCACCGCTCGCACGGCCACCTCATTGCGGCCGGCGCCGATCTTCGCCGGATGATGGCCGAGATGTTCGGCAAGCGGACGGGCTACTGCAAGGGGCTCGGCGGCTCGATGCACATCGCCGACCTCTCGCTCCAGATCCTCGGCTGCAACGGGATCGTCGGCGCCGGGCTGCCGCATGCCACCGGGGCAGCGCTCACGGCCAAGCTCCGCGGCGAGGGCCAGGCTGTCGTCGCCTTCTTCGGCGACGGCGCCGCAGGGCAGGGCGCGACGCACGAGGCGATGAACCTTGCGGCGACCTGGTCGCTACCCGTCGTGTTCGTCTGCGAGAACAACCAGTTCGCGCTCTCGGCGGACTGGTGGGTGCAGCGCGCGGTGGAGGACCTCGCGGGCCGCGCGGCCGGATACGGCATGCCCGGCGAGATCGTCGATGGCAACGACGTCGTCGCGGTCGGGGACGCCGTGGAGCGTGCGCTCGCGCGGGCGCGCGAGGGAGACGGCCCGACGTTCCTCGAGATGAAGACCTTCCGGCGCATGCAGCACTCGATGCGCGCCAACCTTCCCGACGTCCGCGACGCCACGCTCGTCGCCGAGTGGGAGGCGCGCGACCCGCTGCCCCGGCTCGAGCGGGTGCTGCGCGAACGCGGGGAGCTCGACGACGAGGGTTTCGATGCGGTCGCCCGCGACGTCGAGCGCGACGTCGAGCAGGCGATCTCCACGGCGCTCGCGGATCCTGACTCCAACCCGGACGACCTTCTGCCGGCCGTCCTCGCGCCGCAGCGCTCCCATCCGGCCCCGGACGTCGAGACCGAGCGGGCTCTGAGCTTCGTAGCGGCCGTCCGCGAGAGCCTCGAGCTCGAGCTCGAGGCCGACCCGGACGTATTCGTGATGGGCGAGGACGTCGGCAGGGTCGGCGGGCTCTTCCGCGCGACGGAGGGCCTCTACGAGCGGTTCGGAGCGGAGCGGATCCGCGACACGCCGCTGACCGAGAGCGGCTTCGTCGGCTGCGGCATCGGCGCGGCGCTCACCGGCCTGCGGCCGGTCGTCGAGCTCCAGTTCTCCGACTTCGCGGGCGTCGCCTTCGACCAGATCATGAACCAGGCCGCGAAGCTCCGGTTCATGATGGGCGGGACGCCGAGCATCCCACTCGTGCTGCGAATGGTGTCGGGGGGTGGCATCAGGCTCGGTGCGCAGCACTCGCAGAGCCTCGAGGCTCTCTTCGCGCACCTCCCGGGGCTCGTCGTCGTGATGCCCTCGAGCCCGTTCGACGCGAAGGGCCTTCTCTCCGCGGCGATCCAGGGTGACAATCCCGTCGTCTTCCTCGAGCAGAAGCAGCTCTTCTTCGCCGATCCCGAACCGGTGCCGGCCGGGCGGTACGGGATCGAGCTCGGCGTCGGACGGGTCGTTCGCGAGGGCACCGACGTCACCGTTGTCGCGCTCGGCGCGCTCGTCCCGCAGGCCCTCCGGGCCGCGCGCGAGCTCGAAAGCGCTGGGGTTTCGGTCGAGATCGTCGACCCCCGGACGCTCGCACCGCTCGACACGGAGCTGATCGCCGCGTCAGTGGCGAAGACCGGCAAGCTGGTCGTCGCCCACGAGGCGACCCGGTTCTGCGGCTTCGGGTCGGAGATCGCTGCCCACGTAGCCGAGGAGTGCTTCTGGGACCTCGACGCGCCCGTCGTCCGGATCGGGGCCGCGTCTCACCCGATCCCGTACCAGAAGGATCTCGAGGCGGCGATGCTTCCCGGCGCGGCGGAGATCGCCGCAGCGGTGCGGTCGCTGGCGGCGGTCTAGAGCCCCGCTGCGGAGCGGCAGGTCGAAGGTGTCCGACTGAAGTCGGACACCAAGCGCGACCCCGGAGCGCTAGGAGAGGACTGCCGACCCGCCCAGCACGGCCCTCGCCTCGGCGATGAAGTCCGGGTCGGGGCGGACGCGGTATTCAGGCCCGAGGGCGTACGTCTTCGGGCCTTCGGAGGTGTCGAGCGAGAGGTAGACCGGGGACTCGCCGGGGAACTCGCGCACGAGCCGGGCGAGCTCGCGGATCACGCCGGCGGGGGCCTCGCGCGCGTCCAGTGAGAAGCGCACCTCCCTACGCTCGGGCACTGCCTCGAACGGGGTGATCTCGGACGCCAGGAGCTTCGTCTCGCCGGCCTGCTTGTGGTCGATGCGGCCCTTCACGATCAGGATCCGGTCGGTCACGCAGAGCTCGCGCGCGGCGGCGTAGGCGGAGTTGAAGACGACGACCTCGGCGGTGCCGGTCGGGTCGTCGAGCGTGAGGAAGACCATCGGATCGCCGCGCTTCGTCGTCAGGTGCTTCACATCCGACACGATCCCGCCGACCGTGACGACCTCGCCGTCGCGGCGGCGCTCGAGCTCGGCGAGCGTCGCGTCGGTCTTGCGGCGGAGCTGCTCGCGGACGCTCGAGAGCGGGTGCTCGGACACGTAGAGGCCGAGCGTCTCTTTCTCGAGCCGCAGGAGCTCCTGCTTCTCGAACTCGCCCGTCGGGATCGGCGGGTGGTGGCGTGCGACCGCGGCGTCGTCCGCGTCGAAGGCACCGTCGAAGAGCGAGGACTGGCCCATCAGCCTGTCCTGCGCGAGCTTCTGCCCGTGGCCGAGCGCCTGCTCGAGGACGGCCAGCATGCCCATCCGCGTGGCGCCGGTCGAGTCGAGCGCGCCACACTTGACGAGCGACTCGAGCGAGCGCTTGTTGACGACCTGCGGGTCGACGCGCTCGGTGAAATCCCAGATCGAGGCGAACGGGCCGCCATCCTCGCGCGCGGCGACGATCCGCTGCGCCGCAGTCTCCCCCACGTTCTTCACTGCGTTCAGGCCGAAGCGGATCTTCCGCTCGACGACCGCGAAGTCGACCGCCGACGAGTTGACGTCAGGCGGCAGCACCTCGATGCCCATCTCGTCGCAGGCGTTGACGTAGAAGGGCACGCGGTCCTTCGTGTTCATCACGCTCGAGATGAGCGCCGCCATGTACTCGCACGGGTGGTTCGCCTTGAGCCACGCGGTGCGGTAGGCGATCAGCGCGTAGCAGGCGGCGTGCGCCTTGTTGAAGGAATAGTCCTTCGAGGCCTCCATGTCCTTCCAGAGCTGCTCCGCGACCGCCGGGGTGACGCCGTTCGCGGCGCAGCCGTCGAGGAACTTCCCCTTGAGCGAGGCCATCAGCTCGTGGATCTTCTTGCCGATCGCGCGGCGCAGCGTCTCCGCCTCGGCGCCGGTGAAGCCCGCGATCTGCTTCGCGATCTCCATCGACTGCTCCTGGTAGATCGAGATCGCGTACGTCATGCCGGTGATGGGCTCTAGCCGCGGGTCGACGAACCGCACCGGCTCCTTGCCGTTCTTCCGCGCCGCGTACGTGGGGATGTACTGCATCGGGCCGGGGCGGTAGAGCGCGACGAGTGCGATCAGGTCCTCGAAGACCGTCGGCTTCACCTGCCGGAGCGCGTCCTTCATCCCCGACGACTCGAACTGGAAGACGCCGGTCGCGTCGGCGCGGGCGAGCATCTCGTAGGTCTTGCGGTCGTCGAGCGGGATCGTGCCGATGTCGAGGCCGCCGCCGATGAGCGCGACCGCCTTGTCGATCACGTCGAGGTTGCGCAGCCCGAGGAAGTCGACCTTGAGGAGGCCGAGCGCCTCGACGTTCTTCATCGAGAACTGCGTCACGAGCTCGGCGTCGGCGCCCTTCTGCTGGAGGGGGACGACGTCGATCAGCGGCTCGGAGCCGATCACGACGCCGGCGGCGTGGATCGAGTCGGCGCGGGTGAGGCCCTCGAGCGGGCGCGCGAGATCGACGATCTCCTGTGCGACCGGATCGCTCTCGACCGCCTTCGCGAGCTCCTGCCCGGGCTTCAGTGCCTCCTCGAGCGTCTGGCCGGGGCCTTCCGGGACGAGCTTCGCGACGCGGTCGACGACGCCGTAGGGGATCTCGAGCACGCGACCGGCGTCGCGGAGCGCCGCACGGGCGGCCATCTTCGAGAAGGTGATGATCTGCGCGACGCGGTCGCGGCCGTACTTCTCGGTGACGTAGTTGATGACGCGCTCCCGGCCCTCGACCGCGAAGTCGATGTCCATGTCGGGCATGTCCTTGCGGGCGGGGTTCAGGAACCGCTCGAAGAGGAGGCCGTAGCGCATCGGGTCGATGTCGGTGATCTCGAGGCAGTAGGCGGCGAGCGAGCCGGCCGCCGAGCCGCGCCCCGGGCCGACCGAGACGCCGTTTCGCTTCGCGAAGCCGATGAAGTCGGCGACGATCAGGAAGTAGTCGGCGAAGCCCATCTCGCGGACGGTCTTGAGCTCGAAGCGCAGGCGCTCGTCCAGCTCCGGGGTCGAGGCGCCGTAGCGCTTGACCAGGCCCTTCTCGCACAGCTCGACGAGGTAGTCGAAGGCGTCGCGGCCTTCCGGCACCGGGAACTTCGGGAGCCGGATCCGGCCGAGCTCGAGCGTCACGTCGCACCGCTCGGCGACTTCGAGGCTCCGGCGCATGGCGTCCTCGTGGCCGGGGAAGTCGAGCGCCATCTCGGCGGGGGTCTTGAAGTAGAACTCGTCGGCGCCGAAGCGCCAGCGGTTGGGGTTCTTCAGCGAGTCGCCCGACTGGATGCAGAGGAGCGCGTCGTGGCTGTGCGCGTCGGTGGCGTCGAGGTAGTGGACGTCGCCGGTCGCGACGAGCGGCAGCCCGCGGCGCTCGGCGAGCCCGGGGAGCCCGCGGAACGCCATCTGCTGCTCCTCGATCCCCGCGTTCTGCAGCTCGACGTACGTGTTGTCGCGGCCGAAGATCTGCGCGAGCCGGTCGAGCTCCGCCTCTGCGTCGCCGTCTCGGCTCTCGGACAGCGCGCGCGAGACGCGGCCGGAGAGACACCCCGAGAGGGCGATCATCCCCGGCGCGTGGCGCTCGAGGAGCTCCCAGTCGACGCGCGGCTTGTAGTAGTAGCCCTCCAGGTAGCCGAGCGAGCAGAGCTTGATCAGGTTCGCGTACCCCGTGTTGTCGGCGGCGAGGAGGGTCAGGTGCGCGTGACCCTTCGTCAGGGCCTTGCGGTCGTCGACGACGTACAGCTCGCAGCCGAAGATCGGCTTGATGCCCTGGTCGGAGGCGGCCTTGTAGAGGTCGATCGCGCCGGCCATCGAGCCGTGGTCGGTGAGCGAGACGGCGGGCATCTCGAGCTCCGCTGCCTTACGGGCGAGCGCCGGGATCCTGCACGCGCCGTCGAGGATGGAGTACTCGGAGTGGACGTGCAGGTGGACGAACGGCGCGGACACGGGAAGGCCATCGTACTTCCGCCGCGGGACGTTCCCGGTTTGCGCGAAAGCGCACGATCGGAAGGGAAGAGGGGCGAGGCTGAAGCCACGCCCCGACCCGGGACTGGACCTTGCGGGAGGCGATCCAGGACTCGACAACCGGGTCCCAGCACCGATAACGAGGGCATGCGGCAGATGCCAATCTCACTCAAGCTCGTGGCCGTGCTGAGCGTGCTCGCGGAGGCGACGGCGGCGGCGCTCGTCTTCTGGCACACGGGCCCGCGGGCTCGCTAGACGCTTGGTGTCCGACTTATAAGTCGGACACCGGTCGTGCTGCGCTTCGGGCTGCGACACTGGAGCCATGAAGGTCGCCGTCACCGGCGCGTCCGGGCTGATCGGCAGCGCACTCGTGCCTGCGCTGCATGAGGCCGGCCACGAGGTCGTCACGCTCGTCCGCCGCGCACCGGCCGTCGAGCACGAGATCGCCTGGGATCCGGCCGCGGGCACGATCGACGCGGAGCGGCTCGCGGGTGTCGACGCCGTCGTCCACCTCGCCGGCGAGACGATCGGCCAGCGGTGGTCGGCCGGCGCGCGCGAGCGGATCCGCGGGAGCCGCGTCGACGGCACGGGGCTGATCGCGCGAACGATGGCGGGTCTCGACCCGCGGCCAGCGGTCCTCGTCCAGGCCTCGGGCGTCGGCTACTACGGCCTCGGCGACGAGCCGGTCACCGAACAGAGTCCGAAGGGTGCGGGATTCGCCGCCGACGTCGTCGAGGCGTGGGAGGCGGCGGCCGAGCCTGCGCGCGACGCGGGCATTCGCGTCGTCGCGCTGCGCCAGGCCCCGATCCTCGACCGGCACGAAGGCCCCGTCGGGCGGATGCGCCTGCCGTTCAGGCTCGGGCTCGGTGGACGGGTCGGCAGCGGGAGTCAGTGGTGGTGCTGGGTCTCGCTCCCGGACGTGGTGCGCGTGTACCTCCATGCGCTCGGGACCGACGTCGAAGGCGCGGTGAACGTCGTCGGCGGCTCCGTCACGAACCGCGAGTTCACGAAGGAGCTCGGGCGGGCGCTGCACCGGCCGACCGTGTTCCCCATCCCCGCGTTCGCCGTGCGGCTCGCGTTCGGCCAGATGGGCGAGGAGCTCCTGCTCGGCGGGCAGCGTCCGGTGGCGGAGCGGCTCGAGCGGGAGGGCTTCGTCTTCCACGACACGGACCTCGAGGGCGCAATGGCCGCCGCGCTCGCGTCGTAGGGTGAGGTCGGGCATACTGGGTGAGTCCCCGACGAAGGAGGTCGCCGTGATGACAGAGACCGCTTCCTCCCGGCCGCGCGCCGCGCGGCTCGTCGGCTGAACTCAGAGACGGGCCTCTCGCGACGGGCGCGCCGGTGTGCGCCCTTCATTCCGTAGTCCGAGAGGAGACCTTCCAACGTGCCAGACCTCACCACCCTCGGCTGGGACGAGACCCTTGCCGAGCAGTTCGAGACGCATGCCGGCCACGGCCTGATTCCGGGTCGCGTCGCCGTGCAGCATCGCGGCGCCTACGACGTGCTCACCGAGCTCGGTGAGCTCCGCTGCGACGTGGCGGGACGCCTCTACGAGGAGTCGCGCTCGCCTGCCGACCTTCCTGCCGTCGGCGACTGGGTGGCGGTCGCGGCCCGCGCCGACGAGGACGCCGGAACGATTCAGGCCGTGCTTCCGCGCCGCACGAAGTTCTCGCGGAAGACCGCGTGGCAGGCGGCCGAGGAGCAGGTGCTCGCGGCGAACGTGGACGTCGTCTTCATCGTCACCTCGCTCAACGAGGATCTGAGCCTGCGCCGCCTCGAGCGCTACCTCATCCTGGCGCGCGAGAGCGGCGCCCAGCCGGTGGTGCTGCTGACGAAGAGCGACCTCGCAAGCGATACGGAGACCGCCCTCGTCGCCATCCGGTCGGTCGCCGCCGACGTCCCCGTCCACGCGCTCTCGAGCGTCACGGGCGAGGGGCTCCACGCGGTTCGCTCCTACCTCCGACCGGGCGTCACCGCCGCGCTTCTCGGCTCCTCGGGGGTTGGCAAGTCGACGCTCATCAACACGCTCGCGGGCAACGAGCTGCTCGACACACAGGAGCTCCGGAGCGACGGCCAGGGCAGGCACACGACGGTGCGCCGGGAGCTCATCCAGCTGCCGGGCGGCGCGCTCGTGATCGACACGCCGGGGATGCGCGAGCTCCAGCTCTGGGTCGCCGACGAGGCGCTCGAGGAGACGTTCGACGACGTGACGTCCCTTTTCGAGCACTGCCGTTTCTCCGACTGCAGCCACGAGACCGAGCCCGGCTGCGCGGTGAGGGCAGCGATCGCCGATGGCACGCTCCCACAGGAGCGCTGGGACAGCTACCTCAAGCTCGAGGCGGAGCTCGCGCATCTCGAGCGGCGGCTCGACAAGCGGGCGCAGGCGGAGGAGCGCAAGCGCTGGCGAGCTCTGTCGCGCTTCCAACGGGAGGCGTCGAGGGCAAAGGGGCGGCGATAGCGCTCCTTTCGCTCGAGGCGGCCGAGGTCTACGATCGGCTCGTGCCCACCGTCGGCGAGATCATGACCCCGGACGTGCTCGGGCTCGAGCCCGCGACGAGCCTCGTCGATGCGGCCCGGCGGATGCACGAGCGGCGGGTCGGCGCCGTCGTCGTGCAGGACGGCGAGCGCCTGGTAGGGATCGTCACCGAGCGCGACATCCTCCGCGCGGTCGCGACCGGGGCGATCGGCGGATCGGTCGCCGACGTGATGACCCACGGGCCTGACACGATCGGCCCGGACGAGAGTGCCGGCCAGGCGGCCGCGCTGATGATCCACGGCGGCTTTCGGCACTTGCCGGTCGTGGACGGAAACGCCGTGGTCGGGATGCTCTCGATCCGGGACCTCGTCCGCGTCTCGGTCGACGACGAGGCTCCGCGCGGCGTCTGAGCCGGTGCCGTTCACGCTCAGCAACATCAAGAAGGACCTCGATGACCTCGGCTCGAGGTTCGACGGCGCACCGGACCTGGAGTTCCGCGCGGCGACCAAGGCGCTCGGGCTCGAGCAGTCGGCCCTGAGCTACCAGCACGTCCCGCCCGGCTATCGCTTTCCGTACGGCCACACGCACATGAAGCAAGAAGAGGTGTACGTGGTCGTGCGAGGGAGCGGGCGGATGAAGGTCGACGACGAGATCGTCGAGCTCGAGGAATGGGACGCGGTCCGGGTTCCGCCCGGTTCGTGGCGAGGCTACGAGGCCGGGCCGGACGGCCTCGAGCTCCTCGTCGTCGGTGCACCCAACCTCGGCGATGATCCGCGCGGCGACGTCGAGGGAAAGCGCGACTGGTGGGCGGACTAGCCGGCTAGCCGAACGCGGCCTGCTTGTCGTCCTCGGTGAGGCGGTCGGCGGCGTAGGTCGCCGTGGCTCCGCCCTGAAGCTCGCGCGCGGCTGCGGCGAGCGCGCCGTAGGCGACGCCGGCGAGGAGGCTCCCGGTCGAGATGCGCCGGACGCCGAGGTCGGCGAGCTCGGGAAGCGGAGGCACGGCCGGCGTCGCGAGCACGTTGACCGGCACGCCGACCGCGTCGACGACGGCCGCGATCTGCTCCGCGGTCGAGAGCCACGGCGCGTACACGCAGTCTGCGCCGGCGTCGCGGTAGGCGACGAGCCGCGCGATCGTGTCGTCGAGGTCGTCGACACCGTGGAGGTGGTTCTCGGCACGGCCGGTGAGAACGAGCGGCGGGTCGTAGGCGCGCGCGGCCTCGGCGGCCTCGGCGACCCGCTCGACGGCGAGGCCGACGTCGTCGATCCGGCCGGTGGCGGGATTCCAGTCCTCGATCGAGCAGCCCGCGGCGCCCGCCTCCCCGAGGAGGCGGACGGTCTCGGCGACGCCGCCGGGCTCGTCGGGATAGCAGCGCTCGCTGTCGACGTTGAGCGGCAGGTCGGTCGCGGGAGCGATTTCCGCGACGTGGTCGACGAGCTCCCCGCGGGTGACCTGCGTGTCGAGCTTGCCGAGCACCCACGCGAGGCCGGCGCTCGTCGTCGCGAGCGCCTCGAACCCGATGGCGGCGAGAATGCGCGCGGAGCCGACGTCCCACGGGTTCGGCATGACGAAGAGCTGGTCGCGGGCGTGGAGCTCTGCGAAGCGGGCGCGGCGGGTCTCGGCTGGCATCGGCGTCCTCCTGGTCGACGGCCTTCATCCTCGCGTATCGCCGGAGCAGCGTGTCGCGTCCACCGCGCTTGGTGTCCGACTTCAAGTCGGACACCAAGCGTCTCTGTCAGCGCTTCCAGGGCGGGACGGGCTCCGTGTCGATCTCGTAGCGCTCGATCGCCTGGGCGACGGCCGACGGCTCGATCGTCCCCTCGTCGGCGAGCGCCTTCAGCGCCGCGACGGCCACGTGGTAGCGATCGACCTCGAAGAAGCTCCGCAGCTTGACGCGGTAGTCGCTGCGGCCGTACCCGTCGGTGCCCAGCACGACGTAGCGCCCCGGGACGCAGGCTCGGATCTGGTCGGCGTACGTCCGCATGTAGTCCGTGGCCGCGATCTTGGGGCCTTCGCGGTCGGCGAGGCACCGATCGACCCACGAGCGGCGCTGCTCCTCGGTCGGGTGCAGCATGTTCCAGCGCTCGACCTCCATCCCGTCGCGGCGCAGCTCGGTGAAGCTCGGCGCGCTCCAAACGTCGGACGCGACGTCGAAGTCGGACGCGAGGAGCTCGGCGCCTGCTTCGACCTCGCGCAGGATCGCGCCCGAGCCGAGGAGCTGCACACGCGGCCCCTTGCCGGCACCCTCGCGCAGGAGGTACATGCCCTTGAGGATCCCCTCCTCGGCACCGTCGGGGAGCGGCGGGTGCGGGTAGTTCTCGTTCATCACGGTGAGGTAGTAGAAGACGTCCTCCTGCTCGGTCATCATCCGGCGGAGGCCGTCGCGGACGATCACCGCGACCTCGTAGGCGTAGGTCGGGTCGTAGGCGACGCAGTTCGGGATCACCGAGGCGAGCACGTGCGAGTGGCCGTCCTCGTGCTGGAGCCCTTCGCCGTTCAGCGTCGTCCGGCCGGCGGTGCCACCGATCAGGAACCCGCGCGCGCGACTGTCACCGGCGGCCCACGCGAGGTCGCCGACCCGCTGGAAGCCGAACATCGAGTAGAAGACGTAGAACGGGATCATCGCCGTGCCGTGGTTCGCGTACGACGTCGCCGCCGCGAGCCAGGACGAGAACGCGCCGGCCTCGTTGATGCCCTCCTGGAGGATCTGGCCGTGCTGGTCCTCGCGGTAGAACATGAAGTCGCCGGAGTCCTCGGGCTCGTACAGCTGGCCCACCGACGAGTAGATCCCGAGCTGGCGGAACATGCCCTCCATCCCGAACGTGCGTGACTCGTCCGGGACGATCGGCACGACGCGCGGGCCGAGCACGTCGTCGCGCACGAGCGTGTTGAGGATGCGGACGAGCGCCATGGTCGTCGAGTTGCCGCGGTCGCCGCTTCCCTCGAGCACGTTGTCGAACGGCGGCGGCGTCGGCAGCGGCTCGGCCTCGGTGTGGCGCTCGGGGAGGCTCCCGCCGAGCGCCTTGCGCCGCTCGAGCAGGTGCTGCAGCTCCGGGCTCGACTCGGGCGGGCGGTAGAAGAACGCACCGGTCGCCTGTTCGTCGGTGAGCGGGATCCCGAGCCGGTCGCGGATCGCGAGCCGCGCCTCGTCGTTCATCGCCTTCTGCTGGTGCGTGATGTTGCGGCCCTCACCCGCCTGCCCCATCCCGTAGCCCTTGATCGTCTTCGCGAGGATCACCGTCGGCTGACCGGTGTGGCGGACGGCGGCGTGGTACGCGGCGTGGATCTTCTTCGGGTCGTGGCCGCCGCGGCGGAGCGCCCAGATCTCGTCGTCGGTCCAGTCCGCGACCATCGCCTTGGTCTCGGGATAGCGCCCGAAGAAGTGCTCGCGCACGTAGGCGCCGTCGTTCGCCTTGAAGGTCTGGTACTCGCCGTCGACGCACTCCTCCATCAGCTTGCGGAGGACGCCCTCGTCGTCCGCGGCGAGCAGGGGGTCCCAGTTCTCGCCCCAGATCACCTTGATCACGTTCCAGCCGGCGCCGCGGAAGTTCGTCTCGAGCTCCTGGATGATCTTCCCGTTGCCGCGCACCGGCCCGTCGAGCCGCTGCAGGTTGCAGTTGATGACGAAGACGAGGTTGTCGAGCCGCTCGCGGCCCGCGAGCGAGATCGCGCCCATGGACTCGGGCTCGTCCATCTCGCCGTCGCCCATGAACGCCCAGACCTTGCGGTCGGCCGGCTCCACGATCCCGCGCGCGGCGACGTACTTCATGAAGCGCGCCTGGTAGATCGCCATCAGCGGCCCGAGCCCCATCGACACCGTCGGGAACTGCCAGAACGTGGGCATCAGCCAGGGATGCGGGTACGACGAGAGCCCACCGCCGCCGACCTCCTGCCGGAACCGGCGCAGCTCGTCCTCGGAGAGACGCCCCTCGAGGAACGCGCGCGCGTAGAAGCCCGGCGACGAGTGGCCCTGGAGGTACACGAGGTCGCCGAGGTGGTCCTCCGAGCGGGCGCGCCAAAAATGGTCGAAGCCGACCTCGTACAGCGTCTCTGCCGACTGGTAGCTCGCGATGTGGCCGCCGAGCTCGGTCGACTCCGCGTTTGCCTGGAGCACGAGCGCGATCGCGTTCCAGCGCACGAGGGCGGTGGCGGCGGCCTCGAGCTCCGGGTCGCCGGGCATCTCCGGCTCGTCCTCGGTCGGGATCGAGTTGACGTACGGCGTCGAGACGCCGGCGCTCACGGGAACGTGGAGGTCCTGGGCGCGGTCGACTGCGCGGTCGAGGAGGTACGCCATGCGCAGGCGGCCATCGACGTCGACGACCGCGTCGACGGAGTCGAGCCACTCCTGGGTCTCGACGGGGTCGGTGTCCGGGGCGTGTGTGCTCATGCCCCTAGTTTTCCAGCAGCGGGTGTCTGGCGGGGTCTGGCACCGTCAGGTGCCTGAACCCAGTGTCCGTCTGAAGGGACGCGGCGCTGAACATACGACGGCGCGTCGCTGGGGACAGGCACCCGGCGGGTGCCAGTCCCCTACACCAGTCCCCTACACCACGCCGCTGAAGGTGTCGCGCAGGTAGTCGAGCCGCGCGTCGCGGTCGCGCGGGGAGCGGAGGAACCTTGTCCACGCGTCTCTCTCGTGCGCAACGACGCCCAGCTCCCAGACGCAGAAGGTCGGCCGGTGCGGCCCGTCGAGCGGCCAGGGATGGAACTCCGGGTCGGCGTCGCGGTCCTTCGCCCAGACGGTCTCCCACAGCTCGTTCTCGTTCTGCCACGTGCAGAGGAGGAGGAAGTGGAAGCCCTCGCCGCAGCGGTGGAGGATCACGAACCCGAGCGTGCCGCCGAGCCTGAGCTCTCCGAGCCGCGCCGCGTCGGCGAGGCCGAGCCGGGCGAGGTCCGACACCATCGGCTCGATCGGCTCGATCGCCGGGGCGACCTCGTACCACTTGAGCAGTGTGTCGCCGAGGGCGATGCTTTGCCCCGCGCAGGCCAGCTTCTCGGCGTGTTGGTAGTCGTGTCCGACGTCGATCCCGTCCCGCTCGAGCAACGTCACTCGGGGCCTCCCTCCGCCGGGGTGAAGTCCATCACCCAGTTCGTCTCCCACGTCCGTCCGCAGTCGTCGGCGACCTGCCAGCTGCCATGAAGAAATCGAAGTCCCTCGCCGTCGTCCCGGCCTGCAGCGTGTCACTCATCGCTCGCCTCCCGTCTCCGGAATCTGCGTGGGGGACAGGCTTAAGCCTGTCCCCCACACGGTTTCTTCCCGGACGCTATCGCCGAAATAGGGCAGATCTTGCCCGCTATCCGTGGTTCACTTCGCGCATGCAGACGCCGACCGCACGACTTCTCGAGCTGCTCGAGCTGCTCCAGGCGCGGCCGCTCACGACGGGGAGCGAGATCGCCGAGCACCTCGAGATCGACCGGCGCACCGTGCGGCGCTACATCGCCGCGCTACAGGACATGGACATCCCGGTCGAGGGCCAGCGAGGGGTCGGGGGCGGCTACCGCGTGCGGCCCGGATACCGCCTGCCGCCGCTCATGCTCTCCGACGACGAGGCCGTCGCGATCGTGCTCGGGCTGATCGCCGCTCGCCGGCAGGGGCTCGACAGTGGCGAGGGCGCGGCCGACGGCGCGCTCACGAAGATCCACCGGGTCCTGCCCGACCTGCTGCGCCGCCGCGTCGAGGCGCTCGAGACGACGCTCGGCTTCACCGCCTCGCCGCGCGCGGGCGCCCCGGTCGCAGGCGACACCGTGCTGCTGCTCGCCGACGCCGTCCGCCGCAGACGTCGCGTGCGCACCTCGTACAAGGCGTACTCGGGCGAGCGGACGCGGCGCGAGCTGAGCCCGTACGGGCTCGTTGTCCATTCGGCACGCTGGTATCTCGCCGCGCACGACCACCTGCGCGACGACCTGCGCACGTTCCGGATCGACCGGATGAGCCGCACGATGCTGCTCGACACGACGGCCGACCCACCGCCCGAGGGGTTCGACGCCGTGGAGCACGTCAGCCGGTCACTCGCTCGCGTGCCCTGGGGCCACGAGGTGGAGGTGCTGCTCGACCTGCCGCTCGAGCAGGCGGCGCGACGGCTGCCGGCGACGCTCGCGGAGCTCGTGGAGGCGGACGACGGCACGTTGCTGCGGATGCGCGTCGACTCGCTCGACTGGATGGCGGGCACGCTCGCGAGCCTGCGCTGCGGGTTCACCATCCTCGCGCCCGACGAGCTCAGGACGAGCGTGCGCGAGCTGGCATCGCGGCTGGCCGCGGCAGCGTAGCGGTAAGCGGAGCGCGCGCTCCGCTTCTGCTACCCTCCTCGAGTGCCAACGACGGAACAGACGCTCCGGCGCGACGCGCGGGCGAATCGGGAACGGATTCTCGAGGCGGCCCGCGCCGTCTTCGCCGACGAGGGAGTCGACGGGTCGGTCGAGCAGATCGCGCAGCGCGCCGGCGTCGGGATGGGCACGCTCTACCGCCGCTTCCCGACCAAGCACGACCTCGTCGAGGCCGTCATCGCCGAGTCGCTCGGCGAGTTCGTGGCCGCGGCCGAGAACGGCCTCGCCGAGGAGGATCCGTGGACGGGCTTTGCCCTGTTCGTCGAGCGGGTGCTCGAGCTGCACGCGGAGAACCGCGCGCTGCGCGAGCTGCTCGCGGGCACCGAGCACGGCGAGGCGCGCGACGAGGTCAGGCGACGCGTTCGGCCGCTCGTCCGCCGGCTCGTCGAGCGCGCGCAGGCCGACGGCTCGCTCCGTGCCGACTTCGTGCCGGAGGACATGCCGCTCGTCTTCATGACCGGCGGCCGCGTGATCGAGGCGTCGCGCTGCGTCTCGCCCGATCTCTGGCGGCGCTACCTCGGCCTCCTGCTCGACGGGCTCCGCGCCGAGGGCGCGACCCCCCTTCCCCGCGGGCCGCTGACGCGGCCGCAGATGAACAAGCTTCTCGACCGCGAGCGGCGATGAGCGACGGCAACGGCACGCCGACCGTCGAGATCCCGGACGAAGGGCTCCAGGGCAGGGCACTGACGACCGTCTTCGTCGCGCTGATGCTCGGCATGTTCCTCGCCGCGCTCGACCAGACGATCGTCTCCACCGCGCTCCCGACGATCGTCGGCGAGCTCGGCGGCCTCGACCACCTCTCGTGGGTCGTGACGGCGTACCTGCTCGCCGCGACGGTCTCGACGCCGCTCTACGGCAAGCTCGGCGACATGCTCGGGCGCAAGCCCGTCTTCATCGCCGCGATCGTGATCTTCCTCGCGGGCTCGATGCTCTCCGGCCTCTCGCAGACGATGCTCCAGCTGATCCTCTTCCGCGCACTCCAGGGTCTCGGCGCGGGCGGGTTGATCGTGGGCGCGCAGGCGATCCTCGCGGACATCATCCCGCCGCGGCGGCGCGGCCGTTACATGGGCCTGATGGGCGCCGTCTTCGCGGTCTCGTCCGTCGCGGGCCCGCTCCTCGGGGGCTTCCTCGTCGACAACCTCTCGTGGCGCTGGGTCTTCTACGTGAACATGCCGATCGGCGCGCTCGCGCTCGTGATCGTGACTACGCGGCTCCACCTGCACGTGCCGCACACGCGGCACAAGATCGACTACCTGGGCGCAGGCCTTCTCGCCGGCGGCGTCGGGGCGCTGATCCTCATGACGACGTGGGGCGGCAACCAGTACGCCTGGGACTCGCCGGAGATCATCGGGCTCGCGGTCGGCGGCGCCGCGATGCTCGTCGCGTTCATCTGGCAGGAGCGCCGCGCCGCGGAGCCGATCATCCCGCTGACGCTCTTCGACTCGGGCACGTTCCGGCTCGTGACCGGGATGAGCTTCATGATCGGGATGGCGATGTTCGGGGCGATCATCTACCTGCCCCTCTTCCTCCAGCTCGTCTACGGGGCGAGCGCGACGAGCTCCGGCCTGCGGATGATCCCGCTGATGGGCGGCCTGCTGACGGCGGCGATCCTCTCGGGTCGTGCGATCACTCGCTTCGGCCGCTACAAGATCTTCCCGCTGGTCGGCACGGTCGTGCTCGTGCTCGGGATGTTCCTCCTCTCGCGCCTGGACGTCGACTCGAACGCATGGGTTGCCTCGCTCTACATGGCGATCGTGGGCATCGGGCTCGGGCTCGTCATGCAGGTGCTCGTGCTGATCGTCCAGAACGACGCACGCCCGCAGGACATCGGCGTCGTCACGTCGACCGCGACCTTCTTCCGCTCGGTCGGCGGCTCGTTCGGCGTCGCGCTCTTCGGCGCGATCTTCGCCTCGCGCCTCGCGGGCGAGCTGTCCCGTCTTCCGGCGGACGTGATCGCGAAGCTCGGCGACGTCGGCGCGATCGACCCCGCCCGCGCGAAGCAGCTGCCGCCCGAGGTGCGCGCCGACTTCCTGCAGATCTTCGCGAACGCGCTCCACGGCGTCTTCCTGGTCGGAGCGGTGATCGCGATCGTCCCGGCCGTGCTCGCCTGGTTCCTGAAAGAGGTGCCGCTCCGGACGACGCTCGGCAAGGGCGCCCCGCCCATCGAGGAGTCGCTGCCCGAGGTGCCGGTCGAGACCGAGGTCAGGGCCGCGGCGCGCTGACCGCGTCCGCGAAGGTCTGCATGCTCCGGTAGGTCGCGTCGAGCAGCAGCCTCCGCCGGCGGAGTCGCGCCCGCCCCCGGTCGGTCGTGGCGCCGGTCGATCCAGACCGTCGTCAGCCCGAGCTCCTTCGCCGTGACGTGGTCGTGGAAGAGGCTCTGCGCGACGTGGAGGATCCGTTCCCGCGGGACGTCGATCGTCTCGAACGCGAGCTCGAACCCGGCAGGCGCAGGCTTGTAGCTCCGCGCCATCTCCGCGGTGACGACCCAATCGAAGGTCAGTCCGAGCTTCTCGTTCGACACCGCGAAGAGATCGGTGTCGCAGTTCGTGATCACGCCGAGCCGATAACGCTGGTGCAGACGGCCGAGCGCCTCGGCGCTGTCCGGGAAGACGGGCCAGTCGCGCACGCACTCGGCGAACCGCGCGACGGCCTCGTCGTCCACCTCGAGGGCGAGGTCCGCGGCGACGCCGCGGATGCCGATCGCGAGCACCTCCCGGTAGGACCGGTACGGCGGCTGCTCGGCCTGCGCCTCGTGAACCGCGTAGCTCTCGAGCAGCTCGTCATCGCCCACGTCCGCCTCCGGAAGCGCGTCCCGCAGCGCCGCCAGCAGCCCCGTCTCCCAGTCGATCAGCGTCCCGTAGCAGTCGAACGTGAGGACATCGAAGGCGTCGGGGTCGACGGGCACCGCCACAGTGAACCAGCCGCAGGCCCGCCTAGCTCGGCGGGGCGAAGTCGTCCATCGCAGAGCGCTGTCCGATCGGCAGCGCGAGTGGGGCGACGACGGCGGCCCGGGGAGACGGTGCCGCCGTGTCGTCCCTGCCTGGGAGGGCTCCCGTCGCGAGGACGAGCGCCACGAGGGTCATCGCAGCCCCTGCCCAGATCCTTCCTCCCATTCCCGAGGAGCAGGCGCGAACGAGCTGCCCGCGCCCGAGCTCGCAGCGGAACCGGGCACGCGGCGCGCTCCGGAGGAGCTCGCTCGCGAGGCGCATCTTCCCGACCGCACGCGTGCAGTCCCGGCACGACGCGAGATGGCCACGCAGCTGGCGCGAGCCGAGCTCGTCGAGCTCGCCGTCGAGCGCGAGCGACGCCGACGCCCGGGCCTCGTCGCACGTCACAGTGATGCCCTCGGGTGGAGGACGACGCCGAGCAGGACGAGGAACAGGCCGACCCCGACGAGGAGCGCGGACAGGTTGAACGCCTCGCTCCAGCTGCGCGGGCCGGTCGTCGCCGCACCGCGCGCGATGCGCCGCTCGCGCGCCCGCGCCGGGTCGCGCAGCCCCACCACGGCGCCCGCGGTGAAGAGGAGCGAGCCCACGAGGAGGAACCCGCCCGAGAGGGCGCGACTCACGGGCAGCCCCGCCGCGAGGCCGAGGAGGAGAGACGCCAGCGCGGTGAATGCACAGACCGCGGCGACACCGACACCCAGGTCGCGAAAGCCGCGGGCGATCACGACGCGGCGGCTCCGGTCCCCGCCTCGACCGCGTCGGGTGCCCGCCCCGCGCCCGCCATCTCGGCCGCGGTCAGCGGCCACTTCTCCAGGGGGAAGAAGCATGCCGCGTCGTGCCCTGCGGCGAGGCTGTCGAGCCGCGGCTCGGTCAGCGAGCACGTGTCTCGTGCGCGCGGGCAGCGCGGATGGAAGCGGCAGCCGCTCGGCGGATTGATCGGATTCGGCACGTCGCCGGTGAGGACGAACGAGCTCCGGCCGCGGCCCCGACGAGGGTTCGCGATCGGGACCGCCGACAGGAGCGACCCCGTGTACGGATGGCGCGGCGCCGCGTACAGATCTCTCGCGCCGGAGAGCTCGACGAGCTTGCCGAGGTACATGACGGCGACCCGGTCGGAGATGTGCCGCACCACGCTCAGGTCGTGCGCGATGAAGACGTACGTCAGGCCGAACTCCGCCTGGAGGTCCTTGAGCAGGTTCAAGATCTGCGCCTGGACGGAGACATCGAGGGCCGACACCGGCTCGTCGGCGACGATGAGCTTCGGGTTGAGCGCGAGCGCCCGGGCGACGCCGATCCGCTGCCGCTGCCCTCCGGAGAACTCGTGCGGGAAGCGGTTGTAGTGCTCGGGGTTGAGCCCGACGACCTCGAGCAGGTCCTGGACACGGCGCTTGCGCTCGGCCTCCGTGCCGATCCCGTGCACCTCGAGCGGCTCGGAGACGATGAACCCGACGCGCTTGCGCGGGTTCAGGGACGCGTAGGGGTCCTGGAAGATCATCTGCAGCTCGCGGCGGACGGGACGAAGCTCCTGCTCCGAGAGGTGCGTGATGTCCCGGCCGTCGAACCGCACCGTCCCGCCGGTCGGCTCGAGCAGGCGCATGATCACGCGCGCCAGCGTGGACTTCCCGCAGCCCGACTCGCCGACGATCCCGAGCGTCTCACCGCGCCGCACCTGGAGCGAGACGCCGTCGAGCGCCTTGACGGAGGCGACCTCGTGCCTGAACACGATCCCTTCGGTGATCGGGAAGTGCTTCACGACGTTCTGGGTTTCGAGCAGAACGTCGGTCATGTCGCCCTCCGGTGTCCGACTTCAGTCGGACACCTACGCATGACGGCCAGGCTCGCTGATGGCCGGAGGTGTCCGACTGAAGTCGGACACCGGTAGTCGGTCACGCCGCCTCCTCGTCCAGCCCGAGCTCGGCGACGATGCGCGCGGACTCCTCGAGCTTGCGGGCCTCGGCCAGGAAGCACGCATCGAGATGCCCAGCGTCGAAGCCCGCCGGCGTCGCCTCGGGAAGCTCGCTCCGGCAGCGGTCGAACGCATGCGCACAGCGCGGGCGGAAGCGGCAGCCCGCGGGCGGCCGCAGGAGGGACGGCGGCTGGCCCTTGATCTGCGTCAGACGCTCGAGCTCGACGTCGAGCCGCGGCAGCGAGCCGAGGAGGCCCCAGGTGTACGGATGCATCGGGCGCTCGAACAGCGAGAAGACGGGCGCGTGCTCGGCGATCCGGGCCGCGTACATGACGACGATGTCGTCCGCGGTCTCCGCCACGACGCCGAGGTCGTGCGTGATCAGGATCACGGCGGTCCCGCGTTCCGCCTGCAGCTCGCGGATCAGGTCGAGGATCTGCGCCTGCGTCGTGACGTCGAGCGCCGTCGTCGGCTCGTCGGCGATGAGAAGCGCGGGCTCGTTGATGAGCGCCATCGCGATCATCACGCGCTGGCGCATGCCGCCCGAGAACTGGTGCGGGTAGTCGTCGACGCGCCGCTCGGCCCGCGGGATGCCGACCTCCTGCAGACCCGCGATCGCGAGTTCCCGCGCCTCGCGCTGGGTCACGTCGCGGTGCAGCATCACCGCCTCGACGAGCTGGTTCCCGACCGAGAGCACCGGGTTCAGCGACGTCATCGGGTCCTGGAAGATCATCGAGATCTCGCTCCCGCGCAGCGCACGGAGCCGCCGCTTCGACGCCTCGAGCAGGTTCTCCCCGCGGAACAGCGCCTGCCCGGTCGAGACGGACGTGTGCTTCTTGGACGCCTCGAGGAACGCCTCCATCCGCGGCCTCGGCGGCAGGGCCGCGTCATGCGCGATGCGCCCGGGCTTCGGGTTCAGGTTGAGGATCGACATCATCGTCACGCTCTTCCCTGAGCCGGACTCGCCGACGACGCCGAGCGTCTTCCCCTCCTCGACCGAGAACGAGACGCCGTCGACCGCCTTCACGATCCCGTCGTCCGTCTTGAAGTACGTGCGCAGGTCGCGCACGTCGAGGAGCGGGGCCTCGTGCAGGCCGGCCGTCATGCGAGCCGGATCCTCGGGTCGATCCAGGCGTAGATCAGGTCGACGACGAGGTTCAGGAGGATGATCGTCAGCGTCGCGAACACGATCACGCCCTGCATCGTCGGCAGGTCGAGGTTCAACACGCTGTTCAGCGCGAGCCGTCCGAGCCCCGGCAGGTTGAAGATCGCCTCGGTGAAGATCGCGCCGCCGAGCGCGACCCCGATGTCGAGGCCGAGCATCGTCACGACCGGAAGCAGAGCGTTTCGCAGCACGTGGCGGCGGATGACGACGTTCTCCGGCGCGCCTTTCGCCCGTGCGGTGCGGACGTAGTCCTCGCCGAGCGTGTCCATCACGTTCGCGCGGATCATCCGGGCGTAGCTCGCGGCGAACAGGATCGCGAACGTCAACCAGGGCAGGATCATGTGGTACGCCCAGTCCGCGGGGCCGCCGCAGCTCGCGCCGACGGGCGGGTCGATGACGTCGCAGTACCCCGCGTTCGGCGTCAGCCCCCACCTGAACCCGACGAAGTACTGGAGCAGGAGCCCGATCCAGACGACCGGCGCCGAGATCCCGATGAGGATGAAGATCATCGCCCCTCGGTCGATCAGCGATCGCGGCTTGAGCGCCGAGAGGATCCCGATCGGGAGCGCGATCAGCATCCAGAGGATGGCGCCGCCGACGACGAGCGCAGCCGTGACGGGGATCGCCTCGCCGACCATCTCGTTCACCGAGCGGCGGTTCGCGTACGAGCGGCCGAGCGAATGGTCGACGACGAGTCGCTTGAGGAAGAGCACGTACTGCTCGTGCACCGGCCGGTCGAGGCCGAGCTGGTGGGAGACGCGCGCGACGTCCTCGGCGGTCGCCGACTTTCCCGCCGCGAGCCGCGCCGGGTCGGCCGGGAGCAGGAAGAAGAGGACGTACGTGATGAGCGTCACCCCGATGAAGAGGACGACGGCCCAGAGAAGTCGCCTGATGATGTAGTTGAGCATCGGTTCGGTGTCCTGGTGTGGCCGGGGAGGGGCGGCCACCAGTCCGCCCCTCCCCTTCTCGTTTGCCCGTTACTTCAGGCAGAGCACGTTCAGCAGCGGGCCCGTCGCCGAGATCTCGTTGATCGTCACGCACCCCACGCGTGACGACAGGAAGATCCGGTCGTTCGAGTTGACGAGCGGAGCCCACGGCGGGTTCGATCGCATCATGTTCCCGTCGAGCGCCGCGTACGCGACTCCGCGCTTCGGCCCCTGGAGGAGCGACGCCGCGGTCATCTCCTTGTTGTATTTCGCGACGTTGAAGTACGCGTAGTTGTTGTGCTGCGGCTGGGTGACCTGCTTCCCGTCCAGCAGGATGTTCAGGAAGTCGTACGGGTCGGCGTAGTCGGCGCCCCACCGCTCGACCGTCATGTCGAACGACGCCGTCTGCGGGTTCCCCGCGTTCGTGAACTGCTGCGCGCGCGGGAGGAGCTTGATCTCCGCGTCGATCCCGATCTGCTTCAGGTTGTACTGGATCAGCTGTGCCTGCAGCGGTGCGGTACCGGCGTTCGACGACCAGAGGACGGCCTTGCCGCCGCGGAGGTTGCCCTCGGCGAGCTTCCGTGCCTGCTTGATCGTGTTCGCCGTGACCTTGAGCGGATAGATGCCCGCCGGCTTGTAGCCGAGCATCCCTGGCGGAAGGATCTGTCCGGTCCGCTTGCCGTAGAGGTAGCCGCCCTGCGCCGAGAAGGCCTGGCGGTCGACCGCCCAGTTGACGGCCTTCGCCAGCTGCGGGTTGTTCTTGAACAGCGGCCGGGAGTGGTTCATCGCGACGTAGCGGATGTCGAGCTGTGGCCGCACCTGCACGCGCCCGTCCTTCTTGTTGAGCCCGTACTTCGCCACGATGTTCTTCCACTCGGTCGCCGGGATCCCGCCGGAGGCGTAGTCCGACGTGCCCTTCTCGACGTTCTGGAACTCGACGTCGACGCTGTTGCCGATGTTCACCTGGATCGTGTCGGCGTTCGCCGTGCGCCCGCCCTTGTAGTTCGGGTTGCGCTTGAGCGTGATCGACCGACCGGGCGTGCGGGAGGCGAAGTAGTACGGCCCGCACGAGGCGTACTGGTTGATCCCGTTCGCGTCGATCTGGCGCGCGAGCGTCGGGTCGATCGCCTGGTAGAAGGGCATCGCCAGCCGCGCGAGCAGGTCGGGCGACGCCTTCGTCAGCTGGATCGTGAGCTTGTTGCCCCGGGCCTTGACCCCCGAGACGGAGCCCGCCTTGCCGTCCACCGCAGCCTGCGCGCCCTTGATGATGTCGAGGAACGCCACGCCGGTCGACTGCATCTTCGGGTTGGCGAAGCGATTCACCGCATCGACGAAGCTCTGTGCGGTGACGGCCTTGCCGTTCGAGAACTTGAAGCCCGGCTTGATGGTGAACGTGTAGGTCTTGCCGTCCTTCGAGACGAGCGGCAGCCCGGAGGCGACCTCCGGCGTCGCGACGGCGCCGGCAGGGCCTTCCTTGTCGGGCCAGTTCATCAGCTTGCAGGCCGTCGTGGCTTCGAGCTTCCACGTCTCGCCGTAGTACGAGAGCTGCGGGTCGATGTAGTCGACGTCCGTTGTCATGTCGAGCACGATCGTCCCGCCCCTCTGTGCCGTCGGGCCGGCGGTCGCCGCCGCGACGAGCAGGAGGGACAGGCTCGAGATCGCGAGCGCGATCCCGAGCAGGCGCTTCCCCTTCATGTGGCTCCTTTCCGAGGTTTGACGTGCGCGGGTCACCGGGACCCCCGTGGGTCGAACGCGTCACGCAGCCCGTCGCCGAGCAGGTTGAAGGCCAGCGTCGTCAGGAGCAGCGCGACGCCCGGCCAGACCATGAGGAGCGGCCGGGAGGTGTAGTACTGCGGCGCGTCGGCGAGCAGGTTGCCCCAGCTCGCCGTCGGCAGCTGGATGCCGAGCCCGAGGAACGAGAGGCCGGCCTCGGCGAGGATGAACGCGGCGACGTTGAGCGTCGCGAGGACGATCAGCGGGCCGACGAGGTGCGGGAAGACGTGCGAGCGGATGATCCGCCGGTTGCTCGCGCCGACCATGCGGGCGGCCTCGATGAACTCCTTCTCGCGGATCGAGAGCGCGACGCTCCGCATCACGCGGGCGGAGTAGAACCAGCCGAGGAGCCCGAAGACGAGGACGAGCGTGACGACGCCCTCGCCGAGGAACCCGAACGTCACGTGGTTCAGGCGGGTCCCGAGCGTCCCCGCGAGCGTGATCACGAAGAGCAGGTACGGGAAGGCCATCGTCAGGTCGACGAGTCGCGAGATGGTCGTGTCGGCCCAGCCCCTGTAGAAGCCGGCGGCCGCGCCCGCGATCGAGCCGAGCAGGAGTGAGAGAAGCGTCGCGCCCACGCCCACCTCGAGCGAGACCTGCGCGCCGTAGAGGAGCCGCAGGAACTCGTCCCGCGCGAGCGTCGAGTCGGAGCCTAGGACGAAGAGCTGCTGCTCGAGCTCGCCGTTCTCGGTCAGCTTGCCGACGTGCGTCCACGGCCCGGCCGGCAGCTGGTCGGCGTCGAGCCCGCCGGAGACGAGGAACGGCTCGTTCGGCCCGTGGCCCAGGAAGTGCGAGGCGAGCGGAGCGCCTGCGAACGCGGTGACGAAGAGCAGGACGATGAACACGCCGCCCGCGAGCGCCAGCTTGTCACGCCTGAGGCGGAGCCAGACGCCCTCCCAGTAGCCGCGCGCCTCGACTGCCCCGACGTCGAAGTCGTCGTCGACGGCGGCGTCCTCCGGCGGCAGTGCGGCTCTGCCCCGGAGGATCACCGCCTGCCCGTTGGCCGCGGCCTCGGCGCTGTCTGCGAGATTGCTCACCGTGGCACCACTGCGGCTGCCCTGGGCACCCAGTTGTCGACGACCCACCGGGACGCAGGCCCGGAACCCAGCTTCTTGAGCTCGAGGAAGAACACCTGGGAGCGCACGCCGGCCCCCTTGCGCGGGAGCAGCGCCACCTCGAGCAGCGCGCTCCTCGTGTACGACGCGTCGACCTTGTAGGGCGCGACGTCCAGCTTGTCGACCGGATAGGGGACGACCGGGTTCTCGCCCGACGTCCACCGCTTCTTCGTGAGGCCGCCGCGGAGGTTCGGGCCGACGAGCGTCCATGCCTCGTCGAGGTTCTTCCGGGCGACCGCGGTCTGGATGAAGCGCACGGCGACCCGGCGCGCGTCCTCCGCGAGCGGCGCCTTGACGAGCTGCTCCGGCTGCTGCGCCGGCGTGGCGCTCAGGTGCTGCGGCGCCGGATTCTTGTTCGGGCCGAGCACCAGCACGCCGACGATCGCCGCGATGAGCGCGAGACCGCCGGCCGCCCACGCGAGGCGGCGCCGCGTGCCGCGCCCCATGCGCGGCGATCGCTCGCGGCGAGCGGGCGCAGGTGCGGTCGTGTGGCTCGTGCTGGTGGTCGCCATGTCCGGTGGCCGCCGATCTCGGGATCCGGCGCGGCGGGGTCTCCGCCGGCCGGATCGTCCGACACCTGACGACGGCTACGTGTCTACTGGACCGACGACGGCGAATCCAGGAAACGTCGAAAACTTCGACGTTTAGGGGTCTGGCGCCGAAGGTGCCTGACCCGAGCGGACGCGTGCGCTGAGCGGATCAGGCCAGCGCGTCGCGGGGGACAGGCACCCTCCGGGATGCCAGTCCCCACTGCTCGCGCCGGGCGAGCTCGGCGAGCTGCGCCTCGGCGTTGTCGAGCAGCTTGAGCACGGCGCGGCCGTGCGCGACGACGACCTTGCCGGCCGGCGTCACCATCACCGACCGCGAGCCGCTCCCGCGGACGAGGAGCGACTCTCCGATGGCGGCCTCGAGCTGCGCGATCTGGTGGCTGATGGTCGAGCGGGAGTAGCCGAGCCGCCGCGCGGCCTGAATGAAGCTCCCTTCCTCCGCGACGACGACCAGCGCGAGCAGCGAGCGCACCTGCAGGCCGAGCCAGCGCGAGCGCTCGAGCGGACGCGGTTCCGGCTCCGGCGTCTGGTCCTCGTACGAGCGGTGGGCGCGAGCCTGATCGGCGCGCTCCTTCGCGAGCTGGATCGCCCACTGCCGGCGGAAGGTGTCATCCATCGCGTGGCGCACCGCCCATGCGCCGGGATCGCAGCTCCGTCCGGACGGCCGGCGCCTGGTGGCACGCCGCGACCGTGCGAAGCCCCTGGGTCCTACCGAGGATTGGCCCGAGGTGATCGATGCCGCGTACGACGTCCGAATCGGCAAAAAGTTGGCGCCGCCGAATCGGCCACGCGCGCACCCCGAATGGGAGATGGTCTACCACGTGCGCCTCGTTCTCGCTCGCGTGCTCGCCCTCCTCTTCGCAGCGAGCTGGATCGTGGTTCCCGGATTCGGGGCGATCGACCTCTCGGTCACGTGGGATCCGGACTGGCCGCAGGTGCTCGAGGCGGGCTGGGGTCTCTTCTTCACGGTGCTCGTCGGCGTCCCGTTCGTCGTCATCGCGGCGCGGCCGCGTTCGGCGGGGCCTGCCGTCGCGCAGCTGGCGGTCGCGACCATTGCGCTCGCCGTGTCGGTCGTCGCCGGCCGCGAGGCATCTCTCACGTGGGTCCCGGTCGTGCTCGCGGTCGAGACGCTCGTCGTCGCCTGGCTCGCACGCTCGTCGTGGCGCAGCGCGCTCGTGTCGAGAGGTCCGAATGCCCCGATGGTCGCCCTCGTGGCACTCGGCATTGTCCCGTGGCTCGCCTATGCCGTCGACATGTGGGCCGCGAACCGCGAAGGGCGGCCGGACTCGGACATCACGAACGGCATCGACCACTATGCGGTGCAGGGTGCCCTCGGGCTGGCGCTCGCAGTGCTCCCCACACTCGCCGCCCTGCGCCCGGCCCTGACACCCCTCGCCCCCGTCTGCGCAGGGATCGCGGCCGGGTACCTGGGGCTCGTCTCGTTCGCGTGGGAGGACGCCGCCGGCGGCTTCGGCCGCACCTGGTCGGCGGCCGCGATGGCGTGGGGCCTCTGCCTCGTCGCGGTCTCGCTCACGGCCGCCGTCCGCCGCTCGCGCCGAGCGGCGGTCGACTGAACAGCTCCTCTGCCTCCCTCACTCCGCGTTGCGGAGACGCTCTAGCCCGTCGAGGATCAGGTCGAGCCCGAACTCGAACTCGGGCTTCTCCGCGGGGTCGGGCGGCGCGATGTGCTCCTGGGCGTGCTCGACGATGTAGGGGAACTCGTCGGCGGGGATCCTCCGGAGGAAGCCGCCGGCGAGTTCGACGAGCTCCTCACGCGTCCGGAACGGCATCCCGACCTGCCAGAGCGTGAATCCCGTGATGTGGCTGTCGATCGCGTGGTAGGCGTGGTGGGTCAGGTTCGCTGAGAAGCCGGCCTCCCGGAACGTGTGGAGGACGGCCTCCATCCACTGCATGCGCAAGCGGCTGACGCCGCCGCCGTGGGTGAGCAGGTTGCACGACCACCGGTGACGGACGAACGCGTCGTGCGACGAGACGGCGGTGCGCCGTATCTCCGCCTTCCAGTCCTTGCCCGGCCGGGGATTCTCGATCTCCGTGAGAACGACCTCCACGATCCCTCGCTCGAGATCCTCCTTGCCCGCGACGTGGTTGTAGAGCGACATCGCCTCGACGCCGAGCTCCCGGCCGAGGCGGCGCATGCTGAGCGCGGCGATCCCGTCCCGATCCGCGATCGCAACCGCTGCCTCGAGGACGCGCTCCCGGTTGAGCGGCGGCCGCGATCGCGGGTCGCTTTGTGGGCCGGGATGCCATCGCTTGACAGACCTTACGCTGTACGTCTACCTTACGGCATAAGCTTACGGCGTACGTACGAGGAGGCGGGAAGATGTCGACGACGGTCATGGAACGGCAGGAGACGGAAGAGGTGGTGAGAGCGATGAAGGCGATCGTCGGCGAGCGGTACGGGCGGCCGGACGTGCTCGAGCTGCGAGACGTCGAGCCGCCGGAGCCGGCCGACGATCAGGTGCTGGTGCGGGTGCACGCGTCGTCGGTCAATCCCGCCGACTGGTACGGCGTCACCGGGTTCCTGTTCGCCCGGATGGGAAACGGCCTGCGTCGCCCGAAGGTCGCCTCCGCAGGGTCCGACGTCGCCGGCCGGGTGGAGGCCGTCGGTGCGGGCGTGACCACGCTCCATCCCGGAGACGAGGTGTTCGGGACGGCAACGGGCGCATGGGCGGAGCTCGCCTGCTCCCTCGAGTCCCGCGTTGCCCCGAAGCCGCCGGGCCTCTCGTTCGCCGACGCCGCCGCCGCGCCGATCGCCGGTTGCACCGCGCTCCAGGCGCTGCGTGACCACGGCCGGGTCGAGAGCGGGCAGAAGGTGCTGATCAACGGCGCGTCGGGAGGCGTAGGAACGTACGCCGTCCAGCTGGCGAAGGCGCTCGGCGCGCAGGTCACCGCGGTCTGCAGCAGCCGGAACGTCGACCTCGTCCGCTCGCTCGGTGCCGACCGGGTCGTCGACTACACCGTGGAGGACTTCACGCGGATCGGGGACCGGCACGACCTCCTGCTCGACGTCGCCGGGAGCCGCTCGCTCGGCGCGCTCGAACGCGTCCTCACGCCGGATGCGACCGTCGTCGTCATCGGCGGCCCCATGACGTACCGCGGTCTCGGCCCGCTCCCGCATCTCGGCGCGACGCTCCTCATGTCGAAGCTTCGTCGCCGCGCGGTGCGGTTCTTCGTCGCCAAGATCGGGCGGGACGATCTCGCGTACCTCGCGTCACTGCTCGAAGCGGGGACGATCCGCTCGGTGATCGACCGCACGTACCCACTGGAGCAGGCACCCGACGCGCTCGCCTACCTCGGCGAGGGCCACGTGCCCGGAAAGGTCGTCGTCACCGTGTGAGAGGGCCGACCGCGCCTCGCCGTGCGACGATGACGCCTGCAGCCCATCCCGGCGCGCGTCCGCCGGCGGGCGGCCGGATCGGCTCGACGTCGAGGCCGCTCGCGGTGACGAGCCAGGACACGACGGAGTTCGAGTTCCACATGTCGCCCGTCCCGAGCTCGTCGCGTCCCCAGACCGGGCTCGGTAAACGCGGGGTGAGTTCGAGCAGCCGCCGGGCGATGGCCGGCTCATCCGTCAGCCTCCGCGGGCTGTCCACCGCCTCGCCGAGATCCGGGATGACCCCGTCGCGTTCGCACCGAACCTCGTAGCGGAACACGCGAAACCGACCGAGCGCGCGGTGTCCCACGGCCCCTCCGGCCACGACCCCCCGGGCCGCGGAGTCACCGTCGGGGATCGGCGCCGACTCGATGGCGAAGCGCGCCTCCGGCATCGTGACGATGAGCGCCGAGTGGTACAGGTCGGCGCGCCGACGCCGCTCGCGCGCCGCCGCGAGGGCCTCGTACGCCTTGCCGTTGAGCCGCACGAACCACCCGCCCGCGCCGAGCGGCAGCCAGTAGAGGTCGATGCCTGGCCGTTTCATCCGTGGGAGTCTGCAGGCACTCGGCCCCGAGACGAGACACGCGCTTCTCGAGGGATTATGGTCAGGCGCGTGAGAACGATAATCGATGATCGATCCTCTGCGTCGTGACCGCGCGACGGCTTCCGCGCCCCCGCGAGCTCGCGCCGCTCGTCCGGCTCAAGCGCCCCGAGCTCGACGCGACGAAGCGCCGGCTGGCGGCTGCCTTCACGATCGAGGACCTGCGGAAGATCGCGAAGCGCCGGACACCGAAGGTCGCGTTCGACTACACCGATGGCGCGGCCGAGGGCGAGATCTCGCTTGCGAGGGCGCGCCAGGCGTTCCAGGACGTCGAGTTCCACCCGGAGGTGCTGCGCGACGTCTCGACGGTGGACACGAGCGTCACCGTCCTCGGCGGTCGGTCCGCGCTCCCGTTCGGCATCGCCCCCACAGGCTTCACGCGTCTGATGCGCACCGAGGGCGAGCGCGCAGGCGCCGCCGCCGCGGGCGCGGCCGGGATCCCGTTCTCGCTCTCGACGCTCGGCACGACGTCGATCGAGGACGTCGCGCGCGCGAACCCGCGCGGCCGCAACTGGTTCCAGCTCTACATGTGGAAGGATCGCGAGCGTGTGGCCGCGCTGATCGAGCGCGCCGCGAGAGCCGGCTTCGACACGCTGCTCGTGACCGTCGACGTCCCCGTCTCGGGCGCCCGGATCCGCGACCGTCGCAACGGCCTGACGATCCCGCCCGCGCTCCGACTCCGCAGCGTCGTCGACGCGCTCCCCCGTCCGCGCTGGTGGATCGACTTCCTCACCACCGAGCCGCTCGGCTTCGCCGCCCTCGACGCGTGGCCGGGCACGGTCGAGGAGTTTCTCGACCTGATGTTCGATCCGAGCGTCGACTACGACGACCTCGCGTGGATCAAGGAGCGGTGGCCGGGCAAGCTCGTGGTGAAGGGCGTCCAGACGCTGGAGGACGCGAAGCGGGTGGCCGCGGCCGGTGTCGACGGGATCACGCTCTCGAACCACGGCGGCCGCCAGCTCGACCGGGCACCCGTGCCTTTCCATCTCCTCCCAGACGTGGTGCGCGAGGTCGGCCGGGAGACGGAGATCCACCTCGACACCGGGATCATGAACGGCGCCGACATCGTCGCGGCGATCGCGCTCGGCGCGCGGTTCACGCTCGTCGGCCGCGCGTACCTCTACGGCCTGATGGCCGGAGGCCGCGCCGGCGTCGACCGTGCGATCGAGATCCTCTCCGGCGAGATCACCCGCACGATGCGCCTCCTCGGCGCCCGCAGCATCGACGAGCTCGGCCCGCACCACGTCACGCAGCTCGAGCGGCTCGTCCCTCGCTAGTTGAAGGCGCGGCCGCCGTTGACCCAGATGTTCTGGCCGGTGACGAAGTCGGAGCCCGGGCCGAGGAGGAACAGGAGGGCGCCGACCATGTCCTCGGGCGCCTGGGCCCGCGAGAAGATCCGCTGGGCGGCAAGGGCGTCGGCCATCTCGAGCTGGCGGTTGTCGTAGTCGCGGTCGAACGCGATGTAGTCGGGCGTCAGCGTGTTGACGGAGATTCCATCCTCGCCCAACTCGCGTGCGAGTGCCCTCGTCAGCCCGACGATCGCTGCCTTGGACGCGACGTAGTGGGCGAAGCCCGGGGGCGCGGTCGGCACCGTCATCGAGGAGACGTTGACGATCTTCCCGTACCCCTGTCGGCGCATCGCCGGCGCGACGGCTCGGGCGCAGAGCCAGGCGCCGCGGACGTTGACGTCGAACACCTTCGTCCATTCGTCGTCGTCGATCTCCTCGAACGGGCGCTTGACGATGGCGGTGTAGTAGGCCGCGTTGTTGACCAGCGCATCGATGCGGCCGAACCGCTCGAGCGCCTCCTCGGCGAGCCGCTCGGTCTGCGCGCGGTCCGAGACGTCGGTCACGACCGAGAGGGCGACGTCCTCGGTCTCGGCCAGGTCGGCGCCGACGACGGTCCAGTCGGCGGCGGCGAGCTCGCGGCAGTACGTCCGCCCTAGCCCCGACGCCGACCCGGTCACGATGACGACCCCGCTCATGTGTCCCACGCCACCGGCAGCGAGGCGAAGCCCCGCGCGAAGAACACGGGCTCCCGAACGGGCTCCCCGGCTCCCGGGCGAAGCCCGGGCAGGCGCCGGAGAAGCATCGGAAGCGCCACGCGCAGCTCGAGCCTGCCGAGCGGAGCGCCGATGCAGAAGTGGATGCCCTTCCCGAACGCAACGTGGTTGCCGATGTCGCCGCGTTCCGGGCAGTAGGCGTCGGGGTCGGCGAAGACGCAGTCGTCGCGGTTCGCCGACGCGAAGTGCGCCATCACGCGCGCGCCCGCAGGGATGGTCGCGCCGCCGAGCTCGACCTCGCGCGTCGTGACGCGGAAGAGCCCCTGGGCGGGGGACTCGAGCCGGAGGATCTCCTCGATAGCCTTCGGCGCCAGCGCGGGGTCGAGCAGGTGCTCGCGCAGCGCAGGCTCGACGAAGAGGCGCGCCAGCGTACTGCCGATCGCCCTCGTCACCGTCACGTGTCCTGCAACCATCAGGTCGAGCGGCAGGCCCGCGATCTCGACGACGCCGAGCGGGTCGTCCGACGCGTCGTTTGCGGCGACGAGGGCCCCGAGGAGGTCGTCGGTCGGACGCCGCTGTCGGTCCTCGACCGCCGCGACGCAGTAGCGCTGAAGCTCGACGAGGCCTCGCGCGTGCCCGGCCAGCTCTGCGGCGGGACGATCCTGCTGCAGCAGGAGCCAGTCGGTGCCCCAGTGGTGGATGCGCACGAGATCGTCCTCGGGAAATCCGAAGAGCTCTCCGAGGACCCTGAGCGGGAGCGGCCACGCGAACGTCTCCACGATGTCGGCGCTGCCGAGCGCTGCGAACCCGTCGATCAGGTCGGCAGCGATCTGCTCGATGCGCGGCTCGAGCGCCTCGATCCGTCGCGGCGTGAAGGCGCGCGCGACGAGTCCGCGGATCCGGTCGTGGAGCGGAGGGTCGACCTCGATGATGTATGGCATCTCGGGGTGGCCGCCCGCGAGGATCTCCGTCACCTCGGGCTCACGCTCGGCCGTGGCCGAGGTGAGCGCTCCGACCGAGGAGAACGTCCGGTGGTCCTTGAGGACCGTGAGGACGTCGTCGTGGCGGGTCACCACCCAGAGCCGCAGCTCGGGGGCGAAGAAGACCGGCTGCTCCCGCCGGGCGTGCGCGAGAACGGTGAACGGATCCTCCCGCTGCTCGGCGCTCGTTGGGTCGAACGCGACCGTCGCCGGCTCGGTCACGGTGCCGCCCCAGGCAGGGCTGCTCCGGCGACCGCCGAGCGCGCGGACTCCATTGCGCCGAGCACGTCCGGCCAGGCCCGCGAGCGCGGGTCGACCGGCTCGAAGTGGCCCGCGTCGATCTCCGCCACCCGGCAGTCGTCGCCTGCGGCCCGGGCGCGGCCGGCGTATGCCTGCGCGTGCGCGAGCGGCACGCGGTCGTCGCCCACTCCGTGGACCAGCACCTGCGGCACGCCAAGCGGGAGGCGGCCTGCGGGATCCGCCACGAGGTACGCCTCGGGCACCTCGTCCGACGACCCACCGAGGAACTCCTGGACTGCACGCTCCCCGAGCTCCGCCTGCGCGGCCTCCGCGAGATCGCACACCCCGCCGAGGGCTACGCAGGCATCGACAAGCCCCTCCGCCCCCAGCCACAGGGCGAGATGGCCGCCGGCGGAATGGCCGACGGCGACGACCGGGTGGAAGCCCTCGAGAGAACGCCGCGCCGCGGCGACGTCGTCGAGCATCGGCCCGTAGGCGCCAGGCCCGAGTCGGCGGTACTCGACGTTGGCGCTCGACCATCCCGCCTCGGCAAGCGCGACGGCGAGAGCGGTCGTGTTCGCGCGCGTGTATCCGGTCCGCCAGAAGCCCCCGTGGAGCACGATCGCGAGCGGCTGCACGCCGGGCGCCGAGCCCCGCCGGAGCTCGATCACCTGGTCATCGTGCCCGCCGTAGGTCACGAGCTCGAGTGCGCCGTCACGGCCCCGCGCCCATTGCTCGAGGCCGTCGAAGAACGCGGGCAGCTCCTCCGACTTCATGCGGCGGCCGCGCCCGTCTGGCCGACGGCCCTCGCGCTCAGAGCTTGCACGAGGCGGTCTTGACGAACGCCGACGAGTACAGATCCTGGTAGGCGAACGGCGCGGTCTTGAACGCGTTGCGCGCGATGCTCGCGGTCGACTTGACCTTCTGCACGTCGATGTAGCCGACGCCGTACTTCCGGGTGCACTTGTTCTGGACGAAGAACTTGAGGATGCGGAGCTCGTTCGCCGCAGCGATCGGGTCGGCCAGCGGCACGTGCTTCTGCAGGATGTAGCCCGACTCGCCGGGGTTCTGCACGGCGTAGTTGAGCCCCTTGAGCAGGGCGCGCGTGAAGCGGCGAACCTCGCCGGGCTTCGTCCTCACGCGCTCGTCGGTCGTTACGACCGCGTTCCCGAGCAATCCCTTCAGGTACTGCGAGTACTTGAAGGTCTTGACCTTGCGGCCGCCCGCAGCCTTGACCAGCGTCGGCACGCCGACGGTGAACTGGCCGATCGCGTCCGTGCGGCCGGTGGCCAGCAGCGAGGGGAGCGTCTGCGGCGTGCCGGGCACGATGTTCACCTTCGACGCGTCGATACCCGCGCGCTTGGCGTAGAACGGGAAGAGCCGGATCACGATCGAGGCAGGGAGGTCGGCGAGGGTCTTGCCCTCGAGATCTTTCGGCGTCGAGATCCCGCTGTCGGCGAGCGTCGCGATCGCCGCCTGCGTCGCCTGGCTCGTGATGGCGACGATCTTGACGGGGAAGCCGCCGGACACGCGCCCGACGATGTTTCCGAGGGTCTCCGAGCCGGCGTAGTCGATCTGGCCGGACGCGACGAGGCGCGCATTGTCGGTCCCGAGCCCGGGCACGACGGAGACGTCGAAGCCGGCGTCCCGGAAGTAGCCCTTCTCGATCGCGACGTAGACGAACGCATCGCGACCGAACGTCCCGAAGGACGTCGCGTACTTGACGCTGTCGACCTGCTGGCGCGACGTGGACGAGCTCGCGCCGGCGGCAATGGCTCCGGCGACGACGGCAATGACCAGCACGAGGGCTGCAGCTCGGCGGCTCAGGCGCATCGGACGACCCCTTCCCGGTGAGAGAGACAACGGGTTATGCTCGAATCCGGAACTCTAGTTCACTATTCCGAACGAGGCAAGGAGACGTCGGCCATGGCGCGAATCCCGAAGATCGACCTCGAGTCCCACTTCTTCACGCCGGGGTACATGGCACTGCTGGAGAGCCGCACCCGGCCTCCGAGGTTCGAGGTCACCGACGAAAACGTCCGCGTCTGGCTCGAGCCGTCTCTGCCCGACGTCATGCTGACCCACAGCCACCACCTGCGGAACACGCTGCTCGACCTCAGCGAAGCGCGCATCGCCACCATGGACGAGGCGGGCATCGCGATCCAGTTCCTCAGCGTCTCGAGCCCGGGGTTCGAGCAGTTCGAGGAGCGGGTCCAGGTCGAGCACACGCGGAAGGCCAACGACGCACTCGCCGCCTTCGTCGCGCAGCACCCCACCCGCTTCGTGGGTCTCGCCAGCCTCCCCGTCTCCGCTCCTCTCGAGGCCGCAGACGAGCTCGAGCGGTGCGTCTCCGAGCTCGGCTTCAAGGGCGGGAACGTCCACTCGCACATCGGCGACACCTACCTCGACGATGCCCGGTACTTCCCGATCCTCGAGCGCGCCGCGCGGCTCAGGGTGCCGATCAACCTCCACCCCACGCTCCCGCACGCGAACATGCTCGGCCCGTACCTCGGGTACGGCTGGGCAATGCCGGGGCCGGGGCTCGGCTTCGGCCACGAGACCGCCGTGCACGCGATGCGCATCGTCTACTCGGGAGCGTTCGACAAGCTGCCCGACCTGGAGCTCATCCTCGGCCACCTCGGCGAGGGCCTGATGCACTGGCTGTACCGGGTCGACTTCGACTTCAACAAGCCGTGGATGGCGAAGTCCCACCGAGCGCAAATCGAGCGCAAGCCGAGCGACTACCTCCGCTCGAACGTCTGGTACACGTGCAGCGGCAACTGGCTCGACTCGGCGCTCCTCGCGACGATCCACGAGGTCGGTGCGGATCGCGTCATGTTCGCCAGCGATTATCCCTGGGAGCAGATCGGTGACGGCGCCGACTTCATCGAGGCCGCTCCGATCAGCGAGGACGACCGACGGAAGATCTGCCACGAGAATGCAGCGCGCCTCTTCGACCTCACCATCTAGACCTCCCACCCCGGAGAACCGGTCGGTCGGGCGCACCCTCGACGTGCTCGACCTGTTCCTGGACGGCGGGGCGACGTACACGCTGAAGGACGTCAGCGAGGCCCTCGGGATCCCGAAGAGCACTGCGCACGGGATCCTTCACGCGATGCACGGCAAGGGGTACCTCACGGTCGACCCCGAGACGAAGCGTTACGCCGTCAGCCTCCGGCTCCTCGGACGCCTCTCCGCGACGCCCACCGTCGAGATCCTGCGCCGGCGCGCGCGCCGTCACCTCGAGCGACTCTCGGCGACGCTCGGCGAGACGACGAAGCTGATCGCGTTCGAGCAGACGCACAGCGTCGCGATCGACTTCGTCGACGGCGCCGGGCCGCTCAAGTACTCCGTGACGCTCGGGCAGCGCTGGCCGTTTCACGCGACCGGCGGCGGCAAGCTCTACCTCGCGCAGTTCGACGACGAGCGGCTGCGGGAGGTACTCACCGAGAAGCCGCTCGAGCAGATCACCCCACGGACCGTCGTCGATGTCGATGCGCTGGTCACCGAGGTGGCCGAGGTCCGGCGCAGGGGGTGGGCCAGCCAGCGTGAGGAGATCCACGAAGGGATCGCCGGGTTCGCAGCGCCGGTCGTCGACGCTGCGGGGAACCTGCTCGGCGCGCTGGTGGTCATGGGCCCGACGGCGCGGGTCGACGAGCACGCCGACAGCATCGTCGCGGCCATGCTGGCGGAGGCCCAGGCGTTGAGCGTCGAGGTCGGAGCCCTTGCGCCCGAGGCCGAGGCCGCAACCGTCCTGGCGTGAGCACTGACACCGCCACGCAGGTCGACGCCGCACCGGGCCGCAACCTCGGCGCGATTGCGGTGCGTGTCCTGCTCCCCGCCCTGACGTTCGTCGTCCTCATCGGCGCCTGGTGGCTGGCGACGATCATCTTCGACTGGCCGTCGTACATCGTCCCCACGCCGCTCGAGGTGTGGCAGGAGATGAGCGACCAGCGAAGCATCCTCGCGAGCAACTTCAAGACGACCCTCTGGGAGGCGCTCCTCGGGTTTGCGCTGGCGATCGCGATCGCAATCCCCTGCGCGGTCGCGATCGCCTACTCGCGCACGCTCGAGCTCACCGTCTACCCCACGCTGGTCGCGCTGAACGCCATCCCGAAGATCGCGATCGCACCGCTGCTCGTCATCTGGATGGGCTTCGGTGCCGGGCCGAAGATCGTGATGGTCGTGCTCATCTGCTTCTTCCCGATCGTGATCAGCACCGCCACCGGCCTCAAGTCGACACCGGCCGAGATCACCGAGCTCTCCCGCTCGCTCTCGACGTCGACGCTGCAGGACTTTCTGCGCTTCCGGTTTCCCTGGTCGCTGCCGTATGTGTTCGTCGGGCTGAAGGTGGCGATCGCCCTCGCGGTCATCGGCGCGGTCGTCGGAGAGTTCGTCGGCGCGACGAAGGGTCTCGGCTACGTCATCGTCGCATCGGGCCAGAACGCGAACACGACGCTCGCGTTTGCCGCGATCGTCCTCCTGTCCCTGATGAGCATCCTCCTCTACTACGCGGTCGCGCTGCTCGAACGCGTGCTCGTCCCGTGGTCCGAGGAGACGTAGGCCGATGACGGCGATCAGCCTGAAGGGCGTCTCACACACCTTCGAGACGCGCAGAACCAAGCTCCGAGCGCTCGAGGACATCGACCTCGAGATCGGCGAGAACGAGTTCGTCACCCTCGTGGGGCGCTCCGGCTGCGGGAAGTCCACCCTCCTGCGCATGATGGCCGGTCTCCTCCGACCAACGGCGGGCCAGGTCGAGGTCGGCGGCCAGGCGGTGACGAAGCCGCGCCGGGACGTCTCGCTGATGTTTCAGCGGTCGGCGCTCCTGCCCTGGCGGACGGTGATCGAGAACGTGATGCTCCCCGTCGAGATTCTCAGGCTCGACCGCCGCGCCCACCGGACGCGGGCGGAGCAGCTGCTCGCTCTGACCGGCCTCGAGGGTTTCGAGGACCGTCGTCCCAACGAGCTCTCCGGCGGAATGCAGCAACGCGTCGCGCTCTGCCGCGCGCTCGTCCACGACCCCTCTGTCCTGCTGATGGACGAGCCGTTCGCGGCGCTCGACGCCCTCACCCGCGAGGAGCTCTGCCTCGAGCTGCAGCGGATCTGGGGCGAGGAGCGGAAGACAATCGTCTTCGTCACCCACTCGATCCAGGAGGCGACCCTCCTCGCCGACCGGATCGTGGTGATGAGCCCCCGGCCGGGCCGGATCGCCCGGATCTTGCCGGTCGGCGCCGACCGCCCGCGCTCGCTCGGCGTGACTGCCGCCCACGACGGCGAGCTCGACCGCGTCGGCGCGGAGCTCCACGAGCTGCTCTTCGCGCGCGAACCGGCAGGCGTACCCCTCTCGCTCCAGGAGCCGGAGCGCAATCGGTAGCTGCGCGAACGACGGCGTTGTTCGCCGGTCAGGTCTCGCGCTCGGTGCAGACGGCGGCCATATCCGCCGAGATCCGGACCTCGTCGCCGACCAGCACGCCACCGGTCTCGAGCGCCTGTTGCCAGCGAAGACCGAAGTCGCTGCGGTTCAGCGTCCCACGCGCCTCGAACCCCACGCGGTCCTGCCCCTGGGCGTCCCGCGTGACGCCGTGCACCGTCACGTCGAAGGTGACGGGGTGCGTCTCGCCGTGCATCGTCAGGTCGCCGGTGACCCGGTAGTCGCCGCGGGCGGCGTGCTCGATGCGTGTCGATGCGAACTCGATGGTCGGGTTGTTCTCGACGTCGAAGAAGTCCGCGGAGCGAAGATGCTCGTCGCGCCGCGGCTCGTTGGTGTCGATCGACGCCGCCTGGATCGACCCCCGGACCGTCGAGTCCTTGTAGTCGGGAGCCGCCGCGATCGTCCCCTCGAACTCGCCGAAACGGCCTCGGACCGTCGAGACCATCATGTGCTTCACCTTGAACTCGACGGACGAATGAGACGCGTCGACGGTCCATGTCCCGGTCGGGACCCGGACGATGCCCCGATCGGTCTCGAGCTGGGTGTCCATGAGCGCTCCTCTCCTCGTCTGTCGGCTGGTCTCCCCTTTCGCGGGCCGGGGCAAACGGGCCGTCACGTGCGGAGCACATTCTCGTCCGTGAAGTCGTCGAGCTCGTCCCGGCTCGTCGTCGAGAACTCGGAGACGACGGCGCCTTCCGGTCCTGCCTGGAACCAGTGCAGCGTCCCGGCCGGGATCGTGTGCTGCATCCCGGGCCGGAGCTCGATCTCGCGCCCGACCGTGTACGTGCCAGGTGGGGGTTTGCACGCCGGCTCGCGACTGGGCTCACCCTCGACGTAGAGATAGACGAGCCCGCTGCGACAGCGGAACGTCTCCTCCTTTCCCGGCGTGCCCTCGAAGGGCGGATGGCGGTGCTCCGGGCATGTCTGGCCCGGCCGTAGGACGAGCTCCTTCGCGCAGTAGCGGTCGGTGTTGACGTAGACGACGAGCTGCAGGCCGGTCTCGGCGAGTCGCGAGAGGCCGAAGTCGACGACCTCGACGGCCTCACGCTCCTCGGGCGTCAGGACGATGCCCGCCTCGGCGAGCTTGTCGACCGCGTAGAGCTGGGCCTCCCGGCGCTCGCGCTCGTCGACCATCACCCGACTATAGGTCGGTATGTTCGGGACGTGCTGCCCGTCTCGATCCTCGATCTGGCACCGATCGTCGAGGGCGGGACGCCGGCGCAGGCGCTGCGGAACTCGATCGACCTCGTGCGGCACGCCGAGCGGCTCGGCTACGAGCGCTACTGGGTCGCGGAGCACCACAACCTGAGCGGAATCGCCAGCGCGGCGACTTCGGTCGTGATCGCGCACCTCGCCGAGGCGACCGAGTCGATTCGGGTCGGGGCGGGAGGGATCATGCTCCCGAACCACGCGCCGCTCGTGATTGCCGAGCAGTTCGGGACGCTCGAGGCGCTACATCCGGGGAGGATCGACCTGGGGCTCGGGCGCGCGCCCGGCACCGACCAGGTCACGCTCCGCGCCCTGCGCGGGGGCCCGACCGCCGACTCGTTCCCTCAGGACGTCCTGGAGCTCCAGGCGCTGCTCGGCGATCCACTCCCCGGACAGACGGTCTTCGCGATTCCCGGTGTCGGTTCGCATGTGCCGCTCTGGATCCTCGGCTCGAGCCTCTACGGCGCGCAACTGGCGGCGGCGCTCGGGCTCCCGTATGCGTTCGCGTCGCACTTCGCGCCCGACTTGCTGCTGCCGGCGCTCGAGGCGTATCGCGGGCGCTTCCAACCCTCGGCGCAACTCGAGGAGCCCTACGCGATGGTCGCGGTGAACGTCATCGCGGCGGACGACGACGCGACGGCGCAGCGACTGTTCACGTCGGCGCAGCAGGCGTTCACGAACATCATTCGCGGCAGCCGGGCACAGCTGCCGCCACCCGTCGAGGACATCGAGGCGCACTGGTCGGCCGGCGAGAAGGCCCACGTCTCGAACGCCCTTAGCCGCTCGTACGTCGGCTCAGCGGACACGGTGCGCGAAGGCCTCGAGTCTGTCATCGCCGAGACCAAGGCCGACGAGCTGATCGTCGCCGCCGCGATCCACGACCATTTGGCACGCGTCCATTCTTACGAGATCCTCGCGACCGTCCGACAGGCGCTCGGCGCCCCACTGCCCGGCTGACGCCACTGCGAATCTGCACCGCGGGTGTCGGTCCGGGCCACGCGGGGTACCTAGCGTCCGTTGACGGTTGAAGCACGTGGCGAAGGGATCGATCTGGTTCCGGCGGAGGACGAGCCGGGCGATGATCTTTCTCGCCTCGCGGGCCGCGTGGCCGTCGGGACGCTCGTCGTCGTCGGGATACTGGTGGCGGCCGTCCTGGTCTGGGAGGCACGGCTCGTCATTGCGCTGCTCTTCAGTGCGATCATTCTCGCCGCGACGATCCGCCCCGGGGTCGACTGGCTGGAACGCCGCGGGATTCGCCCCGGGATAGGCGTTGTTCTTCATTACTCCGTGCTCGTAGCCCTGATCGGGGTCGCCTTGTGGCTCGTCGTACCGGCCGCCGTCGATCAGGTCCAGGGCGCACTCGGCGACCAGCACCGCCTCCGTGACGAGGCTCAGCAGTCGACCGGGATCAAGCACGACATCCTGATCGCGCTCGACCGGAAACTGAACGATCTGCCGTCCGGCTCACGTCTGGTCGATCCGGCGTTCGAGTACGGCCGTATGGCGTTCGAGGTGATCCTCGGCACGTTCTTCGTGTTCGCGGCCTCGGCGTACTGGATCATCGAGCGTCAGCGCGCCGTGGACTTCGTCTGTTCGCTCCTGCCGCGGCCGAAACGCAAGACGGTCCGTGACGCCTGGACGCTGATCGAGCTCCGACTGGGGGCCTTCGTCCGCGGCCAGGCCATTCTCGTCGTCATCGTCTCCACCGTCCTCTCGGCCTGTTTCTGGGCGATCGGGCTGCCCTACTGGCTCCTCGTCGGCGTCTTCGCCGGCGTCGTCGAGATCGTGCCGGTCATCGGCCCACTCCTCGCGGGAGTCCTTGCGGTGGGTGTCGGCCTCTCGGTGTCGGCGCACCTCGCGGTCCTTGCCGCCGCGGTCGTGATCGGCGTGCGCCTGCTCGAGGACTACATCGTCATCCCACGCGTCCTTGGACACTCCGTCGGCCTCTCACCGTTGGTGGTGCTCGTCTCGGTCACGACGGTCGGCCTCGTCCTCGGCGGCTTCGCCGTGATTCTCGCCGTCCCGATCGCGAGCATCCTCGTGACGCTCATCGACATCGTCGTCCGGGAGAAGGATCCGGCGGAGGAACCGGCGCCGTCCGTTCTGTTCCCCGCGAAAGACATCGAATGAGCGGTGCCCGCCGTCCCTCGGGTGTCGCGCGCGCACTGGGACGCGTCGACGCCGCCGTCGGGGACGCCGTCGAGCGGGCCGTGCGGGTGCATCATCGCCGTCGCCTGCGGCGCGTCGGTTGGCTGCCGGCCCTGGATGCGCCCGCGTCGTTCGTCGCCCCGCACGCGTTTTCTCCGCGCGAGGGCAACCGCGTCGAGGTGCTGGTGGATGGAGCCGCTGCCCTGCCGCGCATCGCGGCCGCGATACGCGCGGCCGACCATTCCGTCGACCTCGCCGGATGGTTCTTCAGCCCCGACTTCGAGCTGACGCGAGGACCTGAGCGGCGCGCCCTCTCGGGACTGCTCCGGGAGACCGCCGGGCGGGGTGTCGAGGTGCGTCTTCTGGCCTGGGCAGGGGCGCCTCTACCGCTGTTTCGGCCTGGGCGGCGCCAGGTCGAGAACGTGATGGCCGAGCTGTCCGACGGTGCGCGGCTTCGCCTCGCTACCGATCGTCGAGAGCGACCGATGCACTGTCACCACGAGAAGCTCGTGATCGTCGACGGCCGTCAGGCGTTCGTCGGCGGGATCGACCTCACGGACCTCGACGGTGACCGTTTCGACAGCGGAAGTCACCCGATCCGGAGCGGCACCGGCTGGCACGACGCCACCATGCTGACGGAAGGGCCTGTCGTCGAGGATGTCGCCCGCCACTTCGGGATGCGCTGGTGGGAGGTGACCGGCGAGCGGCTCGCGACCCCCGACCCGCCGAAGCCTGCGGGCGACGTCAGGGTGCAGGTCGCGCGGACTGTGCCCGAACGCGTCTACGGCAGCCTCCCGCTCGGCGACTTCTCGATCCTGGAGGCGTACGTCGGAGCCCTGCGGGCGGCCCGCACCCTCGTGTACCTCGAGAACCAGTTCCTCTGGTCGAGCGAGATCGTCGAGATCCTCGCCGGTCTGCTCAGGAGGCCGCCGTCGGACGAGTTCCGGATGGTCGTGGTGCTGCCGGCGCACCCGAGCACGGGCGCGGACGACACGCGCGGCCAGCTCGCGGTGCTCAGCGACGCCGATGTCGACGGGCGACTGCTGTGTTGCACGCTGGTTGCGCGAGGCAACGGCGCGATCGAGCCGGTGTACGTCCACGCCAAGATCGGCATCGTCGACGACCGCTGGTTGACCCTCGGCTCCGCGAACCTCAACGAGCACTCGCTCTTCAACGACACGGAGGTCAACCTCGTCGTCGCCGATCCCGCGCTGGCGGCGACGACACGCCGCCGATTGTGGGCCGAGCACCTGGAGCTACCGCTCGACGCGGTTGCCGGTGACCCTGCGACGCTCGTCGACGACGTTTGGCGGCCGACCGCCACCGAGCAGCTGGCGCGGCGCCGGGCAGGCGACCCGGCGACGCACAGGCTCCTCCTGCTCCCGGGCGTCTCGCGCCGCGCCCGCCGCCTGTTGGGCCCGATCCAGAGCCTGCTCGTCGACGGCTAGCAAGAGACGCGGTGCCGGCCGCCCGACGGCTATCCCCCGAGGTCTGCGTCGTAGATGCGGACGAGGCCTGCGGAGTCTCCCTGCTCCGATCCGGGTCTGCTGCGGAACAGGGTGACGTGTGCGCGGTGCCGATCGAGGGCGAGCTCACCGATGGAGTTGTGGAAGGTCCGTCGGCTGGAGATCGTCCAGGTCGCAACCGGTGGCCGTACGCCGCAAGCGCGGGCAAGCGCGGAGAAGAGGAAGGCCGCCGGGCGAGAGCCGGTCAGCTTTACGATGCGGCGTTCGGCCTGGTTGAGCGGATTGCGGAAGGGTGAGCACACGACCTGGTGGACGCGGCTCGTGCCCGCACCCGCGCCGAGATCGACCGACGCGACATAGCTCGTGTGCACGTCGCCGCTCAGGATGGTGATGGTGGCCGGCGGGTCGTCAGCACGGCTGATCGATCGGAGGAGCTCCGTGAGGTTGCGAAACGACTGCTGGTACGCCGCCCAGTGCTCGAGGTCTACGGCCCGCCGGAGCCGCTCGCCCAGACGCTGCGCGATGGCTCCCCAGGCGCCGTCGCAGACTGCCTCGTTCCAGGCCTCGAGGTGGTGGATGCCTGCGGGAAGGAAGGCCGGCAGGCTCGTCGCCAGGATGAGGTGGTCAAAACGACCACTGGCATGTTCGGCGATCCACTCCCACTCCTCCTCGTCGACCATGTCCCGTCGCCCCTCGACCGTCACACGGGCCGCGCGCGAATCGATCACCACGAGACGGGAGCGTCCGAAGTCGCGGTAGTAGGCCCACCTGCTCGCGGCCGATTCGCGATCCCATTGCCGGGCGAGCGTGCGCAAGCGGGGTCCGCCGTCCTCGTCCTCGCTCAAGTCGTGCAGGAGCGTCTCCTCCGCCAGCTCGGGTGGCGACAGGTTTCCGAGGTGCTGGTAGAGCCAGTACGACATGAAGGCTCCCGTGATTCGGTCGTCCCACCAGGACAGCCTGCGCATCTCCTCGACCCAGGAGTCGGAGATGTTCCAGTCGTCGTTGACGTCGTGGTCGTCGAAGATCATGGTGCACGGCACCGTCGACAGCAGCCAGCGGATGTCGGGGTCCGACCATGACTCGCGATAGAGGCGGGTGTACTCCTCGAAGTCCGCAACTTCTTCGCCCGGAGGCTCGCTTGGGTCACGGCGCGACCGGATGAATGCGGCGGTCTCCGGCGGGACGAGGTCGGCATACACCTGGTCGCCGAGCAGGAGGAGCGCGTCGGGCCAGGGAACCTCTTCCTGCTGGAGCCGTTTCGAATACGCCCAGAGAGCGTCGACCTCGAGCCCCTTCGCGTCCTCCGCTCGCGACAGGGAATATGGCGGTCGTTGGGGAGCCCCGACACGGCAGGAGCCGAAAACGAGGCGCGCCTCCCGCTCTCCCTCGCGGGTCCGGATCACGGGGCGCGGCCTGCCGTCGTCCGGAGGCCAGACGAGCTTCCCGTCCAGACGGACGTCGTACGGAGTCACCGTCCCCGGCTCGAGCTTCTCAATCAGGACGAGCGCAAAGTGGTGTCCCTCGACGGTGAACGTTCGCGCTCGATGCCCGAGGACGGTGACCTCAGCGGGCCGAGCGGTCTCGACCCACACGGTGGCAGTCGTCGTACCTGCATACCGAAGCAGCGGTCCGACGAGGAGATCGGGCTCCGACGCAGCGACGGACATGACGCGTGATCGTACGGGCCGGGGACACGTGCGCGCGGCAAACCGGCGCTACGGCTGGACTGCCGGCGCCGAGCCAGACCTTCCCTCGGAAGCAGCGATGTCGGTTGCGGTCTTCAACGGGGCGCCGAAGCTGAGGAAACGTCCGCCGAAGGCGATCGCGCAGATAGCGAACCACGCCCACCCGAACGCGAGCCCTGCGATGACGTCCGAGAGCCAATGGACTCCGAGCATCACGCGGCTGCACGCCACCGCAACCGCGACCGCTGCCGCCGCGCCGGCGATGAGAGCGCGTGTGCGTGGCGGTCGACGACGCGCGACCACGAGCGCCACCGCTGCGTACAGTGCAGCCGCCGTCGCCGAATGGCCACTTGGAAACGACGGGCCGAGCGTTGCTGCGGCTGGGTTGAAGCTCGGCCTCACTCGGTCCAGCAGCTGCTTGATGGTGGTGACGAGGACGATCTCGCCCACGACGACGGAGATGAGGAACACCGGCACCCATTTGTTCGGAATGCGCACGAACTCGGCGACCGCCACGACGAGGATGACGATGACCACGGCATACGTGCTGGCGAGATCCGTGACTCGCTGGAGTGCCTGCGTCGAGAGATGCGTTCCGTGGTCGACCTGCCATTGGCCGACGCTCTTGTCGATCGACACGAGCTGCGCGTTGGTTCGCATCAGGTAGGCGAGTAATCCGAGCACGAGTCCGCCGCCGATCGCGACGACGAGCGCGATCGTGAGCGCGAGGCCCGTCGCACTGGCGGGGTCGAGGCGGCCTCGCAGGGTCCTCGACAACCATGGGTGGCGAGCCGCTTCATGGCCGAGCTTCTCTCCCGCGGCCTGCGCAGGAGCCTGGCCGACCACGGGCGTCGGATACCGGCTGCCCAGCAGGAACACCAGGGATCCCGCGATCGTCGCGACGAGCAGGAGGATCAGGAACGGCATCTGTGACTCACCCATGCCTCTCGGTCTGTGAACACCCGTACCAGCATGAGGATTGGCCAGGATTGGGGCGGGGTAAACCCGCCGGCATGGCAACAGTGGAGAAATCCGCCGGCGTGGGAACGCTCCAGACGGTCCCGGTCGACGCGTCAGCGTCCGGCCCGATAGTGGACCGCGAAGGTTCCCGGCGGCCTCCGGCCCCGGACGTCCCGTTACTCGAGCCACGGCCCGAATCGTGGGCAGAGTCCTTCTCGCGGCGCATCGGAGCAGAGCGGCCGGTAGCAGTCTTCCTGGCTGCCGTGGTACTCGGGTATGCAGCTCTCCTCGCCGTCATGGTCGGCTTGGGCCTCGTGTTGACCCAGTTGCTGTTGCCGATGGGAGGGTTCGCGGCGCGGGACGAGAGCATCAATCGATGGCTGGCCGACCACCGCGACCCGACGCTCGAGCATCTGTCCTGGATCGGCTCGACGCTGGCCGGAGGCGTCGTCATCCCCGTGGTGGTGGGTGCCTGCCTCGTCGCGTTCCTCGCCTTCCGGCGCTGGCGTCTTGCCGCCTTCGTGCTGTTCGTCATCTGCATCGAGTCGGGCGCATACCGCGCGACAACCCTGATCGTCCATCGCGATCGCCCCGACGTGGATCGCCTGGAGAGCCTTCCCGTCGACGCGAGCTTCCCCTCCGGCCACACGGCCGCGGCGCTGGCCCTGTACGGCGGGTTGTTGCTGGTGCTCGCCTCGTGGGCGCGCCGCACAACCGTCACCGTCGCGGCGTGCGCATTCCTGGTCGCGATCCCCCTGTTCGTCGCCTGGGCGCGCATGTATCGCGGCATGCACCATCTGACGGACAGCGTCGCCGGCCTGCTTCTGGGTGCGGGCGCGCTCGTCGTGACCGTTTTCGCCGCGCGCGCGGCGGGCGCCGCCGCGGCCCGGCGCGACGCTCATGACGCTCATGCCTCCACCGACGCGAAGCGCGAGCAGGCATGACCAAGGTCGCAGTGATCGCGCATGCCGGCAAGACCGTCGGTGGAGGGCTCGAGGAGCTCCGGCAGACCCTCGCCGACGCCGGTGTCACCGATCCGATCTGGTCGGAGGTGCCGAAGAGCCGCTTCGCGCCCAAGCGTGTCCGTGCGGCGCTGAAGGACGGGGCCGAGCTTGTCTTCGTCTGGGGCGGCGACGGGATGGTGCAGCGGTGCGTCGACGTCCTCGCCGGGAAAGGGGTTCCGCTCGCGATCGTCCCGGCCGGAACGGCGAACCTCTTCGCCTCCAGCCTCGACCTTCCGCAGGACATCCCCGAGGCGGTGCAGATCGGCCTGCACGGCTCGGAGCGCCAGCTCGACGTCGGAAAGATCAACGGCGAGCGGTTCACGGTGATGGCGGGAGCGGGGCTCGACGCGCAGATGATCCAGGATGCCGACGGCGGGCTGAAGGACCGCTTCGGCCGCGTCGCGTACATCTGGACTGCCTCGAAGCAGCTCCGCGGCGACCCTTTCAAAGCTCGTATCGAGGTGGACGGCCAGCTCTGGTACAAGGGCAAGGCGAGCTGCGTCCTCATCGGGAACGTCGGCTCGCTGTTCGGCGGGGTCGACGTCTTCGAGAACGCGCGCCCGGACGACGGCCTGCTCGAGCTCGGCGTTACGAATGCCGAGGGCATCGGCCAGTGGGCGCGGACGATCGCCCAAACAGCGATCGGTACGGCCAGCAGCTCGCCTTTCGTCCAGACCACGAAAGTCGAGAAGGTCGAGGTGGAGCTGAGCCGCAAGGTCCGATACGAGCTCGACGGCGGCGAGCGCACCACCGTCAAGCATCTGAAGGCGAAGGTCGAGCCAAAGGCGATCACAGTGCGTGTGCGCGACGGCGCCTGACCGCGCACGGGAGGAGAAGCACATGACCGACACCCCCAACAGCAGTGCGTTGCACACGGCCCGGGCGGCTCGTGAAGACGTCGTCCGATCGGATGGGTTCGAATGGCTGTCGCGCTCGGGTTTCGTCGCGCGCGGACTGATCTACGCCATCATCGGGGTTCTGGCGCTCAAGCTCGCGCTCGGACACGGCGGCAAGCTCACAAATCAGCAAGGCGCCCTCCACACGCTTGTCGAGCAGCCTTTCGGCAAGGTCCTGCTCACGCTCGTTGCGATCGGCCTCGGCGGCTACGCGCTCTGGAGACTGGTCCGTGCGGCGCTGGGACGCGGCCCCGAGGGCTCGGACACCGGGCTCGATCGGGTCGCGGCGCTTGCCAGCGGCCTCGTCTATCTCGGAATGTGCATCATCGCCGTCCGGATTCTCGCCGGCTCCTCGAAGGCCTCGGCGAGCCCCGACAAGACCACGGCAGGCGTCTTCGGCTGGCCCGCCGGCACCTGGCTGGTCGGGGCAGCCGGCCTGGTCCTGGTCGGCGTCGGGCTCTACCAGGGGTACCGCGGCGTGACGAAGGACTTCCTGGCCGACTCGAAGACCGAGGAGATGGGGCCGCGCACGAGGACGTGGATCGGGTGGATCGGTCTCGTCGGGCATCTCGCACGAATGGTCGTCTTCACCCTCGCCGGAGCCTTCCTGGTCAAGGCCGCCGTCGAATACGACCCGAAGGCGGCCGTCGGGATCGACGGCGCGCTCGCAAAGCTCCTGCAGCAGCCGTACGGCCAGCTTCTCCTGGGACTGGTCGCCGCGGGCCTGATCGCCTTCGCCGTCTACTCGTTCAGCGACGCTCGCTTCCGCCGAATCTAGGCGAGGGCGGCCGGGGTGCGACTGAGTGGAGCTAGGCGGACCCCAACCGCCGACCTCCTGGTACCGACCAGACGGCTCCGTGGTGCTGGCAGTCAGCGGGTTAGACAATCAGGTGCGCGCGGCCTGCTCCAGACCGGATCTCGTCCCGATCTCCGTCAGGACGTCGGCCTCTGTGCGGGCCGCGGGACCTACCGACTCGCCGCGCCACGCGCCGACGCCTTGGTCAACCGCGCCGTCCGACGCCCACCTCCGTCCCCGCGATCAGAGCACGACGGCCGCTCAGGCCCGGCTGGGGACGTGGCCGCTCGCAGGAGGTGCGTGCAGCTCGCGGTTGTCGCGCTGGGGGAAGTCCGCTAGAGCTGCACGACAGATGTGAACTCCTGCGCGGGAGGCGCGTCCTCGAACAGGTGGCGCTCGCGCATCCACTCCTGCGAGCGCTCGTACGTCTCGCGTGTGTACGGCAGGAAGACGACGCGCTCACCGCTGCCGAAACCGCGCACGTCGATCATGTCGTGGAAGCGTTCGGGGATCTCCTTCAGGTAGTAGTGCTTGTAGCGCTCCGGCTCGTAATCGATGTCCATCTGCGCGCGCTTGAGCCCCTTGAAGTACTTCTCGACGTCGTCGGGGTCGATGTGCGCGCTGAAGAGGAAGCCCGCCATGAAGGTGCTGTCGAGCACCTTGCGAAAGCCTTGCTGCTCGAGGAGGTACGTCGCAGCGCCCCAGATGTTCGCAGCGGGAACCGTGTCGTCGAGCAGGGCGTCGACGCGGTCGTACGGCATGCCGACGAAGCGGAGACTGATCTGCTCCGGATCGAGCACCGCCTCGAGCGCCTGGATGGCCGAGAAGTGGCTGCCGGAGTGGTAGCCGACCGCGACGGCGACGCCGGCGAGATCGTCCGGCCGGCGGATCTCCGAATCGCCGCCGACGTAGATCCCGCTCGGGAGGATCGAGTACGCGTGCCCCCACATCCGGCCGTGCTGGTCGCTCGCCGCCTGGTTGACCGCCCAGTGGCAGGCACAACTCATATCGCGCTTGCCCGGAGCCTGCTTCCCGAAGAACTCATACGCACCCACCCGGATGTCACCGCGCGCATCCGGGTCGGCCGCTCCGGCCACGCCGGCGGCGGTCCGCTCGAGGGCGACGACGTCCAGCTCGTAATCGAGCCCTTCCTCATCGAAGTAGCCTCTCTCGACCGCCACCCAGTCCTGCAGCCGACCATGTGAGGAGATCCTGAACCGTGCCACGTGGTCCTCCCTCGGAGGAGTCCGGTGCGTTGGCGCGTGCGATAGGTAACGAACGGTCTATGGCGAACGCGCGGGAAGGGCAAAAGTCTATGTGATCCCTAGCCGCTCGGTATCCCTCTCGCAAGCGGATAATGGCCCCGTGCCGAACGAGGTCAACCCTCGCAAAGCCCGCGGGCAGCTGGATGGCCCGGAGATCGCGACCGCCACCGGCCGCCCGAACGCCAACGTGCGCACCGGCGGCCAGGTGAACGCCCCGTGGGTCGACGAACGGCCGCCGGTCTTCTGGCTGAGATCACCGCCGCGCGTCGATAGAGCTGGCGACGATTCTGGTGACCGACCTCGTCGGTTCGACGTGGTTGGCGAATTCCGTCGGCCCTGTTCGCGCGGACGAGCTGCGGGACGAGCACTTCGACGTATTGCGCGAGGCGGTCGGCGCGTCCGGCGGGCGCGAGTTCAGGAGCACCGGCGACGGGATGATGGTCGCTTTCAGCTCTGCGTCGGCGGCGGTGCGGTGTGCGGTGTCCATGCAACAGCTGATCGAGCGCCGCTATCGGCGGTCGGAGCCGAAGCTGCAGGTGCGCATCGGTCTGGGTGTGGGCGAATCGACGGTCCAGGACGCGAGTACTTTGCGCATGGCGAGGGCTTCGCCGTTCTATGGGGGGCGTGTACGGAGGAGCTGCCGAGCCCGAGGTCGCCGACGAGCAGGGCGAGGCGGGGCTCCTCGGTCGACGCCATTCGCTGGAGCCGGGCGAGCTCGCTCGCGCGCGGCCGACTGCGCCTGCTCGAGTCGCGCCGCGACGTTCACGGCGTCGCCGGTCGCGAACGAGCTTCCCTCGCGCGTCCGTCCGACCACGATCTCGCCCGTGTTCACCCCGATCCGCAGCGCGAGGCGGTCCGCGAAGAGCTCGTGCAGACGCTCGAGCATCCAGAGCGCCGTCTGCAGCGCCCGCTCGGCGTGGTCCTCCTGGGCCACCGGGGCGCCGAAGACCGCGACGACCGCGTCGCCGATGAACTTCTCCACCGTCCCGCCGCCGAGCGCGATCTCGGCTTCCATCGCGTCGTAGAAGCGCTCGAGGAGGTCTCGCGCGTACTCGGGATCGAGCTCGGCACCCATCGCCGTAGAGCCGACGAGATCGGCGAACAAGACCGTCGCCAGCTTCCGCTCCACCGCTCGAGGATAGCGCTGCTCTACGGACCTTCCCGTGATGGTTCCGCGTTCTAGACGTCCTTCCTCACAGGCCTCGAAACAGACCCGAGAACTCGACGAGCGCAAGTAGAACTGTCAATCCGCCGGTGCGATCGAGCACGAGCACGCCAACGGGAGCAGCGACAGCTCATCGGGCACGCTCAGTATCGCCGCGTTCGGAATCGTCCGAACATCTGCGCAGAACCTACGCTGCACCGCGATGCCGAACCTGAGCAGAGCCGAGCTGGTTCGCGACGCCGACAGCGAGCCGCGCACGACGACGCTCGAGCTGTTCTACGACCTCGTCTTCGTCTTCGCGATCACGCAGGTCTCGCATCTGTTGCTCGACAACCTCACGTGGCAGGGCGCCGGCCAGGCGGCTCTCATCCTTCTCGTCGTCTGGTGGTCGTGGAACTACACCACGTGGGTGACCAACGAGCTGGACCCGGACTCGGTCCTCGTCCGGCTCCTGCTGATCGTGTTGATGCTGGCCAGCCTGCTGATGGCGATCGCGATCCCGGACGCGTTCGGCGAACGGGCCCTGATGTTCGCCGGCTCGTATGTCGCGATTCAGGTTGGGCGCCACCTGTTCCTCACGTTCGTCGCCGCCGACCGCGGCACGATCGAGCGCGAGCGCGCGTCCGTGATCCTGACCTGGTTCGTCGCCGCGGGGGCTCTCTGGCTCGCGGGAGCACTGGTCGACGGGAAGGCGCGCGCGGCACTCTGGCTCGCCGCGCTCGCGCTCGACTACGGTGCACCGCTCGTGACCTTCTGGGTGCCTTGGCGCCCGCGGCTTGCCCCCGAGGCATGGGACGTCGGCACCGAGCACTTCGCGGAGCGGTTCCAGCTGTTCGTCATCATCGCGCTCGGGGAATCGATCGTCGTCACCGGTGCGACGACGTCGCAGCTCGAGCTGACCCCCGCGCGGGTGATCGCGTTCGCGATCGCGTTCCTCGGCTCCGCCGCCCTCTGGTGGCTCTATTTCAACTTCGTCGCGACCCTGGCCGAGCGCGCGCTCGAGCGGGCAGAGCGTCGCACGCTGCTGGCGCGCGACGCGTACACCTATCTCCACATCGTGATCATCGCCGGCATCCTTCTCAGCGCGGTGGGCGATGAGATCGTCATCGCCCAGCCCACCGACGAGCTCTCGGCCGCGGAGCTCGCCGTGGTCGTCGGCGGGCCTGCGGTGTACCTGCTCGCGCAGGCGGCGCTCCGGCTGCGCGTCACCGGCAGGATCAGCTCGAGACGTATCGGCGGGGCCCTAGCCTGCTTCGCGATCGCGCCGATCGCGGCCCTCGCTCCTGCACTCCTGGTCGCCGGGGCGCTGTTGGCCGTCCTGATCGGCGTGATCGTCGCCGATCAGGTCGTCGCCGCACGACGGACCGGCGGTCGCACGCGGGCGCGCACCGCGTAGTGCCGATCTCACAGCAAACGTCGCGTGGGGCGCCGTCGGCGCGGCCCGCCAAGCTCAACACCCTCGAGAGCAGCGGACAGGTTCACCACCCCAAGCAGGGCAGCGAGAACCGCTCGTCCGGCGCGCGCCCGCGCTGCCGTACCGCCGGCCGTCACCATGGCCGTTCCCAGAACTGCCGCGCCGGCGCAAGGTCTCGGCCCCAGCCCACGCCGCCTTGAGCCGGCTCGCCGCTACCGTCGGACGGTGACCACCGCCTCCGAGATCCTCACCTCCCGCTTCGGATACACAGCGTTCCGGCCGGGCCAGCAACAAGTCGTCGAGTCCTTGCTCGCCGGCCGCTCCGCCCTCGCCGTGTTCCCGACCGGAGCGGGGAAGAGCCTCTGCTACCAGCTGCCCGCGCTGATGCTCGAAGGCGTGACGGTCGTCGTGTCGCCGCTGATCGCGCTGATGAAGGATCAGATCGACCTGCTCGCGCGCCAGGGCGTCGACGCGGCGCGGCTCGACTCGAGCCTCGCCGCGAATGAGGTGCGGGCCGTTTCCGGCCGCCTGCGCGACGGGAGCCTCAAGCTGCTGTACGTCGCGCCCGAGCGCTTCAACAACGAGCGCTTCCTCGCGCAGCTCGGTCAGACGAAGATCGCGCTGTTCGCGGTCGACGAGGCGCACTGCATCTCGGAGTGGGGCCATAACTTCCGCCCCGACTATCTGAAGCTCGCGGCGCGCGCACGCGAACTCGGCGCTGAGCGCGTGCTCGCGCTCACGGCGACTGCGACCCCCGCGGTCGTCGCCGATATCCGCGCTGGTTTCGGGATCGAGGAGCGCGACTCCGTCGTCACCGGTTTCTACCGACCGAACCTGACGTTGCTCACCACGCCGGTCGACGCGCGTGAGCGCGACCAGGCGCTGATCGACCGCCTGCGCGAGCGCGCGCCCGGCTCGACGATCGTCTACGTCACGTTGCAGCGCACGGCGGAGCGTGTCGCTGCCCTGCTCGTGGCGGCAGGCCTGCCCGCGCGGGCCTACCACGCGGGCATGAACGCTGATGACCGCGTCTGGGTGCAGGAGTGGTGGACACACTCTGACGCGAACATTGTCGTCGCGACGATCGCGTTCGGGATGGGGATCGACAAGGCCGACGTGCGCTACGTCTACCACCTCAACCTGCCGAAGGGCCTCGAGTCGTACTCGCAGGAGATCGGCCGCGCCGGACGCGACGGCGAGCCGTCGATCTGCGAGCTCTTTGCGTGCCGCGACGACGTGCCGACGCTCGAGAACTTCGCGTTCGGCGACACGCCGACCCCCGAGGCGATCGCAGGCCTGCTCGACGACGTGTTCGCGCACTCGCAGGGCGAGCAATTCGCCGTCTCCGAATACGAGCTCTCGTCACGCCACGACGTACGGCCGCTCGTGCTGAAGACGATCCTGACCTACCTCGAGCTCGACGGCTTCCTCGCGCAGGGCACGCCGTTCTACGCGGGCTACAGCGTACGTCCGACAAGCGGCGAGTGGGACGGCGTCTATGCGGCCCTCGACCCAGACCGCGCCGACTTCCTGCGACGTGTGCTGGCAAGCGGCAAGGAGGGGCGCATCTGGACGGGCGTCGACCCCGATGCAGTGCCTGACGAGGAACGTGAGCGCGTGGTCAAAGCGCTCGGCGACCTGGAGCAGCGGGGGCTGGTCGAGCTGAAGGTCGCCGACGTGCGCCAGCGCTTCACGCTGCTAAAGCAGCCGCCGTCGCTCGACGAGTTGCGCGACCGCCTCGCCGAGCGCTTCGACCGCCGCGAGCAGTCAGAGGCGGAGCGGATCGAGCGAGTCGTCGCTCTCGTCGAGCACGATGGCTGCCAGGTGCAGTCGCTCGTCGGCTACTTCGGCGAGACCCGCGCCGAGCCGTGCGGCCACTGTTCGTATTGCCTGACCGGATCGGCCCAAAGCCTCCCGGAGCCGGCTGCGACCCCGGAACTCGAGCTAGACCGAGCCGTCCTCGACGAACTGACGGCCGAGCATCCAACGGCGCTCGGAACGCCCCGCCAGCGTGCCCGCTTTCTCTGCGGCCTCTCGAGCCCCGCCACGACGAAGGCCAAGCTTTCGCGGCATCCCCTGTTCGGCGCCCTGGCCGAACAGCGCTTCGCGGATGTCCTCGCTCTGAGCTGACCGCCGCACCCGACCCTGGTTCGCTTCTCACCCGGGTTCGAGACTTCGGGGAGCCAACGAGAGAGTCGACCGGCCCGGCGGCTCAGCCACAGAAGGCGGTCGCGATGATGGAGCTATCAAGAGCGTCGGGCCGGACGCGGTCGAGCGCCTGGCCCGCCATCCGGAGAAACTTGATAGAGATCGCATCAGGTTATATACTGGCAATCGCACCTAATGCCATTGAAAGGAGGAAAGGTGTCCACACTTGTCCGTTGGGAACCGTTCCGGGAGCTGAGCCAGTTGCAGGGCGAAATGGGCCGATTGCTAAGCGGCCTATACGAGAATCGCTCCAACCAGAGTTGGGTGCCGTCACTCGATGTCTGGGAGACAGACACGGAGATCGTCTATGCGTTCGACCTCCCTGGTCTCGACGAGGAACGGATCTCGATCGAGGTTCACGACGACACGCTGACTGTCAGCGGCGAGCGCGAGAGGACAACGGCGGCGAAAGAGGACCGCTTCTACCGGTTTGAGCGGAGGTTCGGCTCATTCTCGCGCGCAGCTGGCCTGCCCCAGGGTGTAGACGAGACGAAGATCTCGGCTTCGTACACGAACGGCGTGCTTGAGGTTCACGTCGCCAAGCCCGAGGAGGCGAAGCCACGCCGGATTCAGCTCGGCACGTCGCACACGGACGTCGAGGCGACGACCATGAACTAGAACTTCGAGGGTCATAAGGGGTCGGAAGCGACTTGATTCGAGTCCCTTCCGACCCCGGCCCCTGGCAGACGGCCACATACGCTCGTCTTGTTTGTCTCACGTTACAAAGACTTGCAGTGGAGGCTCTCATGTTCGTCCGCATTGTCGGAGCGGAGGTACCGCTTTCCGATTTCTGCGAGTTGATCCGACGACTGCACGAGGACGGCGAGCGTCAGCTCGCCGTTCGCCTGGGTCGTTTGCTCGACGCCGGCACATACGAGATCACGGTCGCTCGCCGCGACGAGGGCGAACTGCTCCTCGCGACACAACGACATCGGTTGGAAGGACTCGAAGACCTGCGGCTCCAACTGCTCAAACGGGCGCACTTGCGCGCGACGGTCTAGCGTGCCCGGGTCGGCGCGCTTCGTGAAGATGTCCGGTGCGGTCACGCCTCCCCTAGCCGTTGCCATCTTATTGCCAGGCGTCCACCTGTGTTGCCTCCGGCGAAAGCAAAAGACCTGCAAATGCAGGCCCTTTGTGGATGGAGCTAGCCGGACTCGAACCGGCGACCTCCTGGGTGCGATCCAGGCGCTCTCCCAACTGAGCTATAGCCCCGCGAGAGAGGAAGTGTAGCGCCGGTCAGGCGGCGGTACCCGGCCCGAAGCGGCCCTCGCGGATCGCCTTTTCCATCTCGGCCGACTGCTCGCGGTACCACGTCCCGTCCTCGAGCTCGATCGCCGGGACGGAGCTCTGGCCCGTCCCTTCGATCACGGCTGTCCGGCGGCTCCGTAGTGGCCACGCCTCCTTGACGACCTCGTACTCGACGCCCATGTCGTCGAGTGCCTTCTGGACGCGCCAGCACGGGTGGCCGGACATCTTCGCCCACGTCGCGGGGCAGCGGTGCAGCTTGAGCGGCATGCTCCTCCCTCCGTTCGGAGCGACCTACGATACGCGCCGTGCGGGCGATCGTCCTCGATGCCGGCGGGCAGCCCGTCCTGTCCGACGTGCCGGAGCCCGACGGGCCTGGTGCCCTCGCGCGCGTCCTGGGCTGCGGCCTCTGCGGGTCGGACGTCGAGAAGCTCGACGCAGCGCATGCGGGCTCGGTGCTGGGGCACGAGGTCGCCGCCGAGCTCGAGGACGGCCGTCGCGTAGCTCTCGTCCACCACGTGCCGTGCGGAGAGTGCGAGCGTTGCCTCGCAGGGCACGAGTCGACCTGCGAGCGGTTTCCGGCGTCGACGATCCGGCCCGGCGGCTTCGCCGAGCGCGTCCGTGCGGATTCATGGGTCGACCTCCCGGAGGACTGGCCCGACTGGCGCGGGACGATGGTCGAGCCGCTCGCCTGCGTCCTCCGGGGAGCGGCGCGGGTTCCTCGCGGGCGCGTGCTCGTCGTGGGCTACGGCTTCGTCGGCCGGCTCTTCGGGCTCGTCCTCGAGCGTCGCGGTGACGAGGTGTTCGCGGTCGACCTCGATCCTCGCCGGGCCGGACGTGCGCCGGACGGGCCCGTCGACGCGGTCGTCCTTTCGGGGGGCGGGGGCGTCGCGACGGCTCTCGAGGCGATCGCCCCGGGCGGCACCGTGCTCGTCTTCGCGGACGCCGGCGAGATCCCGGCGGCGGCCGTGTACCGGTGGGAGCTGACCGTCGCCGGTGCGCGATCGGCGACGCCGGCGTACATGCGCGAGGCGCTCGCGCTGCTCCATGACCTCGACGTCCCCGAGCCGGTCGTCCTGCCGCTCGATCGGTTCCGGGAGGGGCTCGAGCTGTTCCGCAGCCGCGACGCGCTGAAGGTCGTCTTCACCCCGTGAGGGCGTTGCGGCTCCACGGGCCGGGCGACCTCCGCCTGGAGGACGTCCCCGAGCCGATCCCCGCCGACGGTGACGTGCTCCTGCAGGTCGAGGTTGCGCTGACGGACGGCACCGACCTGAAGGCGTACCGCAGAGGGCATCCCGTGCTGCTCGGCCCGCCCCCGAGCCCGTTCGGCCACGAGGTCTGCGGGATAGACGTCGCGACGGGCCGCCGCATGGTCGCCGCCAACTCCGCGCCGTGCGGCGCGTGCGCCGCCTGCGCGCGCGGGCAGGAAACGCTGTGCGAGCACCTCTTCCCGCTCCTGAACGGCGCCTACGCCGAGCTCCTCCTCGTCCCTGAGCGGATCGCGCGGACGAACCTCCTCCCCGTCCCTCCCGGACTCGCGCCCGAATCGGCCGCGATGGCCGAGCCGCTTGCCTGCTGTCTCCACGGAGTCGACGTCGCACGAGTGCGGCGCGGGGACATCGTCGCGATCGTCGGGCTCGGTCCGATCGGGCTGATGCTCTGCGCGTGTGTCGCGGACGCAGGCGGGCATCCGGTCGGGGTTGGCTCGCGCGAGGAGCGGCGCGCGCTCGCGTCCTCGTTCGGCGCAAGCGTTGCCGATCCTGAGGGCGCAGATGTCGTGATCGAGGCCGCGGGGACGGTCGAGGCCTGGGAGCGGGCGCTCGAGCTCGTGCGCCCGGGCGGCACCGTGCTCGCGTTCGGCGGGCTGCCGCGGGAGGCACGCGTGTCCGTCGACCCGTACCGGATCCACTACGAGGAGGTGCGCCTCGCCGGCTCGTTCCACCACACGCCGCGGCAGTTCCGCGCCGCGCTCGCGTTCCTCGCGAGCGGCGCGTACCCGTTCGAGCGGCTCGTCACCCACCAGGTCGGCCTCGAAGGCGTGGCTGCGCTGTTCGACGACCCGCCGCGCCACTATCTGAAGGCGGCCGTCCGCCCGTGAGGCTCTCCGCGACGAGCCTGAACCGGACGCTCCTCGCACGCCAGCTGCTGCTCACCCGGACGCGGCTCCCGATCGGCCGCGCGCTCGAGCGCGTCGGCGGTCTCCAGGCACAGTACGCGCCGTCGCCGTACGTCCGGCTCTGGTCGATGCTCGACGGCTTCTCGCGCGACGACCTGACTCGAGCATTGGAGCGCCGCCGCGCCGTCCAGGGGACGCTGATGCGGTCGACGATCCATCTCGTCTCAGCGCGCGACTACTGGCGCTTCGAGGCTGGGATCGGCCCGTCTCGCCGGGAGTGGTGGCTCAGGACGTGGGGGCGGCACGAGCTCGCCGAGAACGTCGACTTCGTCGCCCGCGAGCTCGAGGGCCGCCTGGCGGGACGGACGTGGCACCGGAAGGAGATCGACGCGTTGCGGTCCGAGAAGAGCGCGCCCGGCTGGTCGGGGATGTGGATACCGCTGGTCCGCGTGCCGCCGTCGGGCACCTGGGAGCGCCGCCGCGCAGACCTGTTCCGGCTCGCCGGGGAGTGGCTGCCGCGCGAGCGCGTCACGGAGGACGAGGGGCTCGAGCACCTGCTCCGCCGCTACCTGGCCGCGTTCGGGCCGTCCACCCTGAAGGATGCGGCCACGTGGGCCGGCGTAGGACGAGCGTCGCTCCTCCCCGTCGCCGAGCGAATGCGCCTGCGGACACTCCGTGACGAGGACGACAAAGAGCTCGTCGACCTCCCGCGAGCACCGCTGGTTCGGGAGGACGCCCCCGCACCGGTCCGTTTCCTCGGCCACTGGGACGCAGTGCTCCTGGTGCACGTGCGCCGAACGCAGGTCCTGCCGGAGCGCTTCCGCGGGCTCGTCTTCTCGAATAGGGCGCCGCAGTCGATGGCGACGTTCCTCGTCGACGGTGCCGTCGCCGGCTCGTGGCGGGTCGAGCGAACGGCGAGGAAGGCGACGCTCCGCCTCGAGCCGTTCGAGCCCCTCCCCCGCGCCGCCCGCGCAGAGCTCCGCGGCGAGGGCGCGGGGATCGTCCGCTTCCACGAGCCCGACGCGACGTCCTACGCCGTTCGCTAGACCGATACCGGAGCCATTCGGCCCGCGCTGCCCGCCCCAGCTCGCGTCGAATGTCGCCACGGCTCGCCACCGCACGTCGAGCGTCCGCATGGCTGCGTCCATCCCCGTCCGCGTGAGTGCACGGTCATGCGTCGAAGAGCGTGAGCTCCGGCTCGCGCTCGCCGCGGAGCACCGCGAGGTCGACCTCGGCCCAGCCGAGGCCACGCGCCTCGCAGAGCGTCCGCGCCTGCGGCTTGACGTCGCAAGCGGCCAGGATGCCGCGACAGGCCGCGAGCGCCGGGTCGCGCTGGATCACCTCGAGATAGCGCGAGAGCTGCTCGACCGCCTCGATCGTCCCGATCCGCTTGATCTCGACGGCCACCCAGCCGTCGTCCTCGTCGCGGCACATGAGATCGACGGGCCCGACGTCGGTCGGCCACTCGCGACGGACGAGGCGCAGGCCCGGCTCGATCCGCTCCGGCATCTCCGCGAGCGCCTCCTGGAGGTGCCGCTCGACGCCGTCCTTCTCGAGCCCCGCATCGTCACCCAGCTCGTGCTCGAACTCGGCGAGGAGCTCCGAGATGCGGATCTCGAGCCGGTCCTCCGTCCGCCCCGCACGCTTGCGGACGACGATCATGTCCTCCCCGTCCTCGATCACCGTCGGCGGCGTCATCCAGTTCAACGGCTGATAACCCCCTGCGTCTGCATGGACGAGCACCGAGCCGTCGGCCTTGAAGATGAGCAGCCGGATCGCCTCCGGCAGGTAGGCGGTGAGGCGGCCGGTGTAGGTGACCTCGCAGCGGGCGACGACGAGACGCACGGGCGCCGAGGCTACCCCGTCAGGCGGCTAGGACGGCGGGCGGTGGGTGCCTCGGCCCGCCGTCTCCTGCCGTTGAGGTACGAGTTGACCCCGCCGCGCCGCGCTGTCAGCGCTTGGGCGCGTCGTCGCCCAGCCCGTGTTGCTCGTTGAGGCCGTCGCTGCGGGCGTTCAGTGCCGCGAGCCACTCTGGCGTCGAAGAGGTTCGCGCGGTCTGACGCGTGTATTGCCCGAGTCCGTACTCGCGGTTCATCGCGTCGCTTCTGGCCGTGAGCGCCTGGAGCCAATCCGGGCCTGGCGCCGTGAGCGGGCGTCGGCCGGCGTCGTCCCCGAGACCGTACTGCTTGTTGAATGCGGCGCTCCGCGCGTTGAGCGCGTCGAGCCAGTCGGGGGTGCCGCTGGTGGCAGCGGCCCCGGCACCGATCAGGGCGGCGACGGATGCGACGGCGGCGAACGTGACGGTGAGCCGGTGAGCCTTCATCTCGACCTCCTTGGGTGTCCGCTCGCCCCCGTGGCGGCCGGACGCTGCGCAGGCTGCAATGCGGCATCCAGAAATCCGTAAAGACCGGTAAGGAACGGGTAGGGGCGCCGCCCGGGAGGGTGGTACGCTCGGCCGCCCGGGAGGACAGGTGGAGCTCAGGATCCTCGGCCCGTTTCAGGTTTTCGACGACTCAGGCCGAGAGGTGGGGCTGCCCACGGGGCGCGAGCGCGCACTCCTTGCCGCTCTTGTGCTCAGGCGGGGTGAGGTTGTCTCCGTCGACGCGCTGGTTGAGGCGCTCTGGGGCGACACGGCACCGAGTACCGCCGTGAAGGCCGTCCAGGGGTATGTCTCCCACCTGCGACGTGTGCTCGGCTCGGACGGAGCGGTCGTCACCCAGGCTCCGGGCTATGTCCTGCGTGTCCCGGCGCGCGCGGTCGACGCCCACCGATTCGCGACGCTTGCTGCGGAGGCGTGGCGCACGCTGCAGGACGATCCGGAGTCGGCGCTGCGGACGTTCGAGCAGGCATTGGCCCTCTGGCGCGGCCCGGCCCTCGCCGAGTTCGCGTTCGTGGACTTCGCCCAACGCGAGATCCGGCGCCTCGAGGAGCTTCGTCTCGAGACCGTCGAGGGGCGATTCGAGTCGACCGTCCAACTCGGACGCCACGGCGCGGTCGTCGCCGAGCTCGAGACCTCGTCGCCGAGCATCCGTTGCGCGAGCGTCTGCGCGGCCAGCTGATGCTCGCGCTCTATCGCTGCGGCCGCCAGGCGGACGCGCTCGAGGTCTACCGCTCGGGCCGGCGGTTGCTGGCCGAGGAGCTCGGGCTCAAGCCGGACGATGAGCTCCAACGCCTCGAGAGAGCCATCCTCAACCACGATCCTTCGCTCGAGTCGCCGGTAGTCGCCGGGGTCAAACGACCCTCTGTCGCACAGCGTCGCCGAGCGTCGTCACGGACTGAGCCGGCGGTTCCTCCCGACTCGGTCGCTGTGATCGACCTGCAGCGCTCCCGGGTCGTGGGCCACGTGCTCGTAGGCCGAAGGCCTGTCGCCCTCGCGATCGGGCACGGCTCGGTCTGGGTCGCCAACGCAGACGATGGAACGGTCTCCCGCATCGATCCAGATCGCCGCGAAGTCATCAGGACGATCGGAATCGGAGCACCGGCGATAGACCTCGCCGTCGCCACCGATGCGGTCTGGGTGGCGAACGGGAGCGACGGCACGGTCTCGCGCATCGATCCCAGCGCCGACGCCGTCGTCGAGACGATCGACCTGAGGGGCTCGAGCGAGCTCGTCTGGAACCCGACCTACGCGGTCGACGCCGATGACGATTCCGTCTGGGTCGCCGCGGGTCCTCACCATGTGCTCCGCATCGACCCGGCGACGAACGAGCCCTCCGCGATCATCGACGTCGGCCATGTACCGGTAGGCGTGGCACTCGGCGAGGAGGCACTCTGGGTGGTGACGACCGCCGAGCGGGCCCTGCGCATCGAGCCGCACACGAACACAGCCACGACCGAGGTGCCCATCGGGTACCCCGTCGCGTTGACGGCCGGGAAGCAGGCTGTCTGGGTCTCCGACTCGCGAGGCCAGGTCTGGCGCATCAACCCGGACACGGGAACGGTGACTCAGACGACCCCGGTTGGCAGAGGGCTCGTGGGCCTGTGCGCGACGGATGGAGCGGTGTTCGCGGCCAACAACGCCGACGGCACCGTCGTCCAGATCGATCCGCAGGACGGTCGGGTTGTAGGCCTCGTTCCGGTTGGCCACGCGCCGACCGACGTGGCCTCCTGGGACGGGACCGTCTGGGTTTCGATCCAGAGCGAGAGCGCAGGGGAGCGCTATGTGACCGAGCTCGCGATCGGGATCTTCCCGGCGACGATCTCGGCCCTGACGTCCTCGATCTCTGCCTTGAGCGAGCGAGGCACGCGCCGCGCTGATCGTGCCGAGGCCGACACCGCCGTTCCGGAGGGAGAAGCGGGAAGTGCGACCGGTCTCGAGCGTCCCGCGCGCGAGCTCTTCGATCGTGTCGAACACGGCCACGTCCATCCTCTTCACCGCGCTCGTCAGTATGTGCCGGCCGAGATGGGATTGGTCGACATCGACTCCGATTCCCCAGATTCCACGCTCGCTTGCCGCCTCCAGCGCCCCGAGACCGCACGCGCTGGCGACCTGGAACACGACTCGAGAGCCCTTCGCGATCTGGCTCAGGGCGACCGACCTGCCTTTCACGGGGTCGAGGAAGTCGTCGGTGTAGCTGTTCAACGTCGTGACGCGAGGATTGGCTCCTCGCGCGCCTGCCTGGTAGCCGGCGATCCACCGCTCGACCGACGGCAGCCGCTGGCCGCCGACCGAGCTGATCACCTCCTCCCCGGGAGAGAGCGTCAGCACGAGCGCAGCCAGGTGGCCGGCCAGATAACCGGCTTGCTCTTCGCTGAACGAGAGGCCCAGGACGTTCTTCGGGCGATGCGCCCGATCGGGATCGGGGCAGTCGATGATCGCGAACCTCGTTTCGGGAAAGCCCGTGGCGACGCTGTCGATCGCGCGGGGCGTGGAGATTCCCGTTCCGATGACGAGGTCGTACTTCTGTCGCGCGAGAAGTGAGAGGCCCGGGACGTAGCCTTCCTTCGGGGCGGGTGTCAGCACTCGCCCTCTGATCCCCAACTCTCGGACGGCCCGCTCGAGACCGAGGTAGGCCCCGCGGTTATACGGGTCGTCGATGCCTTCCGGCTCCGTGACGAGTCCGACTCGGAGCTGCCTTTCGCTCACCAAAGCAGGCTCATCTTGTCCGATACGCGTTCACAGGTGACCCCGCAGCGGGCGACGACGAGACGCACGGGCGCTTGACGGTAGCGGCGTCGACGGACTCGCTGTGCGGCCGAC
>CAVVAW010000006.1:0-433462 GCA_963746445.1 uncultured Actinomycetes bacterium
CCTGCTAGCGCGGGGGTTTTTCTTTCCTCCTCGCGGTCGAGACCTTCGTGTGGTCGCTTGCGGGTAGCGAGCGGGTAGCAACGTCAAGCTTGGGGCGGTGGGCGTAGTAATCGCTTGGGATTGTCGTGTCCGACCCGATGGCTTCAATCGGCCGGTGGCGGCGCGCTGATCCTGGCAGCGTTCGGGATTTGGGCCTTCGCCCTGGCCTTGTTCGTATTCAAAGGCCGGCCGAAGAATCAGTGACCGCATCGGATGGACGGCCGCGGCGTCAGCCGATCCCCGAACGCGACCCACTCGTGGCGACGACGCATCAGCTCGATCTCCGACCCGTGCCGCCGAACGTCCGGTGCCACTCGGCCTGGTACTTCCGCTCCCGCCTCCAATCGATCAGCGTCGGGATGCCTCTCCACGCGAGCCAGAACATCAGCACGATGATTGGGGTCGACGCGACGAGCAAGTCTGTGAGCGTCATAGCGGCCTGGACGATACGGCCGCTCAGATGCCCTGTCGTTGACCCGAATAGGTCAATTGGAGGCCTCGTGCTTGCGCCAAGCCTGCTCCTGCCGTGGCGCTCCGCAACCACGGCGTCGACTGGCAAGGCTCCTTGACTTCTTCCGATTACTGGGGTGATGCGGCCCGCGCGGCGGCGACGGCTTCGAGTCGGGTGTTGACGCCGAGGGCTCGAAAGAGACGGCGGATGTGGTTCCTGACGGTCTCGGTGCTCAGGTGGAGCTCGGCGGCGATCTGCTTCGTCGAGCGGCCCTGCTCCAGAAGACGAAGCACCTCGACTTGTCGGGGGGTGAGATGCGGGGGTGGCGCTGTGGGGCTGCCGTCGGGGCGTCCCTCGATCAGCCCGAAGACGCCGACCACCGTTTCACCGTTCCTGAGCGGTACCGCGCTGATCTCAACGGCCACCCGTGTCCCGGCGGTCGAGACCAGGTGGCCGGTCGCCTCTGTGGCGGGGGTGGTGCCGAGCACCTTCTGGGAGAACAGCTCGCGGGCGCGGCGGCTGTCCTCGGGTGCGACGACGGAGGTGAAGTGGCGACCGCGAACGTCGCCGACGAGCCGCTCGGCGGCCGCATTGATCCACCGGACGACTCCCGTTGAGTCGAGGACATAGCTTGGGACGCCGACGTCCTCCAGTGCCTGCTCGACGTCACCGCCGACCTTCAGGCGAGTGGCCATCACAGAAGTGTGGCTGATTCGGGCCGGCGATGGACGAAGGCCTGCGAGTTGCACACCCGTGCGAGTTGTTCCTGCGCCTTGGAGGGGGAGTGGTGATCGCGCCCGCTGGAACTGGTGGATCGCCGCAGGGCTCGACTGTCGAAAGGTCTACGAGTGCCAGACGAAGAAAGGACTGCGCGAGAGACTCGTCGGAGGAGGGTCGAGTCTCTCGCGCAGTGAATCGCGAGCCCGCGCAGGCCCCGCCTGCGCAGGGGTGCCGCCAATGACCCCCCACAAGGTGGGCGTCCACCTTGCTGCCGCGGGGTACTCCGGCGGCCGGGCCCGCATCGGCCACGGTAGATGCGGGCGGCGGGGTCGTATGGGACACGATTGGGTCAATTCCGGCGGTTGTCGCAGGGTGACATGGTTCGTGGGTCGTGCGTGTCGCTGTAATCTGCGCGAAATCCAAGAGGGGCGCGCTTGCCGCGTCTCTGGTGGCAGTCACTCTTGCTGGCTGTGGCGGAGGAAACGAGCCCAGTGGGAGGTACAAGGCCGCGGATGCAGAGCGGCTGGCGAACGTGGCACCGCGAACACCTGGATGGCCTCCCTGGCCGCAGAAGCCCGAGCCGCAGCCTTCGAGCGATGAATCGGCGGAGCAGGTAGCCGCGAGAGACCCGATCTACGCCAAATATCGACGCAGGACCGCTGAATTGGAGCAACGGGACGGCTGGGGCTCCGGCAACCGCTGGCGAGACGAGAGCAAGCTTGCAAACCTCGCCGTCGTAGTCTGGGACACCGCTGCCGACGCCCACGTGGGATTCGTGGCCTCCAACGAGCTCTCACGCGCATACGGCGCGAAGTACGGATTCGTGGTGAAGGCAGAGGAGGTCGGCGGGCTCGGAGACGAGGCATGGCGTCTCTGGGCGCACAGCAACGGCAGAGAAGTGACGTACCACTGGCGACGCGACAACCTCGTGACCGAGGTGCATGTCCACTGCTACGGCGACTGCCCCGACGTGGATGCGTACTTGGACGCGGCGGCTCGGGCGTGGGCAGACGCGGTCGACGAAGAAGCGCGCTCCGCAGGCGGCTAGGTCCGTCCGTGCTTCAAGGGAGGGAGCCGCCACGTTTTTCGCGTTCGCGACGGCTAGGGCCCGCGTCCTGGCCCACGCGGCGAACAGGTCGGCACCGTCGCGGCCGCGTCGCGACGGAAATGCGCCACGCCGCGCTTGGCTCGGCTTGCACCTCCGCTGTCACGAAAGCCTGTCAGGACGCCCGACCATCCGGCCGTCAAGGGGCGTTTCGTCCGCTCGACCCGACCGACGCGCTGGTCGACGCCGACACCGGGAACATGGTCCGCGCACCCGAGGTGATCCGCTGATGGCGAAGAAGTTCAACGCAAGTACGTCCACACGAAACGTGGCGTAGAGTCGCGGCACGAGATTCTCGGTGCAGGAAGGAGGATGGAGATGCCGCTCCTGAAAGGTCCCCGCGACGACGTTGGGGCGAAGTATCGGATGCGCGAGAAGATGTTCTCGATCGGCGACGACTACTGGATCGAAACCGACAGCGGCGAGCGCGCTTTCAAGGTAGACGGCAAGGCGCTTCGCATCCGCGACACGCTCGCCCTCGAGACGCCAGCCGGCGACGAGGTGTTCACGATCCAGGAGAAAAAGCTGAGCATCCGCGACAAGATGGAGATCGAGCGCGGCGGCACGACGGTGGCGACGGTGAAGAAGGCGCTTGTCAGCCCGTTGCGCGACCGCTTTTCGATCGAGGTCGAGGGCGGCGAGGACATGGAGGCGAAGGGGAACATCGTCGACCACGAGTACAAGATCGAGCGCGGCGGCGACAAGATCGCCGAGGTGTCGAAGCGGTGGTTCCGCGTGCGTGACACCTACGGCATCGAGATCGCGGAGGGGGGCGACGACGCGCTGATCCTCGCGATCACCGTCTGCATCGATCAGATGACACACGACGCGGGCTGAGGCTCTCGGCGTCCAACAACACGGCGCTCCGACCGCACCCGCCATTCTCGGCTGCGCTGCATCTGCGCAACCTCGCCTTCGCGTCGCCAGTAGCTCGGGTTCTTGACCTTGGTCCAGCTGCAGTAGCCCGGCCGGTAAGCACCGCCGTGGCGCTTCGCGACGATCCCCTCCAGGCCGTGCTCCGCGAGGTAGAGGACGTGGCCGTCATCGAACACGTCCGACAGCCGGGCAACCGGGCTTTCGCGCCAGAGTTCTTCCAGCAGCATGGGGCACGTCGACAGAATGACGGAGCACGCGAGGCGGCGTTCAGGCGGCCGAACCGGGAGGCCGGGTGCTCACCCCACACGGCCCCGTCAGTAGTGGCTGTTGTCCGCCAGTGCCTCGCCTTTGCCGAGCTTGCGACCGGACGTGTCGCCGATCTCTAGGTACGGCCACATCACGGAGGTGTGGTCATTCTGCCCCTGTACGTGATCGAACTGGAGCACGTGGCCGAACTCGTGAGCCGCCACCATCTGCACGTCGTAGGCGTCCTTCGCTCCGGTCGTCGACCACTTGTAGTGGGTGTTGAACCGGGTGTCTGACTCGACAGGGTTGCCTTGGCCATCGTAGGCGGTCACGGTGCAGGCGAGCGCACCCTTGCAGTCTTGGTGATTCTCAAGCGAGGCCCAATCGACGACCGAGACCCCGTCCTGGCCCGCCTTGCGTGTCGTCTCGCCAGCGTAGTGCATCGGCGGATTTGCCTGGTCTTTGATCCCGCAGTAGTTGACGTTCTTCGTCCACTCGTCCATCGCCGCGCGGAGCGCCTTGATCGCCTTGCCACGGTCGAGGCCTTTTGGCGTCGCGCCGACCCGCCAGTCTCGCGTGTCGGTCCAGTAGTTCGGCCCGATCGAGCTTTGGGTGCTCGTCCCGCACGTGACCTCGGCACCGGTATCGGATGGCTGCTGGGCGTAGACGGCGCCAGTCGAGCGACGAAGCGAGCCGTCGCGTCGGAAGAAGGCGACAGCGAGTACGCGCTTTCGCCGGTCGGAGAGCAGCCGCGCATAAAGCGATCCGTCGCGACGCTCGAGCGCGCAGCGAAGGATCGCCCCGCGCAGGACACGCCGCACCGCGCGTCCACTGCGAGGGAGTCGGAACGGAAGCTCGCCATGCAACGGTGCCGCCAAGCGCAGCCCGCACGGCGAGGAGACGGCGGTGCTCCTCGGCTGGGCGCTTTGGACGCTGGCGAATGCCGTGACGCAGAGCACGACCGTGATCACGATGCCGTGGCGCGAGGAGAGCATGATCCCAGACTGTACGCGGGGCAGCAGGCGACGTCGTTTGCGCGTCTGGTCGCCTAGGCAAGGAACGTCCCTAACTCAACCTGCCGAAGACGAGGGCTGAGGATGGTGGTCCTGCGACTTAGCAAAGCTCTCGCAGAAGGAGAGCCTCGGCTACCTGCCGTCAGCCGAGTACGAGCAACTGCACGGCCTCTTGAAGAACGATCTGGCTCGTTGGAGCGAACGTGTGACCAAGACCGGTTCCCCTCCAACCCGATCCGGCTCAGCAGGGCGGTTCAGGAGCTGCTCAGCCAGCCGCGAGGCAGTGCGGGGGGCAACGGAAGCCCAGTTCGGCTTGATGCTCGCGGGTAGCGCGCAGGTAGCCGCAGCCGCCGGAGCGGGCCGGAGACGCGTGGATACCGTTGTACCGCTTGCGCTTGTTTCCACGTTTGGCTAGTCATCGTTGCCGAGGCTTGTTCTCGACAAGCTGGGGGTCACTGGTTCGAGCCCAGTAGCGCCCATACAGGCCCCGGCATCCACGTCGCAAACGCACGGATGCCGGGGCCATTTGTGTCTAGGGGTGCGAGCGTCTGCCGCTCTCATCATTGTCGCCCCGACGCTCCGTCTCTGCTCCGCGCCCCGTCTTAGCGGGCGGCGGCGACGCTCGGTCTTCCGGAGCCCCTGTCTCGCCGGCGACCCACTCGTCAAAATTGTCCGCGTACGGGAAGGGCGATGTGCGCTCGTCCACCGATTCCACGCCGCCCCCGTCCAACGGGTGGGCATGCGTTGGCCGTCTCGACCGGCGCGCGCTCGGCGGCGGGCCCGGTTGATCTGGTTCTTCCTCGATGGTCGGCTCTCGGGTCAACCGCCGACTCCCTGTCGGTTCTCCCAACGCTCACACGCCGCGATGACGATGCGTGCAATCTCCCCGAGGTCACTCGGCTCGCTGACGAATTCCGGGATCGTGAACGCGGCGGTCGTCCCGTCGTCGCGGACGAGCGGCACGGTGCGGTGTCCTGTGTCGGGGTCGAACTCGAAGGAGCCGTACGTCAACCAGGGCGACCGCTCGGTTCGGAACACGAGCGACACCTGCTCTGGCACGCGGCTGACTGCTACCGACGCCAACCGAGCTCGCGGATGGCGATCACGAGAACGATCACGATGGCGATGATCGAGATTGTCCAGCCGGCGGCGCCCATTGCTCTCTTCCGCTAGCCGGTCCTGGCTCTTGCGAAACACACGATCGGAGCGTGACCAGGGTTTCAGCGGCCTCCTGCCGGGGAAGATTCAGGCATGAACGAGACGGAAGACCACGCCGACAACAGAAGCGAGGAACGGAATGGCTGACGGAAGGGCAGGCGGCAGTGCAGGGATCGGCCTCGGCGGAATCCTCGTGATCATCGGGATCGTCGTGGCAATCGTTTGGAGCCTGTGGCTCGGCATCCTGATCGCCATCGTGGGCCTTGTTGCGTTCGGCGGATTCGCGCGCGGCCGCTGGTACTGAGCCCGGCGCGGTCGAAGCGCTCGTACGCCGAGAGGCGCGCCGCCGCGCGCGAATCACTCGGCTTTCCCCCTCAGCAACGTCTCCCCACCGAGACGCGCCGCCCCACGAGTATCTGCCCCCAATGCCGCCAGAGCCCTGCCCGAAGGTCGAGACGCGACCTATCCCTCGATCGAGGGAACCGCCACGCGAGCGCGCAAGTTTCGCCCCGGCCGCGCATCTCCCCGAGTAGAGACGGGACACGTGGGCGGCCGCCGGTTCGTGGCGGCGACGGCGCCGCCCCACCGCCTCCCTCTGGCGAGACACGGCGGCGGCGTGACACCCGCGTGGGCGTACCATCCGGGTCATGGTCGAGTCGATGGACGAGCGCGCCGTCTCGGACGTGATGCTCCGAAACCCGAAGACGCTCGCGTCCGACGTGACCGTGGCAGAGGCGCGGGCTGCGCTCGAGCACGAGGGCACGTACGCCGTGCTCCTCGTGGACGGCTCGCGGTTCTGCGGCGCGGTGACGGAGATTCCCGCCGACGCCGACCCGGGGGATCCGGCGCTCCGGTTCGTCGACGAGGCGGCGGTGGTTGTCCGCGCGGACTCGCCGGTGACCGATGCGCTGGCGCTTCTCGACGAGAAGGCGCACGGGCGCGTCGTCGTCCTCGACGGGGAGCGCCTGGTTGGGCTCGTCTGCCTGACCGAAGACGGGCAGAGGTTCTGCGGCCGGCCCGGCGCCATGGGCGCCTGACGCACACGTGTCCGGGGTTTTAGCCCCTCCGCAGACGGGTAACCGGTCTGTCATCATCCACCCGGAGGTAGCCACCGTGCGTCAGACCCCGATGCAGAACGAGTCGCTCCCGGACTGGATGCGACCACACGGATCCATGCTTTCGGTGTGCCCGGAGCCGGGGTGCACGACGTTGACGATGGGAGGAACGTGCGTCCAGCACGATCCGCCCGAGACGGTCGCGTTCGTGCGTGGCCGCCCGTACGTCGCGGAGGCGGCGGCCGACGCCGTGCGCATCCCGGTCGCCGGCTGATCGCACGATCCCCCGCCCGAGGGATGCGGACATCCCCGGCCCTGCGGACGGTGAGCACATGGGCGCTTCCTCCGGTTGGAACCTCGTGGCGCGTCGGCCGCCCCGCGCTCGTGTAGCGGCGAAGCGGCCGGCGCGCCACCTCGTGAGCGTGCCTGCCGTTCACGCGGCGGCCCGCACGCAGGGCGACCGGTCGGGCAGCCCTGCCTCGCTCCGCGTCGTAGAGCAGCAAGACGCCGACTCCCGCTGACCCCGCAGCCGCGGGCGTCCGCCTCAGACGAGACGCTTCTCGAGGTACGCGGCTAGGCGCGTGAGCGGGAACGAGATCACGAAGAACAGCAGCGCGACGAACGCGAAGATCTCGAACGCGTGGATCTCGCCGATCCCCGCCGGCGGGTAGAACGTCAGCCGCTCGGTCTGCGCCTTTCCCGCCTGGAGCAGCTCGATCCCGCCGATCACCGCGGCGAGCGTCGAGTTCTGGATGATGTTGACGAGCAGGCTGACGAGCGGCGGGAGCAACCTCCGGAGCGCCTGGGGGAGAATCACCGAGCGGTGGCGCCCCACCCAGCCGAAGCCGAGCGCCGCCGCCGCCTCGTGCTGCTCCCGCGGGATCGACTGCACCGCGCCACGGGTCGCCTCGGCGACCTGCGCGCTCCCCCAGAGGATCAGCGCGATCGCCGTCGCCGTGAGCGGGCCGAACTCGAGCTCCGGGTTGATCGTCGGGAGCCCGAAATAGACCATGAAGACGGTCACCAGGATCGGCAGCCCGCGGAAGATCTCGACGTATCCGCGGGTGAGGATCCGGGCGACCGCGGCGTCGAGCGTCAGCAGGGTGCCGAGCACGATCCCGACCACGGTCGCGCCGACCACGGAGATCGCAGACACCCGGAGGGTCGCGGGGAGCCCGACCTGGAGGATGTAGCGGATGACCGGTTCGGCCCAGTCGGGCATCGCTAGCGGCTCTCCGGGAGCGCGAGTCGCCCTTCGAGGACGCGGATCGCGGCAGACAGGCTCCACACGAGCGCGAGGTAGACGATCCCGATCACCGTCAGCGCTTCGAGCGTCTCGAGCGTCAGATTGGCGATGTTGATCGCCGTCGTCGTGAGCTCGGGATAACCGATCACGTACATGAGCGACGTGTTCTTGACGACAGAGATGTAGGTGTTGATCGACGACGGCAGAGCGATCCGGCCGCCGATCGGGAGCGTCACGTTGAGGAACGTCCCGAGCGAGCTGAAGCCGAGCGCGAGCGCGCCCTCCTCATAGCGTTTCGGGACGGCCTCGAAGCCCGCGCGAAAGTTCTCGCTGTTGAACGCGCCGCCCCAGAGCGTCACCGAGACCCAGGCGACCGTGAACGCGTCGAGGCGGATTCCCGCCTGCGGCAGCGCGAAGAAGATCATGAAGATCTGCACGAGGATCGGCGTGTTCCGGATGATCTCGACGTACCCGACCGTGAGCTGGCTGACGACCGGGATGCGTCGTGCACGAGCGGCGCCGAGCACGAGCCCGATCACGAACGAGCCGGCGATTGCGACCAGGGAGACCTTGATCGTGTTGACGAGGCCGTCGAGCAGCTCGCGCCAGTTCTCGGACACGAACGCCCACAGGTCGTAGACGGCAAGCATGGTCGGGCGCCGAAGGTGGTGGCCGCTGCGCCGCGGCCACCACCCGTCGGGGCGTCAGGCTACGGGCATACCGTGTCGAGGCTCGGGAGGCTCGGGTCCCGGTACTTGAAGTCCTGGTTCGGTCGGAGGCTGTTCTTCAGGAACGCGGGCACGAAGCGCGGCGCGATGTAGCTTCGAATGATCGGCGCGAAGAGATCCTTCTGCTTCATCAGGTTGAGCCGCGCGTCGACCCACCGCTTCAGCTGCACGTTCCCCTGCTTGATCCCGATCCCGTACGGCTGCTCCAGGAACAGATCGTCCGTGATCTTCGACGACGGATCGGTCGCCGCGATCAGCGCGAGCGAGGTGTCGTCGAACATCACCGCATCGGCGCGGCCCTGATTGAATGCGAGCACGGCGTTCGTGACGCTGTCCAAGACGGCGACCTGTGTGTCGGTGAAGCACCGCTTCATCCAGCGGTCGTAGATCGAGCCGCTCGTCGTCGCCACCCGCTTGCCGCGGATGTCGGCGAGCTTTTGGATCGGCGAGCCGTTCTTGACGAGCAACCGACCCGTTGAATTGAAGTACGGCCGCGAGAAGTCGATCCGCGTGTCGCGGTCGGCCGTGTACGTGAACGTCGAGATGACGAGATCGACGCGCCCGGTGGTGAGCAATGGTTCACGCGCCGCCGTCGGCGCGCAGACGAATGTCAGTCGCTGCGCCCGCCCGAAGGCGTAGCGGGCGAACTGCTTGGCGATCTCGACATCGACGCCCGCATTCTTCCCGCGCACGTCGATGTAGCCGAACGGCGGCGTGTCGCACTTGACGCCGACGATCAGCCGCTTGCGGCTCGCGATGTCGGCGGGGAGCTTCGGGAGCACGGGGGCCTTCGCCGCCGGCCGCGCCTGCGCGGTCAGGGCGGTGGTCTGTGCCGATCCGAGCGTCGCCGCGACGAACGCGACGACGGCGACCCCTGCCGTGGCCAGGACGATCCTTCTCATTCCTCTCCTCCTTCTGCCTCGGTGATTGTCAATTCGTCGAGAGATCCGGTGAGCTCGAGCGAACGGCGGAGAAAGCGCCGTGTGCGCTCCTCGCGTGGGTTGTCGAGCACGTCGGCCGGCCGGCCCTGCTCGACGATCTTGCCGCCGTCCATGAAGACGACGCGGTCGCCGACGTCGCGCGCGAAGTGCATCTCGTGCGTGACCACGAGCATGGTCGTGCCGCTCCCGCGCGCGAGGTCGCGCATGACGACGAGCACCTCGCCGACGAGCTCCGGGTCGAGAGCGGACGTGACCTCGTCGAAGAGGACGACCTTCGGTGACATCATCAGCGCCCGCGCGATCGCGACGCGCTGCTGCTGGCCGCCCGAGAGCTGATGCGGGTGCTGGCCGGCCTTCTCCGGGAGCCCGACGACGTCGAGGAGCTCTCTCGCGCGGAGTTCGGCCTCGGCGCGGGGAAGCTTTCGGATCCGCCGTGCGGCGAGCGTGAGGTTGTCGATCACGGTCAGGTGCGGAAAGAGGTTGAACTGCTGGAACACGATCCCGATCCGCTGCCTGACCGCGGAGACGTCGACGCTGCCCTGCGTGATCTCCTCGCCCTCGAAGAAGATGCGGCCCGCCTGGATCGGCTCCAGGAGGTTGACGCAGCGGAGCAGGGTGCTCTTGCCGCTGCCGCTCGGGCCGATCACCACGAGCACCTCGCCCGTCGGAACCTCGAGGTCGATGCCGTCGAGCACGAGGTTGTCCCCGAAGCTCTTCCGCACGCCCTCGAGCCGCAGAATGGGATCGGCGCGCGCGTCGGCAGCGTACTCCGGCGCGGCGGCAGTGCTCATGAGAGGCGCTCCGGGTGCTCGCTCATCCAATGGGCGATTAGAGGCAGCACGAGAGGTGAAAGTCAAGGCTTCCGCAGGGACGTCTTCCATGCGTCCGGTGGGAGGTCTATAGTCCTCCGGCGCGGCGGCAGGCAACGCGTTGACCGGAAACGTCGAGCCCAAGGGGGGCATGAATGAAACGAATACTCATCGCGTGCGTAGCCGTGGCCGCGCTCGCGGTCCCAGGCGCCGCCATCTCGGCGGGGCACGCGAGGACGGCGGCGAGCACGTACACCGTCTTCCTCGGCGAGCAAGGCCAGCCGCCGCCGGCGGTCGTGAAGCTCAAGCTCTTCGGCGGGATGAACCAGTTCATGCCGTCGAAGCTCGTGATCGCCGCGGGCGACAAGGTCACGTTCTCCAGTGGCTCGTTCCACAGTGTGACCTACAACCCGAAGCCGATCCCGCTGTTCATGCCGGATCCCAAGAAGGGCACGTACGCGGGCCTGGCTGACGCGGCCGGCAACCCGTTCTACTTCGCCGACCTCGGGAAGCTCATCTACAACCCCGCCGCGTTCGGGCCGTTCGGGCCGAAGACCATCTCGGGGTCGACGCCTGTCTCGAGCGGGGCGATGGGGCCGCAGGGGCCGAAGGCACCGCCGGCGAACGCGACGTACACCTTCCCGAAGGCCGGGACGTACCACCTCTTCTGCACGCTGCACCCGGGCATGAAGGCGACGGTCGTCGTCAAGCCCGCCGGTTCCGCGGTGCCGAAGACGCCCGACCAGGTCAAGGCCGAGACGCTCGCCCAGGAGACCGCGGGATACGCGAAGGGCATCGCGCTCTCGAGGACGAAGGTCGCGGCACCCAATACCGTCGTGATGGGAGTGGGGAGCAACGTTGCGCTGCTCCAGTACTTCCCCAAGGTGCTGAAGGTGAAGGCAGGGACGACTGTCAACTTCGTCAACAAGTCGTCGAGCGAAGTGCACAACATCGTCTTCGGGCCGAGGGCCTACCTGGAGCAGTGGGGGAAGAAGACCGACATGCAGCCCCAGGGGCCGAGCTCCCCGAACCAGGTCACGCCGATCCTTCCGTACGGGAGCGACCCCAACCCCCTGACGTATGCGGGCGCGACGACGCACGGCAACGGGTTCTTCGCCACGCCGCTTGCTGCGGGCGCGCCGATCCCGGGGCTGCCGCGGTCGTCGAGGGTGAAGTTCTCGACACCGGGCACGTATAAGTACTTCTGCTGGATCCACGGGCCCGACATGAGCGGGACGATCGTCGTCACGCCGTGAGGCTCCGTCGGTCAGGGCCGCGGGCGCTCGCGCTCGCGGCCCTCGCCGGCGCCGCAGTCGTCGTCGCCGGCACAGGTGCGCTGACCTCGATCGCCGCGGGCGAGCCCGCGCCGACCGGGCACGTCCGCGAGTACTGGGTCGCGGCGGTGCCCGTCACCTGGAATGTCGTGCCGAACGGCCGCAACGCGATCGAGGGCGAGACGTTCACCCGCGACAAGACCGTGTTCAAGACCGTCGTCTACCGGCAGTACACGAAGGACTTCGCAAAGCAGGTCGGCAAGCAGCCCGGCAACGAGGGAATCCAGGGGCCGCTCCTGCACGCCCGCGTCGGCGACACGATCCTCGTCCACTTCCGCAACCTCGACACGCTGAACAACGTGTCGCACTCGATGCATTTTCACGGCGTGCGGTACCAGTTCGGCTCGGACGGCTCGTACATCCCCGGGTTCTCCGGGCCCGGCGCGAACGTCAAGCCGGGCGAGACGTTCACCTACAAGCTGGTCGCCGAGCAGGAGTCCACCGGGGTCTGGCCGTATCACGACCACTCGCCGTCGATGATGCCCTCCATCGAGGGTGGCCTCTACGGCGCGCTCTCGATCCGTGGGCCGAACGAGCCCGCGCCCGACCACGAGTTCGTCGTCTTCCTCGAGTCGCATCTCGGGTTCATGACGATCGACGGACGCGCGTTCGTCGGGAACACGCCCGTGTTCCGGGCGAGGGTCGGCGACGTCGTGCAGTGGGACGTGCTCGCGCTCGGCGACGACTTCCACACCTTCCACGTGCACGCCCACCGCTGGATGACGGCGGATGGGCCACGCGACACGCAGGTCATCGGGCCGGCGGAGAGCTACAAGATCCGTTGGACCGAGGACACGCCCGGGACGTGGCTGTACCACTGTCACGTCGAGAGCCACATGATGAACGGGATGATCGGGATCTACCGGGTGACCCGATGACGAGACGCCTATCCGCCCTCGTGCCCGTGGCGGCCGCCCTCGTGCTCGTGACGGCCGCCGGATCGGCCGACGCTCCGACGCGGACCGTGACGATGCCCGGGAAGGCCTACGACCCGACGCAGCTTTCGGTGCTCGTCGGCACGAGCGTGACGTGGAAGAACGACGACGCGATCAACCACACGGTCACCGCGGACGGCGACGCCTTCTCGTCGGGGTACGTGCCGCCGGGCGGCACGTACACGTTCACCTTCGCAAAGCAGGGGCGCTACGCGTTCCATTGCACGATCCACAAGTTCATGCGCGGGGAGGTCGACGTCTTCGGGCTGGTGCTGTCCGGGCCGGAGGGGCCGGTCGCAAGCGGCCAGCGAGTCATCTTCGCGGGGCTCGCGCCTCCGGGCACCGAGTCGGTGACGCTCCGCGGTGCGCCGACCGGCGATCGCGTCGTGCGCGCACGGCCGGACGGGAGCTTCGTCGCCGCCGTCGGTGCAGTCACTCCGGGCAGTTTCCGCGCCGTCGCGGGGCGCCTCGTCAGTCCCGCCGTGCGCGTGGAGGTGCGTCCACGGGTTCAGGCCGAGCGGACCGGCAACGCGATCCAGGCGCGTGCGACGCCGCCGCGCCCGGGGGCGACCGCAGTCCTGCAGACGTACGACCGCGACCACTTCACATGGCGCGGGATCGCGCGTGCGAAGCTCGACGGTCGCTCGCGCGTCCGGTTCTCGCTCCCCGACGGCATCGATCGGGTGCATGTCGTCGTCCTCGGGACGAAGGGCTGGGCGGACGGCGTGTCGCGCACCGTCCGGCTGTCGCACGGGACGTAGGATCGGAGCGTGAAGATCCGCGCCGCCGTGCTCGAGGAGTTCGGGCAGCCGCTCGTCGTCCAGGAGGTCGACCTCGCGGAGCCGAAGGCGGGCGAGGTGCTCGTGCACCTGTCGGCCTGCGGCGTCTGTCACACCGACCTCTACACGGCCTCGGGCGCCGACCCGACCGGCTACGCCCCGTGCGTCCTCGGCCACGAGGGCGCCGGCGTCGTCGAGCGGGTGGGGGAGGGCGTCACGCTCGTCAGGCCCGGCGACCACGTGATCACCCTGTTCGCGCCGGAGTGCGGCGCGTGCGTCCACTGCCTCAGCGGGCGAACGAACCGCTGTGTCGCGATCCGCGACCAGCAGGGTCTCGGTTACCTCCCCGACGGGACGACGCGGCTCTCACGCGGCGGTGAGCCGCTGCGCCACTTCATGGGCACGTCGACCTTCGCGGAGTACACCGTGATGCCCGAGATCGCGCTCGCGAAGGTGAGCTCCGAGGCGCCGCTCGAAGGCTGCGCGCCGTTCGCGTGCGGGCTCTCGACGGGGATCGGGGCCGCGCTCTACACGGCGCGCGTCGAGCCGGGATCGGTGTGCGTCGTGTTCGGCTGTGGGCTGGTGGGGCTCGGTGCGGTGATCGGAGCGCGGCTCGCGGGCGCTGAACGCATCGTCGCCGTCGATCTCTCGGCGGAGCGGCTCGCGCAGGCGCGCCACCACGGCGCGACCGACACGCGGATCGCAGGCGACGACACCGTCGACTGGCTCAGGTCGGAGACGGGCGGCTTCGGCGCCGACTACACGTTCGAGGCGACCGGCAACGTGCAGGTGATGCGCCAGGCGGTCGAGGCGGCCCGCGAGGCATGGGGGATGGCCACGATGTGCGGCGTCGCGGGCAAGGGGGAGACGCTCGAGATCGTCCCCCGATTCCTCATCACCGGCAGGCGGGTCACGGGCTCGTCGTTCGGTGGTGTCAAGGGCCGGACGCAGGTGCCGCAGCTCGTCGACCGCTGGCTCGCAGGCGAGATCGACGTCGACGCGCTCATCTCGCACCGTATGTCCCTCGACGACGTGGAGCGCGGCTTCGAGCTGATGGAGCGTCAGGACGGGATCCGCAGCGTGATCACGTTCTGAGGCGGGCGACGCGGATGCCGAACGGTGCTGCGAGCTCCCGCTCCAGGTCGCTCGCGGTCGCGAAGGCCGTGGAAACGGCAGAAACCGTGTGGGTGTCGGACTGAAGTCCGACACCCACGCTGTTCACAGGCTGCGCTACGAGCGGCGGGACGCTGCCCTCGTATCCCAGTCGCAGCCCGAGGCGTACGAGCGCGGAACCGGCCGCCCGGCGGAGCGGTCCGGGGTGGGCGCTCGCGGCCGACCGGTGCAGGGCGGCCAGTCTGGCCGCGGCGAGCTCCTGCCTGATCTCCACTGCGTGCGGCTCCAGCATGTCCGTCCTCCTCTCCATCAAGTATCTTGATGACGAACTACTCTGCGTGAAGATACACGGTCCCAAACCTTGACGTCAAGAGTCTCGAGATGGAGAATCAGCGCGTGACAAAGATCCGGTCGCCGGTCGAGCCCGATTCGGTGGACGTCAGCCTCGACGTCTGGAGCCGCGAGCTCCCGGACCTCGACCTCGGGATCGAGGGGATCGTCGAGCGGATCGACAAGCTCAAGCACTACGTCGACCGCGCGATGCAGGAGACGCTCGAGGCGTACGACCTGAGCCACGGCGAGTGGAAGCTGCTCGCGAACCTCCGGTGGGGCGGCCCCCCGTATCGCGGGAAGCCGGGGAAGCTCGCGAAGCGGCTCGGGCTCTCCAGCGGCGCGATGACGAACCGCCTGGACAACATGGAGCGCCGCGGCGTGATCCGCCGGATCGACGACCCCGACGACCGGCGCGGCGTGATCATCGAGATCACGGACGAAGGTCGGCGTCTGTGGGACGAGACCGTCGGCGCGCAGGCCGAGAAGGAGGCCGTCGTCGGATACGCGCTGACGCTCGAGGAGCGCGAACAGCTCAACGAGCTCCTGCGCCGCCTGATGCGCGTCTTCGAGGCCGAGCACGGCCCTATCCGCAAGGTCGAGTAGCGCACGGTAGCGGCGACTATCCTGGCCCGACGTGAACGTGAAGCTCCCCGACGGGAGCGCGCTCGAGCTTCCCGACGGCGCGAGCGCGCTCGATGCCGCCCGCGCGATCGGGCCCAAGCTTGCCGAGCAGGCGGTTCTCGCGCGCGTCGACGGCGAGCCCCGGGATCTGCGGCTGTCGCTGCCCGACGGGGCGTCGCTCGAGATCCTCACGACGCGAAGCCACGACGACCCGGACGCGCTCTACGTCCTGCGGCACTCGTCCGCGCACCTCCTGGCCGAGGCCGTCCGCCGGCTGCATCCCGGAGTCAAGGTCGCGATCGGCCCGCCGATCGAAAACGGCTTCTACTACGACTTCGAGTTCCCTGAGCCGATCCGCGAGGAGGATCTCGCCGCGATCGAGGCGGAGATCGAGCGCGAGCTCGCGGAGGGACGGGCGTGGGAGCGCGCCGAGATCGGTCGCGACGAGGCACGCGCCCGCTTCGAAGCGGAGGGCGAGCCGTACAAGGTCGAGCTGGTCGAGACGGCGGCGGGCGACATCACGCTCTACACCCAGGGCGACTTCACCGACCTCTGCCGCGGACCCCACCTGCAGGACTCGTCGCCGATCAAGGCCCTCAAGCTGACCGGGCTCGCCGGCGCCTACTGGCGCGGGGACGAGAAGAACACCCAGCTGACGCGGATCTACGGCACCGCCTTCTTCACGCAGGCTGATCTCGACGCGTATCTCGAACGGCTCGAGCACGCACGGGCGAACGACCACCGCCGGCTCGGTCCGCAGCTCGACCTCTTCCACCTCCAGGACGCCTCGCCCGGGTCACCGTTCTGGCACCCGAAGGGGATGGCGCTCTGGAACGTGCTCGAGGACCTCCGCCGGTCGGAGAACCACCGCCGCGGGTACCTCGAGGTCAAGACGCCGCTGATCTACGACAAGTCGGTCTGGGAGACGTCCGGTCACTGGGAGAAGTTCCGCGGCGAGATGTTCCTCGTCGCCGGCGAGGGCGAGGAGCCGCATGCGGGGCTCAAGCCGATGAACTGCCCCGGGCACATGCTGCTCTTCGGCAGCGGGCTGCGGAGCTATCGCGACCTGCCGCTCCGCTATGCCGAGTCGTCGACGCTGCACCGCAACGAGCCGACCGGAACGCTCCACGGGCTGCTCCGGGTCCGGCACGTGACGCAGGACGACGCGCACATCTTTTGCACGCGCGAGCAGATCGAGGACGAGATCTTCGCGTGTCTCGACTACGCCGCGTACCTCTACGACCTGTTCGGGATGGACGCCCGCTTCGAGCTCTCGACCCGGCCGGACAACAAGCTGGGGACCGACGAGGAGTGGGACTTCACCGAGGGTGCTCTCCGCGCCGCGCTCGAGAAACGCAGCCTCGCCTACGACGTCGGCGTGGGTGAAGGCGCGTTCTACGGCCCGAAGATCGACCTGCACATGAAGGACGTCCTCGGCCGGGCTTGGCAGATGGGGACGATCCAGCTCGACGCGCAGATGCCGAAGCAGTTCGGGCTCACGTACATGGGCGCCGACAACCAGGAGCACCCGCCGTACGTCGTCCACCGCGCGCTGCTCGGCTCGCTCGAGCGGTTCACGGGGATCCTGATCGAGCACTACGCCGGCGCGTTCCCGGTCTGGCTGGCGCCGGTGCAGGTGCGCGTGCTGCCGGTCGCGGATGCGCACCGCGAGGCGGCGACGGAGCTATACGGCGCTTTCGACGCCGCGGGTGTCCGAGCGGACGTCGACGACCGCGTCGAGACGCTCGGCAAGCGGATCCGCGACGCCGAGCTGCAGAAGATCCCGTACGTCGTGGTCTGGGGTGACCGCGAGACGCGCGAGGCGATGGCTGTGCGCAAGCGCGGCGGCGAGGGCGTCGCGATGATGTCGCTGGACGGCCTCGTCGACGAGATCGCAGCGGCGAGCCCGACTGTCTAGTGGAAGCCGGCGCAGCCGGATTCCACTGCTGAGGCGGCGATGGGTGCTACGCTGCACGCCTGCAAGTAGGAGCGGCATCGCCCCTCACCTCGCCGGCCACGGGCCGCGCGAGGTTCAACCGAGTCGGAACCGACGAGGGAATGCCGCCGCTGCATGCAGCGGCGTTTCAACGCAGTGTCTGTTTTCAACAGAACGAGGAGGATCGACTCGGCTTGGTGAACTGCCTTTGAGACCGCGGCGTCGTCCCGAGGACAGGACGCGTCCCGTCGTCCAGCAGGAACGGATCAACGAGCAGATCCGCGTGCCGCGGGTCAGGCTCGTCGGTGAGGACGGGGAGCAGATCGGGATCAAGGACACGAAGGAGGCGCTCGAGTACGCGTACTCGAAGAACCTCGACCTCGTGGAGGTGGCCAAGGAGGCCGACCCGCCCGTGGCGCGCGTCATGGACTTCGGAAAATGGCGCTACGAGCAGGAGCAGCGGGCGAAGCAGGCACGGAAGCACCAGTCGACGATCAACATCAAGGAGATCAAGCTCCGACCGAAGATCGGCGATCACGACTACGAGACGAAGAAGGGCCATGTCGTCCGCTTCCTGAACCAGCGGGCGAAGGTCAAGGTCACGATCATGTTCCGGGGGCGGGAGAACCTCCACCCGGAGCGTGGCCGGATGCTTCTCGACCGTCTCGCGGAGGACGTCCAGGAGCTCGGCCAGGTCGAGCAACAGCCGACGATCGACGGTCGCAACATGGTCATGGTGCTCGGGCCGACGAAGAACGCAGGGGTGAAACCAGATGCCGAAGGTGAAGACAGGGAGCGGGGCGAAGAAGCGGTTCAAGGTGAGCGCGGCGGGAAAGCTGCAGCGCCGTCACGCGATGCAGAGCCACAACCTCACGAAGAAGTCGTCGAAGCGTAAGCGCGACTTCGGCAAGAGCCATCCCGTCGCGAAGGTCGACGTGAAGGCCGTGAAGAAGCTCCTGGGGATGAAGTAATGGCGCGCGTGAAGCGGTCCGTCCACGCGAAGAAGAAGCGCCGCAAGGTGCTCGAGCAGGCCAAGGGGTACTACGGCCGCAAGAGCACGCACTACCGCTACGCGAAGGAGCAGGTCGAGCACTCGCTCGTCTACGCCTACCGCGACCGGCGCAACAAGAAGCGGAACTTCCGCTCGCTCTGGATCGTCCGCATCAACGCGGCGGCGCGGGCGAACGGGCTCTCGTACAACCAGTTCATGAACGGCGTCCACAAGGCGGGCATCGAGCTCGACCGCAAGTCGCTTGCCGACCTCGCCGTCGTCGACCCGGCCGCGTTCGCGGCCGTGGCCGAGAAGGCGAAGGCGGCGCTCGCGTCGGACGACGACGCGAAAGCGGCCTGAGCACGCTCGCCGACGTCTTTCGCGGGCAGGCGCAGCACTTCGAGGCGCTCGGCTCGCCGGTCTACGCCCGGCTGGCCGAGCACCTCGCGGACGACCCATTGCCGGCTCTTCCGCTCGTTGGGAACGACGAGCGCTGGGACGTGCCGTTGCGGCTCTTCGCGGCCGTCCACTACCTCGTGCTCTCCGGCGACGCCCCCGACGCGCTGAGCGGCCACTTCGAGGACTTTGCCGCCGCTCTCGTCGAGCACGAGGACGCGCTGCGGGCGCGGGTCGAGACGCACGGCGTCCAGACGAACGAGGTGCAGCGCTGCACGATGCTGTTGCCGACGTTTCTCGCCGCGACGGCCGCGACCGGACTTCCTCTCGAGCTGATCGAGCTCGGCCCCAGCGCGGGCCTCAACCTCCTCGTCGACCGGTATCGGTACCGCTACGCGAACGGGAGCTTCGGCCCGGCGGACGCGCTGCTCGAGCTGACGGTCGAGGAGCGCGGCGAACGCGTACCGGCGGCCGTCCTCGAGCGCGAGCTCGTGATCCGGCGACGCCGTGGGATCGACCTCGCCCCGGTCGACGCAACCACCGCTGACGGCTACCTCCTGCTGCGGAGCTTCATCTGGCCGGGCCTCGACGAGCGCGTCGCGCGTCTCGACGCCGCCGTCGAGACGCTGCGCCGCACGCCCGAGCGGCCCGAGCTGATCGCGGGCGACTACACGGAGGTGTTGCCGGCACTCCTCGCGGATCGGCCGGCGGATGCGCTGACAGTGGTCTTCGAGACCTTCTCGACGATCTACCTCCCCGAGGTGATCGCCCGACAGCTCGCCGAGGCGCTCGAGGCTGCCGCGGGCGACGGACGGCCGCTCGCCTGGGCCTCGGTGCGCCGCTGGGAGCTCGGGGCAGGCACCGATGCGGCGTTCGAGCTCGAGCTGCGCGTCTGGCCGGGGGCGGAGCAGGTGGTCGCTCGCGTCGACCCCCACGGAAACACCCTCGACTGGCGCCCGTGATCACGTCGCGCGACAACGAGACGCTCAAGCTCGTGCGGAAGCTGCTCGGACAGCGAAAGCACCGAGACGAGTCGGGGCTCTTCGCCGCGGAGGGCGAGGATCTCGTCGAAGCGGCGAGGAGCGCCGGCATCGAGCCTCTGCACCTGCTCGTCGCCGGCGAGACGGTGGAGGAGGAGCTGCTCGCGCGGGTCTCGATGCTGCCGCATCCGGCCCGGGCGATCGGCGTCTACCGCCGAGCCGACCTGCCGACCGGCGCTCGCGAGACGTGCCTCGCCCTGTGGCGGCTGTCCGATCCCGGGAACGTCGGAACCCTGCTGCGTACGGCTGACGCGTTCGGCGCCTGCATCGCCCTGTCGGAAGGCTGCGCCGACCCGCTCGCGCCGAAGGCTCTCCGGGCCTCGGCGGGCGCGGTCTTCCGCACGCCGATCGTGAGCTGGGAGGATCGCCCGCGGAGGTGTGTCGCGCTCGTCGCCCACGGCGGCGCCGCACTGTCCGAGGCCGACCTCACCCCGCCGGTCACACTCCTCCTGGGCGCGGAACGAGCGGGCTTGCCGGACGAGCGCGTGACCGGGTGTTACAGGGCGACGATCGCGGTGGCCGAGGGGGCGGAGTCGCTGAACGTCGCCGCCGCCGGCGCGATCGCGCTCTACGAGGCCGCGCGGGCGGGAGCGTAGGAGGCGATGGATCCCTGGCGGACACGCTCCCGACGGACGCTCGTCGACCTCAGCCCCTGGCTCTCGGTGGAGGCGCGCACGGTCGAGCTGCCCGACGGTCGGGTGATCGACGACTGGCCCTGGGTCGAGTCGCGGGAGTTCGCGAACGTCGTCGCCGTCACCGAGGACGGCCTCTTTCTCGTCTTCCGGCAGACGAAGTACGCGGTCGACGGGTCGACCCTCGGCCCGGTCGGCGGCTATCTCGAGCCGGGCGAGGATCCGCTCGAGACGGCGAAGCGCGAGCTCCGCGAGGAGACAGGCTACGACGCGCGGGAGTGGAGATCGCTCGGGCGGTACGCCGTCGACGGCAACCGGGGCTGCGGTGTGGGGCATCTGTTCCTCGCGCAGAGCGCGTCGAAGGTCGCGGAGCCGAATGCCGACGACCTCGAGGAGCAGGAGCTCCTGCTGCTCACCCGCGCGGAGGTCGAGGAGGCGCTGCTCGCGGGCGGGTTCGGCGTTCTCTCGTGGGCCGCTGTGGTGGCGCTCGCGCTCGTGGCGCTGAACCGCGGCTGAGGACCTACCAGGCCCCTCCGCCACCACCGCCGCCGCCCCCGCCACCGCCGCCCGAGAAGCCGCCGCCGAAGCCGCCCGAGCCGGAGGACGGCGGTGCGAGCGCGGAGCCGAACCCCGAGGCGAGGTCGCCGATGGACATCGCCGAGGCGCCGCTCCCGAGGTTGCCCTGGCCAGAGATCCAGTACAGGCTGCTCGCCTGCGCCATTGCCTCGGGCATCGCCATGTGGGCGGCCTGGAGCACACGGTCGGCGATGCCGAACGCGATCCCGTAGACGAGCAGCCGCTCCCAGAGCGCGAGCGTGGCCGGCGGGGCCTCCTGGAGCCGCGGGAAGTCCTGCAGGTAGCGACGGAAGGCGTCCCAGCGCTCGGCCTCGACCGCGGCATCCCGGCTGCGACGCCGCCAGAGCTTGCGGCGCGTCGAGGCGCCGAACAGGACCGCTGCGTTGACGAACGAGGCGAAGGCGAGCGCGATCAGCACCACGTCGCTCCAACGCGGATAGACCGACCGCCAGCCGTCGATCGCGATGAATGCGAGCAGCGCCCCGATCCCGGCGAACACGACGATCCCGACGATGAGAGGCACGATGCCGATCGACTTGAACCAGCCGCGGGTCGTGACCTCGCCGGAGACGGCCGCCTTGAAGCCCTCGAAGCGCGGCGCCATCGCCGTCCGGTCGCCCTCGATCTCCTCCCGGAACTTCGACAGCCGCTGCGGGCCGTCGGCGAGAACGTCGTCGACGACGTCGGTGACGGACTTCTCCCACGTCGTCAGCTCGACCGGCGTCCCGCGCGAGATCTCGAGGTCGGAGATGCTCTCGTGCCGGAGTCCGCCCCAGACGCTGCGCTCGGTCGTGACCTGCTCGGCCTTGTAGTGGCCGCGCCGGATGAGGTCGAAGATCGTCGCGGTGAACTCGAACGACCCCGCCTCGCCACCCTGCCGCAGCAGCGTCGGCACGAGCGCCGCCTGCGTGTCGGTCGGCGGCTCCTGCTCGTACTCGCGGTCGTAGCCCGTGCTGATCTCGCGCCCGAAGCGCCAGAAGACGAACGTCGAGATGGCGAGCGCCGGCAGGACGCCGAGCCCCAGAACGATCAGCGCCGTCCGCCAGGGATGCGCGATCGCGTCGTCGATCCGCTCCTTGTCGCGCTCGTAGGCCTTTGCGTCGTCGAGCTCCTCCGCGGCGATCTTCGCGAGCCCGTTGCCACTCGCGACGCGCATGCCCGCCGTCGACGTGAACGCGCCTCTTGGGTAGAGCGTGCGCAGCTCGACGAACTGGTGTGGCGACACGTTCACGGCCCGGAGGTTCGCCGTCTTTCCGTCGATCGTGACATCGCCGCGTACCCAGACGGGGTGCCCCCAGGCGCGCACCACGTCGCCGGGGCCGGTGGTGGTCGCCGTGAGCTGCGCAAGCGACTGATCCCACTGCGACCCCCAGACCTGGAGGTTCACGTCGACGACGTCGTCGTACGCGACCGCGACGCCTCGCATCCGGTAGCGGATCTCGAACGTCCGCACCTCATCCGCTGCGCTGAAGTGCCAGACGATGCGCTGGTCGTCGCCGTTCCGCGTGACACCGAAGGTCCCCGTCGGGCTCGAGCACCCGATCTCGACGCAACCCCCGGTCGCGAACGGGCGGCCGTTCTCCAGCACGCTCACCTGATCGATCGACTCGCCGGAGCGGAGGGGAATGTCGCGGTTCGCGCCACTGAACGAGCCGCTGAAGGCGTAGGTCAGCCTCTCGGTCACGAGCAGGCTGCCGTCGGCCTGCACGACGACCTGGACGTTCGCCTGCGGGAAGTCGAAGGACTTCGCCTGGACGCCCCCGGCGAACGCGAGCGCGGCGATCGACGCCGCGAGGAGCGCCGCGCTACGACGCAGGCGGGTCACTCGGTGCGTCGCCGCCTGGCGCCGCCGGCGCTGCGGGCGCCGCGGGCGGGGTCACGGACGGCGCTGCGGTGCCGGCACCGGGCGAGAAGTCGACGCGCGGCGCCTCGCGCTGCGTCTCGTCGGTCTCGAAGAACTCGCGCCTGGCGAACCCCAACGGGCCGGCAAGGACGACGCCCGGGAACGTCTGGATCGCGTTGTTGTAGGTGAGGACCGTGTCGTTGTAGACCTGCCGCGACACGGCGATCCGGTTCTCCGTCTCGGCGAGCTCGCTCTGGAGCTGCCGGAAGTTCTCGTCGGCCTGGAGCTCGGGGTATGCCTCGGCGACCGCGAACAACCGGCCGAGCGCCTGTCCGAGGATGCCCTCCGCCGCGGCCGTGTCCGCCGGGCCTTGCGCGCGCTGGGCGTTCGCCCGCGCCTCCGTGACGGCCTCGAAGGTGCCGCGCTCGTGCGCCGCGTAGCCCTTCACCGTCTCGACGAGGTTCGGGATCAGATCCCACCGGCGCTTGAGCTGCACCTCGATCTGCGCCCACGAGTTGTCGACGCGGTTGCGGTACCGGACGAACCGGTTGTAGAGCGCGACCAGCGCGATGACGATCAGCGCGACGATCACGACGAGCACGATGAGCCAGACCATCGCCCGCGATCCTACGCGGGGAAGGGGGGAGGCGTCCACCGGGCTCGGTAGCATCGCCCGCCGGTATGGCAGTTGCACGCATCTCTCGCATCAACACGACACCTGTCAAGAGCCTGCGCCTGCACCATCCCGAATCTGTCGAGCTCGGCCCCGACGGAGCGCTCGAGGACCGGCGCTTTCTCTTCGTCGACGACGGGCGCCGCCTCTACAACGGGAAGCGCGACACCTCGCTCGTCCGCACGACGGCGAGCTGGGATCTTGGCTCGCGCATCCTCTCGATGACCGTCCCCTCGGGCGAGGCGATCGAGGCCGTTCCGGTCCGGTCCCGCGCGGAGGTGGTCGAGGTGTACGGCCGGCAGGTGCGTGGGCATGCCGTCGCCGGGCCGTGGGCGGACGCGATCTCCGATCTGATCGGCCGGTCGCTGACCCTGGTCGAGCGCGACGACGGCGCCTGGGCCACGGACTCGCGCCCGGCGACGCTCATCTCGCGGTCGTCGGTGGGCCTCATCGACGGGGATGGCCGGCGGTTCCGGATGCTGTTCGAGCTCGACGGCCTCGAGGCGCTGGGCGAGGAGGCGTGGAACGGGCGCCGCGTGCGCGTGGGCGAGGCGACGTTGCTCGTCGGGGTGCCGACGCCGCGGTGCGCCGTTCCCTCCGCGAGCCCGGACACCGGCTGCCGCGACCGCGACGTGCTCCGCGAGCTTCTGGAGCGGCGGGGGCCGGTCGACGGCGAGTCGTGCCTCGGCGTGTACGCCGAGGTGCTCGAGCCGGGGATGGTGCGCGTGGGTGACGAGGTCGAGGTGCTCTGAACAAAGAGGCAAGAGGCTGAGGCCACGCCCTGGGAACCTCAACCTTCGGAGCGGCGGAGCTCCTCGAGCCGACGGTGCTCGCGCTCGCGCTCGCCGAGCAGGCGGGACATCTCGCTGTGGTACGCAATCCGCTCCCGAACGAGGCGCGCGGTCCGCTGAACTCGCGCCTCGTCCTCACTCGTCCAGATCGTCTTCTTCCGCTTCCGGCTCGCCATCGTCCTCCTCCAACAGCCAACGAATCCGCTTGGTCTCGTCGTAGATGTCGCCGAGCAAAGCCATGATCGTCGTCACGTCCTCGTGCGTCGCGACCGGCTCATCCACTACTCCAAGCGTGCCAGAGGGGTACGCCGAGCACCAGATGTCCCTGGCCGCCAGGTCCGTTTGGCGCCTGCGGATCAGTGCTGAGGCCGGCAGACCCAGATCTGGTCTTCGCCGCCCTCGTACGGGCGACGGTCGAACCAGCCGTAGAGCTCCTCGGCCACGAGGCCTGCGTCCTCGATCAAGGCGTTCCACTCGGGCGCCGACAGCCAGTGGAGCGTGAAGCTCGCGCTCTGCTCGGCGCCCCGGACGGAGAGCGTGAGCGTGCGAGCGCGCTCGTCCCAGTCGGCGCGCTCGAAGATGCCAGGCTCGCGCTCGAGCCAGATGCCGTCGGTCTCCTCGATGTCCTCGGCGTTCGGTGCGAAGACGTCGAACACGAAGCGGCCGCCGGGCTCGAGGAGAGAGGCGGCGGCCGCGATCGCGCGGCGCTTCTCCGTCTCGTCCGGCATGTGGAGGAGTGAGCGAAACGGGATCACGACGAGCGGGACGCGCTCCGTGACCGGCGGCTCGCGGAGGTCGCCTTGCCGCAGCTCGAGGAGGTCCGACACGCCCTCGCTCTCCGCGTACGCCCGTGCGCCGGCGAGCATCTCCGGAGACTCGTCGACGCCGATCACCGCGATGCCGGCCTTCGCGACCGGTACCGCGATCCGCCCGGTGCCGACCGCCAGCTCGACGACAGGCCCGCCGGAGGCGACCGCCTGCTCGACGTAGAAGTCGACGTCCTCGACCACCGACCGCGACCACGGGTCGTAGATCTGCGCGATCCCGTCGTAGAGCGCCTGGTGTGCCCGATCTTTTGCCACGCCCGCGATTCAAGCAGGGCGCGCGCCTTGTGACACTGTGTCACTTGGTAGCCTCGATCCTCCCATGGATGTCGAGGCGCTCGAGCAGGCGGCCCTCGCGGCGGTCGCCGCCGCGTCGTCGACGGACGCGATCGAGTCGGTACGGGTCGAGTACCTCGGGCGGAAGAGCGAGCTGAAGCTCGCGCTCCGCGAGGTTCGCGACCGCGAGACGGGGATGACCCTGAACGCCGCGCGCGAGCGGATCGAGGCGGCGGTCGGCGCGCGCGAGAGCGAGCTCGAGCGGGCCGAGCTCGACCGCCGCCTCGCGGAGGAACGCGCCGACGTCACGCTGCCCGTCGGCGGCTACGAGCGCGGCCACCTGCACCTGATCACGCAGATCCGCCGGGAGGTCGAAGACATCTTTCTCGGGCTGGGCTACGGCGTCGTGGACGGCCGCGAGGTGGAGTCGACGCACTACAACTTCGACGGTCTCAACTTCCCGCCCGGCCACCCGGCTCGGTCGCCGCTCGCAAGCCTGTTCCTCGACGCCGACACGCTGCTGCGGACGGAGACCTCGCCCTCACAGGTGCGGACAATGGAGGCGCAAGACCCGCCGGTCTACATCGTCTCCCTCGGTCGCGTGTATCGCCGCGACACGCCCGACGCGACGCACACGCCGGTGTTCCACCAGGTCGAGGGGCTCGCGGTGGACGAGGGGATCACGCTTGCCGACCTGACCGGCACGCTCGACTTTCTCTTCAAGGCGCTGTTCGGCCAGGAGCGGCGGACCGAGTTCCGCACGCACTACTTCCCGTTCACGGAGCCCTCGATCGAGGCGTATGTCTCCTGCCACGTCTGCGACGGCGCGGGATGCCCGGTGTGCCGGCACTCGGGGTGGATCGAGGTCGGCGGTGCGGGGATGGTCGACCCGAAGCTGTTCGAGTTCGCCGGCTACGACCCGGAGCGGTACTCCGGCTTTGCATTCGGGTGGGGGCTCGAGCGCATTGCGATGCTGCGCCACGAGTTCCCCGACCTGCGCGAGCTCTGGCGCAACGACCTCCGCTTCTCGGGGCAGTTCTGATGCGCGTCCCTCTCTCCTGGTTGCGCGAGTACGTCGAGACCGCAGCGACGCCCGCGGAGATCGCGCGCCGCCTCACCGTCTCGTCGCTCGAGATCGAGCGGGTGATCGAGGTCGGCGTCAGCGACTTCGACGGCAACCTCGGCCATTTCGTCGTCGGCCGCGTGCTCGCTGCCGACCCGCACCCCAACGCCGACCGGCTCCAGCTCTGCCAAGTCGACGTCGGCAATCCCGAGCCCCAGCAGATCGTCTGCGGGGCGTGGAACTTCGGCGCGGGTGCGACGGTCGCCGTCGGCCTTCCCGGGGCGCTGCTGCCGGGGTTCCCCGGCCCGCTCGAGGAGCGGCCGCTCCGTGGGGAGGTCTCACGCGGGATGATCCTCGCCGAGGACGAGATCGGCCTCGGGCAGGACCACTCGGGGATCATGCTCCTGCCCGACGGGCTCGAGCCGGGAACGCCGCTTGCCGACGTCCTGCCGCTCGTCGACCACGTGCTGGACGCCACCCCGACGATGAACCGGCCGGACCTGCTCTCGATGGTCGGGCTCGCGCGCGAGGTCGCCGCCCTCTGCGACGGCGCGCTGCGACTCCCGGACCCGGAGGATCCGCCCGTCACGAGCCCGGAGGCCGTCGACGTCGCCGTCGAGGACTTCGGCGGCTGCCCGCGGTACATCGGGCGCGGCTTCCGCAACGTGCGGGTCGGGCCGTCGCCGCAGTGGCTCCGCACGCGCCTCCATCTGGCGGGCATGCGGTCGATCTCGAACGTCGTCGACGTGACGAACTACGTCATGCACGTGTGGGGGAGCCCGCTGCATGCGTTCGACCGCGCAAAGCTCGCCGGCGGCCGGATCGTCGTCCGTCGCGCGCACGAGGGCGAGACGCTGCGGACGCTCGACGGCACCGAGCGCGTGCTCCTGCCGGCCGATCTCCTCATCACGGACGGCGAGAAGGCAGTGGCGCTCGCCGCGATCATGGGCGGGCTGGACTCCGAGGTCTCCGACGAGACCACCGACGTGCTGCTCGAGGCGGCGAACTTCGAGCCGATCGGGATCCTGAAGACGTCCGAGCGGCTCGCGCTCCGCACCGAGGGCTCGAACAAGTGGGAGAAGGGCGTCGACCCGCACGCGGCCGAGCCTGCCGCCGTGCTCGCAAGCCGCCTGCTCGTCGATCTCGCCGGCGCCGAGCCGACCGGCTCCGTCGACGTGAACGACGGGTTGCCCGAGCGCCCGGTGGTGACGCTGCGTCCCGAGCGCTCGCGCGCCGTGATCGGCCTCGACGTGCCGGACGCCGAGCAGCGGTCGATCCTCGAGCGGCTCGAGTTCGAGGTCGACGAAGGCTGGCAGGTGACCGTCCCGACCTTCCGCGCCCGCGACGTGACGCGCGAGATCGACGTGGTCGAGGAGGTGGCGCGGGTCGTGCTCGACCGCGTGCCCAGGACGATGCCGCTCCGCCGCGCAGTCGCGGGCCACCTGACGGCCGAGCAGCGGTTCCGCCGCGTCCTCGAGGACGTAGTCGTCGGGGCCGGGTACTCCGAGGCCTATACCTGGAGCCTCGTTCCCTCCGATCCCGATCCGGCGGCGCTGCGGCTGCCCGACCCGATGAGCGGTGAGCATGCGGTGCTGCGCACGACGCTGCTGCACGGTCTCGTCGAGGCGGCGCGCGTCAACGTCGACGCCGGCAACTCGGACATTCGGCTCTTCGAGATGGCGCGGGTCTATCTGCCCTCCGGCGAGCAACTTCCCGACGAGCGCTGGTACCTCGGGGGCATCGCGGAGGGAGGTTTCGCTGCGGCCCGTGGCGCCCTCGAGGCTATCTACGGAACGTTCCATCTGCCGCTCGAGACGCGGCGCACGACGCTCCCGCACCTTCACCCCGGTAAAGCCGCCGAGACGGATGCCGGCTGGCTCGGCGAGCTCCATCCGGCCCTGCTCGAAGGGACGTGGGGCGTGTTCGAGCTCGATGTCGCCCGGCTCCAGGCGCCGCGTCCGGAGCGGATCCTCTACGAGGACGTCATCACGTATCCCGCCGTCCGGCAGGACGTGGCCGTCGTCGTCGACGAGGATGTCGAGGCGGGATCGATCGTCGACGTCGCGCGCGAAGCGGGCGGCGCCGAGCTACGCGACGCCTACATCTTCGACGTCTACCACGGCGACCAGGTCCCGGAGGGTCGGAAGTCCGTCGCCGTGCACCTCGCCTTCCAGGCGTCCGATCGGACGCTCACGGACGAGGAGGCGGACGCGGCGCGTGCGCGGGTCGTCGAGGCGCTGCGGAACCGCTTCGGCGCCGAGCTGCGCGGCTAGAGGACTTTCCCGCCGACGTACCAGACGAGGCCTTGCGTCGCGACGTTGTCCGTGTCCGAGACGACCCGCAGCACGGAGACCTCTCCCTCGATGTCCTCGGCGTCGAGGCGCTCGAAGCAACGCCGCGCCATCACCGGCGAGACGCCGTAGCCCGCGCGGCTGGCGCAGCGGAACGTGAACGCCACGGCATCGGGCTCGCGGGTCGGGTTGATCGGAGCGCAGAGCAGCGCGGCGCGCGGCAGCAGGTCGCTGGACGCGAGGTCGAGGCTGCAGAGCAGGTCGCTCCAGCCGGACGGAAGCTCGGCGAGAGCCGCGTCCCACGCCTCGGCGACCGGAGTCGCCTGCCGGGCCGCCTCCGACGTCGCGACGCCGGGCTCGCGGGCGGCGACCTCGTCCTGCTCGAGCAGGCACCAGATCCGCGCCTGGTCGAGCCTCCCGAAGAGCCTGCGCGCCGCTTCCGGCCCCGAGGCGCCTCCGGCTCGCCGCACGGTGACCGCGAGCTGGTCGCCGACACGCCCGACGTTCATCGGCCCGAGCACGCGGGCTGCCTCGCCAATCTCGTCCGGCTGCTCCGTGGTGAGCCGGAGGTCGGTGGTCTCCCAGTCGATCGGCAGCCGCCGTTCGAGCGCCGCCCACTGATCCACCAGCTTCACGGCGGTCAGCATAATGACCCCGTGAGCCGGGTCGGAGGAGAGCGGCACGCCGCGACGGCCCTTGCCGTCGAGCCTCGCCGGTACCGCTGATGGCGACCGACGTCAAGCTTCCGCGTCTCGGCCAGGGCATGGAGTCCGGCGTGATCGTGCGCTGGCTCAAGTCGGAGGGCGAGCCTGTCACGAAGGGAGAGCCGCTCTACGAGCTCGACACGGACAAGGTCACCCAGGAGGTGGAGTCCGAGCTCGACGGCGTGCTGACCAAGATCGTCGTGCCCGAGGGCGACGTCGAGGTGGGCGCGACCGTGGCCGTGATCGAGTCGAACGGCGCCGCGGAATCGCCTGACGGCGCTTCCGCTAGAAGTGCTGCAGCTGCACCTCCGGACGCAGTTCCCGCTGAGGAGGAACCGGCTCCGGTAGACGACCAGCCTACGGTCGAGAGGCCACAACCGGTGGTTTCTAGCCTTCAGCCGGCCGCAGGCCGGCTGAAGGCCAGTCCGCTCGCCCGGCGAATGGCGCGCGAGCGCGGGGTCGATCTCGCGTCGCTCCAGGGAACGGGCCCGGAGGGCCGGATCCTCGCCGACGACGTGGAGCGGGGCGCCACCGGAGGCGCCGCCGCTCCGGCAGCCCCATTGGCCGCACCAGCGCCGTTCCCGACCAGCGAGGTCGAGGTCGTCCCGCTCACCTCGATCCGCAAGACGATCGCGCGTCGGCTGACCGAGGCGTGGTCGGCGCCCGTCTTCCAGCTCGGCGTCTCCGCCGACATGACGGAGGTTCTCGCCCTGCGGGAGCAGCTCGTCGAGCGCATGACGGAGGGCGACGCGAAGCCGACCGTCAACGACGTGCTCGTCAAGCTCGCCGGGGCGGCGCTCGCACGTCACACCCCGGTCAATGCGACGTTCACGGGCGAGGAGATCCAGCGGCATCCGAGCGCGCACGTCGGAATCGCCGTCGCCGCGCCGCAGGGTCTCGTCGTCCCGGTGATACGGGACGCCGACCGCCGGACGGTGCAGGAGATCGCCCGGACACGTGCCGACCTCGTCGGCCGCGCCCGCGACAACAAGCTCACGCTGCAGGACATGGAGGCCGGGACCTTCACGATCTCGAACCTCGGGATGTTCGGCGTCGAGCAGTTCACGGCTGTGCTGAACCCGCCGCAGGTCGCGATCCTGGCAGTGGGCGCGGTGAAGGACGAGCCCGTCGTCACGGACGGCGAGCTCGACATCGCCCCGATCCTCCGGATGATCCTGACCTGTGACCACCGCGCGATCGACGGCGCGGACGGGGCGCAGTTCCTGCAGACGCTCGTCGCGCTGATCGAGCAGCCCACGCTGGCGCTGTGAGCGCCGACGAGCCCGCGGAGACGTCGCAGATCGTCGTCCGGCGGGGTGGCGCCCAGGACGTGCGCTTCCTGCGCGACATGCTCCACCACGCCTACTACTGGAAGGAGCGCGCGCCTGACGCGGGGCCTGGCCCTGTCGCTCTCTACGTCAAGGCATGGGGACGGGTAGGCGATACCGCCGTGATCGCCCTCGACCGCGGCTTTCCGGTCGGCGCGGCCTGGTACCGGCTCTTCGACCGCGAACGGCCGGGATTCGGGTTCGTCGACGAGCGCACGCCCGAGCTCGCGATCGCGGTTGTGCCGAACGCGCGCGGCAGAGGCATCGGAAGCGCGCTCCTGAACGCGCTCCTCGAGCGGGCGCGCGCCGAGGGCTATCCCACGCTCTCTTTGAGCGTCGACCGCGCCAACGCGGGCGCGATCGAGCTCTACGAGCGTTACGGATTCCAGCGCGTCTCGGAGGACGACGACTCGGTCACGATGCTGGCGCAGCTCACGCCGCTCGTGCAGCAGCCAACCATCTAGGGTTCCCGCCATGGATGTCGACGTCGCAGTTCTCGGAGGAGGGCCTGCCGGCTACACGGCGGCCATCCGCGCCGCGCAGCTCGGCGGCAAGGTCGCCTGCATCGAGGCCGAGCCGAAGCTCGGTGGCACGTGCCTGCGCGTCGGGTGCATCCCGACCAAAGCGTGGGTACAGAGCGCGCATGCCTACCACGACGCGCGCGAGACGTTCGCCAAGCTCGGCGTCCAGACCGCAGACCCGTCGCTCGACTTCGGCACCGTCGTCTCGTGGAAGGACGCCGTCGTCGACCAGATGACCGGTGGTATCGCCTCGCTGTTCAAGGCGAACGGCGTCGAGTGGGTCAACGGCAAGGGGACGTTCACCGGAGCGAACGCGATCGCGGTCGAGGGTGGGGAGGACGTCGCTTTCAGGAGCGCGATCGTCGCCACCGGCTCGTTCCCGATCCGGCCGCCGATCCCGGGGCTCGACTCGCCGCGCTGCGTCGACTCGACGGGGCTCCTCTCCCAGACCGAGGTCCCCGCCCGCCTGGTCGTGCTCGGCGGCGGGATCATCGGCTGCGAGTTCGCGTCGATCTTCAACCGCTTCGGCACCGAGGTGACGATCATCGAGATGCTGCCGCACCTCATCCCGACCGAGGACGAGGACGCGGGGAAGGAGCTCGAGAAGGCCTTCCGCAAGCGCGGCATCGCGCAGCACCTCTCGAAGCAGTGCACGCAGGTCGACGACCACGGCGGGCACCTCACGGTCCACTTCGGCGAGGGGGAGACGGTCGACTGCGATCTCATGCTCGTCGCCGTCGGTCGCGCGGCGCTCGTCGAGGGAATCGGGCTCGAGGCGGCAGGCGTCGGCTTCGACCGCAAGGGGATCGGCACCGACGACCATCGCCGCACGAACGTGGCGCACATCTACGCCGCCGGAGACGTCGCCGGCTACTGGCAGCTCGCTCACACCGGTTTCCGCGAGGGCGAGGTCGCCGCCGAGAACGCGATGGGGCACGAGTCGACGTTCGGCGAGCCGGCCGTGCCGCGGCCGATCTACACCGACCCGGAGATCGCCGGCGCGGGTCTCACCGAGGCGCAGGCGCGCGAGAAGCACGGCGACGCCGTCGTCGTGGGCCGCGCGCCGTGGGTGGCGATCGCGCGCGCGGTGATGTCGGGGAACACCACGGGCTGGGTGAAGACGATCCACGAGTCGACCTACGGCGAGCTGCTCGGCATCGTGATCGTCGGCCCGCACGCGACCGACCTGATCGGTGAGGCCGTCGTCGCGCTCGACGCGGAGGCCACGATCGAAACCATCGCCGACGGTGTCGCGCCGCACCCGACCCTGGCGGAGGGCATCAAGGAGGCAGGGCTCGTCGCGCTCGGCCGCGCCATCCACCTACCGCCGCGGCGGAGGTAGGCTCGACCCGTGAAGCATCGCCGCAACACGATTCTCTGGGCGATCGGCTGGTGGATCGTCCGACGCCAGATCCGCAGGCGCGCCGCGGGTGCCGTCGCGGGCGTCGGCGCGACGGCGGCGGCAACGGCGCAGCGCGGGCGGGTCCGCGCCGTGCTCGGCGCGGTTCTCCTCGTCGGGCTGCTCGCGGCGGGGCTCGTCGCCGCCCGGAAGCTGCTCTCGAGCGGGGAGCCTTCGGAGGCGCCCGCGCTGGCCGACGTGCCGCCCTTCCCCGACGTGCCGCCCTTCCCGGACACGCCGGGGGCTCCGGCCGAGCCGGAGCCGGGCCCAGCTGCCGCGTGACGCCGATCGCCGGGCCGGGGCCGGGCGTCGTCCGCTCGACCCTCGACGGGCTCGTCCCGTACGAGCCCGGCAGGCCCGTCGAGACCGTCCAGCGCGAGCTCGGTCTCGAGCACGTCGTCAAGCTCGCGTCGAACGAAGGCCCGTTCGGTCCCTTCCCCGAGGCGATCGAGGCGGTCGAGCGCGCGCTCGCCGAATCGAATCGCTACCCGGACGGCGGCTGCTACCGGCTCCGCGAGGAGCTGTCCGCACGACACGGCGTCGATTTCGGCGAGGTGGTCGTCGCAGCGGGCGCCGACGCCGTGATCGGCTACGCGTGCCAGGCGACACTCGACAGGGGCGACGAGATCGTCACGCCGTGGCCCTCGTTCCCGAGCTACGTCCTCGATCCGCTGAAGGCGGGGGCGACGACGGCTCGCATCCCGCTCGAGCACGGGCGCGTCGAGGTGGACGCGCTCCTCGGCGCCGTCACGGACCGCACGAAGCTTGCGTTCCTCCCGACCGTGAACAACCCCACCGGGACGATGACCTCACGTGCCGACGTGCTGCGCTTCCTGGACGCGGCGCCGGAGCACGTGCTGACGGTCGTGGACGACGCGTACTTCCACTACGTGGACGACCCAGACTTCCTCGACGCGATCGAGGAGACGGCCAAGCAGGGTCGCCGCGTCCTCGTCCTGCGGACGTTCTCCAAGATCTACGGTCTCGCCGGGCTGCGCATCGGGTACGGCGTCGGCCCTGCCGAGGTGATCACGGCGATGCGCAAGGTGCAGCGCGCGTTCGACGTGACGACGCCCGCGCAGGAGGCTGCCCTCGCGAGCCTCGACGGTGACGCCGAGCTCGTCCGCCGTCGGGCGGTCAACCGCGAGGCGATGGCCGCGCTCGAGGCCGTCCTGCGCGCGCACGGCTTCGACCCGATCGCGCCGGCCGTCGGCAACTTTCTCTACGTCGACGTCGGAGAGGACGCGGAGGCGCTGAACCAGTCGCTCCTGCGCCGGGGTGTGATCGTCCGGCCGATGGGGTCGTTCGGCGCGCCCACAGCGCTCCGCATCACGGCGGGCACGCCCGAGGAGATCGCCTTCCTCGCCGAGCAGCTGGCTGCGGTGCTGGTGTCCGACTTCAGTCGGACACCTTCGCCCTGACGTGTCGGACTGAAGTCCGACACGACATGCACGGCTTCTCGAACCCACAACACCGGGCCCTCCGCATGCTTGGCTACCGTTCAGCGCTCGGGCGCACGGCGCCCTGCTTCCCATGCGAACGACGCTGAAGAGAGGAGTCGGCCGCGGCGCGACGCTGAACGGCAACGGCCGGGCCGCGATGCCGCCCGCCCCCCTCGGGGCGGTGACCGTCTACCGCCAGCCGCCGCCTGTGACGCGCAGCGGTCGGTCGCTGGCGCTCGCGATCCTCGGCTGGTCGGCGCTCGTGCTCGCCGTCCTCGTCGGCGGCACCGCGGGCGGCGCGTACCTCTACCTCCACGAGACCGTCGCGGCGGTCGCTCCTCGCTCGGCCGAGGTCAAAAGGGCGCTCAAGTCGCTCGAGATCGCGCTGCCGGGCGAGCCCGCGACGGCGCTGGTGCTCGGCTACGACCACCGAGCGGACGAGGGGAAGAACACGCCGTCCCGCTCGGACACGCTCATGCTCGTGCGTGCCGACCCGGGCGAGAAGACGATCTCACTGCTCTCGTTCCCGCGTGACCTGAACGTCCCGATCGACTGCCCAGGCCAAACGCCGTTCACCGCGAAGATCAACGCGGCCTACGCGACCTGCGGCGCGGTCGGCTCGCTGCGCACCGTCCGCAACCTGACGGGGCTGCCGATCAACTACATCATCACGATCAACTTCCGCGGCTTTCGCCAGCTCGTCGACAAGCTCGGCGGCGTCTGGCTCGACATCGACCGCCGGTACTACAACGACCACGGCGGTCCGAGCGGCTACGCCAAGATCAACCTCCAGCCCGGGTACCAGCGCATGAACGGGACGCGGGCGCTCGACTTCGTCCGCTTCCGTCACACCGACTCGGACATCTACCGCACCGCCCGCCAGCAGCTGTTCGTGCGCTCGTTCAAGGACCAGATCGAGCACTCCGTCTCGCTCACGAAGCTGCCGCAGGTGATCAAGGTGATCACCTCCAACGTCGAGGTCGGCCAGGGCGGCGGCAAGGATGTCAGCGCGAAGACCGTGCTGCGGTACGCGGTGCTCGCGTACTCCCTGCCGCCGGGCCACACGTTCCAGGCGCGGATCGACGGGATCGAAGGGCTGAACGACCTGACGGCGTCGTCCGACAACATCCAGCGCGCGGTGCGCGAGTTCCGCGACCCGGACGTCAGCTCGCCGGAGAAGGCGACACAGGTCGCGCTCGGTGAGAAGGTGAAGGTGAAGACGCCGTCACCCAAGGAGACGAGCGTGCTCGTCCTGAACGGGAACGGCGTCGAGGGCGCCGCGTCGAGCGCGAGCTACGTCCTCTCGCAGCGCGGCTACCAGATGACCCAGCCGGCGAGCGGCCTGCACGCCGACGCGCCGAGCTACGACTACTTCCGCACCCAGGTGTACTTCAACCCGAACGTGACCGGCGCGAAGCCCGCCGCGAAGAAGCTCGCCGCGCTGTTCGGCTCGGCGGACTCCGTGAAGCTCGTCCCCAAGATCCGCAAGCTCTCGAACGGCTCGATGCTCGTCGTCGTTCTCGGCCAGACGTTCCACGGCCGGCTTGCGTCGGCTCCGATCGACCAGACGCCGCAGCGCCAGCCCGCAAATGTCGTCTCGGGCGCGAGCGCGACCGTCGACCTCCTGCGCCGCTACCGGCAGCAGATCCACTTCCCGCTGATGGTGCCGACACGGATCGAGCGCTCGTCCTGGATCGACTCCGAGATGCCGATCCGCGTCTACAAGATCGATCCCGAGAAGAAGCACTCGGCGGTGCGGCTGACCTACCGCGTCGGCGGCAACCAGTACTGGGGCGTCCAGATGACCGACTGGAAGGACGCGCCGGTGCTCGCGGGCCGCAACTTCACCCGCAAGATCGGTGGCCGCCGGTACGAGCTCTACTACAACGGCCCGCACCTGCACATGGTCGTGCTCAACACCGACGGTGCGACCTACTGGGTCGTCAACACGCTGCTCGACCGGCTTTCGAACGAGACGATGATCGCGATCGCGAAGGGCCTGAAGCCGCTCGCGCAAGTCGCGAAGTCGTAGAGGCCCCAGCGACTATCCTGCGGCCCGACATGGCCGACCGGGGCAATCGCATCGCCGTCTTCGGCGCGGGGTACGTGGGGCTCGTGACGGGCGCATGCTTCGCCGAGCTCGGCCACCGCGTCACCGTGAGGGACGTGATCCCCGCGCGGATCGAGGCGCTCCGCCGAGGCGAGGTGCCGATCTTCGAGCCCGGGCTCGAGGATCTCCTCGAGCGAAACCGCGAGCGGCTGTCGTTCACGCTCGACGTCGCGGAGGCGATCGACGGTGCCGAGTTCGTGTACGTCGCGGTCGGGACGCCGCCCACCTACTCGGGCGACGCCGACCTCTCCGCCGTCTGGACGGTGATCGACGAGCTGCCCGCGGTCGACCACCGCGTCGTCGTCGCGATGAAGTCGACCGTGCCCGTCGGGACGGGCGAGAAGGTGCGGCACCGCCTTGACGAGCGGGGGCTCGCGCACGTCGGGTACGTCTCCAACCCCGAGTTCACGGCCGAGGGCACCGCCGTCCGGGACTTCATGGAGCCCGACCGGATCGTCGTCGGAGCATTCGACGAGGCGGACGGCGACGCGGTCGAGGGGCTCCACCGGGGCATCGAGGCGCCGGTCGTGCGATCCGACGTGGCGTCGGCCGAGATGATCAAGCTGGCTGCGAACGCGGCGCTGATGACTCGGATCTCGTTCATCAACGAGATCGCGAACGTGTGCGAGGCGACGGGCGCCGATGTCGTCAAGGTGGCCGAGGGCATCGGCCACGACCGCCGGATCGGCAAGAGCTTCCTCCGGGCGGGGGTCGGCTTCGGCGGCAGCTGCTTCCCGAAGGATTCGCTCGCCCTGAAGCAGCTCGCCGCGAGCTCGGGGTACCACTTCCAGGTCCTGAACGCCGTGATCGAGGTGAACGAGCTCCAGAAGCGCCGCGTGATCGGCAAGCTCAAGCAGCGTCTCGGAGCCCTGCGAGGAAAGCGCATCGCGCTCCTCGGCCTCGCGTTCAAGCCGAACACCGACGACACGCGCGAGGCGCCCGCCTTCGTGCTGGCCGGCCGGCTGCTGGCCGAGGGCGCCGACGTCGTCGCGTGGGACCCGGTTGCGCACGCGGACGGCCTGCACGGCGTCGAGCAGGTCGGCACCGTGGACGAGGCGACGCGGGGCGCGGACGCCGTCGTGCTCGTCACAGAATGGCCCGAGCTCGCAGACGTCGACTGGGCAGCGGTCGCGGCGCAGATGCGCACGCCCCTCTTCGTCGACGGTCGCAACATGCTCGACCCCGAGACGATGCGCGCCGCAGGGTTCACGTACGACGGAATCGGCCGCGCGGCCGCCGTCGAGCGTTGATGGAGGCGATCGTCCTCGCGGGCGGCAAGGCGGAGCGGCTCGGCGATGCCGCCGGAGGGGTGCCGAAGTCGCTCGTCGAGGTGGGCGGCCGCCCGCTGCTCGCGTGGCAGATCGGCCGGCTCGCCGCAGCAGGCGTCGACCGCGTGATCATCAGCTGCCTCGGCGGCCAGGAGAACGTGTTCGTCGAGGGGCTCGGCGAGGTCGGCGTCGAGCTCGTCTGCGCGGGCGAGCCCGAGCGGCTCGGGCGTGGCGGCGGGATCCGCTACGCGGCCGGCTTCCGTCGCGACGGGGGCGACGTGCTCGCGATGAACGGCGACGAGCTCGTCGACGTCGACTTCGGCGCGTTGCTCGAGCGGCACCGCTCGACCGGCGCCGCGGCGACCGTCACCGTCGCGCAGCCTCCGTCGCAGTTCGGGCAGGTCGACCTGACCGACGACGACGTCGTGACCGGCTTCCACGAGGTCTCGCGCGTCCCGTACTGGGTCAACTGCGGGATCTACGTCCTGTCCGAGGAGGCGCTCGAGCGCTTTCCGGAGAAGGGCGACCACGAGAGTACAGCCTTCCCCGAGCTCGCCTCGGAGGGAAAGCTGCGCGCCTTCCGACACACGGGGCTCTGGCTGACCGTCAACACGCCGAAGGAGCTCCGCCGCGCCGACGAGTACGTCGCCGGCCACCAGGAGTGGCTCGCGTGAGCAGCCGCTTCGCGGTTGAGCCGCGCCGTGTCGAGAAGCCGTGGGGCTGGGAGCTCGTCTGGGCCGAGACAGAGGACTACGTCGGCAAGCTCCTCTTCGTCCGCGCGGGACAGTCGCTGAGCCTGCAGTACCACGAGGTGAAGGACGAGTCGTGGCTCGTGCAGCAGGGGCGCGCGTCGCTCGAGCTGGGGGAGGTCGGAGGCGAGCTCGAGACGATCGAGATCGGCCCCGACGACGTGTTCCGCTACCGCCCGCGCACCGTGCACCGCGTGACCGCCATCGAGGACACGCTCATCGTCGAGGTCTCGACGCCGCACCTCGACGACGTGGTCCGCCTCGAGGACCGCTACGGCCGCGAAGGAACGTCGGCACCGTGAGCCGGCCCGCCGTCCACACCTTCACGTACGCCGAACGCCCCGATCTCGCGGCGAGGACGGGCGAGGTCGAGGACACGATGGCGTCGTTCATGGGGCACGGCGAGGTGGCGCTGCGCTACTGGCATCTCCTGCGCCCCGAGCTGCCCGAGTTGCAGCTCGTGCTCTGGGACGAGGAGCGCGACGCCGTCGTCGGCCATGCGCGCACCGTTCCCGCGCGGATGGCCGAAGGGCTCCCGGGTGGGGTCGACGACATGCTCGAGGCATGGTTCGGCGAGGGTGGACGGCCGGAGCCCGACGTCCTCTCCGCGATGGTCGCCGTGGTCGACCGCGGCCGCCAGGGTGAGGGTCTCTCGACGCATCTCGTCGAGGCGATGCGCGGCCTCGCCCGCGAGCACGGGTATCCGGCGCTCGTCGCGCCCGTCCGGCCGACGTGGAAGGAGCGCTACCCGCTCATCCCGATGGAGCGTTACGCCAGGTGGACGCGGGAGGACGGCCTCCCGTTCGATCCGTGGCTGCGGGTGCACGCGAAGCTGGGTGCCGAGCTTTTGGAGGTCTGCCCGGCGTCGATGCGGATCGAGGCCAGCGTGGCGGAGTGGAAGGAGTGGACGGGGCTCGTCTTCCCCGACGACGGCGACTACCTGGTCCCGGGCGCGCTCGTCCCCGTGCGCGTCGAGGCCGGTCACGGCGTCTACGTCGAGCCGAACGTCTGGATGCGCCACGCGGCCTGATCCGGAGACTACCTTGACAAGACTGTGGTAAGGTTCGGCCGCGTTGCCGACCTTCACCGTCAGCCAGGCCGCCGAGCGCACCGGCTGGTCGCCCCGGATGCTCCGTTACCTCGAGTCCACCGGGCTCGTCGTGCCGGCCCGTAGCGCGTCGGGCTACCGGCGGTACGGGGACCACGACCTGGAGCTTCTCCGCGGGCTGGCCGAGCTGCGGCGCCGGTTCGACGTCGAGCTCGACGACGTGGCGTTCGTCGTCCGGTTGCGGCGCGACATGAAGCTGCGGACAGCCGTCGAGGCATGGCTCGACGGCGCGACCGTTCCGGCCGAAGGAGCGAGCGAGGCCGACTGGATCGCATGGGAGCAGCGCAAGCACGAACAGCTCCTCGTAGCCTGATAAGACAACAGAGAGAGGAACGATGGCCACGACCACCAAGCACGACGTCAAGGACCTTGCACTCGCACCGGAAGGTGTGCGGCGGATCGAGTGGGCCGACCGGCAGATGCCGGTGCTCGCCGCGATCCGCGAGCGCTTCGAGCGCGACCAGCCGCTCAGCGGCTACCGCGTGTCGGCCTGCCTCCACGTCACCACCGAGACCGCGAACCTGATGCGGACGCTGAAGGCGGGCGGAGCGGACGTCGTCCTCTGCGCCTCGAACCCGCTGTCGACCCAGGACGACGTCGCCGCGGCGCTCGTCTCCGAGTACGGGATCGGGACGTTCGCCATCAAGGGCGAGGACCACGACACCTACTACGCGCACCTCGAGGCTGCAATCGATCATCGCCCGCACGTGACGATGGACGACGGCGCAGACGTGATCGGCATCCTCCACTCGGCCCGTCGCGAGCAGCTCGGCGACGTGATCGCCGGCACCGAGGAGACGACCACGGGCGTCATCCGCCTCCGCGCGCTCGAGCGAGACGGCAAGCTCGGCTTCCCGGTGATCGCGGTCAACGAGGCGAAGACGAAGCACCTCTTCGACAACCGCTACGGCACGGGGCAGTCGACGATCGACGGGATCATCCGCTCGACGAACGTGCTCCTCGCCGGCCGGACGTTCGTCGTCGCGGGCTACGGCTGGTGCGGCCGCGGCGTCGCGATGCGGGCCAAGGGGCTCGGCGCGCACGTCGTCGTCACCGAGGTCGACGCGATGAAGGCGCTCGAGGCCGTGATGGACGGCTTCCAGGTGATGCCGATGTCGCAGGCCGCCGAGATCGGCGACATCTTCGTCACCGCGACAGGCGACAAGCACGTGATCTCCCGCGACAACATCGAGCGCCTGAAGGACGGCGCGATCCTGGCGAACACCGGGCACTTCAACGTCGAGATCGACATCCCGGCGCTCCGCTCGCTCGCCACCGAGACGCGCGAGGCTCGTCAGCTCGTCGAGGAGTTCACGCTGACGAACGGCCGCAAGGTGTACCTCCTGGCGGAGGGCAGACTCGTCAACCTCGCGGCCGCGGAGGGGCATCCCGCGCAGGTGATGGACATGTCGTTCGCCAACCAGGCGCTCGCGGCCGAGCACGTGATCACGAACGCCGCGTCGCTCGAGCGGACGGTCTACGACGTGCCGAAGGAGATCGACGACGAGATCGCGCGCCTCAAGCTCGCGACGATGGGCGTTGCAATCGACGAGTTGACGGAGGAACAGGCCGCGTACCTCGCAAGCTGGGACGAAGGGACTTGAGGGCGTGGTGTCCGACTTCGAGTCGGACACCAGAGGCATGCGGCACGCGTGGGGGCGAGGCTAGTCTCGCCCCCACGCATGTCCGAGCTAGCACCGCATCGGATCGTCCGGCTCGAGGATGACGCCGTCGTCGTCCTCGACCAGCGGTTGCTTCCCGGCGAGGAGGCCGACCTTCGCTGCTCCACCGCGCCCGAGCTCGCCGAGGCGATCCGGGTGCTCGCCGTGCGCGGGGCGCCTGCGATCGGGGTCGCCGCCGCGTACGGCATGGCGCTCGCGGCCGAGCGTGGCGACGACCTCGACATCGCATTCGAGACGCTCGCGGCCTCGCGGCCGACGGCGGTCAACCTCCGCTGGGCGCTCGAGGCGATGCGCGACGACCCCACGCGCGAGCGCGCCGAGCGCATCCACGTCGACGAGGTCGAGCGCTGCCGGCGGATGGGCGAGCACGCCGTCGAGCTGTTTCCGGCCGGCGCACGCGTGCTGACCCACTGCAACGCGGGCGGCCTGGCGACCGGCGGCTACGGAACCGCGGTCGGCGCGATCCGGGCCGCCTACGAAGCAGGGCTCGTTGCGCAGGTCTGGGTCGACGAGACGCGACCGCTCCTCCAGGGCGCGAGGCTCACCGCCTGGGAGCTCGAGCAGCTCGGGATCCCGCACGCGGTGATCGTGGACGGTGCGGCTGCGTCGCTGATGGCGCGAGGCGAGGTCGACGTCGTGGTGACCGGCGCCGACCGCATCGCTGCGAACGGCGACACGGCGAACAAGATCGGCACGTACTCGCTCGCCGTTCTCGCGCGGCACCACGGCCTCCCGCTCGTGGTCGTCGCTCCGACCTCGACCCTCGATCCCGCCGCCGCGACCGGTGACGAGATCCCGATCGAGGAGCGTGACCCCGGCGAGGTGACGCAGCGCTTCGCAGCCCGGAATCCCGCCTTCGACGTCACGCCGGCAGAGCTCGTCTCCGCGATCGTGACCGAGCGCGGCGTGCACCGGGCGCCGTACGCGGAGTCTCTCCCTCGCGAGACTGCCGCCGCGCGATGATCCTCGACGAGGTCGACGCGGGCACGCGAACGGTGCTCGAGCGCTTCGGGTTCGACCCGCGGACGTTCGAGACGCTGCGGGGGAAGGTCGCGTCGGGCAAGCTTTCGGCCGAATCGAACGTCGCGCGCGGCACGGTCGAGCCGCCCCGCGAAGACGACGTCGTGCTCCTCCCGGAGCCCGGCTCCGACGACTGGAATGGTGCGCGCGCGGCCGGAATCGAGGTGCTCCGGGCCCGCGGCGTCGCCCAGGTCGTGCTCGCCGGCGGGATGGCGACGCGCTTCGGCGGTGTCGTCAAGGGGGCGGTCGAGGCGGTGGACGGTCGCAGCTTCCTCTCCTGGAAGCTCGGCGAGACCGCCCGGCTCGCCGAGGCCCTCGGCGTCGAGATACCCGTCGCGCTGATGACGAGCTTCCAGACCGAGGACGAGACGCGTGTCCACGTCAGCGGCCTCGGCGTGCCCGAGCCGCTGTGGTTCTCGCAGTTCGTCTCGCTGCGACTGACCGAGGACGGCGAGCTCTTCCTGGACGGCGGCCGACCCTCGCTCTACGCGCCCGGGCACGGCGACCTGCTCGACGCGCTCCGCCGCTCGGGCACCCTCGCGTCGCTGCGTGAGCACGGGGTCGAGCACGTCGCGGTGTCGAACGTCGACAACCTCGGCGCGCGGCTCGATCCCGTCGTCCTCGGCGCACACGTGCTCGCCGGACGGCCGATGACCGCCGAGGTCGCGCGCAAGGAGGGCGACATGGGTGGCGCGCCGGCCCGCGTCGACGGCCGGCTCGGGCTGCTCGAAGGCCCTCAGTTCCCAGCCTCCTTCGACCAGGACCGGATCACCGTCTTCAACACGAACACGACGACGTTCGCTCTCGACGCGATCGACCGCGCGTTCGACCTGGAGTGGCTGTACGTCCGGAAGTCGGTCGACGGGCGGGCGGCGGTGCAGCTCGAACGGCTGTACCACCAGGTCGCGTGGGAGCTCGACGCGACCTTCGTCGAGGTCCCGCGCTCGGGCGATCGCGGCCGGTTCTTCCCGATCAAAGAGCCCGAGGACCTCCGGCGCGTGCAACCCGCTCTCCGCACGATGCTTGCCGCATCGGTGCTCGAGTGACAGATTCGGCACGAACACGGCACAGAGCCGTCACACGTCTCCACCTAGCGTCGGGTCATGGGCCTGCTCGGGCTGGTGCTGCCGACACGCTGCGCGGGATGCGGCGTCCCCGGAGACGCGCTCTGCGAGAGGTGCCTCGCGTCGGTCGTCCGGATCGGGCCGCCGGTGTGCGAGCGATGCGGCTGCCCCGGCGCATGGCCGGTGCGGCGCTGCGTCGAATGCACGGGGCGGAGGCTCGGCTTCACGACGGCGCGGGCCGCGATCGTCTACGACGGAGTGACAAGGCCGCTCGTCTCGGCGTGGAAGGAACGAGGGCGTCGCGACCTCGTCGAGCCGTTCGCGGCGCTCGTCGAGGAGGTCGTCGCCCCGCCGTTCGTCGATGCGGTCACGTTCGTGCCCGGAGACAGGGAGCGTGGCCGCGACCGCGGACACGTTCCGGTGGCCCGGCTCGCCCACGCGCTCGCCGACCGCTGGGGCCTGCCCGTCGTGCGGCTCCTCGCCCGCAGCGGACCGTCGTCGCGGCAGGCAGGGCTTTCGCGGGCCGATCGCCGGGCGAACGTCCGTGATCTCTTCGCCGCGCGCCGCGAGGCGCTCGGGAGGCTCGTCCTCGTCGACGACGTCTACACGACGGGGGCGACCGCAGCCGCCTGCGCGACGACCCTGCGGCGGGCAGGAGCTCGGTCGGTCGAGGTCGTTTGCCTGGCGCGGGCCGTGCGCTAGCGTTGGCGTACTGGACAGACGACGAGGAGGTGCCATGCGACTCCAGGTCACCGTGCGGCGTGGACACGTGAGCGACGATGTCCGGAGCTACGTGGAGGCGAAGTTCGCAAAGCTCGGCAAGCGCCTCCACGAGTCGACGCTCGTCGAGGTCGTCCTCGATCGGGAGCGGAACCCGCGGATCACCGACGACCACGTCGTCGAGGCGGAGCTCCATGTGAAAGGCCCCAACCTCCACGGCCGCGAGGCGGCCCAGACGTTCGAGGCTGCAACCGACCGGCTCGTCGATCGACTCGAACGGTCGATCGAGCGAGAGCGGGACAAGAAGGTGCAGGAGCCGAGGCGCCGCGCGCAGGCCGCCGAGCACCCCGAGCCGGTGCCGGTCGAGGAGATCGAGCAGGCTCTGCGCACCGGCGACTGAGGTGCCGCTGCCGCACGATCCCGGGCCGCACTGGGGCGAGGTCGGGATCCACGGGCTCCACCGCCATCGCGAGTGGGACGCCGTCGCGACGGTCGATGCCCCCGATCTCGTCGGCGAGGACGTCTGGTTCGTCGTGCTCGGCCCGGGCGAGGTCGTCGCGGAGAACGGTGAGATCGACGCCCGTCTCGTCTCGTCGATCGCGCTCGCGGCTCCGTTCCGTGCACACGCGGTCAGGCGTGATGCAGGGATCTGGGTGGTCGGGGCCTCGAGGATCCGGACGGTCGCGCTCGTCGACGACCCGGGCGGGAGCTCGGTCGAGCTCGCATGGGACGGCCGGGAGCGCAGCGTGCGGATCGACGGCGAGCCGACGCTCGCCGGCGTGCCGGAGCTCGAGCGCCTCGGCTCCGAGCGCCACACGACGTACGTCGTGACCGCGGCGCGTCTCGAAGGCCCGGTGTGGGAGGTCTTCGTCGCGCCGCTATGAGAGCGGGCCGGACCGCCAGCTGACGGTCGCGCCCTTCGCCCACGCGGAGCCGAGGCTGTCGGTGGAGAAGGGCGGCGTCTGCCAGGGCTTGACAGCGATCACCTGCAGGAGCGAGTCGGCTCCGCTGGAGACGACTCGCGCGCGCACCTGAGTGCCCTTGCGGTAGACGAGCGTGCCCTGGCGGTAGTCGAGCACGAGCCCGCCCGTCGGGAGGGTGACGGAGCTCGTGCCTACGGTCACCGTACGTCCGATCTGCACGACCGCGCCGGGCAGTCCGAGGGCGATCGCGGCAACCGTTCCGGACCCTTCCTGACCGGTGGAGACGACCTGGCCCGCGCGCGAGAGAGTCACGACGCGACCGTCGGCGAGCGCAGCCACGACACGTGCCTGCCGCGGCCCGGCTCCGGTGGCGAGCAGCCGCACGGGGCTGCCGAGATCGGTGCGGAACAGGCGGGCGCCGTTCTCCGCGACGTACGTGACCGTCCCACCGACGGCGTACGGGACAGCCTCGCGGGTGCCGTTCCCGAGCACGATCGCCGGCGGCCCGCCCGTCTCCGACGACGCGAATGCAAGCCGGAGCGGCGTCTTGCGCGTCGGAGTCGCGGTCCAGAGCTGGTAGTCCGTGAAGTTGCCGCCGACGTTCGTCACCCAGAAGACGCGCCGCCCCGAGGTCGCGACCTGCGCGATCCCGAAGCCGCCGCTGAATCCCTCCTCGCAGCCGATGATCGTCCTCGACCCGAAGGTCCAGAGGCCGCGGGTGCCCGTGTCCCAGAGCCTGACCGTCCCGCAATTGGCCTTCGTCTGCCCAACGGCGTAGGCGACCGAGCGGCCGGTGACGGACAGCGCGGAGACCGGTGCGGCGTTCACGACGCTCCGTCCCGGCGTGAGCAGCGCGGCGGCGGTGCCGGTCAGCACGACGGCGGCGAGCGCGGCGAGAGCAAGGGCGATCCTCCTCACGTGCGCATCATGTGCGCGCCCGCGTGAAGGACGCATGACGAATCCGTTCGGAAACGTGGGCGCCGGGGAAGCGCCCCGCGAAGCCGGTACCCTCTCTCCATGGCCACCTCGAGCTTCGGCAAATTCGAGAAAGTCCTGCGCATCGGCGAGGGCCGCCGCCTCAAGCGCCTTGCGGAGCAGGCGGCGTACATCACCTCGCTCGAGCCCGACTTCGAGGATCTGACCGATGCCGAGCTGCTCGCGAAGAGCGTCGAGTTCAAGGAGCGAATCGCGAACGGCGAGTCGCTCGACGACATCCTCTACGAGGCTTTCGCTGCCGCGCGCGAAGCGCGCAAGCGCGAATCCGGGCAGCGCCTCTTCGACGTCCAGCTGATGGGCGGGATCGCGCTCCACGAGGGTGGCATCGCCGAGATGAAGACCGGCGAGGGCAAGACGTTCGTGGCGAGCGCGCCGCTCTATCTGAACGCGCTCTCGGGCGAGAACGTCCATCTCGTGACGGTCAACGACTACCTCGCCAGGCGCGACGCCGAGTGGAACAAGCCCGTGTTCGACCGGCTGGGCGTCTCCGTCGCCGCGATCGAGAACATGATGCCGTTCGCGAGCCGACGCGATGCCTACGCGGCGGACATCACGTACGGGACGAACTCGGAGTTCGGCTTCGACTACCTGCGCGACAACATGGCCGTCTCGCTCGAGGGAACCGTGCAGCGCGGCCACACGTTCGCGATCGTGGACGAGGTCGACTCGATCCTCATCGACGAGGCGCGGACGCCGCTCATCATCTCCGGCGAGCCCGAGACCGCAGCGAGGACGTACTACGACTTCGCGCGCGTGGTTCGGGACCTCGAAGGGGCGCCGCTCACGCGGAAGGTCATGAAGGGCGAGGACGAGACGGAGCTGTCGGGCGCCGACTTCCTCTACGACGAGAAGTTCAAGACCGTCTCTCCCGCGCAGACGGCGCTCGACAAGGTCGAGCGCGCGCTCGGGATCGACAACCTCTACGACCCCCGTCATGTCCAGCTCGTCAACCACCTGACGCAGGCGCTCAAGGCCGAGTCGCTCTACAAGCGCGACGTCGACTACGTCGTGCAGGACGACGAGGTGAAGATCGTCGACGAGTTCACGGGCCGCATCATGGAGGGCCGTCGCTGGAGCGAGGGCCTGCACCAGGCGATCGAGGCGAAGGAGGGCGTCGCGATCCGCGAGGAGAACGTCACGCTCGCGACGATCACGCTCCAGAACTACTTCCGCCTCTACGAGAAGCTCGCCGGCATGACGGGGACGGCGAAGACGGAGGAGAAGGAGTTCGTCGAGATCTACAACCTCCACGTCGTCGAGATCCCCACGAACGTGCCGGTCGCGCGTGCGGACGAGAACGACTTCATCTTCAAGTCGAAAGAGGCCAAGTGGGGCGCGGTGCTCGAGGACATCGTCGAGCGTCACGAGAAGGGGCAGCCCGTGCTCGTCGGCACGATCGCGGTCGAGACCTCCGAGTACCTCGCGGAGCTGCTCACGCGGCGCGGGATCCCGCACAACGTCCTGAACGCGAAGGAGCACGAGCGCGAGGGCGAGATCATCATGGACGCCGGCCAGCCCGGCGCGGTGACAATCGCGACGAACATGGCCGGGCGCGGTGTCGACATCAAGCTCGGCGAGGGCGTGATCGACCTCGGCGGGCTGTACGTGCTCGGGACGGAGCGCCACGAGTCGCGGCGCATCGACAACCAGCTGCGCGGCCGCTCCGGCCGCCAGGGCGACCCGGGCGAGACCCGCTTCTACCTCTCCGCCCAGGACGATCTCGTGCGTCTGTTCGCCGGCGATCGGATCCACGGAATCATGGAGCGCTTCAAGATCCCGGACGACCAGCCGATGGAGGCGTCGATCCTCTCGCGTCAGATCGAGAACGCGCAGAAGAAGGTCGAGGAGCAGAACTTCGTCTCGCGCAAGAACGTCCTCAAGTACGACGACGTGATGAACACGCAGCGCATGGTCATCTACGACCAGCGCCGCCGCGTGCTCGAGGGAGACGACCTGTCCGACGAGATCCGGGGCTGGATCGAGGAGGTCGTCACGGCGAACGTGAACCAGTTCACGGATGCCGAGGCGGCCGAGGAGTGGGACATCGCCGGGCTCGTCGCGCAGATGCAGTCGCTCTACGGCACGGACGTCACGGTCGCGGAGCTCGCCGAGGAGGTCGACGTCGACAACCGCGACGCCCTCGTCGAGGAGTTCGTCGGAGACGCGCTCGACACGTATGCGGAGCGGGAGGAATCCTTCGGGCCGGAGCTCATGCGCGAGATCGAGCGGTACGTGATCCTCCAGATCGTCGACACGCGCTGGCGGGAGCACCTCGAGTCCATGGACTACCTGCGCGAGGGTGTCCACCTGCGCTCGATGGCGCAGAAGGATCCGCTCGTCGAGTACCGCGGCGAAGGGCACGTGATGTTCGAGGAGCTCGGTCGCGTGATCCGCGAGGAGGTTGCGCTGACGCTGTTCCACGTCGAGGTGCAGCGCGAGGAGGCTGAGCAGCAGCTCCAGCCCGTCGCCGCGCCGCAGGCGCTCGCCTACGAGCACGAGCAGCTGCAGGGCGCGGACGCGATCGCCGCCGCAGGCGGTGGCCTCGCGACGGCGCTCGCGCCGCCGCCGGAGACGACCGCCATGGGGACGCCGAAGCCGGTCGTCAACGAGCACCGCGACATCGGGCGCAACGACCCGTGCTGGTGCGGCTCCGGCAAGAAGTACAAGCGCTGCCACGGCGCGTAACTGCGCGGCCGGAGTCTTTGGAGTCTCTGGGCTCCGGGGGCTTCTGGGGCTCCTGGGGCTCCCTCGGGTCGTGGGGCTTCCGGGGCTCCGGGGCCTCCCTCGGGTCGTGGGCGCCCGGGGCTCCCTGGGGTCGTGGGGCGTGGCTTCAGCCTTGCCCCACTTTCGTGGGCCATCGAGGTTCTAGATCGGAACGGATCGGCTCGTCGTCCGCTTGGCGCAGCAGGAATCGCCGTCCCGCGGATCGGAAGCGGGCGATCTCTTCGTCCGCGCCGTCGGCGCCGCCGATCCCCGTCCAGTGCGGGGGCCACGTGTGCCGGGGCTCGCGTTTGCGTGTGTCGGTGTCGCGACCGTGCGTCACGAAGTCGGCACAGTGTCGGCACACATGCGTGACGACTCGGTCGCTAGCGTGACTCCAGGGGGCCATCCCGCCCCCCTGGGGGCACGTGGGGCGTCCACGACGTGAGCGACACACTCGGCGGCGCAGTCCTTCGGCTTGCGTGGCAGTCGGCCTGCCTCGTCGTTGCTCTCCACCGCGGGTGACGCCGTGGAGCGCCTGCCCGACCACGTCGCGCGGGCCTATCTCGACCTGCTCGGGATCGACGCTCTCCCGGGCGCCGTCGACGCCGACGCACTGCGCGCCCTGCAGTCGGCACATGTCGCACGGGTGCCCTACGAGACCGTCGACATCGTCCGCGGCCGGCCGCCGGGCATCGCTCCGCTCGCCTCCGTGAAGCGCGTCCTCGCCGGGCGCGGGGGCTACTGCTACCACCTGAACGGTGCCTTCTCGGCGCTCCTCGCGTGGCTCGACGTCGACGTCACGCTTCACATCTCGGGCGTCCAGGGTCGGGGACAGGAAGCACCCGGCCTGAACGCCAACCATCTGGGGCTGACTGCGAGGACGCCGGACGGCCGGGAGTGGCTCGTCGACGTCGGCCTCGGAGACGGGCCCACCGACCCACTGCCGCTCGTAGCCGGCGGCCACGAGCAGTTCGGCTATCGCTACCGGCTCCGGTCCTCGGAAGCCGCGCCGGGCGCGTGGCGCTTCGACCACGACTCGCGAGGAAGCTTCGAGGGCTTCGACCTCGCCTCGGAAACGGCTCGAATCGACGACTTCGGAGCGATGCACGCGTTCCTGTCGACACAGTCCGGCTTCGCGCGCACCGTCACCGCGCAGCGACGGATCGGGCGCCGCATCGAGGCGCTGCGCGGCTGCGTGTACACGGAGACGACCCCCGAGGTGACGAGTGTGACCGAGATCACCGAGCGCGATGCGTGGTGGGACGTGGTGGTCACCGACTTCGGGCTCGGATACGGCGACCTTCCGGCCGACGAGCGCGAGACGCTCTGGCGGCAGACGCTCGAGCGCCATCACACCTGGCAAGCCGGGCAGACGACTGAAGGCCCCGCGGGCCAGTAGCTACGATCGCCCGATGGCAGTCACCGACGACAGACCCGTCGCCGACCAGCTCTCGGAGCTCGGGGCCCAGCTCGCCTGGGTCCGTGACTACCTTTGACCCCGACGCGCTGACGGGCCAACGCGCCGCGCTCGAGGAGCAGATGGGCGCCCCGGGCTTCTGGGACGACCAGGCCGAGGCGGCGCGTGTCTCCACGGAGCACGCGCGGGTGACGCGCAAGCTCGACAGCTACGAGTCCCTCCGCAAGGAAGTCGACGACGCCGCCGAGCTGCTGGAGCTCGATTCCAGCCTCGAGGCGGAGGTCGCCGAGCAGATCGCACCCGTTCGCGACGAGCTTGCCCGGCTCCAGGAGGAGGCCCTCTTCAACGGCGAGTACGACGCCGGCGACGCGGTCGTGACCGTGACCGCGGGCACGGGCGGCACGGACGCGCAGGACTGGGCGGAGATGCTCCTCCGGATGTACCTGCGGTGGACGTCCGATCGCGGCTTCCAGACCGAGCTCGTCGAGGCGAGCCCCGGAGAGGAGGCGGGCCTGAAGTCGGCGACGCTGACCGTGCGCGGCGAGAACGCGTACGGCCTGTTCAAGGCGGAGCGCGGCGTGCACCGGCTCGTGCGCCTCTCGCCGTTCGACTCCGCGCACCGGCGCCACACCGCGTTCGCGCAGGTCGTGGTCGCTCCGCTTCTCCCCGACAGCGCCGAGGTCGAGATCGACGAGGGCGACCTCCGCATCGACACCTACCGCGCGAGCGGCGCCGGCGGCCAGCACGTCAACAAGACGGACTCGGCCGTGCGAATCACGCACCTGCCGACCGGAATCGTCGTCCAGTGCCAGAACGAGCGCTCGCAGGCCTCCAACAAGCAGACCGCGATGCGCATTCTCCGCGCGCGGCTCGCCGAGCTGGCCGAGGAGGAGCGCGAGGCAGAGCTGGCGCGGGAGCGTGGAGGGAAGGTCGACGTCGGCTTCGGCAGCCAGATCCGCTCCTACGTGCTGCACCCGTACCAGATGGTCAAGGACCACCGCACGGACTTCGAGGCCGGAAACGCCCAGGGCGTGCTCGACGGCGCGCTCGACGGCTTCGTCCAGGCGTACCTCCTCGCCCGCGCCACCGGCAAGGCGTAGACCGAGGCAAAGCAGATGGGCGAGGCTGAAGCCACGCCCGCGGTGCTGCGGCAACCGCGCTTCGCGGGAAAGAGCAGGCAGTTGCGGCCCCGAAGGGGACGCCTTCAGGGATGTGCCCCCGCCGTAGGCGGGGGATCAGCGGCGGGAATCCGCTTCTGCGGATTCCCGCTTCGCGGGAACGAAAGACCAGGACTCGGCTACAATCCGACGAACCTGAACCGGAGCGGCCTCGGAGGGAGGTCGCCGTTCGAACGCACTCTCCCGGTCATGGACGATCTCCTCATACCACCCGCAGAGTCTCCTGCCGCGTTCCTCGACGGCCCGGACGTCGCCACGACGAACGGCTCGAACGCCGCCGCCGCCGCGGCGGCGATGATCGTCTTCGAGGAGGTCCGCAAGGTCTACGAGCCGGACGTGGTCGCTCTCCAGCGCGCCTCGTTCGTGATCGAGAAGGGCGAGTTCGTGTTCGTCGTCGGCCCGTCGGGATCGGGAAAGTCGACGATCATCCGGCTCCTGCTCAAGGAGCTCGAGCCGACGAGCGGCAGGATCATCGTCGGCGGGCGCGACCTGACGCGGCTCAAACGCTCCAAAGTGCCGCTCCTCCGGCGGAACGTCGGCTGCGTCTTCCAGGACTTCAAGCTCCTCCGCGACCGTTCCGCGTTCGAGAACGTCGCGTATGCGCTTCGCGTGCAGGGCGAGTCGTCGACCTCGATCCGGCGCAAGGTGCCCGAGGTGCTCGCGCTCGTCGGCCTCGCGCACAAGGCCGGTTCCCGGCCCGACGAGCTCTCGGGCGGCGAGCAGCAGCGCGTCTCCATCGCGCGCGCCGTCGTCAACCATCCACCGCTGCTGATCTGCGACGAGCCGACGGGCAACCTCGACCCCGACACGTCGGTCGGGATCATGCAGCTGCTCCACCGGATCAACACCGCCGGCACGACCATCCTGATGGTCACCCACGACCGCGAGATGGTGGACAAGATGCGAAAGCGCGTGATCGCGCTCGACAGCGGCAAGGTCGTGCGCGACGAGCGCCGCGGCGGATACGAGACCGAGTGAGCCGCTTCAAGCTCGTCGTCTCCGAGGCGTTCCGCTCGATCGGGTCGAACCTGTCGACGTCGTTCGCGGCAACGATGACCGTCCTGATCGGGATGTTCCTGCTCGGCCTGCTGATCGCGCTCGGCTCGTGGGTCGTCTCCTGGTCGGATCACGTGAAGGATCAGCTCCAGGTGAAGGTGTTCTTCGTGGAGTCCGTGAAGCCGAAGCAGATCAACGCCGTCGGCGGGTACCTCGGCACGCTCGAGACCGACGGGAAGATCAAGAACTACCAGTTCATCTCGCGGGCGGACGCGCTGCACCGGATGCAGAAGAAGTACCCGGAGCTGACCGCCGACCTTCCGTCGAACCCGCTGCCAGACTCCTTCGAGATCACGCCGAAGCACGCGGAGGAGGTCAAGCAGGTGTCGGCCGCGATCCGCGGTCAGAAGTTCGCCGGCGTCGACCGAGTCAAGGACGGACAGCAGACGTCGAAGCGGATCCTCCAGGTGGCGCGCGTGATCGAGGTCGTCTTCCTCGTCGCCGTCGTGGTCCTGCTCGCGGCGTCCGTGCTGTTGATCGCCAACACCATCAGGCTCTCGATCTTCTCCCGCCGCCGTGAGATCGAGGTCATGAAGCTCGTGGGCGCGACCAACTGGTTCGTCCGCGGGCCGTTCATGGTCGAGGGGCTTCTGTGCGGCCTGGTCGGCGCCTTCGCGGCTGTCGTCCTGCTCCTGATCGGCAAGGAAGCGGCGTTGCCGGCGATCCTCGGCCACATCGACTCGTCGAACGACGTCAAGGCTCTCGGCTTCACCGTCACTGCGCTGATCCTGCTCGGCGTCGGGCTCGTCGTCGGCGCAGTCGGCTCCGGCATGACGCTCCGCCGGTACCTCAAGGTCTGAAGCTAGCTCGCGAAGCGGGAATCCGCAGAGGCGGATTCCCGCCGCTCGATCCCCGCCTGCGGCGGGGCACATCCCTGAAGGCGTCGACATCGTCGCCGCACTGCCTCTTGCTCGTCGCGCGGCTACCGTTGCCCGATGCCGCGTAGTCGCCGTTCGCGCCCGCCTCGGCGACCGTCCCGGGCCGCGCGGCACGCACGCGCCACCGGTGCCTACAAGCGCGCGGCTGTGAAGCGCGCCGAAGGACAGATCGAAATCCGGCTGCCCGAGCGGCGACGACAGCCGGAGACGGTCGTCGCGCACCTCGGTCCGACGAACTCCGGCAAGACGCACGACGCGATCGCGTTCCTCGCCGAGCAGGGGCGCGGCGTCTACGCCGGCCCGCTGCGGATGCTCGCGCAGGAGGCGCACCGCCGGCTCGCGGGCCTCCTCGGCGAGGAGCAGGTCGGGCTCATCACGGGTGAGGAGCGGATCAACGAGCACGCGCCGGTGCTGTGCTGCACCGTCGAGATGGCGCCGGGAAGCGGCGAGGTGCTCGTCCTCGACGAGGTGCAATGGGCGGACGACGAGGAGCGGGGCGCTGCGTGGACGGAGCTCCTCCTGGCAGGGGAGTACCGCCACATCCGCCTGCTCGGTGCGCTGGATGCGCTGCCGCTCGTGCGCCGCGCGTTCCCCGATGCCGTGCTGCGCGTCCACGAGCGGAAGCTGCCGCTCGAGTTCGTCGGCTCGCGGCAGCTGCGCTCGCTCACGCCAGGCTCGGTCGTCGTCGCGTTCAGCCGCAAGGCCGTGCTCGCCCTCGCGGGCGAGATCAACCGTCTCCGGCCGGACCGGGTCGCGGTGCTCTACGGTGCCATGCCGCTCGCGTCGCGGCGGGAGGAGATCGACCGCTTTCTCGCAGGCTCCGCCGAGGTCTGCGTCGCCACCGACGTGCTCGGTCACGGCGTCAACCTGCCGTGCGAGACCCTCCTCTTCGCGGAGACGACGAAGTTCGACGGGGTGGAGCGGCGGCCTCTGCTGCCGTGGGAGCTCGCGCAGATCGCCGGCCGCGCCGGGCGCTTCGGGCTCGTGGAGCGCGGCCACGTCGGCGTGCTCGTCGGCCTGCCGTGGGCAAACGCGGACCCGGACATCGTCGAGTCCGCGCTCCAGCCGCACGTCGAGCTCCCCGAGGGACATCGCGGCTACCGGATCGTCGACGAGGCGCGGATCGGCCCGCGGCTCGGAGACCTCGGCGTCGACGACGCCCGCGACCTCGATGCCGCGCTCGGCGCGTGGCACCGCGTCGCGACGCGCGAGTGGGCGCACGAGAGCTGGCTTGCCGTCGAGTCGCTCCAGCCGCTCCGTGGACGGCTCGCCGTCGTCCAGCGGCACCTTCGCGAACGCGGACGCAGCCTCGGGCTCGAGGACACCTGGCGGCTCGCGAACGCCCCGATCGATCCGGACGGTGCGGAGCTTCTCGGTGTCCTCGCCCTGGCCCTGTCGGGCGACCGTGCCCAGCGACCGCTGCTCCAGTTCCTGCTCGACACGTCGCGGCTTCGCGACGCGCGGCTCGAGGAAGCCGAGGAGGCCGGACGCGTCGCGGCGATCCTGCGGTGGTTCGCGCTCCAGTACCCGGGTGTCGGCGGCGTCACCATCGAGCGTGCGGCCGAGCTCGAGCGCGCCGCTGCCGAGCGGGTCGTCAGACGGCTGGCCGTCGAGGTGCGCGACGGGAGGATCGGCCGCTGCCGCTCGTGCGGGCGGAGCTGTCCTCCGTGGTTCCCCCTCTGCGACCAGTGCGCGCGCACCGGTCGCCGCTGAGCTACCGCAGGCGCAACACCGCAGCCGTGGTGATCGCGTACGACGTGATCGCGACGGCGTTCGACACGATCAGGGCGGCGTTTCCGAGAGCCACGCCGTAGGCGAGCCAGAGGACGAAGCCGACGAGGAGCACGAGCAGGAACGGGAGCGAGATGTCCGCGGACGAGCCGCGGGCGACCATGTGCCTGACCTGCAGGAGCGGCGAGAGCCCCATCGCGACGCCGAAAGCGGCGGCGGCGAGCCCGAGCGTGGTGGTGACGTTCACAAGAGGACCTCCGTGGTGGGACGACGAGACCGGGCGAGCCGGCCCCGGTCAGTCGCGGAGGTCGCCGCGCTCGCGATCCTCGCCGTAGAGCGGGAGGTGGGTGTCGAACGCGCGCACGAGGCAAGGGTACTGGTATAGACACGTCCCATGGATGTCGACGAGCTGCGCCGCCTCCCGCCGTTCGCGGGCTTGACCGACGTCGGGCTCCAGCGGCTGGCGGTGCGCGCGGCCGAGCTGCGGGCCGCCGGCGGCCAGGTTCTCGCGCTCGAGGGCGATCCGGGCGCGGGCATGTTCGTGCTCTGCGACGGCAACGTCGAGGTGGAGCTCCGCATGGGCAAGCTCGAGCTCGGACCGGGCGACTTCTTCGGAGAGCTCGCCCTGCTCGTCGATGACGGCGCGCGCGTGGCACGCGTGCGCGCAACGACGCCGGTCCGCTGCGTCTCGATTCCCCGGGACGACTTCCTCGCGCTCGTCGAGACCGAGCCGAGCTTCGCTCTGCACATGCTGCGCGAGCTCGCCCGCCGGCTCGCCGAGGCGCGCGCCGCGGTCTGAGGCCGCGCCGACGGCGCCCCCTACAATCCGCCGCGTGCCGGAGACGAAGCTCATCACCGAGAACCGCCGCGCGCGGCACGACTACCACCTTCTCGAGCGCATCGAGGCCGGTCTCCAGCTGACCGGAACCGAGGTGAAGTCGCTCCGCGAAGGCGGTGCCCAGCTCGGCCAGGCGTACGCGGAGATCCGGGACGGCGAGGCCTGGCTGGTCGGCGCGTCGATCTCCGAGTACGCGGGGGGGAACATCGCCAACCACCGGCCCGAGCGCGACCGCAAGTTGCTGCTCCACCGCCGCGAGATCGACTCGCTCTACGGGAAGGTGCGCGAGAAGGGTCTCACGCTCGTGCCGACGCGCCTCTACTTCAAGGACGGCAGGGTGAAGGTCGAGATCGCGCTCGCGCGCGGCAAGGAGCGGATCGACAAGCGACGCGACCTGGCCGAGCGCGACGCGAAGCGGCAGATGGAACGCGCGCTCAAGGCGCGCCGGTAGCGCCGGCCTCGCCGATCGCCTCGCGCAGCTTCTTCAGCGCCAAGTCGACATCAGGGACCGCAGTCTCGCTCCACTGGTCGACGTCCGCTCGCGCGGAGCGAGCCCACGCCGCGGTCGTTCGTCCCTGTGCGACCGCGAGCGACACGAGGAGGGCGTTCACGTGGATTCGGTCGGGAAACAGCCCCTCGCCACGCGCGTACTCCTCGCCGAGCTCCACATAGTGCCGGCTCATCGCGATCGCGTCGTCCTCGATGCGCCGGAGAGCTCGCAGGATGTTGTCCTTCGAGCCCATGTTGCCGAAGAGAATCCGGAGGTACGCCTCCGATTCGACCCGCACCGGAGGAACGTCCGTACCGAGCCATTCCTCCAGTCGAGCGCGTCCACGATCGGTGATCGAGTACACGGTGCGCTTTCGGTCGCCGTTCCACTCCTCTCTCGCGTCGGCGAGCCCTGCCGCCACGAGGCGCTTGGGCTCTGCGTAGAGGTTGCTCTCCGCGCGCGGCCAGAAGAAGTGCAGGGCGCGACGGAGCTGGTTTGCGAGCTCGTACGTTGACCACGGCTGGGTCGCGAGCAGCCCGAGGATGGCGTACGAGGTGGTGGTCAGTCGGCGGCTTGACATTCGCTCCTGTCAGGAGTATATCTTACTCCTATCAAGAGTGTCCTATAAGGAGTATAGGAGGTAGAGATGACTCGATCGGTTCTCACTCTCAGCTGCCGGGTGGCGGCGATCGCGCTGGTAGCCGGTCTGGCCGTCGGCTTCGCCTCGGTGGCGCGCGCCGACGAGTGGGCGCGGGACGACAACGCAACGCAGGCATTCGCCTCGTTGGATCCGGCGATTCGTACGGCGATCAGCGGGCGGAACCTGGAGGCCGCTCCGGCCGCCGCCGCGGCCATCTCGACGACTGTCGGCGACGAGGGATTCGCGTGGGGCGCCGCCGCGCTCGGCGTCGGCGTCGGTATCGCGGCCATGTGCGCCGTGTTCGGGTGTGTCACGCTCGTCCGACACGATGGACGGTTACGCAGTGCCTGAAGGCGGTGGGATCCGGACGCCCAGGCGTCCGGATCCCAGCTCGTTCTCGCTCCGCCTCGCGGTGGAGGGCGAACTCGTCGACATCGCCGCTCTCTTCGCACCGGCGCTCGAGCCCTACCGCGGCGGCTCCGACTGGATCCTCGATCTCTACCTCGCGGATCTTCTCGACGTCGGAAGCCGGTTCGAAGCCGCGGAGACCCTCGTCGCCGTGCAGAACGAGAGGATCGTCGGGTCCGTGGCGTTCTATCCCGACGTCGTCCTCGAGGGGTGGAGCAACCTCCCGGCGGGCTGGGCGGGGTTCCGGGCGCTCGTCGTCGACCCATGCGCCCGCGGTGCCGGCATCGGTCGAGCGCTCGTGGAGCGGTGCTTCGAGCGTGGGCGGGAGTTGGGAGGACCGACGCTCGGCATCCACACGATTGCGCTGCTCGCGGACGCCGTGTGCCTTTACGAGCGGCTGGGGTTCAGCCGCTGCCCCGAGTTCGACCTCCGCGCGGCGGATGTCTTCCATGCCGCCGGTGCCGACATGACGGTGCTCGCCTTTCGGTACGACCTGGGCCAGCCGCGCTCGGACGCGCGTCAGTCGATCGCGCCGCGCACCGTCACCGAGCCCGGCGTGACGACGTAGCCGAAGCGCTCGTTGAGCCTGCGGATCGGCTCGTTGCGCTCCTCGTTCTGCGTCTCGAGCCGCTCGTAGCCGGACTCCTTCGCCCACGCGATCTCGGCCGCCTTGAGCGCCCGCGCGATGCCGCGCCCGCGCCACGCCCGTCGGACGCCGGTCATGTCGTGCATCGCAACCGTAGGACGCGCGAGGGAGAGCGACAGCTTCGCGTAGGCGACGACCTCGCCGTCCGCGAGCGCGAGAAACGTCGCCTCGGGCCGGTCGCCGGCACCCTGCATGTCCATCGAGAGCCACTCCTCGAACGGCGCCATCACGGCGTCGTCCTCGCCCGGCACGTCGGGGTACGCCTCGCGTGCGACCTCGTACATCGCGGCCTCGGCGCCCGGCCGCTCCGCCCAGGTCACGATCTCGATCCCGTGGGGCGGCTCGACCCGCGGCGCCTCGATCGCCGTCAGATCGAGCACGAGCAAGGAGTTCCGCCCGACCTCGGCGAACCCGCGTCGCGCAGCCCAATCGAGCGAGCTCGGGTCTTCCTCCTTCACCGGACCGGTCAGCTCGGCGTAGCCGAGCCCGCGCGCCCAGCCGGACAGCTCGCCGAGCAGCGCGGATCCAACGCCGCTGCCGCGGGCCTGCGCCACGACCCGAACCTCGCCACGGGCGACGCCCTCGGGTGAATGCCAACCACCGACCCCGATCGCCGTCCCGACGTCACGCCCCTTGTCGGACGCGAGCAGCCAGATCGTCTCGCGCGCCTGGCGCTTCCAGTCGAGGTAGCCCTCGACGGTATCGGCCTCGTCCAGCGCCGCCTTTGCGGTCACGATCCAGCGCTCGAGCTCGTCCTCGGCGATCTCCCGGATCTCGGTCATCGCGGCAGCCTACGTGCCGTGCCGAGCCTCGCCTGAGCCGTAGTAGGCTGGATACGAGTCTCAGTCGACCAAGGAGGCCCTCGCGATGCGTCAGGTTGCGTTGACCGTGAACGGGACGAGGCACGAGCTCGAGCTCGAGCCGCGGGAGCTGCTCGTCTACGTCCTCCGCGACCGGCTGCGGCTGACCGGGACGAACGTCGGGTGCGACACCTCGTCGTGCGGCTCATGCACCGTGCTCGTGAACGGCGAGTCGGTGAAGGCGTGCACGATGCTCGGCGTCCAGGCCGACGGGACCGACATCACGACCATCGAGGGCCTGGCCACGAACGGGACGATGCACCCCGTCCAGCAGGCGTTCCACGACCACCACGCGCTCCAGTGCGGCTACTGCACGCCCGGCATGGTGATGGCGGCTGTGTCGCTGATCGAGCACGGCGAGGCGACGAGCGAGGCCGCCATTCGCGAGGGCCTCGAGGGAAACCTCTGCCGCTGCACCGGGTACCACAACATCGTGGTGGCCGTTCAGGACGCGGCAGCCACGATGGGACGGGCGTCGTGAGCGCCACGGCGGAGAAGACCGGGTACGTCGGCTCGCCGGTCAAGCGCCGCGAGGACGCCTCGCTCCTCACCGGCCACGGCACGTACGTCGACAACATGGCCCCGGCAGGCACGGTCACCATGGTCGTCGTCCGCAGCCCGTACGCACACGCCCGCGTGAAGAGCGTCGATCTCGACGCGGCGCGGAAGGCCGACGGCGTCGTCGCGGCGTTCTCCGCCGCCGATCTGCAGGACGACTGGAAGGCGGCGATGCCGTGCGCCTGGCCGGTCACCGAGGACATGAAGAACCCGCCTCACTATCCGCTCACCGACACGGCGCGCTACCAGGGCGACGGCGTCGCCGTAGTGATCGCCGAGTCGCGCGCACAGGCGAAGGACGCGGCAGAGCTCGTCGAGGTCGACTACGAGCCGCTGGACGCCATCGTCGACGTCGCGCACGCGCTCGCAGAAGGCGCGACCCTCGCGCATCCCGATCTGGGAACGAACGAGTGCTACGTCTGGACGCTCGACACCGACGCGACCGGGCAGAAGCTCGAGGACGCCGAGGTCGTCGTGACGCGAACGTACTACCAGCCGCGGCTGATCCCGAACGCGATCGAGCCGCGCACGGTGCTGGCCGTCCCCGGGCCGACGGGCGACCTGACCCTCTATGCCGCGACCCAGATCCCGCACATCCTGCGGCTGCTCGCGGCTGCCACGCTCGGGCTGAGCGAGACGAAGGTCCGGGTCGTGGCGCCGGACGTCGGCGGCGCCTTCGGGTCGAAGCTCGACGTCTACGCCGAGGACCTGCTCGCGCTGGCGCTCGCGCGGCGCCTCGACCGGCCCGTGAAGTGGACGGAGGAGCGCTCGGAGAACTACGTCGCGACGATCCACGGTCGCGACTTCGTCACCGAGTACACCCTGGCCGCGACGAAGGACGGCACGATCACGCACTGCCGCGCCCGCGTGACCGCCGCCATGGGCGCCTACCTCCAGCTCGTCACACCCGGGATCCCGCTGCTCGGCGCGTGGATCTACGCGGGGCCGTACGCGATCCCGAACTACAGCGTCGAGTTCAAGGGTGCCTTCACGAACACGACGCCGACGGACGCCTACCGCGGAGCCGGGCGACCCGAGGCGACGTACGTGATCGAGCGGACGATGGACGCGCTCGCCGACGAGCTCGGGATGGACAAGCTCGAGCTGCGGCGGAAGAACTTCATCGCGGAGTTCCCGCACACGCTCGCGTCCGGCCTGACCGTGGACTCGGGCGACCATGGCGCGTCGCTCGACAAGCTGCTCGAGCTGCTCGACCTGGACGCCCTCCGCGCGGAGCAGGCGAAGCGGCGCGACAACAAGAGCACGAAGCAGCTGGGCGTCGGTTTCTCGACCTACCACGAGATGTGCGGCCTCGCGCCGTCACGGATCCTCGGCGCGATCCGCTACGCGGCGGGCGGGTGGGAGCAGGCCACGATCCGCTACCTGCCGACCGGCTCGGTCCAGGTCATCACCGGCACCTCGCCGCACGGCCAGGGCCACGAGACGGCGTGGGCCCAGATCGTCGCCGACCAGCTCGGCTGCGACATCGATGCGGTCGAGGTGCTCCACGGAGACACGTCGATCTCGCACGCAGGGCTCGACACCTACGGGAGCCGAAGCCTGCCCGTCGGCGGCGTCGCCCTGACGTTCGCCGCGGACAAGGTGATCGACAAGGCGCGCCAGATCGTCGCGCACTCACTCGAGGTCGCCGCCGAGGACCTGGAGTACGACAGCGGCACCTTCACGGTCAAAGGCTCGCCCGACAAGGAGATGACCGTGGCGGCAGCCGCCTGGGCGGCGTTCGCCGCGCACGACCTGCCGGACGGGATGGAGCCCGGTCTCGAGGCGACGGCGACGTACGACCCGCCGAACTTCTCGTGGCCCGGCGGCGCGCATGCGTCGGTCGTCGAGGTCGACACCGAGACGGGCGACGCGCGGCTCGTCCGCTACGTGGCGGTGGACGACGTCGGCAAAGTGGTCAACCCGCTGATCGTCGACGGCCAGGTGCACGGTGGGATCACGCAGGGCATCTCCACGGCGCTGTACGAGGAGGGCGTGTACGACGACGAGGGCAACCTGCAGACGGCGAACCTCGTCACCTACCTCGTGCCCTCGGCGGCGGAGCTCCCGTCGTTCGAGCTGGGTCGGACGGAGAGCCCGAGCCCGACGAACCCGCTCGGGGTGAAGGGCGTGGGGGAGACCGGGACGATCGCGGCGGCGCCCGCGGTGATCAACTCCGTCGTCGACGCGCTCTCCCACCTCGGGGTGAAGGACATCCAGATGCCGGCCACGCCCGAGCGTGTCTGGCGCGCGATCCAGGAGGCGAAGGCGTGATCCCAGCACGGTTCGACTACGACGTCGCCGAGAGCGTCGAGCAGGCGATCGAGCTCCTCGCCGCGGGCGGGGGTGACGCGAAGCTGCTCGCGGGCGGCCATTCGCTGATCCCCGCCATGAAGCTCAGGATCGCGCGTCCGGAGAAGCTCGTCGACATCGGGCGCCTCTCCGATCTCGCGTACGTGAAGGACGGCGGCACGCACATCGCCATCGGCGCGCTCACACGGCACGCCGCTGTCGCATCCGACGGGCTGCTCGCCGAGCACTGCCCGATCGTCTCGTACACGGCCGGTCAGATCGGCGATCCCCAGGTGCGACACCGGGGGACCCTCGGCGGGACGCTCTCCCACGGCGATCCCGCCTCCGACATGCCGGCCGTGATGCTCGCGCTCGGCGCGGACCTCGTTGCGCGGGGGAAGGGCGGTGAGCGCGTCGTCCCGGCGGCGGAGTTCTTCACCGGTGTGTTCGAGACCGCCCTCGCGCCCGACGAGGTGCTCGTCGAGGCACGCGTCCCGAAGCTGGGCGCATCGACGGGCTGGGCCTATCTCAAGGCGAACCGGCGCGCGCAGGACTGGGCGACCGTGGGCGTCGCCGCGCTCGTGCACCGCGACAACGGCTCGGTGGCCGGCGCCTCGATCGGCCTCGTGAACATGGGCGCGACGCCGCTCCGAGCGAAGGCCGCGGAAGATGCCCTCGCGGGTGGAGCGACGGCCGCGGATGCTGCGGGGCACGTCACCGAGGGGACCGAGCCGCCGAGCGACCAGGCCGGCTCGTCCGAGTACCGGGCGCACCTGGCGCAGGTCATGACCCGCCGCGCGCTCGAGCAGGCGCTCGGCGCCTGAGCTTCGGAACAGGGAGCGGGCCGGGCCCGCTCCCTACTCCGACAGGATCGGATTGTCGAGCGCGAACTGCAGCGCTTCCGCCGGCGAGACGTCGTCGTCCTCGATGATCAGGCGGTGCGGCAGCACGTACTGGGCCATCGTGCGGACGTCGTCGATCGACACCGTGTCGCGCCCCTCGAGGCGCGCGTTCGCCTTCGTCGCGCTCATCAGGTGGATCGCGGCGCGTGAACTCGCCCCGAGCATGACTCCTTCGAGGACGCGCGTCTTCCGCACCACGCCGACGACGTAGCGCGCGACCTCTTCCGGCACGATCGTCGCGTCGAGCTCGATGCGCGCCTTGTCGAGGCCGACGATCCCGAGCAGCGGCATGATCTCGCCGAGCATGTCGGGCGTGACGCCCGTATGCGGCAGCCGGAGCATGTCGACCTCGTGCTCGAGATCGGTGTAGTCGATGTAGATCTTGAACAGGAACCGGTCGAGGTTCGACTCCGGAAGCGGGAACACACCCTCCTGCTCGAACGGGTTCTGCGTCGCGATGACGAGGAAGGGGTCGGGGAGGCGATGCACACGGCCCTCGATCGTGACGCTCCGCTCGGCCATCGCCTCGAGCAGCGCGGCCTGGGTGCGCGGCGGCGTACGGTTGATCTCATCCGCGAGCAGGACGTTCGTGAAGATCGTCCCGGAGACGAACTTCGTCTCGCCCGCGCGGGTGATGTTCTCGCCGACGAGCTCGGTCGGCGTCGTGTCGGGCGTGAACTGGACGCGGTTGAAGTCCGCGCCGAGCACGTAGGCGGTCGCGCGCCCGAGCAGCGTCTTCGCCGTCCCCGGAGGGCCTTCCAGCAGCACGTGGCCGCGCGCCATGGCCGCGATGAGCAGCAGCTCGACCGCGCGGCCCTGACCGACCACGACCTTGCCGACCTCCTCCTTCGCGCGCTCCCTGAGCGTCGCCAGGCTCTCGTACTGATACGTGATGGGCACGCCGGCCGTCCTCCTGAGTCGTTCCCGGGGTCGTCCAGACGATAGTCGGCAGATCGGCGGAACTCCTGAACCGACGGCGCCGCGGAGGGTGATGGGGCGCAGTCGACCGACCGAGGCGGTCTGTAGCCTCGCCCGGTGGCGTTCCTGCGACGGCTCGTGGACGACGTCCGGTCGGGTGACAGCTACGCCCTGGTGCTGGCGCTCCTGCTCGCCTCGCTCGTGGTCGGGATCGCCGCGCCGGAGACCACGTGGGCACGTGTTATCCGCGACGTCGTGCTGTCGGTGACGATCGTCGTCTCGTACTGGACCGCGACCCGGCGACGGGCGTCCGTCCTGCCCGGCGCGCTGTGGCCGAGTATCGCGCTGGTGTTCGTCCTCGTCGGTGCGCTCGAAGGCGCGAGGACGCATGCTGTCACGGCGGCGATCGGAGCCGTGCTCGTCGGGATCGTGGCCTTCCTCGTCACGCGCGACCTCCTCCGGCGTGGACGCGTGAGCCGGCAGACGGTGTTCGGTGCGCTGTCGCTGTACGTATTGCTCGGGATGTTCTTCGGCTTCGTCTACATGTTCATCGCCGACATCACCGACGCCGCATTCTTCGCGCATGGCGACGACGGCACCAGCGGCGAGCATCTCTACTACAGCTTCGTCGCGATCTCGACCACCGGGTTCGGCGACCTCGCGCCGGCGACCGGCATCGGCCGTGCCCTCACCGTGCTCGAGATCGTGCTCGGCCAGCTGTACCTCGTCACGGTCGTCGCGGTGCTCGTGACGACCGCGGCCGACCGCCGGCTGACGGCAGTCCGCGGCCAGGGCGCCGAAGACTGAGCGCGGCGACGGGCGTAGACTCAGGCCCGTGCGCCGCTACTGGAACCGCCCCCTCGGCTCCAAGCTGATCATCCTCGGCGCCATTGCGTTCCTCGCCTCGATGCTCGGCCCGTGGACACGCGTCTGCGTCGCCACGGCCGACGTCGGGGCGCGCAAGTGCGGCTGGACGACCGGCTACGAGGGCTCGGACTTCGGGATCTACGCCGCGCTCTTCGCCGTCGCGATTCTCGTGTTCGAGCTCCTGCCCGTCCTCTGGCCGAGGCTCTCGATGCGGGGCTGGCCCACGGCGGTGATCACGGCGATCCTCGGCGTTGGCCTCGCGCTCTGCACGCTGGTCAAGCTGATCGAGGACAACGAGTTCCAGACACGCTGGGCCTGGGTCGGCTTCGCGATCGCGCTGTTCGTGATGCTCGTGGCCCTTCTCCGCGTCCGGCACCGGTGGGGCATCCGGGGCCGCGACGCAGAGCCGCCTCCGGCCGGCTTGCCGTCGAGTCCCGACCCGCCCGCCGCCTGAGCCGCGCGCGGGCCGCCCGTCGCGGCTATCCTGTGGGGACAACATACGGGGGCGACCAGGTCTCGACGTGGTCGGTTCTCCGGTCGAGCAGCGAGCCGAGGTCGCCGGTCGGCCTCGTAAATCCACCGGCAAACAAAGCAAGTGCGAAGAACGATCTCGCACTCGCCGCCTAGCACACACTAGGTCAGGCGACGTCCCATCCCGGTTCGGCCCGAGGCCGGGAGTACGGGGCGCCAACGATCGGGCTAGGAGCCGACGGAGCGCCAATCGCCGGAGGCTCGACATCCAAAGGATAGGCTGGCCCGCCGGTAGGGCGTCCGCCCCCGGCCGTCGGGTGAGATTCAAGCGCGGACTACGCTCGTAGACGTTCGTTCGGTACGACCGCGGACGCGGGTTCGATTCCCGCCGCCTCCATAGAAATCGCTATTTGTCCCGCTGGACGACGTGGGACGTCAGAAGCCGGGGCCGTCCAGCGGGCATCTCGAAGCCATTGTCGCGATTCTGGCGCGGCCTCCTACCCAGCCGCAGCCCTGGCAACAGGGGTCGAAGCAGCGGCGGTCTGCGCGACCGGTCGCCATCGTCCGAACACGGCGAGCGCGAGAATGACGAGGCCGATCCCGGTAAGCAGCAGCGCGATCCCGACGATGATGCTGAAGATCGAAAGCATCTCAGACATGAATCCCATGTCGAGCGCGGTCGCGAGAGCTGTTTCCGTGACCCACGTGTCGCGGGCGCTGTTCGAGATCGGCTCGCCGTTCTCATCCTTCGCGGCTGCGGCCTCGTCGTTCGTCCCCGCTGGATCGCTCGGATTCTCGGCGGACTGGTAGCGGCCCAGCTGCGCGTATGTGAGCCCGCCGCTGCCCGACAGCGTGTGCTCGCGCATGATCTCTGCCTGTGCGAGCGCCTTCCTGCCCGTGTCGACCGGTTCCCCGGCCCACTGCTCTGCATGTTCCTGAACGGCCGGATCAGTCGCTGGGCCGAACGTGATTCCTTCGCGCTCGATGTGGTCGCGTGTGAAGCTGAATCCCCAGACGCCGAGGACGATCACGACGAGTCCGAGGACAATCAGTATCCCGCCCGAGATGTAACCGCCGATTCGCAGAAGTCTGCCCTCTTTCATTGTCCTCTCCTCTGGGTCGGAAGCCGTGGAGGGGCGATTCTGGCATCTCAGCGGCCGGACCGTTCCTCATGGCCTCATCCCCGCCGGGATCGGAGTGGCCGGGGGCCTTCTCAAAGCAGACCCCCCGTTGCGACCGCGGCATTCAGCCCCCGCTTCTGGGAAGCGAGAGTGCACAGCGTCGGTCGAGAGAGCAGCCGCGGGACTAGAGCGCAGCGACGTTCCCGATGGTCTGCACGACGACCCCCGCGACGAACAGCAGCACGCCCAGCGCACGGCGACCGAGGTTGCCGCCGCACGATCGTCGATCTCTTCGGCTGAGGCGTAGCGATTCCACATCTGGCCAGACCGTCGCGTCCGGAGTTCACTCGGGGGCACCTTGCGTTTGAGCCCGCCGAATCGGTAGACGAGGGGCGCCCGTCCTCACGACCGTCTTCCATGCCTCATCGGTCTCGCGCTGGTCAGCTGGATGCCAGCCGTCGGCGCCGGCGGTCGGGGAAGCCGATGTGTCCATCGAGCAAGACCTGCTCCGCGGTGTCGGAGAGATTCGTGGGACGCGCGATCGAGAGAAGCTCCATGCAGAGCTGGTTCACCTTCTTGCGCATCTTCGTCGCGCGCACGGGACGACCGCGAGCGCACGGCGGGGAAGAGAGTTCGCTCTTCGGGGGTTCGAGGCGACGCTGAAAGGAGTCAGGAGTCAGCTCGACTTCAGCGAGAACGACAGCGGGGAGGTCGCCGCCGCCACGAGGGACGCGAAACGAGCCGACCGCTACCTGAGGCGCGGAGCGTCTTGGTTACGCGCGGCCGGACGGGCGTTCGGGCTTCGGATTGGCGAGCTCAACGGATACTGACGGCGCAAACACCTTGGGTAGGCCCTTCGCGTCCGTCGAACCCGCCAGGATCGACATCAGCCGACCCGGAGTCCTACTTCACGAGTTTCCAGACCGTCCCGGCGCCCTTGCGCTTGCCCAGGCGCCACGTGACGACCCCGACGACGACGAGGCCGACGACCATGAAGAGCGCGAGCGAGCGAACATCGGATTTCAGCCTGGCCAGGTCCTCGTTGAGATGCTGGCGTTCGGCCGTTAGCTCGTTCCGGATGTCCTCGACTGTCCGCTCAGACATGGCTCTGGAGTGTGCCGATGGTGCGCTCTGCCTCTTCGATCGCCGCGGCAGGCTTCGGAGGCGAGGCCTTGCGGGCGAAGCGCTTGGCGAGGAACGCGGCGATCGCGGCGAGGAGGAAGATCATGGCCGTGACGATGAGTAGCGACAGCCACCACGCAAGCACTTCGCTCAGGCCCGCAGCCACGGTCGCGAACGCGAAACCGATCCCGTAGACGGCGAGGACGGCCGCAGCAACACCCAGACCGCCGGCGATTCCGATCGACGTCGCCTTCTGCTTCCCCTCCAGCTTGGCGAGCTCGAGGTTGAGCTGGACCAATGTCTGTACCCGCCGCTTGACGGCGTTCGCCTGTGAGATGAGGCCGAACATGGCATGGAACATACTCCGAATGTCACCTGTTGACGACAGGATCGATACTGGGGCGGCCCGCGGCTTTCCGGCGGCACGGCCACCCCCGACTCTCGGCGCGCGTGACGCAAACGCGGGAGCCGGGGAGTCCGGTAGCCTCGAAACGGTGCGGATTGCCGGCGTACGACTGGGAGCGCCCGTCGTTCGACTGCTATCCGAGATTCTCGAGAGCGAGGGCTATCCGGAGACTGCCGGCAAGCTCGCGGACGCGATCGAGCAGCAGGTCACCGTCGAAGCGCCTCTGACGGCTGATGACTACGGAGCGATCGCCGAGGCGCTCGGCCGCAACTGTCCAGCGACCCTGTACCGGCTCCGAGCACAGCTCCTCGAGTGGCATTGAGACGAGTCCGAGTCGATGCGGCGAGGCGGATCGAGCGATCGCGCACTCGGGGGCTGGGTCCGGCACGAAATCACCGGTAGACGCTGAGGGTTTGAAAGGCGCTTCGTCCCGCTCTCAGCTCACCGCCTTCCTCACGAGCGCGGCGATGCGCTTCTCGACGGCGGGGGTCAGCTCCTTCAGAGCGAAGTAGATCGGCCACATCGCGCCGTCGTCGAGGTTCGCCTCGTCCGTGAAGCCGAACGACGCGTAGCGCGAGCCGAACTTGTCGGCGCTCTGGAAGAAGCAGAGCACCTTGCCCTCCTTCGCGTAAGCCGGCATCCCGTACCACGTCTTGGGCATCAGCGCCGGGCCGTTCTTCTTGACGATCGCGTGGAGCTTCTCGGCCATCGCGCGATCCGATCCCTTCATCTCCGCGACTTTCGCGAGCAGTGTTGCCTCGCCGTCGGCTTTCTGGGCCTCGGCCTTCAGCTCGCGGGCGCGCTCCTTCATCGCGGCCTTCTCCTCGGCCGAAAATCCGGCGGACTTCTTGGCGGCGCTGGACTTCTTCGGGCTCATCGCTCTCTCCTTCGCAGTGGGCATCGGAGAAGACATAGCACCGGGCGTTGTAGGCTCGCGATGACCAGCGGAGGAGGAACGCATGGCCGTCAGGGAAGCAAGCGCGGACGAGACACCGTACGGCCGTTACATCGGGTCGGACGGCTGGTTCGTCCTCAACCTCGCCGACGCGCTCGCGGTGCGGAACGAGGAGAAGGGAGGCGCGACGTATCCGCTCGAGTCGCGCGACCATCCGTTCGCGGACGTCGGCGTCCGGGTCTGCGTCCTCTGGCCCGGTGACCCGAACGCGCTCTATCACTCCGAGGACGCGCAGGAGGGCTTCCTCGTGCTCTCGGGCGAGTGCCTGCTGATCGTCGAGGACGAGGAGCGGCCGCTCAAGCAGTGGGACTACTTCCACAGCCCCGCCGGCACCGCGCACGTGCTGGTCGGCGCCGGTCAGGGGCCGTGCGCGATCCTCATGCTCGGGGCGCGGCCCGAGGTCGAGACGCTGCGTTATCCGGTGAGCGAGGCCGCGGCGCGGCACGGCGCCTCGGTCGCGACGGAGACCGCCGACGCGGACGCGGCCTACGCCGATTGGCCCGGCGACTACGAGCCCGTGCGGCTGCCGTGGCCTCCCACCTAGGCGCCGACGCTGTGTCGGGAGCCGGCGCGGAGCGCAAACGGGTCGAGACCCTGGGCAAGCTCGAGAACGGCCTGCGGCAGGCGGGCGACTGGTACCTCTGGGGACCGTACGTCAGCGAGCGGCAGTGGGGCACCGTGCGCGAGGACTACAGCGCCCACGGCACCGCGTGGGAGTACCTTCCGCACGACCACGCCAGGTCGCGCGCCTACCGGTGGGGCGAGGACGGTCTCGCGGGCTTCTGCGACGTCGAGCAGCGCCTCTGCCTCGGGCTCGCGCTCTGGAACGGCCGCGACCCGATCCTGAAGGAGCGGATCTTCGGCCTCACGGGCAACCAGGGCAACCACGGCGAGGACGCCAAGGAGTACTGGTGGTACCTCGACGCAACGCCGAGCCACGCCTGGAACCGGTGGCGGTACCACTATCCGCAGGCGGAGTTCCCCTACGCGCACCTCGTCGACGAGAACGCAGCCCGCTCGAAGCACGATCCCGAGTTCGAGCTGCTGGACACCGGCATCTTCGACGACGACCGCTACTGGATCGTCGAGGCGCACTACGCGAAGGGCGATCCGTTCGACGTCCTCCTCACCGTGCAGGTCACGAACGCCGGCCCCGACGAGGACACGCTCCACGTGCTCCCGACCGCGTGGTACCGGAACACGTGGGCGTGGGAGGTCGACGCCGACATCCCCGTGCTGCGCGCGGGCGCGGACGAGCCACGGATCGAGACGGAGCACCCCTTCCTGGGCAAGCTCGAGCTCGTCGCGGACGACGGGCCTGGGGGCGAGGCGCCGGAGCTTCTCTTCTGCGACAACGAGACGAACGACGAGCGGTTGTTCGGCAGCGGGGGGAGGTCGCAGTATCCCAAGGACGGGATCAACGATCACGTCGTCTCGGGCCGGGAGACCGTGAACCCGGAGGGGACGGGCACGAAGGCGGCCTTCCACTACCGCATCACCGTCGCGCCGGGCGAGACCGTCGAGCTTCGTGTCCGCCTGCGTCCGGCCGGTGCGACGACGTCGCCCTGGGCCGACTTCGCCGCCGTGACGGAGGCGCGTCGCGGCGAGTCCGACGCGTTCTACGGCGAGCTGACGCCGCCCGGATGCAGCAACGACGAGGCGAACGTGATGCGCCAGGCGCTCGCGGGGATGCTCTGGGGGAAGCAGCTCTATTACTACGACGTCCAGCGCTGGCTCACGGGTGATCCGACGCAGCCGACCCCGCCCGAGGCGCGGCACGGCGGCCGCAACGCGCACTGGCTCACCTTCGAGGCGTTCGACATCATGTCGATGCCCGACCCGTGGGAGTACCCGTGGTTCGCGGCCTGGGACTCCGCGTTCCACTGCGTTGCGCTGGCGCACGTCGACCCCGCGTTCGCGAAGTACCAGCTGACGCTCCTGTGCCGCGAGTGGTTCCAGCATCCGAACGGCGCCCTGCCCGCCTACGAGTGGGCGTTCGACGACGTCAACCCGCCGGTGCAGGCGTGGGCGGCGTTGCAGGTGTTCGTGATCGACGGCGGCCGCGACGTCGAGTTTCTGAGCCGGATCTTCGACAAGCTGCTCGTCAACTTCACGTGGTGGGTCAACCGGCTCGACGAAGACGGCTCGAACCTGTTCGAGGGCGGCTTCCTCGGCCTGGACAACATCGGGCCGATCGATCGCTCGAACCTGCCGAGCGGCTACGTGCTCGAGCAGGCCGACGCGACAGGCTGGATGGCCGCGTACGCCCTCACGATGGCCGTGATCGCCGCGGTGCTCAACCGCACGATGCGGCCGGCGACCGATCTGATCGTGAAGTTCCTCGAGCACTTCTCGCTGATCTCGGAGGCGATCGAGGAGAAAGGGCTCTGGGACGACGAGGACGGCTTCTACTACGACCAGCTGCGCCGGCCCGACGGCTCGGTCGTCCCGGTCAAGGTTCGTTCGATGGTCGGCGTGCTGCCGCTGATGGCCTTCGCCGTGGTGGAGGACGAGGCCGTCGCACGCGCACAGACGCTGGGCAAGCACTTCTCACGCCTGCTCGAGCGGCACGACGAGCTGCTGCGGGTGCCGGGCGAGCTGGTGAGCAAGAACGGCCGCACGCTCGTCGGCGTCGTCGGCGTCGACCATCTGCTCCGGGTCTTCCGTCGATTGCTCGACGAGGATGCGTTCCTGTCGCCCTACGGGCTGCGGGCGGTCTCGCGCTGGCACCTCGACCATCCGTACCACCTCGACATGGGCGGGTACGAGACGTCGATCGACTACGAGCCGGCCGAGTCCACGACCTCGATGTTCGGTGGGAACTCGAACTGGCGTGGACCGGTGTGGTTCCCGGTCAACTACCTCGTCGTCGACGCGCTGCTCCGGTACGCGCGCTACTTCGGCGACGGCCTGACCATGGAGTATCCGACGGGCTCGGGCGATCAGCGGACGTTCGCCGAGATCGGCGAGGACCTGCGTCGCCGGCTGATCTCGCTCTTCCTCGTCGGCGAGGACGGACGCCGGCCTTGCCACGGCTGGGTCGACAAGCTCCAGACCGATCCTGCCTGGAAAGACAACATCTTCTTCTACGAGTACTTCCACGGGGACAACGGCGCAGGGCTCGGAGCCAGCCACCAGACCGGCTGGACGGGCATCGTCGCCGACCTCATCCGCCGCCACGGCGGCGCGGACGTGCCGACGATCGGAGACGTGCTGGACCGGCTGACCGGCCCCGTCGCGCCGTGATCGTCCTCGGCCCGCAGGCCTGCGGGAGCCTCGACGAGTGCGCCTTGCGCGAGTGGCTCGTCGCCGACGGGCTCGGCGGGTATGCGATGGGAACCGTCGCGGGCCTGCGGACGCGCCGCTACCACGGGCTGCTCGTCCAGGCCGCCGGCGGGCCGTCGGCCCGGATGCTCGGGCTCGCGGCGCTCGAGCCCGTCCTCGTCGTCGGCGACGCTCGCCACCGGCTTGCGACCGACGAATGGGGGTCCGGCGCGGTCGATCCGTGCGGCCACGAGCTCCTCGTCTCGTTCACGCTCGACCGGGGCGTGCCGCGGTGGCGCTGGCAGGTAGGGAACGTCGTCCTCGAGCGCGAGATCGCGATGGCACACGGCCGCTGCGCGGTCGGGATCGTCCACCGTCTCGTGTCCGCCGACCGGACGGTGGGGCTGGAGCTCACGCCGCTCTGCACGTGGCGGAGCGTCCACGGCGAGCGCTTCGCGAACGGCGACCCGGCGGTCGAGACGACCGCGGACGGCTTCGAGTTCGAGGGCGCCTACCGCGTCGCCGGCGCGGGCTGGCGGCCGGGCGGCGCCTGGTATCGCGGCGTGCGGGCGCGCGAGGAGGCGGCCCGCGGGCTGAACGACCGCGAGGACCTCTGGGCGACGGGAGCCTTCAGCGTCGAGCTGCGCACGGGCGACGCCCACGAGGTGACGGCGGCGAGCGTCCCCGACGATGGCCAGCTCCCGCCCGCCGCAGCGCTCGTCGCTGCCGCGCGCGAGCGAGCGACGGGGCTCGTCCGGAGGGCGGGCGTCACGGGCACGTTCGACGAGCAGCTCGTGCTCGCGGCGGACCAGTTCGTGATCGAGCACGACGGGCCGACTGCGGTCGCCGGGTACCCGTGGTTCGGCGAGTGGTCGCGCGACCTGATGACGTCGTACGAGGGGCTGTTCCTCTCGACCGGCCGGGCCGAGGAGGGTCGCGAGGCGCTGCGACGTGCGGCGGCGACGCTCTCCGGCGGGATGCTCGCGAACACCGCCGACACCGGGACGCTCGAGTACAACACCGTCGACGGCACGCTCTGGTTCGTTCATGCGCTCGGCCGCCACGTCGAGGTGACGGGTGACGAGGACCTCGGCAGCGAGCTGGCTCCCGCGCTGTCGGACATCGTCGCGCGGCACCTCTCCGGCACCCGCTTCGGCATCGGCGCCGACGCCGACGGGCTGCTGCGCGGTGGCGAGGACGGGTGGGCCTTGACGTGGATGGACGCCCGCATCGACGGCGTGCCGGTGACGCCGCGGATCGGCAAGCCTGTCGAAGTGAATGGGTTGTGGATCCAGGCCCTCGAGCTCGCGGGGCGGCTGGGCCGCACCGATCGCTGGCGCCGGACGCACGAGACGGCGCGTGCGTCGTTCGTCGAGCGCTTCGTCCGGTCCGACGGTCAGGGCCTCCTCGACCTGGTCGACGGACCGGGTGGCGACGACGGGGCGCTCCGCCCGAATCAGTTGCTCGCCGTCTCGCTGCCGGGCGGGCCGCTCGCCAGCGCAGCCGACAGGGACGCGGCCCGCGCCGTCGTCGAAGCATGCGCTCCGCTCGTGACGCCGCTCGGCCTGCGGTCGCTCGCGCCGGACGATCCTGCCTACCGACCGCGCCACCGCGGGAGCCCTGCGGAGCGCGACTGCGCGTACCACCAGGGCACCGTCTGGCCGTGGCTGATAGGGCCGTACGCCGACGCCGCGCGCCGCGTCGGTGCCTCGACCGACGAGCTGCTCGAGGGCCTTTCGGACCACCTCGGCGAGTGGGGGCTCGGGTCGGTGTCGGAGACGGCGGACGGCGCCGCTCCCCACGCTGCGACCGGCTGCCCGTTCCAGGCGTGGTCGGTCGCCGAGCTCCTCCGCATCCGTCGCGCCGGTGCGTAGACGCAGGACGCCGCCTCCTCACGTCGAAGGGGCGTCGTGGAGGGGTCACGTCTACACCTCTTCGAAAGGGGCATCGATGGCAGACGAGACGCACGACAGACCCTTTGCAGTCGTCGGGAGCGGGACGCTCTTCGACGGCGCCGCCTACTGGGCGACGCTGCTGGGCGTCTATCTCATGGTCGGCGGTCTCATGTTCTACTCCGGCAAGGAGAAGCTCTTCGACGACAACGGGCATCCGCCGCAGGGCATCAAGGATCAGTTCAAGGGGACGTTCATCGACACGTTCCCGGGGACGCACGCTGCGTGGATCATCCTCGGTCTTCTCGAGTTCGGCGTGTTCCTGCTCCTCGTTGCGAGCCTGATCTTCCTCGAGTTCCTGCCGCACCGCGACAAGCTGTTCCTCCAGCTCGGCCTGGCCGTGGCGATGCTGACCTTCGCGTGTCTCGCCTTCGGCCAGACGGCGACGAGCCAGTTCTCGGGCACGGCGTCTCTCTACACGTACTTCGGCTCGACGGTGGTGATCCTGATCCTCGTGAGCCTCATGCCGCCGAACAGGCAGGACCGCTGGCTCGGCGGGCTCGGTAGCTCCCGCGGCTCGTAGAACCGTGACACCTGCGACCGGGCGCGCGCCCCCACGATGGGCGCCCGTCCGGTCGGATTCCTCGACGCACGGGCGCCGCCGGACCCGAGTAGCGTGTCGCCAATGCGGCCCTGGGAGCACCTCGCATGGTGACCGCCGACGAGATCGCAGGGGTCGGGATCTTCGCCGATCTCGATCCCGCCGACCGGGAGCGGCTGGCGCGCGCGTCGGCCGATATCACGCTCGCAGCCGGCGAGTACGCCGCGAACCCCGGCGACGACCGCGCGCTCTTCGCGCTGCTCGAGGGCCGCATCGTGGCCGTCAAGATCGAGGACGGGATCGAGACGGAGGTCGGGGAGCGAAATCCCGGCGACGTCTTCGGCGAGGTCCCGATCACGCTCGGCACCGTGTTTCCCGTCGGGTTCCGGGCGGCGGAGGAGTCGAGAGTGATGCGGGTCGAGCCGCGGGACTACCACGCCGTGGCCTCGGTCGCGCCGGACGTCGCGCTCGAGGTTGGGCGCCTCGCCGCATACCGGATGAGCGGGCCCGGCGGCCTGCAGGGGCTCGCGGCGAAGCCGCCGCGGCCGCGCGCGATCGTCATCGGCCACCGCTGGGACGCCGCCTGCACCGAGCTGCGCCGGTTCCTCGACCACAACCAGATCGTCTACCGGTGGCTCCAGCCGGACATCCCCGAGGACGCGGAGCAGTGGTGGGGGGCCCTTCCGGCGGAAGGCGACTACCCCGCGCTGCGCGTCGTCGACGGCAAGACCGTGGTGAGGCCGCAACCCCGCAGGATCGCCGAGCTCCTCGACCTCGCGACCGAGGCGGAGTACGCCGAGTACGACGTCGTTATCGTCGGCGCCGGTCCGGCCGGGCTCGCCGCGGCGGTCTACGGCGCTTCGGAGGGGCTGCGGGTGATCGCCGTCGAGCGCGAGGCGCCCGGCGGTCAGGCGGGCACGTCGTCCCGCATCGAGAACTACCTCGGCTTCCCATCCGGCGTCTCGGGGGACGACCTCTCGAGCAAGGCGCTGAGCCAGGCGCGCCGCCTGGGAGCCGAGATCCTCGTCACCCGCGCGATCACCCGGGTCGACGCCGAGGCACGCCATGTGCACCTCGACGGAGGGGACGTCATCCGCGCCCGCACGATCATTCTCGCGTGCGGTGTCACGTGGCGGCAGCTCGAGATTCCCGGCTTCGATCGCCTTTCGGGGAAGGGCGTCTTCTACGGCGCCTCCCGGAGCGAGGCACCGAACACGCACGGCCTCGACGTCCACATCGTCGGCGCCGGGAACTCCGCCGGCCAGGCGGCGATGTACTTCTCGACGCATGCCCGCGGCGTCACGATCCTCTGCCGCAGCGACGGGATCGAGAGGAGCATGTCCCGGTACCTCGTCGACCAGATCGCCTCCCGGCCGAACATCGAGGTGCGGACGCGAACGGAGCTCTCCGCAGCGCACGGCGAGGCGTCGCTCGAGGCGATCGACCTGCGCGATGCCGACACGGGGGAGTCGACGCGCGTCGCGTCGGGCGGGCTCTACATCTTCATCGGGGCGGACGCCGAGACCGCGTGGCTACCTCCCGATATCGCGCTGGACGGCCGCGGCTTCGTGCTCACGGGCGCGGACGTGAGCGCTGCGGGAAGGTGGACGCTCGACCGCGACCCGTACCTGCTCGAGACGAGCGTCCCCGGCATCTTCGCCTGCGGCGACGTCCGCTACGCGCCGGTGAAGCGCGTGGCGGCAGCGGTCGGCGAGGGGAGCATGGCGATCGCCTTCGTGCACCAGTACCTGAAGGACGCCGACACCCTCGCCCTGGCGAGCGTCGAGCGCGACTAGGAGGTTGGCGTGAGTCGATTCCAGGTTGGGTACTTCGTCGGCAGCATCTCGAGCGGCTCGATCAACCGGCAGCTCGCGCAGGCGCTGATCCCGCTCGCTCCCGAGCGCCTCGCCTTCTGCGAGATCCCGATCGTCGATCTGCCGCTCTACCGCCGCGACTACGACGACGACTACCCAGCGGCGGGCCGCGCGCTCAAGGACGCCATCGCGGCTGTCGACGCCGTGCTGTTCGTCACGCCGGAGTACAACCGCTCGATCCCGGGAGCGCTGAAGAACGCGATCGACTGGGCGAGTCGGCCCCGTGGGACGAATTCGTTCGCGCACAAGCCGTCGGCGGTGATCGGCGCATCGACGGGGAGGCTCGGGACGGCGTTCGCCCAGCAGAGCCTCCGCAGCGTGCTCAGCTTCTGCAACTCGCCGCAGATGAACGCCCCCGAGGCCTACATCACCGTCACGCCCGGCCTGATCGAGGACGACGGGAGGGTCACGGTCGAGAGCACCGAGGCATTCCTCCGGATGTTCATGGAGGAGTTCGACGCGTTCATCGAGCGCGTGCTGACCGTCCTGCCGCCGAGGGCGTGACGTGACTCGTCACCGCTGACAGCTGTCGTATCACTCGGATGGGGGACGCCTCGCCCCCGCGGCGACACGACGATCAGTGGGAACGTGGGGGAGAGGGTGCAACGTCTCGGTGGTGCGGCAGGCCCGGGTTGGCCTCTGTCCGGCCGTGCCCACCTGAACGTGGTGACCGGGCTGCTCAGCCTCTCGTCGCTCGAGGCGCGCCTGGCGGCGCAGCCGGAGCCCTGCGGTGTGGTCTTCGTCGACCTCGACGGGACGAAGGACGTCAACGACCGGCACGGCCACGAAGTCGGCGACCGCCTGCTCCAACGGGCCGCCGTCCGCCTGTCGGAGATCGTGCCGTCGGGCTTTGCCGCACCGATCGGCAGCGACGAGTTCGTGCTGCTCGTCCCGGGGCTCGACGACCCGCTCGCGCTCGAGTGGATCGTGACGCGTGTGGGCGACACGCTCGCGGTGCCCTTCGACATCGGGCTCGACCAGCCAGTCGAGGTGAGCGCCACTGCAGCCGGCGCGCTTTGGCGTCCGGGAGACGATCCTCGCTCCGTCTTCGGCGCCGTCGAGGAACGGGTGACGGTCGGGAAGGTCTACCGGCGCGAGGACGGCTTCGGCAAGCTCGCCGACCTCGTGGCCGGCGTTCTCGACCGGGCTCCCGACGTGGAGCTCCTCGACGCCGCGGCCGGCGCGATGATGCGTCTCGCCGAGGCAGATCTCGGACTCGTGCTCGTCGCGGGCGAGGTGGCCTTCGCGCCCGACCTTGCTGCCGCCGGGGCGGTGGAGATCGCCTCCCGCGCGGCGACGGAAGCGGCGAAGGAGGGCCGCTTCGTCGACATCAACGACGCGCAGTGGGAGGCGGTCGCCGCGCCGCTCGGTGCTCCCGACGCGCTCGTCGGGGCCGTCTCCGTGCTCCGGCACGGGTGGCGCTTCAGCCGTCGGGACCGCGTGCTCGTCGCCCAGGCCGGACGGTTGCTCGGCCCCAGCATCAGCGCCCGGCGCACGCTCGAGGACGCGCTCGAGCAGATCGCGGAGCTCTCCGAGCAGGCGCTGCGTGACGAGACGACCGGCCTCCCGAACCGGCGGGCCCTTCTCCGCTGGCTCGACGAGCTCGGGAAGGAGCCGGCGCTGGCGGTGCTCCTCGTCGACTTCGACGGGCTGCGGGCGGTCAACAACGTGCTCGGCCACCAGGCCGGCGACACGCTCATCCGGCGCGTCGCCGCGGGTATCCGCGAGTCGACGCGTCAGGACGATCTCGTGGCACGGCTGCACGGATCCGGAGGCGACGAGTTCGTCGTGTGCTGCCCCGGTCTCGGCGAGGGCGAGGCGATGGCACGCGCCGTCGAGTTGGAGCAACACCTTGTCGAGCTCCGCATGCCGCGGGCGCTCCGGCACCTCTACCGCGGCGCCTCGGTGGGAAGCACCGTGCGGGAGCCGGGAGAGGAGCCGAGCGCGTTCCTCGAGCGCGCGGCGTCCTCACTCCGGCAGCGGAAAGCCGTTCGCCGGACCGAGCAGGGCTGACGCCGCAGACCGGCCGTCCGCGCGGTGACGCGCACGGCGGCCACAACGCCGAGGTTTCATGCCTTCCAGACGGCCTCGACGGCCCGTTCGACGCGCTCCCGGATCTGCCGTCCGATGGGCTCGAGGCCAGGGTTCTCGACGATGCCGAGCATCGCGACAGGGTCGACGGCCGAGACGTGCGTCGCACCGTCTCTGCTCGTAGACCACGACGTTGCACGGCAGCAGCGCGCCGAGCTCCGGCTCGAGCTCCAGTGCGCGGTGCGCGAACGTCGGGTTGCAGGCGCCGAGGATGAGATACGGCTCCATCTCTGCGTCGAGCTTCTCCCGGAGCGTCCCCTGCACGTCGATCTCGGTAAGGACGCCGAAACCCTCCTCCTTCAGGGTCTCCCGCACCCTGGCGACCGCGTCCGCGAAGGTCAGCCGCGTGGTGCCGTGGAGCGTGTACGTGCGATCGGATGCCGTGATCACGGCCATGCCTCCTGCTTGAGTATTTGACCAATCAGTGAAATAGATGGTACCATGACGGCATGACCGGTGTCCCGACAGCGATGCTCGACGCAGCGGCGGAGCGCTTCCGCCTCCTGTCCGATCCGACACGGCTGCGCCTGCTGAACGAGCTCGACCTCGCCGCGGAGATCCCGGTCGGCGAGATCGCAGAGCGGGCGGGTGTCGGCCTGTCCAACACGTCCAAGCACCTCCACCAGCTCGAGCGCGCCGGTCTCGTCGGCAGGCGGCGAGTCGGCACGACCATCCTCTACCACGTCGCGGACCCGGTGATCCCACAGCTCTGCGAGATCGTCTGCGCGTCGCTGCGCCGGCGGTACGCGACGCTCGCCGAGCAGGCTTGAATACCCCGCGTACCAACGCATGAAGGAGAAGCGAGAGACCATGGATGCAACCACCGAGACGTTCGAGCAGGACGTCATCCAGCGATCCCACGAGCTTCCGGTCGTCGTCGACTTCTGGGCTGCCTGGTGCGGCCCGTGCCGGATGCTCGGCCCCGCGATCGAGCAGGAGGCCGCGAAACGCGAGGGCAAGCTCGCGCTCGTCAAGGTCGACGTCGACGCGGAGAGCGAGATCGCCGGCCGCTACGGCGTCCAGAGCATCCCGACCGTCGCCGTCTTTCGGAACGGCGAGGCCGTCACGGGCTTTGTCGGCGCCTATCCCGCGGCCACGATCGGCAAGTTCTTCGACGAGCTCCTCGAGAAGGAGCTGCCCGCCGCGGCCGCCTGAGCCAACCGGCTACGAAAGGCAGGAATCGACATGCGACCCACCGAGCCGTTTCGCAAGGAGCACGAGGAGCTGCTCGCCCACATCGACCACATCGGGCTCGCCGCGCGCGAGCTCCCGGGTCTCGACCCGGCGGAGCGGAGACAGGTGATCGACCGCGTGCTCGGCTTCCTGAGCGGCACGCTCTTGCCACACGCGAAGGCCGAGGAGGACGTGCTCTACCCGGAATGGGCGCGCCTCGTCGGCTTCGCGGATGCCGCCGTCCCGATGGTGCACGACCATGAGGCGATCGTCGCCCGAGTCGAGCGCCTCGAGCGGACAGAGATGGACGACGTCGACACGCTCCAGGAGCTGCTCTACGCCCTCCAGGCCCTGATCGGGGTGCACTTCCGCAAGGAAGAGGACATCCAGCTCCCCGTCTTCGACGCAGCCCCGCCAGAGGTTACGGCGCGAGTCCTCGAGCGCATGGGTGCGCTCGCCGGCCACGCCCACGAGCACTGAGCGACACCGCACCGACGCGGGGTCTGCCGCGACGGGCGCCGCGATGACGGTCTGCGGTACGTGAAGAACGGCTGCCGCGAACCGGGGGTGGCTACGGCAGCCGCCAGAAGTCGCCGGTCAGGCCGGCGGCGTCCAGGATCGCCTGGTTCTGGTCCCGCGTATGCGGTCGCCAGTGTGGCGACAGCCGGTCGCGCCACCAGGCGAAGGCGAGCTCCGCGAGCTGCGCGACCGGGATCGTCGCGCCGGGGGCGCGGCCGGCGAGCCACCGCTCCACGTGCTCTTCCGACCGGAAGAGGTTCATCGCGCCTCAGGTGAAGACGATGTTCTCCCACCAGCGCGCCGCGGGCACGAGGCAATGGAAGAACAGCGTCTCGTCGTCGGGGCGCTCGTCGCGCGCCTCGACCGTGATCGGCTCGTCGCAGTCCGGGCAGGACGTCTCGATCCGCCCGTCGGCGCCGAGTGCGGCGCAGATGCCGAACGCGTCCCAGGCGCAGTTCGCGTGCCACGAGCGACCGTCCGCGAGCACGCGGAACCGGGTCGGAACGCCGGAGAACGGATTGGCCATCCGGATCTCACCGGTCGATTCGTCGAGCACGAGCGCGTGCGCCTCGTGCAGCGAGCGCCAGCGGGCGCGGACGTCGTCGAGTCCGAGCCCGGTCGCCCGCGCCGCCTCGTTGGCCGTCGGCACCCGCCCGAGCTCGGCGACGAGCCGGTACGTGGCGTTTCTCAGGCCGAGGTCGCCCTCGTCCACCCGATGTCAGACCGCGACGACGCTGAACGGGGTGTCGACCGCGTCCTGGCGCCCCGGCACCCAGAGGCTGACCCGGAAGACGCCGTTGCCGATGTACCCGATCGTCGTCTCCGCGGCGCCCGCGCTCGCCATCGCGACCTGGCTCGCGTTCCCGGGGAAGCGAACCTCGTACACGCCGACGTTCACGCGTCGGGCCTGCGGCGCGGCGCCTGCGCAGTTGAAGCGCGCCCCGATCAGCGGCTTCGCGCTCGTGAACTGGTCGGGGAAGTTCGCAATGCCCTTCGTCGCATCGCCGTTGACGGCCGCGTAGCCGCGCACGGCACCCGGCTGGCAGCGCGCCTGCGGCTTGACGGCCTCGTTGACGGCGATCGCGGAGCCGCCGAGCGCGAAGAACAGCGCCGTGGCGGCGAGGGCTGTGGACGGGCTGACACGCATCGGAACCTCCCGGGAGCAGGCAACGTCCGCCGCATCCTGGTCGGCGCGTCGGACGGTGTCAGCCGTCGCCGTCGACGACCAGGTCGGCGCAGGCAACCGGATCGTCCCGTTCCACGTAGCGATCTTCCATCGGCATCCACCGCTCGACCCATGTCGACCGCGCGGCCTCGCCGTCGCGCGCCACGCCGCGCGCGAGCCGTGTCTCGTACGGAGCGTCCACCCACACGCGGACGTCGTAGGCGTCCCGGAACATGCGGTGGAGCGCGCAGACGCCCTCGACGACGACGAGGCCCTGCGGCTCCACCGTCAGCTCGTCGCCGGCGCGGCGCGCGTCCCAGTCCCAGGCCGCGTATCGCCCGGCGCGGCCCGCGAGCAGCGGCTCGAACACCTCCGCCCGGAGCCGCGAGAGCTCGAAGCCCTCTCCGTTCCAGAACTCGTCGGTCCCCACCACCTGCGCGCCGGCGATCTCGCCGGCCAGGGTCGATTTCCCCGAGCCGCCGCGGCCGCCGATCCCGATGAACGTGAAGGGACGCGCCGGTCGCGCCGCGCCGATCAATTCGAGCACCGGACGGGCGTCCATCGGGCCACGGTAGACGATCGCGCCCGACCGGCCGGATGGACTACGCTCGACCTGACCACGCGCGCCCACCGGAGGAGCCATGAGCGAGACCACCCGTGTCGTCGTCCCCTACGAGTCGATGGACCCCCTCGCGATCGGGGCGACCGACGACGAGTCGAAGAAGCACCGCGACACGCTCGAAGTCGACATTCCGACGGCGAACCTCGTCACCGTCGTGCAGCCGGACGAGCCGGCGCCGGCCGGCGACCCGACCGAGGCGGCGCGTCGCGCACTCGCAGAGCCGGTCGACGGGCCGACGTTCGCCGCCCTGCTCGAGGGCAAGGCCAGCGTCGCCGTGATCATCGACAACCAGTTCCGGCCCACCCCGTCGTCCAAGCTGCTGCCCGCCGTCTTCGACGCGATCGAGGCGGCCGGCGTCACCGATGTCCGTGTCTGCTGCGCGAACGGCAAGGTCTTCCCGATGTCGGAGACGGACACCGAGCAGAAGCTCGGTCGCGATAACCGCGCGCGGATGGAGCGGAACGGCTGGTCGTTCTCGCAGAACGACCCGCAGAACCCTGACGCGTACACGTTCGTCGGGGTCTCGTCGGGCGGCACGCCCGTCTGGCTTCTGAGGGAGGTCGCGTCCGCGGAGGTGAAGATCACGATCGGCCAGGCGCAGGCGAACCACTGGGGCGCGGGCGGCGGGGGCAAGCTGATCCTCCCGGGCGTCGTCTCCGACGAGACGATCGAGTCGAATCACTGCGCGTTCGTCACCTCGCCGCAGACCCACTACGGCGCGTACGTCGGCCCGATGCGCTCGGACATCGACGAGGTCGCGACGATGTGCGGGCTCGACTGCACCATGAACGTGCTCCTCGACACCCACGGCCGCGTGATGGACGTCGTGTTCGGCTCGCATCCCGAGGCGCACCGGGAGGCGATCCGGCGCTTCAACGACGTCTACGCATACGAGTCGTTCGTGCCCGAGCACGGCCAGGCGGACATCGCGATCTGCGGCGTCTTCGCCCCCACCGACCACCTGTTCTTCCACACGGGCTGGGGCTGCATGTCGGCCGATCTCGTCGTCAAGGACGGCGGCACGCTCATCTACACGAGTCCGTCGCCGGGCGTCTCGACGGCGATCGGCGACTTCCCCGGGTTCGCGCTCATGGACCTGATGAAGCCGTACATGCCCGCGACGCCGGAGAACTACCAGCGCGTGCTGCGGGACATCCACGCGCGGGCGATCCAGATGTGGGCCGGCTGCATCTGGGTGCCCATCTACGAGGTGATGACGCGCAAGCACCTGACGGTCGTGACGCTCGAGGAGAACCTCGAGCTGGCGGCCGACATCGGCATCGACGCGACGACGTCGCTCGACGACGCGCTCGCCGCCGCGCTCGCCCGGCACGGGGACGAGGCGAAGATCGTGGTGCTGCCGTTCGCGCGGTACCAGCTGCCGCGCAACGCCGTCCGCATGGAGCCCGCGGACGATCGCGTCATCGCGTACGCCGGGCGCACGTAGCCACATGTCGGAGGCCGCTCGCCGGACGATTCCCGGGCTCCGGGCGTCCGGCGTGGCGGCGTCCGACGAGGTCGGCCGGGACATCCGCGGCTCGACCACGATCCTCGAGCTCCTGCGGATGTTCCCCGACGGGCGCGCGGCGAAGCTGATGAGCGACATCCAGTTCCCGTGCGCCCACTGCGGCGGTGCAGTGCGCGAGCCTCTGACGCTCGCCGCCAAACGGCACCGCCGGGACGCGCGGGCGGTGATCGACGCGTTCCGGGCGCTCGAGGCGGGCTACCCGGCCGAGCCGCTCATCGAGGCGGCACGCATCCGGTCCGACCCGGGTGCGCTGGCGGCTGGGTCGCGACAGTAGATTCTCGCCGTGGGAGTGGCGACCGAGCGCGAGACGTGGGTCGGCCGCTCGGTCCTGCGCGTCGAGGACGAGGCGCTGCTCCGCGGGAAAGGGCGCTTCATGGACGACCTCGAGCCGGTTCCGCACGCCTGGCACGCGGCGATCGTCCGCTCGCAGGTCGCCCATGCGCGCGTGGCCGTGGACGCATCGGCCGCGCTCGACCACCCGGGCGTCCGCGGCGTGCTCACCGGCGAGGATGTCGCCTCGCTCTCGCGGCCGTTCCCGGCCGGGATCGAGTCACCGGTGCCGCACTACGCGGCCGCCGTCGGCACGGCCCGCTACGTCGGTGAGCCGCTCGCCGTCGTGGTCGCGAAAGACCGCTACCTCGCCGAGGATGCCGCCGAGCTCGTCGCCGTGGACTACGAGCCGCTCGAGCCCGTCGTCGAGCCAACTGCCGGGGAGGTGATCCACGAGCGCAGCTTCCACTACGGCGACGTGGACGACGCGCTCGCCCGCGCCGACGTCGTCATCCGCCAGACCTTCCGCGTGCCGCGCTTCACCTGCCTTCCGGTCGAGTGCTACGGCGTCGTCTGCGACTGGGACGAGCCCGCGGGACGCCTCACCGCGTGGGCCAACTTCCAGGGGCCGTTCACCCTGCACGGCGTCGCGGCGGCGGCACTCGGCCTTCGGGCGGATCGGTTCCGGCTTCTGACGCCGCCCGACTCGGGCGGGTCGTTCGGCATCAAGGCGGCGATCCTGCCGTACGTCGTCCTCGTCGGTCTCGCCGCCCGCGCTCTCGGCGTCCCCGTCCGCTGGACCGAGGACCGCCTGGAACATCTCGCCGCGAGCGCCACCGCCACCGGGCGGGTCACCGAGCTCGAGGCAGGCTTCACCTCCGATGGCGAGCTCGTCGCACTCCGCTACGACGCCCTCGAGGACGTCGGCGCCTACGTCCGCGCTCCCGAGCCGGCAACGCTCTACCGCATGCACGGGTCGCTGGCCGGCGCGTACCGCGTCCGGAACGTCGCCGCGCGGAACAGGATCGTGCTGACGAACACGATCCCCTCGGGCTTGAACCGCGGCTTCGGCGGCCCGCAGCTCTACTTCGGCCTCGAGCGCGTGATGGCAATCGCCGCCCGGCGGCTCGGGATCGACCCTGTCGAGCTCGCGCGACGCAACCTCGTGCCCGCCGACGAAATGCCGTACCGCACGCCGAGCGGCGGCCTCTACGACTCGGGCGACTACGCGGCTTGCCTCGACCGGGCGGTCGAGCTCGCGGGACACGACGAGCTCCGAAAGCGCGTCGAGGCTGCGCGGGAGGCGGGGCGGATCGCAGGGATCGGGCTCGCGTGCGTCGTCGAGCCGTCGATCTCGAACATGGGCTACATCACGCTCGCGCAGACCGCCGTCGAGCGCGCCGCGGGCCTGCCGAAGTCCGGCAACGCCGAGGGCGCCTCGGTGGCCGTCGATCCGCTCGGCGGCGTCACCGTGCGGCTGGGGACGACGCCGCAGGGCCAGGGCCACCGCACCGTCGTAGCGCAGGTCGTCGCCGACGAGCTCGGCTGCGATCCCGACGATGTGACGGTCCTCTCCGAGCTCGACACGGCGACCACGCCGTGGACCGTCGCGTCGGGCAACTACTCGTCGCGGTTCTCGGGCGTCGGCGCCGGCGCCGCCCAGGCGGCGGCGCGCCGCGTGCGCGTGAAGATGGACGCAGTCCGCGCCCATCTCGGCGAGCTGGAGCTGCCGCTACGGAAGGTCGCCGGGACGATCCACTGGCACCCGGAGGGCCTTCCCGACGGCATGGAGCCCGGCCTGTCCGCGGTCGCCTTCTACGCCGTCCCGAACCTCGACCCGCCGGACGCCGAGGACCGCGTCGTCTCATCGGGGGCGCACGGCTTCATCGTCGACATCTGCGCGGTCGAGATCGACCGGGCGACGGGGGCGGTCACGGTCACCGACTACGCGAGCGTCCACGACGCCGGCACCCTCCTCAACCCGCTTCTCGCCGACGGCCAGGTGCGAGGCGGATTCGCGCACGGCGTCGGCGCGGCGCTCTTCGAGCGTCATGCGTATGACGACGACGGAAATCTCATGACAGCCTCGCTCGTCGACTACGTGACGCCCACCGCTCCCGACCTGCCGGCGCTCGTCGTCGACCACCTCGAGTCGCCGTCGCCGTTCACGGCGCTCGGCGCGAAGGGGCTGGGCGAGGGGGCGACGATGTCGGCGCCGGTCGCGATCGCCAACGCGGTCGCCGATGCGCTCGGCGTGGACGACCTCGAGCTGCCGCTCACCGCGCCCCGCGTCTGGGAGCTGCTCGGCGATGGAGACGAGGGATGAAGCCTGCGCCGTTCGGATACGTGCGGGCGGGGTCGCTCGACGAGGCGCTCGCGGCGCTCGCGGAAGGAGGGGAGGATGCGAAGCCGATCGCGGGCGGCCAGAGCCTTGTGCCGGCGCTCAACCTGCGGCTCGTCCGGCCGACCCTGCTCGTCGATCTGAACCACGCGGGTCTCGACGGCACAGCAGCGAATGGGACCCTGACGGTCGGCGCGACGACGCGGCAGGCCGCGCTCGTGGGCGACGAGCGTGTGCACCCGCTCGTCCGGGAGGCGCTGCCCTTCGTCGGGCACTTCGTGACCCGGAACCGCGGGACGGTCGGCGGCTCGATTGCCCATGCGGACGGCGCCGCCGAGCTCCCGCTCTGCCTCGTCGCGCTCGGCGGAAAGGTCGTGGTCGACGGCCCGAGCGGACGGCGCGTGATCGCCGCCGACGAGTTCTTCATGACGCACTTCACGACCGCTCTGGGCGCCGGCGAGCTCGTCGTCGAGACCGTCTGGCCGCTCGCTGCGACGGGCGAGTCGAGCGCGTTCGAGGAGCTCGCTCTCCGCGCCGGCGACTTCGCGCAGTCGATGGTCGCGGTCGTGCTCCGGCGCGACGCGGACGGGAAAGTCGTCGACGCGTCCGTCGCCGTCGGCGCGGTGAGCGACCATCCGATCCGGCTGCGCGAGGTCGAGACGCTGCTCGTCGGCACGTCCGGAGCCGAGGCCGCCGCCGACGCGGGATCGCTCGCCGCGACGCTGGTCGACCCGCCCGGCTCCGTCCACGCGAGCGCGCGGTACAGCCGCGCTCTGACGGGAGCGCTCACGACACGCGCGATCGAGAGGGCCGCATGACCGAGGTCGAGCTCACGGTCAACGGCCGCGTGGTCCGCGAGACCGTCGAGCCGCGGCTCCTGCTGACGGACTTCCTCCGGCATCGCCTCGGGCTCACGGGCACTCACGTCGGCTGCGAGCACGGCGTCTGCGGCGCGTGCACGGTTCTCCTTGACGGCGTCTCCGTGCGAGGGTGCTGCCTGCTGGCGATCCAGGCCGACGGCAGCCGGGTCGAAACGGTCGAGTCGCTCGCGGAGAGCGGCCCGCTCACCGAGCTGCAGGAGTCGTTCCGCCGGCACCACGCCCTCCAGTGCGGGTTCTGCACGCCGGGGATCCTGATGGCGGCGACCGATCTCCTCTCTCGCGGTCGTCCGACGCGCGCCGAGATCGCCGACATGCTCTCCGGGCACCTCTGTCGCTGCACGGGTTACACGCCGATTGTCGACGCGATCGAAGCATGTGTTGATCGGGACGGGAGCGCATGAATCTCGCGGCCTCGCTGCTCGCGGCCTGCGAGCGCCACCCCGAGCTCGAGGCGTTCCCGGGGCTTCGCTACGGCGAGCTGCTCGACCGCGTCCAGCGCCTCGCCGGCGGCCTCGGCGTCGAGCCCGGCGAGCGGGTCGCCGTCGTGCTCGACAACCGGCTCGAAACGGCGCTCCTCTACTGGGCAACGCAGTGGGCCGGCGCCGTCTTCGTCCCACTCTCGTGGCGGGTCTCGGACGAGGAGCTCGACTACTGCCTCGACGACTGCGGCGCGCGCGTCGTGATCCGCGACGGCGATCCGCTTCCCGACGGGCCGGCCCATCCGGGGGCGCTCGGGCGCGACGAGCGCGAGCTCTCGCTCCTGCTCTACACGTCGGGCACGACCGGCCGGCCCAAGGGCGTGCCGCGCTCGCACGCAGCCGACCGCGCCGGCGGGTGGTCGCAGGCGCTCCAGCACGGCTACGGCTGGGCCGACCGCACCCTCGGCGTGATGCCGCTCTACCACACGATGGGGATCCACTCGCTCGTCGCGATGCACCTCGTCGGCGGGTGCTTCGTGCCGCAGGCGCGCTGGGGCGCCGGGGAGGCGCTCCGCCTCGTCGAGGAGCAGCGCATCAGCTCGCTCTACCTGGCGCCGACCCTCTTCCACGACCTCGTCCACCACCCGTCGTTGACTTCCGCCGACGTCGGCTCGGTGCGGGCGCTCGGATACGCGGGGGCGGCGATGACATCGACGCTCGTCCGTCGCTGCGCCGACGTGTTCTCGCCCGAGGTCTTCGTCAACCACTACGGCTCAACCGAGGTCTACACCTTCTCGATCGGACGGGACCAGCTCGCGAAGCCCGGGTGCGCCGGTCGCCCCGCCGTCAACACGAGGATGAGACTCCTCGAGACCGGGGAGATCTGCGTCGAGCTCTCCTCTGCCGAGGCCTTCGCCGGCTATTGGAACCGGCCAGACGCCGACGAGAGGGCGATCCGCGAAGGCTGGTACCACACGGGCGACACGGGGCACCTGGACGGGGACGGGGATCTCTGGATCGACGGCCGGGTCGACGACATGATCGTCTCGGGCGGCGAGAACGTGCACCCGCTCGAGGTCGAGGACGTCATCGCCGCGCACCCGGCGGTCCGGGAGGTCGCCGTGATCGGGGTCGCCGACGAGCGCCTCGGCCAGCACGTCACCGCGGTCGTCGTCGGGTCGGCTTCCGAGGACGAGCTCGACGCCCACTGCCTCGACTCGCCGCTCGCGCGCTTCAAGCGGCCGCGCGAGTACCGCTTTGTCGACTCGCTTCCGAAGAGCGCTTCGGGGAAGATCCTCCGCAGGATGCTGCGGGACGGCACAGGAGGCGGCGGGTGAGCGGGCACGACGGCTTCGGGGTCGAGCGCGACGGTGCTGTCGCAAGGATCACCCTCGACGTGCCTGGGAAGCTCAACCGCGTTTCGATGGCCGCGCGCGATCAGCTCTCCGCCGTCTTCGCGGAGCTCGACGCAGACGACAGCGTGCGGTTCGTCGTCCTCACCGGTGCGAGCGGGCAGTTCACCGCGGGGGGCGACATCGCCGGCTTCCTCGAGCGGTCGCCCTGGCAGGTGTCGCAGCTCGCGCGGAACGTCGCCGCGCCGGAGCGATGCTCGAAACCGGTCATCGCGCGCCTCGAGGGATACGTGTTCGGCGTGGGGCTCGAGCTCGCCCTGGCCTGCGACTTCCGCCTCGCCGCGTACGACGTCCAGCTCGGCCTGCCGGAGGTGACGATCGGGATGATTCCCGGCTCCGGCGGGACGCAGCGGCTCGCGCGGATGATCGGCCTCGGGCGGGCGAAGGACATCGTGATGCGCGGCCGGCGGATCAACGCGGACGAGGCGCTTGCCCTGGGCCTCGTCGGCGCGATCATGCCCGGCGACGGGCTCGACGCGGCCGTGGCGGGACTGGTGGAGGAGCTGTCGCGTCACTCGCCGCTCGCGCTCGCGATGGCGAAGCGCGTCCTCAACACCGCGTACGACGGCCCGCTCCATCTGGGGCTCGAGCTCGAGGGCCTCGCGTACGGCTTCCTACGGCAGACGCACGACTTCCAGGAGGGCGTGCAGGCGTTCGGCGAGAAGCGCCGACCGGAGTTCACCGGGGAGTGAGCAGCCGGGCGACTGCGCGCGCCGATACGTCGCCTGACGCCTCAGGTCAGACCGTGCGCCCGCAGCCAGGCGCCGACCCGCGGGAACATGCCGCGGGCGTAGCGGTCGGAGCGGAGCATCTCGGACGTGAGCCCCGTCTTCGTCTCGACGAGCGCGTGATTCGCCCGTGGGAACGTCCAGACGGTGAAGTCCCGGCCCGGCTCTGCGGCGAGAGCGGCAAGGCGCTTCGAGGAGAGACGCGGCGGGACGATGTGATCGAGGGCTCCGTACAGCCATAGCGCGGGGATCCGGAGTGCGGCGATCCACGGCGCCGGATCCACTCCACCCAGGTGGGCCCCCTCCACCCGTGCGTCGATCGCGGCATTGGTCATCCGCTGGGGCCGGTCGCCCTCGCCGGCGAGCGTCTGGTAGAGGTCGTTCTCGTCCGCTGTCACCGCAGACCCGGAGAACACGACGAGGAACCGGATCCCCGGCTCTCGTTTGGCCGCGAGAGGCATGATCCAGCCGGCCTGGCTGTGCCCCGCTAGGCCGATTCGCGCGGGATCGACCTCGGCGCGCCCGGCGAGGAAGCGTGCGCCCGCCGCCGCGTCGCGCGCCAGCTGGTCGATCGTGATCTCCGTCGGAGACTCGCCCGGATAGGAGCCGCCCGAGGCGCCGATGCCTCGCTTGTCGTACGCGAGCACCGCGACGCCGTGGTGCAGCAGAAGCGCCTGCAGCTCCGGCAGGTACTCGCGCGTGGTCGGACCGGAGCCTGTGACGTACGCGACGGCCGCTCTGCGGCCGCCCCCAGGGGGGACGAACAGCGTGCCGGCGAGCATCGCGCCGTCGCTGCGGAACCGCACGGGAATCGAGCGGAGCGGGAGGAGCGACAAACGGCGGCCCGCGATCGTGGCGCCGCGCGCATCGAAGACCGCCCGACCACGTGTTGGAGTAGGGGTCGCGAACCCCGAGCCGAGCGAGAACGACCGGCCGGTGCGGTACAGCGCGTGCACGCGTCCGGCCGCGAGATCGACGAGCCTGGGCGGGCCGTAGGGGTCGTCCACGACGGCGAGTGATCCGCTGTACAGGCGAACCGAGCCCGCGGCGGCCGGCGCGATCACGAGTGCGAGGGCGAGGACGAGGAAAGAGCGGAACATAGTGCGCTGACGCAGCATCTTAGTGCGCTGACGCAGCATTTGCAACACTGCGCCCATGCGCGACGACAGGCTCTTCCTCGAAGTGCCCGTGGCGAGCCGGTACGTCGTCCGGATCCTCGAGCACCGGCTCGCCCAGACCGGGATCCCGCCCTATCAGCTCGGGCTCCTCACGCACATCCGCCAGGCGCAGCCCGTCACGCCGACCGAGATCTCGATCGCGTCGGGCGTCGCCCCGACGACCCTGCGCGACAACATCCAGCGGCTCGTCGACGGCGGGCTCGCGCGGCGGATGCCGCACGCGACCGACGGTCGTTCGTACCGTCTCGAGCTGACCGCCCGCGGTGAGCGGATGACGCGCGCCGCGGATCCGGTGCTCGCGGAGTGCTACGCCGCAGTCGAGCGCCAGCTCCCGCGGCCGCTGGCCGACTACCAGGCCGCCGTCGAAGAGCTCAACGCGGCGCTGGAGCGTGCGCTTGCGGAGCTCGAGGCGCCGGACACGACGCCGGAGCGGCAGCGCGAGGGTCACCTGCGCAGTTAGCATCGATGCCGATGCCGCGAGTCGCCGCGACCTTCGTCAACGACACGTACGACGAGCACGGCGACGGCGAGTTCGAAGGCAGCGCGCTCGCGCGGATCGACATCACGCGGACGTTCAGCGGGGACGTCGACGGTCGCAGCACGGCAGAGCTCATGACCGTCAGGTCCGCGGACGGGTCTGCGGCCTACGTCGCGTTCGACCGCGTCATCGCGACGATCGACGGGAAGTCGGGCGCGTTCGTCCTCCAGCACTGGGGCATGATCACGGCCGACGGAGGCAACGTCGCAGGGGCGATCGTTCCGGGCTCGGGAACGGGCGACCTCTCCGGCATCGAGGGCGAAGGGACGATCCGGGTCGACGGCGAGGGAACGCACACGCTCGAGCTCGACTACCGCCTTCCCGGCTAGCCTCGGGTCACATGCGGAACACCCCGAAGGTCGTCTCCGGCACCGGTGCGTTCGCGGCGGCGGCGAGGCCGAGAGCGAGGACGCGTCGCGTGTCGCGCGGGTCGATGATCCCGTCGTCCCAGAGCCGCGCGGTCGAGTAGTACGGCGAGCCCTCGTGCTCGTACTTCGCCCGGATCTCGTCGGGGTCAGCGTCGCCCACCGTCGTGAGCACGGTCGCGGCCTGGTCGCCCCCCATCACGGAGATCCGCGCGTTCGGCCACATCCAGAGCTGGCGCGGCCCGTAGGCGCGGCCGCACATCGCGTAGTTGCCCGCGCCGAACGAGCCGCCGGTAATGACGGTGAACTTCGGGACGTCGGCACACGCCACGGCCATGACGAGCTTGGCGCCGTCGCGGGCGATCCCGCCCTCCTCGTACTCGCGTCCGACCATGAACCCGGTGATGTTCTGGAGGAAGACGAGGGGAATCCGCCGCTTGCACGCGAGCTCGACGAAGTGGGCGCCCTTCTGTGACGACTCGGCGAAGAGGATCCCGCGGTTTGCGAGTATCCCGACCGGGAAGCCCTCGATGCGTGCGAACCCACAGACCAGGGTGTCGCCGTAGAGCGCCTTGAACTCGTGGAAGCGGCTGCCGTCGACGATGCGCGCGATCACCTCGAGCGGGTCGAGCTCGTGGCGGAAGTCCTCCGGGACGAGCCCGTGGAGGTCGGCCGGGTCGACGACGGGCTGCTCGGGTGAGGTGAAGTCCCACGGGCTCGGCGGCGGGTCGCCGAGGTTCCGCACGACCTGCCGCGCGAGTGCGAGCGCGTGATCGTCGGAGGTGGCGTAGTGGTCGGCGACGCCCGAGCGGCGCGTGTGCACGTCGGCGCCACCTAGCTCCTCCGCGGTCACCTCCTCGCCCGTCGCTGCTTTCACGAGCGGCGGGCCGCCGATGAAGATCGTCCCGGTGCCCCGGACGATGATCGTCTCGTCCGACATCGCGGGGACGTAGGCGCCCCCCGCCGTGCAGGAGCCCATCACGGCCGCGATCTGGGCGATGCCCTTCGCGGACATGCGCGCCTGGTTGTAGAAGATCCGGCCAAAGTGCTCGCGGTCGGGGAACACCTCGTCCTGGAGCGGGAGGAAGGCCCCGCCGGAGTCGACGAGGTAGATGCACGGAAGATGGTTTTGCTCGGCAACCTCCTGCGCGCGGAGGTGTTTCTTGACCGTGAGCGGGAAGTACGTGCCACCCTTGACGGTCGCGTCGTTCGCGACGATCACGCACGCTCGGCCCTCCACGATCCCGATCCCGGTGACGATGCCCGCCGACGGCGCCTGGCCCTCGTAGACGTCCCATGCGGCGAGGCCGTTCAGCTCGAGGAAGGCCGAGCCGGCGTCGACGAGCCTGTCGATCCGCTCGCGCGCGGGAAGCTTCCCGCGCGAGCGGTGGCGCGCGACGGAGGCCTCGCCGCCGCCCGCTGCGACGAGCGCCGTGCGCTCGCGGAGCTCCTCCACGAGCGCGGCCATCCGCGCCTCCCGCCGTGCGAAGGCGTCGTCGCGGACGAGGTGGGTCGAGAGAACGGTCATGCCGTCTCCAGCGTGACGAGCACGGTCCCGGTCGTCACCTGCTCGCCGGCCGCCACCTCGACCGACCCCACCGTTGCGTCGTACGGCGCGCTCACGATTTGCTCCATCTTCATCGCCTCGAGCACGACGAGCGGCTGATGCGACGCAACGCGCGTGCCGGCGTCGACTCTGACGTCGATCACCTTGCCGGGCATCGGCGCGGTCACGCGGCCGTCACCGCCCGCCATGCCGGCCGTGAGCGCCGCCGCCTCGACCTCGAGCGGGCCGAGCGCCGGCGCGGGGGCGAGGTTGAGGCGCCAGCCTCCGTCCCACGGGCCGGGCGGCGCGGGGAGCGGCGACGCCGAGAGCGGGGGGAACCGCGTCAGGAAGTCGGTCGAGAGGTCGGCGTCGCGGAAGGCGGGATGGGCCACGAGCCACCGGAGGAAGGGCAGGTTCGTCGTCACTCCCTCGACGACCGTCTCGTCCAGCGCGGCGGCCAGACGGTCGAGCGCATCGTCGCGGTCGGCGCCGTGCGCCACGAGCTTCGCGATCATCGGGTCGTAGGCGCCCCCGATCTCGTCGCCCTCCTCGATGCCCGCGTCGACGCGGATCGTCTCCGGAAGGCGGAGCCTCGTGACGACACCGGGTTGCGGCAGGAACGTCCGCGGGTCCTCGGCGTAGAGGCGCGCCTCCACGGCGTGCCCGTGCGATTCGATCTCCGTGCCGGCCAGCGACTCGTCGTTGGCGACGCGGAGTTGGAGCTCCACGACGTCGAGCCCCGTCACCGCCTCCGTGACCGGGTGCTCGACCTGGATCCGGCCGTTGAGCTCGAGGAAGAACACGTCGTCTCCGTCGACGAGGAACTCCGTCGTGCCCGCGCTCTCGTAGCCGATCGCGTTGCCGAAGGCCACCGCATGCCGCGCGAGGAGTGCGCGGACGGCTGCCGGCAGAAGGGGCGGGGGAGACTCCTCCATCACCTTCTGGTGCCGTCGCTGGACAGAGCAGTCGCGCTCTCCGAGGGCGACGACGTTGCCGTGCCGGTCGCCCATGAGCTGCACTTCGACATGCCTGGGACGGGGCAGGAACCGCTCGTAGTAGATGGTGCCGTCGCCGAACGCCGCCTCGGCCTCGCGTGCCGCGGCCTCCATGGCCTCCTCGAGCTCGCCCGCGTCCCGGACGACCCGCATCCCGCGCCCGCCGCCTCCGGCCGCCGCCTTGACGAGCAGGGGATAGCCGAGCTCCTCCGGATCGCCGGCCGGGAGCGTGGGGACGCCCGCGGCGGCTGCGATCCGCTTCGCCTCGAGCTTGTCGCCGCCGCGCCGGAGCGCGTCCGGGGGCGGCCCGACCCAGGTCAGACCCGCATCGATCACCGCCTCCGCAAACGACGCGCTCTCGGCGAGAAAGCCGTACCCCGGGTGGACGAGCTCCGCGCCGCTCTCGCGCGCGGCGTCCACCAGCACGGTCGCGTCGAGATACGACGCGACCGGGACGACGGTGTCGGCGACGCGGGTGTGCAGCGCGCCCTCGTCTCCCGGCCCGGCGACCGCGACGGTGCGCAGGCCGAGACGGCGGCACGTGGAGAAGATGCGGACGGCGATCTCGCCGCGGTTGGCGACCAGCAGCGTCCGTCGCACGCCCATCGGCCGCCGACATTAGATGATTGATTCCATCCCGGCCGGGGGATGGCGGAGTCCGACCCGGCTCGTACGATCCCGCACGAGATGAAGGCGGTACCCGTCCTCGTCGCCCTGGCGGTCGTGGCGGCGCCAGGGGCGGCAGGACAGGACCGGCTGCCCGCCGCCGCGCGGCTCGTGGATGCCCGCGCGTGCGGAGCAGCACCGGTGGAACCTGGAGCCGTCGTCACGATCACGCCGGACGGCGACGGGGTCCGCGACTGCGTCGCGCTCCGCATCCGGCTCGAGCGTCCGGCGAGCGTGGAGCTCGTCGTCCTCCAGCGCAAGCCACGCCCCGGCGTCGTCGGCGTCGAGCGGGTTGCGGCGCCGGCCGGGCTGGCGACGCTCGTGTGGTCGCCCCCTCCGGCGACCGCCGCCAGGACGTATCCGACCCGGATCGTCGTGAGGACGGACCGCGTGTCGGCCTTCTTCGCCGGGCCCGTCGTCCGCGTCCGTGGGCTCACGGCGCGGTTCGAGCGCGAGACCTACGTGCCGGGCGCGGTCGCCCGTCTCCGGATCGACGGCGGTCGGGCGGCCTCGCTCGAGATCGTCGACGCCGCGACCGGCGCCTCGGTACGGGACGTCCGCGCCGTCGGCGGCCGCGTGGTGGGCGTCCGCGTCGGCTCCTGGAAGCCCGGCGTCTACGCCGCACGGCTCGACGGCGGTGGCACGGTCGTCCAGGCGCCGCTCGTCGTGCGGGCGCCGGCGCGTTCCCGGCCGCGGGTCGCCGTCGTCCTTCCCACGAGCACGTGGCAGGCGTACAACTTCACCGATGGCGACGGCGACGGCACCGGCGACACGTGGTACGCCAGCAGGCGCCGCGAGAGCGCGCGTGTCGACCGCCCGTTCATGGGCGACGGGATGCCGCCGTTCTTCCACCGTTACGACCGGCCGTTCCTGCGCTGGCTCCGCGTCTCCGGCCACGACGCGGACTTCCTCGGCGACGACGACCTCGATCGGGTGCGGGACGTCGAGACCCTCCTGCGCCGTTACGACCTGCTCGTCTTCCCCGGCCATCACGAGTACGTGACCCTCCACGAGCGCGACCTCGTCGAGGCCTACCGCGACGGCGGCGGCAACCTGGCGTTCCTGAGCGCCGACGCCTTCCACTGGCGGGTCGAGCGCCACGGGGTCGTGCTGCGGCGCAAGGAGCAGTGGCGGAGCCTGCAGCATCCGCGGCCCGAGTCGGCGGTCGTCGGCGTCCAGTACCGGGCGAGCGACGACGGCACGCACCGCGCCCCCTACGTGGTGCGGAGCACACGGTGCGCGCCGTGGCTCTTTCGCGGGACCGGCCTCCGGAACGGTTCGCGCTTCGGGTGGAGCGGCGTCGAGATCTCCGCGACGACGGCCGACTCTCCGCGGGGCACCTGCGTCGTCGCCGAGATCCCCAACCTGCTCGGTGCGGGACGCACGGCGCAGATGGCGTACTACGAGACCCGGCGTGGCGCGAAGGTGTTCGCGGCAGGCGCCTTCTGCCTCGCGAACCGCTCTCCGACGGTGGCCACGCTGCTCGAGAACGTCTGGAGGCGGCTCGCGCGGCCGTGACGCGGCGCATGCGCATCGGTGTCGCTTCGGTGGCGTTCGCCGTCCTTCTCGGCGGGGCCGGCCACGGCGCGAGCGGTGCTCCGGCGGCCACCCCGCGGATCGTCTGCACGCTCCCTCCGGGCGCCTCGCATCTGCCGGCGACGGCGCGGCGGGGTCTGATCAGCCACCTCGAGCAGTACCCGGACGTCTCGCTTGCGACGCCGGCGCAGCGGGCAGCAGCCCGGCGGATCCTCGCCGTCGTCGGCCGCGAGGCTCGGCACTGGACGACGCTCGCGGCGGCAGGACGCGCCGGCTTCGAGACGCGCACGGCGCGTCGGAAGGCGGGCGACGTCACCGCGCATTACCTCCACGCCGAGAAGCTGCGCGAGCGCCGCGGGGGGCCGGTGTTCGACCCGCGCCGGCCCAAGGCACTCATCTTCGCCCGCCAGCCGGGCGAGCCCGCGGTGCTCGTCGGGGTGATGTACAGCGTGCAGCGGGGCGAGAGGGGCCCGTCACCGGGAGGGCCGGTCACGCGCTGGCACTCGCACGTCGTGTGCACCGTCGGGAACAAGCGCGGCCGCAGGCCGGAGGACGACGGGCGGTGCCCTGCTGGCGCGAAGGCATTCCAGGGCAGCGAGATGATGCACGTCTGGTTCACGCACGACCTTCGCAGCGCGTTCGCGGTCGGCGCGCCCGAGCCCGAGCTCTGCCGCGACGGACTGCTGTCCGGCGCCTTCTGCCGCAGCCCGGGGGCGCATCGCGCGATGTGAGGCCGCGGCTACCGTGGCCCGGATGGTGCAGGGATTCGTCGACGTCCACAGCCATGTTGTCCCGTCCGGAGACGACGGCGCAGCGACGGTCGAAGAGGGAATCGAGCTGTGCCGGATCGCCTTCGAGGCAGGGACGCGCATCCTGTTCGCAACGCCGCACGCGCATGCCGCCTGGGATCAGTTTCCCCGGACCGCCGAGCGACGCGACCTCTACGAGCAGGCGTTTCCGCGCGTGCGGGACGCGGTTGCGGCCTGGGGGCTCGACCTGCGCCGCGGGTGGGAGGTGTATCCGTCGCTCGTCGCCGATGGCGAGGACCCGCGCGGGTACGTCCTCGAAGGGACGCGCGCGGTGCTGGTCGAGTTCCCGGGGTGGTGGCTCGACGTCGACGGTGCGGTCGGCCTCGTCGCGGACGCGGCGCGCAACGTCGAGCGGGCAGGGCTCGTGCCCATCCTGGCTCACCCCGAGCGTTGCCCCGCCGTGGTTGCGGATCCAGAATCCGTACGAGCCCTGGCAGAGGCCGGCTGGCCGCTCTGCCTCAACGGGCCGTCCCTGACCGGGGATCACGGGACGTCCGCGGAGCGGACGGCCTGGCGGCTCCTCGAGGACGGCGTCGTGTCGATGGTCGCTTCCGACGCGCACGGCTTTGCGCGACCGCCACGCGTCGACGCGGCGTTCGCGGCCGTCTCGGCAACGATCGGGAGCGATGCCGCGTTGCCGCTCTTCGACGGCAGCGCGATCCCCTGGGGCCGCTGATCAGTCCTCGGGCTTGGGTTTCGCAGCAGGCGGCGTGCGGGTGCCGGCGTCGTCGCCGGGCTCGAGCATGCGGCGCGGGTCGACGTCTCCCATCGCGCCCTTGAGCTCGCGCATCCCCGTTCCGAGCTTCTTCGCGATGTCGGGCATGCCCTTCGCGCCGAAGAGCAGCACGAGCGCGCCGAGCAGGATCACGAGCTCCCACGGACCGACGTCGAAGGGCATGCGCCCAGTGTACGCGCGTACGGGGCTGGACGAACCGCCGGTTCACCCGGACGGGGCATTGCGCGATTCGTCACTTTGCGCCGACGCTGGACGGAGGCCCATGCGGATCCTCAAGCGCAACGGTCGATCGCCGCTGTACGACGAGCAGCTCACGTTCTTCACGCTGGTGGAGGCGCGGGAGTTCCGTCGGCTGGTCGCGTCGGCGTTCTCGAAAGTCGGGCACGACGTGACGATCTACCCGGACCGGGTGGAGAGCCGCGACGGGACGACGTTCGGCCTGCCGAACATCGCCGCGCTCTGCACGGGCGTCGACCGCAGCGAATGGCCCGACCTGGTCGAGCGGCACGTCGAGAGCGTCACGACGCCGGCCCGCACCCTCGGCGACCTGTCACCGGAAGAGCGTGAGGCGGGGCTCTACCTGCGGCTCGTCGACGCAGCCTCGATCGCCGAGCCCGGATACGCACGCCAGGTGGTGCCCGGGCTCCTCGAGGTGCTCGCGGTCGATCTTCCCGAGTCAGTCGTCACGCTGTCCAAGGATGACCTTGCCGGCCTCGGAAGCCTGGCAGAGCTCCTCGAGCGAGGCCGCGCGAACCTCCGTGCGCTGGTCGCCGGAGAGGTGTCGCTCGGTGCCGTGGCCGATTCCCGCGGCGCGTACACCGAGGTCACCGATCGCTCGTTCTTCACGGCGAGCCTCTCGCTCATCCTCTCGGAGGCCGTCGAGCGAATCTCGGGCGAGCGGGATCAAGGACACGGGATCCTCGTGGCCGTCCCCGACCGGCATCAGCTGCTGTACCGCGTGATCGACGGGCCGAACACCTCCTCCGCGCTGCGCGACATGTTCGACGCCGCTCGCTGGGCCTTCCACGAGGCCTCCGGGCCGTTGAGCCCCAACGTCTACTGGGTGCGCAACCGCCGGTGGTCGCAGGTGACGTCGGTCGACGGCGGCAAGCCGAGGGTGTGGCTCCGGGGCGAGTTCGCGGGCGCGATCAAGCGCTCGGCCTGACGACCGTCTCAGGAAAGCGCCCAGTCGACGGCGTCGCGGCCGTCCGCCGCGAGCAGCTCGTTTGCGCGCGAGAAGTGACGGCAGCCGAAGAACCCGCTCGCCGCGCTGTACGGGGACGGGTGGGAGGCCGTGAGCACGTGGTGGCGGCTCGCGTCGACCACGGCGCCTTTCTGCTGCGCGTACCGGCCCCAGAGGAGAAAGACGATCCCCTCACGGCGCGCCGAGAGCTCGGCGATGACGCGGTCGGTGAAGCGCTCCCAACCCCTCGACGCGTGGGAGGCCGGCTTGCCCGGGCAGACCGTCAGCACCGCATTGAGCAGCAGGACGCCACGCTCCGCCCACGGGGTGAGGTCGCCCGTCGTCGGTCGTGGCAACCCGAGGTCGGTCTCCAGCTCGGAGTGGATGTTCTGCAGGGAGGGTGGCGGGCGGACGCCGGCGGGAACGGAGAAGCAGAGGCCCATCGCCTGCCCGGCGCCGTGGTAGGGATCCTGGCCGAGGATCACCACGCGGACGTCGTCGAACGGCGTCAGCGCGAGCGCGTTGAAGACGCGGTCGGCGGGCGGATAGAACCGGCGCCCTGCCGCGACCTCGGCGACGAGGAACTCGCGCAGCTCGGTCATGTAGGGCTGCTCGAGCTCGTCGCCGAGCACCGCGATCCAGCTCTCGTGCATGCGCGGCTGCATCCGCGCGAGCCTACTGCGCCAGGTCGGCGACCTTCGCCACGACCTCGCGGCACCATGCGGCGTGACGCGACGGGTCGTCGAGGAACTGCGACGGCTTGATGCAGATCGACGTGAAGCCACGCTCGACCTGCGCCGGAATCGCCGCGAGGGCCTCGTCGAGGTCGGCCACGGAGTCGACGTCGGGGAAGCGGCCGCGCGTGCCGCCGACGAGCTCGAATCCGTCGATGTCGCGGCCGGCGTCCGTGAGCGCCCGGCGGAGGCGGTCGACGTCCTCGTCGCTCGGTGAGCCGAGCGGATTCCAGCCGTGGCCGTACCGGACGATGCGGCGCAGGAGCCGCTCGTGGAGCGTGCTCGAGCCGAACCAGAGCCGCACGCCGTCGGGGCGCCACGGCTTCGGCTCGACCCAGACGTCGTCGAAGGGGTAGTGGTTGCCGTCGAAGGAGGAGGGCGACGGCCCCCAGGCCGCCTGCCACGCGGCGAGCTGCTCGTCGAGGAGCGGGCCACGGTCGCCGTAGGGGACGCCGAGCGCGCGGTACTCGGGCTCGTGCCAGCTCACGGTGGGAAGGACGACGAGGCGGCCCTCGGAGAGAAGATCGAGCGTCGCGAGATCCTTCGCGAGGAGCAGTGGATGGCGGAGCGGCGCGATGATCGCGGCCGCCGCGAGCCGCAGCGTCGTGGTGACGGAGGCGATCGCCGAGAGCAGGACCAGGGAGCTGGGCCACGGCATCGCCGGGTCCTGGTTGCCGGGGAGCGCGTAGTCCCGCGGGTTCGGCATGAGGCCTCCCGCATCCGCGCCGCGACCGAGGACGACGTGCTCGCTCACCATCACGGCATCGAAGCCGGCGTCCTCTGCCTCCTGCGCCATGCGGACGAGGGCGCGGAGGTCGCGCGGCGACGTCAGCGTCCAGTTCTCCGAGAGGACGTGGACGAGCCGGACGCTGCTCATCCGTCCGCTTCATCGGCGGCCGCGGGCGACGGGCGACGCGCCCAGTGGCGCCACGCGCTCTCGACGTGCGCACGCATCAGGGCATCCGCGAGCGCGCCGTTGCGTGTCTCGATCGCTGCGAGGAGCGTCTCGTGCTCCGCGACGTCCGCGTCCTGCCAGTCGGGTTGCGAGCGGCGGCTCGCGAGGAGCCGGCGACCGACGTCGGCGATCCAGAGCGAGTCGAAGATGCGCGTCATCGCCTCGTTGTGCGTCGCGGCGACGACCGCCGCGTGGAACGCCCGGCTTGCGTCGTGCGCCGCGGCGGCGGTACGAGCGGATCGCTCGGCGGCGACCGCGCGGCGCAGCGCGTCGAGGTCGTCCTCGTCCCGGCGTTCCGCCGCGAGTCGCGCGATCCCGGGCTCGAGGAGCAGGCGAGCCTCGAGCCGTTCCAGCACGCGTTCGGGCCCGACGTCCGCGACGAAGAAGCCGCGGTTGACCTCGAACACCACGAGGCCGTCTCCCGCCAGGCGGCGCAACGCCTCGCGCACGGAGCCTCGCGAGATCCCGAGCGCGTCGGCGAGCTCGCCCTGGCCGACACGCGTGCCCGACGGTAGCCGTCCGTCCACGATCCGCGCGCGCAGCTCGTCGTACGCGAGCTCGACGACCGAGCGGACGCGGAGCGGGGAGGGCGCCGCGCCGCTCACGTGTCCGCTGCCGACATGGCGCCGCCGGACATGGCCACGTGCCTGGCACGAAAAGGTGTCACGTTCGGACGACTTGACACGTCTGCATCCCGTCCGATCCGGCCAGGGCGCTTTCGGACGTGGCGACGTGCCTGGCACGAGTCGGCCCGAGCGGACGCGAGACCGGACATGTCGAGGGTTGACATTCGATGTTCGAACCTTGTATACCGCGCTGGTCCCCGGCGCAAGGGGCGCCGGCACCGGAGGAGGGAAGAGCTCCATGAGCGAAACCGGCTCGACGGCCCCGAGCGCGACTCTCGGCCAGAAGAATCTCTCGACGATCCATGCGGTTGCCCAGTCGCTCGCGATCGGGCCGATGTTCTCGACCGCGCTGATCCTCGGCCTCGTCTCGAACCCCGCAACCGGGGCAGCCTGGAACGCGACGCTCGCGATCCTGATCGCCGGCCTGGGCGTGCTTGCGATCGGGTACGCGGTCGTTCTCTACGCGCGGCGCTTCGCCGGCGCGGGCGCGGTCTACGAGTACCTGACTCACGGCGCGCATCCGTGGGTGGGCGTCCTGACGGCGGGCATCTTCTTCCTCGGCACGCTCTTCCTCGGCGGCGGCGGAATCTACCTCGGCGTGGGCCTTCTCTCCGAGGGCGCGTGGCAGGCGCACATCTCCGACAACGCCCCGGACTGGTGGATCTTCGGACTGATCGGGCTCGCGATCGTGCTCGTGCTCAACCACCTCGGCGTCCGCGTCGCGGTCCGCGCGATGCTCACCTTCGCGACGCTGTCCTTCATTCCGATGCTGATCCTCGCCATCGTGATCCTCGTGAAGGGCGGCGACAGCGGCATCTCGCTCTCCGTCTTCAACCCGAGCGAGACGTCCTGGTTCGGGGTCACCGGCGGCGGCGTGCTCGGCGGAGTGCTGCTCGGGATCCTCCTCTTCGTCGGCTTCGAGGCCGCCGCGTCGATCGGCGAGGAGTCGAACGACCCGCACCGGTCGATCCCGCGCGCCGTCCTCTTCACGATCGCCGCCTCGGGCGCCTTCTACGTCGTCATGGCGTTCGCGTTCTCGATGGGATACGGCAAGGAGGCCGTCAACGAGGGCGCGTGGGCCGCGTCGCCCGGCGCGGTGAACGAGATGGCGACCCGGTACATCGGCTCCTGGTTCGCGGCGATCCTCGACGTCGTCGTGATCCTCGACGCGATGGCGCTCGCGCTCGCGATCTGCGTCACGATCGGCCGCGGCTATTTCGCGCTCTCGCGCGACGGGCTCCTCCCGAAGGTCTTCTCGAAGACCTCGCGCTACGACACGCCGTGGGTCGCGAACCTGATGGTCGCGGTCGGCGGCATCGGGCTGATGCTCATCTCGTGGCTCGCGAACTACCAGGGCCGCTTCGTCGTGCCCGGCGCTGACGGCAGCCTCGTGCCGATCTTCCCGTCGGACGGATTCGCCACGTTCATCCTCGCGGCGACGATCGGCTCGTTCGCGGTGGAGCTCGTCTACCTCATCCTCGCCGTCGTCGCATTCGGCCTCGTGCGGCATGCCGGCGGCAAGCTGTGGCAGTACGCCGTGCTCCTCGTCGCCGTAGCGACCCCGCTCCTCGGCTACTTCGGCGCGCTCAAGCCCGGGCCGCACGACCGGTCGAACGTCAACTGGGAGGCGTTCTACTGGACGATCGGCGTGATCGCCGTCGCGGTAGTGTGGTTCGTGGTCGTGCTGCTCCTGCGTCCCGCGAATGTCCGCTCGGCGGCCTCTCACGCGGCCGAGCACCGCGGTGTCGCGCCGCTCGACGAGCGCCTCGACTACGAGCCTCTGCCCGAGGGCGACATGCCGCTGTGAGCGACGCCGCCTGGCACGAGGTCGGGCCTGCCGCGGACGCGCCCCCGGGCGCTCTGCAGCAGGTCGAGGTCGAAGGTCGCGCCGTCTGCCTCGGCCGGACGTCATCGGGCTGGGTCGCGTTCGACGACACGTGCACCCACGAGGAGTGCTCGCTCGCTGAGGGCGAGCTGGAGGACGGCGTGATCGTCTGCCCCTGCCACGGGTCGGAGTTCGACGTGCGCACCGGCGACGTCCTCACGCCGCCGGCGCTCGACCCGCTGCCGATCTACGAGGCGCGAGAGGAGGGCGGCGCAGTGCAGATCCGTCTCGCGCCTCCGCCGGTCGCTGCGGAGGCGCTGCACGCGAGGGAGGACCACGTTTCGGAGACCGTCACCCGTGAGGCGACCGTGCCCGGCCCCTCGCTCGACGACCTGGTTGTCGACGACATCGACCTCACCGACCTCGACGTCTGGGAGGAGCGGGTGCCGTACGACTGGTTCGCGCTCCTCCGCCGGGACGCGCCGCTGCACTGGCAGCCGGAGGAGGACGGGCACGGGTTCTGGGCGCTGACGCGCTACGACGATGTCCTCGCGGTGTCGAAGGACTGGCAGACGTTCTCGTCCGAGCTCGGCGGCACGTCGTTGCAGGACCTGACACCGGAGGAGCTCGAGGCGAGACGATCGATGATCGACACCGATCCGCCGCCGCACACACGCCTGCGCGCTCTCGTCAACAAGGGCTTCACGCCGCGTGTCGTCAACACCTACGAGGAGCGCATCCGCGGGCTCGCACGCGACATCCTCGGGCGCGCGTTCTCCGAGCGACGAGTTCGACTGGGTCCACTCGGTCGCCGAGGAGATCCCGATGTGGGTCTTCTCCGACATCATGGGCCTGCCGGTCGAGGATCGGAAGCTGATCATCGAGCTCGGCGACAAGATCCTCGGCAACACCGATCCCGAGGTCGTCGGACCGGAGAACGTGGCCGAAGTCGCGCTCAAGGATCCCAAGCTCCGCAAGCTCCCGTTCTCGAGCCCGTTCTCGCTCGACCTGATCGAGTACGGCCGGCAGCTCGGCGAGCAGCGGCGCCGGGAGCCGCGCGAGGACATCACGACGAAGCTGGTCGAGGCCGAGATCGACGGCTCGAGGCTCTCCGAGCAGGAGTTCGGCGTCATGTTCATCCTGCTCACGACCGCGGGCAACGAGACGACGCGCCACACGATCTCGCTCGGCCTCCACGACCTGCTGACGCATCCCGAGGAGCTGCAGCGGCTGGTCGACGACCCGTCGCTCGCCGCGACCGCCGCGGACGAGCTCCTGCGGCGCGCGCACGCGGTGCACCACTTCCGCCGCACCGCGACCAGGGACGTCGTCATGCACGGCCGCCGCATCAAGGAGGGCGACAAGGTGACGATCTGGTACGCCGGGGCGAACTACGACGACGCGAAGTTCGCCGACCCGTACCGGCTCGACGTGGGACGGACGCCGAACCGCCACCTCACCTTCGGCCTCGGCGGGCCGCACTTCTGCCTCGGCATGCACCTTGCGAAGCTCGAGATCAAGGTCTGGCTCGAGGAGATGATCCCGTACCTTCCGAGGGTGGAGCTCGCAGGCGACCCCGTCCGGCTTCGGTCGTGCTTCTTCAACGGCGTCAAGCGGATGCCCGTGCGGGTGCGCGGGTGAGACCCGACCAGGAGGCGAGCTCGCCATGACGATCGGTCACGACGCGGAAGCGACCGTCGCCTCCCTTCGGGGCCAGGGCGTGAAGGCTGTCCGGCTGCTCTACACCGACCTCCACGGCGTCGCCCGCGGCAAGGACATCCCGATCGGCCACTTCCTCGAGCTGCTCGAGGACGGCGTCGCCTTCTGCTCGGTGATCATGGGCACGGATCTTCGCCACAACCCCGTGGTCGGCGGCGAGGAGGGGTACGTCGACTTCTCGGTCAGACCCGATCCGGAGACGCTGCGCATCGTCCCCTGGCAGCCCGAGGTGGCCTGGTGCCTGGGAGAGGCGTGGACGCTCGACGGATCCGATCACTGGCCCTCGTGCCCGCGGGCGCTCCTGCGGCGGGTCGTGGAGCGCTATGCGAGCCGGGGCCTCGTTCCCGTCGTCGGCCCGGAGCTCGAATGGTTCCTCTGCAAGCGCGACGCCGCCGCCCCGAACGGGCTCGGCCGCTACGTCGACGAGCTCTCCCGCGTCTACACCGTCGGGGCGATCTCCGACCCCCTGCAGATCAACCTGAGGACGCTCCTGTGGGCCGACGAGCTCGGTCTCAAGGCGTTCGCGGGGAACCACGAGTTCATGAACTCGCAGTACGAGATCAACCTCAAGCACTCGGCCGCGCTCGATGCGGCGGACCGCGCGTTCATGCTCAAGGCGGCGGTGAAGGAGGTCGCCGCCACGGAGGGTCTCCTCGCGACGTTCATGGGGCGGCCCTTCACGGACCAGGGCGGCTCGGGGTTCCATGTCCACCTGTCCATCGCTGACGCCGAGGGCGGCAACGCGTTCGCCGCCGCCGACGCCGAGCTGAGCGGACTCGGGATGCACTTCATCGGCGGCGTCATCGCGCACGCGCAGGGCCTGCAAGCGCTTCTCGGCCCGACGGTCAACGCGTACAAGCGGATCCTTCCCGACAGCCTCGCGCCGACTCACGCGAACTGGGGGCACGACAACCGCACGGCCTTCTGCAGGGTCCCGAACGAGCGCGGGTCGCGGGCGCGGGTCGAGATCCGCACGGGCGACGGATCGGCGTGCCCGCACCTCATCGTCGCCGCGCTCCTGCTGGCGGGGATCGACGGGATCGAGCGCGAGCTCGAGCCGCCGGAGCCGGTCGTCGGCGACGCCTACCGGATGGACGACGCGCACGCGGGGACGAAGCTGCCCGGAGACCTCGGCTCGGCGCTCGACGCGCTCGAGGCGGACACCTGGCTCGTCGAGGAGCTCGGCCAGGAGCTCGTGGCGACGTTCACCGCGATGAAGCGCTTCGAGGTCGAGCGCTTCGCCGCCGCCGTTGGGACGTTCGATCCCGAGGTCGTGACGGCGTGGGAGGTGGAGGAGTATGCAGCCCATCTCTGAGCTCGTGGTCTCGGAGCGGCGCGTCCGGGTCGAGGTCGAGGGGGTGCCGCGGTGGGGCCGGCGCGCGGGTGACACGATTACTCTCGACGACGGCTCCGAGCTCGCGGAGGCCGATGCCCTCTACCTCGCGCCGGCCGAGCCGACGAAGATCCTCGCCGTCCACCTCACGTATCGCTCGCGCGTGGAGGAGTACGCCGCGCGTACGCCGCCCGAGCCGTCCTACTTCGTCAAGCCGCCCACGACGCTGAACGGCCACCGCAGGCCGGTCCGGATGGCCAAGGACGCGAGGTTCCTCAACTACGAGGGCGAGCTGGCCGTCGTCGTTGGGCGGCGAATGAAGGGCGTGCCGATCGACGACGTCCTGTCCTACGTCGCGGGCTATGCGTGCGCGAACGACGTCGGGATGCACGACTTCCGCCACGCGGACCGCGGGGCGATGCTCCGCGTGAAGGGGCAGGACGGCTTCCTCCCGCTCGGGCCCGAGCTCGTCCCCGCCTCCGACTTCGACCCGACCGACTTCACGATCCGCACGTACCTGAACGGCGACATGGTGCAGGACGCGACCGCCGGCGACCTGCTGTTCGGCGTCGCCTACCAGCTCGCCGACCTCTGCCGGGTGATCACGCTGGAGCCAGGCGACGTGATCCTCACCGGCACGCCGGCCAACTCCCGCCCGATGCGGCCGGGCGACGTCGTCGAGGTGGAGATCACGGGACTCGGTCGGCTGACCAACACCATCGAGGAGTGGGACGTCGACCTCGCCGGTCCGGGCGAGCAGTTGCAGGTCTCGGCGCAGACCCTCCACGTCGCGCTCGCGATCCCGGAGGACGAGGCCGAGCGGATGGTGTCCGCGGAAGGACCTGCGCCGGCGTGATTCGCCTCGGCCGGATCGACCACGTCGGGCTTCGCGTGGCGGATCTCGACGAGGCGGCCGCCCGGTGGTGCATCCAGCTCGGGCTGATGGAGCGGGCGCGCGACGAGCAACGCGCGTTCCTCGCCTGCGACGACGAGCCCTACTGCCTCGAGCTCGCGGCCGGGGAGGAGCCGGGGCACGACCACACGGCCTTCGAGCTGCACACGACGTGCCCGCCCGACGACGCGCAGGCGCACCTCGACGGGCTCGGCGTGCCTCACGAGGAGCGGGAGGGCTCGATCTGGCTCGCCGACCCGGACGGGCGCGCGATCCAGCTGCTCCCGAACCGGCCGCCCGAGGCGGAGATCGGCCGCTGGCCGCAGCACGCCCGTCGCTCCGCGACGGTCCACCTCGGCGGCCCCCGGCGGCTCGGGCACGTCAACTGCCTCACCGGAGACATCCGCGCGAATGCGAGCTTCTATCTCGACGTGCTCGGAATGCGCCTGTCCGACTGGCTCGGCACGGCGGGCGTCTGGTTCCACATCGACTCGGAGCACCACGTGATGGCGCTCGTCGACGTCGGTTACGCGCACTTCCATCACCTCGCGTTCGACGTCGTGGACATCGGGAAGATGCGTGACCTCCTCGACCACCTCGCGCGGCACGGCCGGTGGGTGTCGTGGGGGCCGGCACGCCACGGGATCGCCGGCAACATCGCGACGTACGTGCGGATCACGGAGGAGCCGTGCCACGTCGAGCTCTACTGCGACATGGAGCGGCTCGCCGACGACCACGTGCCGCGCACGTACCCGGACGACCGCTACTCGTCGAACACCTGGGGCCCGCTCCCCCCGCGGTCGTACTTCCGCTTCGACGCGGCCGCGATCGAGTCGGAGAGCGAGAGCTGGGAGACGCGCGGCCGCCCGCTGCCGCCCGAGGAGGTCGAGGCGTGACGATGCGCCAAGCAAGAGGGGCGAGGCTGAAGCCACGCCCCGGGGAGCGCGAGGGGCGTGGCTTCAGCCTCGCCCCCCTTCGACTCGTGCGGATGCGATGGGCCTGAAGGGCTACACCGTCCCGCGAACGCCCGAGGGACGCTCCTCGCTGGTCCCGTACCCTCCGTGGCACTACGTCGGCGCGTTCCTCGTGATCGACTACTGGGCGGACCCCGAGAAGGCGGTCTCGTTCCTTCCCGAGGGGATCGAGCCGCACCCCGATCCCGGCCGCTGCGCGTTCGTGGCTGCCGACTGGCAGTCCTGCTCGGAGGGCGGCGACGAGCTCGTCGACCCGTCGCGGTCGCAGTACAAGGAGGTGTTCGTCGTCTGTAGCGGCCTGCTCGACGGCGAGGAGGTCACCGTCTGCTCGTACATCTGGGTCGACCGCGACTTCGCGCTGACGCGCGGCTGGATCCAGGGGTTTCCGAAGAAGCTCGGCTCGATCTGGATCACGCGCAGCTTCGGCCTCGGCGGGCCGGCCGACCCGGGGATGGAGCCGGGCGCGCGCTTCGGCGTGACCTGCGCCGCGTACGAGCGGCGCGTCGCGCAGGCGACGGTCGCGCTCGAGCACCTCTCGGAGGGCGGCCCGTTTCACAACGCGCCGCCGATCGTGAACGTGCGTCATTTCCCGCGGCTCGCCGCCGGGCAGCACGACGCGCCCGCCGTGCACGAGCTCGTCCGCGCCGTCTCGCGCGACCGGTCGGTGTCCGACGTGTGGGAGGGCGGCGCGACGCTCGAGCTCTTCGGCGCCGCGCACGAGGAGATCGACACCCTCGCGCCGGTCCGGATCGGCCGCGGCTACCGCTTCACGTTCGCCTACACCGTCGACGACCTCGAGACCGTCCGTGGGCTGCCGGCGTGAAGGTCGCGCTCGTCACGGGCGGCGGGACGGGAATCGGGGCGGCGATCGCGCGGCGCCTTTCGGCAGACGGGTATTCGGTGGCCGTCACGGGACGTCGTCCAGGGCCGATCGAGGACGTCGCGGCCGAGATCGGGGGCCTCGCGGTGGCCGCGGACACCGGTGTCGAGACGGACGCCGAGCGCGCGGTGCAGGAGACCGTCGAGCGCTTCGGCGGACTCGACGCACTCGTCTGCAACGCGGGGATCGGCGGGGAGGGGTCGCTGCGCAAGCTCGACCCGGCCACGTGGGACGAGGTCATCCGGACGAACCTCACCGGCGCCTTCCTCATGTGCCGCGCGGCGATCGACCACCTCGCCGAGCGGCACGGCGCGGTCGTGACCATCTCTTCGGCGGCCGGTCTCCGCGCGAGTCCCGAGTCGCTCGCGTACTGCTCGTCGAAGGCCGGTCTGCAGATGCTGACCCAGTGCCTGGCGGTCGACCATGGCCCCGAGGGCGTGCGCGTGAACTGCGTGGCCCCGGGCTGGGTGCGGACACCAATGGCGGACGGGGAGATGGACGCGCTCGGGGAGCGGCTCGGGATCGGCCGCGACAGGGCGTACGACGCCTGCACCGCCGACATCCCGCTCCGGCGGGCGGCATCTGCCGAGGAGGTCGCCGCCACCGTCGCCTGGCTCGTCTCCGACGACGCCTCGTACGTCAACGGCGCGATTGTCCCAGTCGATGGCGGCCATACGCCGGTCGACGTGGCGACGGTCACCTTCGGGAGAGTGTCCGCATGACTCGCGTCGAGGTCGCCGGCGTCGAGGTATCGACCGAGCACTTCATCGGCGGCGAGCGCGCCGGCAGCGACACGACGTTCACGGACATCAGCCCCATCGACGCGGAGCCGGTCGCAGAGGTCGCCCGCGGCGGCGAGCGGGAAGCCGATCTCGCGGTCGCCGCGGCGCAGGAAGCCTTCCCCGCCTGGGGCGCGCTCGGGACGGCCGGCCGCGCCGAGGTCATGCACCGTCTCGCCGACCTGATCGACGCGAACGTCGAGCGCCTGGCGGCCGTCGAGTGCGCCGACATGGCGATGCTCCTCCGCTCGCTGCGGGCCCGCGTGATCTCCCGCGGGGCGCGCAACTTCCGCGCCTACGCCGACCTCGCCGTCGCGTACGAGGAGCGTGTGTGGGAGTCGAACGGGACGCGGAACCGGGTCGTGCGCAGGCCGAGCGGCCCCGCGGTCGTGATCACGCCCTGGAACGCGCCCTTCATGCTCTCGACGTGGAAGACGGCGCCGGCGCTCGCGGCGGGCTGCACCGTGATCCTCAAGCCCGCGGAGTGGTCCCCACTCTCCTGCTCGCTGCTCTGCGATCTCGTGGCCGAGGCCGGCTTCCCGCCCGGCGTGTTCAACGTCGTCCAGGGGATCGGGGAGGAGATCGGCGCGGCGCTGACCCGTCACGAGGGCGTCCGCCGGATCTCGTTCACGGGCTCGCCCGAGACCGCGGTGCACATCGGCACGGCGGCGGCGCGGAACATCGTCCCGTTCACCGGCGAGCTCGGAGGCAAAGGCCCGTTGCTGGTCTTCGCCGACGCAGACCTGGAGGGCGCGGCGCGCAAGGCGGCGGGCCAGTACGACGACGCCGGCCAGGTCTGCCTCGCCGGGACGCGCCTCCTCGTCGAGCGCTCCGTCGAGGACGCGTTCCTGGAGCTCTTCCACCGCTTCACCGACGAGCACGTGCTCGGGGACCCGCGCGACGACGCGACGACGGTGTCCCCGCTGATCCATGCCGACCATCTCGAGCGCGTCGAGGGGTTCGTCGAGCGTGCGCGCGCGAACGGCGACGAGATCGTCCGCGGCGGCCGGCGTCGCGAGGACGTCGGCCCGCTCTTCTACGACCCGACGCTCGTGATCCCGCGCTCCAACGACTCGGAGATCGTGCAGCGCGAGGTGTTCGGCCCCGTGCTCACGTTCCAGACGTTCGCCGACGAGCAGGAGGCGGTCGCGCTCGCGAACTCGACGCGGTACGGGCTCTCGGGCATCGTTTACACCGGCTCCGAGGAGCGCGCCGAGCGGGTCGGTCGCGGGGTGCGCGCGGGCACCGTGTGGGTCAACACGTTCCTCGTGCGCGACCTCACGGCGCCGTTCGGCGGCGTCGGCATCTCGGGCATCGGGCGCGAGGGCGGCGACTACGCGCTCGACTTCTACTCCGACCTGAAGACCCTGCAGATTCTGGACGGGACGACGGCGTGAGCGCCGTCGAGGCGTACGCGTCGTCCGTCACGGTCGAGGACCTCGATCGCGACCCGTACCCGGTCTACGCGCGGTTGCGCGCCGAGGCGCCGGTCTGCCTCGTGCCCGCGGTCGGGCTCTGGTTCGTGACCCGCTGGGAGGACGTCGAGTCGGCGGCGACACGACCCGACCTGTTCTGCGCGCGCGTCGATCCCTCGCCGCTCGAGCGGACGATGGGCGGCGAGAGCATTCTTCTCCTCGACGGCGAGCCGCAGAAGCGGCTGCGAGCGATGCTCGATCCGTCGCTGCGGCCTCGCGTCGTCGAGGCGTCAACACCCGACCTGATCGAGCCGCTCGCCGAGGAGCTGCTCGACGGGCTCGAGGGTCGCGGCGAGGCGGAGCTGATGAGTGAGTACTTCGAGCCGATCTCCGTCCTCGGGCTCGGCCGCATGCTGGGGCTCGGGCACCTCGACGGCGACACGCTGCGCCGCTGGTTCCACGGGCTCGCCGAGGGTGCGATCAACTTCGAGGACGATCCGGCGAAGTGGAAGGTCGCCGACGCCACTGCGGCCGAGATCGACGTCGAGCTCGCGCCGGTCTTCGAGCGCCTGTTCGCCGACCCGGACGGATCGACCATCGCGACGATGCTGCACCTCGCCGACGGCACGCTCGAGGAGCGCGTCGCGACGATTCTCCCGACGCTCAAGGTGATTCTCCTCGGCGGGATGCAGGAGCCCGGCCACGCCGCCGGGACGACGCTCGTCGGGCTGCTCGAGTCGCGGCAGGTCGGCGCCGTCCTCGACGACCTGGCGCTCGTGCGCGACGCCGTCGAGGAGGGGTTGCGCTGGATCTCGCCGATCGGCACGCAGACGCGGCGCGCGCTCGTGGAGACGGAGCTCGGCGGGACGACCGTGCCCGCGGGCGCGAACCTCGGCCTCCTCGTCTCCTCGGCGAACCGCGACGCGGCCATGTGGGGGCCGACCGCCGACGAGTTCAACCTCTTCCGGCCGAAGCGAACCCACGCCGCGTTCGGCTTCGGGACGCACTACTGCTCGGGCCACCACTTCTCCCGCGTGCAGATGCGAATCGCGCTCACGCGGCTGCTCGAGCGGCTGCCCGGGCTACGACTCGATCCCGACCGGCCGCCGCTCTTCACCGGGTGGGAGTTCCGCGCGCCGCGGCACCTGCACGTCCTCTGGGACGCATGACCTGGGTCGACGCGGCGGACGCGTCGCTGCCGGACGAGAGCGTCCTGGCGTTCGAGGCCGCCGGGACGGCGATCGCCCTGGCAAGGGTGGACGGCGCGTGGCATGCCGTCGAGACCTGGTGCACGCACGCGGAGTGCCCGCTCTCGGACGGCTGGGTCGAGGGTGCGGCGATCCGCTGCTCGTGCCACGGCTCGCTGTTCGACCTCGCCACCGGCGAGGTGGTCGAAGGCCCGGCGGAGGAGCCCGTCCGCGTCTTCCCGACCCGCGTCACGGGCGACCGCGTCGAGATCGAGGTTGCGTGAACGTTCCCGCGGCGCCTGTGGGCGGCTCGGGTACTACTACGCGCCGATGAGCACCGCGTCCGAGCTTCCGTCGCTCCGTCTCGACGCCGGCCGTGAGCAGGCGCTGGAGCGCGCGGCGGCGATCGTGGCACGCGCGTGGCAGAGCTTCGACAACGCACGGCCGGGCCAGCCGGGCGTCGACGAGCGGCTCCACGCACTGCTCCGTGCGGCGCTGCCGGGGGACGGGTCGAGCGCGCTTGCCGCGCTCGACGACGCCGCACAGCTCCTCGACGTGTCGATCGCCCAGCCGCGTCCACGGTTCTTCGCCTTCGTCGGCTCCTCCGGTCTCGAGATCGGTGTGCTCGGCGACCTGCTCGCGTCGTGCTTCGACGTGAACCTTGCGGTCTGGGCCGGGGCGGCCTCCGAGGTGGAGGACCAGGCGGTCCGCTGGGTGAGCGAGTTCGTCGGGTTCCCCGCCGCCGCCGGTGCGTTCACGAGCGGCGGCACGATCTCGAACGTCACGGCGCTCGCCGCAGCACGCGAGCGCGCGCTGCCAGGGTCACGGCGCGAGGGCATGACGGGCGCCCGAGCGGCGCTCTACTGCTCGCAGGAGGCGCACTACTCCGTCGTCCGAGCGGCGGAGCTCCTCGGGATCGGCTCCGACCACGTGCGCTCCCTGGAGATGGACGACGCGCGGCGGCTCCGCCCGGACGCGGTCGACGCCGCGATCGAGGCAGACCGCGCGGCGGGTGTCACGCCCGTCGCCGTCGTCGCCACCGCCGGCACGACGTTGACCGGCGCGGTCGACGCGATCGACCCGCTCGCCGACGTCTGCGAGGAGCGCGGCGTCTGGCTCCACGTCGACGGCGCGTACGGCGTCGCGGCGGCGACGACTCCGTCCGCGGGACACCTGTTCGCGGGTCTCGACCGGGCCGACTCGGTGACGCTCGATGCGCACAAGTGGCTCTTCCTGCCGAAGGCCTGCGGCGTGGTGCTGGTACGCCGGCACGAGGACCTGCACGGCGCGCTCGCGCACGAGGAGGACTACATCCCGCACGAGCGGCCCGATCACCACATGGTCGACATCACGCTCGAGTACTCCCGGCCTTTCCGCGCGCTGAAGGTGTGGCTCGCGTTCCGCGCGCACGGTGCGGAGGCGATCCGTGCCGCGATCGAGCGGAACCTCGGCCAGGCGCGCCTTCTCCACACCGAGGTCGCGCGCCGCGATGAGCTCGAGCACCTCTGCGGTGAGCCGCAGCTCTCGATCGTCCCCTTCCGCCACGTCCCGGCGGGCATGTCCGAGGGCGAGCTCGACGACCACAACGCCCGCCTCGTCGAGGCGCTCCAGCGGCAGGGCGACGTCTGGGTCGCGCCGGCGCGCGTGGACGGCAAGGTCTGCCTGCGCCCGTGCGTCGTCAACTACCGCACGACGGACGACGACGTGCGCGCGTTCGTCGAGGCCGTGCTCGAGGTCGGGCGGGACCTCCGCTAGCGCTTCTTCTTCGCGCCCTTGCCGCTCTTGCGGCCCGACGCACCGGGGCGGTCCGAGGCCTGCTTCGTCCGCACGGGCATGCCGGCCCCGCCGTGCTCCATCCGGCGCCGGAGCTGGCGATTCGCGGCGTCGGGGGTCTCGGTCTCCTGCCCGACCGCGGCCATGTAGGCGCGGCGCTCCGCGGGGGTCAGCAGGTTGAGCATGCGCTGGGCCTGCTCGGGACTCTTCGGCTCGCCGAAGGCGGTCATCTTCTTCATCGCCGCGGCGAGCTCGGGGTTCTCGCGCTCGAGCGCCGCGATCGAGGCCTTCTGGAACCACTTCTTGAAGAGCGGCACCTTGGAGAGGAACGTCACGATCGGCCGCAGGTACTTCCCGCCCTTGATCCTCCCGAGCAGCACGAAGATGCCCAGGAGCAGCGCAAGGACGAGCAGCACGAACAGCGGGATCCAGGCCCAGAACGGCATTGGCGGCGATCATAGCCTGGCGTCGGGCCGCCGCCCGAGGCCAGGCTTAGAGTGCGCGCGTGAGCACGCGGACAAGGAAGGCCCTCGTCGGCCTCGGGATCGGGCTCGCGCTCGCGGACTCGTCGGTCGTCACGCTCGCGCTGCCGGACATCCTGCGGCAGTTCGACGTGGAGATCCCGACCGTCGCCTGGGTGCTGACGTCCTACAACCTCTGGCTCGCGCTCGCAGCCGTCCCCGCCGCCTACGCCGCGCGGCGCAGGCCTGTCCCCGTCTTCACGGCAGGGACACTCGTGTTCGCGGCGGCGTCCCTCGCGTGCGCCCTCGCGCCGTCGTTCGGCGTGCTGGTCGGCGCGCGCTGCGTTCAGGCGGTCGGAGGCGCGCTGCTCGTCTGCGCGGCACTCGACCTGCTGACCGAGATCCAGGGGTCGGACGGCAGTGCCGTGCGCACCTGGGCGACGGCAGGGATCCTCGGCGCGGCGCTCGGCCCGGCGATCGGGGGGATCCTCACCGAGACGCTCGGCTGGGAGTCGATCTTCTTCGCGCAGGCGCCGCTGGCGCTGCTCACTCTCGTCGGCGTGCTCCGGCTGCGTGTCAGGCCGCTCGTCGAGCCCGCGGGCCGGCCGAATCTCTCCGCGAACCTCGCGCTGCTTCTCCTCTCGGGCGCGCTGACCGCAGCGCTGTTCCTCCTGGTGCTGCTCCTCGTCGACGGGTGGCGGATGGATCCCGCCGTCGCCGGCGTCGTCGTCACCGTGATGCCGGTCGCTGCGATCGCAAGCGGGAGCATCGCGTCCCGCGTGGGAAACACCGCCACGCGCGCGGCGGCGGGAGTCGTCCTCGTGACGGGCGGGCTCGCCGCGCTCGGCGTGCTCCCCGGCTCGGCGTGGTGGTGGACGGTGCTGCCGCAGATCCTCGTCGGCGCCGGTCTCGGGCTCGCGCTCTCGGCGCTCACCGAGCGCGCGCTCCACGGCCGCTCGCCGCAGGCGGTGCACGGAGGCTGGACGATCGCGGCGCGGCACGCGGGAGTCGTCCTCGGGCTGCTGCTGTTGACCCCGGTGTTCACCACGGCCCTCGACCGCAACGAGGAACGCGCGCTCCGGGCGGGAGCTGCGGCCGTCCTCGACAGCAGCATTCCGCCGCTCGAGAAGCTCGCGGTCGCGCAGGACGTGCTCGCGATCGTCCGCGCCTCCGATCGAGAGGTACCGGATGTCCGTGGGGCGTTCGCCGACCGTCCCGACACGCCCGAGTACCGCGGGCTCGAGGACGAGCTCGTCGCGCAGCTCGACCGCGCGGTGACCGCCGCGTTCTCGCGTCCGTTCCTGCTCGCCGCATTCCTCGCGCTCGCGGCTCTCGTCCCCATCGTCCTCTCCCGCAGGAAGGTGAGCGTGTGAAGGCGCTGCCGATCCTGGTCGCGGCCGTCCTCGCGTGCGCGCTCGTCGGCGGCTACGTCGCGCTCGGTGGCACGTCGTTCGAGCCGAGCCCCGTCGCAGACCCGTGCGCGCCGCGCCCGCCCAGGGAGACGGAGGACACGGGGGAGCGGATCGAGGTCGTGCTTCTCGCCGCCGCGGACGGGACGGCCTGCCGGCTCGGGGTCTCGCGCGAGGAGCTCGTCCTCGCGCTCCGCAGCGTCGACGACCTCGACGCGCTCGCGCGGAAGGAGGGGAAGTCGCGCGACGATCTCGAGGAGGCGCTGCGCACGGGGCTCGTCCGCGCCGTCGACGAGGGGGAGAGCCAGGGGCTGATCGGCGACAGGACGGCCTCGGGGCTCAGATTCGCCGCGGATCACCTGCCGCTCGGGCTCCTCCTCTCGGTGCTGCGCGGCGCGTCGTCCTTGATCGGGTGACGCAGTAGGGTGCGCCCCGTGAAGGGGCGGCGCAAGCAGATCGTGCTCGGAGCGCTCGGCCTCGTGGTCGTCGTCGTCACGTTCGCCGTCGTCCTGCCGCGGATCGCGAGCTACACCGACGTCTGGGCCGTCGTCAAGCAGCTCGACGCGACCTGGCTGCTGGCGCTCGGGGCCGCCGTGGTAGTCAACGTCATCACGTACGCGCCCCCGTGGATGATCGCGCTGCCGGGCCTCCGCTTCCGCCAGGCACTGCCGTTCACGCAGGCCTCGACCGCGCTGACCTACGTCGCGCCGGGCGGCGGAATCGTGGGGATGGCGGGCTCGTACGGCCTCCTGCGCATGTGGGGCTTCGGCTCGAGCGACGTCGCGCGCGCGGTGACGCTCACGGGGATCTGGAACCAGCTCGCGAACCTGCTGCTCCCCGTCGTCGCCGTGCTGCTCCTCGCGCTGGACGAGGAGAGCAGCCCTCTACTGACGACCGTCGCCGTGGTCGGGGCCGCCGTGTTCGCGGTCGCCGTCGTGCTGCTCGCGCTCGTTTTCTGGAGCGACGCCTTTGCGCGAAGGATCGGAGGCGCATGTCAACGCGCGCTCAACCGGGTGCTCCGCGCGCTCCGCCGCGACGCGTTGGCGGGGTGGGCAGAGCGCCTCGTCCATTTTCGCCGTGCCACCGTCCATCTGATCCGGCGACGCTGGCCGTGGCTGACGCTCGCCGCGATCCTCGGCAACGTGACCGTGTTCGTGGTGCTGCTCGTCTCCCTGCGCGCCGTCGGCATCGGAGCGGGCGAGATCACCTGGGTCGAGGCGTTTGCGGGCTGGTCGCTCGCTCGGGCGCTCCAACTGATCCCGCTGACCCCAGGCGGAGTCGGGCCTGTCGAGCTCGGCATGACGGGGATCCTGGTCGGCTTCGGCGGCGCCAACGCGGAGGTGGTCGCGGCCGTGCTCATCTACCGGGCCTTCACCGTGGTGCCGACGCTGCTCCTCGGGCTCGCGACGATGGCGGCGTGGCGCTGGCTCGGCCCGAAACACCGCGAGGAAGGAGTCGGCGAGCCCGCAGGGAATCAGCCCGGCGGGTGAAGGATCAGAGTCACAAGGACGAGATGTCCGCGGCGATCCGCGGCGACTTCCAGCGGCTCCGCGATCGTGGTGTGGCGGCGACGCTTGCACCGCGCGACGACGAGCCCGAGCCAGGCCCGGCGGACGTGATCGCGGACCAGAACGAACAGGCGGTCCCCGAGGTCGTCACGGCACTCGAGGAGCCCGTGACCGAGCCGCAGTCGGACGAGGGAGACGAGCTCCCGGACGCCGACCGGCCCGGCTTTCTCGCACGTCTGCTCGGCCGCTAGCACGGGTACGGGAAGCCGCACTCCGCGGCGCTCGGCCGTGGCTAGCGTGAGGCGTCGTGCGCGCCGTCCGCCACGTGATGCGCCTCGTCTGGGGCGACGATCTCGACCCTGCTCTGCGGCCGGTGCTGGGCGTGACCTTGATCGGCAGCGCAGCGGGCTCGGCGATGTGGACGTTCATGTCGATCTGGGCCGTCGAGGAGCTCGGCGCGAAGGCGGCGCTGCCGTTTGCGCTGCTCGTCGGCGCCGTGTTCTCTGCCCTGAGCGGCTTCGCAGGCGGCTATCTGTCCGACCGGATCGGCCGCCGGCGGGTGATCCTGATCGGGAACGGCGTGATGGTCGGGTACCCGCTGCTCCTCTTCGCGCTCTCCGACGCGAAGTGGGCCGGGCTGACCGCGCTCGCGTTCGCGGGCGTCTTCGGCGCGCTCGGCGGCTCGGTCGGCCAGGCGATGGTCGCGGATCTCGTCGCGCCGGAGCGCCGCCAGGCGGCCTACGCGTCGGTCCGCGTGGCGGCCAACATGGGCGTCGTCGTCGGGCCCCCCGTCGGCGGTCTCTTGCTCGTGCTCGGGTCGTGGCCTGCGCTCTTTCCGTGCGTCGCGGTCATGTCGGCGACGGCGTGGGTGGTCGCGTACCTGTACCTGCCCCACAGGGGAGAGTTCGCCCCCGACGGCCCGCCGGAGCACGGCTCGCTCGGTGTGATCCTCGCCGACAGGCGCTTCCTGCTCTTCCTCGGCTCTGCGGTCTTCGCCTGGCTGACCTACGTCGCGTACGAGGTGGTGCTCCCGGTGTCGCTCGTCGACGGCTACGGCTACCAGCCGGCGGCCTGGGGCTTCCTCGTGTGGGTCAACCCGCTGCTCGTCGCCCTCTTCCAGGTGCGGCTCACGCGCCTCACGATGCCGCTGCCCGCGGCGCCGAAGCTCGTCGTGGCGCTCCTGGTGATGGGGCTTCCCTTCCTGCTCCTCGTCTGGACGCACAGCCTCGCGGCGATCCTGTTCGTCATCGTCGTGTTCGTCGTCGGGGAGATGCTCTGGGTGCCGACGTCCCAGGCGGTCGTGGCCGAGCTCGCCCCGGCGGACATCCGTGGCGCCTACATGGGCGCGTTCGGCAGCGCACCCGCGATCGGGTTCGCGCTCGCGCCGATGATCGGGCTTCAGATGCGCAACAGCTTCGGCGACGAGGCAACGTGGGCGATGTTCGCCGCCATCGGAGTCGTCGCCGCGGCCTTCGGCGGCCTCGCGCTTGCGGGGCTCGACCGTACGGCCCGTCGCGAGGGGTCTGCTGTACTGGAGGCGTGAGGCCCGAAGAGCGGGAGGCGATCCTTCGCGAGGACGCGCCGCGTCCGCAGAGCGCACGTGAGCGGCGCCAGCTCGGCGAGCTCGAGGAGGACCTGCGCTCGAGCCCGTTGCGCTCGAAGCCGTTGCCGCTCCGCCTGCGGAACTTCCGTTCCACCGCGGAGGGCTATCTCGCGTCGCTGGGCGGCCCGTTGCCGTACATGACCCGGCTGCGGGAGATCGAGGCGATGACCGACGCGCACGAGCGGGCGCTCGAGGAGGAGCGGCGCCGCCTCGCCTCGGAGGTGCCTCCCGAGCGGTTCGACGACGCCTGGCGCGAGGTCGTGACCCGCTGGAGCTTCGACGAGGTCAACGACCTGATCGTGCGGCACAACCGCTGGTACCCCGTCGAGTCACGCCTGCCGATGGACCCGCGGCGGCGCGACTACGCGCTCGTCAACGGCCGCGATTACCGGCTGCGGCCCCTCGACGCGGGCTGGGCGCTCGAGCGCTGCCCCGCAGCGGTCTGAGTCACGTCGGCCGCGGCACGGCCGCGCCGCGTCGAGCGGCGAGGAGCGTGACGGCGCAGAGGGCCGCCGCGAGGAGGTAGGGAACCGGGTCGCCGAAGACGTCAGCCAGCGCGCCCCCGAGGGCGGGGCCGATGAGGGCGCCGACGGCCCACGCGGTGTTCGTCACGCCGAAGCCGATGCCCTGGGAGAGGCCGGCCCGATCGGCGCGGTCGGAGACGAGCGCCATCCCCGGCGTGTAGAAGCCGCCGAACGTGACCGACGCCGCGACGACGAGCACGGCGACGACGCGGGGCTCCGTCGCAAGCGCGAAGGCGATGGCGACCGCGATCGACGCCGCAAGGGCGACGCGGACAGGGAGGAGACGGCCGCGGCGATCGGAGATCCGGCCGACGACGGGGTTCACGACGACCTCGACGGCGCCTGCGGTGACGAAGACGGCCGCTATCGCGAGCGCTCCGTAGCCGGCATCGTCGAACAGGAGCGGGACGAGGACGTCGAGGGTGCCGAAGAAGAGCGCGGGCAAGGTGTTGAGCCAGAGCCCGCCGATGAACGCCCGGTCGCGGAGAGCTCGACCCACGCCGCCGGGCCGGGCGGGCTCACGTGGGGGTGCGCCGACGACGGCAAGCGCCGCCGCGAGCGCCGCGGCGACGAGCGCCACACCGACGAACGAGGCACGGATGCCGACGAGATCGGCGACGCCGCCGAACATGGGCCCGCAGACGAAGCCGAACACGGCGAGCCCGAAGACGGTGCCGAGCGCCTGGCCGCGACGCTCGCGCTCGACGCTGACGGCCACCCAGGCGAGTGCGCCGGCCCAGGTCGTCGCGCTCGAGAAGCCCTGGACGAACCGCGCGAGTCCGAGCGCCACCGGCCCGCCGGCGAGCGCGAAGGCGAGGCTCGCGAGCGAGAGCACGACGAGGCCCGCGAGGACGCCGCGCTTCGGGCCGACACGGCTGACGAGCAGCCCGCCCGGAATGCCGCCGACGAGCGCGCCGCCGCCGTAGGCCCCGAGCAGCAGCCCCGCCTCGAGCTTCGACAGGTCGTACCGGTCGGCGAAGTGGGGGAGGAGCGGGATGATTGCCCCGAACAGCATCGCGTCCAGGAAGACGATCGTCCCCGTGATCGCGACGATGCGGCGCATCGCGCGAGGATATGCGCGCGATCCTGGTGTCCGACTTCAGTCGGACACCGGGCCGCCCGCGGGACGAACGAGGCGGTTGCGACCGCGATAGCGGGCGCCTTCAGGGATCTGCCCCGCCGCAGGCGGGGATCCGAGCGGCGGGAATCCACTTGGTGGATTCCTGCTCGCGAACAGACGGGGCGAGGTGGTTGCGACCGCGATAGCGGGCGCCTTCAGGGATCTGCCCCGCCGCAGGCGGGGATCCGAGCGGCGGGAATCCACTTGGTGGATTCCTGCTCGCGAACAAAAAAATGCACCGAGTCGGTCTCGCCGTCGTCCAGTTCACCCGATCGACCTCCGCCGAAGCGACTGCCGGGCGGGAGAGCCTTCAACCTTCGGCGCTCCGTGCTCGGTGCACTTGGAAACCTAGTGCGTCATTCCGCGAGTGTCAAGCGCGTCGGAGCGATAAATGTCGCAAATACCGTCAAATCACGTTCCCCGGAGAATTAGCGCTGGCGGATGCGGCCGGCACCGTCATTCCACGCAGAAATGCACCGAGGCCGGCGCTCCTTCGTCCGGCTTCCCGACTGACCTCCGCCGAAGCGACTGCCTGTCGGAGAGCCATCAACCTCGGGCGCTCCGTCCTCGGTGCAATCAGGACACTACGGGCTCGAGGCACCGGCGTCAAGCACGCGCGAACTGCAATTCCCGCTCTTTGCGACCTTTTCTTTACAATGCGCACATACTTGCGTCAGGCGCTGTGTGCTCTACCTAAACAGGACCAAGGTTTCGCCGAGCCGGGTGCGCTTTCGTCCACTTCCCCGGCTGACCTTCCGCTTCCGCGTACGGCCTTCCGGGAGAGCTTCGTCCTACTCGCGTCCCGTGCTCGGCGCAGCGGCAATCTACGCTCTGGCACGCACCCTCGCAAGGGGATCCGACGACAGAAAGGCCGCAAATTGCGAAGGACCGGGGACTGGCTGAACGGTAGGCACGTGGTCGTGACGGGGGCGGGCACGGGCATCGGGCGCGCGATCGCCCTGCGGCTCGCGCGGGACGGCGCCGCGCTGACGCTGCTCGCGCGCGGGCGCGAGCGCCTCGACGAGACGGCCGCCGCGATCGACGGCCCGGTTTGCATCGAGTCGTGCGACATCAGGCAGCGCCGCCGGGTCAAGCGGGCGATGGCGCGCGGCGCCGGCGAGCTCGGCCCGATCCACGGGCTCGTGGCGGCCAGCGGGCTCGGAGGCCCGAACGGCGACGACGACGAGGGCGGCGACCGCTTCGACGACATCGTCCAGACGAACGTCAACGGGACGTACTACTGCATTCGGGCGATGCTCGACCATCTCGCCCCCGGTCCGGACACGCGCCACGTCGTCGTGCTCTCGTCGATCCTCGCGCGGATCGCAGTGCCGTCCTACACGGGCTACAGCGCCTCCAAGGCCGGCCTGCTCGGGCTCGTGCGCTCGTTCGCGGCAGAGCTCGCCCCGCGCGGCGTTCAGGTCAACGCGATCTGCCCGGGCTGGGTCGACACCGACATGGCCTGGCGGGGGCTCGACGCGGCGGCAGAGGCGGACGGCGGCACGCGCGAGGACGCCTACCGCGACGCGATGAAGCTCGTGCCGCTGGGGCGGATGTCTCAGCCGGAGGATATCGCCGGGACCGTCGCGTGGCTCCTCTCACCCGACGCGCGCGGGGTCACCGGCCAGGCGATAGACCAGAACGGCGGGGCGTGGGTCGGGTAGTAGGGGTCTGGCACCCGGAGGGTGCCCGACCCCAGCAGCCCTGCCGACCAGGGGCACGTGCTGTCCAAGCGACACCGGGGTCAGGCACCTGCGGTGCCAGACCCCATCGGGTAGGCGGGGCATCGAGCCCCGCCTACCCGATCCACGCCTGGTTGTTCCAGTACGCATGGAGGCGGTTCCGCCGGTCGACGTCGAAGTGCAGCTCGTCCGGCTGCACGAGGCCGCGCGTCGCGTAGATCCGGAAGCCGTCGGCGGCGTGGACGAGCTCGACCTCGCCCGGCGGCGGCTCGAGCGACGCCTCGAGAAGGAACTGGCGGCCGCGGCAGCACCGGTAGGCGCGCGGCCGGAGGTACACCGAGCCTCGCGTTCGGAGCAGTTCGAGCGCGTCGGGTCGCGCGACGACCCTCATGGGGAAAGTCTAGGTTCCCCCGGACGTCGCAGGGCGACAGCGAGGAGGCGGGGTGCGCGACAGGGCGAGGGCGGTCGTGATCGGCGGCGGGGTGGGAGGCTGCTCGATCCTCTACTGGCTGGCGCGCCTCGGGTGGGACGACGTCGTCCTCGTCGAGCGGGCCGACCTGACGAGCGGCTCGACATTCCACTCGGCGGGCCTCGTCGGGCAGCTGCGCTCGTCGCTCTCGCTGACGAAGATGATGATGGAGAGCGTCGACCTGTACCGCACGCTCGAGGCGGAGGTCGGGCTCGAGACGGGCTGGCGCGAGGTCGGCTCCCTCCGGCTCGCGTCGTCCGAGGAGCGCATGGAGGAGATCGCCCGCCAGGCCGGCTGGGCGAAGACGTTCGGCCTCCCGCTCGAGCTGATCTCGCCCGCGGAGGCCCAGGCGCTGTTTCCGCCCATGACGACCGACGGCGTGCTCGGCGCCGCCTTCCTGCCGACGGACGGGTACATCGACCCGAGTCAGCTGACCTTCGCGCTCGCGGAGGGTGCGCGGCGGCGTGGGGCGGAGGTGAGCACGTCGACGCGGGTCACTGCGATCCGCACCGAGCGCGGGAGCGTGACAGGGGTCGACACCGACCGCGGGATGATCGAGACGGAGATCGTCGTGAACGCGGGCGGGATGTTCGCAGGGGAGCTCGGCGCGCTCGCCGGCATCACGGTGCCGGTCGTCCCGATGGCGCACGAGTACCTCGTCCTCGAGCCGTCGGGGCTCCCCCTCGACATGCCGACGATGCGCGACCCGTCGCTGCTCGTCTACTTCCGTCCGGAGTCGGGCGGGCTGATCATGGGCGGCTACGAGCGGCATTGCGCGCCCTGGTCGCTCGACGGCATCCCCGCCGACTTCAACGGGAAGCTCCTCGAGGAGGACTGGCCACGGTTCGAGGAGCTGATGCAGAACGCGATCGTCCGCGTTCCGTCGCTCGAGGAGATGGGCGTCGTCAAGCTCATCAACGGGCCGGAGGCGTTCACTCCGGACGGCGAGTTCATCCTCGGCCCGAGCGACGTGCGCGGGCTCTGGGTCGCGGCCGGGTTCTGCGCGCACGGGCTCGCCGGCGCGGGCGGGATGGGGAAGCTCGTCGCAGAGTGGATCGTCGAGGGCACCCCGTCGCTCGACGTCTGGCACATGGACTCGCGCAGGTTCGGAGCCGCGTACCGCTCGCGCGGGTACACGCTCGCCCGGACGAAGGAGATCTACGAGACGTACTACGACGTCAAGTACCCCGGCCACGAGCGCGAGGCCGGTCGCCCGCTGCGGGTCTCGGCCGCCAACGCGCGCCTTAGCGAGCTCGGCGCGGCCTTCGGGGAGAAGTCGGGCTGGGAGCGGGCGAACTGGTTCGAGCCGAACGCGGCGGCCAGCGACGAGTCGCTCAGGCCGCACGGCTGGGCGGGGAAGCTGTGGTCCCCGGCGATCGGAGCGGAGCACCGGGCGTGCCGCGAGGCGGCGGCACTCTTCGACGAGTCGTCGTTCGCAAAGCTCGACGTACTCGGTCCCGGCGCCGCCGACTTCCTCGAGAGCCTCTGCGCGAACCGCGTCGCCCGCGAGACGGGCCGCGTGACGTACACGCAGATGCTCAACCCGCGCGGCGGGATCGAGTGCGACTTCACGGTGACGCGTCTCGGCGCCGAGCGGTTCCGCATCGTCACCGGCACGGCGTTCGGTCAGCACGACGCGGCGTGGATCCGCCAGCATGCGCCCGCCGACGGCTCGGTGCAGGTCGTCGACGTGACATCCGCGTACACCTGTCTCGGGGTCTGGGGTCCCGCGAGCCGCGCGATTCTCCAGCCCCTGACGACTGCGGATCTCTCCAACGAGACGTTCCGGTACCTGACGGCGCAGGAACTGACGATCGGGCCGGTGCCGTGCCTCGCCGTGCGTGTCACGTACGTCGGCGAGCTCGGCTGGGAGCTCTACTGCCCGACCGAGTTCGGTGCGCGACTCTGGGACGAGCTCTGGGCGGCCGGGCGCGATCACGGCCTCGTCGCCGGCGGTTACAAGGCGATCGACTCGCTGCGGCTCGAGAAGGGCTACCGCGTCTGGGGTGCCGACATCACGCCGGAGGACACGCCGTACGACGCGGGGCTCGGCTTTGCGGTGAAGCTCGACAAGGGCGACTTCGTCGGCCGCGACGCGCTCGTCTCAGCGGCCGAGCCGGACCGCCGGCTGCGCTGTCTGACCCTTGCAGACCCACGCGCCGTGGCGCTCGGCTCCGAGCCCGTCCGCGTCGGTGACGATCCCGTGGGGCGGGTCACGAGCGGCGGCTACGGCTACACGGTCGGCGCGTCGATCGCCTATGCGTACCTCCCGGCGGAGCACGACGTCGGTACCGAGGTGGCGGTCGAGATCTTCGGCGAGTGGGTCGCGGGCGTCGTGGCGGTCGAGCCGCTCTACGACCGGGCGGGAGAGAAGATCCGGGCATGAGCGATGCGCTCGCCGAGGCCGTTGCGCGCGTCTGGCCGGACGGCCGCTCGACGTGGGAGGCGCTCGGCGGCGGGATCACGAACCACAACGTCAAGGTCACGCGCCCGGACGGCGTGGTCGTGCTGCGCGTGGCGGGCAAGGACACGGACCTGCTCGGGATCGACCGGACGGTCGAGCTGGCGGCGACACGCGCGGCGGCCGAGGTGGGTGTCGGGCCGGAGGTCGTCGACTTCGTCGAGCCCGAGGGCTGGCTCGTCACCCGCTTCGTCCCCGGAGCGATTCCGCGGCTGGAGACGTTGCGCGAGCCCGAGCAGCTCCGCCGCGTCGCGCGGGCGCTTCGCGCATTCCATCAGGGGCCGCCGCTCCCGGGGCGGTTCGACGCGCTCGAGGTCGTCGAGGCGTATCGGGACACGGCCGTCGAACGAGGCGCCGTCCTTCCCGCCGCGTTCGCCGCAGCGCACGAGCTGGCACGGCGCATCGCCGCGCTGCGCGCCGAGCAGCCGCCTCGCCCGTGCCACAACGACCTCCTCAACGCGAACTTCATCGACGACGGAGAGCGGCTCGTGATCGTCGACTGGGAGTACGCGGGCATGGGCGATCCGTTCTTCGACCTGGCGAACTTCTCGATCAACCACGAGCTCGACGCCGAGGGCCGCGCGGTGCTCCTCGCCGCCTACGCCGGTGACGCGCACGCCGCCGGGCTCGCTGCACTCGACCTGATGCGCTTCATGTCCGACTTCCGCGAGGCGATGTGGGGCGTCGTGCAGGGCGTCGTGTCGGAGCTCGACTTCGACTTCGGCGCGTACGCGGCCGAGCACTTCGAGCGGATGGAACGGACGGCGACGGAGCCGGCGTTCCGCAGCGCGCTCGGCGACTGACGACGGAGGGGCGCCCCGGACGGGCGCCCCTCCTGATGCCGCAGCTCCAGCTAGTACTTGGTGTCCGCAGGAACCTCGAACTCGGTGGCGGTTCGCTCCTCCATCTGCTCGAGCTCTTCCGCGGTGCCCATCCGCACCGGGCCCTTGAACCAGTTCTTCGCGGAGATGAGCCACCAGCCGCCGAAGAACAAGAGCGCCCCGCCAACGGTGAGCGGCGCGTAGTTCGCGACGTCCCAGTTGAACCCGTCCTTCCACGGGATGCCCGTCGGCGCCACAGGCCCGAGGAACAGGATCGAGATGATCGCCACCCAGACGATGGCCACGAGGTCGATCCACTTGTAGTGCTTCCCGAGCGTCCAGGCTCCCGGCTCGAAGCGGTCGCCCATGCGGAAGCGGAGGATGACCGGAAGGATGAACGCGATGTAGAGGCCGATCACGGCGATCGACGTCCCGACCAGGTATCCGGTCGCCGAGTTCCAGTACGTCGGGATCATCAGCGCCCAGGCGAGGAAGCCGATCGCCCACACGGCCGCGACCGGGACGCGGTTCGGGGCGACCTTGCGCCAGAGCTGGTGCCCGGGGATTGCCCGGTCACGCGAGAACGCGAACATCATCCGTGACGCCGACGTGACCGAGGCCGTGAGACAGAACATCTGCGCGACGCAGCAGATGAAGAGCAGGATCTCCGCCCACGTCTCGCTCATCGACGTCGTCCAGATGTAGGTGACCGCCCCGCCGACCGCGTCGAGCACGCCCTGCGTGTCCGGCACCGCGAAGGTCACGGCGAGCAGGAGTACCCATCCGAAGATGACCGAGACGACGACCGACATGTACATCCCGACGGCGGCCATCCGCGATGCCTGGTGCGTCTCCTCGGCCATGTGCGCGGACGCGTCGAAGCCTGTGATCGTGTACTGGGACATCAGCAGGCCGAGGCCGAACACGTACCAGAAGACGATGCTCCCGAAGTTCGTCCCCGAGAAGCCCGAGTTGTTGATCGTCTCCGTGAACACGTAGCTCACCGACTGGTGGTTGTCAGGGACGATGATCAGCACGAGCACGATGAACGCGACGCCCGCCATGTGCCAGTAGGCGGAGATCGTGTTGAGCATCGCCGTGATGCTGACCTTCATCATGTTGAGCAGCACGGCGATCAGCATCACGACGCTGTAGGTGAGGAGCGTCCACTCCTTCGTGTTCGGGTAGTCGAACCACAGGTTGAGGAGCGACGTCGAGAAGATCGCCAGGCCGTAGCCGATCGCGGCGGTGACGGCGATCTGGCCGACGAGGTTGAACCACCCCGTGAACCAGCCCCACGCGGGGCTCCCGAGCTTCGACGACCAGTAGTAGAGACCGCCGGCGGTCGGGTACGCCGAGGCGATCTCGGCCATCGCGAGCGAGACCAGCGTCGACATGAGACCGACGACCAGCCAGCCCCAGGAGATCGCGATCGGGCCGCCGTTGTTGAAGGCGATGAAGTACGAGGTAAGGCAGCCGGCGAGAATCGAGATGATCGTGAAGCTGATGGCGAAGTTCTGGAACCCACCCATCGCGCGGAACAGCTCCTGGGCGTAGCCCATCCGGTGGAGGATCTGTTCGTCCTCCGACGTCTGGTACCCGCCGCCTGCGGGCCCTGTGCTCATGCCTGCCTCCTTGTGGGGATCGATCCGAGGAGTGCTATTCACCTACGCGCCGCGGCGCATGTCAAGACATGTCAACGATCAACGAGTCTCCTCCGCTCACCGGACGGAGTGCCGCGGAATAGGATCGCCGTCATGCTGACCTATGCGGAGCTCGAGGGGCTCGTCGCCACCGGCGAGATCGACACGGTCGTCGTCGCGTTCACCGACATGCAGGGCCGCCTGCTCGGCAAGCGCCTCCACGCCGAGTTCTTCGTCGAGGAGATGGACGCCGGGCACCCGGTCGAGGGCTGCAACTACCTGCTCGCGCTCGAGATGGAGATGGACCCGGTCCCGGGCTACGAGATCGCGAGCTGGGAGCAGGGCTACGGCGACTTCGCCGTCACCCCCGACATGGCGACGCTCCGGCGGATTCCGTGGCTCGAAGGGACCGCCCTGGTCCTCGGCGACGTCGGTTGGCACGACGGCTCACCCGTCCGGCCCTCGCCGCGCCAGGTGCTCCGAGCCCAGGTGGAGCGGGCGGAGAAGCTCGGCCTGACGCCGATGATCGGCTCCGAGCTCGAGTTCTTCCTCGTGAAGGAGACGTACGCGGAGGCGCACGCGAACGGCTACACGGGCCTCACGCCCACCGTCCCGTACATCCTCGACTACCACATCCTCGCCACGACCTACGACGAGCCGCTGATGCGCGCGCTCCGCAACGGGATGCAGGCGGCCGGGATGCGCGTCGAGACCTCGAAGGGCGAGGCGTGGCCCGGGCAGCAGGAGCTCAACTTCCGCTTCTCCGACGCACTGACCATGGCCGACAACCACGTGATCTACAAGAACGGCGCCAAGGAGATCGCCTTCCTCCACGGGTGCGCGATCACCTTCATGCCCAAGCCGTTCGAGGACTGGATCGGGAACTCGTGCCACATCCACTCGTCCCTGTTCCGCGGCGATGAGGCGGCGTTCGCGAACGACGACGCACTGTTCGGCCAGTGGCTCGCGGGGCAGATCGCATGCGCGAGCGAGCTCGCAGTCTTCTTCGCGCCGACGGTCAACTCGTACAAGCGCTACGCGGCCGGGAGCTGGGCGCCGACGACGCTCGCCTGGGGGAACGACAACCGGACGTGCGGCTTCCGCGTCGTCGGTCACGGCAAGGCTCGGCGGGTCGAGACCCGGATCCCCGGCGGCGACGTCAACCCGTACCTGGCCTTCGCCGCGCTGATCGCGTCGGGCCTGCACGGGATCGAGCAGGACCTCGAGGCGCCGCCACCGCTCCAGGGCAACGCATACGAGTCGGACGCGGAGCGGTTCCCCTCGACGCTGCGCGACGCAATCGCCGCGCTCGAAGCCGGGACGATGGCCCGAGCCGCATTCGGTGACCAGGTGGTCGACCACTACCTCAACTACGCGCGCACCGAGCAGGGGCTCTTTGACCGCTTCGTCACGGACTGGGAACGGAAGCGGTACTTCGAGCGGATCTGACGTCACCGCGACGCTGCGGGCGAAGCGGGCGCTCGACGTGGCGGTCTCCGGCTCGCTGCTCGTGCTGCTCGCCCCGGTGTGGGTCGCCGTGCTCGGTGCCGTCGGGCTCGACATGCTGCGCTGCCCGCGCGACCGGGGGCCGCTCCTCTACCGGGAACCGCGCGTCTCGGCGGGCCGCCCGTTCCGCCTCCTCAAGTTCCGGACGCTGCGGCGCGACGTCCTCGCGGTCGCGGCCGGGCACGTCCGTCCGTACGAGGCGGACGTCGCCAACCTCACGTGGGCCGGACGACGGGTGCTCAAGCCTGTCTACCTGGACGAGCTGCCGCAGCTCGTCAATGTGCTCCGGGGGGACATGAGCCTGGTCGGCCCCAGGCCGTGGCCGGCCGAGCTCGTCGAGAGGCAGGTCGCCCGGGGCGTCGACTACCGCCTCCGTGTCCCGGCCGGCTGGACGGGAGCGGCGCAGGTCTCGAAGGGGCTCGACGCGCAGTTCGAGCAACTCGACCTCGACTACGTGGCGCTGCTCGAGAACGGCTCGGCACGGGCAGTCGTCTGCCGTGACCTCGGCCTCCTCCGGCGCACCGTTCGGACGATGCTGCGCGGCGAAGGGCTCGCGAACTGATGATCCACGAGAAGCGCATCGAGATCCGCTGGCGTGACCTGGACGCGCTCCGCCACGTCAACAACGCCGTCTATGCGACCTATCTCGAGGAGGCGCGGGACGAGTGGTTCGTGCGCGCGCTCGGGCCGGGCGGCAACTTCTGGGACTACGTCCTCGCCCGCGTCGCGATCGACTTTCGCCGCGAGCTGACCCAGGACGACGAGGCGCTCGTCGTCCGGACGCGCCTCGTCCGGATCGGCACCTCGAGCCTGACGTTCCGCGAGGAGATCGTGTCGCTCGCGGGCTGGGTCGCCGCGGAGGCGGAGTCCGTCGTGGTCGCCCGCGACCGCGACACGGGCCGCTCGAGGCCGTTTACCGATGCCGAGCGCGCCGACCTGTCGGCCGTCCTCGTGGGCGACTGACCCGCTACGTTCCCATCGTGGGCGAGCGGCCGATCATCGGGATCACCTCGTACGCACAACCGGCCCGATGGGGCGCGTGGGAGCTCAAGGCGGCGCTCGTGCCGTACGACTACGTCGAGTCGGTGGAGCGCGCCGGCGGGCGCGCTCTCGTCGTCCCGCCGAGCGTCGACGGTGTCGACGAGACGCTGGACGTCCTCGACGGGGTGGTCTTCTCCGGTGGGATCGACATCGATCCCGACACGTACGGCGCGGACCGGGACGAGATGACCGACCCCGCGCAGGCACATCGCGACGCTGGTGAGATGGCGTTACTCCGGCGGGCCCTCGAGCGCGACGTTCCGACGCTGGCCATCTGTCGCGGATTCCAGCTCCTGAACGTCGTCCGCGGCGGCGACCTCGACCAGCACCTGCCGGACACGGTCGGCCACGAGGGCCATCGCGAGGTGCTCGGCGCGTTCTCCGAGCACGCGGTCGAGGTGAAGAGCGGAACGCGGCTCTCGGAGATCATCGGCGCGCGCCACGACGCCGTGCAGTCGAGCCACCACCAGGGTGTGGGAAGCGTCGGAGAGGGGCTCGTCGAGACGGCGTGGGCCGAGGACGGGTCGCTCGAGGGGCTCGAGGATCCCGAACGCCGGTTCGCCGTCGGGGTCCTCTGGCATCCGGAGATGGAAGAGGACAAGCGCCTCTTCGAGGCGCTGGTCGCCGAAGCGAGGCGCTACCGCGCGGAGCGCAAAGGCAATTAGGAAGCCGATGACGCCGCCGGTCACGTCCTTCAGGTCGCAGCTGCCCGTGAAGATCGCCTTCGGCGACGGCACGATCGCCGAGCTCCGCGACGCGCTCGCTGCGCTCGATGCGACGAGTGCGCTCGTGGTCGTCGAGGAGCCGGTCGCCGAGCATGCGGGCGTCATCGCCGCGCTCGCGGCCGCGGCGAGCGCCGGCGTCCGGCTCGAGCGGGTCGTCAAGGGGCCGGGCGAGCCGACCTTCGCGCTTGCGGACGAGCTCGCGGCTCGGGTACGCGAGCTCGGCCTCGAGTCGGTCGTCGGCATCGGCGGCGGGTCGGCGCTCGACGTCGCGAAGGCCGCCCGGATCGTCGCGGACCAGGGCGGTGCCGCGGGCGACTACGCGAGCGGAGCGCGCGTGCCCCAGCCGCCGAGCATCGGTCTCGTTCTCTGCCCGACGACGTCGGGCACGGGCAGCGAGGTCTCGGGCGCGAGCGTTTTGACGGACACGGAGCGCGACCGGAAGATCGGCTTCGGCCATCCGGACATGCGCGCGCAGCACGCGCTCGTCGATCCGGAGCTGACGTACGGGCTGCCGGCGGCGCCGACCGCGCACTCCGGCGTCGACGCCATGGCGCAGGCGATCGGCGGCTGCACGGTGACGAACTCGTCGCCGCTGTCGGTCGCCTTCGGGCTGGAGGCCTGCCACCACGTCACGCACTCGGTCCGCGAGGCGGTCGCCGACGGAGCGGACACCGAGGCGCGACGCCGCCTCTCGTGCGCGAGCCTCACCGCCGGCCTGGCGATGAACCTCTCGGACTGTGCCGCCGACCACGCGCTCGGACAGGCGCTTGGAAGCGTCAAGCACCTTCCCCACGGTCTGACGATCGGGCTCGTCCTGGCGGAGACGCTCGAGTTGACCCGCGCCGACTGCGCCGACCGGCTGGAGCGCGTCGCGGACGCGCTCGGCGAGCCGCACGACGGGACGACCGACGGGTCACGCGCAGTGCGCGCCGTCCAGCGAATCCTCGCCGACGTCGGGTTCCCGACGCTCCGCGAGGTGGGCGTGACGGAGGACGACCTGCCCGCCCTCGTCGCAAGCGCGACGGGCGAGCAGTCGTACAACCTCGACGTCGACTGCCACACCTGGACCCCGGCCGAGGTCGAGCAGGCCTTCCGCGCCGCACTGTCGCTCGAGCAGCGCTGAGCTACCGCTCGGTCGAGACGAAGACGCTCTTGAGCTCGGTGTTGTGGACGAGGCCTTCCATGCCGAGCTCCTTGCCGACGCCCGAGGCCTTGTAGCCGCCGAACGGGACCTGCGGGAAGACGGAGCTGTTCGAGTTGACGCCGATCGCTCCGGTGCGCAGAGCGCGGGCGACGCGGAGCTGCCGCGCGCCGTCCTGGGTCCAGAGCGAGCCCGACAGGCCGTACGGCGTGTCGTTCGCGAGCCGGATCGCCTCGTCCTCGGTCTCGAACGTGATCACGGAGACCACCGGGCCGAAGATCTCCTCGCGGGCGACGACCATGTCGTTCGTGCAGCCGTCCAGGATGGTGGGGCGGAGGTAGAAGCCGCCGTCGAGCCCCTCGGGCCGCGAGCCGCCCTCGAGCACGGTCGCCCCTTCCTCGAGGCCGCGCGAGATGTAGCCCTCGACCGTCTCGCGCTGGCCGGCGGAGACGAGTGGCCCCATCTGCGTCTCGGCCGATTCGGGGTCGCCGACCACGATCGCGCGCGTCGCCGCGACGTAGTGCTCGAGCAGCTCGTTCTTCGCAGACTCCTCGACGAGTAGGCGCGAGCGCGCGCAGCAGTCCTGGCCGGCATTCTCGAACACGGCGAACGGCGCCAGGCGCCCGGCCTTCTCGAGATCGGCGTCGGCGAACACGACGCACGCGCTCTTGCCGCCGAGCTCGAGCGTCACCCGCTTGATCGTGCCCGCTGCCTTGCGCGCGATCTCGACGCCCACCTCGGTCGATCCCGTGAAGCCGACCTTGCCGACGAGCGGGTGCTCGACGAGTGCGTCGCCGACCGCGCTTCCCGGTCCCGGGACGACGTTGAGCGCACCCGCGGGCAGCCCGGCCTCGAGACCGAGCTCTGCGTACCGCAGCACCGAGAGAGGGGAGAGGCTCGCCGGCTTGAGGACGACCGTGTTCCCGGCCGCGAGCGCCGGCGCCGTCTTCCAGTTGCCGATGTTGAGCGGGAAGTTCCACGGCGTGATGAGCGCGGTGACGCCGATCGGCTCGCGGAACGTGAGCACGATCCCGTCGCGGTCGACGGGGATCGTCGAGCCGAAGAACTTGTCAACGGCGCCTGCGTAGTAGCGCATCACCGCCGCGGCGTTCCCGGCACACCAGCGCGCGTCGCCGATCGCCATGCCCATGTCGCGCGTCTCGATCAACGCGAGCTCGTCGGCGTGCTCCTCGATCAGGTCGGCCCACCGGTAGAGCACCTTCGCGCGCTGGATCGGCGTTCTCGCGCCCCAGTCCTCGAACGCACGAGCGGCCGCGCGCACGGCCCTGTCGGCGTCCTCGGCCCCTGCCTCGGCGACCGTGCGGAACACCTCGCCGGTGGCGGGGTTGACCGTGTCGAACGTGCGCCCCTCGGCCGACGGCACCCGCTTGCCGTCGATCAGGAGGCCCTCGGGCGCCGCCACGGTTCTAGACGCCGACGACGTGCACGAGCCAGCGCCGGTCGCGCTCGCGGTCGAGCTCGAGGAAGAGCACGCGCTGCCAGCGGCCGAGGCAGAGCACGCCGTCGCGCACCGGGATCGACTCTCCCGCCGGGCCCATCAGCATCGACATGCAGTGCGAGTGTCCGTTCGACGCCTCCATGTCCTCCTCGGAGACGTTCTCCGTCCGGCGGTCCCAGTCGTCGTGCGCGTAGTAGTGCTCGGTGGGCACCAGCCGGCGGAGGAGGACCGAGAAGTCCTCGAGGAAGCCGCGCTCGTACTCGTTCACGCGGACGGAACAGGTCGTGTGCGGGGAGTAGACGCAGCACACGCCGTCGCGAACGCCGCTCTCCTGCACCGCTTCCTGGACGTGGTCGGTGATGTCGGTCACCGAGAGCCCGCCCGCCGTCCGAAAGTGCGTCTCGCGGTGGAAGGTCTTGAGCGAGCCGCCGTTCGCGGTCTCCGCCGTCTCGGGTGCGCTCGCCATCGGCGTCATTGTGTCAGGAGAGACACGGGTGCGGCGCGACTGGACGCGCTCACATCGCGCGAAGGACCGCATACCAGGTCCGGTCCGCGACCCTAAGCACGGCGTGCTCGAGGTCGGAGTAGCCCCTGTACACCTCGATCGCGGCGGTCCTGTCCCAGGACGAGCCGTCGCGTGGCAGCGCCGCGAACGCCGCGAGGAGGGAATGCTCCACCGAGCGCGCTGCCTTGATCGCCAGCTCGGCGTGGTCGCCGGGGTGCTCGCCCTTGGTCGAGAGGCTCGCGACGGCGTCGCTCAGGTGCCGGGTCGCCTCCTCGATCCTTCCGCCCATCGCGGCGGTGTGCTCGTTCGGCCGCCATCCGAACGCTTCCGCCACCCGCACCGTGTCCTTCGCCCGGTCGAGGACCTCGTCGATCCGCTCGGAGAGCGCGTACGCGTCTTCCTGCTCGATCGGCGTCGTGAGTGCCGTCGAGAGCGCTTGGAGGAGCTCGTGACGGAGGTCGTCGCCGTCGTGCTCGGCGTCGCGGACGGCCCGCGCGTCTGCGCCGTCGCCGGTGGCGGACCAACGGGCGAACGCCGCCACGCCCTCGCACGTCACGTCCGCCTGGTTGCGTAGCAGGCCGAGCACGTCCGGGTGGTGCGGCAGGAACCAGCGGAGCCGCTCGGTCACGAGACCAGACTCGCACAGAGGTAGAGGAGCGCGCCGAGAATCGCGCAGACGGGGACGGTCAGGAACCAGGCCGAGATCGTGTCCGCCACCCCTGCCCAGCGGACGTGCCGCGGGATGGCGGTCGGCGCCGACGCCGACGACGGCGGCGGTGACGACGGTGGACGTGCTGACCGGGGCACCGACTGCCGTGGAACCGAGGATCACGGCGGCCGCCGACGTCTGCGAGGCGAGAGAGTCGACGGGGGTGGGGCGGAAGTAGCCACGGCCGACGCGCCGGACCACCCGCCCTCCGCCGACGACCGTCCCGAGCGCGAACACGAGCGCGACCGACCAGCGCACCGACGACGGGATCTCGAAGCTGTCGATCGCGCCCGTCGCGAGGAGCGTGGTCGCGGCGACTCCCATCGCCTTCTGCCCGTCGTTCGTCCCGTCCGTGAGTGCGACCGCTCCGGCAGCGACCCAGATCCCGCCACGTACCGGCCCGAGCATCCGCCGGGTTCCGCGGGAGAGCGCGCGCACCGCGACGCGACGCGCCGTCCAGCCGGCCGCGACGCCGAGGATCGGCGCAACGACGAGGGCCGCGAGCGTGCCGAGGACGCCGACCGGCCGGAACCCGTCGAAGCCTCCCCAGTTGACGGCGTCGACGCCTCCCTCGGCGAGACCGGCGCCCGCGACACCGCCGACCAGTCCGTGCGTTGCGCTCGTCGGGAGGCCGAGACGTGATGCCGCCCCGACGAAGGCGATCGTGGCGATGCACCCGGCCGCGTAGATCGTGGCGATCTCATCGTCGGGTGCCGTGACGAGGTGGGCGATCGTCAGCGCGACGGCGGTGCCGCCGAGGAGCGCCCCCAGTGCATGGAGCAGGAACGAGTATCCGAGCGCGACGCGCCACGGCGCCGCCCGCGACGCGACGAGCGCCGAGGCCGCGTTCGGCGCGCTCGAGATGCCGAGGACGAACGCGAGCCCGAGCGCGGCTCCGATCGCGACGACGTCCACCGCACGACACTACGCCGCGCGGCAGCGGAGGCTTCGTGGATACGGCGGACGCGGAGTAGCCGGGAGGGGTTCGGTCGACGGAAGCCCCTCCGGCGTCGCCGCCAGAGGGGTCTTCCCTTCCGTGAAGGTGCGGTCCCTCGTTCTAGCGCACGGGCCGCTTCAGCAGAACGACGGGCCAGGCCATCAGGTCGCCGTACTTGAGCGACAGGCCCACAGCTTCCCAGCCGTCCTCGCCAAGCTCGTTCAGGTGCTCGGGGACGAACGCGTCCTCTTCCCTCTTGAGGTTCTTGGCCTCCTTGAGCGGCACGACGAGGTATTCGAACCGAGCGACCGTAACGGTCGGGGCGTCAATCGTCGGCGTGATCGTCATCTCGTGACACCTCCGTTGAGATCAGGGTCGCAAGGCGCGATCGTCGCTGCATCGGGGAATACGCGGATCCGGGTCGAGCACAGCCCAGGACCGCTCGCGCCCCAGCGACCTCGAGCGCGCCACTTCAGCGAGCTGAGAGGCACGCTGTTGATCCGTCCATTGCCCGATAACGCGGAAGCGACCCCTCGCGGGCCGCGATATCGCATGATTCCTCGAGGCGGGCCCGTAGCTCAGCTGGTTAGAGCAGCCGACTCATAATCGGTAGGTCCCTGGTTCGAGTCCAGGCGGGCCCATGACTACCCTCCGTGCTATCCCCGGGATTGGCAGCGCAGGAGCTCGGCGACGGGTTCGAGCCTGGAGCTCTGGCGGGCCGGTACTTCACGGGTCGCCTCCTTCGTCAAGGGGAGACCAAACGAAGAAACCGCGCAGTCCCCGCCCGCCAAGCCACAGACTACTCCTCGGACCTCTGCCGATCGATTCCGGACTGAGCTAGCCGGCGCTGAGGCCCGTGAGGTCGGCGACCGGGTTCGTTTCGCCGATCGCTCCCTGCAGCCTCTCCGTACGGCGGGGATGCCTCTTGGGCGCGCTGGGTCGCCTCCTGCGTGACGCCGGCCACGCCCGCGACCTGGACGTGATTCGTCTTCCAAGCGTTTGCCGAGCGCTTCGCCGAGGTACGTCGCACGGGACCCACGACGCGAGGAGGTCGCCATGAGCGGGCACGTCGCAACCGCCGAGACCGAGATCGACGCTTCCCCCGACGATGTCTGGGCGGCGTTGACCGAGCCGAAGCTGATCGAGAAGTACATGTTCGGGGCGCACGTCGAAACCGACTGGCAGCCGGGCAGCCCGATCGTCTGGAGGGGTGAATACGACGGGAAGCCGTACGAGGACAAGGGGGAGATCGTCGCCGTTGAGCCCGGCCGGCGTCTCGAGCTGACGCACTACAGCTCGCTCAGCGGTGAAGAGGACCGTCCCGAGAACTACCACACCCTCGTCTACGAGCTCGGTACGCGACAGGGACGAACACGTCTCTCGCTCACCCAGGACAACAACGCGAGCCCAGAGGCCGCGGAGCACTCGAAGCGCAACTGGGAACAGATGCTCTCCAGCCTGAAGGACACGGTGGAGACCTCCTAACGACGTAAACCGGCGTGAATTCTCGCAATCCAGGGCGGCGGAGCCTTGGTCAGCTGAGGATGAGCGCGACCGCGGTTGCGAGTGCGAACCCGATTGCGATGCCCCACAGGGCGCGGGTGAGCGGTGTCAGCGGCGGCGTTTCCGGCCGGGCTCGAGGGCGCTCACGCATCGAGCGTATCGACGCCGACGTGCCGGTCAGACGCTAATGCCGGCCCGGGGAGCAGCCGAGCGTCTCGAGCGGCGCGGCACGACATCATCGCGCCGAACGTCACGAACCCCAATAAGGGGGGTCGGGACGCGTCCGAGGCAGCGATGTCCGGTTCATCACAACCGTCGGCCACCACTCCAACGTGACGCTGCTCGACGACTGGCGGACCTTCGCGTCGCCGCGCAGCGCGGACGTGTACCGGCCGAACCGCGAGGAGCGGACCGAGAGCGATCCGTCGGCGATGCTCGGCCTCGTGCTCGTCCTCGTCGCCAACGCGGTCGTGGTCGCCGCGCTCGTCGCAGCGGCGATCTGGATCCTGGCGTAGCCCGTCCCTGAACCGGAGAGAGGGGCGGCCCGCACCGGCCGCCCCCTCTCTCCAGCGGCTCTAGCGCGCCGTCCGGACCTGGACGAGGCGTCGGGTCGACACACCCGCCAGGAGGCTCTCGCCCTGCTTGCGCGCACGGACGAAGAACTGGACGTTGTAGCCGTTGCGGATGGGGAAGCTCGCGCGCGGCACCATGCTGAGCGTCGCCCAGCCGTCGGTGCCGGTGCGCTGCTCACCGGCCGCCGACGTCAGGATCGGCGTCGAACGGCCGAAGACGAGCGCGTCCCGCACGACGTACCCGCGCGTGTCGACGACATGGACGCGCAGCGTCAAGGTCGTGCGCCGGGTGCGCACGGGATTCGGATTGAACGCCACACCGTCGATGACCAGCCGGGCGGGCAGGGAGACGCTCGTGACCGGGATCGAGTACTTGCCGTTCGGGAGCTTGACCGCGCCCGGCGGGAGGGTGGGCCCGCTCGAGGCGATCTGGGCCGTCGGGTTGGAGGCGACGATGACACTCCCGCTCGCGTTCCGCGCCGTCACGCGGACCCGAAGCCGGTGGCCGACGTCGGCCGAGGACAGCGCGTACCTCGTGGTCGTCGCGCCGGAGATCGCCGGGCAGTTCGAGCCGTCGGGGCGGCCGCCGTCCGCGCCGCAGCGCACCCACTGGTAGGCGTACGTGATCGGCGCGGCGCCGACCCACTCACCGCCGCTCGCGGTCAGTGTCTGACCCTGGGTGGTCGTGCCGCTGATCGCCGGCTCGCGGGTGTTGCGGGGCGGTCCGGTCGCCGCTGACGATTGCACGGTCGACGTCGCGTTCGAGGCGGCCGTCTTCGAACCGGCGCTGTTGGTCGCCGTCACGCGGACGCGCATCCGTCGTCCGACGTCGGAGCTCGCGAGCTTGTAGCTCGAGCCCGTGGCGCCGGAGATGAACGCGCAGTTCGAGCCGTCCGCCGCGCCGCCGTCGGTGCCGCAGCGAACCCACTGGTACGCGAACGTGATCGGGCTCGTGCCCGACCAACCGCCGCTCGTCGAGGTCAGCGTCTGGCCCTCGACGGGGGACCCCGAGACTCTCGGGTCCGAGGTGCTGGTCGGGGCTTGAGACGCCGTCACGACTGAGGTCGCGTTGGACGTCGCCTGACCTGTTCCGTCCCCGTTGCTGGCCGTGACCATCACGCGCAGCGTCTTCCCCACGTCGGCGGACACGACCGTGTAGCCGGCTCCCGTGGCGCCACCGATCGCGGCACAGCTGCCGCCACCGGACGCGCAGCGCTGCCACTGGTACGTGAAGGAGCTGGGCGACCCCGACCACGAGCCCGACGTCGCCGTCAGCGCCTTCCCGAGGGAGGCGCTCCCGGAGATCGTGGGCAGCGACTGGTTGACCGGCGCGGCCTGGGCGCGCGCCTGCGCCGACGTGCTCAAGAGCGCCGCGACCGCGAGTGCGCCCGCGACGAGGATTCCGCTCGACACGACCATCCAGCGGCGGGCGTCCGCGCTTCGTGCGCGACGGTTGGGGTCAGGCATGACGAAAGCTCCCTTCGATCGGATACACCGGCGTCTACCCGGGCAGGGCCGGCGCTCATGCGCGCCCGTACGAAAAGCAAACGGCTTCGAACGAATCCCTTACAGACCGGGGAGGAGTCGGAGCGCCCGCGCGGTATCTGCCCCGAGCGGCCTGTCCGGTGACAGCCGCATTGAGGGCCGGGGACCCCGACCCTCGAGAAGACGGGCGCGGTGCCGCCGCCACCCCCTCCCCTGAGGTGCGGCGGCCCGCGCTCCGTCGATCAGATGCCGGAGAGGACTTTCCCGGTGGTGGTGGTATCCGTCGGTTGTCCCCTTCACAATGGGAAGCGTCCCCGCCCCCCTCGGAAAGGAAGCGCCGAGCACATGGACAACTCGAAGCTGTCGCACGGAGCAAAGCTCATCATCGGAGGAACGATCGCGTTTCTGATCGTGTCGATCTTCAACTGGCAGGAAGTCGACATCAGCGGCATCGCCTCCGTCGGCCGGAGCATGTGGAACGGGATCGGGGTGTCCTCGCAGGCTTGCTTGCGATCGCGCTGCTCGTCTGGCAGGTGATCCGGCTGGCGAACATCAACGTCGCCATCCCGTCACGCCGGCGATGACGAGCGCGGCGCTCGCGGTCCTGCTCGCCTGATCTTCGTCGTCATCGAGTTGGACAAGCTTGGCCCGCGATCGCCAACGAGGTAGTCAGTCGCACCTTCTGGGCGTGGCTCGGGCTGATCCTCGCGATCGCGATCGTCGTCGGAGCGTGGTTGAACATGCAGGCTGCAGGAGAGGGGTTCGCGGACATCCGCACCCAGGTCGGCTCCGCGGCCGCCGCGGCCAAGGGGGCCGTCGACCGTGACGACAAGCCGGTGGAAGCCACTCCCGCCGCTCCCGTGGAGACCGCTCCTTCTCCACCGGCCGATCCCTCACCGCCGGTGACGCCGCAGGCTGACGAAACGCCGCGCACCGAACCCTAGCCCCTAGCTCCTCCAGCGCTTCTCTCCCGGTTACCCGGGAGAGAAGCGCGGCTACACTCAGCGCATGGCCGAGATCGGCACGTTGCGGGTCAAGACGGGCCTCGCCGAGATGCTCAAAGGTGGGGTCATCATGGACGTCGTCGATGCCGAGCAGGCCCGGATCGCGGAGGATGCAGGCGCCTGTGCGGTGATGGCGCTCGAGCGCGTCCCGGCCGATATCCGCCGCGACGGCGGCGTCGCCCGCATGTCCGACCCGGGGATGATCCGCGAGATCCAGGAGGCCGTCTCGATTCCCGTGATGGCGAAGTGCCGGATCGGGCACTTCGTCGAGGCGCAGATCCTCCAGGCCCTCGAAGTCGACTACATCGACGAGTCCGAGGTGCTGACCCCGGCCGACGTCGAGCACCACGTCGACAAGCACGCGTTCACGGTTCCGTTCGTCTGCGGCTGCACCAATCTCGGCGAGGCGCTTCGCCGCATCGCCGAGGGTGCCGCGATGATCCGCACGAAGGGCGAGGCGGGCACCGGCGACATCGTCAACGCGGTGACGCACATGCGCTCGGTGTTCGGCGCGATCCGCGCGCTCCAGGGGCTTCGCGAGGAGGAGCTCTACGCGGCCGCCAAGGAGCACCGCGCCCCGTACGAGCTGGTGCGCTGGGTCGCGGAGAACGGGCGCCTCCCTGTCGTCACCTTCACCGCCGGGGGCATCGCGACACCTGCCGACGCGGCGCTCTGCATGCAGCTCGGCGCGGACGGGGTCTTCGTCGGCTCGGGCATCTTCAAGTCCGGCGATCCCGACCGCCGCGCGAAGGCGATCGTCGAGGCGACGACGCACTACGAGGACGCGAAGATCCTCGCGGACGTCTCCGCCGGTCTCGGGGAGCCGATGGTCGGCATCTCCGCGAGCACGCTCCCCGACGCGGAGCGGCTCGAAGTGCGCGGCTGGTAGCCGGCCACCCGGATCTACACTTGGTCGCGATGGATCGGCGGCCACGGATCGGCGTTCTCGCCCTGCAGGGGGCTTTCCGGGAGCACACGCGCGCGCTGCGCCACGCGGGCGCGGACGTGGTGGAGGTGCGGCTGCCCGAGCAGCTGGACGACCTGGACGGGCTCGTCATCCCCGGCGGGGAGTCGACGACGATCACGAAGCTCGCGAGGCTCTACGGGCTCGAAGAGGCGATCCGGGGGTTCCGGCGGCCGATCTTCGGCACCTGTGCCGGGATGATCCTCGTCGACCGCGATCATCTCGGTCTCGCGGACATCGAGGTCGACCGGAATGCCTACGGGCGCCAGGTGGCGAGCTTCGAGGCGGACCTCGAGCTCGACGGAGACGCGCGGCCCTTCCGCGGCGTCTTCATACGTGCGCCGCGCGTGCGCGACGTCGGGCCGGGCGTCGAGGTGCTGGCCGCGCACGACGGCGAGCCGGTGCTGCTGCGCGACGGGATGGTGCTCGCCGCCGCGTTCCACCCCGAGCTGACCGACGATCCGCGTGTTCACGAACGATTCCTCGAGCTGGTGACGGAGGCGATGAGTGTCAGGGCATAGCAAGTGGTCGACGATCAAGCACAAGAAGGGCGCCGCGGACGCGAAGCGCGGCAAGCTCTTCTCGAAGCTCTCCCGCGCGATCATGGTCGCGGCGAAGGAGGGTGGTGCGGACCCCGGCTCGAACCTCGCGCTGCAGAACGCGATCGAGAAAGCGCGCTCGTACTCGATGCCGAAGGACAACATCGAGCGGGCGATCGCGAAGGGCACCGGAGAGGGAACGGACGGCTCGACATTCGAGACCGTTGTCTATGAAGGCTACGGGCCCGAGGGCGTGGCGGTGATCGTCGAGGCACTCACCGACAATCGCAACCGCACCGCGTCCGAGGTGAGGCACCTCTTCACGAAGCACGGCGGCAACCTCGGCGCGACCGGCGCGGTCGCGTGGCAGTTCGAGCGTCGCGGCGTCGTGCTCGTCGAGGCAGACGGCGTCGACGAGGACGACTTCGTGATGGCCGCGGCAGACGCCGGCGCGGACGACGTCGAGCTCGACGGGGAGACGTTCGTCGTCTCCGCCGCACCGGAGGAGCTCACGGATGTTCGCGAGGCGCTCGAGGCCGGCGGCTACCGGCTCGAGTCGGCGGGGCTCTCGATGGTGCCGAAGACGACCGTCGCGATCGCGGACGAGTCGACGGCGAAGCAGGTGGTGCGCCTGGTCGAGGGGCTCGAGGAGAACGACGACGTCCAGGACGTCTACGCGAACTTCGACATCCCCGAGGCCATGCTCGAGGCCGTCGCCGGCTGAGGTCCTCGGTGCCCGACTTCAGTCGGACACCTTGGGCGAGAGGTACGCGTCGGCGTCAGGTGTCGGACTGAAGTCCGACACCGGTATCCCGGAAGTCGCCGAGCCCGAGCCCTCCTCGCCTGCGGTGCACCGTCAGGCACCGGAGCCCGTCCTGCCCTGCGACGATGCTTCGAGTCGCCCCGCGCGGCACGATCGCGAGCGTCCCGGCCGCAAGCACGTGGGCCGTGCCGTCGACGGAGAGTGTCCCCGACCCTGCGATGGCGACGACGGCGACGTCGCGCTCCGCGTTGACGTGCTCCGGCTGCCCTTCGCCCGCACGCCAGACGAGCAGCGTCGCGTTCAGATCCTCGGACGCCGTGCCCCATGCCGGCCCTCGCCCGTCGAGCGCCGTGAGGTCGACGATCTCCACGTTGCCACCGTAGTCGTCCGCTGTGCCGCGTACCCTCTCCACGTGAAAGTCCTCGGCATCGATCCAGGGACGGCTGCGTGCGGGTACGGGATCGTCCACGAAAGCGACGGACGTATCAGGGCACTCGACCACGGGTGCTGGACGTCAAGCGCCAGGGAGCGGCCCGAGATCAGGCTGCGGGGGATCTTCGACGGGGTCACCGGCCTCATCGCAGCCCACGAGCCGGATGCCGTCGCGCTGGAGGAGTCGTTCGTCGGTGCCGACGCCCGCATCGCGCTCTTCGTCGGGCAGGCGCGCGGCGCCGCGCTCGTCGCGGCCGCATCGGCCGGAGTCGAGTGCACGGAGTACGCCCCGGCGCGGGTCAAGCAGGCGGTCTGCGGCTATGGCCGAGCGGACAAGGGCCAGGTCGGGAGGATGGTCCGCATGATCCTCTCGCTCGACGTCGAGCCTCCGACCTCCCACGCGGCGGACGCGCTCGCCGTCGCCATCTGCCACGCCTCGATGCCGCCCCTGGCGCGGATGGCGTCGTGAGGAGCGCGGCGTGATCGCCCGTCTCAGAGGACGGCCTGCCGGCCGCTCCGCCGACGGTCTCGTGCTGGACGTGAACGGCGTCGGATACCTCGTTGCGGCCACACCGGCCGTGTTGCGCCGCGCGACGGCCGGCGCCGAGGTCACGGTCGAGACCTACCTCCACGTGCGCGAGGACGCGCTCCAGCTCTACGGGTTCGCCGACGCCGAGGAGCGCGAGCTCTTCGTGCATCTCCTCACTGTCTCGGGCATCGGCCCGAAGGTCGCGCTCGCCGTCGTCTCGGGATCGCCCGCGGCCGAGCTGCGCAAGGCGATCGCGATGGGCGATCACGCGCGCTTCCAGGCGATCCCGGGGATCGGGAAGAAGACCGCCGAGCGCATCGTCCTCGAGCTCAAGGAGAAGCTGGGCACCGTGACGGAGCCGGCTCTCGCCGCGGTGGGCGATGCTCCGAGCCACCTCGTCGCGAGGGATGCGCTCGTCGAGCTCGGCTACTCGCTGCTCGACGCCGAGCGCGCGCTCGCGGACGTCGATCCCGAGCTCCCGGCCGAGGAGCGCGTCCGACTCGCTCTGCGCGGGGCAGCGGCGTGAGCCAGTTCCTCGCTCCTGCCCTGCGACCCGAGGAGGAGGAGGCAGAACGGTCGCTCCGTCCGCGGCGGCTCGACGACTTCGTCGGCCAGGAGCGGATCAAGGAGCAGCTCCGCATCGCGCTCGAAGCAGCCAAGGCCCGGGCGGAGGCACTCGACCACGTGCTGCTCGCAGGCCCGCCGGGGCTCGGGAAGACGACGCTGGCGCAGATCGTCCGCGAGGAGCTGGGGGTGGGGCTGCGCACCGTGGCCGGGCCTGCGCTCGAGAAGAAGGACATCGCCGCGATCCTCACCGCGCTCGAGCCGCGCGACGTTCTCTTCGTCGACGAGATCCACCGGCTCAACCGCTCGGCGGAGGAGATCCTCTACCCGGCGCTCGAGGACTTCCGCCTCGACATCGTCTTCGGGCAGGGCGCCGCCGCGCGGACCCTGACACTCGACCTGCCGCCATTCACGCTCGTCGGCGCGACCACCCGGACCGGCCTCCTGACGACGCCGCTCCGCGACCGTTTCGGGATGACGTTCCGGCTCGGCTATTACGACCCGGGGCAGCTGGGGACGATCGTCCGCCGGTCGGCCGCCATCCTCAACGTCGAGATCGCCGACGACGCGGCCGAGGAGATCGCCGCGCGCTCACGGGGAACGCCGCGCATCGCGAACCGCATCCTCCGCCGGGTGCGCGATGTGGCCGAGGTCAGGCACGCGGGCGCAATCACGACGGCTGTCGCACAGGAGGCGCTCGACCTGCTCGAGGTCGACGGCGAGGGGCTCGAGCGCATGGACCGCGAGCTGCTCGAAGCGGTGGCCCTGAAGTTCGGTGGCGGGCCGGTGGGGCTTTCGACGCTCGCCGTTGCGCTCGGCGAGGAGCCCGACACGATCGAGGACGTCTATGAGCCCTATCTCCTGCAGCTCGGCTTTCTCCAGCGCACGCCGCGCGGCCGCGTGATCACCGAGCTCGGTCGCGGCCACATCGGCTCGACGCGAAGCGACGGGAGCCTCTTCTGAGCGGCGCGATCTGGACGCCCGCGATGGCGGGCCCGCTGGACGAGCTCGTGCAGCGGATCCTGCGCCGGGTCGACCACTTCAAGGCCGAGCACGGGCTCGAGGAGGCGGAGGTGAGCGTCGAGCTCGTCGACGGCTCGCTCTACCGGCTGAAGACGATCTCGGCCGAGCCGGGGTTCGGGTTCGTCAGCATGTGCCCGCACTGCGAGGAGGGCGACCCCGAGGAGATCATCGTGCCGCTCGGAGCGATCCGCGAGCTCCGCATCGCCGCGCCGTCCCACGAGCAGGCTCTGGGCTTCGCCGGCTCGACGGCCGAAGGTTAGAGGCCGCTCCGGAACTGCAGCGCGCGCCACGACGGCGTCGGGGCCAGCTCCAGGAGAGCACGCCCACCCTCGGGCTCTGCGTAGGCGAACTCGCCGCTCTCGTCCTCCCACACCACCGCGAGGAGGCCTTCCTTCACGCGGTGGTCGAGGTACGCGCCGCGGAAGACGAGCTTGCGCAACCAGTAGACGAGCGACTCCCCGTCCACGAGCGCGAGCCGCTCCCAGTGGCGCACGAGGTACGAGCCGAGGGGGCTCCGCGCGCCTGCGATCCGCCCGTCCGCGGCGAGCTCGACGAGATCCCCGATCTCGTCCTCGTCGAGGTCGTTCGACGGCACGAGCCCGAGCTTCACGGCCGCCGCCTCGACGCGTTCCTCGAAGTCCCGAGCGCCGAAGGAGAAGCGATAGCCGAGGAACTCGAGCACGTAGTCCTCGCCGGAGAAGTAGTTGGGAACACCGTCTGTCATCGATCTCAGGCTAGCCTCACGGTGTGAAGAACCGTGCCGTCGTGATCGGGGTCGTCGTGGCCGTGCTCGTCATCTGGCTGGTCGGCACTGCCGTGACCAAGTACTCGCTGGAGCAGATGGCGTTCTTCGCACCGATCGCGGTCTGTGTGATCGGGGCCACCGCCGCGGTGGTGATGCTGTGGGTCAAGGTCGTCCTTCAGCTCCGCCGCGAGCGCAACGAGCGGCGCGCATAGACCATCAGGGAACGAGGCAGTCGCGACCGCGATACCGGGGCGCCTTCAGGGATCTGCCCCCGCGTAGGCCGGGGATCCGAGCGGCGGGAATCCGCTCGGCGGATTTCCGCTCGCGGGACGAGCACCGTCCGACACGGCCCGTACCGTCGAGCGGGCGATGCAGGAGGGCCGCTGGACCACTCGACCGTGCGATTGGAGTCGCGTCGAAGCGCTCGCCGAGGAGCTCGGCGTCAGCGAGACGACGGCGACCGTGCTCGTCCGGCGTGGGCTCGACGAGCCTGACGTCGCGCGCGGATTCCTTGCCGCCGAGCCGCCGGCGCACGACCCGCTGACGCTCGGCGACATGGCCGTCGCGGTCGAGCGGATTCGCGCCGCGGTCGCCGCGGGCGAGCGGATCTGCGTCCACGGCGATTACGACGTCGACGGGATCTCCGCGACGGCCGTCGCGGTGCTCGTCCTGCGGGAGCTCGGCGCGAACGTGGAGTGGCGGCTGCCGAGCCGCTTCGAGGAGGGATACGGCCTCGCGGCCGAGACGATCGAGCGCCTCGCCGAGGACGGCGTCGACCTCGTGCTCACGGTCGACTGTGGCATCACCGCGGTCGACGAGGTGCGCCGTGCGAAGGAGCTCGGACTGGACGTCATCGTCACCGACCACCATCGCCCGGGAGAGACGCTGCCTGACTGCCCGGTCGTCGCCACCCGGCCGTCCGCCTATCCGTGCGTCGACCTGTGCGGGACCGGAGTCGTCTACACGCTGGCCCGTGCGCTGCTCGGAGGCGACCACCCGGCCGTCGCTCGCATCCTCGACCTCGTCGCGCTGGCGACGATCGCCGACGTCGTCCCGCTCGTCGACGAGAACCGCGCGCTCGCTGCGGCCGGGCTGCGCGCGCTGGCGCGTACGGGCCGGCCCGGCCTTCAGGAGCTGATGCGCTCCGCGCGCGTCGATCCGGCGACCGTCGATGCGACCTCTGTCGGGTTCCGGCTCGCTCCGCGCATCAATGCGGCGGGCAGGCTCGGTCGGCCGGATCTCGCTCTCGAATTGCTACTCACCGACGATCGGGCCAAGGCGCGCGAGCTCGCGGGCACGCTCGAGGATCTGAACCGCGAGCGGCAGGGCGTGGAGGAGCGGATCCTCCGCGAGGCCGTCGCGACCGTCGAGTCGTGGCCCGCAGAGACGAAGGCGCGGCGCGGCTACGTCCTCTGGAACGAGGGCTGGCACGAGGGCGTCATCGGGATCGTCGCCTCGCGGCTCGTGGAGCGGTTCCACCGCCCGGTCGTTCTCATCGCCCGGAGCGGCGACGGCTGGAAGGGCTCGGGCCGCTCGATCTCCGACTTCGACCTCCACGGAGGCCTCGCCGCTTGCGCGGAGCATCTCGAGCGGTTCGGGGGGCACCGTGCGGCCGCCGGCCTCACGATCTCCGACGAGCAGCTCGAGGGCTTCGCAGCAGCGTTCGGGCGCCACGCCGACGAGACGCTCGCCGATGTCGACCTCCGCCCGCTCACGACCGTCGACGCGATCGTTCCGGCAGGCGCGCTGACGCTCGACCTCGCCCAGGAGCTCGACCGCCTTGCGCCGTTCGGGCTCGGCAACCCCGAGCCGACGCTGCTCGTCGCGAGCATCGAGGCGACCGGGGCGAGCACGGTCGGCGAGGGAAAGCACCTCCGCTTTCGCGTCCGCCAGCAGGGCCGCGACGGCGGCTCCGCGATCGCCTTCGGCCAGGGGTCGCAGCTCGATCGCCTTCAGCCCCCGAGCCGCTTCGACGTCGCGTTCCGGCTCAAGGAGAACCGCTGGAACGGAACGGTCGCTCCCCAGCTCGTCGTCCGGCGCGTGTTCGATGCGCCCGCGGCGTACGACGAGCTCCGCGAGTGGCTGGCCGGACAGTGGCGTTCGGACCAGGGAGCGCGGACGCCGGAGGCGAGCCGCATCTTCGACGAGCTCGGCCTCGTCGCAGGGGCGCGTCGGCAGCTGCTCGAGTCCGAGAGCTTCCGTGTGCTCCTCGCCGGCGCCGACGTCGAGCTGCCGCTGCCGCAGGCTGCGTAGATCGGCCGGGCGCGCAGCCTCAACAGCCGCGCGCCCCGCGCCTCGTCCTACGCGTCGGCCTGGTGGTGCGCCTCGACGAACCAGAGGTGCTTGTCGATCGCGCGCGAGATCTCGGTGAACAGGTCCGAGGTGTCCATGTCGCCGAGCTCCGAGTCGGCCGTGTCGATGGCCTCGCGCACCGCGGCGCCGTAGGCCGCCAGCCGGTCGGCGACGACGTCGACCGTGTCCGGCCCGGACGTGGCGTCGAGCGGGTACTCGTCGAGCGTCGACGCCTCCGCCGCCATGCGCACGGTCCCGGTCGCGAGCCCACCGAGCGCCGCCGCCCGCTCTGCGATCTCGTCGACGAAGCCGAGCACGCCCTCGGCGACGGTGTCGTACAGCAGGTGGAGCTGGATGAAGTCCGGACCGCGGACGCTCCAGTGGGCCTGCTTGATCTGGCTGTAGAGGTCGAACGTGTCCGCGAGCCTTGCGTTCAGCAGCGCGACGAGCTTCTCGCGGCTCTCGGCCGGTAGGTCGTTACGGGTCTCGAACGTCGTGCGGGTCTTCGTCGCCATGCTGCTCCCTTTCGTCACGGGTGCCACCAAAGCCTCGCCCGCGAAGCGCCCTTGGCGCCTCGGGGGATGCCCATACGTGGTACCCGCTCGGAGCCGCCGACAACCCTCGGCGCGGACCGAAAGCTCAGCGCCGCGTCGAGGCGGCGAGCATGAAGAGCATGCGCCGCAGGCGCCGTCGCTCGAGATAGTCCCGCAGAAGCCGCATGAACCTCATCCTTCGTCCATTTGCCGATGCTTCCTCCCCCCGAAGGGGGGAATCTGCAACCCCTGTCCGTACACTGAGCCTGTGACGGTCGTCGACACCGAGCAGCATCACGAGAGCCTCGTCGAAGAGCTTCTGGCCTCGATCGAGACGTACAACAGCGGGGTCGACCGCGACCTGATTCGCCGCGCGTTCGCCTACGCCGAGCGCCAGCATCGCGGCCAGCTGCGGCGCTCGGGCGAGGACTTCATCCACCATCCGTACGGGGTCGCCCGCATCTGCGCCGAGCTTCACCTCGACGAGCAGACGATCGCCGCCGCGCTCCTCCACGACGTCGTCGAGGACACCGAGACGGAGGTCGACGAGCTGCGCTCCGAGTTCGGCACCGAGATCGCCCAGCTCGTGGAGGGCGTCACGAAGCTGACGCGGACGCAGTTCAAGAGCCGCGAGCAGGCGGAGGCGGAGAACTACCGCAAGATGATCGTCGCGATGGCCCACGACGTGAGGGTCATCCTCATCAAGCTCGCCGACCGGCTCCACAACATGCGCACGAGCGAGTACTGGGGGAAGCAGACGCAGATCCGCAAGGCGAAGGAGACGCTCGAGGTCTACGCGCCCCTCGCGCACCGCCTCGGGATCCACGCGCTCAAGTGGGAGCTCGAGGACCTGTCCTTCCAGATCCTCCACCCGCGGAAATACGCGGAGATCAAGGCGATGGTCGCCGATCGGCGCGCCGACCGAGAGTCGCAGGTCGACCAGGCGGCGACGATCCTCGGCCTCGAGCTCGAGAAGGCCGACATCCCGGCTCTGATCTCGGGACGCGCGAAGCACTTCTACTCGATCTACGACAAGATGGCCAAGAAGGGCCGAGAGTTCAACGAGATCTACGACCTCACGGCCATGCGCGTGATCGCCGAACGCTCCGGCGAGGAGGGAACACGCGACTGCTACGGCGCGCTCGGGCTCATCCACTCGCTGTGGAAGCCGATGCCCGGCCGGTTCAAGGACTTCATCGCGATGCCGAAGCTGAACCGCTACCGCTCGCTGCACACGACGGTGATCGGTCCCTCAGGCACGCCGCTCGAGATCCAGGTGCGTACCAGGGAGATGCACGAGGAGGCCGAGCTCGGCGTCGCAGCGCACTGGCTCTACAAGCGTGGCAAGGCCGCGAAGGGCGACGACGAGTGGCTCACGTGGGTTCGCTCGCTCATGGACTGGCAGGGGGACGAGCAGGACGCCTCCGAGTACATGCGGACCCTGCGCACCGACCTCTTCGACGACGAGGTGTACGTCTTCACGCCGAAGGGCGAGGTGAAGACACTGCCGGCCGGGGCGAGCCCCATCGACTTCGCGTACGCCGTCCACACGGACGTCGGGCATCGGACCGTCGGCGCCAAGGTGAACGGCCGGATCGTCCCGCTCCACTACCACCTGAAGAACGGCGACTTCGTCGAGATCCTCACCTCGAAGTCGGGCCGCGGGCCGTCCCGCGACTGGCTCTCGGTCGCCAGATCCTCACGCGCCCGCAACAAGATCCGGCAGTGGTACCAGCGCGAGACCCGCGGCGAGACCGAGCAGAAGGGCCGCGACGCACTCGATCAGGCGCTCAAGGCGCAGAACCTCCCGTACCGCAAGCTCCAGGGCTCGAGCGTCCTCGCCTCGGTGATCCGCGACCTCGGCTTCAAGAAGGCGGAGGACTTCTACCTCGCGCTCGGCTCGGGAAAGATCGGCACCGGCCAGGTCGTCAACAAGGTCCTGCAGCGGCTCAAGATCGACGACGTCCCGGAGGAGCCCGTCGTCCACACGAAGCCGGCGGGGCGCAAGCGCATCGTCAGCGGCGACTCGCTGGGTGTCGTCGTTCCCGGCGTCGACGACGTCCTCGTGCGCCTCGCGAAGTGCTGCACGCCGGTGCCGGGCGACCAGATCCGCGGCTACATCTCGCTCGGCCGCGGGATCACCATTCATCGCGCCGACTGCCCGAACGTCAAGGCCCTGATGCGGAACCCGGAGCGCTTCACGCCGGTCGAGTGGGAGGGCGACACCACGTCGTCGAGCTTCCGCGTCCAGATCGCGGTCGACGGCTGGGATCGCGCCCGGCTGCTCGAGGACGTCGCCCGCACGTTCTCCGAGCACGGCGCGAACATCGTCGCCTACGGCGGCACCGTGGAGGACGGCATGGCGCGCAACTGGTACACGGCCGAGCTCGGGGACGTGAAGGCGCTGCGCTCGCTACTCGGTGCGCTGCGCAACCTCGAGGCGGTCTTCGACGCGTATCGGATGACCCCGGGCGGGTAGGGCGTTCCGGCGTCCGCCGGGTGTCCGACTTCGGTCGGACACCTACGAAGCTGCGAGGCGTAGGTGTCGGACTGAAGTCCGACACCGGCAGAGTTAGTCGTCGGACCCCAGCCGCTCGTGCAACGACGCGAGATCCTCGTCTTTGAGCGCCCACTCGCGTGAGCGCGGGTCGAGCTCGATCGCGCGCTGGAGGGACGTCCAGGCGTCGTCGGGTCGACCGGCCATCGCCTCCCAGCATGCCGTCGAGTAAAGGACGCCGGCATGGTCGGGGAACCGCTGGTTCGCCTCGTCCATCAGCCGCAGCGCCGCCTCGGGATCGAACGGGTCGCGAAAGCGCTCCGCCTCGAAGTACCACTCCCAGGCCGAAGGCGTGTACGCCTCTCCGGGCTTGCCGCCCACCGCGAGTACCGTCGTCTCCGGCTCCGCCGCAGTCGCGTACCTTCGCACCGTCGGGTCGCGAAGGAACACGATCGTCCCCGCGGGAGCGTCCAGCGTCTCGCCGTCGAGCTCGAAGCTCGCGCGGCCCGAGAGCACGACGTACACCTCTTCGTGGCGAAGGGTCTCCTCGCTGTGGCGCTCGACCACGTCGTCGCCGGGCTTCTCGCCCGTGTAGGCGTTCATCCCGAACGCCTCGATGCCGAGCGTGCGGCGGACAGGCTTCCAGCGCAGGTCGCCGGCCACCTTGATCGAGGGCAGCTCGTCGACGCGGAGACTGGTCCAGCGGTCGCTCATCACGGCGACGCTAGCGGAACCACGAGGGGCGAGGCTGAAGCCACGCCCCGGGGGGAACCTCTGCGGCGCGCCCGGTGTAGAACGAGCGAGTGGGGAGCCGGCCACCCGACGAGGAGACCCTCGTCGCGCGCGCCAAGCGCGGCGAGACGACCGCCTACGAGGAGCTCGTACGCATGCACCAGGGAATCGCGTTCCGGGTCGCCCTCGTCGCCGCGGGCGATCGCGGCGACGCGGAGGAGTCCGCCCAGGACGCCTTCGTCAAGGCCTACCGGGCGCTGGGCCGGTTCCGCGAGGGATCGCCCTTCCTGCCGTGGCTGCTGCGGATCGTCGCGAACGAGGCGCGAAATCGGCGCCGGTCGGCGGGTCGACGGGCCGGGCTCGCCCTGCGCGCGGCGGCGGTGGTCTCGGGGGACGTGGCTCCGTCCCCCGAGACGACCGCCCTCACGTTGGAGCGCCGCGACACGCTCCTCGGCGGCCTCGCGGCGCTCGACGAGAGCGACCGCGAGGTGCTCGTCCACCGCTTCCTCCTCGAGCTCGGCGAAGAGGAGACGGCCGCCGCGCTCGGCATCCGTCGCGGCACGGTCAAGTCTCGGACGTCCCGTGCCCTCGAGCGGCTGCGAGCCGTGGTCGGGGAGGATGTCCCGTGAACGGTCTCGAGCGTGAGCTGGTCGCTCTCTCGGACGCGGTCGAGTGGCCGGACTCGCCGGATCTCGCACCTGTCGTCTCCGGTCGCCTCGGCGACGCTCCCCGGCGTCCCGGACTCGCGCGACGACCGCTCGCAATCACCGTGGCCGTGGTGCTCGCGGCGGTGCTCGCCGTTCTCGCCGTGCCACCGGCCCGCACGGCGATCCTCGACTGGCTCGGGATCGGCGGAGCCCGGATCGTGCGCGTCGACGACCTGCCGCCGCTCCCGCTCCGTCAGGATCTGGAGGTGCTCGGCGGGCCGGCGACGCTCGCGGAGGCCAGAGCGCAGGCCGGCTTCCGCTTCGCCGACCCGCCGCGCGGCGAGCCCCGGCCCGACGAGGTGCGCCTGGCTCCCGGGCTCCGGGTCAGCTACCTCTGGCGCGACGGGCCCGACGCGCGCCTGATCGTCACCCAGTTCCCGGGCCGCGTCGGCGACCCGGCGCTTCTGAAGAAGCTCGCGGGCGATGCGACGCGGATCGACCGCTTCGCGATCGACGGTGACACGGCGGTCTGGCTCGAGGGAGGCCCACACGTCGTCCTGTTCGTCGCTCCGGACGGCCTCATCCGCGACGACCACGGCTGGCTCGCCGGGAATACGCTCCTCGTCGACCGCGACGGGACGACCGTTCGCGTCGAGGGCGCGCTCGACCGCCCCGATGCCGTCGACCTCGTCCGCGCGATGCCGGCGAGTCCCTCGTCCGAGGGATAGAGCGGCGGAAGGGTGAGGGGTACCCCGTTTGGGGGATCGGATCCCTGAAACGAGGGATGACGCACCCGCAGATGCGAACTACAAGGCGTATGGGGGAGGGGAAGCCGCGCCGCGCCCGTCCGGGCTCCGCCCGGGCGGGCGCGCCGGCATGGGATCATTCGCTCAGATCGCTTCCCTCGAAGGCGCGGATCGCACCGCGTGCCTGCTCGGGGATAGGCACGGGGCGGCGCATCGCGACGTCGACCAAAACGACGGTCTGGGTCGCCGTCACCATGAGCTCGTCGTCGGGAAGGCGGACGGCGACGCACTCGTAGGTCGCGCTGGTGCGGCCGATACGGCTGACGCGGACGAAACACTCGATCAGGTCGTCGAAGCGGGCCGGCGCGTGGTACTCGACGCTCGAAGCACGCATCGCGAACTCCGCGCCGTCCACGCCGAGGCCGCCGAGGTGACGGTGGTATTCCGTTCTCGCGTGGTCGAAGTACGGCAGGTAGCGGCCGTAGTAGACGACGCCCTGCGCGTCCGTGTCCGAGAACCAGACGCGTGTCAGCGCCGCGTACTTGAAGGGCGGACGCCTGCTCGTGACGCGCCCGAGCTCCAGGCTCGGCTGCCCGCTCAGACCGGGCCGCCGTTGATCGCCGTCAGCGGCTCGTTGACGTGGAACAGCTTCGCGCGAACCTCGTCGATGCCGAACCCCTCGAGGCGCGCGGTGTGCTCCTCGACATAGGCGAGGGCCGACTCGTCGTCCTCGAAGAGGTAGATGCCGCCGCCGGTGCCCTCCTCCTCGTTCTCCGTCCAGATCTTCCAGCGCAGGCCCGGCGTACGACCGATGATCCCGGCGAGGTCGCCGAACGCCGCGGCCAGCTCGTCGCCCCACGGGCCGGCCATCGGGAAGTCGAACTGCACGAGTGTCGGCACGGCGCCCTCCAGTCAGGATCGGATCAGGTCGAGCACCTCGTCGCGCCGGTGCTCCATCGCGCCCTCGTCGAGCGCCTCGAGATTGAGCCGCAGCAGCGGCTCGGTGTTCGACGGGCGGACGTTGAAGTGCCAGTCGTCGAAGTCCACGGAGACTCCGTCGAGATGCGAGATGCGTCCACCGGCGGCGGCGTAGCGCTCCTCGATCTCCCGCAGCGTGGCGTCCACGTCCGCGACCGGGGTGTTGATCTCGCCGCTCAGGAAGTACCGCTCGCGGAACGGGGCGAGAAGCTCCGACAGCTTTCGCCCGGCGCGCGAGAGGATCTCGAGCATGACGAGGAACGGGACGACCCCGGTGTCTGCGCGCGTGAAGTCGCGGAAGTAGTAGTGAGCGGAGACCTCGCCGGCGAACAGCGCGTCGACCTCGCGCATCCGCTCCTTGATGAACGCATGCCCGACGCGGTTGACGAGCGCGACGCCGCCGGCCTCCTCGATCGTGCGTGGCACAGCCCAGCTCGCCCTCACGTCGTACAGGATCTTGGCCCCCGGCTGCTTCTCGAGCATCGCCTGCGCCAGGAGCGCGGTCACGAAGTCGCCCGGGACGAACTCGCCCGTGTCGTCGACGAAGAAGCAGCGGTCCGCGTCACCGTCGAAGGCGACCCCGATGTCCGCCCCCTCGGCGCGCGTCCGCTCGACGATGAACTTCCTGTTCTCGGGCAGGAGCGGGTTCGGCTCGTGGTTCGGGAACGCCCCGTCGGGCTCGAAGAAGCAGCGCACGACGTCGAGCTGCGGGAGCTGCTCGAGCACCGGCGGCAGCATCGTCCCGCCCATCCCGTTCGCCGCGTCGATCACGATCCTGAGCGGCCGGATCGACGTCGGGTCGACGAACGAGAGCACCTTCGCGACGAAGCCGTCCCAGATGTCGGTCGGCGTCACGTCGCCGCGGCGCACAACACCCCCGAACCCCGCCTCCGCCGCTTGCCGAACGTCGTCGAGGCCGGAGTCGCCGCCAACGGGCAGGGCGCCGGCACGGACGATCTTCATCCCGGAGTACTGCTTCGGGTTGTGCGACGCCGTGACGACGATGCCGCCCTCGAGGTCGAGCTCGCCGACGGCGTAATAGAGCATCTCGGTGCCGATCATCCCGAGATCGAGCACGTCGGCGCCGCCGTCCGCAGCGCCGTCGATCACCGCGGCGGTCATGGTGGGCGCGCTGACCCGCATGTCGCGGCCGACGGCGATCCGGCCGAGCCCGAAGTGCTCGACGAACGCGCGACCGACCCGATACGCGCCGTCCTCGTCGATCTCCGTGGGATGGATCCCGCGGACGTCGTACGCCTTGAACACGCTGGGGTCGAGCATCGCGCCGGATGCTAGACGGTCGGATGGTGTCCGACTCAAAGTCGGACACCACCGCGGTTCGGTAAACCGCCCGCTCCTGGCAGACCGCCGAACCTAGACTTCGACGCATGGAGCGCAAGCTCGCGACGGCGCTGTTCGTCGACCTCGTGGACTCGACTGCGCTCGTCGCCTCGTATGACCCGGAGATCGCGAGGCGGCGTGTGACGGGCTTCTTCGACCGGGTCCGGACGCACATCGAGACCTACGGCGGGACCATCGAGAAGTTCGCCGGCGACTCGGTGCTCGCCGTCTTCGGGGTGCCGACCGCGCACGAGGACGATGCCGAGCGCGCGGTGCGGGCGGCGGTCGCGATCGTCGAGTCGGGCGACGGCGAGCTGCCCGTGCGGGTCGGGATCGAGGCCGGGGAGGTCGTCGTCGACGAGGGCGACTCCACCTTCGCGACCGGCGAGGCTCTCAATGTCGCGGCCCGGCTCCAGCAGTCCGCGGAGCCCGGCGAGATCCTCATGGGCCCGACCGCCTGGGGGCTCGCCGCGGGAGTCGTGACGGAGCCGCTCGGTGACCGGCCGCTCAGGGGCTTCCCCGGCAGCTTCGAGGTGCGGAGAGTCGTCTGCGCCCAACGGCCGACCGGCCGTCCGCTGAACGTCGTCGGGCCGTACGTCGGCCGCGAGGAGGAGCTCGAGCTGCTCGAGAACGCATTTGCGCGCGCCGTCCGCGACCGCCGCGCGCAGCTCGTCACGATCTTCGGGGAGCCCGGGATCGGGAAGAGCCGGCTCGCCCGCGAGTTCTTCGCCGGCCTCGAGCGGACGAGCGTCCTCACCGGGCGGTCGCTGCCCTTCGGCGAAGGTCTGGCGTACAGGCCGCTGGCGGAGATGGTGCAGGCGGCAGCCGGGATCTCGCCCGACGACTCCCCCGAGGAGGCATTCGAGAAGCTCCGCGAGGCGTGCTCGAGCGACGCGGTCGCCGATCTCCTCGGTCTCGCGTCCGGTGTGCTCGACACCGTCTCGGGCGGGCGACGCGGGCAGGAGATCGCGTGGGCCGCCCAGGAGTGGGCGGTGAGCCTCGCCGAGGCGCAGCCGCTCGTGCTCGGCTTCGAGGACGTCCACTGGGCCGAGGATCCGCTGCTCGACCTCGTCGAGCACCTCGCGGACCGGATCGACGACGCGCCGGTGCTGATCGTGTGTCTTGCGCGTCCCGAGCTGCTCGAGGCGCGCCCGGGCTGGGGAGGTGGGCGGCGACGGTCGATCGCGATCGATCTCGGGCCGCTGCCCGAGAGCGAGACCGAGGTGCTCGTCGACGCCCTTACCGCGGACGCCGTGCTGCCCGACGACGTCCGGCGCTCCCTGCTCGAGAAGACGGAGGGCAATCCGCTCTTCGTCGAAGAGACGATCCGGATGCTCGCGGAGCGGCGCGAGGGGGTGTCGGTGCGGATCCCCGACACCGTGCAGGCGCTGATCGCGTCGCGCATCGACAGGCTGCCGCCAGACTCGAGGTCGGTCGTCCGCCACGGCGCCCTCATCGGTCGCGTGTTCTGGCGCGGCGCCGTCGCCGATCTCGATCCGACACTCGACGTCGACACCGCGCTCGTCGACCTCGTCGATCGCCAGCTCCTCACGCGCGAGCCGATCTCGACGGTCTCGGGCGAAACCGCGTTCCGCTTCCGCCACGTGCTGATTCGCGATGTCGCGTACTCGGGTCTCGCCAAGGGCGAGCGGGCACGGCTCCACCGCATGTTCGTCGACTGGCTGCGCGCGCGGTCTCCCGAGGAGCTCGTGGAGGCCCAGGCACACCACCTGGAGCGCGCGGCGTCGCTCGCGGCCGAGCTCGACGGACAGATTCCGGCAGAGCTGCGCGCGGAGGCGGCCGACGCACTCGAGCGCGCCGGGTGCCGGGCGCTCGACCGCGAGGCGAACCGCACCGCACGCCGGCTCCTTCTGCGCGCGATCGACCTCGAGCCGAGCCTCGAGCGCCGGTTCTATGCCGCCCGGGCGGCCTGGCGGCTGTGGGAGCTCCCCGCGGCGTCCCTCGAGATGGAGAACGTGCGCTCCCTGGCCGAGTCGGCGGGAGAGCGGACGATCGAGGGCCTCGCTCTCACGCAGCTGGCGGATATCGACCTCAATCGCAACGCCGATGTCGACCGCGCCCGGACGCTCGCGCTGGAGGCGCTCGCGCTGCTCTCGGACGCACCGGGCGACGCGCGCTCCGAGGCGCTGACGCTCCTGTCGGGCGTCGGCTGGTGGGGCGGCGACCTCGCGAGCGTCGAGCGGTACACGGGGGAAGCACTCCAGATCGCGCGGGAGGCGGGCCGGGCCGATCTCGAGAGCCTTGCGCTGAGCGAGGTCGCCGCGGTGCATCTCGCGCGTCTACAGCTGACGCGGGCCGACACCGCCCTGGAGGCGGCGGCCGGGCTCGCGACGGCGAGCGGCAGCCTGTCGGCGGCGGCGTGGGTCGCCCGGGTCCGGGGCTCGATCCACCTGCGCCGGGGGCGCTTCGACGACGCCGAGCGCGAGTTCCGGGCGGCGCGCGAGCTCTTCGACGAGATCGGCGCGGCGTCGGACGCAGGACGGACGCAACAGCTCGAAGGCCTGGCCGTCTGGCAGGGCGGGGATCCCGACCGCGCCGAGCAGATCGTCCGCGAGGCGGTTCGGTCGCTCCTCTCGCTGCAGGAGCGCGCGAAGGTCATCGAGGCGCAGCGGACACTTGCCGAGCTCGTCCTCGCGAAGGGGCACGTCGAGGAGGCCGAGCGCTGGGCGCTCTCCGCCGTCGAGACCGTGGGGATGCAGGACACGATGTCTCGCTCGAACGTGCGGATGGTGCTCGGGATGGTGCGCGCCGCGCAGGGGCGCGACGACGAGGCCGAGCTCCTGCTGCGGGATGCGATCGACTCGCTCGCCGCCACGGACTACCGCAATGCCGAGCCGGAGCCGCTCGCGGCCTACGCCCGTTTCCTGCGCGACCGCGGCCGCGAGGACGAGGCGTGCCAGGCCGAGGAGCGCATCGCGGAGCTGCTCGAGCCGGAGGGCGCGGCCGGGATCATCTGAGCACGGCGCGGATCGCCTGGCTCGACGCCTCGTCGGGCGACTCAGAGATCACCGTCGCGGGCCGCTCGAAACCGTCGAGCGCCTCGCGGAGCGGGTCGGCACGCAGCGTGCCGTCGCCGTAGGGCAGGTGCTTCGTCTCGTTGCGGTTGGCGTACGCGATGTCCGAGAAGTGGATGTGGAACGGGGCGTCCGGCGCGAGCACCGCGTCCGCGAGCTCGAGGGCCTCGCGGAAGGGCTCGGGCTCGACGAACGCGCCGTCGCTCGTCGCGTGCATGTGCGCGAAGTCGATCACCGGCCGGACCCATCCGGCACGCCGGCTGATCTCGACGCAGTCGTCGAGCGAGCCGAGGTCGCGCACGCGACCCATGACCTCGATCCCGAAGGGGACGGCTCGGTCCTTCCCCTCGAGTCGCGCCCTGACGAGCGTGAGCTGCTCCACGACCGCGTCGATCGAGTGCTCCCGCGTGCGGCCGAGGAGGAAGCCGGGGTGGAAGACGACGACCTCGGCGCCCGAGGCGGCGGCGATCCCGGCGCTCCGGTCGAGGGCGCCGAGCGCGGACGACCACTTGCGCCCGCTCGCCTCGAGGTGCCCGACCCAGCCGAAGAGCGGCGCGTGCACCGACAGGGCGAGGTCGTGCTCGCGTGCGAGCTCCCCGAAGCGCTCGGCCCAGGGGTAGTCCATCCAGAAGCCCGACTCGAAGTCGATCTCGCAGGCGTCGTAGCCGCGCTCGAGTACCAGTTCGACCGCCGCCTCGGGCGTCTCTCGCGACGGCACGCGCGCCGGCCCGACCCGGATACGTCCCACGCGACGACTCTACGGGACGCGGTGTCGGCCGAGCGATCACCGCCTCGCTTCCAAACATCGTACGGCCCGGGCGTTACGGTGCCGGGCGTGGAGATCGCGGTGCGCGAGCCGCGCGGCCTGGTCGAGCGCGAGCGTCCGGTGGCACTCCGCTGGCTCGTCCTGCTCGCGGCGGTGCTGGTCACAGGTGTCGCGCTTCGGGTCTGGGTCTACCGCTCGGCCCTCGGGGTCCCGGACAGCGACGAGGCCGTCGTCGGCCTCATGGCGCTGCATCTCCTTGACGGCGAGTGGACGCCGTTCTTCTGGGGTCAGAGCTTCGGGGGATCACAGGAGGCGATCCTCACGGCACCGCTGTTCTGGCTCTTCGGGCCGAGCTGGCTCGCGCTCCGGCTGGTGCCCATCGGGCTGACGGCGGTGGCCGCGGTCCTCGTCTGGCGCGTGGGACGGCGGACCATCGGCGAGCCGGCCGCTGCGTTCGCCGGCTGCCTTCTGTGGATCTGGCCGCCGTTTCTCATCCAGCGGCTCACGCACCAGTACGGTTTCTACGCCGGTGGGCTCGTGTACAGCGCGCTCCTGCTGCTCGTCGGGCTGCGGCTCGCCGAGCGGCCGAGCCGGGGGCGTGCCGGCGTCTTCGGCCTCGTACTCGGCCTCGGGCTCTGGGAGAGCGCCCAGGTGCTCCCCATCGCCGTCGCCGTCGTTGCGTGGACGGTCTGGCGGCAGCCCGCGTGGCTGCGCCAGGCGTGGATCACCGTGCTGCTCGCGATCGTCGGCGCGCTCCCTTCGATCGTCTGGAACGCCCGCCACGACTGGGGCTCGTTCGAGTCGACCATCGCGAACACGACCTCGTACGCGCACCGGCTCCGCATCTTCGTCTCGCCCCTCCTCGGGATGCTGCTCGGCGTGCGAACGCCGTACACGCAGGAGCGGCTCCTGCCCGCCGCGGTCACACTGCTCGCGTACGCCGCCATCGCCGCCCTGTTCGTCTACGGGGCCTACCGCACGCGGCAGAGCGAGGCGTCGCTGCTCTACGTCGTCGCGGCCGTCTTTCCGTTCGTCTACGCGCTCGCGCCACAGACGCTCTTCAGCCAGGAGCCCCGGTACCTGCTCGTCCTGTCGCCCGTCGTCGGCCTGCTCGTTGCCCAGCTTGCGACGACGTACTGGCGCGGCCTCGTCGTGCTCGGCGCCGCGCTCGCGATCTCGGCGGCGACGATCGACCGGATGGACGACTACGTCCGGACCGTGCCCGCGCAACCGCCGAAGGCGCCGCGCGATCTCGGCCCCCTCGTGGCGGCGCTCGACGAGCGCGGAGTCGACCGGCTCTACGCCGACTTCTGGCTCGCGTACCGGCTCACGTTCGAGACCGACGAGCGCATCGTGGCCGCGCAGTCGAAGCTCGAGCGCGTCGGCCTCGTCGACGGCCGCATGCTCGCAGCGCGGCACCCATTCATCCGGCACCGGGAATACGAGCGCCTCGTGGAGGCCGGGCGGCCCGGGTTCGTCCTCTTCCGCGCCTCGCTCGAGGACGGTGCCGATCGGTCGCCGGGTCAGGCCTCCGAGGCCCGCGCCCGCCAGCTCGGGGAGCTCGTCGCGACGCTCCGACGCAACAGGTATCGCCGGGACGACGTCGGCCCGTTCGTCCTGCTCACACCGCCCTGAGCCTGGCGCGACCGCGAACCGGTCCGGTGCCCCACTGCGACCCCGCGTCGTCGAGCCTGGTTGGATGATCGCGACATGGGCAGTTGGGAGGAGCTCCGTGGGTTGCTGCTCGGGCACCGGGTGTCTGCCGCGATCGCGGCCGCGGTGCAGCTCGGGCTGGTCGACCTTCTCGCCGGGCAGCCGCGAACGGCCGATGACCTGGCGGACGCGGCGGGCACGGACAGCGACGCCACCGGCCGGCTTCTGCGTGCGCTGGTGACCGTGAACCTGATCGCCGAGGACGACGGACGCTTCTCGCTCACCGAGCTCGGCGCTCTGCTCCGCTCGGATGCTCCGCTCTCGTTGCGTCCTCAGGCGCTGCTCCAGGCCGACCCGGCAGTCTGGGACGCGTGGGGATACCTCGCGCACAGCGTCCGCACCGGGGAGAACGGCTTCATCGCAAGACACGGCATCGACGTCTGGGCCCACCGGGCGGCGCAGCCCGAGCACAACGCGAACTTCAACGCGCTGATGACCTCGCTCAGCGGGACGGTCGCGGACGCCGTGGCCGCGTCGTACGACTTCTCCCGGCTGGCGCACGTCGTGGACGTCGGCGGCGGGCACGGCGCGCTCCTCGCGGCGGTGCTACGGGCGCATCCGCGCCTGACCGGCACGGTGTTCGACCAGGATCACGCCGTCGCCCAGGAGCCGCCGGCCGGGCTCGAGTCCCGCTGGTCGGCCGCGAGCGGCTCGTTCTTCGAGTCGGTTCCGCCCGCCGACGGCTATCTCCTGAAGTCGATCCTGCACGACTGGCCCGACGACGAGTGCGTCGCGATTCTCCGCCGCTGCCGGGAGGCCCTGCGTCCCGGTGGGGTGGTGCTCGTCGTCGAGATGGTGCTCGGCCGACCGGGGCACGAGCGCGAGGCGGCGTTCTCCGACCTCAACATGCTCGTAGGACCGGGAGGGCGGGAGCGTTCGGAGGACGAGTACGCCGCGCTGCTCGAGCACGCTGGGCTGCGGCTGACCCGGGTCTTCGACACGGGCACGCGGGTCGCGCTGATCGAGAGCCGGACGGCCTGACCACGGCCTCGGCCTGTTTCCCCTGCAAACGGATGATGTCGTCCGACCGCGCCCGTACCCTCGCGGTATGCCGCAACCAACCCGAATCGACCTTCTCGAGCTCGACATCGACCTCCGCCTGACCGAGCTCTGGCGCGAGGCGGCGGACATCTCCGAGTGGAATCTCGAGGTCGTCTCGGCGTTCATGCGCGCCGCATACGGCAAGGGCTACTGCGACGCGCTGACCGAGGACGCACCGGGCTCGCTCTGCCTCGAGCACGGCTACGAGGTTCCGCGCCGCCGCGAGCGCGACGCCGCCGAGGCATAGAGGTCTGGCGGGGTCAGGCACCTGCGGTGCCAGACCCCGACGCCCTGTCTCTAGACTGTCCGGCGTGGCGCGGTCATCGTCACCGGCGCGGCTCGTGATCGCTCTCTCCGTCGCAGCGGTCCTGGCGGTGTTCCTCCTCTACACGTCACTCGCCGGCGGTGGGACACCCTCCGTCTCTCCGGGTGAGCTCGCGTCGAAGACCGGCGAGGTCGCGCTGGCCGGGCGCGTCGTCGGGACGCCGACGGGCGATCCCCACGCCGACGGAATGCGGTTCGTGCTCCAGGACATCGAGGGGAAGCAGAAGCAGCGCGTGACGGTGCTCTACAAGGGCTCGGTGCCCGATCTCTTCCGCACCGGGCGTGACGTCGTCGTGACAGGCACGCAGCGGGCGGACGGCACGTTCGTGACGACCCCCGGGTCGATGATCACGAAGTGCCCCTCGAAGTACCAGGCCGCGAAGTCCTGAGCGATGGCCGAGCTCGGTCGCGCCGCGCTCATCGTCACGCTCGGGCTCGCGGTGTACGCCCTCGTCGCCGGCGGAGCGGCCGCCGCTCTGGGGCGCCGTCGGCTTGCGCTCTCTGCACGGAACGCGCTCGTCGCCTCGTTCTTCTCCACGCTCGTCGCGACGATCGTGCTCGTCGCGGGATTCCTGCGTGACGACTTCTCGCTCGCCTACGTCGCCGGCCACTCGAGCCGTGAGCTCCCGTTGCCGTACAAGATCTCCGCCTTCTGGGGCGGGCAGGAGGGGTCGCTGCTGCTCTGGCTGCTCGTCCTCACCGGCTACTCGGCGCTCGCGGTCTGGCTCGCGCGCAAGCGCGCCCGGGATCTGGTCGTGTGGGTCACGCCAGTGCTCGCCGGGATCGCGATCGGCTTCACCTGGCTCCTCGTCGCCGTCTCCAGCCCGTTCGACACGATTCCCGCGGCCGCGGACGGCAACGGGCTCAACCCGAGCCTCCAGAACCCGTACATGGTCGCACACCCCGTTTTCCTCTACCTGGGCTACGTCGGGCTCGCCGTGCCGTTCGCATTCGCGATGGGCGCGCTGCTCTCGGGCCGCACCGACGAGCGCTGGATCGTCGCGACGCGTCGCTGGACGATCGTCGCGTGGACGGCGCTCGGGATCGGCCAGCTGCTCGGGGCGCACTGGGCCTACCAGGAGGTCGGTTGGGGCGGGTACTACGCCTGGGATCCCGTCGAGAACGCCGCATTGATGCCATGGCTCGCCGCGACGGCGTTCCTCCACTCGGTGATGATCCAGGAGAAGCGCGGGATGCTGCGCGTCTGGAACGTGACGCTCGTCAGCCTCGCGTTCTGCCTCTCGCTGTTCGGGACGTTCCTGACCCGCTCCGGTGTCGTCAGCTCGATCCACTCGTTCACCCAGAGCGCGATCGGGCCGTGGTTCCTCGGCTTCATCGTGGTGGCGGTCGTCTTCTCGGTGACGATGATCTGGCTCCGGCTCCCGCAGCTCCGGACGAGCGCCCGGCTCGAGTCGCTCGTCTCGCGCGAGGCGACCTTCCTCTACAACAACCTGCTCCTCGTCGCGCTCTGCCTGACGATCCTCTGGGGCACGGCGTGGCCGATCCTCTCCGAGGCGGTGCGGGGCGAGTCCGTCGTCGTCGGCAGGCCGTACTACGACTTCTTCCTGCGGATCTTCGGCTTGCCGCTCCTGCTGCTGATGGGCATTGGCCCGCTCGTCGCGTGGCGGCGGGCGTCTCTCCGCGGGCTCGTCCGCGTCTTCGCCTGGCCGGCGGGGATCGCCCTCGCGGTCGGTCTGGTTCTCATCCTGCTCGGCTCCGGATCCTCGATCCCGGGGCTCATCGCGTACACGTTCGCCGCGTTCGTGCTCGCGACCATCGGCCACGAGTTCGTCCGCGGCACGACGGCCCGGCGCGCGCTCACCGGCGAGAGCATGCCGACCGCCTTCGGGCGGTTGATCGGGCGCAACCGGCGCCGGTACGGCGGCTACGTCGTCCATGCATCGATCGTCCTGCTCGCCATCGGCGTCGCGGGGTCGAGCGCCTACGACTCCGTGGTGGAGGGCAAGCTCGCGCGCGGCCAGTCTCTCTCCGTCGGTGACTACCGGCTGACGTACCGCGACCTGACCGAGCGGGACGGCGCGAACGCGACCGAGATCCGCGCGGTGCTCGACGTCCGCCGCGGCGGCGATTCGCTCGGCACGATCAAGGCGGGGAAGAACGCCTACAGCGTCGAGCAGCAGGTCTCGAACGAGGTCGGGATCCGCTCCGACCCGCTCACGGGCGAAGACCTGTTCGTGATCGCCGAGCAGGTCAACGACGACGGCACGGTCTTCTTCCGCATCTTCGTGAAGCCGCTCGTCAACCTGATCTGGCTCGCGGGGCTCGTCTTCGTGCTCGGATCGCTGATCACGCTGTGGCCGGACGCGCGCGAGGAGCGCAGGCTCGCGACGCGGTACGTCCCAGAGCGCGAGCGCGCGGACCGCACAGCGACGACGTGAGCCTCTGGCTGCTGCTTGCCGCGGCGCTCGTCGTCGCCGGCGTCGTCGTGGTCGCGCTTCCGTTCCTGCGCGAGCCGGCGCCCGAGTCCGACGCGCTCCACGAGTTCGACGCCGCCGAGCGGGAGCGTCTCGACGCCGAGGAGGAACGGGATCGAGCTCTTGCGGCGCTGAAGGAGCTCGAGGCCGATCACCGCGCGGGCCGGGTCTCGGACGACGACTACCGCGCGGTGGTCGGTGTGCTGCGGCGGGACGCGGCAGAGGCCCTCCGTGCGCTCGACAGGCTCCGCGTCGAGACCGGGGAAGGGACTCGGAAGGACGCCGCGAAGACCGCATGATGGGTCGTCGAGCGGGCCTCGAGGCAACCGCCGCGGGCCTGGTGACTCTCTGCATGCTGCTCGTGGCCGGCACCGCCGCCGGTGACCCGGGCACGGAGAAGGCTCGTGTCGACGGCCGGATCGAGACGCTGCGCGGACAGGCTTCCGACGCCGACCTGCGCGCCGGCGTCCTCACGGAGGAGTTGAGCGCCGTCGCGAGGCGCGTGCGGGAGCTCGAGGCCGGTGTGGACGCGCAGCAGGCGCGGCTCGGCGTGCTCGAGGGTCAGCTCGGCTCCGCGCGCGCGCGGCTCGGAACGCTCGACCGGACGATCGCCGGCCAGTCGAAGCGACTGGAGCGGCTCCGTGGCGAATACCGGATCGCGCTGACGCGGCTCGAGCGGCGTGTGCGCGAGCTCTACATGACCGACGGCCCCGACACGCTCGCCTTCGTGCTCGGGACGGCGAGCTTCACCGACCTGATCGACAACCTCGACCTGCTCGACCGCATCGGACGTCAGGACGAGCGGATCGCGACGAGCGTCAAGTCGGCGCGCGACGGCGTGGCGGACGCCCGCCGTAGGACGCGTGCGGCCCGCGCGGAGGCGGCTCGCGTCGAGGCCGCCGTCTCCTCGGCGACGACCGAGCAGCGCGGGATCGTGACGCGGCTCGTCGCCAGTCGCGACGCGCTCGTCGCCGCCCGCAGCGAGAAGACCACCACGCTCGCGTCGATCCGGTCCGACCGTGACTCGACGCTTGCCGAGATCGACGCGCTCGAGCAGCAGAGCGCCGCGCTGGAGGCGCGCATCCGGGAGGCGCAGCAGCGCTCCTCGGTGCCCGCCGTGGTCGCTCCTTCGGGCAGCGGCGTGCTCGGGTGGCCAGTCTCGGGGCCCGTGACGAGCGGCTTCGGAGTCCGCTGGGGGCGGATGCACGAGGGAATCGACATCGCGGTCGGCGAAGGCACGCCCGTCAGGGCGGCCGCCGCCGGGACGGTCATCTACGCGGGCTGGATGAGCGGCTACGGCAATCTCGTCGCGGTCGATCACGGGAACGGCCTATCGACCGCGTACGCGCACAACTCGTCCCTCGCCGTCTCGGTCGGACAGTCGGTCGCAGCGGGCGAGATCGTCTCCTATTCAGGCAACACCGGCAACTCGACCGGGCCGCACGTCCACTTCGAGGTGCGGGTCAACGGCAGCGCCGTCGATCCGCTGGGGTACCTGTAGGGAGCTCCTCATAGGTACGGCGCAGTGGGCGCCGGATCGGTGTCAGACACCGATTCGTGTCAAGTCGTCCATCGCCGACCTGTCGTGCAACGCACGGGGACGATCCGAACACGACATCCGCTCGGATCGCGCGCCTGTGGACGAATCGACACACGATCGGCACGTTTCCCCTTGACAGAGATCGGTGTCTGACACCGTTCGTCTGCCGCGGCACGAACGCGGGCACTTGGCCGGCGCCGCGCCTGGGTCTACGCAGCGTCGATCGCGGCTGGCAGCTCGTCGGCGACGACGACGTGGAGATCCGGAAGGGCGCGCCAGCGCTCGTCCAGGCCGAGCCCGTATCCGGCGAACAGCTCGTCGGGCACCGTGAAGCCGATGTGCCGGAGAGGGATGTCGTCCACCAGCCGGCGGTAGGGGCGATCGAGGAGCGTCACCGCTGCGAGGCTCGCCGGGCGCCGCTCCGCAAAGCTTCGCGTCAGAAAACCGAGCGTCAGACCGGTGTCGACGACGTCCTCGACGAGAAGCACGTCGCGGCCGTCGATGGGCCGGTCGAGGTCCTTGAGCAGGCGGACGCCGCCGCCGGAGCGCCCGCTGCCGTACGGCGCCAGCTCGATCACGTCGAGCTCGTGATCGATGTCGAGGGCGCGCGAGAGGTCGGCGAGGAAGACCGCGCTCGACTTGAGCGGCGCCACGAGCACGGGGAGCCGGCCGTCGTACACGGCGTCGATCTCGCTCCCCAGCTCGGCGACGCGCATCGCGATCTCGGCGCGGCCGAGGTACACGTCTCCGATCGGCTGACCTTCGGCGCGAAGGCGCGTGGCTGCGGCGTTCGGATCCTTCATGACGCGATCCGCAATCGGTACCGCTGCGCCAGACGCTCGATGTCACGCCGGTAGAAGAGCTTCACCCTGATCTCCGGATACAGCCTGCGCACCTCGCGCAGCTTTCGGTTCTTGCGGGTGACGAGGGACTGCTTCATCACCGTGACCTCGATGTAGAGGTCCTGCTCGGGGAGATAGAAGTCCGGTGTGAAAGCGCTCGTGACGCGGCCCTCGGCGTCGCGCTCGAGCACGAACGATCGCGGCTCGTACTCCCAGGGAATCCCGTACCAATCGAGGATGTGCGCGCACTCGCGCTCTGCGCCGTTGACGAAACGCGGCGGCTTGGAGCCGCGATATGCCTGGAACAACACGGTTTCCGGGAGCGCCTCCGGCACCATCCCGAGGGTAGCGAGCGGCCCGGACGTCGCCGTAGACTCCGACCGATGGATCAGCGCCCCTTCCGGATCGCCCACCTCTCCGACCTCCACTGCGGGGGGCCGTACTTCGAGGCCGCGCTCCTCGACCGCGCGATCTCCGAGATCAACGAGTTGGGGCCGGACATGGTCATCTGCACCGGCGACCTGACGACCTTCGGCTTCAAGCACGAGTACCAGATGGCGCGGCAGTACCTCGACCAGCTGAACTGCGACGCGTTCGTCGTGGTGCCCGGGAATCACGACGCGCGCAACGTCGGCTACGTGCACTTCGAGGAGCTGTTCGGAAACCGCTCCTCCGTCCTGCAGAAAGGTGACGTCCGCGTCGTGGCCGTCGACTCGACCGAGCCCGACCTCGACCACGGCCAGATCGGCAGGGGCCGGTACCCGTGGATCGAGGAGCAGTTCGCCGCGGAGCCGTCGGTGTTCCGCATCTTCGTACTGCACCACCACCTGCTCCCGGTGCCCGGAACGGGACGCGAGCGCAATGTCGTCTACGACGCGGGCGACGCGATCGAGTGCCTGCTTCGCGCGCGCGTCCATCTCGTGCTCTCGGGACACAAGCACGTGCCGTACGCGTGGCGGCTCGAGAACCTCTTCGTCGTCAACACGGGGACGGTTTCCTCGCTGCGCCTGCGGGGAAACACGAGACCCTGTTACAACGTGGTGGAGATCAACGGTCATCACGTGTCGATCTCGCGTCGCCATCCTTTCCACGGCGAGGAGCGCATCATCCAGTTCTCGACCGAGACGTTCGCGTACGAGAAGTACACCGGCCGCATCGAGGCGGAGGTGACGACGCGGGGATGAGACGCGTGGTCGCGATCGTCGACGGCGAGCACTATCCGCCCGTCGTCCGCGCGGCGCTCGAGGAGATCGACGATCTCGTCGTGGCAGCCGTGCTCGTCGGCGGCACCGAGAAGCTCCGAGGCGACGTCGACGGCTACGGAGTGCCGCTCGAGCCGACCGTCGAGGCCGCGATCGACCGCCACCAGCCCGATCTGATCCTCGACCTCTCGGACGAGCCGGTGCTCGGGCCGCCCGAGCGCTTCGCGCTCGCGAGCCGCGTCCTGGCGCTCGGCCTCCCGTACGAGGGACCCGACTTCCGGTTCGACCCTCCGCCGGCGATCGGCGTGGACGTGCCGACCCTGGCCGTGATCGGCACGGGCAAACGGGTCGGGAAGACCGCCGTCACCGGGCACGTCGCGCGGCGCCTCGCGTCGACACGGCGCACGGTGGTCGTGGCGATGGGGAGGGGAGGGCCGCCCGAGCCCGAGGTCGTCGTCGCCCGGCCGACGGTCGAGACGCTGCTCGAGCTCTCGCGCAACGGCAGGCACGCGGCATCCGACCATCTCGAGACGGCAATCGTCGCGGGCGTCACGACGGTGGGATGCCGCCGCTGCGGCGGCGGGCTGGCCGGCGCCGTCGCGGTGTCCAACGTCGTCGAGGGCGTGTTGGTCGCGACCGGTCTCGGCGCGGAGCTGGTCGTCCTCGACGGCAGCGGGGCCGCACTGCCGCCCGTCGCCGCCGATCGCCGGGTGCTCGTCGCATCCGCCGCACAGCCGGTGGCGGTCACCGCCGGGTACCTGAACACCTACCGCGCCCGGATCGCCGACCTCGTGGTCGTCACGATGGCGGAGGACGACGCGCCCCATGCGGAGCTGCGCGACGCGCTTCGGGCTCACACGAGGCCCTGGACGCCGGTCGTGTGCACGGTGCTGCGGCCACGGCCGCTCGAGCCGGTGGACGGCGCAAGCGTCGCGTTCTTCTGCACGGCACCGCCGCAGCGCCACGAGCGGCTCGCCGAGCACCTCGAGGTCGCGCACGGCGCCCGCGTCACCTCGGTGTCCGGCAACCTCTCCGACCGCGTCCGCCTGCGCGAGGACCTCGCCGCCGCCGACGCCGACGTCTTCCTCGTCGAGCTGAAGGCCGCCGCCGTCGACGTCGTCGTCGAGGAGGCGAGCCGCCGCGGCGTGCGCGTGGTCGTCGCCGCGAACGACATCGTCCCGCTCCCGGGGGAGTCGCTACTCGACGAAGCGCTCGAGCGGCTTGCCGCCGAAGCCGTCGCTCTGGCTCCGGAGAGGGTTCGGTCGCGATGACCGAGCGCCGGTACCTCGCGCCGCTTCCGCTCGGAGGCGACGACGACCCGCCCTGGTCGAAGGGGCTCATGTCGCGCGCGCTCGCGGCGACCGGCCTGACGGTGACCCGGTCGTACGAGCTGGCCCGCCGGGCCGACGCGGACATGACGGAGCGGGGAACGGACCGGCTCGATCTCGACCGCCTCGCCGAGCTCGCGTCGGAGGTGCTGGGCGAGGCCGAGGGTGGCCGTACGATGCGACGGCTCCGGCGGCTGCACGCGCTGCGCCAGCTCGACGTCCCGATCATCCTGCTCGTCGGCGGCGCCACCGGCACCGGCAAGTCGACCATCGCCACGGAGGCGGCGCACCGCCTCGGCATCACACGCGTCACGTCGACGGACTTCATCCGCCAGACCATGCGCGCGTTCTTCTCGCCGGCGTTCATGCCGTCGGTGCACTTCTCGAGCTTCGACGCCGGGCTGGCCCTCACCAAGGCGGAGGAGGAGGAGGCGGGCGACGCGCGGCTGCTCGGCTTCCTCGACCAGACCCGCAACGTGCTCGTCGGCGTCGATGCGGCAATCGACCGCTCGCTCGCCGAGGGGTGGTCGATGGTGCTCGAGGGCGTGCACCTCGTCCCGGGGATGGTCGACGTCCACCGCGGCAGCGCGATCGTGGTGCAGTGCCTGGTCGCGATCGAGGACGAGGACCTCCACCGCAGCCACTTCTGGGTGCGCGACTACGCGACCGAGGGGCTGCGCCCGCTCGAGCGCTACATCGACGCGATGCCCGAGATCAGGCTCATCCAGAATGCACTCATCGAGCGGGCGCACCGCTTCGACGTGCCGGTGATCATGAACGCGACCCTCGACCAGGCGATGGGCGAGGTGCTCGACCTGGTGCTCTCCACCGCCGAACGGCTGGCACGCGTCACCGCCTAAAGTCTCTAGAGTCGGCACCGGTGGCCGACTGTCTCTGCACCCGCTACGCGAAGGCGACCGAATGGGCGGCGCTCGCGGGCGCACGCTGGCTCGGCCGCGCCGACGAGGAGGCGGCGGAGGACGCTGCCGCGAGCGCCATGAAGGCCGCGCTCGAGGATCTTCCGATCGACGGCCAGATCGTCTTCGGGGCCAGGTCGGGAGAGTCGTTGCTGCCGGGCGGGACGGTCGGCGCCGGAGGGGAGCGGGTCGATCTCGCGCTCGACCCGATCGAGGGGCGCGCGGTCGTCGCCCGCGGTGGCGTCGGCGCCATGGCGATGCTGGCCGTTGCGCCCGAGGGAGCGCTACGCCGGCTGCCCGACATGTACATGCGCTCGATCGCCGTCGGCCCTCGCGCCCGTGGTGTGATCGACCTGCACCGCCCGGTCGCGGAAAACGTCCAGCAGGTCGCCGAGAGCTTCGGGCGCCAGCCACTCGACATCACCGCGCTCGTCCTCGACCGGCCGCGCCATCACGACCTGATCGAAGAGCTCCGCAGCTCCGGCACGCGCATCAAGCTGATCGGGGACGGGACGGTCACCGCGTCCATCTCGGCGGCGATCCGCGGCACGAACGACCACCTGGCGATCGGCATCGGCGGCACCCGCCAAGCCGTTCTCACCGCCGCCGCGCTCCGCTGCCTCGGCGGCGGGATGCAGGCTCAGCTCTGGCCGACGACGCGCTCCCAGATCGACGCCGCCCGTGAGATCGGCATCGATGACGTGGCGCACGTGTTCACCGAGGAGGACCTCGCTCCGGGCGACGTGATCGTCGTCGCGACGGGGATGACGAACGGCGACCTGCTCCGCGGCGTCCGCTTCCTCGCCGACTCTGCGCGCACGCATTCGCTCGTGATGTGCATGCGCTGCAACTGGGTGCGCTTCGACGACGGGATCCACTTCTTCGCCCGCGAGCGACGCGAAGAGGTGCGGCTGCTCGGCTGACCTCGCCAGCCGCTCGGCCTCGGGCTGTTGGGTGCGCGAACTACGGCGATAGGTCAAGGGTGATCCGGAGACCGCGCCCGAACCGAGTCGACGCCTCACCGGTGACACGGAACCCGACCCGCTCGTAGAACCCGAGCGCGTTCGGATTCGCGATCACATCGACATGGTCTGCCCCTGCGTCGGCCGCACGCGACGCGACGTCGTCGACGAGCAGTCGACCAATTCCCAGGCCCATCGAATCCGGCTCCACGAACAGGTCATCGAGCTCGCACCTGCCGTGCTCCACCCAAAGGACCACCGAGAAGCCCAGACGTCGTTTCGAAGCGTCGACGGCCACTCGCACTCGTCCTTCTGCAATCGCCTGAGACGGCGGCTCGATCGCGTCCGGATTGGCGGCGAGAGCCGCACGGTACTCCTCCCACACATCGGACGAACGACGCTGCAGCGCTGCCAGTGCGGCAGCTTCGGGGGGCAGCGCATCCCGGATCCGCGGGACGACAGACAACCCCGAGCGCGAACCATTACGCACGGACACAACCACCTGACCCGCAGCCCTTCTTCGTCGAGAAGGGTGAGCCGCTCAGTGGGCTCTGAGACCTGGCTCCGCGGCGTGTCGGCGTGTACTCGATGATTCGGCCGAGGTCGCGGAAGCCCAGCGCTCCGTACATCCGCTCCGCCGCGGGCGTCGACTGAAGGCTGGCCGTTCGACAGCCGCGCGCGAGGCCGTCGTGGAGGAGCGTCGCGGTCAGCGCGGTGCCGAAGCCACGGCGACGCGAATGCGCGAGCGTCCCGACGTTGTAGATGCCGCAGTCTCCCTCATGGTCGAATCCGAAAGCGGTTGCGACGCTCTCACCCCCGCGTTGGGCGACGAGGAGATGCAGGGCTGCAGGGTCGAGGTCCCGCAGGAGAGCCGACGAGACGCCGATGAGGCGCAGGTGCTCGCGCCATGCGGCTGGTGCGAGCTCGATCTCGGGCCGCGGCAGTGAGACGTCGTCGAGCGACATCCCCATCGCGCGTGTCGTGGTGTCGACGGCGTAGCCGCGGCGCGTGAGCTCGTCACGCATCCCACGATCCGTTTCGTGGACCCAGGCGGCGAAAGAGCTGATGTCTGCCGCGGCGTACAGAGCCTCCATCGCCTCCAATGCGGCGGAGCGCTCGGCCGGGGCAAGCCCATGCCCGAGGATCGCGTTGTTGTAGATCGACTGCTCGGGCTCATCGGCAAAGACCGCGACGGAGACGTGCGGCAAGCGGTGGACGTCGGCGCTGCTCGTGCTGTGCGCGAGGGCCTCCCAGCAGGCGGCCGCGGTCCTCACGCCGCGTTCGTAGAGATCGGTGTCGGTCATGCGCGTCAGAGTCAGCCGGCCCGGCTCGAGCGCATCGCCCGTGCGAACACGACGCCCGCTGCGCGGGGGAAAGTCGTCTCCGTGACCACGAGCACGACGCTGCCGCGAGTCGCACGGATCGTCGTCGGGTTGCCGCGTTGCAGAAGCTGGAGCCGCCAGCCGGCGAAGGTGAGGAGCTCGAGCAAGAACGACTCACGCTTGCCGGCGGTGAGGGGATTCGTCGCCACGACACCGAGGGTCGCATCCCGTCCTCTCGTCGACCTGAGCGTCGCCTGAGCGTGCGCCGCCGGGTCGAGCCATCACGCCGCCCGTTGTGCTTCCGGCCGGACGAGATCGCGGACGATGGTGCGCAGGAGGGCCGCTTGCCCCGGGTCTCGTAGCCGACCGTCCGGACCGAAGGCTTCGTGTGCCTGGGCGACCGGCACCTCACGCCCGTCGACCTGGGCGCCGATCGCGCCCAGGATCTTCCGCACCTCTGCCTGCGCCCAGACGGCGCCGAAGAGACCGGTGCTTGCCCCGATCACCGCGACGGGCTTTCCCCGCAGAACATTCGCGGCGAAAGGCCTGGACGCCCAGTCGAGCGCGTTCTTGAGAGCGCCCGGAACAGAGGCGTTGTACTCCGGCGTCGAGATCAAGACCGCGTCCGATCTCGCGATCTCGCCCTTCAGAGTCGCGACGGACAGGGGCTCCGGCGCCGTCTCGAGATCCTGGTCGAACGCCGGCAGATCCGCGAGACCGCGCCAGACGACGAACTCGACATCGGCCGGGCACTCCGCCGCGGCAGCCTCGAGCAGCGCCCCGTTGTAGGAGCCCCGGCGGAGGCTGCCGCTGATGGCGAGGATCCGCATCAGTCCTTCCGGACGAACTCGAGAGAGGCGGTGATCTCGACGTCCCAGCCGAGGGCGTCGCCGCCGTCGGGGAGCGGCGCTTGCCACGTCATCCCCCAGTCTCTGCGGTCGACGGTCACCCGGAGCTCGAGGCCTGCCCGTTGCGTCCCGAACGGGTCGACGGTCGGCGGCTGATACGTCCCGTCGGCGCTGACCGCGTGCGAGACGCCACGAATCGCGAGCTCGCCGGAGACCGTCGCGGTTCCGTCGCCGGAGAGCTCGACGCTCGTCGAGCGGAACGTGATGAGCGGGTGTGCATCCGCCTCGAAGAAATCCGTGCCTCGGACGACGTGCTCGCGGAACTCCGGCGGCTCGGCAATCGAGACGGACTCGACGAGCGCTCGCCCCTCGAGCTCTATCGCGTCGCCCACGGCGACGAGCCGGGCGTCGATGTCGTCGAAGGACGCGCGGAAGGTCGAGACTGCCACGTGCCGGATGGCGAACTGAAACGTCGAGTGGGTCCGGTCGAGCTCATACGTGCCGGCGAACGGCTGCACTGCTGTTGCCATTGCTCACTCCTTGTGTGGATGGGTCAGCGCTCTCGGCGCGGCGTGCCTTTCGTCCTCTCCTGTATGCCGGGCGCGCCTCAGCGCCGGCCAAGCGCGGCCTGAGTGCCGGGAAGGGGCCAGGGGCCCCCTCACGCGGCGGCAGCTGTACGGGCTCGCTCCGCGAGCTCGGCGACGACCGTGCGCAGCTCGGCGACGATCCTCGCGTTGTCGATCTCGCCATGCATGTCGAGGTCGTGACGTGAGACGGGAACGGAGCAATGCACGACGTGGGCACCGTGGGCCTGCAACGCGAGACTCAGCCCCTCGCGGACGCAGGCGCCGCGCCCCGGCGGCGAGACCTTCAGGACCGTGATCGGCTTGAGGTAGAGGGAGCCGCTGCCGACCGCCCAATCCAGAGCGTTCTTGAACGCTCCGGGTATGCCGAACGTGTATTCGGGAACGGCGAGAAGCACGCCGGCCGCGTCCTCGCAGGCCGTCCGAAAGCGGCGCGCCGACGCGGGCGGCTCCGTGTCCCGGTCCGGATCGAAGGGTGGAAGGCTGCGGACGGAGTCGGCGAGCGCGACGCGGAGGCCGTCCCGTGCCGCTGCCTGCGCAGCGGCACGAAGAACGGCGCTGTTGATCGAGGCACGCCTCAAGCTGCCCGAGATGGCGAGAATCTCGAAGCGTGGTGGAGAGGCAGGGTGGCCGGTCTCCGCCACTCAGCCCTCGATCTTCTTCCCTGCGGGCGAGACCACGTACCAGGCTGCGCCGAAGTCGTGCAGGTCCTGGCCCCTGGTCTGACCCGGCTTCGTGTCCTGCACGAAGAGGTAGAGCGGGTGGCCGCCGTACGTGACCTGCGACGTCCCGTCGGCACGGCGGGTGACGCCGAGCAACGATCGCTCGACCCCTCGGACCGCGATCGGCGTGCCCTTCGTGATCAGCGGTGGCCAGTATGTCGCGCAGGTTCCGGAGCAGGCGCTGCGGCCGCGCTTGTCCTTCTCGAACAGATAGAGGGTGCGGCCTCGGCTGTCGACGAGGACCCTGCCGAGCGAGGACGCCGCCGTTGCGACGGTCGCGCCGCGACCCGCGGACCGAGTCGCCGCCGACGCTCCGCCTGTGCCGATGGCGAGGGTGGCGGTCGCCATGAGGACGACGACTGTGGCAATGAGACGTTTCATGCGTACTCCTACTGGGTTCGGGAACGGAGTCGGGTGAGCCGGCGGGCGAGGAGACGGCCCGCCGGCTCGGTTGACCGCCTAGCGGGGCGGGAACTGCGAGCCCGGAACCGGGTCGGCCAGGTTGGCCGTCGGCGCCTTGTCCGTGAACCCGATCACGGCGCAGTTGATGTCGACCCCGACGGAGCCGTACGGGGCCGGCTTGCCGGTGGCGGGGTAGATGCCCGTGAGCAGGTCGGGTCGGGTCGCGGCGAGGTTGAAGACCTGCACCTCGTCGATCTGACGCGTGTTCAGACCTTGCTGCACGGCCTTGTCGGTCCACAGGCCGAGCTGCGCGTCCCAGAGCGGGCTGTAGGCCTGGGCGTGCCGGGGATCCTTCTCGGTCGGGAAGTCGCCAAACACGTTCAGCAGGTCTCCCCCGTTGCGGAGGGCGTCGATCAGCGCGGTGTTGCTCGCACTCGCGTCCTCCGAGGCGTGACCGTCCTTGATCAGATGCACGAAGCCCTGCGCGTCCTTGCTGTCCTCACCGACCTGGCCGTTGACGAATCCGAAGAGGCGTTCGCGGGCGGAGCCGAGGAAGTCGTCGCCACCGTTGTAGGCCGCCTTGTAGAGCGCGGGGACATACGTCGAGCGCTCGAGCACCGACGTCAGGGGCTGGCCGGCGTCGGTCGAGATGTAGACGATCGGCTGGCCGGCGTCGAAGCCCTTCACGAACAGCAGATCGACCCACGACTCCTCGTACCGGCCGGGAGCCGAGGGGCCGGCAATGTGGATTCCGAGCACCCGGTCACCCGTGTTGGTGTGATGGTCGACGTCGAACGGCCCGTCGCCGGTCGCGACGATGGGCGCGCTGTACACGGTCGGCGAGCCTTCGATCCGGATGAAGGGGCTGTAGCCGGGGCCGGCGACGGCGCCGGGCTGGAAGCTCGCCAGCGGGAAGCCAGTGGGGCCGGGCTCGGCCACCCGGGTCGGACTGAAGTCCGGGGCGCCCTGGAAGTTGACGACCGCCTGCCCGAACCTGTTCTGGTCGGGTGTCGGCGAGTCGAGGGTCACCGTCTGCACCGCCTCGGGATCGCCGATCGCGAGGTTCCCGAGCTTCGGCGCGTAGTTGATGCCGAGGTCGTGCGCGATTCCGGCATCCGACGCGTCGAGCAGGACGTACCAGACGTTCTTGCCGTTCGCCCTCCCCTTGTAGAGCGGAAGGCGCACCGACTCCTTGCTGAGGTCGACCTGGATCGCGCTTTCCACGGTCAGGTGATCGCGGGGAAGGAGCCCGGTCAGGGGACCGAGCCCCTTCGCCGAGGCGGGCGTCGCCGTCGAGCCGGCGAGCGCCTGGCCAACCATCGCGGCGACCCCCGCGGCGATCACCACCGTCACCGTCGCGAGCAGCTTCCGCTTCGCTGGCAGCTTCATGTCGTTTCTCCTTTTCGTCCGGTCGTATCCGGATAGGCGGCGACCGTACGACGAGCTACTCAGCGGAAACTGAGCGTGACCAAAGCGCGAGGAGCGGAGCCTCGTGCCGCGTCGGTCAAGCGAGCGTCAGATGCTCGACGAGCCACTCGCTCTGCCGCTCGCGCTCGGCGAGGTGGGCTTCGATGCCGTCGAGTTGCTCGGCGATCGTTGCGGCGATGAAGCCCAGTCGCGCCGACTCGGCGAACGCGATCGCCGAAGGTGGCGCCCAGCCGTCGAGTCGACCGCCGGCAGCCTCGACGAGCTCGTGCGCCCGTGCGAAGCACATTTGCCCGTACGCCTCCCGCGCCGCGTCGTTCCAAGTTGCGACGCGTCGAACGAGGCGCCCCCGAGGTGCGACGACCTTGATGGCGTGCTCCGCGACGAGGCCGTCCAGCTCGATCTCGTAGAGAGCCGGCGCCACCCAGTAGGGGAGGTCGGTCGTTCGGCACGCGTGGATGCCGGCCCGACAGGGATCCACATCCGATTCCACCCACGCGCCCGTCCCACTGTCCGAGCGAGGCCAGGCGAAGCGACTGAACACGCCGACGCCGTCGACCGTGAGGAACTTGTACGCCTTCATTCTCGCGCCCAGTCCCGGAAGGCAGCAAGGAGCTTGGCCCGCACGTCGTCGGGGATCTCCTCGACCGACAGGGAGCTCGCGAGGGCCGCCGTCTCGCGAACCTGCTCGAGGAAGGTCGAGCAGCCGTCGCAGAGATTCAGGTGCAGCTCGAAGCGCGTCCTCTGCTCGGGGGTCATCGCACCTTCCAGGTACTCGGAGGCGAGCTCCACGACCTCCGCACAGGCGTAGCCCTGCTCGATGTGCCTTCCGTCAGCCATCGAGATGCCTTTCCAGCCGCGCGCGCACACGGGCGCGAGCTCGGTGGAGGAGAACGCGCTGATTCCCTTCGCTGACCCCGAGCGCTTCGGAGACCTCGTCGGCCGCGCATCCGACGACGTCCCGCAGCGTGATGACGGTTCGCTGCGCCAACGGCAGTTCGTCGATCGCACGGCGGACGAGATCGAGGGTCTCGCGTGCGAGCAGCCGCTCCTCCGGCAGCGTCGCCCAGTCGGTGGGAAACGACCTCCAGCCGCCCGGATAGGGCTCGTCCGGTCCGCGGAACCGCTCCGGCTCGACGGCGGGCTCGCCCGCGTCGTCCTCGAGCGAGGAGAAGGGCAGCGAGCGAGCCTCGCGGACGGCTCGATCACGGGCGATGTTGGCGACGATCTGCAAAACCCACGTGCGGAGCCTGGAGCGTCCCTCGAAGCGCTCGAGGCCCTTGAGAACCCCGAGCCAGGCGTCCTGGACGACCTCTTCTGCGTCGCTGCCCGAGCGGACGTAGGCCCGGGCAACCGCGAACATCGCCGGATAGAAGGTCGACGTTGCCTCCTCGAACGCACGCTCCTCCCGACCCCGAAGACGCGCCACCAGGACCGCGTCCTCCTCGGCTGCGCGCTCGCCGGCAGCAGGCCCGATCACCACCCTGCGAGGCTATCGTGCGCCGTCCGCCCGGTCTACCGGGGCCGCCATTTTCGCAGCCGCCTGTAACGAATCGGACGCTGCCGGGGACGCAGAGAGTATGGGTGGGTTCTCGCGAGGTCGGACGTGAGCGACGCGCTGCGGCGCTCGCAGCGGCCGGTGATCCGGCTCTTCGGGCCGCTCTCGATCGAAGACGGCGGGCGAAACCTTGGGGCCTCCGACCTGGGCGGGACGCGACCGAAGCAGGTGCTCGAGATCCTGCTTGCCGCACGTGGGCATCGCGTCCCGACCGACCGGATCGCCGAGCTCCTCTGGGGCGAGCTACGTCCCAAGGACGTCGCCGCCTCGATCCAGACCTTCGTCTCGGTCCTCCGACGGCACCTGGTCTCCGACCGGGATCGTGCGCGGGAGCTCGTCGTCACCGAGCAGGAGGCGTACCGCTTCGGGACCGATCTGGTCGAGCTCGACCTCGACCGCTTCGACGAGCTCCTGGAGCGCTCGTCCCGCGAGCCGACCCGTCAGGCTCTGCGCTCGCTCGAGCAAGCGCTGGCGCTCGTCCGCGGTGAGGTGCTGGAAGACGAGCCGTATGCCGTCTGGGCACAGGACCTGCGCAGCAGCTATCAGGGCCGAGTGCTCGGTGCGCATCTCGAGGCCGCCGATGCCGCGCTCGCGGAGCTCGACTTCGACGCGGCGCTCGCGCACGGCGAGGCCGCGGTGGCTCTCGATCGCTTCAGCGAACGGGCGCACAGAGGGGCGATGCTCGCGCTCTACGCTCTCGGGCGCCAGCACGATGCTCTGCGGGGGTACCGCACGCTGCGTTCGCTGCTCGCCGAGGAGCTCGGCCTCGAGCCCACGCCGGAAACGCGGGCGCTCGAGGCTGCGATCCTCCGACAAGAGGAGGTGCGCTCGCTCCTGCCGCGGCCGATCACCCGTGCCGCGGGGGGCACTGCGGGCACATCGCGCCGCCTCATTGGTCGCACGCAGGAGCTCGAGCTCCTCGAGAGGGTTGCTCGGGAAGCGCTCGAGGGCTCGTTCGCCCTCCTGCAGATCGAGGGGGATGCAGGACTCGGGAAGACGCGCCTGCTCGATGAGGTCGCGACGCTCTTCGAGGACGCGCACGTGGGCCGCGCAGAGTGCTCGCTGCTCGAGCATCACCTTCCTTACGTGCCGCTTGCGGCCGCCCTCCGCGACGCCGGCATCGAGCTCGACGGCGAACGGCTGCCGGCGCTCGCACGGATCCTGCCGGAGCTCGCTCTCATACGATCGGCTCGGGAGTTCAGCGAGATCGAGGCGCTCGAGGCGCTCGTCCAGGTCATCTCCGCGCAAGCGCCGGTCGTGCTCCTGCTCGACGACCTCCACGCAGCGGATCAGGAGACGATCGCCGCGCTCGACTACGTGCAGCAGCGCCTCGCCGGGACTCGAGGCGCGATCGTCGTCACGATCCGTTCCGTCCACGCACCCGCCGACCACCCGGTCCGCCGCTTGCGTCCGAGCGCGGAGGTGCGGCTCGGTCCGCTCACCGCCGAAGAGCTCGAGCCGCTGCGCGTTCCCGGTCTCTACGAGACGACGGGCGGGAATCCACGCTTCGTGACGCATGCCCTGGCGGGCGGCAAGCGCCTCGAGCTCTCGAGCTCGCTCTCGGAGACGCTTCTCGCCCAGCTGCGCTCCGAGGGACGTCGCGCCTACCGCATCCTCCTTACCGCCTCGCTCCTCGCGCCGCCGTTCGAGCCGGAACCGCTCGCGGCCATGCTCGAGCAGGAGGTGACCGACCTCACGGAGCAGCTCGAGAGGCTCTGCGAGCGTCGAATCCTCCGCGTCGACGGACACGGCTTCGGCTTTCGCTACGGCCTCGTGCGAGCGGTTCTTTACCACAGCCTCTCTCCCGCGCGCAGGCGGGTCCTGCGGGAGCGGCTCGCGGAGACGGACGGTCGGGTGGAGTCGCCACTCGTCCCCGTCCTCGAGTCGACGGCGGAGGGGTACGCATGAGGGTGAGCGGCGAGCATCCGTTCGAAGATCTCTTCGAGCGGGCGCGCGATCCGGCCTTCATCCTCGATCCGATCGCGGATCGCATCGTCGCAGCGAACCCGGCCGGGTCAGCGCACCTCGGCGTCTCCCGCGAGGAAGCTCTAGCGACCCCGATCTCACGCTTCCATCCCGGTGAGCTCCCCCAGCTAGAGGAGTTGATAGGCGCGGTGTTGCGCGACGGCCACGGGACGACCGTCACGCTCACCTGCAAGACCGGGTCCGGCGAATGCCTGCCGACCGAGATGTCGCTCTATGCATTCGAGAGAAACGGGCACGTCCACCTCCTCGCACTCGTCCATGACCGAAGCGAGCATCGCAAGCGCGAGCCCGGCCACTGAGCCGCGACACAGCTTCCGCACAGGTGCTCACGGCACGCTCGCTGCAATTGCCAGCGCGAACGCAGGAGGAAGCATGAAAGCCCCAACCGGAAGCACGACACGGCAACGCGGACGCGTGCGCGTCGAGGACGGGAAGAAGCGCCTCCGCGTGTACTTCGGCGGCGCCGTGGTCGCGGATACCACGCGGCCGCTACTCGTCTGGGAGAAGCCTGCGTATCCCGCCTACTACCTCCCGGAGGCCGACGTCCGCATGGAGCTCCTTTCGCCGGACGGCGGCGTCGTCCACTCACCGAGCCGCGGTGACGCAGAGACGTTCACCGTCCGGGCGGGCGGGAGGGAGGCGGCCGGCGCCGCACTTCGGTACGGACATTCTCCCTTCGAGGAGCTCCGCGACGCGATCCGACTCGAGTGGAATGCGATGGACGCGTGGTTCGAGGAGGACGAGCAGGTGTTCACGCACCCGCGCGACCCGTATACCCGCGTCGACATCCTCCCGAGCTCGCGCCACATCAGGATCGAGACAGGCGGGGAGACGATCGCGGAGACGACGAAGCCGACGCTCCTGTTCGAGACCGGCCTTCGCACGCGCTACTACCTCCCGAAGACGCATGTTCGGATGGATCTGCTGACGCCGAGCGAGACGGTGAGCCATTGCCCGTACAAGGGCGAGGCCGAGTACTGGTCGCTTCGCGTCGGGGATGGGGTGCGCGCCGACGTGGCCTGGTCGTACCGGACTCCGCTCCCTGAGAGCCAGAAGGTCGCAGGGCTGCTCAGCTTCTACCCCGAGAAGGTGGATCTCTACGTCGACGGCATTCTCGAGACCTAGACGGTCGACCGAAGGCGCCTGGCGACCCGTGGAGAGGAGCAACGACCCCCGCTTCGAGCAGCTCCTCGATCAGACAAGCGATGCAGCCTTCGTCCTCGACCCCCTCGAGGATCGCTTTCTCGCGGCCAACCCGGCCGGGCGCGGCCTCCTCGGATACACGCTCGAGGAGCTGCTCGCCCTGCCGATCTCCCGCATCCACCCCGGCGAGCTTCCGCAGCTGCACGACCTGGTGAGCCGCGTGCTTCGTGACGGCCACCGCTCGACGATCACGCTCACCTGCCGAACGAAGTCGGGCCAGTACCTGCCGACGGAGATGACGCTCTGGGCCATAGACGGTGGAGGCGAGCGCCTGTACGTGCTCGCACTCATTCGCGACCGCAGCGAGCACCGGCAGCGCGACCGCGGCGAATGAGCGGCCAGTCAGCTCTCGCACAGCCGCGGCTGCGACTCTCGACGGACGAAGACACCGACGAGAAGGAGCACCCGAATGGTCACCACCGGCCTCATGGTCAGGCTCGAAGCGATAGCGGGCAAGGGACAGGAGCTCGCATCGTTCCTCGTGGACGCGTTGCCGCTCGTAGAGGACGAGCCCGAAACGGTCGCCTGGTTCGCGATCAGGGCGGGGGAGTCGACATTCGCGATCGTCGACTTCTTCCCCGACCAGGCAGGCCGACGGGCGCACCTCGAAGGACCCGTCGCCGCTGCCCTGGGCCAGAGAGCGGGCGAGTTGCTCTCCGAGGCTCCGATCCTCGAGCACGTCGACGTCCTCGCAGCGAAGCTGCCCGGGCAGAGCCGCCCACGATGAGCCCCGCGACGGCCATCCGCTCTCGCCGCGAGCTCGCCCACCGCATCAGCGGAGGCATCGAGGTCACCCTCTACTGGCGCGCCGACGACAACAGCACGAGCATCGAGGTCTGGCAACCGGCGTCCGACGAGCGACTCGCGTTCGTCGTCTCGAGCGAGGACGCACTCGAGGCCTTCCACCACCCGTTCGCCCACCTCCCGACGACGTTCGGCAGACGCTCTCCGACGCGGGAATCAGGGGTGCGTCGGTGAGGCCGGCCGGCGTCGCACACAACCGTGCTACCGCGCCCGAAGTCGCTGCCGAGCCGATCCCGGTGAGCGGTTTGTTCGAGACGCACCTGACGGTGAGCGACCTCGACCGCGCCGTCGGGTTCTACCGGGATGTCGTCGGCCTGTCCGTTGCCTTCGAGACACCGGAACGCGGCGCGGCGTTTCTCTGGATCGGCGAGCCGGGAGAGTCGATGCTCGGCCTCTGGGCGCTCGGATCCGCTCCCCTGGGAATCTCACTCCACATCGCCTTCAAGACGCCGATCGCGGACGTCCTCGGGGCATGCGGCCGCCTTCGCTCGTCAGGCGTGACGCCCCTCTCGTTCTTCGCGACCGAGACGACGGAGCCGAGCGTCATCGGCTGGATGCCCGCGGCCGCTGTGTACTTCCGCGACCCCGACGGTCACCTGCTCGAGTATCTCGCGGTGCTCGACGATCCGCCCCGGGCGGATCTGGGAATCCTGACCTGGTCGGAGTGGGGCGCGCTCGCACCCATAAGCAGGACTAGCCGAAGCCGAGAATGAACTTCGCGTCGTCCGACATGCGGTCGGGCGTCCAGGGCGGGTCGAACGTCAGCTCGACCTCGACCTGCTCGACACCCGGCAGCGAGGCGACCGCGTCGTGGATCGACTCCTGGATCATCGGCCCGGCGGGGCAGCCCATCGAGGTGAGCGAGTGCACGATCTTGACGTGCTCGCCCTCGATCTCTGCGTCGTAGTAGAGGCCGAGCTCGACGATGTCCATCCCGAGCTCCGGGTCCTCGACACCGTGCAGTGCCTCGACGACATCGTCTTTCGTGACCATGGCCGTACCGTAGCGGCTCGCCACGGCTACGCCGGGATGCTCAGCACGATCTTCCCTAGCTGCTCGCCTGCCTCGAGCCGCTCGTGGGCGGCGGCGATCTCGGCGAGCGGGTAGACGCGATCGACGTGGACCCCGGCGCGGCCGCTGCGGACGAGCTCGTAGGCGCCGAGGAAGTCGTCCCTCGTGCCCATCGTCGAGCCCATCACGGTGAGCTGCTTCCACCAGAACCGGTGGAGCTGCGCCGGGGGATTCGGCCCGCTCGTCGCGCCGCACACGACGACCCGGCCGAACGGCCGGACCGCGGCAAGCGACCTCGCCCAGGTCGCCTCGCCGACCGTCTCGAGGACGACGTCGACTCCCTTGCCCGTCGTCTCGCGCACGGCGGCCACGACGTCGGCCTTCTCGTGGTTGACCCCGACGTCGGCGCCCCACTCGACCGCGCGCGCCAGCTTGTCGTCGTCGCTGGACGTGACGATCGTCCGCACGCCGAGCGCGCGGCAGATCTCGAACGCAGCGGTTGCGACGCCGCCGCCGATCCCCCAGATCAGCACCCACTCGTCCTCCTGCACGGCGGCGCGCGTGACGAGCATGCGGTAGGCGGTCTCGTAGACGAGGGGGAAGGCCGCCGCGACCTCGAACGACAGTCCGTCGTCGAGCGGGAAGACCTGGGCGTCCGCGATCGCGATCAGCTCGGCATGGGTGCCGTCGCGATGTTCGCCGATCACGGTGATCGTGTCGCCGTGCTCGAGCCCAGGGTTGAGGACGACCCGCTGCCCGACGTAGAGGCCGTCGACGCCCTCGCCGAGAGCCTCGATCACACCGGCGCCGTCCGCACCGAGGATCCGGGGCTTCGGCACGGACGGCAGCCCCTTCCGCACCCAGACGTCGAGGTGGTTGAGGGACGCCGCGCGGATGCGGACGAGCACCTCTCCCGGGGCGGCGACCGGATCGGGCACCTCCTCGACCCGGATCACCTCCGGGCCCCCGTCCTCGTGGATCCGGGCGGCCTTTGCACGGCAAGCTGTCTGACCCTGAGCCGCTCCGCGAGATGCTCGACCGATGGGACTTCACGGCGACAGTGCCGTTCGAGCCAAACCTTACGATCGACACCGAGGAACACACTCCCGACGCCGCGGTCGACGAGATCATCGGCCACTTCGGGCTTGCGCAGAGTTGAACTGCGGCTGGTCTCGCGGCGATGGGAGTGCCGCCACGGGTCGTCATCGACCACTGCGTGATCGCCGTCTCGGGTTGGGATCGCTCGAACGCGTTCTATCGGGATGTACTTGGCGCGGAACTTGTGCCGCGAGGCAAGGGGTACGTCTACCGCTTGGTGGGCAGTACCTGAGCGTTCACGGGCCTGATGACGACGTGCCATAAGTCGCCGGAAACCCGGTGCGGCCGCGCAACAGCGATCTCTGCTTCGAGCGGCCCCAGCACAATCGAAGAGGCCGTCCACCATCTCAACTTCCACGGCGTCGAGGTGGAGGCAGGGCCGCTTGACGCGAACGGCCCGCTCGGACGGGATGGCCGTCACGTCTACTTCCGTGACCCAGACGGCAGTCTCTTGGAGTTCGTGTCATACGCGTAGACGGGCCGCGCGTATTACCAAGCGCTAGCTCGTGAAGCCCGGCCGGATGTGGGGTATCTCCCTGGCCGCACTTCCGGTGACCCCGCCGCATGTCGCGGCCTATCGTCCTGGTTTGTGATGGGACGGAAACAACGGTGGCTGGCTACCGTCCTCGCGCTTGGCCTGATGGGATCCGCGGCGGCGTCAGCCGGAGCGCCAGCCGGGGCCACGTATCGGGTGGCCCGAGTGATCGACGGCGACACGCTCGACCTCAGTGACGGCCAGCGCGTACGGCTGCTCCAGATTGACACGCCCGAGCTTGGGAGCGGCGAGTGCTACTCAAGGGCATCCAGGACGGCGTTGCTGCGACTCGCGCCCGAGGGCGGTGCAGTGACGCTGGAGGCTGACCCGGCGCTCGACAAGGTCGATCGGTACGGGCGAGTCCTCCGGTACGTGAAGCACAACGGGGTCAACGTCAACATCCGGCTGGTACTCGACGGCGCCGCAGCCCCCTACTTCTACAGAGGCGACCGGGGCAGGTACGCCACCCGGATACTCGCCGCAGTGACCCGCGCCAAGGATGCAAAGCGCGGGTTCTGGGGAGCCTGCCGCGGCACGGTCTTGAACGTGAACGGGCAGGTCGAAACGCGTGTCGGCAAGGTGCCGGGAAACGGCATCGCGGTGACCCCGATCGCGCCACTGGTTCCCAAGACGCCCCCGAGCGGGAGCAAGTGTGACGCGAACTACGCCGACGGCTGCGTACCTCTTGTTGACTACGACCTCGACTGCGCAGACATTCGGGCGCTCGGGATCGCTCCGGTGCGGGTCGTAGGTAGCGACGTCCACCGCCTCGACGGCGACGGCGACGGCTGGGGCTGCGTGTAACCGACGGCCTCCTGACTGGCACCGTCGCCGAACCGCTACTCGAGCATGGCACGATCCTCGCATGACCGCCGAAGAGCTGCGGCAACTGGGAGAGGAGCTCGGGCTCGACGTCGTCGGGGCGGCACCGGCCGCGCCGTACGAGGAGACCGAGTGGCACATCCGCGAGCGGCGGGAGAGAGGCCTGTTCGGGACGATGCGCTTCACGATGGCGCAGCCGGAGGTCTCGTGCCATCCGGAGACGCTGCTCGAGGGCGCGCGCACCGTCGTCTCCGCCGCGCTCTGCTACTTCGTCCCCGGCCCGCCGGCCGCGCCGGGCCAGGGCCGCCTCCCGCGGTACGCGTGGCGGGACCACTACGCGCTCCTGCGCGAACGCCTCGACCTACTCGGCCGCCGGCTCGGCGGCACGTACCGGGTGCTGGTGGACGCCAACCAGCATGTCGACCGGGCGGGGGCCGAGCGCTCGGGTGTCGGGTTCATCGGCAAGAACACGATGCTGATCACACGCACGCACGGATCTTGGGTCGTGCTCGGAACGCTGGTCAGCGACGTCGAGATCGAGCCGACCCCGCCGCTCGACGCCGGTTGCGGCAGCTGCACGCTGTGTATCGACGCATGTCCGACCGGAGCGCTCTCGGACGACGAGCCCGGTGTGCTGGACGCGACGCGCTGCCTCTCCTACTGGACGCAGACGGCGGGGGAGATGCCGGACGACGTGATGGACGCTCTGGAGGACCGCGTGTACGGCTGCGACATCTGCCAGGACGCGTGCCCGTGGAACCGCGGTGTCGAGAAGCGGCGAGCCGACGAGGCGCTGCCCGACGACGCCACGCCGATTGTCTCGCTGGCGGACTGGCTCGAACGCGACGGCGAGGAGCTCATAAGCGACGTCGAGCGGCTCTACGTGCCGCGGAACGACCCCCGCTGGCTCAGGCGGAATGCGCTGGTCGCCGTCGGCAACGGAGACGCGGCGGCTCACCGGCTCGCGGCGCCGTACCTCGACGATCCCGACCCGGTGCTGCGCTCGGCCGCCGAGCGCACGCTCCGCCAGCCGGCCCAGCAGGTGCCGAAGGAAGAGGGGCGAAGCTGAAGCCACGCCCCATCACGTCCTCCGACCTCGGGGTCGTCACGCACGAGCTGCGGAGCCCGGTCGCAGCGCTCGTCGCCCTCGCCGAGGCGGCCGCGGCGGTGCGCGGCGCGTCGGAGCGCCGCCGGATCCTGGCGCTGGCCGTTGCGGCGGGCCGCGATATCGAGCGGATCCTCACCGACCCCGAGCTCCTCTTCCTCCGAGTCGAGCAGGTCGACGTCGGGACGCTGGTCTCGGCGCTCGCGGCGGATCGGGTCGATGTCAGCGTCGCAGGCCGGCCGGTGGTCGAGGGAGACCCGACACGCCTGCGCCAGGCGCTCGCGAATCTCGTCGCGAATGGGCTCCGCCACGGCTCGAGCGTCACGATCCGCGTCGGCGAGCACGACGGAGCGGTCGTCGTCGACGTGGCGGACGACGGGCCGGGGATCGACCCGGCGGTCGACGTCTTCGCACGTGGCGTGAGCGGGGCCGGGTCGAGCGGGCTCGGCCTCTGGGTTGCGCGGACGATCGCCGAGGCGCACGGCGGGTCGCTCGCGCTCGGGCAGGATCCCGGCCCGGGCGCGCGATTCAGGCTTTCTCTGCCGTCCGCTTCCGTCGCGGGCTGAGCCCGAGCTCCGTCTGGAGCGCCTTGGCGCGTGCGCCGACTGCACGCCGCATCGACGCGGGCTCGAGCACGACGGTCTCGCCGCGGTCGGCGAGCACCTCGGAGAGGAGCCACTCCTCCGTCTTGAACGTGACGTCCGAGACGGCCGACCGGTCCGTCAGCCCCCGTGCGCCGCGCTCCAGCTTCCACCGAGCGATCGGCGGCGCGTGCCAGAGCAGGCCGATGGCCGGCTCGGCGAGATAGTTCGGGTCGAAGCCATCCCGTGGTTCGAAGCGGTCACGTGTCAGCCGCGCGGAGCGCATGCGGTCGAGCCGATAGGTGCGCGGCCCGTCGACCGTGCGGTCCCACGTGTGGACGCGCCAGAAGGGCAGCTCGCGCTCGATCGTGTAGGGCTCGACGAGCCGTGTCGTCGGCTCCTCCTCGCCCTCCTTCAGGTACTCGAGCTCGACGAGCCGGCGCTTCTCCGCGCCGTCCGAGAGCACGCGCACGAGGGCTTCCTCGTCCTCACCGGCCCGGGTTGCCGCGGGCGACGCGAGCTCGAACTGGCCGAAGGTCTCGTCGAGCTTGCGGCGCACACGCTCGAGCGGCGTGTCCGCGTCGGCGGCGATCGTCGGCCCGACGTACTCGATCGCGAGCCGGATGGCACGCGCCTCGAGCGGCGTCAGCTTCGGCGCCTTGCGGAAGACGTCGCCGTACAGCTCCTTGTCGACGCGGACCCGGCCCGTGTCCTCGTCGACCATCGCGTAGACCGTGTAGCACCCTCCCCCGAAGTTGACGAGGTTGAGGAGCGAGAGCGTCTCCTGCAGCTCCTCGCGGGGCAACGAGAAGCGCTCGGCGAGCTCGTCGGCGTCGAGCTCGGCCGTGCGGTCGTCGCCGCACGCGGTAAGGAGGTGCGCGAGCAGCGCCTGGAGGACCCCGAACCGCTCGGGCGCGACCGGCCCCGCAGGCTGGCGCTCGACTGCCGGGCGCGCGTCCGCGCGGCGCTCGCGGGCCGTCTCGGGCGCGGTGCCCTTGTGGCGCTCGCGCAGGAGCCGGAGCGCATCGCGCACCTCGTCGCGCAGCTCCGGCGGATCGAGCGGCACGGCGCGGCCGTTCTGCCGGAGGATCCACGACACGAGCGGCCCGAGCGTCGCATATCCCGTCTCGAACACCCCGTCGACAACGGCGCCGGCATCCGCGAGCGTGCGGTGCACCCACCACGCGGTGTCTCCCTGGACGCCGATCCGCGCCACACCGGCCTGGGTTCCGATCTGCCACGGCCGCGCGATCCTGTGCGCCTCGACGTCGAACTCGGCCGGCAGGCGGAAGTCCCGCTCGCGCCGTGTCGCGAACCGGATGTCGGACCGGATCCGCGCCACACGGAACGTCCGCGTCGCGTCGCGATCGAGGTCGTGCCCGACGACGTACCAGACGCCCTCGTCGAGCCGGAGCGCGTACGGGTTCAGCCGCCGCTCGGTCTCGCGTTCGCGCGCCGGCGACCAGTAGCGAAACTGGATCGTGCGCTGCTTCGAGATGGCCGACTCGAGCTTCGAGAGGCGCGCGGCGAGCTCGGGGGAGTAGTCCGGCGCCGTGACACGCACCCGCTCCGCCGTCGCGGTCGGCGCGTGGCGGAACCCCGGACGGCCGAGGGCGAGGTTCTGGAGCGCGAGCCGCAGCGGCTCGGCGTAGGCGAACTTCCCCTCGAGCGTGTAGAGGGCTGTCTGCAGCGCGGCGAGCTCGTCCTCGTCGAGGTCCAGCTGGTCGAGGAAGTAGTTCTCCGAGCGCAGCGTGTAGAGCTCCTCGCCCGTGAACTCGTCGCGCTGCGAGTTGAGCGGGACGCCGAGCGCGGTGAGCTCCGCGCGGTCGGAGTAGAACCGACGCGCGAAGGCCTCGTCGGACATCTCGGAGTAGCCCTCGACGTTGCTCTTGACGTCCCGTGCGGTGAGAGGACGCCGCTCTGCCATCAGGAACGCGACGAGCGAGAGCTGGCGGATGAGCTTGTCGGTGTCGTGCGACATCCTGACGGCTCACCCTACCGGGGCGGCCCTCTGCGCGAACGCGAAAATCGGGCTAGGCCGCGGCCGCAGCCCGCGCGGGCAGCGTCGTGCGCTCGAGATGCTGGTGCGACGGGCAGTAATCGCGGCCGGGCAGTGGCGTGCGCTGGCAGGCCTTGCCCTTACGCGTCGTCGCCTTGCACCGGCTGACGCCGCCGTCGAGCAGTCCCGCCTCGAGCTGGGCCTCGATGAACCCGACCGCGGCGGAGACTCCCTGCTTCACGGCCCACGCCACGTGAGCCTGCGCGGTGATCGGGAAATAGCGGCGGATGTCGTGGAAGAGCGTCCGGTCCGGATTCGCGAAGTACTGGGGATCGTGCGCCAGGCGCGACATCGTCTCCTCGCACTCGCAGAGGACGGCACGCCGGTACTCGAGGCGCGTCGGGCGGTCGACGTACGGATCGATCTGGTCCTTGATCGACCGGTAGATCGCCCGCGAGTACTGGTACATGCACGACTCCAGCTGCGCGAGGTTGGCTTCCATACGGATCTGTCTCCCGTCCGTCGTTTGCCTTGGCCAGTGCCTTCCGAGGGTGGCCGGCGCGTTCCGAGGGCGAGTCTACCCGGACCGGAGCCGTGTTACAAGCTGTGTCACTATCGTTGTCTTCGTGGAAGACGAGGAGCGGCCGCTCAGGGCTGGATCCGCTGGACGCGTGCGCCCTTCACGGCTGCTCGCGCGCGCCGCAGCGATCCGGTCGCGTCCGCCTCGCTCTGGTAGCGGCCTGCGAAGGTCATCCAATACCCCGGCTGGAGGCTTGCGAACCGGGACGAGTCGAGCACGCCGACCCCGGTCAGACCTCGCAACCGCGCCTGTTGCGCGATCGCGACAGCCTCGCCCTCGCCGCGTGCCTTGGGGGTCGAGACGAGCACGATCGTCCATCCGTTGCGGCCGCTCGGCCAGACGGCCAGCCGGCTCTTCGGCGCCAGTGCGCGTGTCGGGACGGTGACGCTTCCGCCCGTTGCGGTGCGAACCTCCTGCGCGCCCGTGTCGTCGGCAGCCACGGCGATCGCGACGACAGCGCCGACGCATGCGACGGCTGCGAGCCCGGCGATGCGCAGTCGGAGCGCACGCGTCTCGGTCGGCAGCGGGCCGAGCCGCGGGTGGCCGCTTTGCCGCAGGCCGCATTCGAGGCAGTACTCCTGACCTGCGGCGAGCGGGGCGCCGCAGCGCGGGCAGCTCGACCCCTCAGAGCTCATACGCGCTCCCGGCGCCGGCAAAGCCGGCGCGTCCGCTCGTTGGAGCCTCCGTCGAACGCACGCATCACGCTGCCGTGTCCTCGCCTCCGGCTGCCCCGTCGAGCTGCCGGCCGCAGCTCGGGCAGAAGCGCGCGCCGATCAGGAGCGGCGCGCCGCACTCGCAGATCGCGCGCTGGCGCCTGCGGAGCCCGGCGCCCCGCAGGTGCGCGTCGATCTCGGAGACACGCGCCTCGATGGCGACGAGCTCGGCGCAGCGCTCGACGACGAGCGCTTCGTTGAAGTGGTCGCGCCGGTACATCTCGAGCGTCAGCCCGCCGAGGTCGCGGAGGCGGTCCTCGCGCAGCATGAGGAGCGCGCGACGCTCGCGACGGAGCTCGCTCGCCGCCGGCGCGGGCGGCTGACGGCTGAACAGCGGCACGACGGGAGGCTACAGCTGGATCACGACGAGGCGTTCCTCGGTCATCTCGCGGACGGCCCAGGCCGGGCCCTCGCGCGTGTTGCCCGAGTCCTTGACACCGCCGTAGGGCATCTGGTCGGCGCGGAACGTCGGCGCCTCGTTCACCGTGACGCCACCGAACTCGAGCGACCGGGTCGCGTGGAGCGCGCGCTTGAGGTCGGCGGTGAAGATGCCGGCCTGGAGGCCGTAGCGCGTCGCGTTCGCGAGCGCGATCGCCTCGTCGAGCGTCCCGTAGGACTGGAGCGTGCACACCGGCCCGAACGCCTCGTCGCAGGCGAGATGGGTGTCTGCGGGCGGATTCTCGACGACGGTGGGGCGGACGAGCTCGCCGTCGAGCGTGCCGCCGGCCAGGATCGTTGCACCGCGCCCGCGCGCCTCGTCGACCCACGCGAGCACCCGCTCGCGCTCGCTGGCGCTGATCAGCGGGCCGACGTCCGTCTCCTCCTCCGCCGGATCGCCGACGACGAGCGCCTCCACACGCGGCAGGAACGCGTCGCGGAACCGGTCGTAGACCGTTTCCTGGACGAAGATCCGCTGAACGGAGATGCAGCTCTGGCCCGCGAACGAGAACGCGTTCGCGGCGCAGCGGGCAGCCGCGTCCTCGACGTCGGCGTCGGCCTCGACGATCACCGGGGTCGCGTTCCCGAGCTCGAGGTTGACGCGCTTGCGCGCCGCGCGTTCGCGGATGCCCCACCCGACGGCCCCCGACCCGGTGAACGTGATCAGCGCGACGCGCTCGTCCTCGACGAGGACGTCGCCGATGTCGCCCGACGGGCCGACGAGCACGTTCAGCCACCCGGGCGGCAGTCCGGCGTCCTGTTCGAGCTCTGCGAGGAAGAGCGCCGAGAGCGGGGTCTGCGATGCGGGCTTGAGGACGACGGCGCACCCGGCCGCGAGCGCGGGGGCGATCTTGTGCGCGACGAGGTTGAGCGGGAAGTTGAACGGGCTGATCGCGCCGACGACCCCAATCGGCAGGCGCATCGTGAAGGCGAGCTTGCCCTCACCGGCCTGCGAGGCGTCCATGGGGACCATCTCGCCGGCGAGCTTCCGCGCCTCAACGGCGGCCATGGTGTAGGTCGACATCGCGCGCGCGACCTCGACCCGCGCCGCCTTGAGCGGCTTGCCCGCCTCGGCGGCGATCTGGCGTGCGGCCTCGTCGGCCCGGCGCCCGAGCGCGCCCGCGACGCGGACGAGGATCTCCGCCCGCTTGTGCGCCGGGAGCGGATTGCGCATCGCGCGCTCGGCCGCGTCGATCGCGCTGCGGGTCTCCGTCGGGCCCGCCTTCGCCACCCGCGCGACGAGCGAGCCGTCGTACGGGGACGCGACATCGATCCAGTCGCCGGTCTCGATCCAGTCGCCGTCGAGGAGGAGCTTCCGTTCGGTCGCGGTCGTGGCCATTCGCCCACTCTACGCCCCGCGCGCTGGTACGTTCACGGCATGACCGACGCGCTCATCGTCGATGCAATTCGTACCCCGATCGGACGGCGGAACGGCGCCCTTGCAGGCGTTCGGGCCGAGGAGCTCGCGGCGCAAACGCTGAACGGCCTCGTCGGCCGGCTCGACCTCGATCCCGGGGAGATCGAGGACGTCCAGATGGGCTGCGTCAGCCAGGTCGGAGAGCAGGCCCTGAACGTCGGGCGCATGTCGTTGCTCGTCGCCGGGTGGCCCGAGACGGTCTGCGGCACGACCGTCGACCGCCAGTGTGGCTCGTCGATGCAGACCGCGTTCAACGCCGCCGCCGCGGTGCAGGCCGGGCATCTCGACGTCGTCGTCGCCTCGGGCGTCGAGTCGATGTCGCGGGTGCCGATGGGCTCGAACCTCACGGCGAACGGCTTCGAGGGGTTCTCGCCGAAGCTCTACGAGCACTGGGACGTCGTCCCGCAGGGCATCTCTGCCGAGGTCATCGCCGACGAGTGGGACCTCTCGCGCGAAGCGCTCGACGAGTACTCGTACGAGTCCCACCGCCGCGCGATCGCGGCGATCGACGAGGGCCGCTTCGAGCGCGAGATCATCCCCGTCGAGGTCGGCGCGGGAGGCGCCGCCGTGCTCGTCGCCACCGACGAGAACCCGCGGCGCGACACGTCCCTCGAGAAGCTCGCCGGTCTGAAGCCGGCGTTCAAGGAGGACGGCAAGATCACCGCGGGTAACTCGAGCGCGATCGTCGACGGCGCCGCCGCGATGCTCGTCACGAGCGAGGCCGCTGCCTCGCGTCTCGGGCTCGAGCCGCGCGCGCGATTCGTCTCGTTCGGCCTCGCGGGCGTCGACCCCTACCGGATGCTGCACGGCAACCCGATCGCGTGTGAGCGTGCGCTCGCCAAGGCGGGGCTCACATGGGACGACATCGCGGTGATCGAGGTCAACGAAGCATTCGCCTCGGTCGTGCTCCAGTTCCTGAAGGACACCGGCCTCCACGAGCGCTGGGAGGCGGGCGACGTGAACCCGAACGGCAGCGGCATCTCGCTGGGCCATCCGCTCGGCGCCACCGGCGCCCGGATCACGGCCACACTCGTCTCGGAGCTCGACCGCCGTGAGGCGCGCTACGGCGTCGCGTCGATGTGCATCGGCCAGGGCCAGGCGATAGCGGCCGTCGTCGAGCGCCTCTGAGCGCGCCCCGCGGGCCTCCGCCGGTCTCGGAGGTCGTCGGCCGGGAGCGCGAGCTCGCCGCCCTCCGTGCCTTCCTGTCGAGGTGGCGTTGTTGCGCCGGGCCGCGCCCGCGGACGCAGCCCCGCCGGCGAACACGGTCGGTCTCCTGGGCGCGCTACGCCCTATCGGCGAACGAGCGCCTGCTCGTGGCGATCGACGACGTCCAGTGGCTCGATCCTGGGTCTGAGGCGGGGGCCAGGTGTGGCGGGCCTGGGAAACCCCGCCGCACCGATCTCTCAGGGCTCGACGAGCTCGCGCTCGACATCGGCGGCGACGTCACGCGCGATCTCGATGAACGCGCGGGCGGCAGGGGAGCGGTGGCGGTCTCGGTGCCAGACGACGGCGACACGACGTCGCGGGACCTTCGGCACCAGCCGGATCGCCCTGACGCGGTCGTCGCCCGGTGCGATCGCGAGCAGAGGCGTGAGCGCGACGCCGAAGCCCGCGGCGACGAGGCCCTGGATCGTGCCGTTGTCGTCGGAGCGGAAGCCGTACTCGATCCCGTATCCGCGCGCGCCGAGCTCGTTCTCGACGACGAGGCCGCTCGCGCAGGTGTTCGACCCGATCAGGACGTGGTCGCCGAGGTCGTCGAGCGAGGCCGACGTGCGCTCGGCCAGCGGGCTGTCGGCCGGGACGAGCAGAACGTACGGGTCACTCATCAGCTCGAGCGCCTCGAAGGGGCCGTCCGGCAGAGGCGGGCTGCCGAAGGCGAGGTCGACACTGCCCGACTCGATCGCGGCGTAGAGCTCCGGGTCGGTAGTCGGCTCCGAGAGGCCAAGCTCGATGCCGGGCCAGTCGGCGAGGAAGCGCCGCATGACGCCGGGGAGCACGCGCGCGCCGACCGACTGGTACGTCGCCACCCGCAGCGTGCCCGTCTCGCCGGCGCGGAGCGAGGCGATGTCGGCGCGAGCCGCGTCGAGTCGCGCGACGATCGCCTCGGCGTGCCGGAGCAGCAGCTCGCCGGCCTCGGTGAGCGAGACCGCCCGGGGGCCACCCGGCCGCTCGACGAGCGTCTCGCCGACGATCTTCTCGAGCGCGGCGATCTGCTGGCTGACGGCCGACTGCGTGTACCCGAGCCGATCTGCGGCGCGTCCGAACGAGCCCTCACGCGCAACCGCGTCGAGCGCGGCGAAATGCCGAACCTCGACCCCTCGCCATTGATCAGGTTGAGTGATGGTTGCCATGAATACCTCGATTTGCCCTAATAGTACCTGCACGCCACAATGACCACATGGAACTCGTCCTCGTCATCTTCCTTCTCGTCGTCGGGCCGCTGGCGCTCCTGTACGGGCGTGACTCGCGCATCGACGACGTGCAGCGCCGCCGCGACTACCAGGGCTAGAGGTCCCCACGCCGGTGTAGGCTCCGCGGCCGAATGGCGGTGGAGCGGATCGGGGTCGTCGGGCTCGGCGCCATGGGCGCCGGCATCGCGCAGGTCGCGATCGAGGCCGGCTTCGAGGTCGTCGGGCGCGAGGTCACCACGGAGCTCGGGGAGGCGGCGGCCGGCCGCATCGGCCACTTCCTGACCCGCAAGGTCGAGAAGGGCCAGCGCACGCAGGACGAGCGGGACGCGGCCGTCGCTCGGCTCACGACAACCTCCGAGCTCTCGAAGCTCTCCGAATGCGACCTCGTGATCGAGGCGATCGTCGAGGAGCTGGACGCGAAGCGCGCGCTCTTCGCGGAGCTGGAGCGGATCTGCCGCACCGACGCCGTTCTCGCGACCAACACGTCCGCGCTCTCGGTCACAGAGATCGCGGCGGCGACGGCCACGCCCGAGCGCGTCGTCGGAATGCACTTCTTCAACCCGGCACCCCTGATGCCGCTCGTCGAGGTCGTCCGCGCACAGCTCTCCGCAGACGAGGCCGTCGCGGCGGCGCTCGCTATCGTCGAGCGGCTCGGCAAGGTTGCCGTTCCGTGCCACGACACACCCGGTTTCGTCGTCAACCGTGTGTTGATCCCCCTGCTCAACGACTGCGTGCGCGTCCTCGACGAGGCGCGCGTGACGCCCGAGTCGCTCGACGCGGCCATGACGAACGGCGCCGGCTGGCCGATGGGGCCCTGCACGCTGCTCGACCTCGTCGGCATCGACGTCCACGTCCACGCCTCCGAGGCGCTCTACGAGAAGCTCCGCGAGCCGCGGATGGCACCGCCGCCCCGGATCGTCGGCATGCGCAACGCAGGGCTGCTCGGACGGAAGTCAAGCCGAGGCTTCTACGGCTACGAATGAGGCCGCGCCGGCACCATCTCGACACCGAGGCGGGCGGCGACGGAGGGCACGAGCGAGCCCTGGACGACCACCGAGCAGAGGACGACCACGAACACGATCCCGTAGATCTTCGCGGCGTCGTCGGTTCCGCTGACGACGGCGAGTGACGCGAGCAGGATCGGGACAGCGCCTTTGAGCCCGCTCCAGACGACGAATCCACGCTCGCCCCAGTCGAGCCGCGCCGGAAGCAGGAGCGGGGTCACGACGAGCGGCCGGATCACGAGGCCGAGCAGCGCCGCGAGCACGAGACCCTGCCACCAGAGCCCGGCATCTCCGATCAGCGCCAGGTCGACCGTCAGCCCGAGCACGACGAAGGCGGCCAGCTCGCCGAGGTCGGTCAGCGCCGAGCTGAAGTCCCGCACCGCGCTCCGGGCGGCGTACCGCATGTCGCCGACGAGGATGCCGGCGACGAAGACCGCGAGGAAGCCGGACCCTTTTGCGACGGTGGCGGCGCCGTAGATCGCGCCGACCGCGAGGATCACGGCGATGGGGTAGAGCGTCCGATCGGGCAGCGGCGCGCGGCGGATGAGGGTGGCGAGGGCCAGGGCGCCGGCGACACCGACCGCAAGGCCGATCGCCATCTCCCGGACGAACTCCTCGACGATCGTCCAGAGGGGGGATGCGTCGTCGTGCGTCGCGACCTCGATCATGCCGATCATGAGCGCGATGCCCACCGGGTCGTTGAACCCGGACTCTCCCTCGAGGATCGTCCCGGAACGGCCGCTGACATCGCGACCGGCGAGGACGGAGAAGGTGACCGCGGGGTCGGTGGGGGCGAGCGCCGCTCCGAGGAGCCCGGCGACCGTCCAGGAGAAGCCCAGCGCGTAGTGCGCGGCCACGGCGACGAGCGCCGCCGTCCCGAACGTGCCGAGGACCCCGAGTGCGAGGATCGGCGCCGCGCTGGCCCGGAAGCGCCGCAAGCCGATGTTCGAGCCGCCCTCGAACAGGATCACGACGAGCGCCAACGTCACGATCCGCTGGACGTCCTCGAAGGTCAGCACGCCGTCGAGCCGGTCGAAGAGATCCGACGCGGCCGCCGCGGCGACGAGCAGCAGACCCGCCGTCGGCACGGCGAGACGGCCCGCGACCATGCGGACGCCGATCGCGAGGAGCAGCGCCCCCGAGGCGAAGAGGATCACGCGGCCGAACTCGACGATGTCGCCCATGGCGACGATCTTGCACTGCCGTCCGGCCGGGCGTGCCTCGAGCCGCGGTGTCGGCGCCCAGGGGCGGGATCGTCCCCTCGCCCACTTACACTTTCCTTACGCCTGTCTCACCCCGCACCCACGCGTCGTCCCGATACTGCAGACACGTATGCGCGCCGTACTTCTGTCTGCCCTCGTTCTCGCCATCGCCGTTCCCGTCGGGTGGGCGGCGCCGAGCCCTGCCGGGACGCTCTCGATCGAGAACGGCCGCGGCACTGTCGTGCTCACGGGGAAGGGAATCGTGATCGGTCGGCTCGACAAGGGCGACGTGAAGATCGTCGACCTGTCGCCGCTCGACCAGTGGAGCCCGCGCGTCAACGGCGTGCCGCGTGGGAAGACCGTGTGGCTGCGCGGCAAGAACGTCAACTTCTACGTGCCCGGCGGGCGCTACAAGATCACGGTGCGCGGCGACGGGTTCGCGATCTCCGCGCGCGGGCAGGGGGCCGCGACGCTGACGGGCAACCCGGATCCCACGGGCGCGACCGGAACGTACGCGATCGGTGACGGCGGCCCGTTGGCGATCCCGAGCGTTGCCGAGACCGTTTCGTTCGGGGCTGCGGCCGTTGAGGGCCCGACCACGAAGGCCGTGGCGCCGTGAGCCAGCCGCAGACGGTGCTGGTCGTCGAGGACGAGCAGTCGATCGCGTCGTTCGTCTCGCTCTACCTCAAGAACGCCGGCTACGGCGTGCGCGCGGTGGGAACCGGCGCGGGCGCGCTGAACGCCGTCGCGGCCGAGATGCCGTCCCTCATCGTGCTCGACCTCAACTTGCCGGACATGGACGGCATCGAGATCTGCCGACGGATCCGCAAGAGCTCGGACGTGCCGATCATCATGCTGACCGCGCGCGACGAGGACGTCGACAAGATCATCGGCCTCGAGGTCGGTGCGGACGACTACCTCACGAAGCCCTTCAACCCGCGCGAGCTCGTCGCCCGCGTGAAGAGCGTCCTCCGCCGCGCGACGTCCGACCGCCGCATCGACGAGGGTGACGAGATCCGCCACGGCGACCTGTCGATCAACTCCGGTCGCCGCGAGGTGCTCGTCGGCGACGACGAGATCCAGCTCGCGCCGAAGGAGTTCGACCTCCTCTGGGAGTTGCTCGACCATCGCGGCATCGTCCTCACTCGAGACCAGCTGCTCGAGCGCGTGTGGGGCTACACCTTCGCCGGCGACACGCGGACGGTGGACGTCCACGTCCGGCAGATCCGGCGAAAGCTCGGGGACGCGTCGCCGATCGTGACCGTGTGGGGCGTCGGCTACAAGGTCGCGTCCGAGCGCACGACCGCTCACACGGCGTAGAGCGCCCAGGTGGCGCCGCCGCTCCGCTTCCGGGCTCACGCTCCGAGCCACGGCGTACGCTACGCCCTGATGCCCGGCTCGCTGCGTTTCCGGCTGCCGGCGGTGTTCCTGCTCGGGATCGTGCTCGCCGGCCTCGTCTCGGCGCTCATCGCCGTCCAGCTCTTCGCGGGCTACACGCGCAACCAGTCGTACGAGGAGCTCGGCCGCGAGGCACGGGGCATCGCGCGCCTGTACGGCGACGCCGCCCTGCGCGCGGCAGACGAAGGCACGCCCGCGCCCGACTTCGCGCCCGCCGCGCTCGAGCTCGCGACGGGTGATCAGCTCTTCTATGCGGGCGCACCCGCGTTCCCCGGGCAGACCACCGGGCTCGAGCGGCTCGCGGAGTCGTCGATCCCGGCGGCCGCGCTCACCTCGAACGGCCCGTACCGCTTCCGGTTCCGGCCGCCCGGGCGGACGCGGACCTACCTCGCCGTCGCGCAGCCGCTCCGCCTCGAGAGGGACGGCCCCGCGCTCGGCGCGATCGTCGTCGCCAAGGCGCAGGACGTCGTCCGCGACCAGTGGCTGCCGCTGGTCGCCCGCCTGGCTGCGGCGTTCGCGATCGGCGGCCTCCTCGCCTGGCTACTCGGTCTCTGGCTCTCGCGCCGCATCAGCGGCCCTGTCGAGGCACTCGCCAAGGCGTCGGACGAGATCGCGCACGGCAACTATGCGGTGCACGTGCCGGTCGGTCCGGGTGGCAACGAGATCTCGCATCTCTCGGAGCGCTTCAACGAGATGGCGGCGCGACTGGCCGCGACCGAGGAGCGCGAGCGACAGTTCCTGATGTCCGTCTCGCACGAGCTCCGCACGCCGCTCACCGCGATCAAGGGGCATGTCGACGCTCTCCGCGACGGGCTGATCGACGACCCCGAGCTCGTCGGCGCGTCGCTCGAGGTCGTCGCCAGCGAGGCCACGCGACTCGAGCGGCTCGTCGGGGACGTGCTCGACCTCGCAAAGCTCCGCGCCCACCGGTTCACCGTCCAGACCGAGGAGGTCGACATGGGCCGGCTGATCGTGCACGCCTACGGCTCGTTCGGAGACGAGGCGCGGCGCCGCGAGATCGAGTACGAGCTGCAGGGATCGGAGACGGCCCCGACGATCATCACCGACGGCGACCGGGTGCTGCAGGTGATCACGAATCTCCTGAAGAACGCCTTCCGGTGGACGCCGGACGGCGGCAGCATCGACGTCGTGCTCGAGTCGTCGAACGGCACCGTCCGCGTCGACGTCGTCGACACCGGCCCGGGCATCTCACCGGAGGACGCCCAGCGCATCTTCAGCCCCTTCGTCTCGCGCGACACGCAGGGAACAGGGCTCGGATTGCCGATCGCCCGCGAGCTCGCGGGCGCGCTCGGTGGCCGGGTCGAGCTCGAGACGGACCCGGGGGAGGGGAGCCGCTTCCGCCTCGTCCTGCCCGCCCGCCGGGCCTGAGAGGCCCGTCACCGGCGACGAAGTAGAGTCGGCCCATGGCGGAGCCGGCGGCAGTCCTCGAGCTTCCGCGCCGCCGTTCCCCGGCCGCCGCGGCGCTCGTTGCCATGCGGCCGCGCCAGTGGACGAAGAACCTGCTGCTCTTCGCCGGCATCATCTTCGCGGCGAAGCTCGGCGACCCGGCGCGCTGGCTCGCGGCCGTGACGGCGTTCGTCGCCTACTGCGCTGCCTCGAGTGCGGCCTACCTCGTGAACGACGTGCGCGACGCCGAGTCCGACCGGCTTCACCCCGTCAAGCGCTCCCGCCCCATCGCCCGCGGCGAGCTCTCCCCGCAGGTCGCTCTCGCGCTCGCCGGGGCGCTGGCCCTCGCGGCGGTCGTGCTCGCGGGGATGCTCGGACCGATGTCGCTGGCGTGCCTCGCGGCGTTCGTCGCCCTGCAGGCGGCCTACTCGCTCGGCCTCAAGGCCTTCGAGCTCGTCGACGTGCTCGCGATCGCGGGCCTCTTCGTCCTGCGGGCGTCGGCGGGCGCGATAGCGGTCGACGTCCGCATCTCGGAGTGGCTCCTCCTCTGCACGTTCTTGCTCGCGCTCTTCGTCGCGCTCGGCAAGCGCCGTGCCGAGCTCGGGCTGGACGGCGTCCGCGCGCGTCCCGCGCTCGACGGCTACAGCGTCGCGCTCGTCGACCAGCTTCTCGGGATCGTCGCGGCGGCGACGATCGCCGCCTACACGGGGTACGCGCTGGCGGCGCACGACACGCGTTGGCTCGTCGCGACCGTCCCGCTCGTCGTCTACGGGCTCTTCCGGTACCTGCTGCTGCTCCACCGGCGCGGCCTCGGCGAGGAGCCCGAGTCGCTCCTCGTCGAGGACCTGCCATTGCTCGTCACGGTCGCCGTCTGGGCGGCCGCGTGCGCCGTGATACTCGCCTTCGGGTAGAGCCTCCTACGCGACCGCTGCCCGCTCGGCCGGCGAGCCCGCCCCCTCGGCGTCGCGACCGGTCGGGAGCGGCACGACCGCGCCCTCGATTCCGTCCTCGAGCCGCTTCAGCCTCCTGTCGACCCCGGACCAACCCGCCGACACGAGGTCGACGAGGACAGCCAGATCGTCGATCCGCGCGTTTCGCTCCGCCAGGAGCTCCTCCTCGAGCCGCTCGAGCCGTCGCAGCGACTGGTTCACGCCGCCGCGGATCTCGGCGAGGCTACGGCTGACCGGGACAACCTCGCGGGCGATGCCGTCGCGCACCGCGATTCCCACCTGCTTGGGCAGCGAGCTCTCCAGCTCGTCGGCGACCTGCGCCAGGCGCATCACCTCGGCGCGCGCTCTCTCGAGCGACGCGTCGAGCCGTGCGCCGGCGACGCCTTCCGTCCGCGCCTCGGCGACCCGCTGCCGCGCCCTTTCCAGCACCTGTTCGTCCATGGGCCCCAGGATACTCTCGGCGCAGGATGAGGGCGTCGGAGCTCGACTACGACCTCCCGGCCGAGCTGATCGCGCAACATCCCGCGACGCGGCGGGACGAATCGCGGCTGCTCGTCGCCGACCGCGCGACCGGCGCCGTGCGGCACCGGACCTTCTCCGAGCTGCCGGAGGAGGTCGGCGAGTACGTCACGGTGGTGAACGACACCCGCGTCGTTCCCGCCCGCCTGCACCTGCGGCGGGAGACCGGCGGCGCGGTGGAGGTGCTTCTCGTAGAGCCCCTCGGCGACGGCATCTGGGAAGCGCTCGCTCGCCCCTCCCGCCGGCTTCGACCCGGCGAGCGCCTGGAGCCGAGTGACACAGTCTCGCGTCGCTCGTCCGTGGAGCTCGTCGAGGCGCTCGGCGGGGGGAGATGGCGGGTGCGTGTGGAAGGCGAGCCGCTCGGTGAGCTGCCCCTGCCGCCGTACATCCACGAGCGGCCCGCCGACCCGGAGCGCTACCAGACGGTGTACGCGCGCGAGCTCGGGTCGGCGGCGGCGCCGACGGCCGGCCTCCACTTCTCGCCCGACGTCCTGGCGCGACTCGACGTCGAGCGAATCACGCTCCACGTCGGGCTCGACACCTTCAGGCCGCTCACGGCCGACACGCTCGAGGAGCACGAGCTCCACGGGGAGCGCTACGCCGTCGAGCCTGCCACGTGGACGAGGATCGAGGCGGCCGACCGCGTGCTCGCGGTGGGGACGACGACGACCCGCGTGCTCGAGACGCTCGCGCGCGGCGCCCCGCTCGATGGTCGCTCGGACCTCTTCATCACGCCCGGCTTCGCGTTCCGTCGCGTCGACGCGCTCCTCACGAACTTCCACTTGCCGCGGACGACCCTGCTCGCGCTCGTCATGGCGTTTGCGGGGATCGAACGGACGCGGGAGCTGTACGAGCTCGCGATTCGCGAGCGCTACCGCTTCTACTCGTTCGGCGACGCGATGCTCGTCCTGTGACGCCATGTCCGCAAAGGACATGCAATTTGCATGTTAGCATGCGCATTGCATGGGGAACATCCAGATTCGGAACGTTCCGCCCGAGCTTCATCGGAAGCTGAAGGAGCGCGCCGCCCGGGAGGGAGTCTCGCTCTCTGAGCTGCTCCTCCGGGTCGCGGAACGGGAGGCCGCCCGGCCAACGGTCGCAGAGATGGTGGCGCGCCTCCAGGCCCTTCCGAGGCCGGAAATTGACGAACAGCCTTCCGCGGTGATCCGTCGCATGCGCGACGCCGGATGATCGTCGTCGACAGCTGCGCGCTGGTCGACCTGGCGCTGGGTGCCGAGGCGCTCGGGACGTGGGTGGCCGAACAACTCGTCGAAACGGAAGGTCTTGCAGCTCCGCACGTTCTCGACGTGGAGGTTCTAGGTGCGTGCAGGTCACTCGCCTATCGTGGTGTCGTGACGCCGGTCGCGGCCCGTACCGCGCTGGACGCCGTGAGCCTCATGCCCCTCGCGCGGTATCCGCACCCACCGCTCCACGAGCGAATGTGGGAGCTACGACACCAGCTGAGCGCAGCCGACGCTGCCTACGTAGCCCTCGCGGAAGCGCTCGCGGCGCCGCTCGTGACGACCGATCTCCGTTTGTCGCGAGCCCACGGAACCGACTGCGAGATCCTTGCCCCGTGAGCTTCACCGTCGAGGCAACCGACGGCGCCGCGAGGGCCGGTGTGCTCCGCACGGCGCACGGCGACATCCACACGCCCGCGTTCATGCCCGTGGGCACCAAGGGCACGGTGAAGACTCTCCTCCCGGCCGAGGTGCGCTCTCTCGGCGCCGACGTGATCCTCGGGAACACGTACCACCTGCACTTCCGCCCCGGTGAGGACGTGATCGAGGAGCTCGGCGGCCTGCACGCGTTCACCGGCTGGGACGGGCCGATCCTCACCGATTCCGGCGGTTTCCAGGTCTTTTCGTTGCGCGACACGCTCGCGCGGGTCGACGACGACGGCGTCACGTTCCGCTCGGTCTACGACGGCAGCGAGGAGCGCTTGACGCCGGAGCGCGTCGCCGAGATCCAGCGCCGGCTTGGATCGGACATCGCGATGTGCCTCGACATCTGCCCGCCGGCGGACGTCTCGCTGCGCGAGCACGAGGAGGCCGTGCGGCGCACCCAGCTCTGGGCGGAGCGGCAGGTCGACGCGCCGCGGGCGCCGGGTCAGCTGCGCTTCGGGATCGCGCAGGGGGGCACAGACCCGACGCTCCGCACGCGATCGATCGAGGGGATCATCGGCCTGCCGTTCGACGGCTACGCGCTCGGAGGGCTCGCCGTGGGGGAGAGCCGCGTCGAGATGCTCGACACCGTCGGCTGGGCGGCGCCGCTCCTGCCCGCGGAGCGCCCGCGCTACTTCATGGGCCTCGGCGACGCCGAGGGCATCCTCGAGGTGATCGCCCGGGGCATCGACATGTTCGACTGCGTCCTGCCGACGCGAACGGCCCGAACGGGGTCGGCGCTCACGGCACGAGGACGCCTCAACCTCCGCAACGCACGGTTCGCGCGCGATCCGGGGCCGCTCGAGGACGGGTGCGGGTGCCCTGCGTGCGCCGGGTTCTCCCGTGCGTTCGTCCGCCACCTCGTCAACCAGCAGGAGCTTCTCGGGCTGCGCCTGCTCACACTGCATAATCTGTGGTTCACACTGCGACTGACCGCCGGCGCGCGGGAGGCGATCACCCGCGGTGCGTTCGACGCCTACCGGGCGGACGCGCTCGCCTTGCTCACCGCCGGCCTGGAGGAGGAACGTTGAACGGTGGCACCCTGATTCTGCTCGCTGCGATGTTCGCCCTGCTGTGGGTGCTGCTGATCCGGCCCCAGAGGCGCAAGCAGGCCGAACAGCAGCAGCTGCTTTCCGGCATCGAGCCGGGCGACGAGGTCCTGACGGTGGGCGGCATCTACGGCATCGTCCAAGAGATCGACGAGGACGACGACCTGGTCGTCGAGATCGCCGAGGGCATCCGCGTACGCATCGCGAGGCGCGCCGTCGCCGGCGTCGAGAAGCCCGACGACGAGACGGACGAGGCCGATGAGGGCCCCGATGACGCCGCGGAGGGCCTGAATGATGAAGACGGTGTTGTCGTCTCCGAGGAAATCGTGAAGTCGGAGGTCCCGGAGGGTGCCGAAGCGCTCGACCGCCGCTAACCTGACCGGTCGCACATGACCCGTCGCGCAGCAGTCTTCGTCGTCGGTCTCGTCGCCGCGGCCCTCGTCGGGGTTGCGCTGCTGGCCGTTCCCGGATCGCCGCTCGAGCGGCGGCCGACCCTCGGTCTCGATCTGCAGGGTGGCCTCGAGGTCACGCTGCAGGCGGTCACGCCGAAGGACCGCAAGCTGACCAAGGAGGACCTCGACCGGTCGGTCTCGATCATGCGCTCGCGCGTCGACAAGCTCGGCGTCTCCGAGCCGGAGATCCGGACGCAGGGCTCGGACCAGATCTCGATTCAGCTTCCCGGCGTGAAGGACCCCGCCGCGGCCGCCGCGATCATCGGCAAGACCGCGCAGCTCGAGCTCTTCGATCTCGAGCGCGACCTCGTCTCGCCGTCGATCGACGCGCGCACCCGGCAGCCGATCGCGACCGCAAAGCTCTACGACCTGCTCGCCGGCCAGCAGGCGCTCGCGGGCAAGGGGACGCCGGATACCTACTACGTCTTCGAGACCAAGGGCAAGAAGCTCGTCCGCGGGCCCGTGCAGACGAAGCAGGCGGCGCTCTCCAAGTGGGATGGGAAGCTGCCGCCCGGCCACAAGCTCTTCGCCGTCCCGCCGAGCACGGTCGTCGTGCGCTGCGGCGCCGGCGGGGCCGTCGTCTGCCCGGGCGTCGCGCAGACGAATCCGACGCAGAACTCCTGGTACCTGATGCGGTACACGCCGCCCGAGGTGCCGGAGATGACGGGCTCCGACCTCAAGCTCTCGGGCACGAGGCAGGACTTCGACACGCGCACGGGCGAGCCGATCGTGCTCATGGAGTTCACCGACAAGGGCGGGAAGAAGTTCGAGGAGATCACCCGCGACATCGCACAGCGCGGGAAGCTGCTCTTCAACACGGTCGGCGGCGGCCAGGGCGACCCGAGCGCCTTCCTGCAGCACTTCGCGATCGTGCTCGACCGCGAGATCAGGTCGTGGCCGACGATCGACTTCACCGAGTACCCGGGCGGGATCACCGGCTCGAACGGCGCGCAGATCTCGGGCCTGCAGTCGATCGGCGAGGCGAAGAACCTCGCGCTCGTGCTGCAGACCGGCGCGCTGCCCGTCGAGTTCCGCACGCTCGACCAGACTGCGATCTCGGCGACGCTGGGCAAGGACTCGCTGCAGGAGGCGAAGCTCGCCGCGATGGTCGGGCTTCTGCTCGTCGCGATCTTCCTTCTCATCTTCTATCGCTTCCTCGGCATCGTGGCCGTTCTCGGCCTCATCGTCTACGCGGCGCTGCTGTACGCGGCGATCCTCCTCTTCCACGTCACGCTCACGCTCCCGGGCTTTGCGGGCCTCGTTCTCACCCTGGGGGTGGCGGCCGACGCCAACGTGGTCATCTTCGAACGCATCAAGGAAGAGGTGCGCGCCGGGCGCTCGGTCCGGGCGGCGATCTCCACCGGTTACACGAAGGGATTCCACACGATCGTCGACGCGAATGCGGTCACGGCGATCACCGCGCTGGTGTTGTTCGCCGTCGCCACGGCGAGCGTCCGCGGCTTCGCGCTGATGCTGCTCATCGGTACTGCGATCTCGATGCTCACCGCCGTGGTCGCCACCCGCGCGATGCTGACGGTGCTCTCGGGCTTCCGGTGGTTCGACAACCCGCGCTTCATGGGCGCGACCGCGACCGAGATCCCCCGCTGGCAGCGGATCGACGTCATTGGGAGGCGCCGGCTCTGGTTCATCCTCTCCCTCGTCGCGATCGGCGTGAGCGTGGTCGCGCTGATCGTCCAGGGCCTCAACCTCGGCATCGACTTCAAGGGGGGCACGCAGGTCCAGTTCTCGACGCCGACGCCTGTCTCGCTGTCGTCCGTGCGCGAGGAGATGGGCGTGATCGGCCGGTCCGACGCGATCGTGCAGGGCCGCGGCCAGGCGACCGGCGACAACTACAAGGAGTTCGAGGTTCGCACCGAGGCGCTCACCGATCCCGAGCAGACGAAGCTCGAGAGCGCGCTGACGCGCCGACTCGATGCACACATAGATGCGGTCCACAACGTCTCCGCGAGCTTCAGCCGGCAGATCCTGAAGGGCGCGATCGTCGCCATCCTCGTCTCGTTCGCGCTGATCGCGCTCTACGTCGCGCTCCGTTACCGCTGGCGCTTCGCCGTCCCCATCCTGCGCACGCTGGGGAACGACGTGCTGATCACGCTCGGTGTGTACGCACTCTCCGGGCGCGAGGTGACGGCGTCGACCGTCGCGGCCGTGCTCACGATCCTCGGCTTCTCGATCTACGACACGATCATCGTCTTCGACCGTATCCGCGAGAACATGAAGCTGATGCCGCGCGCATCGATCGCGACGATCGCGAACGTGTCGGTCTGGGAGGTGCTGCGGCGGTCGATGGTGACGACGTTCATCACGCTCGTCCCGATCGTCGCGCTGTTCCTCTTCGGCGGCGCGACGCTGCAGGACTTCGCGTTCGCGATCATGGTCGGGATCCTGGTCGGTGCCGTGTCGACCATCTTCATCGCGACGCCGCTGCTCACCGTCCTCATGGAACGGGATCCCGAGTGGGCCCGCCGACGCGACCGCGAAGGCGATCCTCTCCCCGCCGGGGTCGGGGGGTCCGTCGGTGGAGCGCTGTTGGGCGCCGAGCCCGAGCCGGCGCCCGCCGCAGTCGCTGCGCCCGCGCCGTCCGCAGCCCCGGCGCCGGCCGGAGTGCCCCTGGGCGACTCCAGCAGCTCGAGCCGCGAGCGGCGCCGCCAGCGTCGCAGCGGCCGCCCGCACGGTAGGCCTCGCTAGCACTTGTTCGCAAGCCGGATTCCGCAGAACGGAAACCGGCGCTCGGATCCCCGCCCTGCGGGCGGGGCAGATCCCTGAAGGCGTCCCCTTCCGGGGCCGCAACTACCTTGAGAACTCAAGCTTGGGAACTCAAGCAGCTGCCTGGAGGCTGCGTGTCGGCGCCCGTAGAATGGGCGCGATGAGCGCCGAGCCCGATCGCGAGCCGCGGACCGTCTCCGAGTTGCTCCTCGCCGGTATCGGCTGGGCGACGATGAGCGTGGAGGCGATGGAGGAGATCGCCGACGACCTGGCGCGACGCGTCGGGGTCGAGCGTGACGCCATGCGGGAGGCGGTGAGCGACACCGTCGCCTCGTGGCGCTCGGAGCTCGAGCGCGTCGGCGCACGGCGCGACGAGGCGATGGAACGGGCGCTCGCCAAGGCGGGGCTCGCGCGCCGCGAGGAGGTCGAGGACCTCGCGCTCCGCGTGGCGCAGCTCGAGCATCGACTGCGGCTGCTCGAGCGGGACCGCGTCGCCTGACCGTGCGACACTGAGCCGATGCCGGACGCCGGCCAGCAGCGGACGCTCTCGCGCGTCACGGAGATCGGGCGCGTCGCCACGCGGCACGGGTTCGGCTACCTCCTCGACCGCCGCCGTTCTGGGGACAGCGAGCAGGACGGCGACCGGGGGCGCCGGTTGCGCGAGATGTTCGACGAGCTCGGCCCGACGTTCGTCAAGTTCGGGCAGCTGCTCTCGACCCGCCCGGACGTCGTGCCACCGGACATCATCGGGGAGCTTCGAAAGCTCCAGGACGACGTCTCGCCGGTCCCGATGGGGGAGGTCGAGCGCGTCATCGGGGAGGAGCTCGGCCTCACCGTCGAGCAGGCGTTCCTCGACTTCGACGAGACGCCGATCGCGGCGGCGTCGATCGGCCAGGTGCATCGTGCGACGCTGCCCAACGACGTCGAGGTGGTCGTCAAGGTTCAGCGTCCGAACGCGGCACGCCAGATCGCGTCCGACCTCAAGCTGATGGCGTCTGCGGCGCGCGTCGCGCGCGAGCGCGTCCGCCAGCTCGACTTCATCGACACGGGCGAGCTGGTCGACGAGTTCGGCCGCTCGATCCGCCTCGAGCTCGACTACCAGCAGGAGGCCCGCAACGCCGAGACCTTCCGGCGGAACTTCGCCGGCGACGATCGCATCGCGGTGCCGCGCGTCTGGTGGCGCTACACGACCGGCCGCCTGCTCACGCTCGACCGGCTCGAGGGGACACACGTCCGCGACCTCGACCTCGACGCCTGGGACGACGCCTCACGTCGCGAGCTCGCCTACACGCTGACGGACGCGTGGATGGCGATGATCTTCCGTCACGCGTTCTTCCACGGCGACCCGCATCCGTCGAACATCCTCCACCTCGACGACGGCCGGCTCGGCCTTATCGACTTCGGCCTCGCGGGGCGGCTCACCGACCTGGACATGGCCCGCCTCACCCGGCTCTTCGTCGATGCGGCGACCGAGAACGTCGAGGCGCTCCCGCGGCGGCTCACCGACCTCGGCGTGCGGTATCCGCGCGAGCGCGAGGAGGAGCTGCGCTCACGTCTCGAGGAGCTCTACTACCGCTACTACGGCTCGCGCCTGTCGGACATCGACCCGATCGAGGCGATCCGCGAGGGGCTCACGCTCATCTACGCGATGAACCTCCGCCTGCCGACGCGGTTCGTGATCCTCGACAAGGCAATCGCGACCCTCGGCTCCGTCGCGGCGGAGGTGTACCCGGACTTCAACGTGTTCGAGGTCGCGCGACCGTACGCGAAGCACCTGATCGCCGAGCGCTACTCGCCCAGGCGCGTCGCACTCCGTGCCCGCGCCGAGGTGCAGGACATCGCAGAGCTGGCGCTCGAGGTGCCGAGGCAGGTGCACGACATCCTGAACGAGCTCCGCGACGGCGAGCTCGAGGTGAGGATCTCGAATCCCGGCATCGACGATCTCGCGCACCACATGGACGTCTCGGTCAACCGGATCGCCGTCGCCCTCGTCATCCTCGGCGGCCTCGTCGGCTCCTCCCTGATCGGGGTCCTGGCGAAAGACGGGCCGCACCTCATGGGGCTGCACCTCCTGTCCGTCGTCGGCTTCGTCCTCTCGGGCGCATTCGGCGTCTGGCTGCTCTGGGGCGTCTTCCGCTCCGGACGTTTGTAGGGGTCTGGCACCGCCAGGTGCCTGACCCCAGCACGCGCCGGCGCGTGCATTCCGTTCGCTGATCGCTTCGAGCAGAAAGGCCGATCGCCTAGCCCGGACCGTCCCGGGTAGCGTGGTCGAATGGCGCCGCAATGGTCTGGAGCGGACTCATGAGCCGGCGCGGATGGCTGCTCTTCGCCTCGATGTGCGTGATCTGGGGCGTCCCGTACCTCCTGATCCGTGTCGCTGTGCGCGACCTCAGCCCGGCGATGCTCGTGCTCTCTCGAACGCTCGTGGCGGCGGCGATCCTGCTGCCCCTCGCTCTGCGGCGGAACGAGCTCCGGCCGCTCGTGCGCCACTGGCCGGCGCTGGTCGTATTCGCGGCGATCGAGATCGCGATCCCGTGGGTGCTCCTCGGAAGCGCAGAGCAGCATCTCTCGAGCTCGCTCACCGGCCTTCTCGTTGCCGCAGTCCCGCTGGTCGCGGTCGTGGTCGCAGCGACGACCGGCGCGCGTGAGCATATGAGCGGTGCCCGCGCAGCCGGGCTGCTCCTCGGCGTCCTCGGCGTGGCGGCGATCGTCGGCGTGAATCTCGACGGCGCGAGCGCCCTGCCGATCGTAGAGGTCGGGGTCGTGGCCGTCTGCTACGCGGTCGGGCCGCTGATACTGCAGCGATACCTCGCGCATCTCCCGGCGATGGGAGTCATCGCCGCATCGCTTGCGCTCACCGCCGTCATCTACGTCCCGATCGCGGCGTTCAGCCTCCCGCACGAGATGCCTTCTGCCGCCGCGGTCGGTGCGGTTGCAGGGCTCGCCGTCGTCTGCACGGCGCTCGCCTTCGTCGTCTTCTTCGCGCTGATCGGCGAGATCGGCCCGGTGCGCGCCACGGTGATCACGTACGTCAACCCTGCCGTCGCCGCGATCCTCGGCGTTCTCGTGCTCGGAGAGCACCTGACGATCGGGGTGATGCTCGGGTTCGGGCTGGTTCTCGCGGGCTCGGTTCTCGCGACCCGGGCGCCAAGGCCGAGAGCGCCACTCGAGCCGGCTACCGAGCCCGCCTGAGAGCTACCGAGACGCCACGGGCGGCGACTCCACCGCGCCGCTCGGCGTGAGACCGGCTCCGGGCCTACCCGAGCCAGGCGACGAGCAGGATTGCGAGTGCGGCGACCGACGCGAGCGCGACGGTGACCACGTTCGCGATCAGGAGCCGCCGGACCGTGACGGCCGAGAGCCCCGACGATGCGGCCGCGCCGCTCTCCTGCGTCCTTCCGACGGCCTCCCCGAGTCGGGCGATGATGTAACCGTTGAGGCTCGTCCCGTCGCGCTCCGCCGCCTGGGCAAGCTCGCCATGGAGGTCCGGAGGCATGCGGAGGAGGAGGCGTCCGCTCGGCGACGGCGGCGTCTTCGTGCGGCTCCCCTCGTGGATGTCCGAGGCGGACGGTTGGGCACTCACCAACCGTCGAGTGTACGGGCTCGAGGCGGTACGCACAATGCGGCGCATGGCGGCGTCAGGCCGCCTCGAGCCTGTCGCGCATCTTCGCGAGCGACGCGGACAGCACCCGCGACACCTGAACTTGCGAGAGCCCGACCTCCGCGGCGATGCTCTGCTGGCTCCAGTCACGGTAGTAGCGGAGCGCGACGATGCGCCGCTCGCGCGGAGTGAGCACGTCGAGGGCGGCGCGCACGAGCTCGCGCGTCTCGCTCACCTCTGCCTGCGAGCGGGCGCCCGCTGCGAGCGTCTCCTCCTCGAGCTCCGCGACAGACGACGCGGAGGCACGCTCGCGGACGTGCCGGCGCAGCTCGCCGACGATGGTCGGCACGGCGTACGCGCCGAGGTCGCGCCCTCGGTCGTCCCGGAACCCGTCCACGGCCTTGATCAGGCCGATCGTGCCGGCCTGGACGAGGTCGTCGAGCGGTTCCGACGGACGCCAGAACCGGCGTGCAAGCGAATGGACGAGCGGCAGGTTCTGCTCGATCACCCGGGTTCGGGCGGATCGGTCGCCTCGATGGTGGTAGGCGGCGAGAAGCGCCGCGGTCGAGCGTCGCCGTTGCCCCTCACCGTGATTCCCCCGATACCTCACCAGATCCACCGCCTCTTGTACGGGGAAAACTACATCGCAACGGGCGGCATGTCCAGAAAGACATCGAAGAATGACGAATAAAAAATCGGAGAAGATTGCATAGATGTCGTTGCATGGCGCCTATCACGACTGCACGTCTCGCGACATGTGTCGTTGCCGCCACTCTCGTGAGCGCGGCCGCGGCGACCCTCCCCACGGAGGCCCTGGCCGACGACGGCCCGGTCTCCGTGCCAGCGGCACCGCTGACGGCGCCGTCTCTCGACACCGGCGCGGTGCTCGCGGGGGAGGCGAGCGCCGCGGTCGAGGGCGCGATGGACGACGCTCTCGGCGAGGCGGCGCAGGCGACGGAGCAGGCGGCTCCTGCGGATGCCACGCCGCCCGCCGCACCGAGCGCTGCGACCCCGGTCGAGACCGTGCCTGCGATCGAGACGCCACCCGTCCAGGCCCCAGCCAAGCCCGATACCACGCCGGTTTCATCCGATACCGCGGCTGGTATCGCCACAACGGCGGCTCCGGCGACGACGGCCCCCGCCGCGGCCGTGCAAACCTCGCCGACCAACCTCAACGTCAGCGTCCGGATCGGGAGCCCGGGCGACAACGGGCCCGTCACGCAGGTGAATGTCGCGGCGGCCGTCGCGACGGCACCGAGCGCCAGCGGTTCCGGCACGAGCGCTGCTCCCGCGACCACCGCGGCCGCTCCGAGCACGACGTCCGGCGCGCAGGCCTCGACGCCGGCACCGCAGCCCGCTGCCGCTTCTTCTTCGAGCGCGCAGGACGATCCGGACACGTGGACCTGGCAGTGGAACTGCCTCTCGAATCCGGATCTGTCCGTGATACCGCTCGCTGGATCCACCACGGGATCTGTTCCGAAGAACTGGACGTGGATCTGGAACTGTGGGGAGAATTCGTCTCAGTATCAGGACGCAACCGCAGCGCAGTATCAACCGTCCAACGCCAATATCTCGATCCGGATTTCGAGCCCCGGAAACGACGGCCCTGTGAACCAGACGAACGTGGCCATCGCTGCTCACGTCGGCCTGCCGGTGATTGCGACGCCTGCAGGCCCCGCGGTCGTCGTTCCCGTACCGATTCCCGTTGCCGACGTCGTGTCGCAGGCAGTGATACCGGGCATGACATCGCTCCCCGCGCTCGTTGCCCCGCCCGAGCCGGTCTGGCTCGGCGGGGACACCGGCGTGCGGTCGATAGTGGAGACGGTCGACGACGTCGTCGACCTGCCGTACGTGCTCCCGCCGCTTCCCGGTACCCGCACGTTCCGTCTCGTCGAGCGGCAGCGGCGCCTCCCGGGACCTGGAGGCCGCGCCGTCCCCGTGGTCGGGCGCCTCGCACCGCTCGGCGTGCTCGGGCTCGGAACGCTTTCCGTCGCCGACGCCGACGCCTCCTCGGCGGAGGGTCGCTCGGCGGCCGCGGGCGCCTCGCCCTCTCGCGCCGCCAAGAAGCAGACCCGCTGGCGCGCGCCGCTCCCCCAGCCGATGCCCGCACAGGTCCCGTCCGGCGCGAGCTTCGCTCCCGCGACCGGCGGGAGCTCGTCCGGCGGCGGCATCCCCGTCTTCCTCGCTCTTCCGTTCCTGGCTGCGATGCTCGATCTGGCCAGGCGCGTCACGCTCGATCGCGTGGCGCTCCCTTCGGGTCACCGCAGCCGCGTGCCCGAAAACCCCGGTTAGCGCTCCTTCCGTCCCGATCAGGCCCGGGGCGCCGGCCTCAGGGCGTTGTGTTTTACGGAAGGAGCAACGATTCGCATGAAACGCATCACGACACTCCTCGGTGCGCTCCTGCTCGTCCTGTGCTTCGGTGCGGGACAGGCGGTGGCGGCCGACGGAGGTGGCGCTGCGCAGACCGCGGGCCAGTCCGCCACGAGCGGGCAGTCGGCCGGCGGCGCGAGCGGCGCCTACCAGGCAGGGCCGTCCAACAGCGCGTCCTCGATTCGCGTGCTCAGCCCCGGCAACGACGGGGCCGTGTCGCAGTCGAACACGACGACAGCGGGCGCCCTTGCGGCAAACGGCAACACGACGAGCCAGAGCACGAACCAGTCGCAGGCTGGCGGCTACGGCTCCGACCAGACCCAGATCGCCGGACAGGCGGCGCAGAACACGCAGGACGCGAACGCGGCCGCACTCGCGGTGCAGCTCGCGCCCAAGAACGACGACCAGTCGATCCGCGTGCTCAGCCCCGGCACCGGCGGCGATGTGACCCAGTCGAACTCGGCGACCGCCGGCGCGGCCGCCCTGAACGGCAACGAGACGGACCAGACGACCGACCAGACGCAGAGTGGCGGGGGATACGGGTCCGACCAGACCCAGATCGCCGGCCAGGCGGCTTCGAATGACCAGAGCGCCGACGCAGCCGCGGCGGCGTTCCAGGTCGAGCCGTCCAACTCGGCGTCGTCGATCCGGGTGCTCAGCCCGGGCAACGACGGTGACGTCTCACAGGAGAACGCGGCGACCGCCATCGGCATCGCCGCCAACGGCAACGCGACGGATCAGTCGACCGACCAGTCCCAGACGGGCGCTGGCGGCGGCGGATCCAGCCAGACACAGGTCGCCGGCCAGGAGGCCTCGAACACCCAGGACGCCAACGCGTATGCGGCGGCGGCCCAGATTGCGCCGAGCAACACGGCGTCGTCGATCCGCGTGCTCAGCCCCGGCAACGGAGGCAACGTCTCGCAGTCGAACAGCACCACCGCGATCGCGGCGGGGCTGAACGGCAACGCGACGGAGCAGAACGTCGACCAGAGCCAGACCGGAGGCACGGCAGCGCCCGCGTCCCGGATGGCCGACGGGTACGGCAAGTCCGGCAAGGGCTCGGACGCCACGCAGATCGCCGGCCAGAAGGCGACGAACGACCAGAGCGCCAACGCGGAAGCCGCGGCGGTCCAGGTCAAGCCTTCGAACTCGGCGTCGTCGATTCGGGTGCTCAGCCCCGGCAACGACGGTGACGTGTCGCAGTCGAACTCGGCCACCGCGGCCGGTGTCGCTGCGAACCTGAACCTCACCGGGCAGTCCATCGACCAAGAGCAGAGCGGCTCGGGGTACGGGTCCGACCAGACACAGGTCGCCGGCCAGGAGGCCTCGAGCAACCAGTCGGCCGACGCGGGGGCGCTTGCCGTCCAGCTGAAGCCGTCGAACACGAACCAGTCGATCCGGGTGCTCAGCCCGGGCGACGACGGTGACGTCTCGCAGTCGAACAGCACCACGGCGATCGCCGCGGCGCTGAACCTCAACGCGACGTCGCAGTCGATCGACCAGTCGCAGGCAGGCGGAGGCCACGGTGGCTCCGCGCTGCAGGTTGCCGGTCAGGGCGCGTGGAGCCGGCAGGACGCCGACGCAGGCGCGGCGGCGTTCCAGTTCGGCGCGTCCAACGAGAACGCTCCGACCCGGGTTCTGAGCCCCGGCGGAAGCGGCTCGGTCGAGCAGTCGAACGACGTCACGGCGGCCGCCGTGGCGCTCAACCTCAACCTGCTCTGCCAGAACCTGATGCAGGAGCAGACGGGCCACGGCTCCGACCAGCTCCAGGTCGGAGGGCAGGGCTCGTGGGACGACCAGCGCGGAGGCGCCTGGTCGCGAGCGGTCCAAGGGGGGATGCCGAAGCACAAGAAGCGCTAGGTGCATGCGAGGCAGGGTGGCCGCCGCGTCCGGCGGCCACCCTCGCCCGTATTGACACGCGTGCGTCGACCGACGTACCGTGAGGCTCCGAAAGGGGGGACGTAGGTGTCCAGGTGGACGTCGTCTCTGCGGCTCAGACGCGATTTGCTCGCGGTGTGCGCCTGCCTGGCCGCGTTCGCCTGTCCGGCGGCTGCATGGGCCGCCGGTGGTACGCCGATGCCGGCGCCCGACGACCCGCCCGGCGGGTTTCGCCACGTCGTCCTCGACGGCGACCAAGTCCTCGAAGTCGACCCAGTCCTCGAAACCCGCTCGAGCCGTGCCCACGCCCGACGCCCCGGTGGTCGGCTCGTCCGCGGCTCCGGTCCCGACAAAGCCACGGGCCGTCGTCAGGACCGCGACGGCGACGCCCGCGCCCGCGGTCTCGCGGCCGTCGAGCCCGGCTCCGACGCCGCGCCCGGTCTCCACGTCGCACGACCCCGTCGCGTACCACGCCGGCCGCGCCGAAGCCGAGCGCGAAGCCGCGGCCGGTCCCGGCTCGGAAGGCGAAGCCGAAGCGCGACGCACCGAAGCCCGCGACAAGAAGCGCGCGATCGCCTCCCCCGCGACCACGCCGCGCGACGCGTGCGGCTCGGGCTTCCGGCTGCCGTGCTCGCCGCCGCGACCGGGACGGCGATGCCCGCGCGGGCCGCGTTGCTCGTCGCAGCGGCGCTCCTACTTGCCGTCGCGGCGGGAGGGAGCACCGTCCTCGGCGTCGCGGCGCGGAGCGCCACGAGGCAGGCATGAACATGCTCCGCGCGCTCTGCGCACTCGTCGTCGTGACGGCGGCGTGCGCGGCTCTCCCCGGTTCTGCTGCGGCGCTCGAACCGCCCTCGGCGAGCTGCAACGGTGGCGGGTGCGGCGGCTGGTTCAGGTCGAACGTCACCGTCTCGTGGTCGTTCGACTCCAGCCGGCGCCACGGGGTCGAGTGGCTGCGGCGCGTGCGACCGTGACCGAGTCGACACGTCCGGCGCGGCCGTTCACGTGCACCGTCAACTATCCGGCGGGTCGTTCGTCGGGAGCAGCGTCACCGTCAGGAAGGACTCGTCGCCCCCGAACGTGACGGCCTCGGCGTCCCGCGGGCCGGACGCGAACGGTTGGTACACGAGCCCGGTCAGCGTTCAGCTTCTCGGGCGAGGACGGGGCGTCCGGTGTCGCGTCCTGCACCTCGGGCACGTACGGCGGCCCGGACGGGGGAGCTGTCGCCGTCTCCGGCTCGTGCACGGACAACGCCGGTAACGCCGGGTCGGCTGCGCTCAAGATCAAGTACGACGCAACGGCTCCTACCGTGACTCGGCACGCCGTCCCGGAAGCCGGACGCGAACGGGTGGTACAACCACCCCGTCGACGTGGCGTTCAGCGGGAGCGATGCCGGCGCCGGGGTCTCCGAGTGCTCGCCCGACAGTGAGCTACAAGGGGCCCGACGCCGGCCCCGCGAAGCTCGTCGGGCAGTGCCGGGACGCCGCCGGCCACCTGAGCGCCCCGACGACGGTCGAGCTGCGGTACGACAGCACCCCACCGGCGCGGCCGAACCTCCGCTGGGTGCGCCGAGGCCCCTCGCTGTCCCTCTCGTGGACGGCCACCAAGGACGTCGTGCTCACGAAGGTCACGAGGTCCCCGGGGCCGAAGGGCAAGAAGACGGGCGTCGTCTACCAGGGGAAAGGGCGGAAGTTCGTCGACAGGAAGCTCGGCGCGGGAAGCGAAGTACTGGTACCAGGTGACGCTCGTCGACCAGGCCGGTAACGAGTCGTCGAAGACCATCGGGATGCAGCCGACGGCAGGGATCTTCGCTCCGGCCGACGGAGCGGTGGTGGGCGAGCCTCCCGTCGCCCAGTGGGCGCCGGTGGCCAAGGCGCGCTTCTACAACCTCCAGCTCTGGCGCGGGAACCTCAAGCTGCTCACGACGTGGGTGAAGAAGCCGAAGCTCGCGCTGCCGCTGCACTGGTCGATGAAGGGCGCACGCCACTCGCTCGTCGACGGGAGCTACCGGCTCTACGTGTGGCCCGCGTTCGGGACGACGCGGGCGCCGCGCTACGGCAAGCTGGTCGGCCAGGTCGACTTCGTCTTCAAGCGCCGCTGAGGCCGCGGCGCTGGCGCCCGGGCGGCCGTGTCCGCTCCGCGACGCGTGTGGGCCGATCGTCACAGAGCCGCCACAAATGCCATCTGGTGCGGCGCGCGCCGAGCCTCTAGCGTCGACCGGAATGAGCACGAGCGCCGTCCTCCTCGCCGAGCACGAGACCGGTTCGAGAGAGCTTCTCCAGCAGAACCTGCGTGAGGACGGGTTCACCGTGTTCGGCGCCGCCTGGACCTCTCGCGCGCTCGACCTCGCCGAGCGCCACTCGCCCGATCTCGTGATCGCCGGCGAGACGGATCTCTGCCGCCGTCTCCGCGCCGGCGAGCCCGGCCGCACGTGGGACCGGAACGTGCCGGTCATAGTCCTGACCGAGCCCGACGCCGATGCGGCCGCCCGCGTGCGTGCGCTCGAGAGCGGCGCCGACGACGTCGTGCCGCGCGACGTCTACCTCGAGCTGCTCGCCCGCGTGCGGGCGCTGCTCCGCCGTGCCGTGCTCGGACAGGCGGACGTCGTGGACGCGGGGCCGCTCACCGTCGACCACCGCGCCCGGCAAGTTCGTGTCGGCAACGCGGCGGTGCGGCTCGCAGGGCGCGAGTTCGAGCTCGCCGCGAAGCTGGCGAGCGACCCGCGGCGTGTCTTCACGAAAGCGGAGCTCCTCCGCGACGTGTGGGGGATCCGCTCGGCCGGGATCCGGACCCGCACCGTCGACTCGCACGCCTCGCGCCTGCGGCGCAAGCTCGAGGCGGCGGGCGCCGAGAACGTCGTCGTCAACGAGTGGGGGAGGGGATACCGACTCTTGCTCTGATGCAACGAGGCCCTGGCTGCGGAGCAGGCCGCTGCGCGGCGAGAACGGCGCTAGAGCATCGCACCCTCGAGCCGGAGGAGCCGCTCCTTGCGCTCGAGGCCGCCGCCGTAGCCGACGAGATCGCCGGACGATCCGACGATGCGGTGACACGGGAGCACGATCGGGATGCGGTTCCGGTTCATCACCGTGCCGACCGCGCGCGAGGCGCGAGGATTGCCGGCCCGCTCGGCGAGCTCGCCGTAGGTCGCGGTCTGGCCGTACGGCACCTTGGCGAGCTCGGAGAGAACACGCAGCGTGAACTCGGGGAGGCCGCGCATGTCCAGCGCGAGGTCGAACGCGGTCCGGCGGCCGCCGAAGTAGTCGTCGAGCTCGCTGCGGGTCTCGTCGAGCGCCCTCGGAGAGCGGAGGACGCGGCGTCCGGCCAGCAGCGCGAGCGACTCGAGCTCCTGCTCGGGCTCGGGGTCGAACGAGATGCGGGCGAGCCCGCGGTCGGTGACGGCGGCGAGCAGCGGGCCGAGCTCGCTGTCGATCACGTCGTAGGCCGCATCGAGCAGCTGGGAGCGAGCCGCAGCCTCGCGGAAACGCCGATCGAGGTCGGTCGGAACGGTCATGTGATCCTCCTTCGCAGGCGGCGGACGCCGGACGAGGTCGCCTGCCGTGCAGCCTCCGCGCTCGAGTCGAGCGCCGCGGCGATCTGCTCGTAGTCGAGGTCGTACCCGTAGCGGAGCACGACCGCCGCCCGCTCCTTCGACGGAAGCGTGTCGGTCAGGAAGGCGAGTTCCTCGTATGCCGGACGCCCGTCCGAATGGGCAAGGTCGGGAAGCTCGTCCGTCGGCTCCCCGGCGCGCCGGTGCGTGTCGATCGCGACGCGGGTCGCGATCGTGAGCACCCAGGCGCGAAGATGGGCCCCGTGGTGGAGTCGGTCGTACGCACGCAGCGCGCGTAGGAAGGTCTCCTGGAACGCATCGTCGGCCCGCTCACGCCCGACCCGCCTGCGGAGGAGCGCCAGCACCTCGGCGGCATGCTCTGCGTAGAACGTCTCGAACGGCGGGATCGACGCCACGGCAACCATCATCCTGTGAAACGCCGGTGCGGGGCGGCGTGTGAGACGTGGTACACACTTCGGGGATGCGCGCTGCCGTGGTCGGACACGTCGAGTGGATTCGCTTCGCGCGCGTTGACCGCATCCCCGCGACGGGGCAGATCGCGCATGCGTTCGACGACTGGCAGCAGGCGGGGGGCGGAGGCGGCGTCGCGGCCGTGCAGCTCGCCCTCCTCGCCGACGAGGCGCACCTGTTCACCGTGCTCGGGACCGACGAGCTCGGCCGGCGCGCGCGGGAGGAGCTCGAGTCCCGCGGTGTGGTCGTGCATGCGGTCCCGGACGAGCGACCGCAGCGATGGGCGTTCACCCAGGTGGACGATCACGGCGAGCGGACGATCACGACCGTCGGCCCGAAGCTCAGGCCGAAGGGCCACGACGAGCAGCTGCCGTGGCACGAGCTCGCGTCGATGGACGCCGTCTTCTTCGTCGCCGGCGACGTCGATGCGCTGCTGCACGCCCGCCGTGCCCGCGTGCTGACAGCGACCTCCCGCGAGCTCGAGGTGCTGAGGCGCGGCGGCGTCGAGCTCGACGCGCTGATTGGGAGCGGGGAGGACGATGCGGAGCGCTACCGGCCGGGGGAGCTCGACCCGGAGCCGAAGCTCGTCGTCACGACGTCCGGCGGTCTCGGCGGCTGGGCGCGGCCCGGCGGCCCGTACACGGCCGCGGATCCGCCCGGCGAGGTCGTCGACGCGTACGGCGCCGGGGACAGCTTCGCCGCGGGTCTCACGTTCGCGCTCGGCACGGGGCTCGATGGCCAGGACGCGCTTGCGTTCGCCGCGCGCTGCGGCGCCGGGGCGCTCACCGGCCGCGGAGTCGCGCCGCGGCACGTGGCGCTCGCGGCTACGTGACGTGGACGACGAGGCGTAGCAGCCGTTCGCCGCTCGAGGGCGGCTCGATCGTCCCCGTGGCGGTACCGAACGGCACCGACCGCCCGGCCGTCTCGACGCGCTCGATCCGCTCGCCCCGAGGGAGGCGCAGCCGCAGCCGTAGCCAGGGCGCTTGCGGCGCGTCGAGGACGATCCGGACGGTGTTTCCCCTGCGAGTGAGGGCGTAGGACACCTCCCCGAAGCTCGTCGGCGCCCTCTCGACCCGGATCGTCTTGCCCGGCCGCAGCCAGGCGCGCGGCGTGGCGAAGGCGAGCTCGAGCCCGACGGGAACCCCCCGAGCGTTGCGGCGCTCGTGAACGAGCGCGACGCGCAGCGTCTCGAGAAACGCGGAGCTCGTGCCGCCGTTCGGTGGGAGGTACATCGATCCGAGACCGCTCGACCGAAGCGGCTGAATCGTCGCCGCCTCGCCCGAGACGAACGTGCCGCGCGTCATCGCACCCGCGAGCGTCCCGTAGAGGCCGAGGACGAGCTGGTCCGGCAAATCGGCGTCGGCGAGGAACCGGGTGAGGTTCAGGCCGTAGACCTGGTCGATGCCGGAGGCGGGATACGGCTCGCCCCGGTAGAGGCGCGCCGCGTCCGCGCGGACGAGCCCGAGCAGCAGACCGCCGTGGCCGCCGATGTACCGCCAGATGCCGCGCGCTGTCGGGCCTTTCGGATCGAACAGCCCCGAGGCGAGGGCGTACGGCATCACCAGGTTCCAGTACGAGCCATCCCGCGACGCGGTCAACCGGTCGAACGGCCGCGTGCCGTCGAGGAGGTCGCCGGGACGAATAGCGATCCGTCCGGGAGACTCGTTGCGAGGACCGCACAGCCGCCCGGAGGGCCGACTCGAGGCGCATACCCGCGATCGTCGCTCGCGCCGCCAGGCGATGGTGCCCGAGACGCTCCCAGACACGTCCCATCGCCAGCAGCCCCTGCCAGGCGACCGCCTGCCCGTGGAGCCCGACGACGCGGCGGCGTACATCCGACGAGAAGGCTTCCCGGTCGAGCAGGCTGGTGCCGCCCCGGCGCTCCACCTGACGCGCGAGGCGGGCGAGCGCGAACGACGGCGCTTCCTCGTCGAGGAGCGTCGCGTCCCGGGTGAGCCGGTAGTGCTCCGCAGCCGCGAGCAGCACGGCCCCCGCGCGCCAGCTCGTGAACCGGGCCGGCAGCCGCCGGAGCGCGAAGCGGAGAATCGCTTTCGAGACGTCCGCGTGGCCGTAGCCGGCCATCACCCGAGCGGCGTCGAGCGCCTCGGCGAACGAGAGCTCCTCGTAGGGGTTGCCGACGCTATAGCGCCAGGTGAGGATCCGTTGCTGGACGAGCAGGCTCCGCTCGGCGTCCAACACGCTCCGCTCCGGAACGTCGAACGTGGCGCCACGCGCGAGCTCGCCTTCCCAGAAGCGCTCCGTCGCTCGCAGGGCGAGGTCGTAGGCGGCGGCGCCGACGTCGAGCGAGCCCCGACCCGGGCTGTGCACCCAGGCGACGTAGAGCACTCTGGCACCACGGACGCCGTAGCGGGCTCCGCCCTGGTCGAGCACGCCCTGCCTGTCGGTCACGAGCCGGGCGCGGCTTCCGCGGGACGCGGCGAAACGGACGACCGCGGTCGCGCTCCCCGCGCGACGCGTGTCGACGGCCAGGCGCACGAAGCTCACGAGCGAGCGGACGCCGGGTACCCGCCCGGCGAACGATTCCTGGGCGTAGCGCACCCCGCGCGCGTCGACATAGCTCGTCCGGAGGACGGGCAGCCAGCCGTGTGCCCGCCGCGGCCGGCCGAGGCGCGCGAGGCAGGAGCCGTAGATCTCGCGCCCGTCGCCGACGAGGATCGTCAGGCTGGGGCCGTCGACGCGGCGCGTGAGGATCGCGCTCCCGTCGGCGACATGGAGTGCGAACGCCTTCTCGCCGTAGAGGCTGAGCGGGTGCGCGAACGTGAGGTAGTACGCGCCGGTGCGGGTCAGCGGCGACCCGCCGCGGCCCCCGCGCGTACCAAAGCGGCGGAAGCAGCCTCCGCACCGCTGCGTAGCTCGGTCCCTCGCGCGAGTCGAGCAGCCGCCGGCCGAGGACGTCCCGCCCCGCCGCGAGCGCGTCCCGGAGCACGCCGAGCTCGCCGGCCGTGACGCGGGGCGGCGGGCACGACGCACGAGCCGTGCCGTGTCGATCGCCTGCCGCCGCGTGCGACGCGAGACAGAGAAATGCGCATGCCGCGGCTGCTGCCGTCGCGGGTCTGCTGTGCAGTCCGATCAGCACGATGCGGCCTCATGGGTTCGGCGACCGCCCGCCGCGAGCAGAGCAGCGGTCGAGGACCGTCCTCGAGTCTGGCACCGCGGGACGGCGCGCGCAACGCGCCCGGCGAGCTCAACACCTTCGTCAATGGGGCTTGACAGTGGGGGAAAGTGGCGTAGAGTGGGGAATCGTGGAGATCACGAAGGGGATCGGCCACATCCGCGAACGATGTTCATCGGCACCTACGACCACTCGATCGACGAGAAGAGCCGGATCACGCTGCCGCGCCGCTTTCGCGACGCGCTGGGCGGCGGCGTCGTGCTCACGCGCGGGCTCGACCGCAACGTCGCGGTGTACCCGCGGGAGACGTGGAAGGTGAGCGTCGAGGATCGCATCTCCGCGCTCGACCCGCTCTCGCGCGAGGCGCGCGAGCTGCGGACGTTCTTCTTCTCGGGGGCGGCCGAGGCCGACCTGGACGGACAGGGCCGGGTGCTCGTCCCGGCCGCCCTCACCCGCCATGCCGGCCTCGAGCGCGAGGTCGTCGTGGCCGGCAACTACGACCACCTCCAGCTGTGGAGCCCAGCCGCCTGGGAGCAGCACCTGCATGCCGTCGAAGGGAGCGCCGAACATGCTGCCGAACGTCTTGCCGCACGCGGACTCTGATCACATCCCGGTTCTCGCCGACGAGGTGCGCGAGCTCCTCGCCGTTCGGCCCGGGGAGACGGTCGTCGACGCGACCTTCGGTGCCGGAGGGCACGCGAGGCTCCTCGCGCAGGACCTCGCGGGGCAGGGCAAGCTCGTCGCGATCGACCGCGACCCGGGAGCCAAGCCGTATTTCGACCGCTTCAAGGCGGCAGCGGGGGTCGAGGTGCGCTTCCTGCGCGGCGACTTCGCGGTCGTGTTGACCCAGCTCGCTGCGAACGACATCGGCGCCGACGCGATCCTGCTCGACCTCGGCATCTCGTCGATGCAGATCGACCGGCCCGAGCGGGGCTTCTCGTACGCGACAGACGCGCCGCTCGACATGCGGATGGACCCGTCGTCCGAGGCGAGCGCAGCCGAGATCGTCAACACGTGGGACGAGCGCGAGCTCGCCACGATCTTCCGGCGCTACGGCGAGGAGCGGTATGCGAAGGCGATCGCGCGGGCGATCGTCCGGCAGCGCGCCGAGCATCCGTTCGCGCGGACGGGCGAGCTCGTCGACACGATCAAGCTCGCGATCCCCACGCCGGCGCGCTTCGGCGAGGGTCATCCCGCCAAGCGGGTCTTCCAGGCGCTGCGCATCGCCGTGAACGACGAGCTCGGACAGCTCGAGGCGGCGTTGCCTGCGGCGCTCCAGATGCTCAGGCCCGGCGGCCGCCTCGCGGTGATCTCGTTCCACTCGCTCGAGGACCGGATCGTGAAGCGGTTCGTCGCCGAGCAGGCGAAGGGCTGCACGTGCCCGCCCGACTTCCCGGTGTGTGTCTGCGGCAAGGAGCCGACGCTGCGCTCGCTCACGCGAAAGCCCGTGCGGCCCGGCAGGCACGAGACGGACACCAACCCGCGGGCCGCCTCGGCACGCCTGCGCGTGGCGGTGAAGGCCTGATGTCGACGATCGCGCAACCGACACTGCGGCGCGCCCGCGCCGGCCGCTCGGCGTTCACGGGAGGCGTGCTCTGGATCGTGCTCGTCGCCGCCCTGCTTGCCGGAGTCGTTGCGACCAACGTTCTCGTCCTGCGCTTGAACGTGCAGCTCGACGACCTCCGCCACGACCGCGCCGAGCTCAAGGCCGAGATCGCGTCGACACGGGCACAACTCTCGAGCGCGTCGGCGAACGCGCGCATCGAGACCGAGGCCGCGTCGAAGCTCGGTCTGGTCGAGGCCGACCCCAACGCCACGACCTACCTCCGGCTGCAGCGGTGAAGCACCAGAAGCGGGCGAACTCGAGGATCCGCCTGCTGGTGCTGGCCTTCGTCGGCCTCTTCGCGGTCGCTCTCGTTCGCGCCGCGTGGATCCAGGTCGTCGACGGCAACGCCTACGCGGCGATGGCTTCGAAGCAGCAGCGGGAGACGATCGAGATCCCGGCGGGCCGCGGCACGATCTTCGACCGCACCGGTGAGCCGCTCGCGATCGGCGAGCTCGCGACGACCGTCTACGCCGACCCGCGCCACATCGTCTCGCCGAGGAAGGCTGCGATCAAGGCGGGGCAGACGCTCGGAATCGACCCGGACTCCGTCTTCGGAGGCCTCTCCGACCGCACGAAGCGATTCATCTACGTCGAGCGCAAGGCCGATCCCGCGAAGGCGAAGTTGCTCCAGAAGCTCGGGCTCGCCGGCATCGGCTTCTATCCCGAGGAGCGGCGGACGTACCCGCAGGGGCGCGTCGCGGCCCAGCTCCTCGGCTTCGCGGGAACCGACAACCGTGGCCTCGACGGGCTCGAGGGCTCGCTCGACAAGAAGCTCGCGGGCAAGCCGGGCTACGAGATCGTCGTGCGGGACCCCGCGGGGCAGGCGATCGACGTCGTCACCTCGCGCAAGGAGCGACCGGGGAAGAACGTCGTGCTGACGCTCGACCACCAGCTGCAGGCGACCGCCGAGCAGCTCCTGGCAACAGCCGTGCACCGCTGGGGCGCGAAGGGTGCGACCGCGATCGTGATGGATCCGCGCACCGGCTCGATCCTCGCGATGGCGAACGCGCCGACCTTCGACGCGAACCGGTTCTCCACGGCGCCCGCCGACGAGCGGCGCAACCGCGCCGTGACCGACCTGTACGAGCCCGGCTCGACGTTCAAGATCGTCACGATCGCCGGCGCGCTCGAGGACAACGTCGTCACGCCCGACACCTCGTTCACCCTCGCGCCGACGATCCAGGTCGCCGACCGCGTGATCCACGAGTCGCACATCCGCGGCACCGAGCGGATGACAGTGCGGCAGATCCTCTCCGAGTCGTCGAACGTCGGCACGATCACGATCGCGAAGGACCGGCTCGGCGGCCCGGAGCTCGCCCGCTGGATCTCGCGCTTCGGATTCGGCAAGCGGAGCGGCTCCGACCTGCCGGGCGAGAGCCCCGGCATGGTCCTGCCGTACGACCACTGGTCGGGCTCGACGATCGGGAACGTGCCGATCGGGCAGGGGATCGCGGTGACGCCGCTGCAGATGGTGAGCGCGTACGCCGCGATCGGGAACGGCGGCGTGATGCCGACGCCACACGTGATCGCGAAGATCGGCGGCCGCAAGGTGCATCACGCGGCCGGGCGACGTGTCGTCTCGAAGTACACGGCCGACCGCATGACGGCGATGTTCCGCGACGTGGTGGTCGAGGGCACGGGTACCGAGGCTGCGATCCCGGGCTACACGGTGGCCGGGAAGACCGGCACCGCGAACAAGGTCGAGAACGGCAGGTACGTCTCGAAGTACGTCGCGTCGTTCGTCGGGCTCGTTCCCGCGCGCAAGCCGCGTCTTGCGATTCTCGTGATGGTCGACGAGCCGCACGGCCAGATCTGGGGCGGCGTCGTCGCGGCGCCGATCTTCCGCGACCTCGCCCGGTTCTCGCTCCAGTACCTCGAAGTGCCGCCGGACGCGCCCGAGCTGAAGGCCTCCACGTCAGCCACGCAATAGGCGTCACTACTATCGCGCTGATGGAGCTCGACGCGCTGATCCGCGCGCTCGCGCCGGGTGACGTGATCGGGCGACGGGCCGTCGAGATCTCGGACCTCGCCTATGACACGCGCCGCGTCGGCGACGCCACGCTGTTCTTCTGCGTGCCCGGAGCACGCGTGGACGGTCACGACCTCGCGGGCGCGGCGGTCGCGGCGGGTGCGGCGGCTCTCGTGGTCGAGCATCCGGTGGACGTCGCCGTGCCGCAGCTCGTCGTCGAGTCCTCACGTGCCGCGATGGCGGTCGCCGCCGACGCCTTCTTCGGCGCGCCGACGGAACGACTGACCGTCGCGGGCGTGAGCGGGACGAACGGCAAGAGCACGACCACGCATCTCCTGCGCTCCATCCTCGAGGCCGACGGCCGCCGTACGGGGCTGGTGGGGACCGTCGAGTGGGTCGTCGGCGGGCACGTGCGCCCGGCGCCCCACACGACACCGGAGGCGATCGACCTGCAGCGTCTCCTTCGCGAGATGGTCGACGCGGGGGACGACGCGGTGGCGCTCGAGGCGTCGTCGCACGGCTCGCACTACCGGCGGCTGGACCGCGTGCGCTTCGATGCGCTCGCCTTCACGAACCTGAGCCAGGACCACCTCGACCTCCACGGCGACATGGAGGAGTACTTCCAGGCGAAGCGGCGTCTCTTCACCGGGATCGCGCCTCCGCCGGCCGCCGTGAACGTCGGCGACCCGTACGGCCGCCGGCTTGCGGAGGAGCTCGAGGGCGCCCATCGCGCGCCGCTCGTCACGTTCGGGCTCCGGCCCGAGGCCGAAGTGCGCGCCGACGGGCTGGAGCTCGGGCCACGCGGCTCGACGTTCACGGCGGCGGGGATCGCGATCGAGACACCGCTGCTCGGGGTGTTCAACGTCGAGAACGTCCTCGCCGCGGTCGCGTCGGCGCTGTTGCTCGACCTCGACGAGGACGCGATCGCGGACGGGATCCGTGCGGTGACCGGGGTCGCGGGGCGGTTCGAGGCGGTCGACGAGGGTCAGGATTTCGCGGTCGTGGTCGACTACGCCCACACGCCGGATGCACTCGAGACTGTGCTCCGCGCGGCGCGGCCGCTCGGCGACGGTCGGGTCGTCGTCGTGTTCGGTGCTGGGGGCGATCGCGACCGCGACAAGCGGCCGCTCATGGGCCAGGTTGCACGGAAGCTCGCGGACACCGTCGTGGTGACGAACGACAACCCGCGCTCCGAGGAGCCCATCGAGATCGTCGAGGCCATCCTCCAGGGCGCGGGGACGGACGTGGAGGTGGACCTCGACCGTCGCTCCGCCATCGAGTCGGCGATCGCAGGCGCCGGGCCGGGGGACGTCGTCGTGATCGCGGGGAAGGGGCACGAGCAGGGCCAGGAGATCGCGGGCGCCGTCCATCCCTTCGACGACCGCGAGGTGGCGCGCGAGGCCCTCCGAGCCCGCGGCGCCGCGCGCGGATGATCCCGCTCGAGTGGGGCGAGATCGAGGGGCTGGCGCTCGGCGAGCTGCGGGGGCGTCCGGACGACGGGATCGTCCGGCGGGTGCACGACGACTCACGCGACGCGCGGCCCGGCGATCTGTTCGTCGCGCTGAACACGGGAGTGCGCTTCGTGGACGACGCGCTCGCAGCCGGCGGGGCGACGCTCGTTCCGGAGGACCAGGAGGCTGCCCTGGCGACCCTCGCGCGGCTCGTGCGCGGACGCTCCGACGCGGCCGTCGTCGCGGTCGTCGGCTCGACCGGGAAAACGACGACGAAGGACGCGCTCGGCGCACTCTGCGGAGCGGTCACGCCGACGGTCGCGGCGTATGCGAGCAAGAACAACGAGCTCGGGCTCCCGCTGACCGTGCTCCGGCTCGAGCCTGAGACCCGAGTGCTGGTCGCAGAGATGGGCATGCGCGGGCTCGGGCAGATCGCCGAGCTCTGCGAGGTCGCGCGACCGACGGTCGCGCTCGTCACGTCTATCGGCCCGGAGCACCTCGAGGTCGTCGGCACGGTGGAGAACGTCGCCCGGGCGAACGCGGAGGCGATCGAGGCGCTGCCGAAGGGGGGGATCGCCGTCGTCCCGGCCGACGAGCCGCTCCTCGAGCCGTATCTCCGCGACGACCTCGACGTTCGCCGCTTCGACCGCGGCGCCGTCGAGCGAGATGGCGAAGCGTGGCTGTTCCCCGTCGGTGAGCGCGAGATCCGGCTCGAGCTGCCGTTCACGCAGCGGCATCTCGCGGGCAACGTGGTCGGCGCGCTGACCGCGTACTGCGCGCTCGGGCTTCCGCTGGACCGTGCCTCCGAGGGGGCGTCTCGGATCAGCATGAGCCGCTGGCGCGGCGAGGTGCACGGGCTGCACGGGGGCGGCTTTGTCGTCAACGACGCCTACAACGCGAATCCCGTCTCGATGCGCGCGGCGCTCCTCGACCTCGCCGAGCGCTCCGACGGAAGACGACGGGTCGCGATCCTCGGGCAGATGGCCGAGCTCGGCGCCGACAGCGTGCGCTACCACGCCGACATCGCCTCGCTGCTCGACGAGCTGGGGATCGAAGTCGTCGTCGCCGTCGGGGACGAGGCGCGCCTCTACCTCTCAGGGCGTGACGACGGGATCGCGGTTCCCGATGCCGGGGCGTTCGACCCGATTGCCGCCGTGCTTCGCCCGGGCGACGCGATCCTCGTCAAGGGGTCGCGGTCGGTCGGTCTCGAAGGCATCCCCGGGCTGATTCAGAAACACTCACTCGGATGGTGAGGGTCCTGATCGCGGGCCTCGTCGCGATGGTGATCGCCGTCGCGCTGGGCCCCCAGTTCATCGAGTGGCTGCGCCGGCAGTCGATCGGGCAGCACATCCGCGAGGAGGGGCCTGCGCGCCACATCGTCAAGCAGGGGACGCCGACGATGGGCGGTCTGCTGATCATCGTCGCGGCGTTCGTGCCCGCGCTCATCGTCTCGCTGTACACGCTTCCCGGCCTCACGTTGCTGCTCGCGACCCTGGGCTGCGGGCTGATCGGCTTCGCCGACGACTTCCTCAAGGTCCGCAAGCGCCGCTCTCTCGGCCTCCCTGGTCGGTGGAAGATGCTCGGCTTGCTCCTGATCACCGCCGGCGTCGGCTGGGCGACGACACACATCGGCTACATGGACACGGAGATCTACTTCCCGCTGATCGACGTCAACATCGACCTTCACTGGCTGTACTTCCCGTTCCTCTTCCTCGTGATCGCCGGCACGTCCAACAGCGTCAACCTCACCGACGGGGTCGACGGTCTCGCCGCGGGGACATGCGCCGTCTCGCTGATCACGCTCCTCGCGATCGCCTCGATCGACTGGATCCGGAGCGCCGACGTGGTCGCCAACCGCAGCGAGCAATACCTCGACCTCGCGATCGTCGCTGCGGCGCTGATCGGTGGCGTGATCGGGTTCCTCTGGTTCAACGCCTTCCCTGCGGAGATGTTCATGGGGGATACGGGCTCGATGGCCCTCGGCGGGGCGATCGCGACACTCGCGATCCTCACAGAGACGGAGGTGCTGCTCGTCTTCATCGGCGGCGTGTTCCTGTTCGAGGCCGTGACGTGGATCATCCAGATCGCGACCTTCAAGCGGACGGGCAAGCGCGTCTTCCTGATGGTTCCGATCCACCACCACTTCGAGCTCAAGGCGTGGTCGGAGACGAAGATCATGGTCCGGTTCTGGATCATCGGCGCGATCCTCTGCGCGATCGGCTTCGTCCTCTACTACCGCTACTACCTGCGTTTCCAACTTTGACGTGGTCGGTGGTGGAACCGGGGCAGGTGTCCGACTTCAGTCGGACACCACACGCGTGACGCGGACGTCCGCGGTGGTGTCGGACTGAAGTCCGACACCCGGTCGACGGCAGCCCCGGTTGGAATCGCGCTCGCGGTGATGGTGTTCTGGGGCGCGACACCCGTCCTCACCCGCGTCGCGACCGACGACCTCGATCCGCTCTGGGTCGCCGTGCTCCGCACGGTGCTCGCCGGAATCGTCGCCGTCCCGCTCGTGGCGGCAACCGAGCGGCGTCCTCCGGCGAGCCGACAGGCCCGGCTGCTGCTCGGGATCTCCGCGGTCGCGGGATTCGTGATCTTCCCCGTGGTCTTCACGATCGGCCAGGAGCGGACCTCGGCGATGCACGGCGTCGGAATCCTTGCTGCGCTGCCGGTCTTCACGGGGCTCTACGGGATGCTCGTGGCACGGCGGCGCCCGGGACAGTGGTGGCTGGCAGGGTGTGCTCTTGCGCTTGCCGGCGAGGCGGTCATCGTCGCGGTGCGCGCGGGCGGAGGAGGGACAGCGACGCTCGTCGGCGACCTGCTCGTTCTCTCCTCGGGGCTCGTGGTCTCCGCCGGCTACGTCGCGGGCGCGCTGCTCGTCCCGCGCGGGTTCTCCAGCGCCGCGACGACCTACTGGGGCGTCATGCTCGGCGCCGTCGCGCTCGTGCCGCTGGCACTCGTCCTGCTCGCAGTCCAGGGCCTACCCCGGGCGGGAGCCGCATCGTGGGGCGCCGTCCTCTTTCTCGCGATCGTGACCTCGATCGTCGGCTACGTCGGCTGGTACTGGGCTCTCGCCCGCGGCGGGATCGCGCGCATCGCACCGGTCCAGTTCCTCCAGCCGCTCTCGGGGCTCGTGCTGGCGGCGCTCGTTCTCGGCGAGCGCCTGACGTGGCCGCTTGCGGTCGGGGCCGCCGCGGTGATCGCCGGGGTCGCCATCGCACGTCGTGAGTGAGCCTCTCGAGGGTCGAGACGAGCAGGAGAGGCAGGCCGTGCGGGCGTCGCGAGTCACAGAATCGGCACGGTCCCGTCACACTCCCGTACGCCTTACCTCGATAGCGTTACGTCAGGGACACGGGAGTGCCCCTGGGGGAGGTTGGGGGGTGCGTGTGCGTACGCTTCGCCCGTGACCAGGGTGCTCGTGATCGGGCTGGCGCGCTCGGGGAGGGCGGCGGTGGCGGCCCTTCGCGCGAACGGGGAGAACGTCGTTGCCTACGACGTGGACAGCCGTTTGGACACCGCCGGGATCGACGCGGAGATACGGCTCGGGGGCTGGGACGACGTCTTCCTGGACGCCGTCGGGATGGTCGTCAAGAGCCCCGGTGTGCCCTCCGACGCGCCTCCGGTGGTCGCTGCTCGCGCTCGCGGCATCACCGTCGTCTCGGAGATCGAGCTGGGGGGCCGGCTCCTGTCGAACCCACTGATCGGCGTCACGGGAACGAACGGCAAGACGACGACGACTGCGCTCCTCGGCGCAATGCTCGCGACCGCCGGTTGGAACGTCGAGGTCGCAGGCAACATCGGCAGGCCGCTGACGTCGCTCGTCGGCGTGGTGGACGACGAGGCCTGGGTCGTGTGCGAGCTCTCCTCCTTCCAGCTCGAGGACGTCGAGACGCTTTGCCCTCGCGTCGCCGTGCTCACGAACCTCGAGCCCGACCACCTCGATCGGCACGGGTCGTTCGACGCCTACGCGAGAGCGAAGCTGCGTGCGTTCGAGCGGCAGGGGTCGAACGACGTGGCGGTCGTGCCGCGCGGCTTCGGCGCGGTTCCCGGGGATGCGCAGCGCGTCGAGTTCGCCGGCAACGATGAGCTGCCGGCCGAGCCGCGGATCCCCGGCGCCCACAACCGCGAGAACGCCGCGGCCGCCACCGCCGCCGCACGCGCGATCGGGGTGCCGGGCGCGGCGATCGCCGAGGCACTCGAGACCTTCCCCGGCGTCGAGCACCGCATCGAGGAGATCGGGACGGTCGACGGCGTCCTCTACGTCAACGACTCCAAGGCGACGAACGCGGCTGCCGCGCTCCGCGCGCTCGCGTCGTTTCCGGGTCGCCGCAAGCACGTGATCCTCGGCGGTCGCGGCAAGTCGGAGCCGTACGACGCGCTGGCCGCCGCGTTCGAGGACGGCGACCGTGCGTACCTGATCGGAGAGGCCGCAACGGACATCGCCGTCGCGCTCGACGCGGCCGGCGTGACGAACGTCCAATCCGAGACGCTCGGGCAGGGTCTGGCGGAGGCCGCGTCGGCGGCATCCGCGGGCGACGTCGTGCTCCTCTCACCAGCATGCGCCTCGTTCGACCAGTTCACGAGCTTCGAGCACCGCGGGCAGGAATTCCGGCGTCTGGTGGAGAACCTCCGAGGGTGGGGACCAGACGGCGCGCGGACCAAGGGCAGCTCGAGCAGCGGCTCCTGATCCTGGTCACGCTCGGGCTCGTCGCGTTCGGGCTCGTGATGGTCTTCAGCGCCACGTCCGCGTCCGCGGCGCTCGGCGAGGGCGACCCGATGCGGTTCCTCGTCAAACAGGGCCTGTACGCCGGCGCCGGGCTCATCTTGCTCGCCGTGTTCACGCGGGTCGACTACCACGCCCTGCGGCCGCTCGCACCGATCCTTCTCGCCGTTGCGTTCGTCGGGTGCGTCGCCGTGCTGGCAGTCGCGCCGTCGATCAACGGGGCGCAGCGCTGGTTCCTCGTCGGGCCGATCAGCATCCAGCCGGCCGAGATCGCGAAGCTCGCGGTTCTGGTCTGGGCGTGCGCGGTCCTCTCGCGCCGGCCGGTTCCGACGACGTTCGGCGAGCTCCTGAAGCCCGTGGGGATCGTCGTCGGGGTCTTCGGCGCGCTGATCGTGATCGAGCCCGACCTCGGAACGACGATCGCGCTATTCGTGATGATCGCCGGCATCCTCCTCGTCTCCGGCGTGCCGTTTCGGCTGTTCGCGCTGACGGCGACGCTCGCCCTCGGCGCGGGTGCCCTCGCGATCTGGATGGAGCCCTATCGGCGCGAGCGGCTGTTCAGCTTCCTCGACCCGTGGAAGGACGCGCAGGGTGCAGGCTTCCAGAACGTCCAGGCGATCATCGGCATGGGCTCTGGAGGAATCACGGGCGAGGGGCTCGGCCAGGGCATCCAGAAGGTCAACTTCCTCCCCGAGGCGCACACGGACATGATCTTTGCGGTCGTCGGGGAGGAGCTCGGCTTCGTTGGCTCTTCGCTCGTGATCGCCGCGTTCGCCGTCTTCGCCTGGGCGGGATTCCGTGTCGCCCTGCAGTGCCGCGATCCCTTCGGCAAACGGCTCGCGGCGGGCATCACGACGCTGATCTGCGGGCAGGCCGCGGTCAACCTGGCGGCCGTGCTCGGTATCGCGCCCCTCACCGGGATCCCGCTCCCGTTCGTCTCCTACGGCGGCTCGTCGCTCCTGGTGTTGCTCTGCTGCGTCGGAGTGCTCCTTAACATCGCGGTGAATGAGCGCGTCGTCGAAGCTCGCGTGCGTGATCGCGGCCGGAGGAACAGCCGGTCACGTCCGGCCCGCGCTCGCAGTGGGGGAAGCGCTCCGCGAACGCGGACTGACGGTGACGTTCGCCGGCACGCCAGACCGCGTCGAGTCGCGGCTGGTGCCTGAGGCGGGCTTCCCGCTCGACACGTTTCCCGTCTCCGGGCTCCCGCGGAAGCCGAGCGCGGCGCAGATCCGTGCCGCCTGGCGCGCATCGGCCGCCCCGGCCCACTGCCTGCGGATCCTCGCTCGCCGCCGGCCCGACGTCGTGCTCGGCGCCGGCGGCTACGTCGCCGGGCCGATGGTGCTCGCCGCACGCCTGCGCGGAATCCCGGCGGCGCTGACCGAGGCGGACGCTCACCTCGGGCTCGCGAACCGGCTTGCGGCCCCCTTCGCGAAGCGCCTGTTCCTCGCGTACGAGATCCCGGGACGGAACAGCGCGAAGGTGCGGGTGGTCGGCCGCCCGATCCCGGTCGCGCATCGCGGCGCCGGTCGGGAGGAGGGGAGACGGCGCTTCGCGCTTCCCACCGATGGGCCGGTCGTCGCGGTGTTCGGTGCGCTCGCCGGGGCACGCTCGCTCAACGAGACGGCCGTCGCTGCATGGGGCGCCGGCGGCCCGGGCGTCCTCCACGTCTGCGGCGAGCGGGACTACGAGTCGCTGCGGCCACGCGTCGACCGCCCCGGGTACGTCCTGCTCCCCCAAACCGAGCATTTTGGAGCAGCGCTGGCCGCTGCTGACCTCGCTGTCTCGCGTGCGGGCGGCACGGTGTGGGAGCTCGCGGCCGCCGGCACGCCCGCGATTCTCGTCCCGTATCCCTACGCGACCGCCGATCATCAGACGCTGAACGCGCGTCACTTCGAGCACGGCGGCGGAGCGATCGTCGTCCCGGATGCGGAGGTCGACCGCGTGCCGGCGCTCGTCGACGAGCTCCTGGCCGCACCCGAGCGGCTCACGGCGATGCGCGAGGCCATGCTGTCGCTCGCGCGCCCCGACGCGGCCGAGGTCATCGCCGACGAGTTGGTCGCCCTTGCGCAGGGACGGGAAGCGAGCGTGCGTTGAATCAGCACAGGCCCCTCGCGGGTCGCCGGCTGTACTTCGTGGGCATCGGAGGCTCCGGGCTCTCCGCATACGCGAACATTGCGCGCGCCTGGGGGGCGGATGTCCGCGGCTGGGACGCGCAGGAGACGATCTTCACCGAGACACTCGAGGGAATCGAGATCGATCTTGGAGGCGATCCCGCACCGCCCGAGGGATTCGAGGCGGTCGTCTCGACGGCCCACCTGGCCCGGTGCGACGGGACACCGCGCGCAGCATTCCTCGCAGAGCTCGTCGCGGCGCAGCCGTCGATCGTCGTCACCGGCGCGCACGGCAAGACGACGACGACCGCGATGATCGCGTTCGTGCTGCGCGAGACAAGCAACGATCCGGCATGGATCGTGGGAGGAGTCGTGCCGCAGCTCGGCGGCAACGCCGGCATCGGAACGGGCTGGCTCGTCGTCGAGGGCGACGAGTCCGACCGCTCGGCGTTCGCGCTCCGGCCACGGATCGCGGTCGTCACGAACGTCGAGCTCGACCATCACGCGGCCTACGGGTCCACGGCCGAGCTCGAGACGACTATCGAGGCATGGCTCACGGACGTCCCGGAGGTCGTGCGCGGGTGGGAGCTCGAGCCCGTCGACTTCGTGCTCGCCGTTCCCGGCGAGCACAACCGGCGCAACGCGGCCGCGGCGCTCGAGACGCTCGTCCGTGTCGGAGTAGACCGAGAAGAGGCGATAGCGGCTCTCTCGCGGTTCGCGGGCGCAGATCGACGCTTCCAGCTGGTCGGCGAGCGCGGTGGCGTAACGGTGATCGACGACTACGGCCACAACCCGACCGAGCTCCGGGCGGCGCTCGAGACGGCACGCGCCCGGGCCGACGGACGTCTGATCGCGATCTACGTCCCGCACGTCGTCGAGCGAACCCGCCATCTCCACCGGGAGCTCGGCGAGACGCTCGGGCTCGCGGACGTCGCGATCGTGACGGACTTCGTCGGCCGTCGCGACGCGCCGAGGGAAGGGGTGACCGGCCGCCTCGTCCTCGACGACGTCCCTGACCCCACGCGACGCATCTGGGCGCCCGCCCTCGACGACGCGTCCCACCTCGCGCTGCGCGTCGTCCGTCCCGGCGACGTGGTCGTGACGCTCGGCGTCGGGGAGCCCTGGCGAGCCGCGCGCGCGATCGTGGCGGGACTCCCCGACGGCGTTGGGAGCGCATGACCGATGCGCATCGCGCCAGACCAACGATTGTCAAGATTGACGACGATCGGGGCAGGCGGTCCGGCGGCTGCATTCGCCCAGCCGGAGTCGCTTGCCGAGCTGGAAGAGGCGCTCCGGTGGGCGACCGAGCGCGACATGCCGGTCGTCGCGGTCGGGCTCGGTTCGAACCTGCTCGCCGCGGACGCCGGCATCGACGCGCTGGTCGTCCGTCTCGCGGGGGACCTCGCGACGGTCGAGATCGACGGCGACCTCTTGCGGGCGGGCGGTGGCGCGACGAACGCGGTCTGTCTCCACCGCGCCCGGTCGGCGGGTCTCGGCGGCCTCGAGTTCGCCTGCGCGATCCCGGGCACGGCGGGCGGCGGCGTGCGGATGAACGCCGGCGCGTACGGCTCGGACTGGGCCGCGATCCTCCAGCGCGCGCTCGTCGTCTCGGCGGACGGGAGCGGCTGGCGGACGCCGAACGAGCTCGGCCTGTCGTACCGGCACTCCGAGCTCGCGCCCGGTCAGGTCGTGGCGCGCGTCGAGTACCGCCTTTCGCCTCGGCCCATTGACGAGATCAAGAGCGACGTCGCGGACCTCGTCGCGCGGCGCAAGGCGACGCAGCCGACGAACAAGCGCACCTTCGGCTCGGTCTTCAAGAACCCACCCGGCGAGCTCGGCGCCGGCCGCATGCTCGAGAGCTGCGGACTGAAGGGGTACCGGATCGGCGGCGCCGTCATCTCGCCGCGGCACGCGAACTTCATCGAGAACGCCGGCGAGGCGACGAGCGCCGACTGCCTCGCCCTGATGGCGGAGGCACGGCGCCGAGCGCGCGAGCAGTACGGCGTCGAGCTCGAGCACGAGGTCGTGCTGCTGGGCGTCGAGGGGTCTCGCACCGAAGGTGCCTGACCCCAGTGTCCTGCTGCCGGGGCTGAGGCGTGTGCCGGGGACAGCATCTCTGGTGCCAGTCCCCTCTGCGCCGCCGCGCGCCCCCAGCCAGGAAACCGGGGCCGCGCGCAGAACAGAGGGCGGTGGCCGGCAGGGGACGACCAGGGCGCACAGCGCGGCCTCGCACGCGGCCGGCGAGCGTCGTCGTCCCGTTCCCGCGTGCGGCAACCGGTGATCGCCACGAGCTTGCGGCCTTCGTCCCCTCCGGCCGCTCGTTGCTCGTCGGATTCGCGGTGTTCGGAGCGGTGCTCCTCGCTCTCGTGCTCGCGCGCGAGACGTCGCTGTTCGCGGTCCGCACGATCGGCGTGAGCGGCGCCGGCGCGGGCGTCGAGCGTCAGGTCGAGCGGGCTCTGCGCGACCGCGCGGGGCAGAGCCTCGTCGGGCTCGATCTCGACGCCGCCAAGGTCGACGTCGCGGCGCTGCCGACGGTGGCGTCCGTCCGCTTCGATCGCGCGTATCCACACACGCTGCGAGTCATGGTCGTACCCGAGCGCCCCGTCGCCGTCGTCCGGCAGGGCGCGGATTCCTTCGTCGTGTCCCGGCGCGGACGGGTGATGGCGCGCGTCGATCGCACGGTGAAACCCGATCTCGCGCGCATCTGGGTGGCGAAAGACGTCCGGCTCGATCCAGGGTCGTTCGTCGAGGGTGACCTCATCACCGCCGTGCGGGCGGTCGCGCCGCTCGCCGGCATCCACTTCCCGAGTCGCGTCGTCTCTGTGCGGACGACCGACGGCCTGACCCTGCGGCTCCGGTCCGGGCTCGAGCTCAGGCTCGGCAACACGCGGGAGGTCGATCTCAAGCTCGCGGTCGCCGACCGCGTGCTCCGCGTCCTGCCGGCGGGGTCCGGCTACCTCGATGTGAGCGTTCCGGACCGGCCCGTGGCCGGCCCGCGCACCCTCGACTCTCCAGTAGAGGTCGAGAGTTTGACCTCCAGCGGGGCTTGAGGGTTACGTTGACAGTGTCGACAAGGAGTCCGTACCCTGGCTCCGAATCAGGGTTTCAGGCCAATCCGTAGCTCGATGAGAGCTTCACCCTCAGGCAGGTCGAGATGAGCACCCAGAACGGCAACTACCTCGCAGTGATCAAGGTCGTCGGCGTCGGCGGCGGGGGCACCAACGCGGTGAACCGCATGGTCGAGTCCGGCCTCACCGGCGTCGAGTTCATCGCGGTCAACACCGACGCGCAGGCGCTGCTCGATACGGACGCCGACGTCAAGATCCACATCGGCTCGAAGGCGACGCGCGGCCTCGGCGCCGGCGCGAATCCCGAGGTCGGCCTCGCCGCCGCCCAGGAGAGCCGCGACGAGCTGAAGGAGGCGCTCAAGGGCGCTGACATGATCTTCGTCACCGCGGGCGAGGGCGGCGGCACCGGCACCGGCGCCGCGCCGGTCGTGGCCGAGCTCGGCCGCGAGCTCGAGGCCCTCACGGTCGGCGTGGTCACGAAGCCGTTCGCCTTCGAGGGCCGGCGCCGGTCGGACCAGGCAGACGGCGGCATCCAGAACCTGCGCGACCGCGTCGACACCCTGATCGTGATCGAGAACGACCGCCTGCTCCAGGTGGTCGAGAAGACGACCCCGATCCTCGAGTCGTTCCGCATGGCCGACGACATCCTTCGCCAGGGCGTACAGGGCATCACGGACCTCATCACCGTGCCCGGCCTCGTCAACCTCGACTTCGCCGACGTCCGCACGATCATGCGCGACGCCGGCTCGGCGCTGATGGGCATCGGCATGGCGCGCGGCGAGGATCGTGCCAAGGCAGCCTCGAACGCGGCCGTCTCGTCGCCGCTGCTCGAGACGACGCTCGACGGGGCAACGGGTGTGCTGCTGAACATCACCGGCCCGTCGGACATCGGCCTCTTCGAGGTGAACGAGGCGGCCGAGGTCGTGACCGGTCACGCCGACCCGAACGCCAACGTCATCTTCGGTGCCGTCATCGACGAGTCGCTCGGCGAGGACGTCCGCGTCACGGTGATCGCCACCGGTTTCGGCGGCGGACGGCCGCGGCGCAAGCGCGTCGAGCCGGCGACGGCCACGTCGGCGACGAGCTCGTCGGAGTCGCCGGTCCCGAGCTTCGATCCGCGTCCGCGCGGGGAGGAGACCGAGATCGACGTCCCGAGCTTCCTCCGCGACTGACGCGCGTTTCAACCGGCTCCCCGAGGACCGACTCGCGCTGCCGTCGACCGGCTATTGTCGCGCCCGTGAGCGCCGCCCTGCGCCGAACGCCACTCTACGAACGCCACGTCGAAGCGGGGGCGCGCATGGTGCCCTTCGCCGGATGGGAGATGCCCGTGCAGTACACCGGCGTCATTCCCGAGCATCTCGCGGTTCGCGCCGACGCCGGCGCGTTCGACGTCTCGCACATGGGACAGCTGCACGTCGAGGGACCGATGACCGCCGAGTTCCTCCAGGGGATGCTCTCGAACGACCTCGACCGGATCTCGGACGGCGAGGCTCAGTACACCCTGCTCACGAACGAGCGCGGGGGGATCGTGGACGACCTGATCGTGTATCGCATGCGTCTCGGCCACTACCTGCTCGTCGTCAATGCCGGCAACAGGGAGGCCGCGTACGGATGGCTCAAGGAGCGGGAGGCGCGCGGGACGGAGGTGCGCGACGCATCGGACGAGTACGCGCTCGTCGCTGTCCAGGGACCGCGCTCCCTCGAGCGGCTGGACCTCGCTGACGCGCCGGCCTTCACGCACGCGATGGGCGAGATCGACGGGGTGGAGGTGATGGTTTGCCGCACCGGCTACACCGGCGAGAAGGGCGTCGAGCTGATGTGCGCCGCGGACGACGCGGTCGCGCTCTGGGACGCCGTGATCGCTCGAGGGGTCGTCCCGGCGGGGCTCGGCGCGCGCGACACGCTGCGCCTCGAGGTCTGTTACCCCCTCCATGGGAACGACATCACGCAGGACACCGACGCGATCTCGGCGGGGCTCGCCTGGACGTGCGCGCTCGACACGGACTTCACGGGCGCGGATGTGCTCCGGCGCGTCAAGGCAGAGGGGCCGGAGCGGAGGCTCGCAGCGTTCGTGATGGAGGAGAAGGCGATCCCGCGGCCGGGGATGCCGATCGAGGGCGGCGGCGAGGTCACGTCGGGGACGCAGTCGCCGTCCCTCGACGTCGGCATCGGCATGGGCTACGTCCCGGTCGCGCAGGCCGCTCCCGACACCGAGCTCGTGATCGACGTGCGCGGCAAGCTCCGCCGCGCCCGCGTCGTCAAGAAACCGATCTACCGGAAGGAGCAGTGAGAGCCAGTGGCAGCGAGTGAGAGCTACCCCGACGACCTCCGGTACCACCCGGAGCACGATTGGGCCCGGATCGACGGCGACGAGGCCGTGCTCGGCATCACGTGGTACGCGCAGGACTCGCTCGGCGAGCTCGTCCTGTTCGACGGCCCGGAGGTCGGCGTGACGGTCGCGAAGGACGGGTCGTACGCCGAGGTCGAGTCGGTGAAGGCGGTCTCCGACGTGGTCGCGCCGCTCTCGGGCGAGGTGCTCGAGGTGAACCAGAAGGCGATCGACGAGCCCGAGACCGTCAACGAGGACCCCTACGGGGAGGGCTGGCTCGTCCGGATCCGGCTCGCCGACCCGGGCGAGGCCGACCAGCTGCTGGACGCGGGGGCATACCAGGCGCACATCGCCGAGCTGTAGCGCATGAGCACTGCCGGATATCTCTCTCTTACTGACGCGGACCTCGCTGCGATGCTCGACGCCATCGGCGTCGACTCCATCGACGACCTCTTCGAGCAGATCCCCGAGGGGGTGCGCTTCGGGCGCGCGCTCGACGTCCCGGAGGCGCTGCCCGAGGCGGCGCTCGTCCGCCACCTCGAGGAGCTCGCCGAGCGCAACGCCGACACCTCGCGCGAGCTGAGCTTCCTGGGGATGGGGATCTACGACCACTACGTCCCTGCGATCGCCGACACCTTTCTCTCCCGCGGCGAGTTCCTCACTGCGTACACGCCATACCAACCGGAGATGAGCCAGGGCGTCCTGCAGGCGATCTTCGAGTACCAGACCGCGATCTGCGAGCTGACGGGGATGGACGTGTCGAACGCGTCGGGCTACGACGGCGCCACGGTCGCCGCCGACGCATGCTTCATCGCGCGCCACCACACGGGTCGCACGAAGGTCGTGCTCGCGGAGACGCTCAACCCGCAGGTGCGCCAGGTCGTGAAGACCTACGCGCCGGGGTTCGGCATGGAGGTCGTCGAGGTCCCGCACGATGGCGGCACGACCGATCCCGCAGCTCTTGCGGACGCCGCGCACGATGCCGCGCTCGTGATCTTCCAGCAGCCGAACGCCTTCGGCTGCCTCGAGCCGGCGCCTGAGCTCGCCGCGGCGGCGGCCAACGCCGGGGCGCTCCCCGTCGCGCACGTCGACCTCGCCTCGCTCGGCCTGCTCGAGGCGCCCGGCAACTACGGCTGCGCGATGGCGATCGGCGAGGGGCAGTCGATCGGCAACTACCAGTCCTACGGCGGGCCTCACTACGGGTTCCTCGCCGCGCGCACCGAGTTCATCCGCCGGATGCCGGGTCGGATCGTGGGCGAGACGACCGACCTCGAAGGGAAGCGCGGCTTCGTTCTCACGCTGCAGACCCGCGAGCAGCACATCCGCCGGGAGAAGGCGACGTCGAACATGACGACGAACCAGACGCTGCTCGCGCTCGCGGGTCTCATCACGCTGTGCTGGCTCGGCCCGGAGGGTCTCCGCGAGCTGGGCGAGACCTGCACCGCGCTCGCCGCGTACGCGAAGGAGCGGGTCGGGCTGCCCGTCGCCTTCGAGCGTCCGCACTTCAAGGAGATCGCGTTCCGCACGCCGATCCCCGCGCGTGACGTCGTCGCCCGCGCCCGTGAGCACGGCGTCCATCCGGGCTACCCGCTCGGGCGCGACTACCCCGGGCTCGACGACGTGCTCTTGGTCGCGCTCACGGAGAAGCGCACGCCCGCCGACGTCGACCGGCTGGCCGAGGTGCTGGCGGAGGTGTGCGCGTGAGCGGGGAAGGAAGGAGGGCGAGGCTGAAGCCACGCCCTGAGGCCACGGGCACCGGGGCGTGGCTTCAGCCTCGCCCCTCTTGGTCTGCCGGCAGAAGGTGCGCGCGATGGAGCTGATCTACGAGAAGTCCCAGCCCGGGCGCCGCGCCGGCCGCGTGCCGTCGTACGACCTGCCCGTGCCGGAGATTCCGGCGGAGCTCCGGCGCGAAGCGCCGCCGCGGCTCCCCGAGGTACCCGAGAACGAGATCGTCCGCCACTTCACCGCGCTCGCCGACCGCAACTTCGGGATCGACACGGGCTTCTACCCGCTCGGGTCGTGCACGATGAAGTACAACCCCCGCGTCAACGAGCGTGTCGTCGGGCTGCCCGGCTTCCGCGACCTGCACCCGCTGCAGGAGGACGAGGGTGCGCAGGGCGCGCTCGAGCTCATGTGGGAGCTCCAGCAGATCCTCGCCGAGGTCGCAGGGCTCCCGGCCGTGACGCTGCAGCCGGCGGCGGGCTCCCAGGGAGAGCTCACCGGCCTGATGCTGATGCGCGCCGCCTTCGCCGACCGCGGCGAGCCGGGGCGGAACGTGATCATCACCGCCGACACGGCGCACGGCACGAACCCGGCCAGCGTGACGATGGCCGGCTTCGAGCTCGAGAAGGTCGCGACGACCGACCGCGGCAACCTCGACCTGGACGACCTGCGCGCGAAGGTCGACGACCGGACGGCCGGGCTCATGCTGACGAACCCGTCGACGCTCGGCCTGTTCGACGAGGGCATCCAGCAGGTCGCCGAGATCTTCCACTCGCGCGGCGCGCTCCTCTACTACGACGGCGCGAACCTGAACGCCGTCGTCGGCCGCTCGCGGCCGGGCGACATGGGCTTCGACATCGTCCACTACAACCTTCACAAGACGTTCTCCCAGCCGCACGGCGGCGGCGGCCCCGGCGGCGGGCCGGTGGCGGTGCGCGCGGAGATCGAGCCGTTCCTGCCAGCGCCGGCCGTCGTCCGCGACGGCGACGCCTTCCGGCTCGATCACGACCGGCCGAAGTCGATCGGCAGGGTACGCGGGTTCGCCGGCCCGTTCGGCGTGTTCGTCCGCTCGTACGCGTTCATGCGCGCGTACGGCCCGGCGCTCCAGGACATGTCCGAGGTCGCCGTGCTCAACGCGAACTACCTGCTTGCGCAGCTGAGGGACGTCTACGACCTGCCGTACGACCGCCTCTGCATGCACGAGTTCGTGCTGTCCGCGCGGAGCATGAAGCGCGAGCACGGCGTCACGGCGCTCGACGTGGCGAAGCGCCTGATGGACCATGACATCCATCCGCCCACGATCTACTTCCCGCTCGTCGTCGCCGAGGCGCTGATGATCGAGCCGACCGAGACGGAGACGAAGGAGCGGCTCGACGAGTTCGTCGACGCGATGCGGTCGATCGCCGCCGAGGCGGCGTCGGAGCCGGAGACGCTCAAGGCCGCGCCGCTCACGCGACCCGTCCGGCGGCTCGACGAGGTGAAGGCGGCCAAGGAGCCGGTCGTCCGCCACGCGTTCGACACGCCCCGGGCCGTGGATAGGATCGAAGCCGGATGACGACGACCGCTGTCTCGCACGAGCTGATCGAGCTCGCCCACGATCTCGCCCGTGCCGTCTCCGAGCACGACGTCACTCGGCTGGAGGAGCTCCTCGCCGACGAGTTCACGCTCCAGGGCGCCGCCGGCCAGCTCGACCGGGCGGAGTTCGTCGAGGCAGCGGCCGGCCCGTACGAGATCGACGAGTTCGCGTACGAGGAGATCGACCCCGAGATCTACGGCAACACCGCGGTGCTGGTCTCGCGTTACAGCCAGGTAGCGCGGCTCGACGGCCGCGACCTGACCCACCGGATGCACGTCACCGACATCTGGACGCGCCGCGAGGCGCGCTGGCAGATCGTGCGGCGCCACGCGACGATCGCGGACTGATGGCCAGCACTGCCGACAGCGTTCGGGGCGTTAGGGGCGTGGCTTCAGCCTCGCCCCTCTTGATTGACATCCGTGCCGCCCCACAAGAGGTGGGAACCGTCGAGCTGATGGTGCGCCGGCCGGCGGTCGACGAGCGCGAGGTCGTCGACGAGGCGGAGCTCGACCTCGAGGAGGGTCTCGTCGGCGACAACTGGCGAGCGCGCGGCCGCTCCGGCGGGCGACGCCCGGCGAACCCCGACGCCCAGATCACCGTGATGAGCTCCCGCGCGATCGCGCTTGCCGCAGGTGACCGCGACCGGTGGGCACTCGCAGGCGACCAGCTCTACCTCGACCTCGACCTCTCGGGCGACAATCTCCCGCCGGGCACGCGGCTCGAGGTCGGCTCGGCCGTGATCGAGGTGACGGCGGAGCCTCACACCGGCTGCAAGAAGTTCGCGGCCCGGTTCGGTCTCGAGACGCTCGAGGTCTTCAACTCGCCCGAGGGTCGCGCGCTGAACCTGCGCGGGATCAACACCCGCGTCGTTCGGGCAGGCGCCGTCCACGTGGGCGACGCCGTCCGGAAGATCTAGCCGGGGTTCGGCGGACCGGTCGCCCGGCCCGCCGATTTGCAGTCTCAGCTCGCGGTGAGGTTGGCGACCTTGATCGCGACGATCCGGACCTGGGCCACCGTCTGGACCCCGCCGGTCGAGCAGCGGAAGTCGACGGTCCCGGCCGCCGCGAACTCGTGCGTGAGCGAGTTCGCGAGCGTGAACTGGAGGCCGTTGGCAAGCGAGTCGTCCTGATCGGTGCCCGCCACGAGCCTGCAGAGCGCGCTCGCCGCGGCCGCGCCCGACACGATGGCCTTCGAGCTGATGACGTACTTGCCCGCCTCGGGGATCGTGAGGTTGACGATCGTGGTGCCGATGCCGGGGATCGCGATCGGCCCGCCGAGGAACCGCGCATAGGCGGCGCTCGGGCCGACGGCGCCCGCCGGACCCGCGGGGCCGGCGGGGCCGGCCGCGCCGGCCGGGCCTGCGGGACCGGCCGGGACCTGGTTCGGCTTGAAGTCGGCGCGAAGCAGCGTCCCGTTCTTGACCTTCGTCGTGGTGACCGAGTTGTTCTTCAGCTGGCGCGTGCCGACGCTGTTCGGCGCGAGGGCGACCGAGGCGGCGACGGCCGTGCCGGAGAGGGCGATGCCGAGCGCGAGGCAGGCGACGACCATCGACGGTGAGGGGCGGCAGATTCGAAGCATGCGAGAGACCTCCGTTGACGAGTGAGGGCTCTTTCTCGTTCGGCGTCGGGGGGCGTGGTCATCCCCGCGTCGCGACGTGGCGCGGGGCTGCCGGAGGCGGCGGCGAACAGACCTAGGCGCGAACGCGCGGCCGCGCAGGAGCGGCTAGCTGGCCGCACGCGGCAGCGATGTCCTGGCCGCGTGTCAGCCGGACAGTTGACGGGACGCGGGCGCGATCCAGCTCGGTTTTGAACGCGGCGATCACTGAGCGCGAGGAGCCGTCGTACATGCCGGTTGGGTTGTACGGAATGAGATTCACCTTGAACGCGTCTCGCCCGAGGAGGCCTGCGAGCGCGCGCGCCTGCGCCGGCGAGTCGTTGACGCCCGCGAGCATCACGTACTCCACGAACACGCGCCGCTTCGTGCGCTCCCAGTGCGCGCGGCACAGTGCCAGCACGTCGGGGAGCGGGTACCGGTCGTTCACCGGCATCAGCTCACTCCGCAGACCGGGGTCGGCCGCGTGCAGCGAGAGCGCGAGGCGGATCGGCTCGTCGACCTCCTCAACGAATCGTTGCAGGCCGGGCAGCCAGCCCACGGTGGAGATCGTCGTCCGCCGGTGTGTGATCCCGATGTCCGGGAGCCGCCGTGCGGCCTCCAGCACTGCGTCCACGTTCATCAACGGCTCGCCCATCCCCATGAAGACGAGGTGGTTCAGGGGCTCCGAGCGACGGAAATGGAGCACCTGGTCGAGGATCTCCCACGGGGTGAGGTTGCGTCCGAACGCCATCTGGCCCGTCGCACAGAAGGTGCACGTCAACGGGCAGCCGGACTGCGACGAGACGCAGACCGACCGCCGGCCGTCGCGGTAGCGCATGAGCACAGCCTCGACGGGGTGCCCATCGTGCGTTCGAAAGAGCGTCTTCACCGTCCCGTCGCGCGAGCGCTGCTCGGACTCGGGCGCGAGGGTCGAGAACGGGACGTCCGCCGCCAGCGAATCGCGGAGCGTGCGCGGCACGTTCGTCATGTCGTCGTACCCCTCGGCGCCGCGCGCGGTCCACTCCCAGACCTGCCGTGCGCGGTACGCGGGCTCGCCGAGCTCTGCGACACGCTCCTCGAGATGTTTCAGATCCACACGAGCAAGGTACCCAGCGACCAAGCCGGCAACGAATGTGCCCCCACACAGGAGGATGTCGATGTTCGCACGTGTGACGACGTACGAGCTCGCGGAGGGACGCGCGTCCGAATCGATCGACGCGTTCCAGCCTGCGATCGATCAGGTTCGGGGCCTCGAGGGGCTCGTGGACGCGTACTTCATGGTCGAGCGCGACGGTCGCCATGCCATGACGATGACGCTGTGGGAGAGCCTCGACGCGATGGAGCGAAGCCGCGTCCCCGCGTCGACGGCCCGGACGGATGCAGCGAGCATCGTCGCGGCGGAGGTGACGAGCACGTACGAGTTCGAGGTGGGTATCCGCGCAGGTGCCGCCGACGAGATGCTGCTCGGAGGTCGCGGCACGGCGTAGGTGGTTGATCGGCAATTCGCGCGAACCGGATGGCGCCCAGGCACGGCGTCGGGATGACCCCGGCCTGCTCTGGGACGCGCCCGGACGTCACGCCAATTACCGAACAACCACCTAGCGATAGGGTGCGGCCGTGATCGACCTCCGGTCCGACACGGCCACCCGTCCGACCGCCGGCATGCGCGCCGCGATCGCCGCGGCGGAGGTCGGCGACGAGCAGCGCAGAGAGGACCCGACCGTCAACGAGCTGCAGGAGCGCGCCGCCGCCCTGCTCGGGCACGAGGCGGCGTTGTTCCTGCCGACCGCCACACTCGCGAACCAGATCGCTCTGAAGCTGCACTCGCGCCCGGGAGACGTCCTCGTCGCGGAGCGCTACGCGCACGTTGTGATCTACGAGTACGGCGGGGCCGCGGCGCACGCGGGGCTGATGGTCGAGACGATCGAGGGGCGGCAGGGGCGGTTTGGCGTGGACGAGCTCGAGGCCGTCACTGTCCCGAGCACGAAGTCCGCCGACCAGCGACCGGCCGTGCTCGCGGTCGAGAACACGCACAACTCCTCCGGCGGCCGCTGCTGGCCACTCGCCGACCTGGAGGCGGTCACCACCGCCGCCCGCGAGCGTGAGATGCGAGTCCATCTCGACGGCGCCCGGCTGATGAACGCATCCGTCGCGGCAGGGGTCCCCGCAGCGCAGATCGCGGGCCTGTTCGACACCGTCACGCTCTGTCTCTCGAAGGGCCTGGGCTGCCCGCTCGGAGCGCTGCTCGCCGGCTCGACGGAGACGATCGAGCGGGCATGGCGAGAGAAGCACCTGTTCGGCGGGGCGATGCGCCAGGCCGGGATCGTCGCAGCGGCCGGTGTGTATGCACTCGAGCACAACATCGACCGCCTGTCCGAGGATCACGCTCGCGCGCACCGGCTGGCGGAGGGCTGGCATGCGGCCGGGCTGCCGGTCGACCTCGATCAGGTGGAGACGAACTTCGTCCAGCTCGACGTCGGTGCGCTGGGATTCGCCCGCGACGAGGCGCTCGCGCGTCTGCGCGAGGCCGGCGTGGGTCTCTCGTCCACGATTCACCCGACGGTGATCCGGGCGGTAACGCACCTCGACCTCGACGACGACGCGATCGACCGGGCGATCGACCTGGCACCGCAGGCGCTCGGGGCACGTGTCGCTGCCTGACGGTCTTGCCGGCCGGCTCGAGCGGCTCGTCGCCACCGCTCAGTCGGAACAGCGCATTCCCTCAGTCAGCGCAGCGGTCTTCCGCGACGGCGATGTGCTCTGGCGTGCGGCACTCGGGTCGGCGGACGTCGAGCGCGGGGAGGACGCGACACCCGCGCACGCCTACCGGATCGGCTCGATCACGAAGACGTTCACTGCGGTCTGCATCCTCCAGCTGCGCGACGCGATGGTGCTCGACCTCGACGATCCGCTCAGAACGCACATTCCCGAGGCGCCTCCCGGGCCGACCGTCGCCGACGCGCTGTCCCACCTGAGCGGCTTTCAGCGCGAGCCGCCGGGCGAGATCTGGGAGACGATGACGCCGCCGACGCGCGAGGAGCTCCTCGGAGGCCTCGAGGATGCGGAGCGCGTCCTCCGGCCCGGCGAGGCATGGCACTACTCGAATCTCGCCTTCGGGCTGCTCGGCGAGATCGTCGCCCGCCGGAACGAGGGCGAGTACGCGCCGGCGCTCCGGGCACGTGTGCTCGAGCCGCTCGGGCTCACCCGCACCGGTTTCGACCCGCAGTCGCCGAGCGCGACGGGCTACTTCGTCGACCCGTACTCGGACCGCGTCACCGTCGAGCCGGACCCGGACGTGGAGGGCCCGGTCGCCGCGATGGGATGGCTCTGGTCGACGGTCGACGACCTTGCCCGCTGGGCGGACTTCCTCGCGACCGGGCACGACGGCGTCCTGTCGCGCGAGACGCTCGACGAGATGGCACGCGCGCGCACGATGGCCGACCAGGGGGCCTGGAAGCTCGGCTGGGGCCTCGGGCTCGAGCTCTACCGGCGCGGCGACCGGGTCTTCGCCGGCCACGGCGGCGCAATGCCCGGGTTCCTCGCCGGCGTCTGCATTCACCGGCCCGAGCGCACAGGCGCCGCGGTGCTCTGCAACACGAGCGCAGGGGCGGGCCCCGAGAAGCTCGCGCTCGACCTCGCCGAGGCGGTGCTCGACGAGCTGCCGCGCGCACCGGAGCCGTGGCGCCCGGACGGCGGCGCGCCCGACGACGTCACGCCGCTGCTCGGCCGCTGGTGGTCCGAAGGTTACGAGCTCGTGCTGTCCTGGCAGGGAGGACGCCTGCGGCTCGAGGTCGTGGACGGGCCGCCGGGCCGAAGCATCTCCTGGCTCCGGCAGGAGGGCGACGATCGGTGGCGCATCGAGGAAGGTCGCGAGCTCGGTGAGCTGTTGCGCGTGGTGCGCGACGAGAACGGAGCGCTGGAGAAGCTCTACGTCGCGACGTATCCGCTGACGAGGGCGCCGACCGCGTTCGCCGACGCCTCCGGCTGATCGCTCCGGTCGCCTGCGACCCAGAACATCGCGACGATCACCGCGTACGCAATCAGGAGGACTGCGCCGCGCGCCGAGGACGCGCGGCCGCCCCAGAGCGTGATCACCGTGACGACGAGCCCGCCCGCGAGTGCGAGCATCTCGACCTCGCGGAAGCCGAGCGCGAGCGGATCGATCAGCCACGAGAGCAGGGCGACGGCCGGGATCAGGAAGACGGCGACCTGCGCCGCGGAGGACAGCGCGATCTCCGCAGCGAGCCTCACCTTTCCACGGCGGGCGACGACGACGGCGCCGCCGTGCTCGGCGGCGTTCCCCACGATCGCGACGATCACGGCCGAGACGAAGAACTCGCTCAAGCCCGCCTTGTGTGCGAACTCCTCGAGCGAGCCGACGAGGATCTCGGCGACCAGCGCGGTGATCACCGTCGTCGCCCCGAGGACGAGAAGCGCCCTGCGGAGCGACCAGGCGCCGATGGATGCGTCGCCGGCGACGTGCATCCCGCGGTGCCGGCGCAGCGAGTAGAGCGTCACCACGCCGTAGACGACGAGCAGCACAAGCGAGACGGGCACGGAGATGACGGCGATCTCGTGGCGGTCGGGGTCGCCGTGCCAGGACGGGATCGCCGGGATCAGGAAGAGGAGGACGGCGATCGCGATCGCCCCGAACGAGAGGAAGCTGGAGACGCGATCGAGGCTGTCGCGCGGGCCTGCCAGGAGCGAGAACCCGAGGACGAGCAGCAGGTTCCCGACGACGGAGCCGGTGAGCGATCCGCGCACGACCTCGGTGAGGCCGTCGTTGACGGCGATCAAGGCGATGATCAGCTCGGGGGCGTTCCCGAACGTCGCGTTCAGGAAGCCGCCGATGCCCGGCCCCGTGCGCTCGGCGGCGTGCTCGGTTGCCTCTCCGATGAGCCAGGCGAGAGGAATCAGCGACGCTGCGGCGAGCACGAACTCCGTCGTCGCACCAAAGTCCGTCGCGTAGTGGAGGACGATGGTGAGTGGCCCGAGCAACAGGCCGACGAAGAGCGCGCGACGAACCACGAGCGCGAACCCTAGAGGCTCCGCATGGCCGTCCACTGTGCAGCGGGCGCCGCGGGACTACCCGTTTCGCCCACCGGCGTCAAGTCTTGCGCAAGGCGGCCCGGCCTTGACACGATTCGGTCATGCACGAGCTCGTTCGGGTCAAGGAGACGCCCGCGGACATACCTCTGCGCCCGCAGGACGAGCTCGAGTGCCGCCGCTGCGAGGTGCACTGCGACCGGGTCGTCTATCCGGGCGCCTGCATTGCCCGCGGGTGCCCCTTCGTTTACGCCTACGAGGCGTGGGGCCACACCTTCATGGGGTGCCTCCACAAGGTGTTCGACGTCGAGATCGACGTGGACGTGCTCAGTGAGCTCGAGGGTCGTCGCGACGGGTTCGGCGCGGTGAAGGCGCGGAGAAGCCCGCTGCCCATGTGCCACTCGGAGATCTCGGCCTGTTACGAGCATCGCCTCGACGAGCTCGGCTGCCGGAACCCCGAGTTCCACGAGCTCCCGCTCGAGCGGCCGAGCTTCCGCGTGTTCGCGCACGTCGCGGACTGAGATCGGGGACCGGCGCCGAAGGTGCCTGTCCCCCGTGACGCGGGGTCTTCCTGGGCAGTGTGGAGGTGGCAGCGCCACTGGGGTCAGGCACCTGACGGTGCCACACCCCTGGAGTGCAGCGCCGCGAGCAGCGCGAGCTCGCCGGTGTAGCTCCCGTCCGCGCCGGGAGTCTCGAGGATCGCGGGGATCTCCTGGAACGCCGGGTGCGCGAGGAACATCGCCATGCCGTCGCCGATCGTCCCCTCGCCGAGGGCCGCATGCCGATCGCGGTTCGAGCCGAGGCCGACCTGGGCGTCGTTGATGTGCAGGCAGCGCAGCCGGTCGAGTCCGATGCGCGCGCCGAGCTCGACGAGCGCGGCGTGGAGGACCTCGGGGTCGGTCACGTCGATCCCGGAGACCCACCAGTGGCAGGAGTCGAGGCAGATCCCGAGGCGCGGATGGCCGTCCAGCTGCTCCAAGATCCTGCCCAGCTCGTCGACCGAGCGCCCGATCGTTCCGCCCGCGCCGGCGGAGTTCTCCAGCAGGAGCCAGAGCCTGTCGTCGGTCAGCTCGAGCAGTTCGCGCAGCGCGGGCACGACGAGGGCAAGGCCCGCCTCGAGACCGGCGCCGAGGTGCGAGCCGACGTGGAAGACCACCCCCTCGGCGCCGATCGCCGCCGCGGTCTCGAGCGACGCTCGCATCGCCGCCACCGACTTGGCGTGGATCTCGGGATCGGGGCTTGCGAGGTTGACGAGGTAGAGCGCATGGCAGACGACGTACTCGATTCCCGCCTCCTCCCGACGGGTGCGAAACCGCTCCACCTGCTCGTCGGCGTGCGCGGTCGGCTTCCACATGCGGGGGCTCTGCGTGAAGACCTGGACGGCGGTGCAGCCGAGCTCCTCTGCGCGGTCGATCGCGCTCGAGATGCCTCCGGCCGAGGACACGTGGGCGCCGTACAGCACGAGGCCAACGCTACCCGGGTCGCCCGCCGCGCCCCGACTGCGACCTCTGTGGATGACGTGGCACGAAATCGGCACAGCCCGCCCTTGACGAAAATCGGTGTCTGACACCGCAGCGTGTCCATCGCGCGCCCCCACGCGAGCCGTCGGTCGGAGGACATGGCGATCGGTGACAGGGGAGCCTGTGGACGGCGGGGATCGGGACAGCGTCCGCGTCCGCACGGGTGCGAGGAACCCGTTTCCGCGGCCGTCCTGTGGACAGATCGGCACACATCTGGCCGTCGCGCCCCTTGACAGGAATCGGTGTCTGACACCGCTCTCTGTCAAGTGCGCTTCGGACAGGTGAGTCTTCCCCAACCGTCTAGCCTGCCGCCGTGGCAATGCCGCTCAGCAAGGGTCTGGGCGCCCTGCAGGAGCGCGACTTTCGGCTGCTCTTCGCCGGGACGACGATCACGACGATGGGCGATCGCCTCGCCGGCATCGCACTCGCGTTCGCAGTCCTCGACATGGCCTCCGCGACGGCGCTCGGGATCGTCTTCGCCGTCCGGCAGGGCGTCCAGGCGCTCGTCGTCGTCGGCGGGGGAGTGCTGTCCGACCGGATCCCGCGGAACCTCGTCCTCGTCGGCGCTTCGCTCGTGCAGGGCACCGCGCAGGCGGCGACAGCCGCGTGCGTCCTCACCGGGACGGGCGGGGTTGGGGCGATCGTCGTGCTCCAGGCCGTCTACGGCATCGGGCTCGGGCTCGTGCTGCCCGCGGAGGTCGGTCTCGTCCCGCAGACCGTGAGCCCGGCTCGACTCCAGCAGGCGAATGCCCTCCAGGGGCTGTCGCGGAACATGATCGGCGTGCTCGGTCCCGCGGTCGGGGGCGTGGTCGTCGTCGCCTCGAGCCCGGGGATCGCCCTGGCGATCGACGCGGTCAGCTTCCTCTTCTGCGCCGACCTGCTCCGCCGCATCCGCGTTGCGCCCCGCGACGCCTCGGGCTCGCACGGCTTCGTCCACGAGCTCCGGGAGGGTTGGCAGGAGTTCACATCGAGGACGTGGCTCTGGGCCTCGGTGCTGCTCTTCGGGGTCGGCAACCTCGCGTTCGCCGGGTGGATCGTCCTCGGCCCTGCAGTCGCGGACGAGCGCCTCGGCGGCGCCGGAGCGTGGGCGGTGATCCTGACCGCGGGCGGTGTCGGCGCCGTGATCGGCGGCATCCTCGCCATCCGGATCAGGCCCCGTCGTCCGCTCGTCGTCTGCGTCCTCGCCGCGACGCTCATCTCCCTGCAGACGCTCGCCCTCGCCCTGAGCGCGCCGACCGCGCTGATCGCGGCGGCCTCGTTCGTCGGCGGCATCGGGATCGCCGTCCACCTGACGCTCTGGTTCACTGTCTTCCAGCAGCAGGTGCCGGAGCACGCACAGTCGCGTGTTGCCTCCTACGACACGCTCGGGTCGTTCATTCTGATGCCGATCGGGATGGCGCTCGTCGGCCCGCTCGCCGACGCGATCGGCATCGTCGAGACGCTCTGGATCGCGCTCGTCGTGATGTGGGCGTCGTGGGGGGCGATCCTGCTGCTGCCGTCCGTCTGGGCGATCCGGCGGTCAGCGGCAGTGCCGGCGCCGAGCCCCGCTTGACCCCGGATAGCATCCGGGACCGATGAGCGTCCGCGTCCGCATGGCACCGTCCCCCACGGGGCTCCTCCACATAGGCGGCGTGCACACGTTTCTCTTCAACTGGCTCTTCGCGCGAGGCAAGGGCGGCGAATGCCTGCTGCGGATCGAGAACACCGACACGAGCCGCGAGGTGGAGGAGGCGACGGAGCAGATCCAGCGCTCGCTGACCTGGCTCGGCATCGACTGGGACGGGGCGATCACCTTCCAGCTCGACGCGATGGACCGCTGCCGTGAGCTGTCGGCCCGCCTCGTTGCCGACGGGGCGGCGTACGAGGACGAGGGCGCGATCCGCTTCCGGATGCCCGACGAGGGCGTCACCGGCTGGGACGACGCGGTCCGAGGGCGCATCGAGTTCCCGAACGAGCAGCTCGAGGACGTCGTCATCGTGCGCTCCGACGGCCGCCCGACCTACAACTTCGCCTCGCCGGTAGAGGACATGGACGACGCGATCACCCACGTGATCCGCGGGGACGACCATATCTCGAACACGCCCAAGCAGCTCCAGATCCTGCGCGCGCTCGGCCACGAGCCGCCGGTGTACGCGCACATCGCGAACATCCTGGGCACCGACGGGAAGAAGCTCTCCAAGCGCCACGGCGCGGTCTCGGTGGAGGAGTTTCGCACCGCCGGCTACCTGCCGGAGGCACTCGTGAACTTCCTCGCGTTGATCGGCTGGGCGCCGGACGGCGAGACCACGATCCTCTCGCGCGACGAGATCGTCGAGCGGTTCACGCTCGAGGCGGTCAGCGCGAGCCCCGGGACCTTCGACTATGCGAAGCTCGACTGGATGAACGGCGTCTACCTCCGGGCGCTGCCGACCGGGGAGTACGCGGAACGCCTCGTCGAGTTCGTGCACGAGTGCGGCACCGATTGGCCCGACGACGGGATCCGGGCGGCGGCGCCGCTCGTGCAGGAGAAGATCGGACGCCTCGGCGAGTTTCCCGACTTTGCCCGCTTCCTCTTCGAGGACGTCGCACCGCCGGCCGACGACCTCGATCCGCGCATCCTCCGCGCCGCGGACGACGCGCTGGTCGCGACCGAGCCCTGGACCGCGGCAGCGATCGAGACGACGCTCAGGGAGCTCTGCGACGAGCTCGGCGAGAAGCCGCGCACGGTCTACGCGCCGATCCGGGTCGCGATCACCGGCTCGCGCGTCTCACCGGGCCTCTATGAGTCGCTCGAGCTGTTGGGGCGCGACACGTCGCTCGCCCGCCTGCGACGGGGCGCGGAGGTCGCGGCATGAGCACACTCGACCCGCAGCCATTCCAGCAGCGGCTCGATACGTACCTCCAGGAGCGCTCGGAGGAGGCGCGGGCGGTACGCGTGGGGGAGAAGGAGACCTCCGAGCAGGCAGCGATCGTCGCGCGCTACGCGGACCTCTTCACCCGCGAGCAGCTCGAGACGCTGGCCGGGGCCGAAGCTGCGGCGAGCGGCGACGGCCGCGAGGAGATCGCCCGCCTGCGCCTCACTTGCCAGGAGGGAATCGCCGACCGCGAGCTGGCCGAGCGCGAGGATGCGCTCGAGAACGCGCTCCTCGCCGCCCGCGTTCCCTGGGGCGACGACGAGCTTCCGCTCCGCTCCGCCCAGGCGCGGCTCGCTGTCGAGCCCGCCTATGCCGACCGCGACGCCCTCGGCGCCGCCGTGCTCGAGGTGTCGGCGTCCTTCAACGACGAGCGCCGCTCGCTCCTCGCCGCCAGGAACGAGCTCGACGCCGACGTGACGGGGGTCGCCAACCCCGTCGCACGCAACGAGGCCGAGAAGGGCGTCCCGCTCGGCCCGATTCTCGACGCGGTCGACCGAGCGCGGGTCGAGGGCACGCCGGCGTTCACGCCGCAGCGGGAGCGGTGGCTCGACCGCCTGCTCGGCCCGAACCGTGAGCAGACCCCCGCGAGCGCGCACATGGCGTGGATCCGGCGCCTTTCGCCGCTCGAGGCGACGTACACGAAGGAGCGGAGCGTGCCCGTCTGTCTCGCGACGCTCGCAGCGCTCGGCTTCGACCTCGAGGCCGAGCGGGGCATCCGGCCCGATCTCGAGGACAGGCCGCAGAAGTCGCCGCGCGCCTGCGTGATCGCCGCCGACCCGCCTCGCGTCGTCCACCTGATCACGCGCGCGCAGGGCGGGCTGCACGACTACGAGGCGTTCCTCCACGAGGCTGGGCACGCGCTCCACTACGCCGGCTGCGACCCGACGCTGCCGCTCGCGTTCCGCCGCCTCGCGCGGGACCATGCCCTCTCGGAGATCTACTCGTTCCTCCTCGACTCGATCTCGGGTGAGCCGGGCTGGCATGCCGAGCACTTCGGGCTCTCGGACGAGCAGGCGCGTGAGAACGCCGACGCCGCGCGGTTCTCGAACACCATTCTCTTCCGCCGCTACTCGGCCAAGCTCGGGTACGAGATGGACTTCTGGACGCGTTTCCCGAGCGACGGCGGCACACCGGACGGGTACGAGGAGCGGCTCACGGCCGCAACGGGTGTCCGGTACCCGGCCGCGAACCATCTCGCCGACATGGACGCCGGCTTCTACTCGGCCGACTACCTCCGTGCGTGGATCCGCTCGGCCCAGCTCCGCGCGCACCTCCGCCGCGAGGTGGGGGAGGACTGGTGGCGCCGGCCCGAGACGGGGGCGCTCCTGCGCGGCCTCTTCCGCGAGGGCACACGGCCGACGACGGAGCAGATCGCAGAGCGGATCGGCTTCGACCCGCTCGACACCGCGCCGCTCGTCGCCGAGTTCGACACCGCCGTCTGAGCGCCAGCGGCTGCAGAGGGGCGGGCGTGGCCTCAGCCTCGCCCGTTTCTTCAGGCCGCAACAGAGAAGGGCGAGGCTGAAGCCACGCCTGGACACCAACCGCGGCGCGCCGGCGGGCGTCTCAATGTTCGGACGCCGTCGAACGCGGGAGGCTCACGGGTGCGCACCACACCCTTGCCTCCGCTGCCGATGCGCGCTATAAGACACCTGAATCGGGTCTCAGGTTCTAGATCCGGACACGTCCAATGGAGGACCACATGCAGCGGTGGTACAAGCTCGTCGCGCTCGTCGTGGGGGTCGCGGTGCTGGCAGGAGCCGGCGCCACCACGCGGGCAGCGGACGCGGCTCCGAGCGCGTCTGCGCCGATCCAGGTCGGCATCGTCTACTCCCGGACGGGGCTTCTTGCCTCGTACGGCGCGCAGTACATCCAGGGCCTCCGATACGGGCTCTCGTACGCGACGAAGGGCACGAACGCGGTCAACGGGCGCAAGATCGAGCTCACGCTCGTCGACGACGCCACGGACCCGGTCAAGGCCGTCGCGGGCGCAAAGGACCTGATCGGCAAGGGGTACAAGATCCTCGCCGGCAGCGTCTCGTCGGGCGTCGCGCTCCAGATGGCTCCGCTCGCCGAGCAGAACAAGGTTCTCTTCATCTCCGGCCCCGCCGCGACCGACGCGATCACCGGGATCAATCGGTACACGTTCCGCTCGGGGCGGCAGAGCTACCAGGACGTGCTCGCGGCGAGCTCGTACCTCGGCGGCGGCGGCGGCAAGAACGTCACCGTGTTCGCGCAGGACTCGGCGTTCGGCCTCGGCAACTTCCTCGCCGTCCAGCAGGTGATGGGCAACCTCGGCGGCCAGAAGGTGAACCGCATCCTCGTGCCGCTCTCGGCGCAGGACTTCACCCCGTTCGCCCAGCAGATCAAGCAGCAGAAGACCGACCTGCTCTTCATCGCGTGGGCCGGCACCACGGCCCCGGCGATGTGGCGGTCGCTCGAGCAGCAGGGGATCTTCCAGTTCGTCGACAAGGTCGTGACCGGTCTCGACCAGCGGTCGACCTACCCGACGTACGGACCGGTTGCGTCGAACATCTCGTTCCTCTCGCACTACGTCTACAACGCGCCGAAGAACAAGGTGAACGACTTCCTCGTCCGGTCGATGCGCAAGCGCAGCCAGGTGCCTGACCTGTTCACTCCGGACGGCTTCGTCGCCGGGCAGATGATCGTCCGCGCACTGACGAAGGGCTCGCCCGGCGATGTCAGCAAGATGATCACGGCGCTCGAGGGCTGGAGCTTCACCGGCCCGAAGGGCCAGGAGACCGTCCGCGCGTCGGACCACGCGCTGCTCCAGCCGATGTTCCAGGTCAAGCTCGCCCAGAAGAACGGGAAGTGGAACTCGGTGCCGACCAAGGCGCTCCGCGCCCGGTACACAGCGCCTCCGGAGAAGAAGTTCGGCTAGGTCCATCCAGAGGGGATCGTGTCCACGCAGGCTCCGATCCTCGCCACCCGCGACCTCGGGCTCGACATCGGCGGCGCGCGCATCGTCGCCGATGTCTCGCTCGAGGTCCGGGCGGGCGAGCTCGTCGGCATCATCGGCCCGAACGGGGCGGGAAAGACGACGCTCTTCAACCTGCTCTCCGGGACGGTCCGCCCGACGACCGGAAGCGTCGAGCTCGACGGGAAGGATGTCACCCGCGACCCGCCGCACCGGCGGACGCAGGCCGGGCTCGGCCGCTCGTTCCAGGTCTCGAGCGTCTTCCCGCTTCTCTCCGTCGGCGAGAACGTCCGACTCGCGGCGGAGGCGAAGCTCGGCGGGACGCTCAACGTCGTGCGGCGAGCGGCCCGGTACCGGCCGGCGCTCGAGCGCGCCGGCGACGCGCTCGGCAAGGTCGGGCTGGCGTCGCGCACGGCGTGGCCGGCCGGGATGCTGTCGCACGGCGACAAGCGCAAGCTCGAGCTCGCGATGCTCCTCGCCGGAGACCCGCGCGTGATCCTGCTCGACGAGCCGATGGCCGGCGTCTCCGTGGAGGACGTCGAAGGGCTCGTCGAGGTGATCCGCTCCGTCCATGGCGACGAGGGCCGCACGGTGCTGATGGTCGAGCACCGGATGGAGGTCGTCGATCGGGCTCGCGGAGCGGATCGCCGTGATGCACCACGGGTCGCTCCTCGCGTTCGACACGCCCGACCGCGTGATGGCGGACGAGACCGTCCAGACCGCCTACCTCGGGGAGCCTCTGTGACCGACACGACACCGGCCACGGCGGAGCGCACCGCGCTCTCCGTCCGCGATCTCCATGTCTACCTCGGCGAGTCGCACATCCTGCAGGGGATCTCGTTCGACGTCCCCGCCGACGGCGTCACGGCCGTGCTCGGCCGGAACGGCGTCGGCAAGACGACCACGATGCGCGCCCTGATGGGGCTCGTCCCGAGGTCGCGCGGCACGATCGAGCTGGACGGCGAGGACGTCACGCGGCTGCCCACGCACGCCGTCGTGCGGCGCGGCGTCGGCTACGTGCCGGAGGACCGCGACGTCTTCGCCGGGCTGACCGTCGAGGAGAACCTCCGGCTCGCGGAGCGAGGCGGCGACCCACGGTACGACCTCGTCCACGAGCTCTTTCCGGAGCTCCGCCAGCGCGCCGCGCAGCGGGCCGGCACGCTCTCGGGCGGGCAACAGCAGATGGTCGCGATCGCGCGGGCGCTCCTCAACCGCAACGAGCTCTTGCTCGTCGACGAGCCGACGAAGGGTCTCGCGCCTCTGCTCGTCACCGAGGTGGCGCAGGCGCTCGAGCGCGCGGCCGAGCTGACGACGATCGTGCTCGTCGAGCAGAACCTCTCCGTCGTGCAGCGGCTCGCGCGCGACGTCGTCGTCCTCGACGGCGGCCGCGTCGTCCATGCCGGCCCGGCAGCGGAGCTCCTCGCCGACCCGGAGCACGTCCGGCGGCTGCTCGGCGTCCACGGAGGCGGGCATTGAGCACGTTTGTCCTGTTGACGATCACGGGTCTCGGCCTCGGCGCGATGTACTTTCTCGTCGCCTCGGGTCTCTCGCTCATCTACGGGCTGATGGGCGTCCTCAACTTCGCCCACGGCGCGCTGATCACCGTCGGCGCGTACGCGGCGTGGTGGTTCGGCGACCAGATCGGCGGCGGCGCGTGGCAGCGACTGCTGATCGGGGGCCTGTTCGGCATCGTCGCCGGCGGCGTCGTGGCGGCGCTGATCGAGCTCGTCCTGATCCGGCCGCTCTACCAACGGCCGGTCGAGCAGGTGCTCGTCACCGTCGGGCTGGCGCTTGCGCTGGGCGCGCTCGTGCAGGGCATCTGGGGCGCCGACTCGCAGCCTTTCCCCCTGCCGGGCTGGATGATCGACACGACGAGCATCTTCGGCGCAAGCGTGCCGAACGACCGGTTCGTCGAGATCGGCGTCGCCGCGGCCGTGCTCCTCGGGCTCACCGCGTTCCTGCGCTACACGCGCTTCGGGCTCGTGATCCGCGCAGGGGTCGAGAACCGCGCGATGGTGAGCGCGCTCGGGATCGACGTGCGGCGTGCGTTCACCATCGTTTTCGCGCTCGGCGGAGCACTGGCCGCGCTCGCGGGTGTCCTCTCCGGCGTCTACTTCGGCGTCGTCGACCCGGGCCGCGGCACGTCGCTTTTGATCTTCGCCTTCATCGTCGTCGTGATCGGCGGGTTCGGCTCGATCGGCGGCTCCGCGATCGCCGCCGTCGCGGTGGGGCTCATCCAGCAGTACGCGAATTACTACAGCTCGAGCGGCACCGGTGACCTCGCCGTCGTCCTGCTGCTCGCCGCCATCCTCCTCGTCCGGCCCGGAGGGCTCGCCCCGAAGGTGGCGCATTGAGGCGCGTCCTCGGTATCGCGATCCCGGCCGCCGTGCTGATCGTGCTCGCGTTCGTGCCGAAGCTCTCGCTCGACATCCCCGTAATCCTCAACGGGCCGCTCGACAGCCCCGGAACGCTCCAGCTGCTCGCGCTCTGCCTGCTCTTCGCGGGGATCGCGCTGACCTACGACGTCCTCTTCGGCTTCACGGGCCTGCTCTCGTTCGGGCACGCGCTCTACGTCGCCGTCGGCGTCTACATGACCGCGATCGCGCTGACCCGCTGGGAGTGGGGCCTCTGGCCGACGATCGCGTTCATCCTCGCGCTCGGGATCGCACTGCCGCTCGTGCTCGGGGCGGTCAGTCTTCGCGTCAGCGGGATCGCGTTCGCGATGGTCACCCTCGCGTTCGCGCAGGCGGGGAACGTGCTCGTGCAGAAGAACCCGTACGGCTGGACGGGCGGGGAGGAGGGCACCGGTTTGAACTACGACCACATCCCCGACGCGTTCGTCGGCGTCCTCAACACGAAGAACCTCTACTGGCTCGCGCTCGGCTATGCGGTGCTCGTGTTCGTCGTCGTCCGTCTCGCGGTCAACTCGTCGGCCGGGCACGTGTGGCGCGCGATCCGCGAGAACGAGCCCCGGGTCGAGGTGCTCGGCCTCTGGCCGTATCCGTTCAAGCTGATCGCCTTCGTGCTCGCGGCCTTCCTCGCCGTCCTCGGTGGCGTCGTGTGGTTGCTGCTGATCGGCGGCGCGACACCCGAGGTGACGACCGCGAACTTCACGCTGGCGCTGCTCGTGATGGTCGTGCTCGGCGGAGCCGGGACGCGCTTCGGCGCGATGATCGGCGGCTTCCTCTACACGCTTCTCGACCAGCGGCTCGGCGCACTGTCGGGCTCGAGCCGCGTGCAGGATCTCCCGGACGTGCTGCGCGTGCCCCTCTCCGAGCCGCTCTTTCTTCTCGGGACGCTGTTCATCCTGCTCGTCTTCTTCGTCCCGGGCGGGATCGCGAGCCTGCCCGCCCGGTTGCGCGGGATGCGGCCCCGCCGCGAGCCGCTGCCCGAGGAGGCCGCGGTATGAAGATCGCGTGGGACCGGCGCGGGAACGGCGCGCCGCTGCTCCTGATCCACGGGCTCGGGTACGCACGCTGGGGCTGGGAGCCGGTGCTCCCCGAGCTCGCCGAGCAATTCGACGTGATCCTGTTCGACAACCGCGGGATCGGCGAGAGCGACGCGCCGCCCGGCCCGTACACCGTCGCCGAGATGGCCGCGGACGCGGTCCAGGTGCTCGACGAGGCCGGCGTCGCGCGAGCGCACGTCGTCGGGACGAGCCTCGGCGGGATGATCGCCCAGGAGCTCGCGCTCGCGTACCCCGAGCGTGTCGACCGCCTCGTCCTCGCCTGCACGACTCCGGGCGGGCAGAAGGCGCACCCGATGCCGCAGGTCACGGTCGCGCTGATGGCCGAGGCGGCGACGCTCGAGCCGGCCGTCGCGCTGCGACGGTTCGTCGAGAACGCGCTCGCCCCGGCGACCGTCGAGGCGCACCCGGAGATCGTCGAGCAGATCATGGCCCACCGGCTCGCGACGGCGCAGCAGCCGGCGGCGTGGGCCGCGCAGGCTTCGGCCGGGGCGACGTTCGACGCCTACGACCGGCTCGGAGGGCTCGCTGCGCCGACGCTCGTCCAGCACGGCGACGAGGACGTCGTCGTCGACCCGCGGAACGCCGACCTGCTCGTCGAGCTCCTTCCCGACGCGCGGCTCGAGCGCGTCCCGGGCGGCCACCTCTTCTTCTGGGAGGCGCCCGAGCAATTCGTCTCGTCGGTCTCGGGATTCCTGGAGGACGCGTGACGGGGAACGAGCTGACGATCGGCCGCTGGCTCGCCGACCGCGCGAGGCTCACGCCCGACCGCGTCGCGATTCGCTTCCTCGGCGGCGAGCTCACCTACGCCGCGCTCGACGGCCGCGCGACACGGCTCGCGGCCGGGCTCGCGGAGCGTGGCCTGCGCCGCGGCGACCGGCTTGCGACCCTGACGCAGACGTCGCCCGACCACGTCGCGACGCTCTTCGCGTGCGCGCGTCTCGGCGTCGCGCTCCAGCCGATCTCGTGGCGCCTCGCGCCGGCCGAGGTCGCGTATCAGCTCGAGGACGCCGAGCCCACGCTCCTCCTCGCCTCGGATGACCAAGCGGAGCTCGCGCGGAAAGCGGGCACGAACGTCGAGATCGCGCGGATCGGCGACCCGACGCTCGAGACCGACGGCGACGTCGAGGACGTCGCGCGCGACGACGACCCGCTGCTCCTCGTCTACACGTCGGGGACGACCGGCAAGCCGAAGGGCGCGCTCCTCACCCACGCGAACTGCTTCTGGACGAACCTGTCGTTCGACCGGACGACGAGCCTGCGCGACGACGACGTCGTCCTCCAGGTGCTGCCGCAGTTCCACGTCGGCGGCTGGAACGTGCAGCCGCTGCTCGCGTGGTGGAAGGGCGCGACGGTGGTGCTCGAGCCGTCGTTCGACGCGGCGCGCTCGCTCGAGCTCATCGCAGAGCACGGAGTCACAACGATGATGGGCGTCCCGGCGACGTATCTGTTCCTGTCCGAGCAGGAGAGCTTCGAGAGCGCGGATCTCTCCAGCCTGCGGCTCGCGGTCGTCGGCGGCGCGCCGATGCCCGAGTCACTGCTCGAGACGTGGCACGCGCGCGGGATCGAGGTCGTCCAGGGCTACGGCTTGACGGAGGCTGCGCCGAACGTCCTCTGCCTCCCGCCCGAGGACGCGAAGCGCAAGCTCGGCTTCGCGGGGAAGCCGTACCCTCACGTCGAGGTCGCGCTGCGCGATGCCGACTCCGGCGCGTTCCTCGACGGCGCTGCGACCGGCGAGCTCGTCGTTCGCGGCCCGAACGTCTTCGCCGGCTACTGGCGGAACGCCGAGGCGACTGCCGCAGCGCTGACCGACGGCTGGCTTTCGACCGGCGACGTCGCCGAGCGCGACGAGGAGGGCTTCTACCGGATCGCCGGAAGGATCAAGGACATGGTCATCTCGGGGGGAGAGAACGTCTATCCGGCGGAGATCGAGGACGTCCTTCACGCGCATCCGGACGTCGTCGAGGCGGCGGTCGTCGGCGTCCCGGACGAGCGGTGGGGCGAGGCGTGCGCGGCCTTTGTCGTCCTGCGCAGCGGCGCGACGACGAGCGCGGAGGCGCTCGCCGAGCATTGCCGTGAGCGGCTCGCGCGCTTCAAGGTGCCGAAGACGTTCACCGTCGTCCACGAGCTGCCGCGCTCGTCGATGGGCAAGGTGTCGAAGGACGACCTGCGCGCGTCCGTGGCGGAGACTCCGCGATGAGCGAGACCGCGACGAGCGTCGACGGACGGCCGCTCTCGAAGCGCGGCGAGCGCACGCGGCGCAAGCTGCTCGAGGCGGCGGAGGCCGTTTTCGCAGAGCTCGGCTACCACGACGCGTCTATCGTGAAGATCACCGAGGCCGCCGGCGTGGGGCAGGGCACGTTCTACCTCTACTTCGCGAGCAAGAAGGACGTCTTCGACGAGCTCGTCGTCGACCTGAACCACCGCGTCCGCCAGGCGATGACCGAGGCGGCGTCGCAGGGTGCGACCCGTGCCGAGATGGAGCGTCTCGGCTTCGCCGCGTTCTTCCGCTTCACCGCAGAGCACCCCGCGCTGTACCGGATCATCCGCCAGGCGGAGTTCGTCTCGCCCGAGACGCTCCAGCTCCACTACGAGCGCCTGACGAGCGGCTACGTCGCCGGTCTGCGCGAGGCGATGGAGGCCGGCGAGATCGCGGAGGGCGACCCCGAGCTGCTCGCCTGGGCGCTGATGGGCATCGGCGAGCTCGTCGGCATGCGCTGGATCCTCTGGGCCGGCCGCGACGAGCTCTCGCCGGAGATGCTCGACGAGCTCGGTCGGATCATCGCCCGCACGATCGGCTCCGGAAACGGCGGCCGATGAGCCGCGTCGGGCTGCTCGCCACCGCCCACCATCTCCCTGAACGCGTCATGACGGCGGCGGAGGTGGCCGCCGCCAGCGGCATCCCGGAGCCGGTGGTCGTCGAGAAGTTCGGCCTCAGCGGCAAGCACGTCGCGGCAGACGACGAGCACGTCTCCGACCTCGCCGTCGCCGCCGCCGGACGGCTGCTCGAGGACCACGACATCGACCCCGCCTCGATCGGGGCGCTCGTCTACTACGGCTCGACGTGGAAGGACTACGCCGTCTGGCAGGCGGCGCCGTGGATCGCGCACCGGCTGGGCTGCGTGAACGCATACGCGATCGAGTTCGACAACGTCTCCATGGGCACCCCCGTTGCCCTGCGGCTCGCGAAGGCGTACCTGACCGCCGAGCCCGAGCTCGGGAACGTCCTGCTCGTCGCCGCCTGCCGCGAGTCCTATCTCCTCGACTACACGAACGAGCGGTCGCGATTCATGTTCAACTTCGGGGACGGCGCCGTGGCGGGCTTTCTCGCCGTCGGTGCCGACCGAAACCTGCTGCTCGGCTCCCATGCCGTCACCGACGGGTCGTTCTCGCTCCAGGTGAAGGTGCCGGCGGGAGGCAGCGTGGAGCCTCCGTCGCATGCGACCGTCGAAGGAAGAAGGCACTTTCTCGATGTCGCCGATCCGGCACAGATGAAGGGCGGGCTCGACGAGGTCTCGTTGCCGAACTTCGTCGCCGCGGCCGAGGGCGCGCTGGCGCGGAGCGGAGCGACGCTCGCGGACGTCTCGTACCTCTGCGGGATCCACATGAAGCGGTCGATGCACACGGCGATCACCGATGCGCTCGGCGTGCCGCTCGAGCGCGCCGCGTACCTCGACGACACGGGCCACATGAGCGGCGTCGACCCGCTGTTGGCACTCGACCGAGCTGTGCGCGCCGGCGAGGTCGCGGACGGCGACCTCGTCCTCCTGCTCGCGGCCGGTACCGGCTACACGTGGGCTGCGAGCGTCATACGCTGGGGCGCGGACACGACCGGACGAAACGAAGGAGCCCGATGAGCGCGTTGACGGACCTGATCGGAAAGGAGCTCGGACCGACGGAATGGTTCGAGGTCACGCAGGAGCGGATCGACCAGTTCGCGGAGGCGACCGACGACCCGCAGTGGATCCACACCGACCCGGTGCGCGCGGCGGACGGGCCGTTCGGGACGACGGTCGCGCACGGGTTCCTGACCCTGTCTCTGTGCGTGCCGCTGATGACGCAGACGCTCGCGCTGACCGGCTACTCGATGGGCGTCAACTACGGCGTCAACAAGGTGCGGTTCCCGGCTCCGGTCCCTTCCGGCTCGCGCATCCGCGCGCGGTTTGCCGTCCAGACGGTCGAGGAGGTCACGGGTGGCGAGCAGGCGGTCGTGCTCGGCACCGTCGAGCGCGAGGGCGGGGAGAAGCCGGTCTGCGTCGCCGAGCTCGTCGTGAGGATGTACCGGTGAGCCGCTTCGAGGGGAGGACGGCGCTCGTCACGGGCGGTGCGAAGGGAATCGGAGCCGCCACCGCGACGCGCCTTGCCTCCGAGGGCGCGAGCGTCGTCGTCGCCGACTTCGACGAGGCCGCGGCGTCGGAGACCGCCGAGCGGATCGGCGGGCGCGCGATCCGCTGCGACGTCACCTCGCGGGCCGACGTCGAGGCGGCGGTGGCCCTGGCGGCCGACAGTGGCCGCCTCGACGTGCTCGTCACCTCCGCGGGGATCATCCGCGACAACCTCGTGCACAAGATGACGGACGACGACTGGGAGGCCGTGATCGCCACCCACCTGCGCGGGTCGTTCCTCGCCGCGCAGGCGGCCCAGACGGTGATGACGAAACAGGACGGCGGCGGCGCGATGGTGCTCATCTCGTCGACCTCGGCGCTCGGAAACCGCGGCCAGGCCAACTACTCCGCGGCCAAGGCGGGCATCCAGGGCCTGACGAAGACCCTCGCGATCGAGCTCGGCCGCTTCGGCGTGCGGGCGAACTGCGTCGCGCCCGGGTTCATCGCAACCGCGATGACCCAGCAGACGGCCGACCGCCTCGGCGTCTCGTTCGAGGACTTCCAGACCGCGATCGCCGAGCAGGTTCCGCTCCAGCGCGTCGGCCAGCCCGAGGACGTGGCGAGCGTGATCGCGTTCCTCTGCTCCGACGATGCCGCGTACGTGAGCGGGCAGGTGATCTACGTCCGCGGCGGACCCTGAGTGACCGAGGCCGCCCTCGTCACCGGCGCCGCGAGCGGAATCGGCCGCGCGATCGCCGAGCGACTCGTTGCCGACGGATGGGACGTGCTGGCGGTCGACCTCACGCCGGACGAGGACGGCCCGGGCGAGGCCTTCGCGGCCGACCTGACGACGCGCGAGGGCAACCGCGCCGCGGTCGACGCGGCGCTCGAGCGCTTCGGACGTCTCGATGCGCTCGTCCCCAACGCGGGATTCCAGCATGTCTCGCCGGTCGAGAGCTTCGACGAGGACCGCTGGGACGCGCTGGTCGCACTGCTCCTCACGAGCCCGTTCCTGCTCGCCCGCTACGCGTGGAGCGCGCTCCGCGAGTCGGGGAACGGCCGCATCGTCGTCGTCGCCTCGGTCCACGGTCTCGTGGCATCGCCGTTCAAGGCGGGATACGTGTCCGCGAAGCACGGCGTGCTCGGGCTCGTCAAGACGCTCGCGCTCGAGGGGGCGCCGACCGGGATCCGCGCGAGCGCTGTCTGCCCGGGCTACGTGCGGACGCCTCTCGTCGAGGAGCAGATCGCAGATCAGGCTCGCGCCCACGGGATGCCGGAGGAGCGCGTGCTCGAGGAAGTGCTCCTCGCGCCGCAGGCCTTGAAGCGCATGCTCGAGCCCTCCGAGGTCGCCGACGCGGTCGCGTATCTCCTCGGGCCGCGCGCCGCGGTGTTCACGGGGGCGCCGCTCGTGATGGACGGCGGCTGGACAGCGCGCTGAGAGCAGGTCGAAGGTGGGGCCGGCCCCACCCTCCGTGCCGTCGGTCGAGGCAGGACCGGCGGCGAAAGCCTGACCGAGGGCGCGCCCGCTTGCAACCGCCCTTTGGGGTGGCGCCGTCGGCGGCCGTTTCCCTCGAACGGGGGCTTGATCCCGGGCGGTGGTCGTTCCGAAGCAGCAAACGAGATCACGTACACGACTGCGGAGGAATGACGAATGGGCACGCGGCAGCCCACCCGGCTCACACCAATTGCATACGGCCTGCCCGAGGACGCGATGTCCGACGGGCCGGCAGACGACCACGGCGCCGGGCGCACCGGCATGTACCTGCTCTTCGCGCTCGTCATCGCGCTGGCGGTCGCGACCCTCTGGTACGTCGCACGGCCGGCTTTCGACCAGAAGCCGGCCGCCGAGCGCTCGTGTGAGGTCATCATCCTCGCGTCGGGCTCGCCGAGCTGCGTCGACCCGCAGTCACGCGCGGAGCACGCGGCTACGGCGAAGCGCACGACCAAGCGCTGACAGAGCAGGCCCTCGCGCGGACTTGCCTACGATGCCCGCCGTGTCGTTCGATGGCGAGTTGCGGGAGTGCCTCGGGCTGATTCTGGGGGCCGAGGCACCGGAGCCGGAGTACGACGCGCTCCTGTTCTTCAGGCAGTGGCTCGCCGAGCGCAACCTGGGGCTGGTGCCGATCGAGAAGCCGGCCGAGTTCGAGTGGCCAGGCCACTGGATCGCTCGCGTCCGCGCCGGCGGTGACGATCACGCGGTCGTGATGTTCGGCTCTCCGTCCGGCGCGCTCCACGATCCGACGGGCGCACTCGCACGCCGTGGGACGATCGAAGGCGGCTGGCTCGTCGCTCGGCTCGACCTTCGGCTCCCGACGGACGACCCGTACGGCAGTCGCTCGACCTCGGGAACCGTGGTGGGCCTGCTCGTCGCGCCGGACGCGGAGCAGCCCCTGGTTGCGGTCGACTCCGTACGCGCCGTCGCCGGCTGCGGGCTCGAGGGTGACCGTTACTTCGACGGCCGGGGAACGTTCAGCGGCACCGGACGGGGATACCAGCTGACGCTCGTCGAGGAGCAGGCGCTCGAGGACGTCGACCTGTCGTGGGAGGAGGCGCGGCGGAACATCGTCACGCGCGGTATCGCGCTGAACGCGCTCGTCGGCCGGCGCTTCACGGTGGGGACGGCGGAATGCGTCGGACGCAGGCTGGCCGAGCCCTGCGCCCATCTCGAGCGGCTCACGCGGCCCGGGATCATCCGCCCGCTCGTCCACCGCGCAGGCCTCCGCGCGGACATCCTCAGCGACGGAGAGATCGCGCTCGGCGACACGATCGTCCCGCGCTGAACGTCGATCCGGGTGATCCGCCTGGCCGGGTCGCGCGACCGTGCTGGCGGATCGGACGGCATCGACTCGCCCGCCGGGGAGGGATGCCGCTGCTCCAGCCGCCGATGAGCATGACATGACATTCGCACTGAAGCGATGGCGCTGGAAGCTCTCACCGGCCGCGCGCCGAGCACGGCGCAAGCACACCGAGCGCGTCACCGAGCTCGCACGCGCGAAGCGCGCCACCTGGGCGTAGCGCGCACGCCGCCCATCGTTCCCTGGGCCAACGGGCTGATCCTCGGCTACCTGATGTACAGGCCCGGGCTCGTTCCGCGCCGCAGGACATGGTTCGGGCTGATCGGTGGACCGCTGCTCCTGGTCGGCAACTTCGGCGTCCTGTTCGACGGGTGGGACCAGCCCCGGCGTGTTGTGGTCGCCCCGAAGCTCATCTGGGAGGCATTCCTCGGCATCTACTGCGCTATCTGGGGTTTCAGGCGCGACTCGCGGATCCTGTGTCGCCCAAGCCCTGCGTCGTGACGTTGCTCCTCGGTTAGGGCGGCGCTCCTTCCTCGGCGTTTGGATTCTTGACCGAAGTGACACGCCTCGGTCGGCGTGTACTGGCGGCACGACATCTACCTGGCCGGCGTCGCCGTGCGAGCCCGCGACGCGATCGAGCTGATCTGGCGGCTCCGGAGCTACGGCTTCGACGACACCGCCGAGCGCATCGAACGAGCCCTCACGATCCGGACCCTGCCGGCCGAGCTTCGAGACAGCGACCGTGATGCTGTCCTCTACGCATTGGTCGACCGGCGCAGGGGCGGCGGCCTCGCAACCCTCCGGGCCGCCTTGCTCGACCAGCGCGAAGCCTGAGCTCCACGACATGCTCATCTGCGGCGGCGGCCGGATGTCGGCGTTTCGGCGCCTGCCCGACGAGGTACGCCTCCACACCCGTGGACGACGACAACGCCGAGAGAGCAGACGTCCCCGCGGCGGAAGAAGACAACGCCGACGAAGCAGTCTCGTGGCCCGTGCTCTCCGACCTCGACCTCTCCGTCTGCATAACCGACAGCACAGCCCCGAACATTGCTCCTCGCCCTTCCGTGGCCGAGCCCAGTGAGCCAGCGTCCTCGGCCAGACAGGCTTGGGAGCGCCAGTGATGGTCCAGCTCACGGCTTGACCAACGGGTAGCGCCGGATCCGGTCGTGTGGCCCAGGCTAGGTGCATGAGCCTGTTGCTGAAACACTTGCGCCAGAAGTACTCCCCGGCCGCCCGTCGCGGTCGCGAAGCAGCCATGAAGCACGCTGCCCGCCTCGAATACGAGGGGTGGGTGGCAGCGCAGAAGAAGGCACTGACGCACAGCGACGACAGCGCTGCGGCCGCCAAGCTGTAGCTACGCCGGCGCACAGTAGGCGTCCCGGCTATTGCTGCGCGGGCTACTGGGCTGCGTCGTGGACGACGATCGCGCGCACGGGAACGCCGTCGACGCTCGGCCGCAGGTCGGCAGCGGCCACGCGCTCGGCGAACAACGCCTCCTCGTCAGGGTGCAGGGCGACGAGGATCTCGTCCGCGTCGAACGTTGCAAGCGCGTCCCGGATCGCCAGCATCACATCGGCCTCCCCCTTGCGGGCGTCCACGACCTGCGGAAGCTCGTCGGCGAGCCTCGATGCCTCTTCCTCGGCCTCGGAGGCGGCGCGCTCGTCGTTCGCGAGCCAGTCGAAGAACCCCTGTCGAACGACCGGAACGACCACCCTCACCTCATCGACGTCGTCACCCAGGCGCGCTCGCAACGCCGCCTCGGCGTGCTCGACTGCCTCGACGACCAGAATGTTGCGACCCATCCCGGTGTCTGTTCCCCGTCTCGCGATCGGCTAACCCCCTCGGGGCAACGGCTGCCTCGGAGATCGCCGAACCGCTGCCGGAAATCTGAGACCGGGCGTCCGTGTCATCGGTTACGCTCGCGCCGCTCGACTCAGACGGACGAGCGATTCGCTCCCAATGAGATCGGGCGTCAGCGGACATGAAAGTCACACGTAACGGCATCGACACCTTCCGAGGCCCTGGGGACTGGTTCACCGGCACGGTGTTCATCGACGCAGTCGCCGATGCTCCGCCCCTCGGGGCAATCGCCGTCCATTTCGCGCCCGGCGCTCGAACAGCCTGGCACACGCATCCGCACGGCCAGACGATCTGGGTAACCGAGGGGATCGGGCTCTGCCAGCGCGAAGGTGGTTCGATCGAGATCATCCACCCGGGCGACCGCGTCTTCTTCGAACCGAACGAGAACCATTGGCACGGCGCTGCGCCAAACCGGATGATGACGCATATCGCCATAGCGCTTGCGGACGACAGCGGCAGCCCCGTGACCTGGGGAAGACACGTAAGCGATGAGGAGTACGGTGAGGCGCCGGACGTGACGGCGTGAGCGAGTAAGCATCACGCTCGCCGGCATCTGCGGCGGTCGCGAACACGTCGAATGGCTCGAGGAGCAGTTGGATGACGACCCGGCCGGCGATCGGCTCTGCCCTGCGCTCGACAACGACATCAGGATCCTCGGCCTCGAGGTCGCGGAGTGGGAGACCATCCTCGCCGCGCTCGACGACCCGTCCGCGCAGGCCTCGTGTAGCCGTCCGAAACGCTGGTCAACGAACACCTGGCGGAAGCGAACGCCACGGGCGAGCAATATGGTTGGTGGCATGGGCACCTTTATCGAGCTGCGCCTGACGACAGGCGAGAAGCGCCATGTCGAGACGGGCGAAAGCAACGCTCAGACCGAGATCGATAGGTGGGCTCAAAGAGAGAAGACGTCGTGGATCGAGACCGTTGAGGGGATTTGGGTAAACCCCGAGCACATCCTGGAAGTTCGTCTCGTCGAGCTGCCAGGTCCACCGCGGCCAAGCGAGTAGCCTCCGGCCGCGTTTGCCCAAGAGACGGTGAGGGCACACGCGTCCCATGCCAAACCAGACGCCACTCCCACCCTCACCCACACCGCCTATTCCAGGCCCCGACCCGCTGCCGCCCCCCGATCCCAAGCCTCCGACTGAGCCGGACCCTGTCCCGCCAGACACGATCTGACCGACACCGCGGAACGCACCCATGGCGCTAATCCAAACCGTGTCATCGGCCGAAGTACCCAGTACGCCCCGGGGCGCGCCCTCGGGGGAGGGGGCGGACAACGCCCCGGGGCTACTAGAGGCCTTCAGCCCAACCGCCGGCGATCCTGCAAACAGGAATACGTCGGCAGAGTCCGCGACCGGCTCGCCTAGCGCGGCTTGCGGGTGGGAGGGAACAGCCGACCCAAGACCAGCGCCCGCCGGGCGCTCCCGTCGAGACACTGTGAACCGCTCCGGGTTTCATGTGTCCCGCGTCACGGATTCTGGCAGGAGGGTTAGTGTCGGGCTCCTCGTGAAGGGAGCGGTCCGTGGCACGTCCTTCTGTTTTCTCTGTTGAAGACAAGTATCGGCTTGTTCTCGCAGTCATCGGCGGGGAGATCTCGGTGGCCGAGGCCGCTCGGCGTGGCAAGGCGTCGGAGCAGTCGATCTCGACCTGGAAGCGGCAGTTTCTCGAGGGTGGCAAGGCCGGATCTGGTCGAGGGAGGCAAGCCGGGCGTCAACCCGCGTGAGCGCGCGATGCTCGACGAGATCGAAGAGCTGAAGGCGGCGCATCGGCGCTGGCAACAACGTGAGCGGCAGGGCCGTCCTGTGAAGGGGCCGTGGCCGTCGCCGGCGCGTGACCGGGTTGAGCCGGCAGCGATCGCCGACGCGGACCGTTTCCCGGCGTGGGGTCACCGCAAGCTGGCGATGCTGATGCGCGTCGACGGCCACCACGCGCCCCGACACGTCTCGACATGCGCCGATCCCCCCGCCACAGTTGATTTCGCAGTGAGGATAGGTCACGAATTGCCCGCGCCTCCCATGCCTAGGGCTTGGCAACGTCCTGGACCACGGGCCAGTCCCGCGGGACAGCCGCTCTTGTTCCGGGATGTGCACGGGGGAGTGCACCAGCCGTGCTTTCGCGGAGTTGGGAGTGCATGTTCGAGCGCGAGCTTGAGGCGGCAAAATACCTGCACACACCCGCAAACCCCGCATCGCTACGGGGTTTGCAGCACTTCCAGGATGTATAGCCTCAAGGCCCATACGGGATTCGAACCCGTGCCGCCGCCGTGAGAGGGCGGTGTCCTAGGCCACTAGACGAATGGGCCGTGGCGAACGCGGAGTGTAGCGGACGGCTTCCGCGAGATCCGCTCGAAAAGGCGGGCGCAGGAGGCGCTCAGCCGGTCGCGGAGGGCGTCGGTGCCAGCGCCGTTTCGGGGTCGCGACCGTCGATCCGCTCCTCGAAGCGCCGCCGGATTTCCTCGCCGGTCGCGAGGAGGTCGTACCGCGCGCGGCGGGGTGGAAGCTGGACGATGCGGACCGACTCGTCGCGGTCGCCGTGGCAGCGCGCATAGGCGGCTGCCTCGTCGAGAGGCCTCAGGCGGTCAGGCTTCCGCCAGAAGGGCACGATCGATCTACTACCAGCGATAGCGCTCGGAGGGAACCCGGCCGGCAGCCCGGGTCCCGCTCTTTGCGCACGTTTCATGCAGTGAGCTCAGTACCACGGCTTGCACGACCAGGGGCTCCAGTCGCGGCCCGAGCGCACGAAGTAGCGGTACGCCGCCTGTGCCTGTACCAGCGCGGACTCGCCGTGACCGAAAAGCCGGCGCTCGTTCGATCCCATCTGGAAGAGCCCGAGGTACTGGCCGTTCTGGGCGTTGACGCTGTAGCCGGACTCGCAGCGGGCGACCCTGAGCGCCTGGCCGCAGTAGGAGCGAAAGACGTGGCAGATCGCCTTCTGCGGTGAGCGCTCGAACGAGGCGAGCAGTCGCTTCCGCTCGTGCTGCGCCCTGCGGCGCGCGAGCGCTGCGCGCGCCCGTGCGGCCTTGGCCTTGCTCGCAGTGAGCGTGCGATGGGCGATCCCGAGCCGGAGGTGTGCCTCCTTCTCGAAGCGCGGATCGGAGAGGAGCCAGCGGTGCGTGTCGAAGAAGCGGATCACCGAGGTCGACTTCTTCAGCGTGGCCATGTGGCGGGCGAGGTCGGTGCCGACGTCGGCGGCCGAGCCGGCCTGCGCTGCGGCAGGCGTGACGACGAGAACGAGGGCGCACAGGCCCGTGACAAGGGCTTTCAGGACAGAACCTCCGCGTCGGGGACATGGTCACGGCGCGCGCCGCAGTCGGGCTCAACGCGGAGAGCCCGGCGCTTGCCGTTCGTGTCAGATCAGGCGAGGCTACCGGTGCGCACAAAGATCGCCGGGATCGCTTACCAAACCCTCACAGAGGGTGTCACAAGCGTTTACGGCTCGAACAACGCGAAACGCCCCTGGCGGGGCGTTTCGGAGGCTGCGGGACAGGGACTCGAACCCCAACTTCCGGAGCCAGAATCCGGCGTCCTACCATTAGACTATCCCGCAGGGCGTCGGGCGGATTGTAGCCGCCCTGGAGGCTCAGATCTCGAGCCGGTACTCGGGGACGAGGCTCTTCTCGGCATCGGTGTCGATGTGCGCGATCACTTCGACGTACGGCTCGAGGCCCGACCCCCGCAGCTTCGCGCGCAGCAGGCCGTCCACCTGGAACAGGCCCGACGAGTTGTTCATCACGATCTCGATGCGGACGGGCTTCGTCTCGCCGTCCGCGATCACGACCTCCTCGACCGCGGCGGCGGAGAGCGAGTGCATCGACACCTGCCCGCGCTCGAACGGGATCCGCGACCGGCCCTTTGCCATGTCGAGCGCGTCGGCGACCCGCAGGATGCCCGCCTCGAGCGAGAGCGGCTCGCCGTCGGCCCGGTGGCTCGTGATCGCCTGGAGGACTTCGGAGACGATCACCGTGCGGTCGGGCTCGTCGTAGATCCCGTCGAGCAACTCACGGAGCTTCGGCTCGGCAAGAAACAGGCTCCAGTCCTCGTGGCCCTTGCGGTGCACCGACATCCCGACGCAGTGCGTGAGCGCAGCGAGGACGACGACCATCTCCGCGTCCTCGCGCTCCATCCCGTAGTCGCGTACCAGCGACGGCTCGACGCCGTTCTTCGTCAGCTGGCGGAGGAGCTTCAGGGCGATGTTCGCGACGATCTGGATGTGAACCCACGAATGGTCGTTGATCGCCAGGCGGACAACGGCGTTGACGTTCGCGACGTGCCACCAGCCCTTGAGCTCCTTGTCGGCATTCGCGCGCTCGAGGACGCGCCGGAGCTTGCGGTTGCCGCGGTCCGGCAGCCGGATCCGCATGTGCTCGACCGCTTCGGAGGGCGATAGACGCGCCTCCCGGATGGCATCCGCCGAAACCGGCTCCTCGATCCGCGCCTCGATCTCCGGGTCGAGAGTCATGCGTCGACCGCGGTCGGGGCTCTCGTCGATACGTCCCGGAGTCGGAAGTAGGTGATGGCGATCGCGATCGCGCTGAACGGCGCCACCACAGCCTGGGCGATGGTGCCCCCGATCACGATTTCGAGGAAGCGGGGGAGAAACGAGAACGCCGCCTCGAGGAGGCTGCTGGCGATCGTCGTCAGCAGCCCAGTGATGACCACGATCCCAAACACCGTCCACCCGTGTCCGCGCACGAGCTCGCGAGACCGGCCGAACGACTCCACCGCACGTCGCTTCTCGATGACGATCACGGGAGCGATGACGGCCCAGAGCGTGAGAAGCACGAGGCCTGGGACGACGAGCAGCACGATCCCGACTGCGATTCCCAGACCGGCCAGGAGGCTCGCCCCGATCAGCGGGGCGATCGAGGAGGAGACACGCGAGAACACCTCGCCGATCGACGAGTCGAAGCGGCCGTCGCGCGCGTCCTGCACCGCGTAGACGAAGGCTCCCTGGAGCCATGTCATCCCGATCACGACGGTGACCAGCGCGAGGATCGCGACCGTCACGGCAGCACCGGCGTTGTCGGAGGAGATGGCGGCATCCACGAGGCCGAACAGCAGGTTGACGACCAGGAAGACGACGAGCGCAATGGCGAAGAACCGGAGGAAGAACCTGGTGAAGAGCGTCCAGGTCTCGTCGAGGACGGCACCGATGCTCACGACCCGATCCTATTCGACCCCGAGCCGCTCGAGTTCGCGGCGGACGTGGGTGAGCGCCTTGCCCAGGCGCTTGCGGTTGGTCTCGTCGTTCAGCCATCCGCTCGCGCCGGACGGGTGCGGCAGCGGGACCGCGATTGCGTCGTCGAGCACGTAGCTCTTGCCGATCGCGTCGGTGAGCCTCCGCACGCCGAGGAGCTGGTGCGTCGCTGCGAGGCCGACCGTGACGACGAGCCCGGGCCGGAGAAGGCGCAGCTCGTCCTCGCGCCAGGGAGCGCACAGGGCCTCCTCGGCCGGTGTCGCCCGACGGTCGCCGCGGCCGCTCGGGCTCGGCCCCGGGAAGCACCGCGTGACCGAGGCGCAGTAGAAGCGTTCGAAGAACTCGTTTTCGTCGAGCTGGAGCCAGCGGCGGAGCGTCCGTCCCGCCCGGCCCTGCCACGGCAGACCGGTCTCGGCCTCGACGCGACCCGGGGCGAGGCCGTAGAGATAGGCGCGTTGGCCTGCTCGGCCGGCGAACACGGGGGGAGGGACGATCGGGAACCCCGCCTCGAGGCACCGGCGACAGCGCGCGTTCCGCCGTTGGAGCGAGGCGATCGAGCGGGTCCGGCTCACCGCGGCGAGCGCACGACGACGAACCACGGCCCCGCGTGCAGCACCTCGCCGCCGCCGAGCTCGTCCAGCAGGCCCTCCGGGGTGAACCAGCGTTTGTAGACCCGCCAGCTCGACCCGTCGCGGAGGACCCGCTCCGACCACTCCTCGGCGGTGTGCGACCGCTCGCGCGACGCATCCGCGATGACGAGCTCCGGGGCGACGCGTCGCGCCTCGCGCAGAAACGCGGCCCGCTGCGTCTCGTCCAGATGGCCGTAGAAGTGGCCGCTGACGACGCGGTCGAACGTGTCGTCGGGGAAGGGGAGGGCAAGGGCGTCGCCCTGGACGAGCGCGGCATTCGAGAGCCTCTGAGCCGCGACCTCGAGCATGCGCGCGCTCTGGTCGAGACCGGTGATGTCGCCGTGCAGATGGCGCGTGAGGAATCCCGTCCCGCAGGCGACGTCGAGGGTCGTGGCGGGGGCGAGCCGCGCCAGGACGGCACACATCGCGGCGAGGTCCTCGTCGAACCCGGCGCGGTCGCGCGCTGCGTACAACCCGACGCCGAGGTACCAGTCGTCGTACTCGGGCGCGCGCTGGTCGTAGTACGCGGGCGCGGTCGGCTCGTGCATCGGTCGTAGGCTACGCGCCGTGGCCCTGCTCGAGTCCGTCCCGAATGTCTCGGAGGGACGGAACGCGTCCGCGGTCGCCGCGATTGCCGAGGCGTTCTCGGGCGCGGGCGCGCGGATGCTCGACACGCATGTCGACGGTGACCACAACCGCGCCGTCATCACCCTCGTCGGTGACGACCGCGGGGTCGAGGAGGGACTCGTCGCGGGTATCGACGAGGCTCGCCGGCGAATCGACCTCCAGACGCACGAAGGCGTCCATCCGCGCGTCGGCGCGGCGGATGTCGTTCCGGTCGTCCCGCTTGCGCCGGCGGGCCTCGGGCGGGCAGTCGACGTCGCGCTCGCGGTCGGCTCGAGGGTGGGGGACGAGCTCGGGCTTCCCGTGTTCCTCTACGGCGAGGTCGGCGATGGCCGTCGACCCGCCTTCTTCCGTCGGGGCGGGCCGGGCGAGCTGCAGCGGCGGGTCGACGCGGGAGAGCTCGAGCCCGCCTTCGGCCCGCGCCGGGTCGACCCTGCGGCGGGTGCCGTCCTGTTGGGTGTGCGCGCGCCGCTCGTCGCGTTCAACCTCGAGCTGCTGGGGACGCTCGACGTCGCCCGCGATGTCGCGGCCGCCGTGCGCGAGTCGTCCGGGGGGCTGCCCGGAGTCCAGGCGCTCGGCCTGCGTCTCGGGGCCGGACGAATCCAGGTGTCGACGAACGTCGTCGACCTGGACGCGACTCCGCCGCACGTGATGGTCGAGCGCATCGTCGCGGAGGCCGCGGCGCGTGGCGCAGAGGTGGGGCGGGGGGAGCTCGTCGGGCTTCTGCCCGCTCGCTGCGTCGCGGTGGCCGCTCGTGCCGAGGGGATTGAGAACCCGCTCGACGACCGCGGCGTTCCGGCACAGCCGGCGCTCGACGCCGCCGGGCGGGCGTTGCGGCTCTCGCGTCTCGACGCCGACCGTGTGATCGAGTGGCATCTCGTGTAGGGATCGCCGCGGTGGACGACGCCGGGCGAGGCCGGATGACACCGGATGGCGATGTCGGCACGAAGTCGGCACAGACACGTGACAGGTTGCGCGATAGCGTGACTCCAGGGAGCTTCGCTCCCCCCGAGGGGGAATGGCGTCTGGGAGGCGTCGGAGCCCGCGTGCGTGGATTCCCACCGCTCGCATCTGCAGCCTGACCAGCGCGCCGGGCGGGTCTAGACTCGCGCCGTGCCGGCCACTGTCGTGCTGACCGGGGAGAACCTCGCGATCTCGGACGTCTGGGACGTCGCAGTCGACGGTCGGCCTGCGGTGCTCGGCGACGCCGGGCGCACGCGGGCCGCCGCCGCGCGCGCGTTTCTCGAGGCCCAGGTCGGCGATCACACCTACGGCGTCAACACCGGCTTCGGCAAGTTCGTCTCGCAATCCATCCCGCCTCAGCAGGCGGCCGATCTGCAGCTTCGGCTCCTGCGCAGCCATGCATGCGGCGTCGGCGACCCGTACCCGGACGAGGTCGTCCGCGCCGCGATGCTCCTTCGCGCGAATACGCTCGCCAAGGGCTTCTCCGGGGCGCGCGTCGAGACGATCGAGCTCCTCCTCGGCGTGCTCGGGGCGGGGATCGTGCCCCACGTGCCGTCGCGCGGTTCGGTCGGTGCGAGCGGCGATCTCGCTCCCCTCGCGCACCTTGCCCTCCCGCTCGTCGGCGAGGGCGAGGCAGCTGTGGACGGACGCCGCGTAGGCGGGGCCGAGGCGCTCGCCGCCGCGGGATTGTCGCCGATCACGCTCGAGGCGAAGGAAGGCCTGTCGCTGATCAACGGGACGCAGTTCATGACTGCCATGGCATCCCTCGCGCTCGTCCGCGCCCAGCGGCTGGCGCGTGTCGCCGACGTGGCGTGTGCGATGTCCGTCGAGGCGCTCCAGGCGACGCCGACGAGCTTCCACCCGGCAATCCACGCGGCGCGTCCGCTTGCCGGACAGCAGCGCAGTGCGGCGACGCTCCGAGCGCTGCTCGACGGCTCGGCGATCGTCGAGTCGCACCGGTGGTGCGACAAGGTGCAGGACGCGTACTCGCTGCGCTGCGCGCCGCAAGTGCATGGCGCGAGCCGCGATCTCCTCGATCACGTCGAGCGGACGGTCGCTGTCGAGCTGAACGCGGCGACCGACAACCCGCTCGTTCTTCTCGAGGAGAAGCTGATCGTCTCGAACGGCAACTTCCACGGCCAGCCGATCGCGATCGGGCTCGATTGCATCGCGATCGCGTGCGCGGAGCTCGCGAACATCAGCGAGCGCCGGACGGAGCGGCTCGTGAACCCGAGCCTGTCGGACGGCCTGCCCCCGTTCCTGGTCGCGCGAGAGGAGGGGCTCAACTCGGGCTTCATGATCCCGCAGTACGTGGCCGCCGCGCTCGTCTCCGAGAACAAGTCGTTGAGCCACCCCGCCTCGGTCGACTCGATCCCGACGAGCGCGGGCCAGGAGGATCACGTCTCGATGGGGAACGGCGCGGGACTGAAGGCGCTCCAGGTCGTCGCCAACGCCGAACGAGTGCTGGCGATCGAACTGCTCGCCGGGGCGCAAGCGGTCGAGTTTCTCGCGCCGCTGGAGCCCGGCAGGGGCGTCGGCGCCGCACGCGCGTTCGTGCGGACGCTGTCGGAGCGCGTCCGCGAGGATAGGTCGCTGTCGGCCGACATCGAGCGAGTCGCGTCGGCGATCCGCGACGGCTCGCTCCTCGATGCGGTCGCCGTCGAGATTGCGGAGGTGAAGGAGTGAGCGACCTACCGGCGCCTCCGCGCCCGTATCGCGGATCCGCGATCCTCCACGCGGTCCTCGCGCTCGTGATCCTCGTCGTCGCGGCGATCTCCGGCGGCGACGCCGTGAAGGCCCTGCTCGTGGCCGCGGCGTACTTCGTGATCGCGACCGGCTGGAGCTGGTTCAGGTTCCGGCAACGCGAGGCCCGGGCGGCCCCGCCGGAGCGCCATCCCTCCAGCAATGGAAACGGGCGTCCGTGACGGAAGCGCTCGTCGAGAGCCTCGTCGGTGACCTCTCCGCGATCCGTGCGCCGCGAGGCAGCACCCTGAACGCGCGGTCGTGGACGACGGAGGCACCGCTCCGCATGCTTCTCAACAACCTCGATCCGGAAGTCGCGGAGCACCCGGAGTCGCTCGTTGTCTACGGCGGCTCAGGGCGCGCTGCACGGTCACACCAGGCGCTCCGGGACATCGTGCGCACGCTCCTGCGCCTCGACGCGGACGAGACGCTCCTCGTCCAGTCGGGGAAGCCCGTCGGCGTGTTCCGGACCCATGCCGACGCGCCGCGCGTCCTCATCGCGAACTCGCTGCTCGTGCCGGCGTGGGCGACGTGGGACGAGTTTCGCCGGCTCGAGGCGGAGGGCCTGACGATGTTCGGGCAGATGACCGCGGGCTCGTGGATCTACATCGGCACCCAGGGGATCCTGCAGGGGACGTACCAGACGTTCTGCGCCGCGGGCGAGAAGCACTTCGGCACGCCCGATCTGATCGGTAGGACCGTCCTCACTGCAGGCCTTGGAGGGATGGGCGGCGCCCAGCCGCTCGCTGCGACGATGGCGGGCGCTGCCATCCTGTGCCTCGACGTCGACCAGCGCTCAATCGATCGGAGGCTCGCGACCCGGTACCTGGACGAGCAGGCCTCGTCGCTCGACGACGCGCTCGCGAGGGTTCGCGCCGCCGCGGCGGCGCGAGAACCGCGCTCGGTCGGGCTACGGGCGAACGCGGCGGACGTCCTGCCGGAGCTCGCCGCGCGCGGCGAGACGTTCGATCTCGTCACCGACCAGACAGCCGCTCACGACCCGCTTACCGGTTACGTCCCCGCCGAGGTCCCGTTCGAGGAGGCAGCGGCGTTGCGGGCGCGGGATCCTCAGGAGTACCTGAGGCTCGCGTCCGAGTCGATCGTGGCACACGTCCGGGCAATGATCGACCTCGTCCGGATGGGTTGTTACGTTTTCGACTATGGAAACAACCTGCGAGGTGAGGCCTATCGAGCGGGCCTGAGTGACGCATTCACATACCCGGGCTTCGTCCCGGCTTATATCCGTCCGCTCTTCTGTCGCGGCATCGGGCCTTTCCGCTGGGCCGTTCTCTCCGGCGAGCCGGCGGACATCGCGGCCATCGATCGTGAGCTGCAGGCGCTCTTCCCCGACGACGAGCTCTTGCAGCGGTGGCTCGAGCTGGCGCCGACGAGGGTGGCGTTCCAGGGGCTCCCCGCACGTATCTGTTGGCTCGGGTACGGCGACCGCGCGAAGGCAGGTCTGGCGATCAACGCGCTCGTGCGCTCGGGCGCGGTGTCCGCGCCGGTGGTGATCGGGAGGGATCACCTCGATGCGGGCTCGGTCGCCTCGCCGTACCGCGAGACCGAGTCGATGCAGGACGGCTCGGACGCGATCGCCGACTGGCCGATCCTCAACGCTCTGCTCAACACGGCGTCGGGCGCGACGTGGGTCAGCGTCCACCACGGCGGCGGCGTGGGCATCGGCAACTCGATCCACGCGGGCATGGTCGTCGTCGCCGACGGGACAGTGGACGCCGATCGCCGCCTCGAACGTGTGCTCGCCGCGGATCCGGGAACCGGCGTGATGCGCCACGCGGACGCGGGCTACGAGGAGGCGATCGACGCGGCTCGCGCGGGCGGGCTCGACCTTCCGGGCATCACGTCGTGACGACGGGTGCTGATCAGTCCGTGCCGCCCGACGGGGCGAGGAGGCTTCTCGTCCGCGATCTCGCCCAGGTCGTGACGCCGGCGGGCACGCACGCGCCGCTGCGTGGCGCCGCGCTCCGGGATGTCGACGTGATCGAGGACGCGTTCGTCCTCGTACGGGATGGCGCGTTCGAGGCGGTCGGGAGGATGGGCGACCTTCCGCGGCTCGAGGGAGACGTCGAGGAGGTGGATGGTCACGGGCTCAGCGCGATTCCCGGCCTCGTCGATTGCCACACGCACCCGGCATTCGCAGGTGATCGCGCGAACGAGTTCGCGCTGCGCGCGGGCGGGGCGACGTACGAGGAGCTACTCGCGGTCGGCGGCGGGATTCTCTCGACGACGCGCGCCACCCGTGCAGCGGGCGCGGCCGAGCTGCGGGAGATCGTCGCTCGGCACCGCGACGCGATGCTCACTCACGGCACGACGACGTTCGAGGGCAAGAGCGGCTACGGACTCGATCACGACACCGAGCTCGCCCAGCTAGAGGCCGTTCGTGCGGCGGGCGGTGTGCCGACCTGGTTGGGCGCGCACGCGGTTCCGCCGGAGCAGCCCGACGCCGACACGTACATCGACTGGGCGATCGAGCACGTTCTGCCGGAGGCAGCCGAGATCGCCGTCGCCGCCGACGTGTTCGTCGAGCGAGGAACGTTCGACGTCGAGCAGGCGCGCCGTTACCTGATCGCCTGCCGGGCGGCCGGGCTCGCGCTCCGCATCCACGGTGACCAGCTCAGCGAGATGGGAGCGGTGCCGCTCGCGGTGGAGCTCGGCGCACGGTCGATCGACCACCTCGAGGCCACCGGCCCGGAGGGCGTGGCAGAGCTGGCTGCGAGCAACGTCGTCGCCGTCATGCTCCCGGTCGCGGCGCTCTACCTCGCGCGCCCGATGCCGCGCGGACGAGCCTTGGTGGACGCCGGCGCCGCGATCGCGCTCGCCACCGACTTCAACCCGGGCAGCGCGTTCTGCGAGAGCCTGCCCGTCGTCTGGACGCTCGCGTGCACGCAGCTCGGCCTGGCACCGGAGGAGGCTCTCGGCGCGTCGACGGTCAATGCGGCGCACGTCCTCGGCCTCGACGACCGCGGCCGGATCGCGGTCGGCCTGCGAGCGGATCTCGTGCTGATCGATGCGCCCGACTGGAGGCACGTCGCGTACCACTTTGCCGGCGACGTCGTCCGTTCGGTCGTCCGGGAGGGCCGGGTCGCGCACCTGCGGGCATAATCGAGGCGATGGCGAGCCAGAAGCAGCGTCGCAAGCGGGCGAAGGAGAAACGCCACGCCTACGACCTCGTCGAGATCGACGCCGAGGGAAACGAGACCGTCCTCAGCGCGAGCGAGCTGAAGACCGAGGCGCCCGCCAAGCCGGCGACGAAGGCAGCCACACGAAGCGGCTCGAAGGGGAGGTCCGCGCGGGGCACCCCGCAGCCGCCGAACTGGAGCCGCGTGCTCAAGCGCGGGGCGCTCTTCGCCCCGATCTTCCTCGCGACCGTCATGCTTCTCGGGCGTGGCAGGCTCACGGTGGAAGGGGCGATCGTCCAGACCGTCTTCCTGCTCGCGATCTTCATCCCCTTCAGCTACTTCATGGACCGCCTCGTCTGGCGGTCGCACGAGAAGCGCCTCCAGAAGGCCAAGCCGGCCGGACGCTGACGGTCGCGTGGCGCGACCCCGAGGCCCGGTTTACGAGGGCGACTCGCCGTCGAGGTAGTGCCCTGGGCCGGGCCACGGTGCGAGGATCAGAAGAAGCCGAGCGCCGCTCTCGCTCGACACCGCGCGGCGCTCGCCTGGCTCGAATGTCACGAGCGTCCCACCGCCGCCGTCCACCACCTGGTCGCCGCAGCGGATCTGCGCCCGGCCCTCGACGACGACGAGCCACGCCCGCTCGCGTACCTGGTGGTCGTTCATCGTCTGGCCGGCCTCGAGGCGGATGGCGATGGCGCGCGTTCCGTCGTCGGTCGTCAGCACCTTCGGATCGACCATGCCGCCCGGCGCGTCGATCGTCGTGAGGTCCCACGACTCCACCGCGCAACCGTATCGCGCCACGCCGCGCAGCGGAACCTCCGAGCGTCCGTAGACTCGCGTCGTGCCAGCCGTGGTCGACCAGTTGCCGCTCGGTCCACTCGAGACGAACTGCTACCTCGTTCGGGCCGAACGGGGCGCTCCCGAAGCTCTCGTCGTCGACCCGAGCGGCCCCGCGGCGGACATTCGGCTCGCGCTCGCAGCCCACGGCTCGCGCTGCGCCGCAATCCTGGTCACACATGGCCACTTCGACCACATCCTGGGCCTGGCCGAGCTCGCCGAAGGCACCGGTGCACCGGTCTACGGCCCGGCCGGCGAGCGCGCGCTCCTCGAGACCCCGGACGCGTTCACGCCGCCCGGCATCCACGTCAGGCCGTGGACTGCGGACGTCCTCCTCGAGGGGGGCGAGTCGCTCGAGCTGGCCGGGCTGCACGTCGACGTCGTCGCGGTCCCGGGCCACTCGCCGGGTCACCTGGCGTACGCGGTCGACGGCGTGCTCCTCTCGGGCGACGTGCTGTTTGCGGGCTCCGTCGGTCGCACCGATCTCCCGGGCGGCGACTGGCCGACGCTGCTGGCGTCGATCAGCACGCTCGCCGAGCGCTTCCCGCCGGGGACGGCCGTCCATCCGGGCCACGGGCCCTCGACGACGCTCGCGGCGGAGCTGGCGCACAACCCGTTCCTGGCCGAGCTCCGCGATGCGGAGCGGAAGGCCGCGGGGTGAGCGGGCGCCCGAAGATCGAGCGGCCACGCGGGACCCATGACGTCGTCCCGGCCGAGATGCCGGCCTGGCAGCGCGTCACAAGGGAGATCGAGCGGCTCTGCCAGCTGTACGGATACCGGCGGATCGTCACGCCGGTGTTCGAGGACACCGCGCTGTTCGCACGTACGTCCGGCGCAGGCTCGGACGTGGTGCAGAAGGAGATGTACACCTTCTCCGATCGCTCCGACCGCTCGCTCACGCTCCGGCCCGAGGGCACCGCGCCGATCTGCCGCGCGTACGTCGAGCACGGCATGCACCGCGATCCGCAGCCGGTGAAGCTCTACACGATCGCCTCGATGTACCGCTACGGCGCGCCCGGCCGCGGCCGCTACCGCGAGCACTGGCAGGCCTCGGTGGAGGCGCTCGGCAGCGACGACCCGGCGATCGACGCCGAGCTGATCCAGCTCTACGACACGCTGCTCGTCCGCCTCGGCGTCACGCGCTACCACCTCGAGCTGAACTCGATCGGCTGCCGCGACTGCCGTCCCGCCTACCTCGAGACGCTGCGCGCCTGGCTGGCCGAGCACGGCGACCGCCTCGACCAGGACACGCGCGACAAGGTCGAGGTGAGCCCCCTGCGTGTGTTCGACAACTACCTCGCGAAGCCCCCGACCGTGCGCGACGCGCTCGACGAGGCGCCGAAGATCGGCGAGTCCCTGTGCGCCGCGTGCGTCGACCATTTCGCGGCGGTCCGCGCCGGGCTGGACGCGACCGGCGTCCGCTACACGCTCGTCCCGACCCTCGTGCGAGGCCTCGACTACTACTCGCGCACGACGTTCGAGTTCATCGGCCCGACGGAGAACCAGAACTCGACCATTACCGGGGGCGGGCGCTACGACTACCTGGTCGAGGAGATCGGCGGACCTCCGACCCCGGGCATCGGCTTCGGCGCCGGCATCGAGCGACTCCTGATCGCCATGGCGGAGGAGGGAGTGGAGGTCCCGGAAGGCCCGGGGACCGACGTCTTCCTCGCCCTCGATGAGGGGGCACCGCGCGACAGCGTCGCCCGCTGGCTCGCCGAGCTCCGTCGAGCCGGCATCGCCGCGGAGACCGACTACGCGGGTCGCTCGCTGAAGGGGCAGCTGACGCATGCGCGGCGCCTGGGCGCGGCTCACATCGTCGTGGTCGGCTCCGACACGGCGTCGCTCCGCCAGCCGGGCCGGGAGGACGAGCCGATCGAGCACGCCGAGATCGTCTCTAGGCTCTCGGCGTGAGCTGGAGGGACATGATGTGCGGCGAGCCGCGGCTCGAGCATGCCGGCCGGATGGTGACACTCGCGGGCTGGGCGGCCCGCCGTCGCGATCACGGCGGCCTCGTGTTCGTCGACCTACGCGACCGAACGGGCATCACGCAGCTCGTGGTCAACCCGGAGCGCGCACCTGAGGCGGCCACGCTCGCGGGCGAGATCCGCAACGAGTTCGTCCTGCAGGCGACCGGGGAGCTCGTCGCGCGATCCGCCGAGACGGTCAACCCGAAGATGCCCACCGGAGAGGTCGAGCTTGCCGTGGACGCTCTCCAGATCGTCTCGCGCTCGACGCCGCTCCCGTTCCAGCTCGACGAGGAGAACGTCGACGAGACGCTGCGCCTGCGCTACCGCTGGCTCGACCTGCGCCGCGAGAAGCTCCAGCGGAACATCGAGCTTCGCGCGAAGATGGTCGGGATCATCCGGCGCCACATGGAGGACGCCGGGTTCCTCGACATCCAGACGCCGATCCTCTACAAGTCGACGCCCGAGGGCGCACGCGACTTCGTCGTCCCGAGCCGCCTCCACAAGGGGCGCTTCTTCGCGCTCCCGCAGAGCCCGCAGACCCTCAAGCAGCTGACGATGATCGCGGGCTTCGACCGCTACTACCAGATCGCGATCTGCTTCCGCGACGAGGATCTCCGCGCCGACCGCGTGCAGGAGATCACGCAGCTCGACGTCGAGATGAGCTTCCCCGACCGAGAGGTGCTCTTCGCGCTGATGGAGGAGATGTTCGCCGCGATCTGGCGCGAGTGCATCGACGTCGAGATCCCCACTCCGTGGCCGAGGATGACCTTCGCCGAGGCCGACCGGCGCTTCGGATCGGACAAGCCCGACACGCGCTTTGGTCTCGAGCTCGAGGACGCGACGGAGGTAACGCGCGGCTCCGAGTTCGGCGTCTTCGCCGGCGCCGACGCCGTCCGGTTCCTGCGCGTGCCCCGGACCTACTCGCGCGCCGAGCTCGGTGCGCTCGAGGAGATCGCGAAGGAACGCGGCGCGAAGGGCCTGGCGTACGTCGTCCGGGACGAGAGCGGCGAGCTCCGCTCCCCGATCGCGAAGTTCCTCTCGGAACGGGAGCTCGACGCCCTGGCGCCCGCGCCCGGCGAGACGCTGCTGTTCGCGGCCGACACCTGGGAGACGACCTCGCGGGTCCTGGGCAACCTGCGGCTCCATCTCGGACACGAGCTCGGCCTGATCGACGACACGGCGTTCACCTTCCTCTGGGTCACCGACTTCCCGATGTTCGAGTGGGACGAGGACGAGAAGCGCTGGACGGCGGTGCATCACCCGTTTACGCGCCCCACCGACGAGTGGCGCGAGCGGTTCGACGAGGATCCCCGCCACGCCCTCGCGTACGCATACGACATCATCGTGAACGGCAACGAGCTCGGCGGCGGGTCCGTCCGGATCCACGAGCCCGACATCCAGGCGCGCGTCTTCGATCTCCTCGCGCTGACCGAGGAGCAGCAACGTTCGCAGTTCGGCTTCCTGCTCGACGCGCTGGCGATGGGCGCTCCGCCGCACGGAGGCATCGCGCTCGGCATCGACCGGATGACGATGGTCCTCGCCGGCGAGCCGAATCTCCGCGACGTGATCGCCTTCCCGAAGAACCAGGCCGGGCTCGATCCGATGTCCGGCGCGCCGAGCGAGATCACGCACGCGCAGCTCGACGAGCTCGGCCTCACCGTCGTCGCGCCGCAGGAGCCAGGCTGAGCGCGCGCATCGCCCAGCGTCTGCTGTCGCTTGCCGCCGTCGCCCTGCTCGCGGGCCTGATCGCGGTCGCGGTGGTGGAGCAGCGCGACGCCGAGCCGGTGGCGGCGCCCACCGGGGCCGTGGCCGCCGGCGGCGGCTGGTACGAGGCGCTCGCTGCGCCGCGCGCCCCTGGGGTCGATGCCGAGCGCACGAGCTGCGGGCTCGTGCTGACCCAGCGCTCGCTCGGGGTCACGCACCCTGTCCTCCCGTGCGGCGCGAAGATCCTGATCCGCTACGGCGGCGAGACGGTGCTCACCGAGGTGATCGACAACGAGCTCACCGCCACGGGGCGGCAGTTCGAGCTGACGCCGGCACTCGCGACGCTCGTGGGGCTGGACGGCACGCAGGCGATCGACTGGCGCTACGCGACACCAGGCTGACCGCGGAGCGGGAAAGGCGAGTAGACTGGGGTGCAGCTCGACGTTGCGCGTGGCCTCGGGCTCTCTACGTGAACCAACGACGACACGAAGGGAGCTCGCGTCCGGAGGACGGTTTCACCAGAATCCGGCAGGGCACCCACCTGGAGAAGCGGGTTCGCTTTTCCGGCCCGGGGTCACGCGGAACGCCGAGCTTCTCTCCATGAGCGGGCCGATCGTCGCCCTCGACCACGTCCAGGTAGCCGCGCCCTTCGGTTGCGAGGAGGCGGCGCGCGGCTTCTACGGCGCGCTCCTCGGGCTCGAGGAGATCCCGAAGCCGAACGTGCTCGCCACGCGCGGCGGCGTCTGGTTCCGCGTCGGTGCCACCCAGGAGCTGCATGTCGGGGTGGCCGACCGGTTCGTGGCCGCGGGCAAGGCCCATCCGGCGCTCCGCGTGTCGACGCCTCGCGAGCTCGAGCGGCTCGCTGTGCTCCTCGAGGCGGGCGGGTTCGCCGTCCACTGGGCCGACCCGGCAGAGATTCCCGGAGCCACGCGGTTCTTCGTCGACGACCCCTGGGGCAACCGGCTCGAGCTTCTGGCCTGAACGTCAGGAGCATCGACTCGAGCGTGCGGCGGCTCTTGCGGGGCCTCGACAGGGCTTCGGCTGCGTCTGACGAAGGTGTCGGGCGGGTATCGACTCCGCGGAGCGTTGCTCCGACCGTCCCTTCATACCCTCCACACAGAGTTCGGGGACGATCGAAGCGCCGTCAACGACAAGGAGGCAGGATCATGACCACCCCTCATGGATCGCGCCGGTTCGTGACACGTCGCACGGCCGTCATCGCGATCGTCGGCGCCGCCGTGCTCGCCGTGCTGGTCCCCGTCGGGTCCGCACGCCAGCAGGCGGCCCCGACCAACACCGCTCAGCCGACGATCTCGGGCACTCCGTCCCTCGGCCAGACGCTCACCGCCGCGCCAGGCACCTGGACGGGAGAGCCGACGTTCGCGTACCAGTGGGTCAGGTGCCCGACGTCGGGCGGGGCATCCGACGGTTCGGACTGTGCGGTCATCGGCGGAGCGTCGACCACCGCTTACGTCGTCGCCGCAGGCGACGTCGGCTCGCGCCTCCGGGTCCGCGTGACCGGTTCGAACGCCGACGGCTCGCTGACCGTCGCATCCAACGCCACCGCCACGATCAGCGGCCAGGCAGGCCCGCCGAACACCGCCCTGCCAACCATCGTTGGCTCCGCGGTCGTCGGTCAGACGCTGACTTCGACGCCCGGCACGTGGACCGGCACCGGGATCACGTACGCGTACGCCTGGCAGCGTTGTGACACGAACGGGGCGACGTGCGCCGCGATCGCGTCGGCGACACAGAGCACGTACACGCTGACGGGCACCGACAACGGCAAGACGATCCGTGTCGCGGTCACGGCGACGAACACGACGGGCTCGAACACCGCCACGTCTGCGCAGACCGCCGTCGTCACGCAGGGGTCCGGCACGGCTGGCTGCCCGACGGGGACCGGTCCGATCGACGTCGACCGGCTCGCGCCGCCGATCCGCCTGCAGATCAGCCGCCAGCGCATCGCGCCGTCGCCCGTGACCCGCGAGACGAGGACGATCCGCGTCAGCTTCCAGGTCACGGCGTGCCAGGGCCGCCCCGTCGAGGGCGCGCTCGTGTACGCAACGCCGACTCCGTACCAGCAGTTCTCGGCGACCGAGCAGCCGACGGGGAACGACGGCTGGGCGATCCTCACAATGAGCCGCCTGCGGTTCTTCCCGGCAAGCAACCAACAGCAGCTGCTCGTCGTGTTCGCACGGGCGCGCAAGCAGGGCGAGGACCTGCTCGGCGGGATCTCGACCCGCCGGCTCGTCTCGTTCCCGGTCAGGCTCGGCTGACCAAAGCGGCGGGGAGCCGGCCCCGGCCGGCTCCCCGCGCTTCATGCAACGGCGGCTCGACTCCGTCCCGATTTGTGGGGAAACGTCACAAAGCCGGCACGAAGACGTGATTCCTGCGTGACACGTTCGCCGATAGCGTGGCATCAGGGACACGGGAGTGCCCCTGGGGGACGTTGGGGCGGCGGACGTCGAGGCGGCCGAGTGCCTGGGCGAGGTGGAGCGCCCGCGAGCGGCGCTAGCCTGGACCGATGCCGCACGAGCTGATCGGGGACTCGGCGCGCGGCGAGGCCTACGCTCTCGCGCGCCTCGTCGTGGAGAGCGACCGGATCGTCGAGGCTGACGCGCCGGGGATGTCGCGGCCGCTCGCGGGGTTGACCCTGCTCGAGGCGGCCGCCGTGCCCGGAGAGACGCTTGCGGCGGATGCCGTTGCCAATGCGCTGGCGCCCGTCGTACGCGCTGCGCCTCGACCGGGCCGCATCGCAGTCGCGATGAGTGGCGGGGTCGACAGCGCCGTGGCGCTCCACCGCGCGGGGAAGGGCGCCGTCGGTGTGACGCTCCGTCTCTGGCTCGACCCGGCGGGGCCTACCGCGGAGCGCGCCTGCTGCTCACCCGACGCGGTCATCCGCGCGCGCGAGACCTGTCACGCGCTCGGCCTTCCGCATGTGACACTGGACCTGCGAGAGGAGTTCAGACAAACGGTCGTGCAGGCGTTCGTGGACGGCTACGCGGGAGGCCTGACGCCGAACCCGTGCATGCGATGCAACGGAGCGTTCCGATTCGATGCTCTGACCGAGTTCACGGAGCGGATCGGCGCCGACGCCCTCTGGACGGGCCACTACGCGCGTGTCGTCCGGCGCAACGGAATGCATCTCGTCGCGCGAGGCGTCGACGCCTGGAAGGACCAGTCCTACATGCTCGCGACGGTCGATCCCGCCCTCCTCGACCGCGTCGCGTTCCCGCTCGGCAGTGAAACGAAGGCCGACGTGCGACGCGAGGCGGAAGGAGCCGGCCTTGCCGCGGCACGCCGTCCCGAGAGCCAGGAGGCGTGCTTCCTGGCAGGCGACGACTACCGGAACTTCCTCACGCGAAGCGGTCTCGAGTCGTCGCCGGGCGACATCGTCGACGAGACGGGGACCGTGCTCGGGCATCACGATGGCCTCTGGCGGTTCACCCCCGGACAGCGCCGTGGCGTCCGTGTCGTCTCGAACGAGCCGCTCCACGTGCTGCGCTCCGACCGCGAGTCCAACACGCTCGTGGTGGGGCCGCGCAGCGCGCTCGGCGCCCGGCACGTCACTGCGTGTGGTCGCCTCTACGACTCCGTCGGCGAGGTCGATGCGAAGCTTCGCTACCGGTCTCCGGCGGTCGCCGCGGGGGTTACGCCCACCGAGGACGGATTCGAGCTCGAGCTCCGAGCGCCGGTCGACGCGGTCGCTCCGGGCCAGGTGGCCGTGCTCTACGACGGTGACGTCGTCGTGGGAGCAGGCATGATCGAGCGCGTCGCGGGGTAGGATCCGGCGCGATGACCCTCGCGTTCTCCGCAGGCGACGCGGCCTACTGGGGCCTGGCGATCTTCCTCGTGCTGCTCGGCGTGGGCTCGCTGTTCGCACTCGTCAAGCTCGGCCAGATGTTCGACAAGGTGTCGTCGCTTGTCGGCGGGGCTGAGCGCGACGCTCTTCCGGTGGTGGTCAAGACCGGCGGCACGGTCGACCGCGTCAACTACCAGCTCGACAAGCTGGACACCGTCACCGACAGCGCGGTCTCGATGGCGGACAGCGCAGACACGGCGGTGAGAGCGGTATCGACTGCCATCTCCAAGCCCGTCGAGAAGGTGTCGGGCTTCACGGCGGGCGTCGCTCACGGATTCGCCTCGTTCCGAAAGAACCGGAGCATGTCGGATGCGATGGACGAGGCCAAGGACGCAGCGCGGCGACGCGAGGAAGATCTCACGCAGGATCTCCGCGGCGCAGGCCCGACCCCACAGTCGAGCGAGCGCCCGACGCCTACACCGACACCGTCGCCTACGCCGAAGCCAGATCCTTGGCCGCGACCGGAGCCGACACCGAAGCCCGACCCGGCGCCAATCCCGCCCGACGAGCTTCCCTGATCCGACACGGCCCTCGGGGCGTAACGCGAGGATGCGCCCGAACACCGCTCGGCACCACGAGTGCTCGGGCGCCCGAGCCGCACGGAGTCGCGAACGGATCGCGCGACGAGCTCGGCACGAAGTCGGCACGAAGACGTGACTCCTGCGTGACGCTTTCGCCGATAGCGTGGCATCAGGGACACGGGAGTGCCCCTGGGGGAGGTTGGGGCGAGTGACGCCGGCGTCACCGCGGCAGCTGGGGCCGTCGAGTGTTCATCGGCGACGACGAGCGCCTAAACGCGGAAACGACCCCGGTACGATCGACGGATGCCAACGACCGCCGAGCTCCGCGAGGCCTTTCTCTCCTTCTTCGAGTCGAACGGGCACCTGCGCTTTCCGTCCTTCCCTCTGATCCCGCCGCCCGAGGATCCGTCGACGCTCTTCATCTCGGCCGGGATGCAGCCGCTGAAGCCGTACTTCTCGGGCGTGAAGACACCGCCGGCGCCGCGCTTCACGACCGTGCAGAAGTGCCTCCGCGCGGGCGGCAAGGACACCGATCTCGACGAAGTCGGGATGACTGCGCGGCACGCCTCGATGTTCGAGATGCTCGGCAACTTCTCGTTCGGCGACTACTTCAAGGACGGCGCCGTCGACTACGCCTGGGAGTACGTCACGCAGCACCTCCAGCTCGAGCGCGAGAGGCTCTGGGCGACGGTCTTCGCGGGCGATCCCGGCCTCGGGCTCGGAGAGGACGAGGTTGCGGTCGCGGCATGGCAGCGGGTGGGAATCCCGCGCCAGCGCATCGTGCCGTTCCCGCGTTCGGACAACTTCTGGGGACCCGCAGGCGAGACCGGCCCGTGCGGCCCGTGCTCCGAGCTCCACTACGACCGCGGCCCGGAGTTCGGGTGCGGCGAGGCCGGCTGCGGCCCGAACTGCGAGCGGTGCGATCGCTACATCGAGTTCTGGAACCTCGTCTTCATGGAGTTCGACCTCGCCGTCGACGGTTCGCTCACCCCCCTACCGAAGCAGAACATCGACACCGGGATGGGCCTCGAGCGCTGCGCGATGCTCGTCCAGGGCGTCGACTCGATCTTCGACACAGACGGCTTTCGGTTGATCATGGACTGGATCGCCGAGGAGTCGGGCGTGCCCTACGGGACGTCGCCCGAGGCGACCAAGGCGCACCGCGTGCTCTGCGACCACGGCCGCGGCGTGACCTTCCTCGTCGCGGAGGGGGTGACGCCGTCGAACGAGGGCCGCGGCTACATCCTGCGCCGGCTGATCCGCCGCTCGGTTGTTCAGGCACGCCGCATCGGCCTGCCCGCGGTCTTTCCGTTGCCGCGCATCGTCGTCGAGCAGGTCGGCCCGTGGTATCCGGAGGTCGTCGAGAACGCCGCCGAGATCGAGCGCGTCGTCCGCGCCGAGGAGGAGCGGTTCCGCGAGACGCTCGACCGCGGAATGAAGGAGTTCGAGGAGCTCGCGGGCGCCGACATCGGCGCGGCGGACGCCTTCCGTCTCGCCGCGACCTACGGCTTCCCGATCGAGCTGACGGTCGAGCTCGCACGGGAGCGAGGCCACGCGGTGGACGTCGACGGCTACCGGGTGGAGATGGAGCGCCACCGCGAGATCTCGCGCGGGACAGGGGAGAAAGGCCTTGGTCAGCGTGCCGCCGACTTCGCCCAGACGGCCGGCTTCGCGACCGAGTTCGTCGGCTACGCGAAGGTGGACGTCCTCACACAGCTCGGCGCGCTCGAGGATCTCGGTGACGGAACGTTCCTCGCGAAGCTGCGCGAGTCGCCTTTCTACCCCGCGGGTGGAGGCCAGGTGACCGACCAGGGCTGGATCGAGCGCGACGACGACGCGGCCGTTCGCGCGGAGCTGATCGAGGCCTACCGCTTCGACGCCGACCAGGTGCTCGTCCTCCGCGGCCAGGGCTTCGCCTCCGGCGACCGCGTGCGCGCGGTGGTGCCGTGGGCCGTCCGGTTCCCGACGATGGCGAACCACACCGCGACGCACCTGCTTCAGGCGGCGCTCCGCGAGGTGCTCGGCGAGCACGTCGTGCAGGCCGGCTCGGCCGTGCGTCCCGACAAGCTGCGCTTCGACTTCACGCATGCGTCGCAGCTGACGCCCGAGGAGCGCGAGGCGATCGAGCAGCGTGTCAACCGCGCGATCTTCGCGAACGTGCGCGTCAACACCTTCGAGACGACGCTCGACGAGGCTCGCAGGCTCGGCGCCATGGCGCTCTTCGGCGAGAAGTACGGCGACGTCGTCCGCGTCGTCGACGTCGAGGGCACGTCGACGGAGCTCTGCGGCGGCACCCACGTGCGCTCGACGGCGGAAATCGGTGCCTTCGCCATCCTCGGCGAGGGCTCGGTCGGCGGTGGGACGCGCCGGATCGAGGCCGTCACCTCAGGTGAGGCATGGGTCTCACTGCGGGCGCGCGCGACCGAGGCCGATGCGCTCCGGGCCGAGCTGGAGGAGACCCGCCGTGAGCTGAAGCGCAAGCCGCAGGCAGCGGAGGCAACGGCCGACCCCGATGCTGTCGTCATGTCCGTCGACGGCGTCAATGTCGTCGTGCAGGCCGTCGACGGCTTCGAGGGCGACGCCCTCCTCGACCTCTCCGACCGGCTCAAGCAGCGGCACACACCGGCGGCGGTGGTGCTCGGCTCCGCCGGAGACGGCAAGGTGTCGCTCGTCGCGAACTTCGACGACGCAGTCGCGAGCCGTGTCAGCGCCGCGGACGTGATCCGCGGGGCGGCCCCGCTCGTGGGCGGCGGCGGCGGCGGACGTCCGACGATGGCCCGCGCGGGCGGCAAGGACGCCGGCAAGCTCCCCGAGGCGCTGGCCGAGGCGGAGCGGTTGATCCGCGCGGCTCTGTGAAGACGCTCGCACTGGACTACGGCGCCGCGCGCACCGGCGTAGCGGTGTCGGACGCGACGGGGACGCTGGCGCGGCCGGTCGGGATCGTCGAGCGGGCCGCGAGCGATGCGGGCCTGGACCGGATCGTCGCGCTGGTGGCCGACCACGAGGCCGAGCTGGTCGTCGTCGGGCTCCCGCTGACGCTGCGCGGCGAGCGCGGCGCGCAGGCGCGCGAGACCGAGGCGTTCGTTGAGGCGCTCCGCGCGCGGCTCCAGGTTCCGGTGGAGACAGAGGACGAGCGGTTCACGACCGTTCTCGCCCAGCAGACGGGCGGCCGCGCGCCGGAGGACGCGCTCGCCGCCGCCCACCTCCTGCAGGGCTGGCTGGAGCGCGCGCGATGAAACGCGGGCTCGCGCTTCTCCTGGGCGTCGCACTCGTCGGCGTCGGGGCCTTCGCGGCGACGGCGTGGATCGCGGGCGGGAACGACGAGGCGCCCGCGGTGACCGCCACCGCTCCACCGCCGCTCGCCCGCCTGACGATCATCTTCCCGGAGGGGTTCACGATCCGCGAGATGGCCGACCGGGTCGCGGCGGTCAGAGCCATCGCGATCCGCAAGCGCGGCGTCACGCCGCTGCTCACGCGGGAGGGCTACCTCCGCGCCGTCGATCGTGCCGTCGCACCGCCGCGGTTCCGCAAGGACACGACGCGCGACTCGCTCGAGGGCTTCCTCTTCCCGGCGTCGTACGAGTTCACGCAGAAGACGACTGCGCGCAAGCTCGTCGCCGATCAGCTCACGGCCTTTCGCCAGCGCTTTCGGACGGTGGACCTCTCCTACGCACGCTCGAAGAACCTGACCCCGTACGACGTGCTGATCATCGCGTCGATGATCGAGAAGGAGACGGCGGTGCCGCGGGAGCGCCGCCTCGTCGCGGCGGTCATCTACAACCGGTTGCGGAACCGCATGCCGCTCGGGATCGACGCGACGGTTCGCTACGGCCTGAACATTCCGGGCACCGAGTCGCTGACGAAGGCGGCGCTTCGCTCGAACTCGCCGTTCAACACACGGCTACGTCCCGGGTTGCCGCCGACGCCCATCGCGAACCCGGGCCTTGCCTCGATTCGCGCCGCGGCGAACCCCGCGCGGGTCGACTACCTCTACTACGTCCGCAAGCCGAAGTCGATCGCGCACTACTTCACGGCGGACGAGTCGGACTTCCTCCACAAGGTCTGCCAGTACGGCTACGCCTGCGACTGACGCTCGCGGTCCTGCCGGTCGGCACCATCACGCTGCGCACGCACGTACTCGCGGGCACGCTCGACCAGCTCGTCGAACACCTCGCCGAGGTGATCGGCGGGTGCCCGATCCGCGTTGAGCCACTCGGGCGGGAGCAGCTCGCGCCGCGCCCGCTCGTGCGCCTGGCTCGCCTCGAAGAGACGCACCAGCCTCCGATCGACATTGTCGACGTCCACGACGTCCGTATCGGCAGGTAGGCGCACATGTGTGACCCCGATCGTTCGTACGGGGATACTCCATCCGTGCCCGGCCACTCCCATGAGGCGCTCGCGGTGACGTGGCGACCCTTCGTCGCGTGATCGAGATCCGCGGCACGACGACGCTCGTCGGGCTGCTCGGCTGGCCGACGTCGCACTCGCTGTCCCCGACGATGCAGAACGCCGGATTCGAGGCGCTCGGGCTCGATTGGGCCTACGTGCCGCTGCCGACGCCGCCCGAGCTCCTGCCGGACGCCGTGCGGGGGCTCGTCGCGGTGGGCTTCGCCGGCGCGAACGTGACGATTCCGCACAAGCAGGCGGTCGTCGGGCTGTGCGACGAGCTCGACGAGGTCGCGGCGCGCGCGGGCTCGGTCAACACGCTCGTGATCCGGGATGGGCGCGTCCACGGCTCGTCGACGGACGGGCTCGCCGTGACGACGCAGATCGAGGCGCACGGGCGCCGCACGCTCGTGCTCGGCACTGGCGGCGCTGCGAAGGCGGTCGCCGCCGCGCTCGAGGGTGCAGGCTCCGAGGTCGTCGTCCACGGGCGACGGGATGCCGGCTGGCCGCCGTCTGCCGAGGGCTTCGACGTGCTCGTCAACGCGACGCCGGTGAAGGAGGAGCTCGTCGTCGCGCCGCGCGCGGGGATGCAGGTCGTCGACCTCGCCTACCTTGCCGACGGCAGACCGACCGCGCTGATCGCCGCCGCGCAGGCGCTCGACTGCCATCCGTGCGTCGACGGTCTCGACGTCCTCCTCGCCCAGGGCGCGGCCTCGTTCGAGCGCTGGACGGGCGAGCCGGCGCCGCTCGTGGCGATGCGGAGCGCGCTGCGCGAGATCGTCTGACGGGCGGTCGTCGCGCGTGATCGCGCGCGGGCGAACGTAGGATCGCGCCATGGCGCTCGAGGTCGTTACTGCAGGCGAGTCCCACGGGCCGGCGCTCACGGCGATCGTCGTGGGGCTGCCCGCCGGGCTCGTCCTCGAGAAGGAGGCGATCGACGCCGACCTGCGGCGGCGGCAGCAGGGGTACGGCCGTAGCGCGCGCCAGAAGCTCGAGTCTGATGAGGTCGAGGTCCTCTCGGGCCTCCGGCACGGCCGCACGCTCGGCACGCCGCTCACGCTCGTCGTCAGGAACCGAGATCACGCGAACTGGACGTGGGGGATGAGCCCGTGGCAGCCCGAGGGAGAGCCCTCGGGGAAGGGCGTGAAGCCCGTCACACTGCCGCGACCCGGCCACGCCGATCTCGCTGGGGTTCTCAAGTACGGCCACGAGGACGTCCGGAACGCGCTCGAGCGTGCCTCCGCCCGGCACACGGCAGCGCACGTGGCGGTCGGGGCCGTGGCGAAGGCGCTGCTCCGCGAGCTCGGAATCGAGGTCGCGGGGCGTCCCGTCGAGGTCGGCGGTGAGACGACGGACGACGGGATGCGCGAGGCGACCGACGCGGCCCGGAAGGACCGGGACACGCTCGGCGGCATCGTCGAGGTCGTCGCGACGGGCGTCCCGCCCGGGCTCGGCTCCTATGCCGAGAAGCGGGATCGACTCGACGCGCGGCTCGCACTCGCCCTGATGGGGATCCAGGCGGTCAAGGCCGTGGAGGTCGGCGACGGGATCGACCTCGCCCGACGCCGCGGGTCGGAGGCGCATGACGAGATCTATCTGGGCCTGGAGCGACATTCGAACCATGCCGGCGGGATCGAGGCCGGCATGTCGAACGGTGAGCCCATCGTCGTCCGCGCGGCGATGAAGCCGCTCCCGACGCTCATGCGGCCGCTCGACTCGGTCGACCTCGAGACCGGCGAGCCTGCCAAGGCGCTCGTCGAGCGGTCGGACGTCCAGGCGGTCGAGGCGCTCGCCGTGGTGGCGGAGGCGGCGGTCGCGTTCGAGCTCGCCCGCGCGGCGCTCGAGAAGCTCGGCGGCGACGCCATGGGCGACGTCCTCGCCGCTCGGGACGCGTATCTCGCCAGGATCGGCGAGCGGTGGCACCCGAGCCGCTGAACGCCCTCGGGCGGCACCTCGCGCTCGCGGGATTCATGGGCTCGGGGAAGACCACCGTGGGAACGGTCGTCGCGGAGCGGCTCGGGCGGACCTTCGTCGACCTCGACGACGAGATCGAGCGCCGCGCCGGATCGGCCATCGCGGAGCTGTTCTCCGCGCGCGGCGAGGCAGGCTTCCGAGAGCTGGAGGAAGAGGTCGCGCGCGACGTGCTGCGCGACGGCGAGCCGGCCGTCATCGCCCTCGGCGGGGGCGCGGTTCTCTCGGAGCGCACGAGACTCGATCTCCGCAAGCGGGCCTTCACGGTGCTCCTCGACGTGGATCCCGAAGTTGCCTGGGAGCGCGTCGCCGGCAGCGGACGCCCGCTTGCGCGCGGTGAGGAGGCGTTCCACGCGCTGCACCGCGACCGTCAGCCGCTCTACGAAGCGGTCGCCGACGCGCACGCCCGCGACGTCGACGCGACGCTGCTCGCCGCGGCTGGTGTGCATGTCGAGGTCGGCGCGATCGACGAGTTGGGCGAGCTCGTTCCCGGCGACGGTCCTGTCGAGCTCGTCGCGGACGCCCACGTCTCCGGCATCCACGGCATCCGGGCGCAGGTCGCGCTGGGCGCTCGCGACGTCGAGCAGCACGAGGTGCCCGCGGGCGAGGCGGCGAAGACGCCGGCCGTGCTCGAGCGGCTCTGGACGACGCTGCGGATCGGCCGTGACGGCTCGCTCGTCGCGCTCGGCGGCGGTTCCACGACCGACGTCGTCGGATTCGCGGCGGCGACCCACATGCGAGGTGTGCCCTGGACGGCGGTGCCGACGACGCTCGTCGGCCAGGTGGACGCCGGAATCGGAGGGAAGACCGCGATCGACCTGCCCGGGGCGAAGAACGCGGTCGGAGCGTTCCACTGGCCCGACCGCGTCGTCTGCGACCCCTCGCTCCTGACGACGCTTGCCGACGAGGAGCGGCGGAACGGCCTCGCCGAGGTGGTCAAGACCGGGCTGCTCGCCGGGGAGCCGCTCTGGGAGCTGCGCGAGCCCGAGCAGGTGCGTGCCTGCGCAGCTTTCAAGGCTGCAATCTGCATTCAGGATCCGCACGACGGCGGCCCGCGGAACCAGCTCAACCTCGGCCACACCTTCGGTCACGCGCTCGAGGCCGCGGCGGGGTACGCGCTGCCGCACGGTCGAGCCGTCGCGCTCGGGCTTCTCGCGGCGCTGCGCCTCTCCGGCCTGACGGACGAAGCGCGCGTCGTGGAGGACGTGCTCGCCCCGGAACCCGTCCGGGTAAACCGCGACGCTGCCTGGACCGCCCTCGCGCGCGACAAGAAGGCGGAGCGCGGTGCACCGCGGCTGGTGCTGCTGGACGCGCCGGGCAAGCCGCGGTGGGGCGTCGAAGTGCCGCAGGACGACGTCCGCCGGGCTCTCGACGAGCTGATTGACTGATTCCGGGCGGGAAGTCGGCGTCAGTAGCATCCCGCCGGTGCGCATCGACGTCCTCAACGGGGTCAACCTCGATCTCCTCGGACGCCGGGACCCGGCGCAGTACGGAGACGGGTCGCTGCAGGACCTCGAGACGCAGGTCTACGCGTGGGCGCGCGAGCTCGGTCTCCAGGTGCGGTGCAGGCAGACCAACCACGAGGGCGAGTACGTGGAATTCCTCCACGCGGCTCTCGACAACGCCGACGCGCTCGTGCTCAACCCTGGCGCGTGGTCGCACTACAGCTGGGCGATCCACGACGCGCTCGAGCCCTTCTCAGGGCCTGTCGTCGAGGTGCACCTCTCGGACGTCGACGGGCGGGAGACGTGGCGCCGGGCGAGCGTCCTCGAAGGGCTGACGACCGAGCGGATCATCGGCGACGGCATCAACGGCTACCGGCGGGCGCTCGCTGTGCTCGCGGAACGGAGGGACGGATGAACCGGATCGAGCGCCTCGCGCCGCGCCTCGAGGAACCCTTGCTCGTCACCGGGCTCGTCAACGTGCGCTATCTCACGGGGCTCGAGAGCTCCAACGCGGCGGTGCTGGTCGATCCGGCAGGAGCGGCGACGCTCTACACCGACTTCCGGTACGCGGAGGCGGCGCGCGACGTGGACGGCGTGGAGTTCCACCAGACGCCGCGGTACGTCGTCACCGCGCTCGCCGAGCTCCTCTCGGGCAGGCGCGTCGGCGTCGAGGCTGCGCACCTGAGCCTCGCCGCGGCGGACACGCTGCGCACGGGGGGTGTCGAGCTGGTCTCCACTACCGGGCTCGTCGAGGGTCTTCGCGCGGTCAAGGAGCCGGGAGAGCTGGAGGCGCTGCGGCGTGCCGGCGCGATCTCGGACAGGGTCTATACCGAGCTCGGAGAGCAGCCGTTCGTCGGGCGCACCGAGGCAGAGCTGGCGTGGTGGCTCGAGCAGGCGTGGCACGAGGCCGGTGCCGACGGGCCGTCCTTCGGCGCGATCGTCGCGTTCGGCGAGAACGGCGCGCGACCGCACGCGAAGCTCCGCGACGAGCCGATCCCCGAAGGCACCCTCGTCGTGGTCGACGCGGGCTGCTCGGTCGACGGATACGCCTCCGACTGCACGCGCACGTTCTTCACGGGCCAGCCCGACGGGCGCCTGCGCGAGATCTACGATCTCTGCCTGCAGGCGCAGATCGACGGGCTCGCCGCGATCCGCCCCGGCGCGATCGGACGGGACGTCGACGCGGCCTCTCGCGTTGCCATCGAGGCGGCAGGGATGGGTGACCACTACGGGCACGGGCTCGGCCACGGCGTCGGGCTCGACGTCCACGAGGAGCCCAATCTGCGTCCCGAGTCGAGCTCCGTCCTCGAGGCCGGGAACGTGGTGACGGTGGAGCCGGGGATCTACCTGTCCGGCGACGTCGGCGTGCGAATCGAGGACATGGTCGTCGTCACCGACGACGGCTGCGAGCGCCTCACGGCGGTGACGAAGGACCCCGTCGCGGTCGGCTAACCTGGGCGCCCGTCATGGCGGACATCGTCAACACGAACCAGTTCCGGAACGGGATGCATATCGAGCACCGTGGTTCGGTGTGGCGCATCGTCGAGTTCCAGCACGTGAAGCCCGGCAAGGGCGGCGCGTTCGTGCGGACGAAGCTCAAGAACCTCGAAAGCGGGGCAGTCGTCGAGGACACCTTCCGCGCCGGCGAGAAGTTCCCGCGCGTCCACACCGAGGTGAAGAGCGTCCAGTTCCTCTACGACGACGGGAGCGACGCGCACTTCATGGACCAGGAGACGTACGAGCAGTTCGCACTGCCGCGGACCGAGGTCGCGGACGAGCTCGCGTACATGCTCCCCTCGTCGACGGTGCAGATCCTGCAGGTGAACGGCAAGCCGTCCGGTCTTCAGCTTCCCGCGTCGGTCGAGCTCGCCGTCGCGGAGACGGAGCCGGGTGTCCGCGGCGACACGGTCTCGAACGTGACCAAGCCGGCGACGCTCGAGACCGGCGCGGTCGTCCAGGTACCGCTGTTCGTCGACGTCGGCGAGCGGATCAAGGTCGACCCCCGCGAGGCGCGCTACATCTCGCGGGCCTGACGGCCTGACGGCCTGACGAGCGACGAGGGGCCGACGGACGGCGACCGACGACCGGCGTGGCCAGGGAGAGCTCGTTGCCGGCGTGCCCGGCGGCTGGGCGTCTTTGCGGCGGTAGGCCTCTTCTGGTCCCATCCCAAACCCCCACCCACCCACGGGGCACCGAGGGTAGTGGCCGAGCTGTCACGAAACCGTGCCGCGGGAGCGCCGGGTCCGTGCCAATCGCTCCACATCGGCCGCGGTCAGCGGCGGAGGAACGGGCGCAGAGCACGCGCTAAGGTCCCGGCCGCGTGCCGCAGCTCTACGACACCACGATCCGGCTCCTGTCGCAGGAGCCGCTCGCCGGGCGCGTCCCGACGGGCGAGGTGCTGCGCGTCGCGGAGATCCTCGACGGCGCCGGGTTCGCCTGTCTCGAGGTCTCGGGAGGCGGCGTCTTCGACGCAGCGGTGCGGAGGGGCGTCGAGAGCCCCTGGGAGCGGATCCGGGCGATCGACGCGCGGACGACGACGCCGCTCGGGCTCGCGCTGCGCGGCAGGTTCCTCGTCGGCTCGAAGCCCGTCTCGCCCGACATCGTGCGCCGGTTCGTGGCATGCGCGGCGGAGAACGGGATCGACGTCTTCCGGCTCCACGACCCTCTGAACGATGTCTCGAACCTCGTCGAGGCCGGTGAGGCGATCGTCGCGGCCGGCCGGCAGCTGCACGTCGGTCTCGTGTACAGCCCCGGGCGCGACGGCGAGATCGATGCACTCGTCGCGCAGGCGCGGAAGGTCGGCGACCTGGGCGCATCGCGCGTCCTGCTGAACGACCCCACCGGCGGCCTCCTTCCGCACGTGACGCAGGAGCTCGTCGAGCGCTTGGGCGAGGCGAGCGGCCTGCCCGTCGGCCTCTACATCCAGGCGGCGGGCGGCACCGCGCTCGCCAACGCGCTCGTCGCGACCCGCGTGGGCGCCGACGTGGTGGCCACGGCGGTCTATCCGCTCGCGCTGACGCTGCACCGAATCGCAGGAGAGTCGCTCGTCGAGGTTCTGGAGGGGCTCGACCGACCCACCGGCGTCGACGTCGCCCGTCTCTGGGACGCGTCGGACGTCGTCCAAGAGCATCTCGGCGACGAGCCGCTCGCGCCGCTCTCTCCGCGCATCGCCGTCCGTGCGGCCGAGTACGACCTGCCCGCCGGGCTCGTGGCGGCGCTCGACGTCCACCTCCGCGCGCACTCGGCGGGCGATCGCCTCCTCGACACGCTCACCGAGGTCGCGCGGATCCGCGACGAGGCCGGCCGTCCGCCGCTCGCGGCGCCGATCGGCCTGATCCTCGGATCGCAGGCCCTGCTCAACGTGCTGTCGGCGCGTCGCTACGGCACGGTGCTCGACGAGTTCCGCCAGCTCGTCACGGGCGGGTACGGGACGCCTCCGGGTGAGATCGACGCCGGCGTGCGGCGTGCGGTCGAGCTGCTCGCAGGCCAGGCGCCCGCACTCGAGGACGACCCGCCGAGCGTGGAGGACGTTCGCGAGGCGGCGGATGGGCTTGCGTCGTCCGAGGAGGATCTCGTGCTGCTCGCGATGTTCGGCGAGGAGGCCGAGACGCTGCTGCAGACGATCCGCCAGCGTCACTCACGCGAGGCGTCGCTCCTCGGCGGCGACGTCGACGCGCAGCGCGGGGAGCGCATCCGCGAGCTCGTCAAGATCGTCCAGGAATCCGGCGTCGGGGAGATCGAGATCGAGGACGAGGGCATGCGCGTCTCGGTCCGTCGCGCAGATGAGCCGGGCACGGGCGCACTGTCCGGTTCTCCCGGTGTCGCGGTCGAGGAGACCGAGATTGCGGCAGCCCAGGCCGCCGGATCGCCCGGGACGATCCGCGTCGAGTCGCCCACGCCCGGCGTCTTCTACCGCGCCGCTCAGCCGGGCGCACCGCCGTTCGTCGAGGTCGGCGACGTCGTCGCGCCCGGGCAGACACTCTGCGTCCTCGAGGCGATGAAGCTCTTCAGCGAGCTCAAGGCGGACGCGCACGGCCACGTGCGCACGATCCACGTCGACAACGGACAGACGGTCGAGTTCGGGACGCTCCTCTTCGAGCTCGAGCCGATCGTCGCGCCGCCCGTCGTCTAGATGGTATTCGAGCGCGTCCTCGTCGCGAACCGGGGCGAGATCGCGGTGCGTGTGATCCGCGCGCTCCACGAGCTCGGGATCGAAGCCGTCGCGGTGTACTCGACCGCCGACAGCGAGGCGCTGCACGTGCGCCTCGCCGACCAGGCGGTGTGCATCGGGCCGCCGGCCGCAGGGGAGAGCTACCTGCGCATCCCGAGCGTCGTCGCAGCCGCGGTGACGACCGGATGCGAGGCGGTGCACCCCGGTTACGGGTTCCTCGCCGAGAACCCGGCGTTCGCACGTGCCTGTGCGGACAACGACCTAGTGTTCGTCGGTCCCTCGCCTGAGGTGATGGAGCGGCTCGGTGACAAGGCGTCTGCGAAGGCGGAGATGCGCGCGGCCGACGTCCCGCTCGTGCCGGGTACCGCGGGGTCGGCGCCGCTCGAGGAGATCCGTGAGGCGGCGGAGGCGATCGGCTTCCCGGTCATGCTCAAGGCGACCGCCGGCGGAGGTGGGAAGGGCATGCGGCTCGTCGACTATCCGGACGGCCTCGACGACGCGTTCGCCGCTGCGGCCGCCGAGGCGGAGGCGGCGTTCGGCGACGGCGCGCTCTACCTCGAGAAGGTCGTCGCCCCGGCCCGCCACGTCGAGATCCAGGTCCTGTGCGACCGGCACGGGAACGTCCTCACGCTCGGCGAGCGCGAGTGCTCGATCCAGCGGCGGCACCAGAAGCTCGTCGAGGAGTCGCCCTCGCCCGCCCTCTCGCCGGAGACACGCGAAGAGATGGAGACGGCCGTCGAGCGCGCGTGCCGCACGTTGGGCTATGAGGGAGCCGGGACGTTCGAGTTCCTCCTCGGGCTCGAGGGCGAGCCGTACTTCATCGAGGTCAACTGCCGCCTCCAGGTTGAGCATCCGGTGACGGAGATGCTCACCGGGGTCGACATCGTGCGCGAGCAGGTCAGGATCGCCGCGGGGGAGTCGCTCGCTGTCACCGGTCGGGCGCCGCGACGCGGGCACGCGATCGAGATCCGCATCAACGCCGAGGACCCGGCGCGCGGCTTCGTGCCGTCACCGGGGGTCGTCGAGCGCTTCCGGCCGCCGCTCGGGCCCGGTGTGCGCGTCGACACGGCCGTCGAGGACGGCACGACGGTCCCGCCGTACTACGACTCGCTGATCGCGAAGCTGATCGTCTCGGACGACGACCGGCCCGCCGCGATCGAGCGCGCTCTCCGGGCACTCCGCGAGCTCGAGGTCACGGGTATCCCGACGACGCGGGAGCTCGCGCTCGACGTTCTCGGCTCGGACGGCTTCCGATCGGGTGCCTACTCGACCGGCTACCTTGAGGAGATGGAAGCGCACCTGCCCTCGCTGCGGCCAGCATGACCGTAGGCTCGACGGAGGTCATCACCGGCGTCGACTCGGCAGAGCCGGCGGGGAGTGCAGGTGCCGGCTCTGCCGGCGCCGGAGCGGGGCACGAGCGGAGGCGGCGGCTTTGCCGCCGCCGTGAGCGGGTATGAGCGGCGAGACGACCCGGCCGAAGCCGGCGCCGAAGCCTCTCGGCCGCAGGCAGGCGCGTCGCCAGGCGCTCTTCCTCCTCTACCAGTGGGACCTCACCGGGCAACCGCTGGCGTCGCTCTTCGAGGGTGAGCCGGACGCGTTCGCCCGCTCGCTCGCGACGTCCGTCTCCGCCGTGGCGCCGGAGCTGGACACTCGTGTGAGCGCCGTCTCGGAGGGCTGGCCCGCCGACCGGCTGGGTACGCTCGAGCGCAACATCCTGCGCATCGGGGTGTTCGAGCTGGAGGAGAACGCGGTGCCGATGGACGTCGCCATCAACGAGGCCGTCGTGCTGGCGAAGCGCTATGCGAGCGAGGACGCCGCCCGGCTCGTCAACGGGATCCTCGGCAGGATTGCGAAGGACGGCCGGTGAGCGGGGGCTCGGACGCCTCGCTGCAGAGGGCCGAGGAGCTGCTCGAGCGCTTGAAGACGCGGGTCGACGCGCTCGAGGCGAGCGCCGATGCGGGCGGCGACGTCGACGCGGCGGTCGACGGGCTGGCGGAGATCGCCGAGCTGGCGAAGGAGATCGAAGCCGAGGTGCAGCGCGCCCGTCAGGCCGCCGATGCGGGCGCCTGACGAGCTCCGCGCGCTCGTCGAGCAGGGGCTCGCCGACCTCACGCCGACGGCGTCGCTCGACGGCCTCTCCGAGGCGATGCGCTACGCGCTGGACGGAGGAGGCAAGCGGATTCGCCCCGTCCTCTGCCTCGCGACGGCGGAGGCCGCCGGGGGGCGGGCCGAGGACGCGCTGCCCGCAGCGGTCGGGCTCGAGCTCGTCCACACGTTCTCGCTCGTCCACGACGACCTACCCTCGCTGGACGACGACGACGAGCGCCGCGGCCGCCCGAGCGCGCACGTCGCCCACGGAGAGGGCGTTGCGCTGCTCGCCGGCGACGCATTGCTCACGGAGGGGTTGCGCCTCGCGCTCTCCTACGACCGCCCCCAGCCGGCCCGAGAGCTCGCCGAGGCGACGCTCGGCATGATCGGCGGGCAGTATCTCGACGTCACGGCCGCGCAGGTCGACCTCGCCGAGTTGCACCGGTTGAAGACCGGTCGCCTCTTCGCGGCGGCGGTCGGTCTCGGGCTCTGGGCGGCGGCGGTGCCCGCCGGCGACCAGGATCCGTGGCGGGCGTTCGGGGAGGAGCTCGGCGTCCTCTTCCAGGCGATGGACGACCTGATCGACGGGGACGGCTACGCGACCGAGCTCGGCGAGGACGGCGCCCGCGAAGTCGCCGCGGCCGCCGCGCGCCGCGCGCACGAGCGCCTCGACGCGATCGACGCCGACACGTCGGTGCTGGCCGAGCTCGTCGACGGGCTGGCGGTTCGGACGGCGTAGCCGTGGCGAAGAAGAGGCTCGACGTGATGCTCGTGGAGCGCGGGCTCGCCGAGAGCCGCGAGCAGGCGAAGGCGCTCGTCATGGCCGGGCTCGTCCCGGGGTACGACAAGCCGGGCCAGCAGGTCGGCGACGACGCGACGCTGACCGTGGATCGTCCGCCGCGCTTCGTCTCGCGCGGCGGGGAGAAGCTCGCCCACGCCCTCGACAAGCTCGGCGTCGACCCGGGCGGGAAGGGCTGCCTCGACCTCGGCGCCTCGACCGGTGGGTTCACCGATTGCCTCCTGCAGCGCGGCGCGGCACGGGTGATCGCGCTGGATGTCGGGTACGGGCAGCTCCATCCGCGGCTGCGCGCCGACGACCGCGTGACAGTGCTCGAGCGCGTCAACGCGCGGCACCTGGACGCGCTGCCGTTTCCCCCCGACCTGATCACGTGCGACGTCTCCTTCATTTCCGCGATGCGCGTGCTGCCGCCGGCGATCGCGCTCGCGGCGCCCGGCTGGGAGGCCCTCGTCCTCGTCAAGCCGCAGTTCGAGGCGGGGCGCGCCGACGTGCCGAAGGGTGTCGTCCGCGATCCGGCAGTGCACCGCCGCGTCCTGCGCGACTTCTGCGCCGCGACTGCTTCGTGGGGTGCCAGCGTCGCCGGAGTCGTAGACTCCGCCCACCCGGGGCCGAAGGGGAACCGGGAGTTCGTCGTCCACCTGATCGCGAGCGAGAAGCCTTCCGACCCCGATGAGCTCGAGCGCCGGATCGACGACGCCGTCGGGTAGCGGCGCGAAGCCCGTTGCGCGGGCTGCGCTCGTCACGCACGGGCGGCAGGAACAGATCGGAGACGGCATCGCGCGGCTCCTCGAGGTCGCGGGCGCCGCGGGGGTCGAGCTGACGTTCGCCCCGGACGAGGCCGCCCGCCACGGCCTGGAGACGAGCGGTGACCCGGCCGACGCGGATCTCGTCGTCGTCCTCGGCGGCGACGGGACGATGCTCCGGGCGCTGCGCACGTACCTGGGGTCGGGGATCCCGGTGATCGGCGTCAACTTCGGCCGCGTCGGGTTTCTCACCTCGATGCAGCCGGAGGAGCTCGAGGTGGGCCTCACCCGCGCGTTCCGCGGCGAGCTCGAGGTGGTCGAGCTACCGACGCTCGAGGTCGAGAACGGCGAGACGGGGCACGTTGCCGTCAACGACCTCGTCGTCACGTCGGCGGTGCTCGGCCGCATGGTCGAGCTCGAGTGGGCGGTCGGAGGCGAGGACCTCGGCAGCGTCCCGTGCGACGGGATCATCTGCTCGACCCCGTCCGGCTCGACCGCGTACAACCTCTCGAACGGCGGCCCGGTGCTGATGTGGGGTATCGACGCGATGGCGACGACGTTCGTCGCGCCGCACTCGCTTCACGCGCGGCCGCTCGTCGTCCCGCGCGGGAAGGACGTCGTCGTCTGGAACCGCACGGCCGACGTGCCGGTGGCCGTGCTCGTGGACGGGCACCGGGTCGGGGAGGCCGCGCCGGGCGGCAGGGTCGCCGTGCGCCTGGGCGCCGCCCGTACGCTCCTCGCCACCCTGCCGGACGCGACCTTCGTCAGCCGGTACCGAGAGAGCTTCTCGACCTAGGGCGCAGTTTCCGCCACCTGCGCCGCCGGGTGCCCGGAACTACGATCCTCACGTGCTGCGCAGGCTGCGGATCGAGAATCTCGTCCTCATCCGCGAGGCCGAGCTCGAGCTGGCGCCAGGGCTCGTCGCGCTCACCGGCGAGACCGGCGCGGGGAAGACGATCTTCACCCAGGCGATCGGCCTGCTGCTCGGGGCGAAAGGCGACGCAGGGCTCGTCGGCGCCGCCGGCTCCGAGGCATACGTGGAGGCGGAGCTCGACCTCCCGGAAGGCTTCTTCGACGAGGACGGCCTCGAGGCGTTGAGCGACCTGCGGCCGGACGACGAGCCGGGGCTCGTCGTCGCCCGCCGCGTGGGAGCAGACGGACGCTCCCGTGCATACGCCTGGGGCCGCAGCGTGGCCCGCGACGACCTCGTTGCCGCGACCGACCGGCTGCTCGCGCTCTCGGGACAGTTCGCGCAACGGCGGCTCGCGCGGCCCGCGCACCAGCTCGATCTCCTCGACGCGTTCGCCGGTGCCGAGCAGCGGGTGCGAAGGGACAGGGCACGCGACGGGTGGCGCTCACTCGCGGCGGCGAGACGACGCATCGAGGAGCTCGAGCACGGCGCAGACTCCGAACGGGCGCGGCTGGAGGAGCTCTCTGTGCTGGTCGAGGACACCGAGGGGCTCGAGCCAGGCGAGGAGGAGGCGCTTCGTGCCGAGCGCGAGCGCTTCCGCCACGTCGCGGAGCTCGGAGACGGCGCCCACGCGGCCGCCACGGCGATCGAGCCGGACGACGGCGACGGCGCCCGGGCGCTCGCCGCGGCGGCCGAGCATGCTCTGGCGCCACTCGAACGGCTGGCTCCGGAGCTCCAGACGGCCGTCGCGGAGCTGCGCGAGCTCGTGGTCCGTCTCGGTGAGGTCGCGAGCGACGTCCGCCGGTTCGCGGAGACGCTCGACGCAGACCCGGCCCGCACCGGCGCAGTCGAGGAACGGCTCGACCGCATCGCCGACGCAAGGCGGCGTCACCGGGCGACGAGCCTGGACGAGTTGCTCGAGCGTCGCTCACATGCCATCCAGGAGCTCGAACGCGCAGGCGCCGGCGGCGACCCGCTCGAGCGCGCGCTCGCGGAGCGCGACGCCGCGGAGCGCAGCTTCGACGATGCGTGCTCTGCGCTCTCGGACGCCCGTCGCGCTGCGGCAGGCCCGTTCGCCGAGGCGGTCGCGCGCGAGCTCGCCGACCTCGGGATGGGTGAGGGCGAGTTCCATGTCGAGCTGCGCGAGCGCGAGCCTGGGCCGACCGGGGCCGACGAAGCGGTGTTCCTCGTCCGTCCGAACCCCGGGCTGCCGCTCGCGCCCGTTGCGGAGACGGCGTCGGGCGGTGAACTCTCGCGCGTTGCTCTCGCGATCGCCGCGGTCGCGGGAGGCGAGACCATCGTGCTCGACGAGATCGACGCCGGCGTCGGAGGCGTCACCGCGCATCGCGTCGCCGATGTCCTGCGACGCCTCGGTGAGCGCGCGCAGGTGCTGACGATCACGCACCTGCCGCAGATCGCGAGCGTCGCCGACCAGCATCTCCGCGTCGAGAAGGTCGAGGGCGACCCGACGCACACGCGCATCGTCGCCCTCGACGACGCACAGCGTCGCGATGAGCTGGAGCGGATGCTCGGCGGCGAGGAGTTCGTGAGCGCGGTCACGTCGGACGGTGGGAGATGACCTCCGAGATCACCGGCCGCGCTCGGCTCGGTCGTCGGACGAAGGACCTCGTCAAGCGCCTCGGCCCGCAGGACGTCGCGATCGTCGATCACGCGGACATCGACCGCGTGTCCGCGGAGGAGCTCGCCGAGAGCGGTGTCCGCGCAGTCGTCAACGTCTCGCGGTCGTCGACCGGCCGCTACCCGAACCCCGGGCCGCTCGAGCTCGTCCGGGCGGGCGTCAGGCTCGTCGACGCGCCGGGTGCGCCGCTCTTCGACGAGCTCACCGACGGCGAGGTCGTGCGCCTCGACGGCGGCAGCGTCTGGCGGAACGGGACGCTCGTCGCCGAGGGCACCGTGCTCGACGCCGCGTTGCTCGAGGAGGCGCTCGCAGACCAGCAGGGCCGTGTGTCTCATGCGCTCGAGGCGTTCGCCGAGAACACGCTGCGGCACCTCCAGGAGGAGGCGGGCTCGCTCGCCGCCGGCATCGAGCTGCCCGCGCTGGGCACACGCTTCCGCGATCGGCACGTGCTCGTCGTCGCCCGCGGCCCCGGCTACAAGTCGGACCTTCGCATGGTGCGACCGTACGTCCGCGACTTCCGGCCCGTGCTCGTCGCGGTCGATGGAGGCGCGGACGCGCTGCGCGAGGTCGGTCTCACGGCCGACGTGATCGTCGGAGACTTCGACTCCGTCTCGGACGCCTCGCTGAGGGCGGGAGCGGAGCTCGTCGTGCACGCATACCCGAGCGGCGAGGCACCGGGCGCGGCGCGGCTGCGAGACCTCGGCCTGCCGTATCACGTCGTCTCGGCGCCGGGAATCAGTGAGGACCTCGCGCTGCAACTGGCCTACGAGAAGGGCGCGACGCTGATCGTCGCCGTCGGCACGCACTTCAACCTCGTCGAGTTCCTCGAGCGTGACCGCGAGGGCATGGCCTCGACGTTCGTGACGCGGCTCAAGGTGGGGGAGTCGCTCGTCGACGCGAAGGGCGTCTCCCGTCTCGTCTCGCGGCGCGTCGGTATCTGGCCTCTCGCCGTCTTCGCGGCCACCGGCGTCCTCGCGATCGTCGGCGCGGTCCTCGCCTCGCCGGCCCTCCGCAACGTGATCCAGTCGACGACCCGCGCGATCGCCAACGGGCTCGGCCTCTAGGCCCGCGCGCGCCCTCTGCGAGACTGGGGCCGTGTTCGACCTCCGCTACCACGTCGCGTCGCTCGCGGCCGTGTTCGTCGCGCTCCTCCTCGGGATCTTCGTCGGGGTCGGGCTGTCGGGAAAGGGGTTCGTCTCCGACGCGGAACGGGAGAACCTCCAGGCGCAGATCGACGCGCTGCGGAGCGAGCGAGACAGCGCAGCGGCGCAGGCTGCCGGTGCCGATCGGCGCGGCGTCGAGCTCGACGACTTCGCAAAGACGACCTACCCGCAGCTCGTCTCCGGGATGCTCGAGGGAAAGAACGTCGGCGTCGTGTTCATCGGGTCGGTCGACCAGGGCCTGGCAAACACGGTCCGGCGCTCCGTCGACGATGCGGGCGGGCGGGTCGCGCTCGTGCGCGCGCTCCGGGTGCCGCTCGACGCCGAGGCCGTCGACGCCGCGCTGCGAGCGGAGCCGGAGACGCGTGGGCTCGCGGGGATCGACAACCGCGAGCGCCTGGGACGAGAGCTCGCGCGCGAGCTGATCACCGCAGGCCCCAATCCGGTGTTCGACCGGCTCGCACGGGTGATCGTCGAGGAGCAGTCGGGCGCGGCCGGACGGGCGCTGGACGCCGTGGTGGTTGCGCGGCAGGCGCCACCGCAGGAGGGAGAGACGCAGGAGCTCCTCGCAGGCCTGTACAGCGGGCTCGCCGCAGCGCCGGTTCCGACCGTCGGCGTCGCGAAGAGCAACGCGAAGACCACCGCGATCCCGGTGTTCCATCAGCGCGGCCTCGCGACCGTCGACGGCGTCGACGAGGTGGCGAGCCAGCTCGCCCTCGTCTTCCTCCTCGCCGGCGCGCGAGCCGGCAGCTACGGGGTCGGAAACGACGCGACGGACGGGATCATCCCCGACCCGCCGCCGGCCCCGCCTGTCGCGAGCAAGGGGTGACGGAGCCGGGGCTGACGGTGCTCGTCGCGGCGCGGGACGAGGAGCGTCGGATCGGCCGGACGGTCGCCGCGCTGCGGGAAGCGTTCCCCGAGGCGGACGTCGTGGTCGCCGACGACGGCTCACGCGACGGGACGGCGTCCGTCGCGGCCGACGCGGGCGCGCGCGTCGTCCCGCTTCCTCGCAGGGGAAAGGGCCAGGCGCTGACGCTCGCCGAGCGAGAGTGCCGTGAGGGGTCGCTGCTCCTGTGCGACGCCGACCTCGTCGGCGACCTGCGGCCGCTCGTGGAGACCGACACCGACCTCGCCGTCGCCCGGTTCGAGCGGCGCGCAGGCGGGGGGATCGGACTCGCGAAGGGTGTTGCGCGTGCACTGATCGAGCGCAGGGGAGGCCGCGTCGTCGAGGAGCCTCTCTCCGGGCAGCGCGCGCTCTCGCCGGCAGCTCGAGCCGCGGTGTTCCCGGTCGCCGCCGGCTTCGGGGTCGAGACGCGGATGACGATCGACGCGCTCAGGGCGGGGCTCGACGTCCGCGAGGTCGAGCTCGACCTCGAGCATCGCGCGACGGGCCGCGACCTCGCCGGGTTCGTCCACCGGGGGCGCCAGCTCCGCGACCTGCTGCTCGCGACGCTCGCCCCGCAGGCCGTCAACTTCCGCGGGTTGCGGCTTCCTCTCGTGGGCGCGGTCGTGGGAGTCGTGGTCCCGTCCGTCGCGCCGGTCGCCGCCGTGGGCCTCGCGGATGACCTCTGGAGCGGCCCCGAGCGCGGCTTCCGCGCACACCTGCGGGGCGGTGCGACGACCGGCACGCTCAAGCTCGTGGTCATCCCGCTGTGGGCGCTCTGGCGGACCCGGTCGGTCAGCGGCGCCGTGCTCGTCTCGCTCTCCGCGAACGTCTGGAACCAGCTCGACACACGGCCCGGAAGGGCGCTCAAGGCATTCCTGATCGGCTCCGTGCTCCTCGGCGGGCGGCCACGGCGGGCGGTCGCCTTGGCCGTCCTGCTCGCTCCCTACGATCTTCGCGAGATGACGATGCTGGGGGACGCCGGGTCGAACGCCTTCGGGGCCGTGCTAGGTTTGGAGTCCGTGAGGCGGTTCACGGGCCTACGGAGAGCGAGCGCGATCGGAGCGCTTGCCGCCGTCACCTTCCTGGGCGAGCAGCGGTCCCTCGGCTCGTTCATCGAGACGACGCCGGGCCTGCGAACGCTGGACTCTCTGGGGCGGCAACCGTGAGCGACGGGCCGGCGACCCGCTACGTCTTCGTCACGGGCGGGGTTGTGTCGGCTCTTGGCAAGGGGATCGTCGCCGCGTCGCTCGGCCGGCTCCTCAAGTCGCGCGGGCTGCGCGTGCAGGCGCAGAAGTTCGACCCCTACCTGAACGTCGACCCGGGGACGATGAGCCCCTTCCAGCACGGCGAGGTGTACGTCACCGAGGACGGGGCCGAGACCGACCTCGACCTCGGCCACTACGAGCGGTTCGTCGACGAGAACCTGTCGCGCAACGCGAGCCACTCCGCGGGCGCGATCTGGGACACGGTGCTCCGGAAGGAGCGCAAGGGGGAGTTCCTCGGCGCCACCGTGCAGGTGATCCCGCACATCACGAACGAGATCAAGGCACGGATCCGGCGGGCCGCGAAGGCGGACCCGGCCGATGTGGTCATCTCCGAGATCGGCGGCACGGTCGGCGACATCGAGTCGCTGCCGTTCCTCGAGGCGATCCGCCAGTTCCGGCGAGAGGTCGGGCCCGAGAACGTCCTGTACCTCCACGTCACGCTCGTCCCGTTCATCGAGGCGGCGGGCGAGCTGAAGACGAAGCCGACGCAGCACTCGGTCAACGAGCTCCGCCGCATCGGCATCCATCCCGACGCGATCGTCTGCCGCTCGCACGACGAGCTGTCCGAGGACATCCGCGACAAGATCGCGCTGTTCGCGGACGTCGACCCGCGCGCGGTGTTCTCATCGCCCGACATGCCCGACGTCTATCTCGTGCCCGAGCACCTGATGACGGAGGGCCTCGACGCGTACGTCTGTGAGCGGCTCGGCCTCGAGACGCCACCGGCCGATCTCGGCGAATGGCGCGAGCTCACCGACCGGATCGCCGAGCAGCACGACGAGGTCGAGATCGCGCTCGTCGGGAAGTACGTGAAGCTGCGCGACGCGTACCTGTCCGTGCACGAGGCGCTCAAGCATGCGGGTGTGGCGGCCGGGACGCATGTCCGCGTCCGGTGGGTCGACGCCGAGGACATGTCCTACGAGGAGGCCGCGCGGGAGCTCGAGCAGGTTGACGGCGTGCTCGTCCCGGGTGGCTTCGGATCGCGCGGGTGGGAGGGCAAGATCCTTGCCTGCCGGGTTGCGCGCGAGCGCGAGATCCCGTACCTCGGGATCTGCCTCGGGATGCACGTCGCCGTCTCGGAGTTCGCGCGGCATGTCGCCGGGCTCGACGGTGCCAACTCGACCGAGATGGATCCCGAGACGCCGTACCCCGTGATCGACCTGCTCCCAGAGCAGAAGGAGATCGAGGAGCTCGGCGGCACGATGCGCCTCGGCGCGCAGGCGGTCGAGCTGGCAGACGGAACGCGCGTGCGGGACATCTACGACGAGGTGGTGATCCACGAGCGTCACCGCCACCGTTACGAGGTCAACAACCAGTACCGCGACCAGCTCGTCGAGCACGGGCTCGTCGTCTCGGGGACGTTCCAGCAGGGCCGTCTCGTCGAGATCGTCGAGCTGCCCGATCACCCGTGGTTCGTCGCGAGCCAGTTCCACCCGGAGTTCAAGTCGCGCCCGACACGACCCGCGCCGCTCTTCCGCGAGTTCGTCGTCGCAGCGCTCGAGCGCAATCGCGCCCGCTCCGGCGTGCGCGCCACTGCCGCCTAACGCGTTCGCACCTCTTCCGGGGCGGCGTCGCCACGCGGTCATGACAGTTGTCGACACGATCGATAACGAAGCCTGATGCTCGAATGCGAAGGCATGAGCGAACTCGAGGAACGACGACCGGACGCGACTGCTCAATCGCGCATGGAGCCTGTGTTCACGCCCGTGGACGAATTGGCACGAAATCGGCGCAGCGCAGGGGTTGACGGAGTCCGGTGTCTGACACCGGGTTCGAAGAACGCCCGCGTCGGGGCCGGCTCGTAGGATGACCGCCGTGGAGCAGCCGCAGCTGACGTCGCGGGTCGTCGACCTGTTTCTCGACTTGTGCGCGATCCCGAGCCCGCCCGGCCAGGAGCGCGCGGTTGCCGACCGGATCACCCGCGAGCTCGACGCGATCGGGCTCGAGTGGGACGAGGACGGATGCGGCCCGGCGATCGGCTCGACCGCCGGGAATGTCCTTTGCCGCCTGCCCGGAAACGTCGAGGGCGTGCCGATCTTCCTCTGCGCCCACTTCGACACCGTCCCCCTCGACGGCGATCTCGAGCCCGTGCTGGACGACGGGATCGTGCGCAACGCGGGCGGCACGATCCTCGGCGCGGACGACAAGTCGGCGCTCGCGGTGATGGTCGAGGCGGCGCGCCGGATCGTCGAGGAGGGGCGGCCGCACGCGGGCGTCGAGCTCCTCTTCACGCCCATGGAAGAGATCGGGCTCGTCGGCGCGAACGCGTTCGATGCCACCCGTCTCCAGGCGCGCGTGGGATACGTCTACGACCAGGCGGCGCCGATCGGCGACGTCGTCGTCGGCTCTCCGACCGCACAGGAGCTCGAGCTGACCTTCGTCGGCCGGGCGGCGCACGCCGGCATGTACCCGGAAGAGGGCCGCTCCGCCGTCCTTGCCGCCGCTCGGGCCATCGTCGACATGCCGCTCGGCCGGATCGACGAGGTGACGAGCGCGAACGTCGGCCTGGTACGGGGCGGTACGGCCCGGAACGTCGTCCCCGAGCGCTGCTCGCTCGAGGCCGAGGTGCGCTCGCACGACGACGCGCGTGTCACGGAGGTGGTGCAGCAGATCGTCGACGCCGCAGCGTTCGCAGCGAGCCTCTCGGAATGCAGCCTCGAGACCCGTGTCGAGCAGAAGTACCGCGGCTACCGGTTCCGCGACGACGATCTCCCGGTGCGCCTCGCGGTCGAGGCGCTGGCCCACGCCGGCTACGCCGCGAGGCTCGGGCTGTCGGGCGGCGCGGCCGACGCGAACGTCTTCAACGCCCGCGGCCTCCAGTGCGTCAACCTCGCGAACGGGATGACCGACATCCACACGCCGGACGAGCGGATCGCGATCGAGGACCTCGAGCGCATGGTCGACGTCACGCTCGCGCTCGTCGACGCCGCCCGCGAGGCCGGCTAGGGAGCCTGTCCGGAAAGTGGATCAGAGCGGCTTGCAGGCGTCACGCACCGCGATGCGGCGTCCTCAGTCGCGCCAATATGTCCGCATATTGGCGCTCCCTGCGTCCTTGCCTCGCGGCACGTGCCGCGTGCCATCCGTCGCGACCACTTTCCGGACAGGCCCCTAATGCCTCTCGGGCTGCGCTGGGGCAACGTGACGGCGGTCGGTGAGCGCCTGGACGGGCTCGTGCGGCTCGAGGTCGACGGCGCGCCCTGCATCGGGTACCCGCGGCTCACGGGCGAGGTCGAGGTCGGCGACGTCGTGCTCGTCAACGGCCGGGCGGTCGAGCTGGACCTCGGCTCGGGCGGCTTCGACGTCCTCTATGCGAACCTCACACGCGGCCTGCAGCTCCCCGTCGAGGACGGCGCCCACGTGATGACGCTTCCGTACGCGCCCGGACAGGTCGCGGCGCGGTTCGCCGAGGAGGACGCCGACGCGGGAACGGAAAGGGACAGGCTCGACGGCCTACCGGTCGTGTGTCTCGGCCTCCACAGCCAGCTGGCGCCCGTCTGTGCGGCGCTCGCGGGCCGGCGTGTCGCCTACGTGCAGCTCGGCGGTGGAGCGCTGCCGGTCTCTCTCTCCGACACGGTTCGGATCCTGAAGGCACGCCGGCTCCTCGACACGACGATCGCCGTCTCCCCATGTCTCGACGGCGACCTCCAGTGCGTCACGGCGGCCGCGGCGCTCGTGGAGGCGGTCGGCCGCGGTGCCGAGGTCGTCGTGTGCGGCATCGGCCCCGGGATCGTCGGCACGGCGTCCCGGTGGGGCCACGGCGGGCTCGCCGTCGCCGACGCCGCCAACACCGCATCCGCCCTCGGAGCGCTGCCGGTCGTGGCGCCTCGGGTGTCCTTCGCGGACGAGCGGCCGCGCCATCGTGGCCTCTCGCACCACACACGCTCGGCCCTCGCGCTCTGCCTCGGGAAGGTCCGCGTCGCCTGGCCGATCGGCCTCGAGCCACCCGAGGGGGTCGAGATCGTCGACGTCAACGCCGCCGGATGGGAGGCTGCCTGCGCGCCCCTGCCGTTGTCCCACATGGGGCGCGGGCCGGGCGACGATCCCTGGTTCTTCGCAGCGGCGTTTGCCGCCGGGCGACTCGCGGCCGGCTGATCGCTCCCGGCACGATGGTGCGGTATCGTCCCGCGCGCCGTGCGGATCGGGGTCGCGAAGGAGATCAAGCAGCAGGAGTATCGCGTTGCGCTGACACCGGCCGGCGCGCTCGAGCTCGTGCAGCGCGGCCACGAGGTCGTCGTCCAGCACGGCGCGGGAGTTGGGTCGGGCTTCGCCAACGAGGCCTATTCCGCTGTCGGGGCGCGACTTGCGGATGTCGAGGAGGTCTGGTCGTCCGCCGAGCTCCTGCTCAAGGTCAAGGAGCCGATCGAGTCCGAGTACGGGCGCCTGCGCGAGGGTCTCACGCTCTTCACGTACCTCCACATCGCCGCCGACGAGCCGCTCACGCGGGCGCTGCTCGACTCGGGCGTCACCGGCGTGGCATACGAGACCGTGGAGACGGCGGACCGCCGCTTGCCGCTGCTCGCGCCGATGAGCGAGGTCGCGGGCAGGCTCGCGCCACAGATGGGCGCGTGGGCGCTCGAGAAGGCGCACGGCGGCCGCGGCATCCTCCTCGGTGGCGTCCCGGGCGTGCCGCCCGCGAAGGTCGTCGTGCTCGGCGGCGGGGTCGTCGGCTTGAATGCCGCGATCATCGCCCTCGGGATGCAGGCGGACGTCTGGGTGCTCGACAAGTCGGTCGACAGGATGCGCGAGCTCGAGATCGCCCTCGACGGGCGTGTGACGCTCGCGATGTCGAACCGCTTGCAGGTCGAAGAGGTGCTGCCGGATGCCGACATGGTGATCGGCGCCGTCCTCATCCCCGGTGCCGTCGCGCCGAAGCTCGTGACGCGTGAGATGCTCTCGCTGATGCGACCCGGCTCGGCGCTCGTCGACGTCGCGATCGACCAGGGCGGGTGCTTCGAGACCTCACATGCAACGACGCACGACGACCCGGTCTTCGAGGTCGACGATATCGTCCATTACTGCGTTGCCAACATGCCCGGCGCCGTGCCGGTCACCTCGACTAAGGGGTTGACGAACGTCACGTTGCCGTACGTCGAGGCGATCGCCGACAGCGGGCTCTCGCGCGCGATCGCCGACGACCCGGCGCTCGCGAAAGGCGTGAACACTCTCGCCGGCAACCTCACCTACCGCGCCGTCGCCGAGGCGCACGGCCTGCCCTACACGCCGCTCGAGGACGTCGAGCGGGCGATGGTCTGAGCTACGCCTTTGCCTCGCCCTTCTCCTGGGCGCGCTGTTCCTTCGCGCTTTCGGACGGCGAGACCTTGACGACCGCCCAGGTCACGAACATCGAGAGCCCGAGGATCGCGGCGATGTACACGAGGAGCTCCAGCAGGCTGATGACGGTGTCCATCGGCGGACTAGGATAGCTCGCTGTGCCGCGTGCCTGTGTGATCGTGCTGGACGCCGTCGGAGCGGGGGAGCTGCCCGACGCCGCCGACTGGGGCGACGAGGGATCTGACACCCTCGGCAATGTCGCGCGCGCGGTCGGCGGCCTCGATCTCCCGAACCTCGAGGCGCTGGGCCTCGGCAACGTCGAGCCGCTCGAGGGTTGCCCGCCGCAGCCGTACGCGCCCGCCGTCGCGGGGCGGCTGCTCGAGCGCTCGAAGGGGAAGGACACGACCGCGGGTCACTGGGAGCTGATGGGCGTCGTCACGGCGACGCCGTTTCCGACCTATCCGTACGGCTTCCCCGACGAGGTGATCGACCCGTTCATGAACCGGACGGGGCGCGGTGTGCTCGGCAACAAGCCCGCATCCGGGACGGAGATCATCCAGGAGCTCGGCGAGGAGCACCAGCGCACCGGGAAGTGGATCGTCTACACGTCGGCCGACTCGGTCTTCCAGATCGCCGCCCACGAGGAGACGATCCCGCTCGAGGAGCTGTACGCAGGCTGCCGCGTCGCGCGCGAGATCCTCACCGGCAAGCACGCCGTCGGCCGCGTCATCGCGCGTCCGTTCGTCGGAGCTCCGGGCCACTACGAGCGGACGCCGAACCGGCACGACTTCTCCCTGGAGCCGAGACGGCCGAACTACCTGACCGCGATCCGCGACGCGGGCCACACGATCTACGGCGTCGGGAAGATCTCGGACATCTTCGCCGGGTGCGACATCGACGAGTCCTTTCCGACGAAGTCGAACGTCGACGGGATCAACCGAACGATCGAGCTGCTCGAGAACATCGACTCGGGGCTCGTCTTCGTCAACCTCGTCGAGACCGACCAGCTCTGGGGCCATCGCAACGACCCGGAGAACTTCCACCGCTGCCTGCAGGACTTCGACCGTCGGCTGCCGGACATCCTCGACGCGCTCCGGGACGGCGACCTGCTCATTCTCACGTCGGACCACGGCTGTGATCCGACGACGCCGTCGACCGACCATTCGCGCGAGCACGCGCTGCTTCTCGCGTACGCAGCGGGGAAGAACGCGGCGGGGCGCATCCACGAGGACGGCGAGTTCGGTGACGTCGGCGCGACCGTGTCCGCCTGGCTCGGCGCGAAGCATCCCGGCAAGGGCGCGCCGGGCCGGGCGATCGTCGAGCGGTGAAGATCGACGACCCGCAGGCGGTCGCGCGCCAGTACGCGACGGAGGACAACCTCGAGGCGCGACGGTCGCTCTACGAGAACGCGGACGGGCCGGACCCCCGCGCTCTTGCGTTCGACGCCGTCGCTGAGGTAACGCCGGCACGCGTGCTGGAGGTCGGCGGCGGGCCTGGAGAGCTCGCGGCCCGAATCGCGACCGAGCTGGGGTGCGAAGTCGTGATGGTCGACATCTCGCCGCGCATGGTCGAACTCGCACGGGAACGAGGTGTTGATGCACGCGTCGGCGACGCCCAGAGTCTCCCGTTCGGCGACGGAACGTTCCAGTGCGTCGTCGCCGCCTGGGTGCTCTTCCATCTCCCGGACATCGACGCGGGGCTCGCCGAGCTAGCACGCGTCCTCCGACCCGGTGGCCGCCTCGTCACAGTCACGAACGCCGAGCATCACATGGCCGAGCTCCGCGCCGTTGCCGGTGCGGCCAAGTGGGGACATACGTTCAGCCGCGAAAACGGCGCCGAGCTCATCGGACGGCATTTCGAGCGCGTGGAGCGACGAGACGCCGACGGGTGGGTAATCATCGATGACCACGAACTCGTGCGCGGCTTCGTCGCCTCACTCGACGCCGACGAGCCGCAGGATCCCGGCCCCTACGACCTGCCGATCCGGACCCGCAGAGCGTCGTCGATCTTCGTCGCGACGAAGGCGGGACGACAGGTGTCCGACTGAAGTCGGACACCGGGTGGCGAGTATGCGTCCCGCAGAGCTGATCGAGCAGAAGCGCAACGGCGGCGAGCACGACGCCGCCGAGCTGGCCGAGCTGATTCTCGCCTACGCCCGCGACGACGTGCCCGACTACCAGCTGGCCGCGTGGTGCATGGCGGTCTACTTCCAGGGGCTCACGCCCGCGGAGACGCACGCGCTGACCGACGCGATGATCCGTTCGGGCGAGACGCTCGATCTCGGCGCAGCCCTCGGCCGCAAGGTCGTCGACAAGCATTCGACCGGCGGCGTGGGGGACAAGACGTCGATCGCCGTCGGGCCGATCGTCGCGGCGTGCGGCGTGCCGCTCGGGAAGATGTCGGGGCGCGGCCTCGGTCACACGGGCGGCACGCTCGACAAGCTCGAGTCGATCCCGGGGTTCCGCGTGGAGCTCACGACCGACGAGATGATCCAGCAGCTCCGCGAGGTCGGCATGGCGATCGTCGGTCAGACCGCGAACCTCGTCCCGGCCGACAAGAAGCTCTACGCGCTCCGGGACGTCACGGCGACAGTCGACATCGTCCCGCTGATCGCGAGCTCGATCATGTCGAAGAAGCTGGCGGCCGGTGCGCAGGCAATCGTCCTCGACGTCAAGGTCGGCGACGGGGCCTTCATGAAGACCCTTGACGACGCGCGTGTGCTCGCAGAGGTGATGCGCGAGATCGGGACGATGGCCGGCCGCGAGGTGACGTGCCTGCTGACCGATATGGACCAGCCGCTCGGACGGGCGGTGGGGAACGCTCTCGAGGTGCACGAGGCCCGCGACACCGTGCGCGGAGACGGCCCCGCCGACTTCACCGAGCTCGTCCTCGAGGCGGCCGCCCGGCTGCTCGCGTACTCCGACCTCGGGATCGATCTCGACGAAGGGCGTCGCCGGGCCGAGGCGGCCGTGGACGACGGGAGCGCGCTCGAGGTGTACGAGCGGTGGATCCACGCCCAGGGCGGCGATCCGGACCCCGGCGCACTCGAGCAGGCGCCCGTCCGTCGGGTCGTCCCGGCTCCGCGTGACGGTGTCGTGACCCGTCTCGGTGCACTCGACGTCGGCGTCGCAGCGCTCGAGCTCGGCGCGGGGCGCCGCACGAAGGCCGATCCGATCGACCATGCTGTCGGCGTCCTCTGCTTTGCAAAGCGTGGCGACACCGTGCTCGAGGGGGACGACCTCGCGGAGGTGCACGCGCGGACCGAGGAAACCGCCGAGCGGGCCGCGGCGGCGGTGCTGGCGGCCTACGAGATCGGCGAGCGGGCGCCCGCCGACCACGGCATCGTGCTCGACATCGTGGCGTAGTCCCGTCAGACGCGCTGGAGGTGCGTGTCCTTGAATCCCGAGGGGTACTTCAGGCCGTAGCCGATCGCACGGTCGACCCCGATGTGCGTGATCCAGATCAGGGCGACCTGCACCGGAGCGTCGGCACCGGCCAGCACGCCGATGGCGCCGAGCGCGACCGGGAGGGCGTACGTGTGGGCCAGGTCGTACGCGAGCGATCCGGCGACCGGACCGGCGAGATAGCCGAACATCGAGAGATCGGGCGCCAGCGCGAGGACGACGAGGAGCCACCACGGGTAGCCGAGATGAAAGTAGAGCGCGACTGCGGCGACGGCGACCACCGCGCCTTCGACGTGCAGCAGGAATCGCGGGACACGGCCGGGCACCCGAGGATCGTAGACGGCCGCCTGGTGTGGAAAGCCGCACCGCACGAGTACGGGTCGATCCCGTCCGCGGAGCCACTCGACGACGTTTGATGTCGTCAGCGGAGTGAGGAGGTGGAGCATGAGGGGTGACCGTCACGAAGTCGACTCCGAGATCGTCCTGCCGGCCGGGATGGAGCTCGTCGTGCCTCCTGTCGCGGGGCCTACCACCCCCGCAGCCGCCGATCGAGCCGAGGCCGAGAGCGAAGCCTCTGGCGACACGCAAGCGCGCCGTGCGGATGAAGCGTCGCTCGACGGTCGGCGCGGGCCGCACGCGGCCTGAGGGCCGGTCGTCGTCCGTACGATGCGACCGTGCCCGAGCTGCCCGAGGTCGAGACCGTCCGCCGCCGGATCGCGCCGCTCGTCGAAGGCGCGACCATCGCGAGCGCCGAGATCGTCGACCCCAGGCTGACGCGGCCCGTCTCGCCGAGCCTCGTGGCGGATGCGCTCGTGGGTGAGCGGATCGCGGCCGTCGAGCGGCGCGGCAAGTACCTCCTGTGGCGGTTGGAGAGTGGCAGGACGCTCGTGGTGCACCTCCGGATGACTGGGTCGCTACTCCACTTTCCTGCAGGCGACCTTCCTGCCGACGCCCACCGGCGCGCCACGCTGGCGCTGGACACGGGCGCCGCCGTGGGGTACCGCGACGTGCGTCGTTTCGGCACCTGGGAGCTCCTGGACGACGGCCACCTCCGGCCGTACCTCGCATCCCGACTCGGGCCCGAGCCGCTGGCGCCGTCGTTCACGAGCGCGCGGCTCGCACGGATCGTCGCGGGGCGGCGAGCGCCGATCAAGGCGGTTCTGCTCGACCAGCGCAGGATCGCGGGCATCGGGAACATCTACGCCGACGAGGCGCTCTGGCGCGCAAGGATCCATCCGCGGCGCCCCGCAGGCGAGCTCGACGCACCGGAGATCGCGCACCTGCATCGCGCGGTGCGCGCGGCACTCCGGCGCGGTGTCGAGCTGAACGGCTCGACGCTCCGCGACTACGTGACGCCGGACGGCGAGGGCGGCGGGATGCAGCACGAGTTTCACGTGTACGGACGGCTTGGGGAGCCGTGCGACCGCTGCGGGAGACCGATCGAACGAATCGTCGTCGGCGGGCGCGGCACGTGGCTCTGTCCGCGCTGCCAGACGATGTGAGCTCGACTTCAGGGCCGAAGCTGTGGACGAATGGGCACGAAGTCGGCGCTGTCTCGTTTCCCATTCGTCTGAGTTGTCCAGTTAGGCTATGAGCCGTGGGGAGGAGGTCGGCGGCCCGGGCGTGGGGTGGTACGACATGTCCCGAATTGACACGCCTGCGATGTGCGCGCCTCGACGGACCCGGGGTGGTGGCGCAGACATCGTCCGCGGCTGAGTTGGTGCAGATTCGGATACGTCGGTCGCGTGGACCGTGGCGGCCGAGTCGGCGGTCCCGAGGCCGTCTCGCCTCGTGCCTACACTCGAGCCATGGCCGTGCCGACGATCACCGAGGCGGTCGTGCTCCGATCGTTCGCGTTCGGGGAGGCCGACCGCGTGCTCCACGTCTACAGCCTCGCAAGCGGTCGCATCGGTGCGGTCGCGAAGGGCGTTCGTCGGACCAAGAGCCGGTTCGGCGGCCGGCTCGAGCCGTTCTCGCATGTCGAGCTCTCGATTCACCGCGGTCGCGGCGAGCTCGGCACGGTCACCGGTGCGTCGCTCGTCCGCTCGCACGACGCGATCCGCATCGACCCGTATCGCCTCCAGGTCGGGCTCGTCGGCCTGGAGGCGATGCTACGGCTCTACACCGACGAGGAGCGGAACGATCGCGCGTTCCTTGCCCTGACGCGGTTTCTCGACGCGCTGGACTCGCAGGCGCCGCAACCGAGCAGGAGGCCTGCTCTCGACCCGCTTGTCCTCTCGTTCCAGCTGAAGCTGCTCTGGCTCGAGGGCTTCCTGCCGCATCTGGACAACTGCGTGGAATGCGGTGCGGAGCAAGGGATCGTCGCCTTCTCGCCGTCGGCAGGAGGTGCGGTGTGCACAGCATGCGACCACGGTGGTATCGGGCTCTCGCCGGCGGGACTCGGGGGCCTGCGAGCGCTCCTCGGCTCACCGATCGCGGACGCTCCGGCGCTCGGGATCGACGATCGCGCGTCCCGCGACGCGCTCGCGGTCGTGACGTCGTCGTACGAGCACCACGGCGGCTTCCGCCTGCGAACGCTGTCCGCATAGCACGGCGTCGCGCTCCCGGCGGGTGTCGTGCGCCGACATGCCTGTAGCGGCGAGGTCAGGTTGACGAGCCGACAGCGCCCGAACGGAGACCCTGGTCGAGCCCTGGCGGGTCCGGCAGGATCACCCGTACCTCTTGCGCACACCGGCAGGCGACGGCGATCTTGGCAGCCCACTCGACCGCCTCTTTGCGTGACGGCACATCGACGATCGCGAACCCACCGATGATCTCCTTCGTCTCCGGGAACGGGCCGTCCGTGACCACCCCGTCGGTGCCCACGATGGTCGCCCTTTGGCTTTCCAGCCCTGCGCCATACACCCACACGCCGGCCCGTTGGGCCTGGTGGACCACCTCCAGCGCGGCCTTGGCCACGTCGGGAAGCTCCTCCCGGGGGAAGGTCATCCAACCGTCATCGAACGAGATCAGGTACCGCGCCATCTCCGCCCTCCCTTGTCTCGCGGCGGCCACCTCGGGCTGCCTTTCACTCCTTGGACGAACGGCTGCCTCGGGATTCGACGCTACGGGAAGAGAGTCTCTTCGATGTCGGACGTCCTGGCCCGGCTGTGATACGGAGCACGCCGGTATCGAACGTCAGTGATCGCCGTGAAAGACAGCTTCGACGTTGTTCCCATCGGGGTCGAGGACGAAGGCGGCGTAGTACCCGGAGTGATAGCGAGGGCGCAGCCCGGGTCGTCCGTTGTCGACCCCTCCTGCCTCGACGGCTGCGGCGTGGAACGCATCAACCGTTTCGCGGTCTGGCGCGGCAAACGCAATGTGCACCGAACCGGCCGCCACGTCCCCTTCCCCGATCCAGAAGTCTTGATCACCGAGCGCGAAGCCGAGCCCCGACGGACTTTCGACGACCTTGACACCGAAGGGCCGCAGCGCCCCTTCGTAGAACGCGCGACTCCGTGCGATGTCCCGTACTGGCAGCGCCACATGATCGAACAGGCACGGTGACCCACTTCGCACGGGTCAAGTATCCAGCGCCGGGAAGGGCCCCGCTTTGACGAGCAAGCTCTCCTCTCTCAGATCCAGCGTTGCTGATCGACGGGCTCGACCGGTCGCCCGAACGGGGAGCCTCGGTTCACACGTCCTCGATCGGGAGGCCGCGCTTCCGGGCGAACTCCTCGGTGTGCTCCCAGGTAAGCCACGCGTCGTGCTCCTCGAGTGTGACGTTCGGGTCGTTCGCATCGGCGATCCACACCGGCCCGTAGATCTCGCCTTCCACTTCCTCCGACTTCGCCTTCCAGAAGACGAGCTTTTCCCCGCCGACGTCGACGGACTCTCTGTGCTCGTTACGGTCTCGCGCAGGCGTCGTTGCGCGGCGCCGGCGAAACCAACCCATGAGCGAGAGCCTAGGTGCGCGACGACGTCCCGGCGACACAGGGCTTCTCGACCCGCCATGCGACCACGGCCCGAGACAGTTGCGGCCCCGAAAGGGACGCCTTCAGGGATCTGCCCCACCGAAGGCGGGGATCCGAGCGCGGGATTCCGCTCTGCGGAATCCCGCTTGCGAAAAGGCTAGAACCGCTCGAGCACGTGCTCGAGCGCGCCTTCCGAGATGAGTTGGTCGGTCAGCTCGTTCCTGCCCGGTCGCACCTCGCGGCGTACGAGGCCGTTCGCGCCGAGCCGGTACTGGCCGACCCAGTCGAGCCGCGGCGAGTAGACGTGAATCGTGACGGCGGGCTCGCCCACCTGGTGCCGCACCCGATGGATGTACCCCGGCCCACCCTGACGTGTGTCGCCCGGTCGGAGCTGGAGCTCGATATCCGGGCCGCCGTACACGAGGAGATCCTCGCGAACGCCGCCCCGCGCGCAGCACAGGCCGACACCCGAGATGTAGTGGTCGTGGAACCCGGTTCCCTGCCCGGGCATCCACGAGAGCACCCAGGCGTCGAGCTGCTCGTCCTCGTAGATCAGCTCGTAGCGGCGCTGCTCCGCGTCGGTTCGGACGAGCGGCTCCCAGATGTCGCCCCGCTCGAAGATGTCGACCGCGAGCTGCGCGAGCTCGCCGGTCGTCAGGAGGCCATCGTGCGGCCGGAGATCACCGAGGGATGCGAGCGCCGGCGAAATGAGGGGCGCAAGAGCCATCGCGCGGTGATTGTATCCTCAAGCATCTGAGGTCGCGGCCCGCGCAGGCGGGCTCCACGGCGCCGCGAGCCGGTCGATGAGATGCTCGCGGGCCCGCGCGATCGAGATCCGATCCTGGGCGAGCGAGTCCCGGTCCCGGATGGTGACCGTCTCGTCGACGAGCGTCTGCTCGTCGATCGTGAGGGCCCATGGCGTCCCGATCTCGTCCTGGCGCCGGTAGCGGCGGCCGATCTGGCCACCGTCGTCGTGCTCGGCAACCATGACGCGCCGGAGCTCGGCATGGAGCGCTCGCGCGCGCTCGGCCATTCCTGCGTCCCGGGGCACGAGCGGCAGCACCGCGACCTTGACGGGAGCGATCTCGGGATGGAGCCGCAGGACGGTCCGCTCGCGGTCGCCGACCGTCTCTTCGTCGTAGGCGTCACAGAGGAACGCCAGCATGGCGCGGTTGACGCCCGCCGCGGGTTCGATCACCGCCGGGACGTACCGCTCTCCGCTCCCGCCGTCGACCCATTCGAGCGTCGTTCCGGACGCCTTCGTGTGGGCGGTGAGGTCGAACGTGCCCCGGTTCGCGATCCCCTCGAGCTCGGACCACCCGATCGGGTACAGGTACTCGACGTCGCTCGTCGCGCTCGAGTAGTGCGACAGCTCGTCCGCGTCGTGGGCGCGCACGCGCAGGCTCTCGGGGCGGATCCCGTAGCGGACGTACCAGCCCACGCGTTCGTCGACCCAGTAGCGGTACCACTCGTCGGCGTCGGCCGGTGGGACGAAGTACTCCATCTCCATCTGTTCGAACTCGAGCGTCCGGAAGATGAAGTTGCCGGGAGTGATCTCGTTGCGGAACGACTTGCCGATCTGCGCGATCCCGAACGGCGGCTTCCGTCGGGCGAGTTGCGCGACGTTCTTGAAGTTGACGAAGATCCCCTGGGCGGTCTCGGGTCGGAGGAAGACGCGCTGGCCCGTCTCCTCGACCGGCCCGACACGGGTCTCGAACATCAGATTGAACTGGCGCGCCTCGGTGAGATCGCAGTCCGGGGTCTCGCCGGGGCGCTTGCTGGGCTTTCTCCCGCACTGTTCCTCACCGAGGTGGTCGGCGCGGAAGCGCTTCTTGCAGGTTCGGCAGTCGACGAGCGGATCGGTGAACCCCGAGACGTGGCCCGAGGCCTCCCAGATCTTCGGGTGGAGGATGATCGCGGAGTCGAGGGCGACGATGTCGTCGCGCTCCTGCACCATCGCCTCGAGCCAGCGCGCCTTGACGTTCTCCTTGAGGAGGACGCCGTAGTGACCGTAGTCGTACGACGAGCCGAGCCCGCCGTAGATCTCCGACGACGGAAAGACGAACCCGCGCCGGCGTGCGAGCGAGACGATCTTGTCCATCGTGACGTCGGTCATGCGGCAACGCTACCCTCGCCCGCGTGGCGGGGAAGGGCACACCGGCGATCGTGGCTGCGACCCGTGCCGGCGTCGCCTTCATCGTGCACGAGTACCGGCACGACACGCGTGCCGAGTCGTACGGGCTCGAGGCGGTCGAGAAGCTCGGCCTGGAGGCCGCACGGGTGTTCAAGACGCTCGTCGCGGACGTCGACGGCGCGTTGACCGTCGCCGTCGTGCCCGTGGAGGCGAAGCTCGACCTGCGCGCCCTGGGGAAGCGGGCGCGAATGGCCGAGGCGGCGGCCGCGGAGCGGGCGACCGGCTACGTCGCGGGCGGCATCAGCCCACTCGGTCAGAGGCGCACACTGCCGACCGTCGTGGACGCGTCGGCGCTCGACCACGAGACGATCCACGTCAGCGCCGGTCGTCGTGGGCTCGAGCTGGAGCTCGCCCCCACGGATCTGGTCGAGCTCACGGGGGCGCGCGTGGCGCCGATCGCCCGCCGTTAGGCTCCGGGCCGTGAGCGACCAGGTTCCCGTCGAGCTCCACATCGTGTCCGACTCGACGGGGGAGACCGCGGCGCGTCTCGTCCTCGCGCTCGAGGCGCAGTTCCCCGACCTTCTGTTCGACGAGGTGCGGCACCCGCGCGTCGAGTCGATCGAGGATCTCGCGCTCGCGGTCGCGCGAGCCCGGGGGCGTCCGGCCGTGATGGTGTACACGCTCGTCGAGCCGGGGCTCCGCGACGAGATGCGGCGTCAGTGCCGCCGCGCGCGTGTCCACTACTGCGACCTGCTCGGTCATCCGATCGAGTCGATCTCGCGCGTCGCCGGTGTCGCCGCCCGGATGGAGCCCGGCGTGCGGGCGCCGCTCGACCAGACGTACTTCAAGCGGATCGAGGCGATCGAGTTCGCCGTGCGGTACGACGACGGGATCGGTGGCGGCCTCGACGAGGCGGACATCGTCCTCGTCGGGGTCTCGCGGACGTCGAAGACGCCTCTCTCGATCTACCTCGGCTACCTCGGGCACAAGGCCGCGAACGTGCCGATCGTGCGCGGCGTGGATCCTCCGGCACACCTCTTCGAGATCGACCGGGTCAAGATCGTGGGCCTCACGATCGATCCCGAGCGGCTCGTCGAGATCCGGGAGGAGCGCGTCCGCTCGATGGGCGGCCCGCGGCGTCGCTACGCCGACCTCGAGGTCGTGTTCGAGGAGCTCGAGGCTGCGACGCGGATCCACCGGCGGCTCCGCTGCCCGGTGATCGACGTGTCCGATCTCTCGGTGGAGGAAACCGCGATGCGCATCATCCGGCTCGTCGCCGAGCGCCACCGGCGTCGGGAGACGGCCTCGGCGTGACCTCGCCGAACGCCAAGTACGGGCTGCTGGCGCGCGGGATCCGCCGTGACCTCTCGGAGAAGGGCTGGGTCCCGGTCCGGTACTGGGCGATCTGGTGGTGGGCGCTCGGCGTCGCGATGGTGGTCTTCTACGTCGTGCTCACACCGATCTGGCTCGGCCTGCGGGCCGCTGCATGGGTCGCCGAGCTTCGCTCGCGGCTCCGCTGACGCACTGCGGATCAGCGCACCGCGTGCCGGAGGAACGCGTTCACCTCGGCCCGGGTGCGAAGACGGGCCACGCGGAAGCGGGCTAGCTCGGATGGATAGCGTTGACGGCGGCGGGGCGCACTCCGAAGGGCGAACCGAAAGAGCGAATCGGGGCCGGCGAGGGCCTGCAGCAGCGACTCGCGGTTCCCGTTCCAGAGCGTCTCGCGCAGCGCGATGCGCCGCAGTGTCCTGAATATGAGTCGCGGGAGCCACACGCTCCGTGGGAGATCGAGCCACACGATCGTGTCGGCCTCGGCGAGGACGAGATCGCCGAGCTTGCCTCGATACGATCCGTCGATCACCCACGCCTCTTCGGAGACAAGTGGTTCGACACGGCGTCGCAGCTCGGCGGCGTCGAGCTCGAGCCATCCTGCCTGCCAGTGGATCGCGTCGAGTTCCGTGAACGGCACGCCGAGCCGGTCGGCGAGCGCACGCGCGAAGGTGGTTTTGCCGCATCCGCTTGCGGTCGCGATGATCGCAACGCGTCGCACCAGGAGACCATTCGTAGCGCTCCACCGGAAAGCGTGCGTTGTACATAGGATCGCGGCCATGCGTCTCGTTTACGCATTCGACGAGGAGGCCCCCGGCGGGCGAGACCTGCTCGGCGGGAAGGGCGTCGGCCTCGCCGAGATGACCGCGCTCGGGATCCCCGTGCCGGCCGGCTTCACGGTCACGACCGACGCCTGCCGCGAGACGATGCGGACAGGCGAGCCGCCGGAGGCGCTCTGGCCCGAGATGGACGAGCACGTCGGGCGGCTGCAGGAGCGCGCAGGGAAGCGATTCGGCGACCCCGGCGACCCGCTCCTCGTGTCGGTGCGCTCGGGGGCGGCGATCTCGATGCCGGGGATGATGGACACGATCCTCAACCTCGGCCTGAACGACGTCGCGGTGGACGGTCTCGCCGCCGCCACGGGAAACCCGCGCTTCGCGTGCGACTCCTATCGGCGGCTCATCCAGATGTACGGCGAGGTCGTGGACGGGGTCGATGGGCACCTCTTCGAGGGCGAGTTGCAGAGCCTGAAGGAGCGTCGCGGCGTACGGCAGGACGTCGAGCTCACCGCCGACGACCTCCGCGAGCTGATCGCGACGTATCAACAGATCTACGAGCGCGAGACCGGCTCGCCGTTCCCGCAGGACGCCCGCGAGCAGCTGCAGCGCGCGACCCGCGCGGTGTTCGACTCGTGGGAGTCGCCGCGCGCTCGGGTCTACCGTCGCACCTACGACATCCCGGACGACCTCGGCACCGCAGTGAACGTCGTCCAGATGGTCTTCGGCAACAAGGGGGACACGTCGGGCACGGGCGTGTGCTTCACGCGCAACCCGTCCACCGGCGAGCGGGCGCTGTTCGGCGAGTTCCTCGTCAACGCCCAGGGCGAGGATGTCGTCGCGGGCATCCGCACCCCCGAGCCGATCGACCGAATGCGCGAGCTGCTCCCCGATGCGTATGCACGGCTCGTCGACACGCTCGACGGGCTCGAGAAGCACTACCGAGAGATGCAGGACATCGAGTTCACCGTCGAGGACGGCACGCTCTTCCTGCTCCAGACCCGTACGGGCAAGCGCACGGCGCAGGCGGCCCTGCGGATCGCGGTCGAGATGGCGGCGGAGGACCTCGTCAGCCGCGAGGAAGCCGTCGCGCGGATCGACACCGGCCAGCTCGACCAGCTGCTCCACCCGCGCATCGACCCGGACGCGCACGTCGAGGTCGTCGCGACCGGGCTCAACGCCTCACCGGGGGCGGCGTCCGGGGCGATCGTGCTCGACGCCGACCTCGCCGAGGAACGCGGCCGCGCGGGCGAGGACGTCGTGCTGGTCCGCTGGGAGACGACCCCCGATGACATCCACGGCCTGATCCATGCATCCGGCGTCCTCACGGCCCACGGCGGGATGACGTCGCACGCCGCAGTCGTCGCGCGCGGCATGGGGAAGCCCTGCGTCGCCGGCTGCGAAGCGCTGTCGATCGACACGGCCGCACGCACCGTCACCATCGGGGAGGTCGAGCTACGCGAGGGCGACCTGCTGACGATCGACGGCAGCTCGGGTCGCGTGATCGTCGGCTCGGTGCCGCTCGTCCCACCCGCGATCGACGAGAACTTCGAGACCGTCCTCGGGTGGGCCGACGACTCCCGTCGCCTGCGCGTCCGTGCGAACGCCGACACGCCAGCCGACGCCGCCAAGGCCCGCGAGTTCGGCGCCGAGGGCATCGGGCTCTGCCGCACGGAGCACATGTTCATGGCGCCCGATCGGCTCCCGGTCGTCCAGGAGATGATCCTCGCCGCCGACGAACCGGCACGCCGGGCGGCGCTCGACCTGCTCCTGCCCGTCCAGCAGGGCGACTTCGAGGGGATCTTCGAAGCGATGGCCGGGTATCCCGTCACGATCCGGCTCCTCGACCCACCGCTCCACGAGTTCCTTCCCTCCGCGGAGGAGGCGACGTCCGAGGCGATGCGCCGCCGGATCGAGCAGCTCCGCGAGGCGAACCCGATGCTCGGCACGCGTGGGTGCCGCCTCGGCCTCCAGTGGCCCGAGATCTACGAGATGCAGGTGCGCGCCATCGTCCGCGCGGCACGAGCGGTCGCCGAGCGAACGGGTGAGGCGCCGCGTCGTCGAGATCATGCATCCGCTCGTCGGCTTCGCCGAGGAGCTGCGCCGGCTGCGCGAGCTGACGGAGCGGGTCGCCGCCGAGGAGCCGGACGTCGAGTACCAGTGCGGGACGATGATCGAGCTTCCGCGCGCCTGCGTCCGCGCCGACGAGATCGCCGAGATCGCCGACTTCTGCTCGTTCGGCACGAACGACCTCACGCAGACGACGCTCGGCTTCTCCCGCGACGACGCCGAGGGGAAGTTCCTCACCTACTACCTCGAGCACGGCGTGCTCGCGCGGAATCCGTTCGAGGTGCTCGACCGGGAGGGCGTGGGCGACCTGATGCGAATCGCCGTCGAGCGTGGCCGGGGCGTGAAGCCGGAGCTGAAGCTCGGGATCTGCGGCGAGCACGGTGGCGAGCCGCGCTCCGTCGCGTTCTGCCACGAGCTCGGCCTCGACTACGTCTCGTGCTCGCCCTACCGCGTGCCGCTCGCGCGCCTCGCCGCGGCGCAGGCCGCGCTGGCCGACGCCGGCGTCACGTCGGTCGCCGTCGGCGGCTGATCAGGGCGGCGGCCGGTGTCCGCCTTTCCCGAGGCTCTGCTCCTCGAGCGCATGGCGCACTACGCGATACCAGGTGCCGCGCTCGCGCTGATCGCGGATTCGGAGATCGCGGCCGAGGCCGGATACGGCGTGAAGGAAGCCGGCGGCGACGACCCGGTCACACCGGCCACGCGCTTCCAGGCGTGCTCGATCTCGAAACCCGTCGCCGTTCTCGGCATGCTTCGGCTCGTCGAGCAGGGTGTCCTCGACCTCGACGCAGACGTGAACGAGATGCTCATGTCGTGGCGCGTTCCGCCGAATGCCTCGTGGCAACCGCGCGTGACCCTGCGGCAGATCGCGAGCCACAGCGCCGGCCTCACGGTCGGTGGGTTCCCGGGCTACGCCCGCAGAGCCGCGCTGCCCACGCTGCGCGAGATCCTCACGGGCTCCGCCCCGGCGAACACGCCGGGCATCCGGGTCGACACGCTGCCGGGCATCGAGTTCCGTTACGCCGGAGGCGGCACGACCGTGCTGCAACAGGTGCTCGAGGACGTCACCGGCCGCCCGTTCGCGAAGCTGATGCGCGAGCTCGTCCTCGATCCTCTCGGGATGTCCCGCAGCGCCTACACGCAGCCGCTGCCGGACGAGCTGCACGCCGACGCGTCAACGGCGCACAGGGCGGACGGAAGTCCGGTGGACGGCGCCTGGCACGTGTACCCGGAGCTCGCCGCCGCGGGCCTGTGGACGACGCCGGGCGACCTTGCGCGCTTCGCCGTCGGGGTGCAGCACGCAGCCGCCGGCGCACCCTCGGCGATCCTCGGGCAGGAGCTCACGGTGTCGATGCTGACCCCTCATTCCGGGCCTGCCTCGCGGCTCGGTGGCCTCGACTCCGTCGGCCTCGGCCTGTTCCTCGGCGGCCCGTGGTTCGGGCACAGCGGCGGCAACGAGGGCTTCCGGTGCCACCTGGTCGCGCATCGCGACGCGGGATGCGGCCTCGCGGTGATGACGAACGGCGACCGCGGTCACGAACTCATCGCAGAGGTCCTGGGCGCAGTCGCGCGTGACCTGGGTTGGCCGGACTGGACGGCCGCCGCGCCGGCCGAGGATGACAGCCCGACGGTCGGGCTCGAAGCGGTGGTCGGTGCCTACGAGCTTCGCCCGGGCGTGGCGATCGAGATCGCGCAAGACAACGACGAGCTCGAGCTCACGCTGCCCGGACAGCCGCCAATCCGGTTTCTCCGGATGTCGGAGACCGACTTCGGCTCGTTCTCCGTCGAGACGACCCTGGCGTTCGACGGCGAAGAGGTGACCCTCCGCCAGAACGACGGCGAGCTCCGCTGCCGCCGAATCGACAGCTACACGTAGCTCTCGACGCGCACGTAGGCGACGACGATGCTCAGGACCATGATCAGGCCGACGAGCACCGGCCCGAGCGACCGCGGCCGCTGGTACTGGAAATGGAGGAGGGCGAACGTCGCGAGCGTGCCGCCGACGAGGCCGCCCACATGGCCGCCCCACGAGATGTTCGGGATAACGAACGAGAGCGCGAGGTTGATCACGATGAGCCCGAGCGCCGGGCCGGCGAACGTCCCCGTGGCCCGGTATTCGAGGATGAGGAGTGCGCCGAAGATCCCGTAGATCGCGCCCGACGCACCGACCGTCACGGCGAACGGCCCGCTGAACAAGAGCGCACCGGCCGAGCCGGCGATGCCGGAGACGAAGTAGATCAGCAGGAAGCGCCAGGTGCCGAGCGCGCGCTCGACGATCGTGCCGCACCAGTAGAGGACGATCATGTTCAGCGCGATGTGGAGCAGGCTCGCGTGCAGGAACATCGCGGTGACGAGTCGATACCACTCGTCCTGCGCGTAGATCTGCGCCCCGACGAGCGCGCCTTTCGAGAACAGCTCGCCGCCGGGCTGGCTGACGCCGCCGCCGCCCTGGTAGACGGTGATCAGGTACACGAGCACGTTGAGCGCGATCAGTCCCACGGTCGCCGGAGCCTCGAGCCCCGCGATCGTCGACCGCGCATGGCGGGTCGGCTGCATCGCGCGCTGCGCAGGCCTGCGCGCGGCGCCGACGCCCGCATGGTCGGGGCACTTGATCCCGACCGGCGCGAACGTCATGCACTGCTCGCAGATCGGTCGCCCGCACTCCGAGCACGAGACGAGCGTCTCGCGGCCCGGGTGCCGGTAGCAGTGGGGCGTGTCGCTCACCTCGCGGCTAGCGTACCCGCGTGCTCGTTCACGTCGCGTTCACTCCGGACGAGGCCGCGAAGGCAGCGACGGGGGTCGTGATCGACGTGATCCGCGCCACCTCGACGATCTGCCAGGCGCTCGACGCCGGCTACGACCGCGTCTGGTGCGCGGCCGAGGTGGAGGACGCGAGAGCGCTCCGGGACGGCGGCGACGTCACCCTCGGCGGTGAGCGTCTCGGCGTCCGGATCGACGGGTTCGATCTCGGCAACTCGCCGCGGGAGTACCTCGAGCCGCGGTCGTCGACGCTCGCGATGTCGACGACGAACGGCACGCGCGCGATCGTCATCGGTGCCGAGCGCTGCGAGCGCGTCTACCTCGCCTCGCTGCTGAATCTCGACGCGGTCGTCGACGTCGCGCGCAGCCATGGCGATGACGTGGCGGTCTTCTGTGCCGGTGTCAAGGGCGCGTTCGCGCTCGACGACGCCTACGTCGCTGGCCGCGTCGTCGAGAGCCTTGGTTTCGAGCGCAGCGATGCCGCCGAGGCGGCCGTGCGCCTCGCGCGTTCGTACGCGAGCGCCGAGGAGGCATTTCGCGCCTCCCGCTCGGGCCGCGACCTGATCGAGCACGGGCCGGAGCTGGAGGCAGACATCGCGCGCTGCGCCCAGGAGAGCGTGCTCGACGTCGTCCCGCGCTTCGTCGGAATGCACGGCGTCGCGGCGGAGCTGAGGCCGTAGTGTCACGGTCGTGACGGAGGCCGAGGAGCTGGGGCGGGGCGGACGGCTGCGTGGCAGCGCCGCATCGGAGCTCGTGGCAGCGGCCTACGCGGCCGAGAGCGCCCACGGCCCGCGTCTTGCCCGCGGGTTGTCGCTCGCAGACCTCGCGCACGCCGTCGCGCTCGTCGAAGGCGGTGACCTCGCGGGCGAGGACGCAAAGGCGCTCCTCGGGGGCTTGCTCGAGCTGCATGCGATTCCCGGCGACGAGTTCCCGTGGGACCCCTCGCTCGGCGACGCGTTCAACGCACGCGAGGCCGAGCTCGAGCGACGGGTCGGACGGGCTGCCGCCGGCTGGCTGAGCGCCGGCCGTCCCCGCCGCGAGGCGTTTCGCGTCGCGCTCCGGCTGACCGCCCGAGCGGGCGTGATCGAGCTGCACGATGCGCTCGTCGAGCAGGTCTCGGCGCTCGCCCGGCACGCGACTGCGACGCGAGCCGCGCTCGCAACCGACTACACATACCTTCAGCCCGCGCAGCCGACGACCGTCGGCCATCTCCTCCTCGCCTACGCGTACCCGGCGCTGCGCGACGCCGAGCGGGCGCGCGCGTCCCACGCCGCCCTGGGGACGAGCGTCGCCGGCGCCGGCGGCAGCGCCGGCTCGCGCTGGTCGATCGACCGCACGCGCCTCGCCGAGCTCCTGGGCTGCGAGGGCATCCTCGAGCACGCGAAGGACGCAGCGTGGCAGACCGACGTGTACGTCGAGCTCCTGGCGACCCTCGCGATCGCCGCGACGCACCAGAGCCAGCTCGGGCAGGACTTCGAGATCTATGCCAGCCAGGAGTTCGGGCTCGTCGAGCTGTCGGACGCCCACAGTCGCGCGAGCGCGCTGATGCCGCAGAAGAAGAACCCCTACGCGCTCGCCGCGATCCGCACGCAGGCGGGCCAGGCGAGCGGTGACGTGGCGAGCGCGCTTGCGACCCTGCACACCGGGTCCGCGCGTACCGATCACTTCCACCTGCTCAACGGCACCGTTCCGCGGGCGATCGACGAGGGCGTCGCGATCGCCCGGTTGACGGCCTCCGTGCTCGACGGGATCGAGCTTCGGACCGAGCGGTTCGACCGGATCGCACGCGAGAGCTTCGTCACCGCCGCCGACGTCGCCGACGTCCTCGCGCTGACCGGCGAGGTCGACTACCGCAGCGCCCATACGATCGTGGGGCGCGCGATCCGCGACCTCGTCGATGCCGGCGAGCCGTCGACGCTGCTGACGACGGCCGGCCTCGCCGCGGCGGCCCAGGCAACGATCGGCAGGCCGGTGGAGGTCGACGAGGCGGTGCTGCGCGGGGCGCTCGATCCCGCGGCGTGCGCCGCCGCCCGCCGGCAGACGGGGTCGTCGTCGCAGCCGGCCATGGAGGAGATGCTCGTCGGGATTCGCGCGTCCCTGACGGACCACGAGAGCTGGAGCGCCGCCGCAGGCGAGCGTCAGGCTGCCGCGGAGCGGGCGCTGCTCTCGAGAGCGCGCGAGCTCTCCTGACGAGGAAGAGCTACTCGAGCCCGAGCTGGTCGGAGAGCCAGTCGAGCCGGTCAGTCTCTGCCTGGTCGTTCAGCGCATGGTCGGCCTCGTACCACTCGACCTTCGTCCCCTTCGGCGCCGCCTCGATCACGGCTTCCAGCGCCGCGCGGGGAACGATCGAGTCCTGCCTGCCCGCCTGGACGAGCACCTTGCCCTTCGCGTCGTCGATCCGTGTGAGCGGGTCGATCGGCTCGAGCACCTCGCGCACGACGTCCTGGAGCTCTGCGGGCGCGCCCTCGACGTAGGCATCCACCGGCGCGGCGCCTGCGGACATGAGCACGGTGGCCCGCACGCGGTCGTCCACACCCGCGACGAGTGCCGCGAGCCGACCGCCCATGCTCCAGCCGAAGAGCCCGAGCCGGTCGGCGTCGACGCGATCGTCGTCGGCGAGGACGTCGAAGCCGCGGCGCGCGGCGATCACGTCGTCCGAGATCGTGCCGCCCTGCCAGCGGACGAGCGCCTCACCCGTCGCTCCGGCCGGCGGGGTCTTCGCGCCGGAAGGGGCGGTGATCGTGAGCGCGATCGCGTCGCGCTTCGCGAGCTTCACCGCCGTGTCGAGCTGCTCTTCGCGGTCGTCCCCGGCGCCGTGGAGGAAGACGACCGCCGGCACCTTGCCGCTCGTCGAGGAGGGCGAGACGAGGTAGCCCTCGACCCGGTCGTCGCCGCTCGCGTACGAGACGTCTTCCACGACGACCCCGTCGCGCTCCGAGCGCGTTCCGTGTTGCACGTCGAGCGGCGCGCCGCCGTCGTAGGAGAGCGGATCGTCCGTCCGGCTGCTCGCGCCGTTGCTGCCGCCGCCGCAGCCCGCGAGGAGGAGGCAGACGGCGATCGCGAGGAGAGCGTGGCGCACTCCGACGAGGATACGCTCGCAGGGATGGAGGCAGAGCGAGACGAACGCCTCGTGCGCGCCGCCTCGTTCGGCGCGGTGGCGGATGCCTACGAGCGTGCCCGCCCGGGATACCCCGAAGACGCGGTGCGCTGGCTCGCGGGCGACGAGCCGTGCGACGTCGTCGACCTCGGCGCGGGAACGGGCAAGCTGACACGCTCGCTCGTCGCGCTCGGGCATCGCGTGACGGCGGTCGAGCCGCTCGAGGAGATGCTCGATCGGCTCCGGGTCGCCGTGCCCGGGGCGATCGCGGTGCGCGGCAGCGCAGAGGAGATCCCGCTGACGGACGGCTCCGCAGACGTTGTCACGTGCGCGCAGGCGTTCCACTGGTTCGATCCTGCGGTTGCGCTCCCCGAGATGGCCCGGGTGCTGCGCCGCGATGGGCGGATCGCGCTCGTCTGGAACACCCGCGACGATGCGCAGGCCTGGGTCGCGGAGCTGACCGACACGGTCATCGGCCGAAGCGAGTTCCGCACGGGCGGCGTGAACGCGACGACGGATCGGGTCGACGAGAGCGGGCACTTCGGGCCGGTGGAGCGGGCGTCGTTCTCCCATGTGCAGCTCCTCGGGAGGAAGGATCTCGTCGAGCTCGTCCGCTCCCGCAGCCAGTGCGCGGTGCTGTCGGAAGCGGAGCGCGCGCCCGTGCTCGAGGGGGTCGAGTCGCTGTTCGACACGCACGCGAGGGACGGGGTGCTCGCGATGCCGTACGTGACCGAGTGCTTCCGCGCCGTCAGGCGCTGAGCCGGTCGGTCACGCGGAGACGAGGACGCGCATCTCGTCGACGCGCGCCGACGCAGTTGCCCGCGGGACGCCCGTAGCGCGCCTTGACATACGAACACATGTTCGATAGAACATCTGTTCCCCAATGATCGCATGCCTCCTCATTCCGGGATTCGAGCTCCGTGCGGCGCTCCGGTCCCGGCCGAGGCTCGCGGTCCGACCCGCGGCGCTCGCGCCCGAGCCCGGGCGGGAGCAGCTCGTCGGGCCGGTCACCACGGCGGCCGAGGCAGCGGGAGTGACGGCTGGGATGCGCCTGGGAGAGGCGCTCGCGACGTGCCCGGAGCTCGTGCTCGTCGATCCCGACCCGGCGGGCGCGGAGCGGGAGTGGGAGGGCGTACTGCGGCGTCTCGAGGACGCGGGATTTGCCGTCGAGCCGGTCGAGCCGGGGATCGTCGTGTTCGAGACCCGTGGGGTGGAGAGGCTCTATGGAGGAGTGGAGGCGGCGCTCACGCGGGCGCTCGCCTCCGTCGGACCTGCCTGGGACCCGCGCGCAGGCGCGGGGCAGCGCCGCTTCGTCGCCCTTGCGGCGGCAAGCGTCGCGCGCCCGGGACAGGCGGTGATCGTCGAGGGGGAGGAGGAGCAGGCGTTTCTCGAGCCGCTCCCACTCTCGCTCCTGCCGCTGGACGAGGGGCGGTACGCCGAGCTGGAGGGTCTCGGCGTCCGCACCCTCGGCTCGCTCGCCGCCCTGCCTGGGGGCGCCGTGGCCGAGCGGCTGGGTCAGGAGGGGAAGCGGGCGTGGAGCCTCGCACGCGGCGGGGAGCGCCGACGCGTGCGCGGGCGATCGCCCGCGGCAGAGCTGGTCGAGGCGCTCTCCTTCCCCGAGGCGGTCGCGAACGAGCTCACCCTGCGTCGCGCGTTCGGCGCGCTGCTCGACCGGATGCTCGCCCGCCCGGAGCGCGCGGGCCGGCCGTTCCGGAAGCTCGCGCTCTCTGCCCGGCTCGTCGGCGGCGGCTCGTGGCGGCGAACGGTGACGCTGCGGGAGTCGTCCGGAGAACGTGACCGGATCCGATCGGCGCTCGGCCCGAAGCTCACCGAGATCCCGGCCCCCGTGGTCGAGCTGCGACTCGAGGGGGTGGAGATCGCCGAGCACACGGGGCAGCAGCTCGCGCTCGTCGCACCGGAAGGGGAAGAGGTGGGCGCGCGTCTGCGGGAGGGCCTCCGTCAGGTGCGCGCGAGCGCGGGCGGGGGAGCCGTCGGCGGCGTCGTCGAGGTCGCTCCCTGGTCGCGGATCCCCGAAGCGAGAGCGCTGGTGGTGCCGCGGGATGTGTGAGTCCTTCGACCTTTCTCGCATCGCGTTCGCGCGACGGCTTGCGGCCGGAGGCCGGCTTTGCCGGCCGGGAGGCCAGATGCGGGTTGTCGGGTCGCGACGGGGAAGGAGGGGGCTCGTGGGGGAACCATGGGGTTCCCCCACGTCTGGTCGAGGTCGCCCCCTGGTCGCGGATCCACGAAGCGAGGGCACTCGTCGTGCCGCGTGATGTCTAGGCGGAAGGGCACGGGAGGATGGCACGGTGCACGCGACCCGCCTCGGCTCGGAGATGAACGGCCCCGATGGAGCCGGGGCGGTCAGGATCGACGCTGTCAGACGCGGCGTTGCCGGCCGGCTGAATGCGCCCCGCCCGGCGCTCGTCGAGACGGCCGTCAGCGGAGAGCCGCGGCTCGTCGACCGCGAGCTGGTCGTCGTCGTGCGGGAGGAATGGCGTGTCGTCGACCGCTGGTGGACGGACGACCCGGTCGACCGCCGCTACTTCGAGGTCGTGCTCGAATCGGGCCGCAACGCATGCGTCTACCGCGACGGGGAACGGCGGTGCTGGTTCACGCAGCGCGCATAGCGACCGGTGTGCGCGCGACCAGGTGTCGGACTTCAGTCCGACACCTGCGACCTGCACTACCTCGGTGGGACCGAGTGATCTTGCGCGACCGCCTCGGCGGCCAATGGCTCCCATTCGTCCGACCGCTCCGGCGGGACGACGACCCACTGGCGGAACGGCTGACCGCGACCCGAGGGGTCGAAGAGGTGCGCCCCGGGGACGGCGAGGGCCCGCGCGTGCGTCTCGGGGTCGGTGAGCTTGAAGACCATGCCCGTGCGGCCGAGGCCGAACACGAACTGCCCGGACCGTTTGACGCACGGCATGCTGAAGAGCTTTCCGGCGCGGCAATCGGGATACCACCCCGCGATCGCGTCGACGATGTCGTCGTAGCGGTTCTGTTGTGGTCGGCTCATTGGGCCGACGCTCTATCTGCCGGCGAGACGCCGAATCGCGTCCTCCGTCTCACGGACCAGCGTCGCGACGAGCTCGGCCGCCGGCAGCTCGCGGATCGCGGCCGAGCCCTGTCCCGCGAGCACGAAGAGCAGATCCTGGCGATCCGCCTCGAGCGCGGCAGCTCGCAGCTCGGCGACGAGCATTGCCTGAAGTGGAAACGGGAGCGGATCGACGCCGGCGTCCTCGATCGCGTCGACGAGCCGGGTCCGCACGAGCCGTGCCTGCCTGCCCGAGTAGGCGCGGGTGACGAGGGTCCTGTCGGCAGCGCCAGCAAGCGTGCTGCGCTGGAGAGCGGTCGACCCGGCCTCGGGGCATCCGAGGAATGCCGTCCCGAGCTGGACGCCTTCGGCGCCGAGCGCGAGGGCTGCGGCGATGCCGCGCCCGTCCATGATCCCGCCGGCGAGAAGCACCGGGACGGAGACGCGATCGGCGATCCGGGGCACGAGCGCCACACCGCCGACGACCGCGTCCTCGAACGACCCGAGGAAGGTGCCGCGATGCCCGCCCGCCTCACCGGACTGGGCGACGATCGCGTCCACGCCGAGCCGCTCCAGCTCGACGGCCTCTGCAACCGTCGTCGCCGTGCCGAGGATCACGCTGCCCGCCTCCCTCACCGCCTCGAGCGACAGCGTTCCGAACGTGAAGCTGAACACCGGCACGCGCTCGTCGGCGACCACTGCGAGCTGCGCTTCGACCAGACCCGGAGAAGGAGCCGACGGAACATCCTGCGGCTCCGACAGGCCAAGCTCGGCGCGGAGCGGCGCGAGGACGGCCTGCATCGCCGCGACCCGCTCGGTATCGGCCTCGGGCGGCGGCAGTTGCGCGAAGAGGTTGACGGCGAACGGCCGGTCGGTCAGCCGGCGGATCGCGCCGATCGCGTCCCTCAGCTCGTCGGGCCCGAGCGTCGCTCCGCCGAGCGAGCCGAGAGCGCCCGCGTTCGAGACGGCCGCGACGAGCTCGGGCGTCGTGAAGCCGCCGGCCATCGGCGCCTGCACGATCGGGTAGCGCGTCCCGAGGAGCCGGCAGACGCCGGTGTCGAGGCCGGACATCGCTCAGGCACCGATGTCGAACGTGCGCACCACGACATTCGCCGGATCGAGGCCGCCGTCCGGCGGAGGCTCATGCTGGTCGAATCCCGGATTCTGCCCGCGCAGGTAGTCCCCGAAGCCGTACGACGGCGCGTGAACGTTGAGGAAGCGCACGGCCGCGTCACTCGGGTTGCCGAACGAATGGACGACGCCGCGCGGGATGAGCACGAGCGTCCCGGCCGGCGCTCGGAGCGGCCCGCTCTCGAACGTGATCTCGAGCTCGCCCTCGAGAACGAGGAACGCGTCCGAGTGGTCCGAGTGGACGTGCGGGCTCGCGCCGCGCTCGCCGGGTCCGTACTCGAAGGCGGTCAGCGCCAGCTCCTCGGTGTCCGTGAGCAGCGTCACACGGCGGCCGGGACGGTCGGTGATCGCCTCACCGGCCGTATCGAACCCTGCGACGAGCTTCCCGGTCGGGTTGCTCGATGCCATCGAGGAAGAGCCTAGATGGTCGATCGGCAATCGTCCCGAACCGGATGGCGCCCCAGACGCGGCGCCGGATCACCGATCAATCATCTAGTGCCGGCCTCCAGGAGAGCGCGCCTGTTCGGTCTTGCTCGATCTGTGCGAGGCGCGTTGCGGCCGGAGGCCGGCTTTGCCGGCCGGGAGGCCAGGCGGGCGACGGTGGGTGAGGTGCGATGAAGGAGGGTGTCCGTGGGGGAACCATGGGTTCCCCCACGTATATCGAGCTCCACTGCCACTCGGCGTACTCGTTCCTCGACGGCGCCTCGCATCCCGAGGAGCTCGTCACCCGCGCGGCGGAGCTCGGCTACCCGTCGCTCGCCCTTACCGACCACGACGGCGTCTACGGCTCCCTCGAGTTCGCGCACGCCGCGAAGCACGCCGGCATCCGGCCGATCACCGGCGCCGAGGTGACGGTCAGCGGCGTAGGCTCGACGGAGCCGCTCGAGAGCGGAGGTGGCGGCTTTGCCGCCGCTGGAGCGGAATACAGAGCTGGCCGCCACATCACCCTGCTCTGCGAGAGCGGGAAGGGCTACGCGAACCTTTGCCGGATCCTCACCGCCGCTCATGCCGGGACACGCCGTCCGGGGAGGGAAGACCGAGAGCCGCTGCCTCCGGCCGTCTCGCTCGAGACCGTCGCCGAGCTGAACGAGGGGCTCGTCTGCCTCTCGGGCTGCGCCCGTGACGGGCTGGCGCTCCACGATCCGGGCGGCGCGGCCCGGCTCGCGCGCGCGTTCGGCCGCGAGCGGTTCTTCGTCGAGCTGCAGCGGCCGTACGAGCGGGGTGACGTGAGGCGCCACATGATGCTCCGCGACCTCGCCGAGCGCCTCCGCGTCGAGACGATCGCCACCGGCAACGTCCACGCTCACGCGCCGCGCCGCACGCTGCTCCAGGACACGCTCGTCGCCATCCGCTGCCGCACCTCGCTCGACGGCTGCGAGCGGGAGCGGCGAGGGAACCGCGAGGCGGTGCTGCGTGCACCCGCCGAGATGGTCGAGCGCTTCGCCGGCATCGACCGCGCGGCGGCGGAGCGCACCGTGACGCTCGCCCAGCGACTGACCTTCGACCTCACCGAGGAGCTCGGCTATCGCTACCCCGACTTCTCCGACCGCGCAGATCCGGCAACCCGGCAGCTCGCCGGGATCTGCGACCACGCGTTCGCGGAGCGGTACGGGGCTTGCAACAGACCGTTGCAGGCGAAGGCCCGCGACCGCCTGGACGGGGAGCTCGCGCTGATCGGCCGGCTCGGGCTCGCGGGGTTCTTCCTCCTCCACCACGAGGTGCTCGAGATCGCACGGGAGTGTGCGCTCGAGGTGCGCGGCCGCGACTCGCCGCGCATGTTCCTGCCGCCGGGGCGGGGGAGGGGAAGCTCGGTCGGCTCGATCGTCTGCTACCTGACCGGGCTCTCGCACGTCGACCCCGTCGAGAACGGCCTCTCGCTCGGGCGCTTCATCAACCACGAGCTCACGTCGGTGCCGGACATCGACCTCGACTTCCCGCGCGACATCCGCGAGAAGCTGATCGTCCGCGTCACCGAGCGGTACGGCCACGAGCATGCGGCGCTCGTCGCGAGCTTCGCGACGTACCGCTCGCGGGGCGCGATCCGTGACGTCGGCAAGGCGCTCGGGCTGCCGCAGTCCGAGCTCGAGCGGCTCGCCCGCGTGACCGACGGCTGGCACGCCGAGCGCGTCGCGGACGAGGTCGCGGCGCTCCCCGACGCCGACCGGAAGCTCCTGTCGAAGCGCTGGCGCGCGTTCCAGTTCCTCACGCGGGAGATCGCCGGGCTACCGCGCCACGTCTCCCAGCACCCGGGCGGGATGGTGATCTCGTCGCGTCCACTGGTCGAGCTCGTCCCCGTCCAACCGGCCGCGATGGCCGGCCGCCAGCTCTGCCAGTGGGACAAGGACTCGTGCGCCGACGCCGGCTTCCTCAAGATCGACCTGCTCGGGCTCGGGATGCTGTCGTGCATCGAGGAGTGCGTCGACCGGATCGCCCAGCTGCACGGCGCGCCGATCGACCTCTCGCGCGTCCCGCTCGACGACCCCGACGTGTTCGCCGAGATCCAGGCGGCCGACACCGTCGGCGTGTTCCAGATCGAGAGCCGCGCGCAGATGCAGAGCCTGCTGCGCACGAAGCCGGAGACGATTGACGACCTCACGATCCAGGTCGCGCTCGTCCGGCCCGGGCCGATCCAGGGGAAGGCCGTCCACCCGTACATCGAGCATCGCCGCCTGCTCCGCGAGGACCCGTCGTTCGTGTTCCCCGTCCCGCACGAGTCGCTCCGCGAGCCGCTCACCTCGACGCTCGGCGTCGTCGTCTTCCAGGACCAGGTGCTCGACGTCGCAATCGCGCTCGCCGGATACACGATCGGCGAGGCGGAGGGGCTTCGCCGCGCGATGAGCCGCAAGCGGAGTCACGAGGCGCTCGAGGCCCACCGGGCGCGCTTCGTCGAGGGAGCGGTCGGCCGCGGGGTCGACGAGCAGGTCGCGGACGGTGTCTTCGACACGCTCGTCGGCTTCTCGGGCTTCGGTTTCCCGAAGGCGCACGCGGCCGCGTTCGGCCTGCTCGCCTACCAGTCCGCCTGGCTTCGCCACCACTACCCGGCCGAGTTCCTCTGCGGCCTCCTGAACGAGCAGCCGATGGGCTTCTACCCGCCCGCGAGCCTCGTCCGCGACGCCCAGCGGCGCGGCGTCGAGGTATGCCCGCCCGACGTCAACCTGAGCGAGGCGCGCTGCTCGCTGGAGCCTTGCGGTGGGAGCGTAGGGGGCATGGCTTTAGCCTTGCCCCCCTTGGTTGGCGGCAAAGAGAAGGGCGAGGCTGAAGCCACGCCCTGGAAAGCCACGCCCCATCCGCCACCCAAAGCGTCGCCCCACGCCGTCCGCGTAGGGCTTGCGTACGTCTCCTCGGTCGGGAAGGACGACGCGGAGGCGCTCGAGGCGGAACGGGACGCGAACGGGCCGTTCCGCGACGTCGGCGATCTCGCGCGGCGGGCGCAGGTCTCCCGCGAGGCGCTCGAGGCGCTCGTTCGCGGCGGCGCTTGTGACGGCTTCGGTGCGAGGCGGCGTGATCTCCTCTGGGAGCTCGGCCTTGCCACCCGGCCGCGTTCGGTCGAGGGCACGCGCGGCGAGGCGAAGCAGCTCCCGCTTCCGCTCGACCCGACCGCGGAGACGCCTGCTCTGCCCGACCTCACCCGGTGGGAGCGGATGCTGGCCGACTACCGCGAGACGGGGCTCTCGGTGGGGACGCACCCGCTTGCGCTCCTGCGCCCGCACCTGGCGCCGGGGACGCTCTCGAGCCCGGAGCTCAATGAGGCGCGGCACGGCTCGACGGTCGCCTTCGCGGGAATGGCGATCGCGCGCCAGCGTCCCGCGACCGCGAAGGGGATCGTCTTCATGCTGCTGGAGGACGAGCATGGCCAGGTGAACCTCATCGTCCCGAAAGACGTCTACGAGCGGCACCGGGGCATCGTCCGAGGCGAGCCGATCGTCCTCGTCCGCGGGCGCTACGAGCGCGTCGAGCGTAACCGGAACATCCTCGTCCGCGAGCTCGAGAGCCTGTCGGCGCTCGCCCGTCGCGTCGCCGCGACCCCGGACGTCGTCGCAGCCCTCCCGCGCGCGCATCACTTCGGCCACCGCTGACCGCGCGCTGTCAGGCCGCGACGCGGGCGAGGCGCTCGGCCTGATCGCCGACGAGCCGAAGCGTGCCGCCGAGGCTCACGACGTAGCCGACGAAGTGCAGGCCTGGGGCACCGGGATGCTCGTCGGGGCCGTGGACGAGCGGCACGCCGTTGTCGTCGAGCACGCCGAGATGGCCGACGAGTGGCTCGAGGCCGGTCCGGAACCCGGTCGCCGCGACGATCGCGTCGACCTCGACGGAGCGGCCGTCGGCGAGCACCGGCCGACCGTCCTCGAAGCGCTCGAGCCCCGCGACGACCTGCACCGTCCCGTTCTTCACCGCCGCGACCAGGCCGACGTCGACGATCGGAATGACCCGCCGGCGCAGGAACTCGGAGTACGGCTTCTCCGGCGCGGGAAGTCCGACCGACGCGAGGTCGCCGAACGCGACCCGTCGAAGCGTGGCCGCGATGCGGTCGACGACGCCGACCGGGAGACGGCCGCTCGCGATGCCGAGCAGTTGGCTCGGGACGCCCAGCGTGTCACGGCGGACGACGGCGGGAGGCGTCCGCACCGACAGCAGCACCTCGCTCGCGCCGGCGCGAGCGAGGTCGATCGTGATCTCGGCACCCGAGTTGCCGGCGCCGACGACGAGCACGCGTTGCCCGCGGTAGGAGTCGCCGCGGCGGTAGTCGGCGGAGTGCACGAGGTGTCCGGCGAACGATCCGGGCCACGTGGGGAGGTGGGGGACGTTGCTGTAGCCGGTCGCGATCACGATGCGATCGGCGGAGACCGGCTCGCCTCCGGTGGCCACGAGCCAGCCCTCCTTCGTGCGGTCGACGCGCCCGGCCGTCACGCCGGTGCGAACGGCGATCGCATGCCGTGCCGCGTATGCGCGGAGGTACTCGACGACGTGGTCGCGGGACGGCCACTTGCCGTACGACCGCGGGATGCCGTATCCCGGCAAGCCCGAGAGCCATCGCACGGTGTGGAGATGGAGGCAGTCGTACCGCGCCTGCCAGGCGGCACCGACCTCGTCGCGTTCGAGGACGACGACCTCGGCGCCGGCACGCCGGAGCATCGCGGCGCAGGCGAGCCCTGCGGCTCCACCACCGACGACGCAGATCACGACGACCGCCCGTTCGTGTCGCGAGCCTTGAGCATCACCTCGACGTAGTCGGTTGCATGCGCGAACCTGAGCTTCTCGTAGGCCCGGATCGCCGCCGCATTGTCGGCGCGGACGTTGAGCGAGATCACGTCGATCCCGTCGCCGAGGAGGACACGGCAGAGCCTCGCGCATGCGGCCGTGGCGAGGCCCTCGCCGCGAGCAGTCGGCAGGGTCGCGACGTTGCCGAGACACGAAACGCGCCACGTCGGAGACCAGACGTGGACCCCGGCGACGCACACGAGCTCGTCCGCGCGTCGGACGCCGACGTACCGCCCGGTCTCGAGCATCCGCCGCTGGAACCACGTCCCGGGATACGCGCGCTCGTAGAAGCGCTCGACCTCCTCGAGGTCGGCCGACGAGAGCAGCTCACATTCCGCCGTGTCGTACCGGGCGAGCGCGCCAGGATCGACGAGCCCGAGTTTCAGATGCAGAACGGGATCGCGCGCAGGAACGAGCTCGGAAGCGAGGGCGTCCAATAGGCCGGGGGAGAGGTGCGCGTAGACCGCGGGGGGAAGCTCACCGGCGAGCGATCCGAGCAGCGCCGTCATTCCTCGAGCGGGCTCCTCCGCGAACGCGAGCAGCACCGGCGGGTCGGGCTCGTCGTAGAGAAGTGCGACCTGCTCGACGCGACCATCCGGCATCCATCCGAGCCAGCGGGTGTGGGGCCAGAAGAAGTCGTCGAGGTCGCCGAGCTCGTAGGCATGAACCGCCGGGCGTTCGCGGAAGAAGCGCGCGAGCGCGTCCCGGTCGCGAAGCTCGACGACGGCCATCTAGTCGACCCGCGCGCCGCCGGACCGCGTTTCGTCGACGGTGGCCCTGCCTGCACGCCGGCACCAGCCCTCGTCGAGCGTGAGGGCCGCGTCGACGAGGGTCAGATGCGTGAACGCCTGCGGGAAGTTGCCGACGAGCCGTTCGGCCTTCACGTCGTACTCCTCGGAGAGGAGGCCGAGGTCGTTGCGAAGCCCGATCAGGCGTTCGAAGAGCTTCTCGGCCTCGTCGAGGCGGCCCTGCAGCGCGTACACCTGCACGAGCCAGAACGAGCACGGGAGGAACGTGGCCTCGCCCGGCGGCAGGCCGTCCACGTCGGTGTTCTCCTCGTCGGCGCGATAACGAGTGACGAGGCCGTCCTCGACGAGCTCGCGCTCGATGGCGGCGACCGTCGCGACGACCCGCTCGTCGTCGGCAGGGAGGAACCCGACCAGCGGAATCATGAGCAGGCTGGCGTCGAGCCGGTCCAGCCCGTACGACTGCGTGAACGCCCCGAGCTTCTCGGAGAGGCCTTCGCGACAGACCTCGTCGTGGATCTCCTCGCGAAGGGCACGCCAACGATCGACAGGCCCGCCGAGCCCGTCCTCCTCGATCATGCGAACCGCACGGTCGAACGCGACCCAGGCCATCACCTTGGAGTGCGTGAAGTGCCGTCGCGGCCCGCGCACCTCCCAGATCCCCTCGTCGGGCTCGCGCCAGCCCTTCTCGAGCCACTGGAGGAGCTTTCGGATGAGCGCCCAGGCGTCCTTCGACGGCTCGAGCCCCGAGAGCCGGGCGTGGTAGAGCGCGTCCAGCACCTCGCCGTAGACGTCGAGCTGGCGCTGTTGGGACGCCGCGTTCCCGATCCGCACGGGCGTTGAGCGCTCGTAGCCCGGGAGCCACTCCAGCTCGACCTCCGTCAGCCGCCGCTCGCCGGCGATCCCGTACATGATCTGCACCTCGCCCGGTCGCCCCGCGATTGCGCGGAGCAGCCAATCGCGCCACGCGCGGGCCTCGCCGTCGTAGCCCGCGCGGACCAGCGCGAGGAGCGTGAGGGTTGCGTCGCGCAGCCAGCAGTAGCGGTAGTCCCAGTTCCGCACGCCGCCGAGCGCCTCGGGCAGCGACGTCGTCGCGGCGGCGACGATGCCTCCGGTCGGGGCATACGTGAGCGCTTTGAGGGTGACGAGGGACCGCACGAGCGGCTCGCGGAAGCGCCCGACATGGACGCAGTCGGTGACCCACTCGCGCCAGAAGCTGTCGGTGTCGACGAGGGCCTGTTCGGCGTCGGTGTGCTGGGGCAGATCCTGGTTGGACGGAAACCAGGTCAAGACGAACGGCACGCGGTCGCCGGGGGCGACGTCGAACTCGGCCTCGGTGTGGAGATTCCGGCCGACGAGGTCGATCGGCGTCGCGAGGAGGAGCGCATCCGGGCCCGCCACCGCGTGGAGGCCCTCGTCTTTCCGGCGCACCCAGGGGACGATCGAGCCGTAGTCGAACCGGATGCTCATACGCATCTTCATCGGGACCGTCCCCTCGACGCCCTCGACGATGCGCACGACGTCCGGCGCCTCCCCGCGCGGGGGCATGAAATCGATCAGGCGCACGACGCCTTCGTCGCAGGCGAGCTCCGTCTCGAGGACAAGCGTGTCGCCGCGGTACCGCCGCTGCGCCGACGTGATGTCCGACGCGGGCCTGAGTGACCACCGGCCGTTCTCCTCGTCGCCGAGGAGGGCGGCGAAGCACGCGCCCGAGTCGAAGCGCGGAAAGCAGAGCCAGTCGATGCAGCCGTGGCGCGAGACGAGCGCGGCGGTCTGCAGGTCGCCGATGAGGCCGTAGTCCTCGATCCGTGCGGCCATGCCTGCACGCTATCGCGTGCAGGCTCAGAATCACCGCATGCGTGCCGTCGTGCAGCGCGTGTCGAGCGCCTCGGTGCGGGTCGACGGAGAGACGGTCGGCGCGTGTGGGCCGGGGCTGCTCGTCCTGATCGGTGCCAGGCACGAAGACACGTCCGAAACGGCCATGCGGCTCGCCGCGAAGATCGCGCGGCTCCGGATCTTCCCCAACGACGCGGGCCGCTTCGACCGCTCGCTGCTCGACGTCGGTGGTGACGCGCTCGTCGTGAGCCAGTTCACGCTGCTCGCCGATAGCAGGCGTCAGAGGGGAACGAGGCCCGACTTCTCGCAGGCTGCGCCCAAGGAGCAAGCCGAGCCGCTCTATGAGCGCTTCTGCGACGAGCTGCGCGCGCTGGGCGTCCCGGTCGAGACGGGCGTCTTCGGCGCGTACATGGAGGTCGAGATCGTGAACGACGGGCCTGTGACGATCGTGCTCGAGGTCGAGCCGTAGGTGGGAGCGTCGGGGAATGGAGCACGCTCCGCGTCGGCGCAGACGACGCCTCGGCGTTACCGAAGCTCGAGGAGCGCCTCGTCGATCTCCTCGCCCGTCCGCTCGTCCAGGTGCCGCTCCGAGCCGATGGTCGTGAAGCCGCACTTCTCGAGTACGCGGATCGAGCCGACGTTGCTCCGCACGACGTACGCATAGAGTGGCCGCTCGGTCACCTCGCGCAGCAGCGCCGCGAGCGCGGCCGTCGCGATGCCCTGTCCCCAGTGGGGGCGCCCGAGCCAGTAGCCCACCTCGCGCTTCCCGTCGCGCTCGAAGCAGAGCATGTGCCCGGCGACCTCGCCGTCGGCGACGATCGTCCAAGCGTCATTTGCCTCGTCCGCCAGGATCCGCTCGCGCCAGTGCGTCGTGAACGTGTCGTGGTCACGCAGCGGGAACACGGCCACGCGGCGCGCCTCCGGGTCGAGCTGCTGCTCGTAGAACACCTCGACGTCCGCGTCCGTGACCGTGCGCAGCTCCACTTCCATGCGCCGATCCTGACATCTGCGACCGCCTCTCGAGCGTGCTGCTGCCGGCGATGAGCCGCCGCGAGATCGTGCGCAGCGGCAAGGTCGTCAGCGTCACCGCGTCCGAGGAGGCAGAGCCGCGGGTCGAGGCCTTCTGCGCGACCCTGGGCGCCGGCGGCCTACTAGCGCGCGGAAAAGCGCATCGCGACTCGACAGGCCAGACCCCTGTGGGGACGATCGCGAGCGTCAGACTCACGAGCTCTGACGGCACAATCCTGCGCGTGGAGGAACGACCACAGCTGCGCCCGATCACAGCCGCCGACCGGCCGGTGATCGAGCGGCTGTGGCAGCTCTACTCGCACGACATGTCCGAGGTGCGCGGCACGCTGCCGAACCCGGAGGGCATGTTCAAGGCCGGCCGCCTGCCGACGTACTTCGACGACCCGGACGCGTGCGGCTATCTGGTCTCGTATGGCGACGCGCCCGCCGGCTTTGCGTTCGTCACGGGCCTCACGGGTGGCAGGAAGGCGATGGGGGACTTCTTCGTCGTCCGGGCGGCGCGCCGCAAGCGGGTGGGCCACGAGGTGGCCCGGGAGCTCCTCGGCCGTCACCCCGGGAGTTGGGAGATCGGGTTCCAGGCCGAGAACGAAGGCGCGCCGGAGTTCTGGCGGCGCGTCGCCATGGACGCCGTCGGCGACGGCTGGCGCGAGGAGCTTAGGCCGGTTCCGGGGAAGCCGCACATCCCGCACGACCACTTCATCGTGTTCGACGTCTGAGGCCGCCGGAGGGAGAGAACGCCCAGGACGGTGCTATCCTCTGTTCACCACATTTCACCTGCTTGGAGAAATGGGCGCGGGAGCGCCCATTTGTTTTGAAAGGGATGAGAAACGCGATGGCGACGGGCACGTACGACAGGGAGCGCGAGCTGACGGAGGCGATCACGCCGGCCGTCGAGTCGACGCTGGCCGGGGTCGAAGTGCTCGCGGTCGAGCTGCTCTCCCCGGCGCGGTTCTGCGTCTACGTCGACCACCCGGACGGCGTCGACTTTGCGCTCTGCGAGCGCGTCACGCGCCTGCTGGACGACTACCGGGCGCACTGGACGATCGACGTCTCGTCGCCCGGGCCCGAGCGGCCGGTGCGCCGGCCCGAGCACTTCCGCCGGGCGATCGGCGGCACCGTGAAGCTGAAGACGGCCGACGCGAAGCGCCTTCGAGGAACGCTCGTCGCGGCCGACGACCACGCCGTGACCGTCTCGGTCCACGGCACTGCACACCAGATTCCGGTCGACGAGATCGTCCGGGGCAACCTGATCGACGAGGACGGTGCGGAATGAGCCAGGAGATCATCGAGGGGATCCGGACGATCGAGAAGGAGAAGGGCATCGAGACGGGCACCCTCGTGGCCGCCCTCGAGGATGCCCTCCTTGCCGCCTACAAGAAGACGCCGGGCGCCGCGCGTCACGCGACCGTCGAGCTCGACGACGAGGGGGAGTTCCGCGTCTTCGCGCTCGACATCCCGGGCGACCTCGAGGCGCGCCTGCTCGACGAGGCTCGTGAGCGAGCGATCGACGACCTCGAGCGGATCGAGGAGGAGACGGGCGAGAAGCAGCACACGCTGATCGTCGACGACGAGCTCGACCTCGACTGGGAGCAGGTGCCGGACGACCTCATCGATCGCACCGACGCGACGCCGGACGACTTCGGCCGTATCGCCGCGATGACCGCGAAGCAGGTGATCCAGCAGCGCATCCGCGAGGCGGAGCGCGCGATCATGTACGAGGAGTACGTCGACCGTCAGGGCGAGGTCGTGACCGGCATCGTCCAGCAGGCGGGCGACCGCAACAACGTGCTCGTCGACCTCGGCAAGGTCGAGGCGCTGCTGCCGCGCTCCGAGCAGGTCGACGGCGAGCGCTACGAGCAGGGCTCGCGCATCAAGGCCGTGATCATCGAGGTTCGCTCGAGCACGAAGGGCCCGCAGGTGATCCTCTCGCGGCGCGCGCCGCAGCTGATCGAGGCGCTCTTCGAGCTCGAGGTGCCGGAGATCGCCGACGGGCTCGTCGAGATCCGCGGCGTCGCCCGCGAGCCGGGCTACCGCTCGAAGATCGCCGTCGAGTCGCACGTCCAGGGTGTCGATCCGGTCGGCGCCTGCGTCGGGCCGCGCGGATCGCGCGTCCGCATGGTCGTGTCGGAGCTCCGCGGCGAGAAGATCGACATCATCCCGTGGAACACGGAGCCGGCACGGTTCGTCGCGAAGGCGCTCTCGCCCGCCCGCGTGCGCGAGGTGTACATCGACGACGAGAGCCGGGACGCGACCGTCGTCGTCCCGGACGACCAGCTCGCGCTCGCGATCGGCAAGGAGGGGCTCAACGCCCGTCTCGCCGCGCGGCTCACGGGGTGGAAGGTCGACATCAAGTCCGACTCCGAGTTCGCCCAGGCCGAGGCCGATGCTGCCTTCGCCGGGGAGGACGACGGGGACGGCGACTTCTCGGGCCGCTGCGCCGCGCTTCTCTCGAACGGCAAGCGCTGCCCGAACGCGGCTCTGCCCGGGTCGAAGTACTGCGGCGTCCCGGCCCACCAGGCGATTGCGAGCGATCCGACCGCCGGTGCCTCGGTCGCCGTCGCCGCGGCGGTGGCGGACGACGTCGCGCTCGCCGAGGAGGCGGTCGCCGAGGTCGAGGAAGCGCTCGCGGCCGGCGAGCTGACGGTCGAGGAGGCGGATGCCGCCGAGGGTGCCGTCGAGGACACGGCCGAGGTTGCGATCGCGGTGGACGTCGAGGCGGCCGGTGTGGCGCCGGCAGAGGAGACGAGCGACGGGGCGTGAGCGTTGCGTTCCCGTCAGGACGTGCGCCGGCTGCGGCCGTCGTGCGGCGCAATCCGAGCTTCGCCGCTTCGCGGCGGTGGACGGCGTGTTGATCCAGGGACGGAACCTCCCGGGACGCGGGGCGTACACGTGCGACCGGATCGAGTGCTTCGAGCAGGCTGTCGAGCGCCGCGCGTTCAGGCGGGCGCTGCGTGCCGACGTGACCGTCAGCCCTCGGCTCGCGCGCATCTACACTGGGCGGTCTGATGGCTGACGGCCCGAACAGACCGAATCGTCCGATCCGCCCGCGCGGCGGCGGCCCGGGGGGCCGGCGTCGGCGCGTCGTGATCGAGGGCGGCGCGGCACGCGGGCGCGACGCGCGCGCTGCGCGCGACCGCTCCCAGCAGGCACCTCCGCGCACACAGGCGCCCGTTCAGCCGACCGGACCGGTCACGGTCGAGTCCGGCGTCACCGTCAAGGACCTCTCCGCCGCGCTCGGCGTGCAGATGGCGCAGATCATCAAGATCCTGATGGGCCTCGGCCAGATGCGGACGGCCACGCAGTCGTTGTCCGACGAGGAGGTCGAGCTGATCGCCGCCGAGGTCGAGCGCGAGGTGACGATCAAGCACGCCGCCGACGACGAGGAGGAACAGATCGTCGAGGACGTCGAGGCGGACCTTTCGGCGCGGCCGCCGGTCGTGACGATCATGGGCCACGTCGACCACGGCAAGACGACGCTGCTCGACGCGATCCGCTCGACGGCCGTCGTGGAGACCGAGGCCGGCGGCATCACGCAGCACATCGGCGCCTACCAGACCGACGTCGACGGGCGAAAGCTCACGTTCCTCGACACGCCGGGGCACGAGGCGTTCACGGCCATGCGCGCCCGCGGCGCGAAGATCACCGACATCGCGGTGCTGGTCGTCGCGGCCGACGACGGCGTCATGCCGCAGACGCGGGAGTCGATCAGCCACGCACGCGCGGCCGAGGTGCCGATCGTCGTCGCGATCAACAAGGTCGACGTGGCCAACGCGAATATCGACCGGGTCAAGACGGAGCTCGCGTCCGAGGGCCTCCAGCCCGAGGACTGGGGCGGCACGACCCAGTTCGCCCAGGTGTCCGCCAAGCAGCAGACCGGGCTCGAGGATCTCCTCGAGAGCATCCTCCTCGTCGCCGACGCGGAGCTCGACCTGCGCGCGAATGCGAAGGCCGACGCTTCCGGGCCGATCATCGAGTCACGCCTCGACATCGGCCGCGGCGCGGTGGCGACCATGCTCGTCCAGCGCGGCACGCTGCACGTCGGCGACGCGATCGTCGCCGGTGACGCGGCCGGCAAGGTCCGCGCGCTCTACGACTATCGCGGCGAGAAGGTTCGCGAGGCCCATCCCGGCGAGCCCGTCGAGATCCTCGGCTTCGACCGTCCGCCGCCCGCCGGCGAGCTTGCACGCGTCGTCGAGCACGAGCGGCAGGCCAAGGACATCGCCGAGAAGCGCGCCGAGCGGCTCCGCCGCGAGCAGCTCGCGCAGCGCTCGAAGGCGGCAGGCGTCTCGCTGGAGACGCTGTTCGAGCTGATGCAGGAGGGCGCCGTCCAGGATCTCAACGTCGTCCTCAAGGGCGACGTCCAGGGCTCGGTCGAGGCGCTCATGAGCGAGCTCGGGAAGATCCAGCACCCGGAGGTGCGGGTCAACGTGATCCACACCGGTGTCGGTGGGATCACCGAGAACGACATCTACCTCGCGTCCGCCTCGAACGCGCTCGTCGTCGGCTTCAACGTCCGGCCGAGCGCCGAGGCGAGGCAGCTCGCCGAGCGCGAGGGGGTCGACATCCGCACCTACCGCGTGATCTACCAGCTCACGCAGGACATCGAGCAGGCGCTCGTCGGGATGCTCTCTCCGGTCACGACGGAAGAGGTGCTCGGCGAGGCCGAGGTGCGCGCCCTGTTCAAGGTGTCGCGGCTCGGGACGATCGCGGGGTGCATGGTCACGAACGGCGTCGTCCGTCGCTCCGCGAGCGTTCGCGTCGTCCGCGACGGCACGGTCATCCACGAGACGACGATCGCCCAGCTCAAGCGGTTCAAGGAGGATGCCCGCGAGGTTGCCGAGGGCTTCGAGTGCGGCATCCTGCTCGACGGGTTCAACGACGTCAAGGAAGGCGACGTCCTCGAGGCCTTCGAGACACGCGAGGTCGAGCGCACCGACCTCGCCACCACCGCCTCCGGCGACTAGCGATTGGTGTCCGACTTTAAGTCGGACACCAGGCGACCAGGCGACGTGAGCGCTGGCCCCGAGTCAGCAGCGCTGCACGAGTCGTGCCATCGCGGCTGCGCGGGCACGGTAACCGGTCATCGTCGGGTGAACTCCGTCCGAGCCGAACCACGACGGGTGCGCCCGGGCCATCGCGGCCCAGTCGAAGACGCGGAGGTTTCCGTGGCCGGCGGCGATCGCTTCCAGCGCCTCGTTGTACCCCGCGTACGAGACCCCCTGGTACGGAGGGCGGACGATCGTCGACCAGACGACGCAGCGTGACGGGCCGGCGATCGCGAGCGTTCGGCGGACGATCCGCGCGAAGCCGGAGATGCGACCGGGATCGTCGTTCGTGCCTGCGCTGACGACGATCACGCGAGGAAGCGAGCGGCCGTACGCGCGGAGGGCATCAGGCACCTCGTCTGCATGTCTCGAGATCGACGCGCTCGACCGGACGTTCCAGCCGCGGAGGTAACCGGCGAGGAAGAGGTCGGTACCGACCGAGAGCGAGTCGCCGTAGCTCAGCACGTTCCGGTTGCCGGCTGCGGGGCCGGGGGAGGCAGCGACGAGCGCGCAGGCGAGCGCGACGAGCACAGCGGCGAGACGGGCTGAGCTGGCCACGCGATCGTCTACGGTAGCCGGGGCACCGCTCCTTCCCCGGAGGCCCAACGAGATCCGAACATGTCAACCGGCTACGTCGGCATCCTCTCCTTCGAGCTCCACTTCCCCGAGAGCCGCTCGCTCAAGGACAAGCGGATGCACCTTCGCTCGGTGAAGCAGCAGCTCGCGAATCGCACCGGCTGCTCGATCGCCGAGGTCGACCATCACGACACGTGGCAACGAGCGGCACTGACGCTGGCATGCGTCACGAGGCAGGCGAGCGACGCCGAGCGGCTGCTCGACGAGGCCGAGCGCTGGCTCCACGGTCAGCCGTTCGAGCTCTTCGGCCGGCACCGTGAGCTCATCGCCCCGGAGGCCTAGAACGGTCTCGCCGCGCTGTACGGTGGGCATATGAGCCGCCCCGAGCGCATGCGGCGGGTCGACGAGGCGATGAAGAAGGTCATCTCCGAGGCGATCCCGACGCTCAAGGACCCGCGAATCGGGTTCGTCACCGTCACATCGGTCGAGACGTCGCGTGACCTCGACCATGCGAAGGTCTGGCTGAGCGTCTTCGGCTCCGAGAAGCAGCGCGACCGGACTCTCACGGCCCTCGAGGGCGCCGCCGGAGTGCTCCAGGCGAGGATCAATCGCGAGCTCAAGCTGCGCCGGACTCCGCACCTCGAGTTCGTCTACGATCGCGCGGTCGAGCAGGGCGTCCGCATGACGCATCTCATCGATGAGCTCGCGCCGCCCGACGGAGACGACGATGCAGCCGACTGACACGAGCGCCGTCGTCGAGGCTCTGCGCGCGAACGACCGTTTCATGGTCACCTCGCACGACAACCCGGACGGGGACGCGCTCGGCTCGCTCCTCGCGACCCACCTCGCGCTCGACGCGCTCGGGAAGGACTCCTTGATGGTGCTCGGCGGGATCGCGCCGCTGCCGGGTGAGTACGCGTTCCTCGAGCTCGAGGCGCGTGGCCTTCTCCGGTCTGCGCCCACCGATGCCCGAGAGCGCGTGCTCGTCGCGGTCGACTGCGCGCAGGAGGGCCGAATCGTCGAGCCGACGCTGATCGGAGTGGCGTCGCTCACCGTGAACATCGACCACCACCACGACAACACGCGCTTCGGCGACGTCGACCTCGTCGTGGACGATGCGTCGTCCACCGCAGAAGTGCTCGCGGACGTCTTCGCGGCGCTCGGGATCGACCTGACACCTGCGATCGCCGAGGCCCTCTACACCGCGGTCGTCACCGACACGGGCCGCTTCCAGTACTCCAACACGACGCCGAAGGCTCTCCGGCTGGCCGCCGTGCTCGTCGAGGCGGGTGCCGACCCGAGCAAGGTGTTCGTCGAGGTGTACGAGTCGACGCCGTTCCCGAAGCTGAAGCTGCTCGCCCGCGCTCTGGAGCGGGCGACGGAGCTCGCCGAGGGGCGGATCGTCGTCTCCGAGCTCCGCCGTGAGGACTTCGACGCGGCCGGAGCGGAGGAGCCGTACTCCGAGGGCATCATCGATCATCTGCGCGCCGTCGACGGGGCCGAGCTCGTGGCTCTCGTCCGCGAGCTCCCCGCAGGCGCTTCGTCCGCCCGCAAGGGCTCGCTCCGATCCCATCCGGACGGCGTCGACGTGTCGGCGATCGCCCGGAGCTTCGGCGGAGGTGGGCACAAGCGTGCAGCCGGGTTCTCGACAGACCTGGGGATGGACGAGATCACGCGCCGGATCGTCGACGCCTTTCAGAGCGCGAACGGCGACAGCCCGGGCTGATGGCGATCCCGAAGGCGCTCGAACCGACGGGCGTCGTCCTCGTCGACAAGCCGGCCGGCCCGTCGTCGTTCCACATCGTTGCGCGCGTCCGGGGACGAACGGGGGCGAAGACAGGCCACGCAGGAACCCTCGACCCTTTCGCAACGGGGCTCCTGGTGCTGCTCTCGGGTCGCGCGACGAGCCTCCAGGACCGCTTCATGAAGCTCGACAAGCGCTACGTGACCGACGTCGACCTTCGCGCGCGCACGACGACGGGCGACCCGGAGGGGGACGTCCTCGAGGAGCACGAGCCGCCCTCGCGTGACGAGCTCGAGTCCTCCCTCGCAGGTCTCCGAGGCGAGGTCGAGCTTCCGATTCCGGCCGCGTCGGCGGTGAAGATCGGCGGCGAGCGCGCCTACCGGCTGCATCGCCAGGGTGTCGTCGTCGAAATGCCGACGCGCGTCATGCGGATCCACGAGCTCGAGCTGGTCTCGTACGAGGCCGGCATCGCCAGGCTCGACCTGCTCGTCGGCTCCGGGACGTACATCCGATCGATCGCTGATGCGCTCGGCGGCCATTGCGCCACGCTCAGGCGGACGGGGATTGGCCCGTTCCGCGTCGAGGAAGCTGACGAGGAGCGTGTCGTGCCGCTCGAGGAGGCGCTTCCGAGGCTGGCGGCGAAGGCGTGAAAATCGCGCACGCACCGTCCCAGCTCGAGCGCCGGCCGCGCGCCGTCGCGATCGGCACCTTCGACGGCGTCCACCGCGGACACCGCTCGGTGCTCCGGGCGACGATCGACTCCGGCCTCGAGCCGACGGTGATCACGCTCGACCCGCACCCGCGCATCGTGCTCGGCAACCGCGTCGACCTCATCTCGACGCTGGAGCGACGCCTGGAGCTTCTCACCGAGGCGGGCGTTGCGGACACGCTCGTCGCGGCGTTCACCCCGGAGTTCATGCGGCTCTCGCCGGACGAGTTCATCGCGACGTACCTCACGTCGATCGGGGCGGAGGCGGTTGCGGTGGGAAAGGACTTCCGCTTCGGTCACAGGCGCTCCGGATCGCTCGAGACGCTCGTCGGGGCCGGTCTCGAGCTCTTGCCGGTGTCCGAGGTCGAGGGCGTCTCCTCGACCGCGATCCGCGATGCCGTTCGCGACGGCGACCTGGCCGACGCAGCGACGATGCTGGGGCGGCCCTTCGAGCTCGACGGCACGGTCGTGGCAGGAGACCAGCGCGGAGGCACCCTCGGCTACCCGACGGCGAACATCGCGATGGACCCGCACCTTCTCTGCCCGCGCTACGGGATCTACGCCGGTGAGGCGCTTGCGCACCGCGCAGCTGTCTCGATCGGGACGAACCCGCACTACGGCGGCACCGAGCGACGGATCGAGCCGTACCTCCTCGACTTCGACGGCGATCTCTACGGCAAACGGCTCGTCGTCGAGCTCTGGGCGCGTCTCCGCGACGAGGAGGTCTTCGAGAGCGAAGAGGCGCTCGTCGCCCAGATCGCCCGCGACGTCGACGCGACGCGCGCCGCCGAACGGCCGGCCTGAGCCGTGCTGAGCCGGCGACGAGCTCGCCGACCGGTGTCAGACACCGATCGTCGTCAAGGGCAACGTGTGCCGACTCTGTGCCGATCGCATCACACGGCTCCTGTCCCGTGTTGCGTGCGGCCTGGTGATCTATTCGAAATCCGGGTCGAGGGCGCGCGGGAACCGAGCCGGCAGTATGAACCCGGCCCCTATGTGCAGGCATTTCGCGCTGTGGACGAATCGGCACACAGTTGGCACGTTCCTCGCTTGACAGAAATCGGTGTCTGACACCGCTCGCCGCCTGGCACGCGGTCACCTCGACAGGCGCGCATCGGCTCTGGGTTCGCGGTCGCCGTCACGCCGGCGCGAGAGCCCGCGCTCGAGAAGGAACCCTGATGCGAGTTGATCGCCGCATGAGCATGGCTCATGACAAGCGGCCGTCGCCTCAGTTCGGGTCGGGTGGGAGGCGAACGTGCGCGATGCTGGTCAGGCTCAGGCCGGACGCCGACCGAGGAACACGATCTGCGACATCTCGTCGTCGATCGGCCGCGGCACGGTCGAGGGCCGGGTCGAAGCCCGCGTGCTCGATGAGGTAGAGCCACGTGTGCTCGGGGAACAGCCCTTCGACGTGGTGGTCGTGCACGATCCGGGTCTCCTGGCCCGGCTCCCGCACCACGACCGCGTAGTCGACCTCGTACGTCGTGTCCGACGGCGTCCGGGTCGACCGACCACTCGAGATAGCGCAGCGAGCGCCCGTCCGTGCCGTCGTGCCCGCCGTGCGACGTGCCCGGCGCGAAGGTCTCGCGCGTGAAGTCGGGCACGAAGAGCGCGACACCGCCGGGGCGCGTATGCGCGAACGCCGTGCCGATGCAGTCTGCGAGGTCGCTCTCGTTCGTCATGTATGCGATCGCGTCGTGCACGAACACGGCGTCAAACGTCTGGCCGAGACGTAACGTTCGCATGTCGCCGAGCACGTGGTCGCACTCGGGGTTCAGCTCCCTGCTCAGCGTCAGCATCTGCGGCGAGAGGTCGGACAGCGTGCAGGTGAAATGACGCTTCAGATGCGACGCGTTGTTGCCGCCCCCGGAGCCCAGCTCGAGCAGTGTGAAGGCGTCTGGCACGGCGCCGTGGATCAGGGCGCGGTACCGCCCGGCCTCGGCGGCGTAGTCCTCGGGCGCAGTCAGGAGGTGGAACCAGGGCGCGAGATCGCCGTAGAGGCGCACGCCCCGGATTATCCCGATCGCTCGAAGACGACGAGCGCGGCGTCCTCGACGAACGGCGCCGAGCGCGGGTATCTGGCGACGTACGTCGCGCGCGCCTCCTCTCGGAGCGAGCCTTCGGCAAGCGTGCCGACGACGACCTGCCGAGACCCGCGATGGACAACGACGGCCCGCCGAGGCTCGACGAACGTCCTCCACCACCGCTTGCCGGCGGGGTCGACCGCGAGCGCGACGAGCCGCGCGTTCTCTGTCTGCGCGTACCGCACCGGGATCGCGAACGCCCGTCCGCTCGTTCGCCCCTCGTACTCGAGGACGATCAGCGACCTGCTCAGCAGCCGGTGCGCCGGCGAGCGCAGGATGCCCCTGACGAGCGGGTTTCCGAGGCGCAGCAGCCGAAGCGGAGGTCGAAGCGGCACGCGTGACAGGTACCATGCCGCGCAGACCGCGATCGCGGCCGCCCGTGTTCTTCCTTCACGGCGCGCGGGGATCGCGGAGACGTTATTCACGAGAGGAGACACATGGCTCTCACCAAGGAAGCCAAGCAGGAGCTGATCGAGCAGCACGGTCAGAACGCCCAGGACACCGGCTCGACCGAGGTCCAGGTGGCGATGCTCACGCGGAGGATCAACGAGCTCACCGAGCACCTCCGGACGCACCCGAAAGACCACTACTCGAGGCGTGGCCTCCTGAAGCTGGTCGGCCGGCGGCGGCGGTTCCTCGACTACCTGCAGCGCAAGGACCTCGAGGGCTATCGGGCCCTCATCAAGGAGCTCGGACTCCGCCGTTAGGCGCGGAGCGAGCCGAGACGGAGACGGAAGGTGGGCGTTTGATCGAGCGTCGCGCGGCAGGCGCCGCGGCGTTGGCTCAAACCTCCACCTTCCGCCGAAGCGTAAGAGTGGAAGGAAAGAACACGGTATGAGCACCATCAGCACCGGGCAACAGGCCACGGTGTCCGTCGACGTGGGGGCGAACGAGCTCCGCTTCGAGACGGGCAAGCTCGCAAAGCAGGCGGACGGCGCGGTTGTCGTCCGCAGCGGGGACACGATGATCCTCGCGACCGCGGTCGGGCGGCTGGACGCGCGTCCCGACGCGGACTTCTTCCCCTTGACGGTCGACGTCGAGGAGCGGATGTACGCCGCCGGGAAGATCCCGGGCGGCTTCTTCAAGCGCGAGGGCCGCGCCACGGAGAGAGCGACGCTCACCGCGCGCATGATCGACCGGCCGATCCGGCCGCTCTGGCCGAAGGGCTTCAAGAACGAGGTGCAGGTCATCTGCACCGTGCTGTCGGCCGACATGGTCGTGCCGCACGACATCCTCGCGATCAACGGCGCGTCCGCCGCGCTCGCGATCTCGCCGCTCCCGTTCCTCGGGCCGGTCGGCGCCGTGCGGATCGGTCGGATCGAAGGCGAGTTCGTCGTCAACCCGACCTACCAGCAGATGGACGAGTCCGCGCTCGACCTGATCGTCGTCGGCACGCGCGAGGCCCTCACGATGATCGAGGCGGGGGCCGACCAGGTGCCCGAGGAGACACTGCTCGACGCGTTCGCGCTCGCGCACTCGGAGATCATCCGCATCTGCGACGCGATCGACGAGCTGGCCCGCGAGGTCGGCAAGGAGAAGTGGATCGACGTCGAGCTGAACGCCGACCTCGACGCCCGGCACGGCGAGGCCGTCTCGCGGCGCATCGCCGAGGTCGGCCTGCGCGAGGCCGCCGCGGTCGTCGACGAGCTGCTCGCCGCGGACGCCCCGGCGATCACCATGGAGTCGGGCGAGAGCGACATCGTCCGCGAGATGCAGGTCCGGAACGGCCTCGGGATGCTGCTCGAGTCCAGGCGGCTCGCGGCGGTCGAGAGCGCGATTCGGGCTCAGTTCGAAGGCGAGCTGCGCACGCTGACCGACGCCGAGCAGGACTCGAAGGAGCTCAAGTCGCGCAAGCGCGACATCCTACTCGCCCGCATCCAGGACGGGCTGCAGCTTCCCTTCCCGGTGGGCGAGGGTGACGAGTCCGTCACGAAGAGCTACATCAAGAAGGCAGCCGACGCGATCTACAAGGACCTCGTCCGGAAGAAGATTGCCGTCGACAAGCGCCGCCCCGACGGTCGTGGTACGGAGGAGATCCGGCCGATCACGACCGAGGTCGGGATCTCTCCGCGCACGCACGGCTCGGCGCTCTTCACGCGCGGGCAGACGCAGATCCTCACGCTCTGCACGCTCGGGACGGCGAAGGAGCAGCAGCGGATCGACGACCTCTCCACGGAGCAGGAGCGCCGCTACATCCACCACTACAACTTCCCGCCCTACTCGGTCGGGGAGACGGGCTTCATGCGAGGCCCGAAGCGGCGCGACATCGGCCACGGGGCGCTCGCGCAGCGGGCCCTCGAGGCGGTCATCCCGTCGACGGAGGAGTTCCCGTACACGATTCGCCTGGTCTCGGAGACGCTCGAGTCGAACGGCTCGTCGTCGATGGGATCCGTCTGCGGCTCGACGATGTCCCTGATGCACGCCGGCGTCCCGATCGCGGCGCCCGTCTCCGGGATCGCGATGGGCCTCGTGAAGGAGGGTGACGACTACGCCATCCTCACGGACATCCAGGGAGCCGAGGACCATCTGGGCGACATGGACTTCAAGGTCGCCGGCACCGAGGAGGGCATCACGGCCCTCCAGATGGACATCAAGATCGCCGGCGTCACGCAGGAGATCATGCGCTCGGCGCTCGAGCAGGCAAAGCGGGCGCGCGCGTTCATCCTCGACAGGATGCGCGAGACGATCTCGGAGCCCCGGGCGGAGCTCGCGGGGCACGCGCCGAGGATCCAGTCGATCCAGATCAACCCCGACTTCATCGGGATGGTCATCGGGAAGGGCGGCGAGACGATCCGCTCACTCGAGGCCGACTACGACGTCCAGATCGACATCGAGGAGGACGGCACGATCCTCGTCTACGCGACCGAGGGCACGAAGGGCGACGCGGCGATCTCGGCCATCGCAGCGATGACGAAGGAGCCCGAGGTCGGCGACACGTACACGGGCCGGGTCGTCAAGACGACCGACTTCGGCGCGTTCGTCGAGCTGAAGAAGGGCACGGACGGCCTGCTCCACGTCTCGAACGTCGGCCCGGGCCGGGTCGCGCACATCGAGGACGTCATCGCCCGCGGCGACACGCTCGACGTCGTCGTCCAGGAGGTCGACAAGGAGCGCGGCCGCATCGGCCTCAAGCTCGTCGCCAAGCACGAGGACGGTGAGCTCGTCTCGCCGGAGACGCTCGTCGAGCGGGCGAAGGACGCCCCGCCGCGCGAGCCGCGCCCGCCCCGCGACGATCGCGGCCGCGGCGGTCGCGACCGCGGCCGCAGGAGGGACTAGAACTGGGGACTGGCACCCACGGGGTGCCTGTCCCCAGTGGACGATCGCCTCACCGATAACGTTGGTCGTGAGGCAAAGGTTCACTGGGGACAGGCACCTTCGGTGCCAGTCCCCTGTCTAGGATCGTGCGCATGCCCGAGCCGCAGATAACGACGCTTCCGGGCGGCGAGCGCGTTGCGACCGAGCCGCTTCGCGGCGTCCGCTCGGTCGCGCTCGGGCTCTGGATCGCGACCGGCTCGCGGGACGAGCCGCCGTCGCGGGCGGGCGTCTCGCACTTCATCGAGCACCTCCTCTTCAAGGGGTCGTCGCGCTACAGCGCGCAGGACATCGCGGAGCTCTTCGACGCGATGGGCGGCGAGATCAACGCTGCGACGTCGCGCGAGACGACCGTCGTGTACACGCGCGTCCCGGATCGCCGCCTCGAGGAGGCGCTCGACGCGATGGCAGACATGGTCTTCGCGCCCGCGTTCGACGACGTCGACTCGGAGCGTGAAGTCGTCCTCGAGGAGATCGCGATGGTGGACGACAATCCGCAGGAGCTCGTGCACGACCTCGCCGCGGAGGCCGTATTCGGTAACCACCCGCTGGGGCGGCCGGTGATCGGCAGCGCGGAGGTGATCGCCGGCGTCTCGCCGCGTGCCCTCCGGAGCTACCACGGCGGCGCGTACGTCGGGTCGAACATCGTGCTCTCGGCGGCGGGCCACGTCTCGCACGACCGGCTCGTGGAGCTGTTCGCCGCCCGCCGTGCGACCGCGAACGGCGCTTCCAGCGTCCGCCGGCCGCTCCTGCGCCGCGTTCCGCGACCGGGCTACCGCTTCTTGCGCCGGAAGACCGAGCAGTATCACGTCGTCCTCGGCGGAACGGGCATCGGCCGGGACGACAGCCGCCGCTACGCGGTCTCCGTCCTCGACGCCATCCTCGGCGGCTCGGCCTCGTCGCGGCTCTTCCAGGAGATCCGCGAGAAGCGTGGGATGGCGTACAGCGTCTACACGTACGGCTCGCAGTACGCGGAGACCGGCCAGGTCGGCGTGTACGTCGGCACGCGGGAGGACAACCTCGACGAGTGCCTCGCGGTGACGGCCGCCGAGCTGCGCGACGTCGCGGCCGGCAACCTGCGGCCGGGGGAGCTCGATCGCGCAAAGGAAAATCTCGAAGGACGCCTGCTGCTGTCGCTCGAGAGCACGTCGAACCGGATGACCCGCCTCGGGAGGGCGCTCGTCACGGACGCCGAGCTGGTCTCGACCGAGGAGACGATCCGGCGCGTGCGGGCGGTCACTGAGGCCGACGTCGCGGCGGCGGCAAGCGAGCTCTTCGACCCTGGCCGCCTTTCCGCTGCGGGCATCGGGCCGCGCGAAAGCCGCTTTCGCGCGGCGCTCGCGCACGTGAATCCGGCGCTCGCCGAGCGCTCGTGAGGCTCTGCCTCTTCGGCGTCGGCGGCAAGGTCGGTTCAGTGCTCGGCCCCGCGCTCGAGCGCGCTGGCCACGAGGTGGTCGACGGGCGCGAGGTAGGGCCGGGCGGGTGCGATGTCGCGATCGACTTCACCAGGCCGGAGGCGGTGCTCGGGAACGCAGCGCTTGCGCTCGAGGCCCGCGTGCCGCTCGTCGTGGGGACGACCGGCTTCGACACGGACGAGCTCGACCGCCTCGCACGCGGGGCCGAGGTTCCATGCCTCTACGCGCCGAACTTCGCCCTCGGCGCCGTACTGATGATGCGCTTCGCGGAGGAGGCGTCCCGAGCGATGCCGCGCGCAGAGATCGTCGAGCTCCACGCCGAGACGAAGCTCGATGCGCCGTCCGGGACGGCGACGGCCACCGCGGCGCGGATGGGCGAGGGCGTCACGATTCACTCGGTGCGCCTTCCCGGCCTCGTGGCGCACCAGGAGGTGCTACTCGGCCGGCCGGGGGAGACGTTGACGATCCGCCACGACACGACCTCCCGCGAGGCGTTCGTGCCGGGCGTGCTCCGAGCGGTGGAGGCCGTGCGGGGGCTCCCGCACGGCCTGAGCGTCGGTCTCGAGCGGATCCTCTAGCGCGCGCGCAGCGCCGCGAGCAGCTCCTGGTGGCGGCGCTCCTCGTCCGAGATCTCCTCGTCGGTCGGCTTCGAGACGCGCTTCATGATCGCGTTCATCGGCTTGACGACGAAGAAGAAGACCGCCGCCGCGATCGCGACGAAGCTGATGACGTCGGTGATGAAAGCGCCGTAGCGGAACACGGCGTCGTTGATCGTGAAGGTGAGATCGGAGAAATCGGGCTTTCCGAAGATCATCGCGACGATCGGCATGACCAGATTGTTCACGAGAGAGTTCACGACTGCCGCAAATGCGACGCCCATCACGAACGCGATCGCGAGCTCGACGATGTTGCCCCTCAGCAGGAAGTCCTTGAACTCCTTCAGCATCACGTTTCCCTTCGCTCGTGGAGGGATGGACGGCGCAATCTTTACCCGTTTTGCGGACGACTACAATCCCGAACGTGCTCGGCGAGGTTCTGACCGCGATCGTGACGCCGTTCCGCGAGGACGGGTCGATCGACCTGGAGGCGTTCCGAGCGTTGTGCGGGTTCCTGCTCGACAACGGCTCGGACGGCATCGTCGTCGCCGGGACGACCGGCGAGGCGCCGACGCTCACCGACGAGGAGCGGTTCACGCTGTTCGAGGCAGCCGTCGACTCCGTTGGCGAGCGTGGCACGGTCGTCGCGGGGACGGGCACGTACTCGACTGCTCACTCGATCCATCTCACCGAGCGCGCGCACGAGCTCGGCGTCGACGGCGTCCTCGTCGTCACGCCGTACTACAACAAGCCGCCGCAGCGCGGCATCGTCGCGCACGTCGAAGCGGTCGGGGCCGCGACCGACCGGCCGGTGGTCTTCTACGACATCCCGTCTCGGGTCGTCGTCGACGCGGAGCCGGAGACGATCTCACGCCTGGCGGAGATCGAGAACGTCCGCGCTGTCAAGCAAGCCAAGCCGAGCATCGAAGCGGCGCGCCACGTCGTCGCCTGCGGGCTCGACCTCTACGCCGGCGACGACGACCTGATCCTGCCCTTCCTGGAGGTCGGCGGCGTGGGGGGTATCTGCGTCCACACCCATGTCGTGGGGCCGCAGGTGAAGGAGCTGGTCTCGAGCTACCGCGCCGGCGACGTCGAGCGCGCCCACGCGCTCGACGAGGAGCTTCGGCCCGCCATCGAGATCCTCAAGGTGCAGACGAACCCGATCGCGATCAAGAAGGCGCTCCAGCTCCTCGGCCACGAGGTCGGCGGGCTGCGACTGCCGCTCGTCGAGGCCGACGAGGCAGAGACCGCCGAGATCCGCGACTGCCTCGAGCGACTCGGGCTCCTCGCCGCGGTAGCCTGACGCCGTGCGCGACTCGACGCGTTCCCTGCTGAACGCGCTGATGGGAGCCGGCGCCGGCGTCCCGACGGCGCCCGGCTTCGGCCTCCCCGGCCTCACGGGCGTCGAGCAACCTCGCGGCCCGTGGGACGCCGTTACGTCGGCGCATGCGCCCGACCTGCCCGGTGACACCTTCAGCTTCGTCGCGCTCGAGGACGGCACGCTCGTCGTCGACGACGACGTCCCGGACGGGAGCGCGACGCCGCTCGCCGACGCGGTCGAGAGGGAGCTGCGTAGACCCTACGAGGCAGTCGCGGTGCGGCGGGACGACGAGGATGGCCTCTGGCGCATCGCGGCGGTCGACGTGCTCATCGCCGCGGCAGCCCCGGACGACGCCTCCGAGCGCGTCGATCTCGCGCGCGTCGGAGGAGAGGTGACCGCGACCGTGGACGGTGATGAGGCCGATCCGGATCGGGCGCCACGCGGGCTGCTCGACCTGCTCGCACACCTCGACGGAGACGCGGCACTCACCGGCGAGCGGCTGGACGAGACGACCTGGGTCGCGCAGCGGTGGGCCCTCTGAGGACCCCGGTCTGCGGTTTCCCCGTCGAGAGCCGTCCGTAGACTCCGAAGCGTGACGGACAGCCTGCGGATCATCCCGCTCGGTGGCCTCGGTGAGGTCGGCAAGAACATGACCGTGTTCGAGGTCGGCGACGAGCGCATCGTCGTCGACGCCGGGCTCGCGTTTCCGCGCGACGAGCATTTCGGCGTCGATCTCGTGCTCCCCGACTTCTCGTACCTCGTCGGGCGGCCCGTGCGGGCGATCGTCCTCACGCACGCCCACGAAGACCACGTCGGCGGCCTGCCGTACGTGCTTCGCGAGGTCGACGTCAACGAGGTGATCGGCACGCGCCTCACCCTCGCCCTCGTGAAGTCGAAACTCGACGAGCATGGCCTCGCCGCGGTCACCGCACTGACCGAGGCCGAGCCCGGCAGCGCTCCGATCGAGCTCGGTCCGTTTCGCATCGAGCTGATCCGGATGGCGCACTCGATTCCCGACGCCACCGCGGTCGTGATCGAGACAGCCGCGGGGCGGGTTCTGCACACGGGGGATTGGAAGCTCGACCACACGCCGGTCGACGGCCTCAAGACGGACGTCGGCGCGCTCGCTGCGCTCGGCAACCGCGGGGTCGACCTGCTGCTGGGTGACTCGACGAACGCCGAGCGGCCGGGAATGACCGGCTCCGAGCGGCTCGTCGGGGAGGCGTTCCGCCAGCTCATCCCGCTCCGGACCGGGCGGATCATCGTCGCCTCGTTCGCGTCGAACATCCACCGCGTCCAGCAGGCCGCCGAGGTGGCCATCGCGAACGGCCGCAAGGTCGCGGTCGTCGGCCGCTCGATGCGCAAGAACATGAACATCTCCCGCAGCCTCGGCTACGTCGACCTCCCGGACGACGTGATCGTCTCGCCCAAGGAGGCGATGGACCTTCCGCCCGGCGAGGTGCTGATCCTCTGCACCGGCAGCCAGGGAGAGCCGATGTCCGCGCTCACGCGGATCGCCTACGGCGACCACCAGAACGTCGTCGTCGAGCGCGGCGACACGGTGATCATCTCCGCCAAGCCGGTCCCCGGGAACGAGCTTCGCGTCCACGACTCGATCAACCACCTCGCACGGCTCGGCGCGGAGGTGCTCCATCAGGAGATCGCGCCCGTCCACGTGTCGGGGCACGCCTGCTCGGAGGAGCTGCGCACGCTGCTCTCGCTCGTGCGGCCGCGCGCCGTGATGCCGATCCACGGCGAGTACCGCATGCTGGCCGCCCACGCGCGGCTCGCAAGTGACGCGGGTGTGCCCGCCGAGTCGATCCTCCTGGCGGAGAACGGCTCGGTCGTCGAGCTCACGCCGCGTGCCGCGCGCATCGTCGACCACGTCGAGGCGGGAGTCACGTTCGTCGACGGCCTGGGAGTCGGCGATGTCGAGGACGTTGCGCTGCGCGACCGGCGACGCCTCTCCGAGGACGGCGTCCTCATCGTCGTCACCACCGTCGCACTCGACGGCGACGGCAGCGACGTGGCCCCGCCCGAGCTGATCGCGCGCGGATTGGGGGAGGACGAGGAGCTGATCGACGACCTGCGCGCCGAGGCGGAGCGGATCGCCCGAGAGCTCGCCGGCAACGGCGTCACGGAGATCAAGCTCATCCAGGAGCACATCCACGACGGCATCGGACAGGCCGTCTACCAGCGGACGCGCCGCCGGCCGATGATCCTGCCCGTGGTGATCGAGGTCTAGATGCGTTGACTGGGCCGACGTCCTCGAGGCGAACGGCGCGACGCCGGCGACGGTCCGGCGCCTCGTGGCGCAGCTGCGCGCGTGCGAGGCGGCCGCGATTGCCTTCTGTCGGCTTCTCGAGCGTTGGGGCAAGGGCGATGCCCACCCGGCAACGCCGGGCGCGCGGCGTGCGGCCTTCCGGCATGCGGCGGATCGGGTCGAGACCGCGCTCGCGGGCCTCGAGACGCCTCTTTCCGCTTACCTGATCGAGCTCGAGCCCGACCGGGCCGAGGGCAGCTCGTGGTACGGCGGCCCGGGGGCGGGCGAGCTCGTCGAGTGGCGCCCGGTGCTCGAGCGCGCAGGCGTGACCGCATGCCCGAATCGCACGGCGGCGGTGTACCTCGAGCTGGCCGTGCTCGTACGCGCGCTCCAGGGGCTCGACGACGCGGTCCGCCTCGACGTGGTGCCCGACCGCTCCTCGCTCTGGGCGGGGCTCTTCGACCTGCGGGACACGCTTCTCGGCGCAACGGTCGACGACCTTCGCGCGCTAGCCGCCTGACGTCCTGGACCCATGCCGCCGCGGATCGTCGTCGTCGGTTCCGTGAACCTCGACCTCGTCGTGCGGGTCGAGCGGTTGCCCGAGGCGGGCGAGACCGTCGGTGGCGGGACGTTCGATCGCTTGCCGGAGGGAAAGGGTGCGAACCAGGCCGTCGCGTGCGCGCTGCTCGGGCGCCGAGGTGACGATGATCGCGGCGGTCGGGCGCGACCCGCAGGCCGAGGAGGCGCTCGCGGGCCTTCGCGCGGCAGGCGTGGGGATTCTGCTGGAGGAGACCGACGCGCCGACGGGCGTGGCGCTCATCCAGGTCGACGCAGCGGGCGAGACGACGATCGCCGTAGCGCCCGGCGCGAACGCGACCCTCGGCGCAGTCGGCCTGCCTCCGCACGATGCCGTCCTCTGCCAGCTCGAGATCCCGGACGAGGCAGTCCTCGCGGCGTGGGAGGAGTGCACCGGCCTCTTCTGCCTCAACGCCGCGCCGGCGCGCCCGATCGCCGTCGACGCGGACCTTGCCGTGGTGAACCGCCACGAGCTCGAGACGCTCGTGCGGCGCGACGGCCTCGTCGCCCTGACGCTCGGCGCAGAAGGCGCCGTTCTCCTGGACGACGGCGAGGAGCTGGCCCGCGCGGCACCGCCGCCGGTCGACGCGGTGGACGGCACAGGAGCGGGAGACGCGTTCACCGCGTGTCTGCTGGTCTCGCTGCTCGAGGAGCGCTCGCACGAGGAAGCGCTCCGCCGCGCGTGCGCGGCGGGCGCCCTCGCAGCATCGCGCTTCGGCGCGCAGCCGTCGCTGCCGACCGCGTTCGAAGTCGACGAGATCCTCGCTCGGAGATAATCGCCGCGTGGCCACGCCGATCATCCTCGACTGCGACCCCGGTCACGACGACGCCATCGCGCTGCTGCTCGCGCTCGGCAGCCCCGAGCTCGAGCTGCTCGGCGTCACGACGACGTACGGGAACCAGACGCTCGAGAAGACGACGGCGAACGCGCTGCGCGTGCTCGAGCTCGCAGGCCGCGGGGACGTCCCCGTCGCGTCGGGCGCATCGGCGCCGCTCGAGCGGAAGCTGGTCGTCGCCGCGCACGTCCACGGCGAGAGCGGCCTCGACGGCCCGACGCTGCCTCCGCCGAGCCTCGCACCGGTCTCGGAGGACGCGGTCGAGTGGATGGCCGGGGTTGTCGCGGACGCCGCAGGCCCGGTCACGCTCATCCCGACCGGTCCGCTGACGAACGTCGCACGCTACCTCGACGAGCACGGAGCGGAGGGCCTCGAGCGGATCGTCCTGATGGGCGGTGCGATCGCCGAGGGCAACATGACCCCCGCCGCGGAGTTCAACGTCTGGGCGGACCCGGAGGCAGCGCAGGCGGTTCTCGACGCGCCGCTCGACGTGACGATGATCGGCCTCGACGTGACGCACAAGGCCGTCACCGGCCCGGACGTGCAGCGCCGGCTCCGCGATGCGGGCTCGATCGGCGTCTTCGTCGCGGAGCTCGTCGACTTCTTCACCGTCTATCACCGCGAGACGTACGGCTGGGACGGCGCGCCGATCCACGACGCCGTCGCCGTCGCGCACGTCCTCCGTCCCGGGCTCGTCCAGACGAAGCTGCGTAACGTCGAGGTCGAGCGCGAGTCGGAGCTCTGCCGCGGCCGCACGGTCGTCGACCTGTGGCACCGCACGGACCGCCCCGCGAATGCCCACGTCGGCGTCGACCTCGACTCGGCGGCCTTCTTCGACCTGCTCGTCGAGCGCATCGGCAGACTGGGGTAGGTTCGGCGGATGGCGGACGTGATGGTCTTCGTCGAGGTTCCCTCCGGTTCGCGGAACAAGTACGAGGTCGACGCCGAGACGGGCCATATCGTGCTCGACCGGCGGCTCTTCACGTCGATGAGCTACCCGGCCGACTACGGCTTCGTCGAGGGGACGCTCGGCGAGGACGGTGACCCGCTCGACGCACTCTGCCTCGTGAGCGAGCCGACATTCCCCGGCTGCCGCATCCCCGCCCGCGTCGTCGGTGTCTTCCACATGACCGACGCAAAGGGGCCCGACGAGAAGATCCTTTGCGTCCCGCACAAGGATCCCGCGTGGATACGCGTCCACGACGTCCACGACATCCCACCCGAGCTCCGGAACGAGATCGAGCACTTCTTCCAGGTCTACAAGGACCTGGAGGCAGAGAAGGTCGAGACGCGCGGCTTCGGCAACCGCGCCGAGGCCGAGGTGATCGTCCAGGAAGCCCGCGCCCGCGCGGCCTAGCCGTCCTGGCCAGGTGCTCTGTAGGCGATCACGTCGACGCGCTCAAGGGTGACCATGCCCTCGGTCACCATCTCGTCGAGGAGCGGCAGGACGCGCTCGATGTTCTCGGCCGAGTCGACGAGCTCGATCACGATCGGGAGGTCCTCGCTCAGGCGCAGGATCCGCGACGAGTGGATCCGCGAGTGGGCGCCGAAGCCCTCGATCCCGCGCAGGACGGTCGCGCCGGCGAGGCCCTCCTTGCGGACACGGGCGACGATCGCCTCGTAGAGCGGCCGGCCGTGCCACGTATCGGATTCGCCGACGAAGATCCGGAGCAGCTTGCCCTCTCCCTCGATGCGCATCAGATCGCTCGTCCGGCGGCGACGCCGAGGTACACGGCGACGAGCCCTGCGGCGAGGCTCCCCAGCGTGTTCGCGAGGGCGAGGCCGATCGCCCCGTCCTCGAGCAGCCGGTAGCTCTCGAAGGAGAGCGTCGAGAACGTCGTGTAGGCACCGAGAAAGCCGATCGTGATCGTCGACCGCAGCCAGGGGTCGACGCTCACCCGCTCGGTGAGGAGCACGAACACGATGCCGATCGCAAAGGCGCCGCTGATGTTGACGACGAATGTTCCCCACGGGAACGCGCCCGGCCACCGGCGGCTGACGGCGCCCTCGAGCCCGTACCGTGCGAGCGCGCCCATGGCGCCCGCCACAGCGATCCCCACCACCGTCACGACCGGACACACTACGACGAACGCGAGGGCGGCCGCGCAGGACTCACGCGGGCGGTGGAGAACGAGCAAGCCCATGGCCACGAGGAAGAAGCGGACCGCGCCGGCGCGGACGCGCAAGCCGCGCAGCCCTGCGCGCGTCCGCAAGAAGACGAGGAAGACACGCGGGCACCACCATCCCGAGCTCTGGGGGCTCGGTCTCATCGCGGTCGGCCTCGTGCTCGCAACCGTCCTCTGGCTCGGCTTCGACGGAGGGCCGGTGGGATCGCACGTCGCGGGCTGGCTCCGCAACGGCCTCGGCGCGGCCGCACCGCTCGTCCCACTTGCGCTCCTCGGTATCGGCGGCCTGATGCTCGTCCGCAGCGAGCTGATCGACCTGCGCCCCTTCCGGACCGGCGTCGCCATCGGCCTCCTGGGCCTGATGATCGCGTTGGGAGAGGGCCACGGCGGCGCTGTCGGCTCGGCCCTGGGCGGTAGCCTTGCGCGCTTCATCGGGGAGGCCGGCTCGCTGATCGTCGGGATCGCACTCGTTCTCGCCGGGCTGCTGCTCGTCACCGGCGCCTCGGCAGGCGCGCTGCTCCGCAGCTCCGGGAACGCCGTCCGGCAGGCCGGCAACGCCGCTCGCCGGTCGATCGAGAGCATCGAGTGGGCCGACTGGAGCGACACCGAGCCGTCGGTTGACGGCATCGAGACGGCTCCGCGAGGGCTGCCCCGCACGCCGGTCGTGCCGGTGGACGGCATGGAGGCGTACCCGGACGTCGTCGCGGCAGGGCCGCTCTCCGCCGAGCCGCCGCCGCTGCTGCCGCCCGAGCCCGACGTCGCGTCGGAGGAGGGGCCGACGGCGGACGACGCGGCGCTCGACTTCGAGCCCTCGACGAGCGGCGAATACCGGCTTCCCGACCGAGCGCTCCTCAAGGCGAGCCCGCCGACCCGCGCCGACTCCGCCGACGTCAGCGCCCGCACCGCGCAGGTGCTCACCGAGACGCTTGCGCACTTCGGCGTCGAGGCGACGGTGGTCGGCACGATCGCCGGCCCGCGGGTCGTGCGCTACGAGCTCCAGCTCGCGCCGGGGACGAAGGTGTCCAAGGTCGCAGGCCTGAAGGACGACCTCTCCTACGCGCTCGCGACGACGGAGATCCGCATCCTCGCGCCGATCCCCGGCAAGCAGGCGGTGGGCGTCGAGGTCCCGAACCTCGCGCCGCGCATGGTCACGCTCGGCGACATCTACGACGATCTCCCGGGCACGGCAAGCCCACTCTCGGTCTGGCTCGGCAAGGACATCTCCGGGAACGCGGTCTGGACCGACCTCGCGCGCATGCCGCACCTCCTGATCGCGGGCACCACCGGCTCGGGCAAATCGGGCTGCATCAACACGCTCCTCACGTCCGTGTTGCTGCGCGCGACCCCTGACGACGTCCGGATGATCCTCATCGACCCGAAGCGGATCGAGCTCAACTTCTACGAGTCGATCCCGCACCTGCTGACCCCGGTCGTGTCGAGCCCGAAGGAAGCCTCGGCCGTGCTCCAGAACGTCGTCGCGGAGATGGAGCGTCGCTACGAGCGCCTGTCGCTGATCCGTGCCCGCAACCTGCCCGAGGCGAATCGCACCTTCCGCGCGCGTGGCGAGGACCCGCTGCCGTACTTGCTGGTCGTGATCGACGAGCTGGCCGACCTGATGATGGTCTCGCCGCAGGCGGTCGAGGACGCGATCATCCGGCTCGCGCAGAAGTCCCGCGCGGTCGGGATCCACCTCGTCCTCGCCACCCAGCGCCCGTCGGTGGACGTCATCACCGGGATGATCAAGGCGAACGTCCCGAGCCGGATCGCGTTCGCCGTCTCGAGCCAGACCGACTCCCGCGTGATCCTCGACGGCTCGGGAGCGGAGAGCCTCCTGGGGCAGGGCGACATGCTGTTCAAGCCGCTCGGAACGTCACGCCTGCAGCGCGTCCAGGGCGCGTTCGTGACCGAGGACGAGATCGCGCTGATCGTCGAGCAGTGCCGGTCACAGCGCGGTCAGCAACTCGACGAGACGCTCCTCGAGGTGCCGGAGGCCGCGCCCGCCGAGGACGGCGACGACCTCGACTTCGACCCCGACGAGGACCCGCTGCTCGACCGCGCGATCGAGATCGTCGTCCAGACGCAGACGGCCTCCGTCTCGCTTCTCCAGCGCCGGCTGCGCGTCGGCTACACGCGTGCGGGCCGGCTGATCGACATGCTCGAGCGCCGCGGCATCATCTCGGGCTACGAAGGCTCGAAACCGCGCCGCGTGCTGATCGAGGAGCACCAGCTCGCCTCGGTGACCGGCTCCGAGTAGCGCGGCGTTCCTTACAACCCGAGCGCCGGATTGCGACTAGGCTGCGCCGGTTGCGACACCGGTCCAACTTCGTGTCGAATCCCGCGTCACAGAAGCGGGAGGCTTCGTCAAAGCATCATCAAGGAGGGTACGTACGTGGCGATTCGCAAATGGATGGTCCTCGCCTCGGTCGCGCTCGTCGCGGTCTCGGCGTTGACCGTCGCCTCGATCGGGTCGGCCAAGCCGGCTGCGCCCGCCAAGCTCCGCGTCGCGCTCGTGACAGACGTCGGGGGCCTCAACGACAAGAGCTTCAACGCTCTCGCGTACAAGGGTCTCAAGGACGCGCAGAAGAAGCTCGGCATCGACGGGCGCGTCTTCATCTCGAAGAGCTCGGCCGACTACATCCCGAACCTCACGACCGGCGCGCGGCAGTACGACCTCGTGGTCGGCGTCGGGTTCCTGATGGCCGACCAGGTGGCAGCAGTGGCGAAGCGGTTCCCCGACAAGAAGTTCGCGATCGTCGACTTCGCGGCCGCGGGTCTCAAGGGGAAGCCGAAGAACGCGCGCGGCATCCTGTTCGCGGAGCAGGACGCGGGCTGTCTCGCCGGTGTCGCTGCGGCGTGGTCGTCCAAGAGCGGCGTGATCGGCTCGGTCGGCGGACTGAAGATCCCGCCGGTCGACCATTACATCGCCGGGTACCAGTACTGCGCGAAGAAGTACAAGCCGGGCACCAAGACGCTCAACGACTACTCGCAGGACTTCGTCGACCAGGCGAAGTGCAAGGAGATCGCCCTCAACCAGATCCAGCAGGACGCCGACGTGATCTTCCAGGTCGCCGGCGCATGCGGACTCGGGGCGCTCCAGGCCGCGAAGGACTCCAAGGACTGGGGGATCGGCGTGGACGCCGATCAGTTCTACCTCGGCAAGCACGTCCTGACGAGCGCGTTGAAGAGGGTCGACGTCGGTGTGTTCGACACCATCAAGCTCGCAGGCTCGTCGAAGTGGAAGGGCGGCGTCGACGGCATCTACAGCGCCAAGAACGGCGGCGTCGGCGTCGGCAAGGTCTCGACGACCGCGCCGCGCCGCACCGCGCTGATCAACGTGCTCGGCAAGTGGCAGAAGGACCTCGCCTCCGGCAAGGTCAAGCCGCCGAGCACCGTCAAGTAAGGCGACAAGAGCAGCGGTTCGATCGATGGGCGGGCCTCGTGCCCGCCCATCGATCGTTTCGGTAGGCCGAGACCGGGGTAGACCGCGGGTATGCCACGCCCGCGCCTTCTGGTCGCCTGCGCCGCGATCGTCGTTCTCGCTGCGCTCGCGGCGGGCTGTGGCGGGAGCGGTGACAGCGGAAGCAGCGGCTCCGACGTCAAGGTCGCGCTGGTCACCGACATCGGCGGCCTGAACGACCGCGGGTTCAACGCGCTCGCCAACGCAGGCCTCGAGCGCGCGGAGAAGGATCTCGGGATCCAGGGCCGCGTCTTCATCTCGAAGTCCGCGAGCGACTATGTCCCGAACCTCACGAGCGCCGCGCGCGACGGCTACGACCTGGTCATCGGCGTCGGTTTTCTCATGGGCGACGCCCTCTCGACCGTCGCGCAGCAGTTCCCCGACACCGATTTCGCGATCGTCGACTTCCCCTGGGCGGCACTCAAGGACAAGCCGCAGAACGTGCGTGGCCTTGTGTTCGCCGAGCAGGAGGCGGGCTACCTCGTCGGCGTCGCCGCCGCCACGGTCGCCGATGGCGGCAAGGTGAGCGCGGTCGGCGGCCAGGCCGTCCCGGCCGTCGTTGCGTTCCTGGCCGGCTACCGCGCGGGCGTGAAGGCCACCGACCCGGCCATGGACGTGCTCCAGGGCTACTCCCAGGACTTCGTCGACCAGGCGAAGTGCAAGGAGCTCGCGCTCACGCAGATCACGCGCGGCTCCAAGGCCGTGTTCGCCGCCGCCGGTGGGTGCGGGCTCGGCGCGCTCCAGGCCGCGAAGGAGCGAAACGCCTGGGGGATCGGCGTCGACAACGACCAGGCATTCCTCGGACCCTTCATGCTCACGAGCGCGACGAAGAAGGTCGACGTCGCGGTCTACGACACGATCCAGAGCGAGATCGACGACAAGTTCGAGGGCGGAACGGACAGCCTCTTCGACGTCGCGAACGGCGGCGTCGGCTACGGGAAGGTCAGCGCGGATGCGCCCGACCGCGACGCGCTGATCGAGAAGCTCGACGACGTGTCGAAGCAGATCGCCGACGGCAAGATCGACGTCCCGCGCGGGTAGTACGTCAGGCCCTGTCCGTGGGGTCCAGGCACTAGAATCGCGCGACGATGCCCGAGCGCCCGCAAGTCCTCGAGATGAGGCACATCACGAAGCGCTTCCCGGGGATCGTCGCCAACGACGATGTGAGCTTCGACCTGCTCGAGGGCGAGGTGCATGCGCTCCTCGGCGAGAACGGCGCCGGCAAGTCGACGCTGATGAACATCCTCTACGGCCTGTACCACGCCGACGAGGGCGAGATCGTCATCAAGGGGACGCCCGTCCGGCTCGGCTCTCCCAGCGCGTCGATCGGGGCCGGCGTGGGGATGGTGCACCAGCACTTCATGCTCATTCCCGTGATGACGGTCGCGGAGAACATCGTCCTCGCCGAGGAGCCGACCCGCAGCGGAATCGTGTTCGACCTCCGCGAGGCCGAGCGGCGCGTGCGGGAGATCTCGGACCGCTTCGGGCTCGCCGTCGACCCGACGGCGAGGATCGAGGACATCACCGTGGGCCAGCAGCAGCGCGTGGAGATCTTGAAGGCGCTCTATCGCGAGGCCGACATCCTCGTCCTCGACGAGCCCACGGCAGTGCTCACGCCGCAGGAGGCCCAGGATCTCTTCGAGGTGATCCGCGGCCTCACCGCGCGCGGCAAGTCGGTCATCTTCATCACCCACAAGCTGAACGAGGTGCTCGACATCGCCGACAGGATCACCGTCCTGCGCCGCGGCAAGCTCGTCGAGACCTTGCCCGCCGAGGGGGCGACGGAGGCAAGCCTCGCGCGCCTGATGGTGGGACGAGAGGTGCTCCTCCGGGTGGAGAAGACCTCGGCCAAGCCCGGCAAGCCGCTGCTGCAGGTCGAAGGGTTGCGCGTCCACGACGACCGGGGCCTCGAGAAGGTGCGCGGCATCTCGTTCGAGGTGCGGGCCGGCGAGATCGTCGGCATAGCGGGCATCGACGGGAACGGCCAGACGGAGATGATCGACGCGCTCGCCGGGCTGCGGTCGATCGACTCCGGGACGGTGCGCATCGACGGCGACGACGTCACGCGCGACTCCGTCCACGGTCACTTCGAGGGAGGGCTCGGCCACATCCCGGAGGACCGCCAGCGCCGTGGGCTCGTCCTCGAGTACTCGATCGCGGAGAACATCGCGCTCCACGACTACCGTTCCGAGCCTGCGTCGCGGTACGGCTGGCTCTTCCCACGCCGGCTGATCGAGCGTGCCCGCTCGCTGATCAAGGCCTTCGACGTCCGCGGTGGGAGTCCGAGCACGCGCGCCGGCGCGCTCTCGGGCGGCAACCAGCAGAAGGTCGTGCTCGCCCGCGAGATCGAGCGCGACCCGAAGGTGCTGATCGCCGCTCAGCCCACCCGCGGCCTCGACGTCGGTGCGATCGAGTTCGTGCACCGCAGGCTGATCGAGGAGCGCGACGAGGGACGCGCCATCCTCCTCGTGTCGCTCGAGCTCGAGGAGGTCCTCTCCCTCTCCGACCGGATCCTCGTGCTGTACGAGGGCGAGATCGCGGGCGAGTTCCCGCCGACTGCGAGCGAGGAAGAGCTCGGCATCGCGATGACGGGCGCCGGCCGGGGCGAGGTCGCAGCGTGAGCGACGCGGGCGGCATGCCGCCCACGCAACCGTTTGGTCAGCCATCGGCGCCCCCGCCCGAGGAAGGGGGCGAGAGCTTCGCGTCCCGCATCGCGCTCGCACAGCGCGCCGGCGGTGCCGTCGCGCCGCTGCTCACGGTGCTCCTCGCGTTCGTGATGGGCGGGGTGGTGGTGCTCATCACCACCGGGAAGAACCCGATCAACACGTATCGCGCGATCTTCGACGGCTCCGGCCTCATCTGGTTCTTCCAGATCCCCTGGGACACCGGCTCGGACGCCGCCTTCAACCTCCAGCAGACGCTGATCCTGACGACGACGCTGATCCTCGTCGGGCTCGCCGTCGCGTTCGCGTTCCGCTGCGGTCTGTTCAACATCGGCGGCCAGGGCCAGTACCTCGCGGGTGCAATCATCGCGGTTTGGGTCGGCTCGTCGTTCGAAAGCATGAGCCCGATCCCGCACGTCGTCCTCGTGCTCCTGGTCGGCACGCTCGCAGGAGCGCTCCTCGCCGGAATCGCCGGATTCCTCAAGGCGACCGTCGGCGCCCACGAGGTGATCACGACGATCATGCTCAACTGGGTCGTGATCTGGGTCGGGCAGTTCCTGTTCGGGCTCGGTGGGCCGCTCCAGAACGACACGCAGACGTCGGTCCCCGTGTCGAACGACGTCGTCGAGGGGGCCAAGCTCCACGTCTTCTGGGGCGACTCGCTGCTCCAGGGCCTCCATATCGGCTTCTTCATCGCTGTCGGCTCGCTGGTCGTCTACTGGGCGCTCCTGAATCGCACGACGCTCGGGTACGGCGTCAAGGCGGTCGGCTTCAACCCGGAGGCAGCGCGGTACGGCGGGATCAGCGTCGCCCGCAACTACTTCCTCGCGATGGCAATCTCCGGCGCGTTCGCAGGGATCGCGGGTGCGATCGACATCCTCGGCTGGCAGTTCCGGCTTTCGACAGGGGACATCAAGGCGTCGGCAGCGTCGGGCATCGCCTTCACGGGCATCGCGGTCGCGCTGCTCGGCCGCAACACAGCGGTGGGAACCTTCTTCGCGGCACTGCTCTTCGGCGCACTCCTCACCGGGACGTCGACCCGGAACCTCGACCCGTCGATCTTCCAGCCGGAGCTCGCGTCGAACCTCACGCTGCTGATCCAGGGCCTCGTGATCCTCTTCATCGGCCTCGACTTCGTCATTCTCTGGCTCCTGGCGCGCATGCGCGGGAAACGCGTGGCGATATGACGAGCGTCGCCCTACCCGCCGTCGCGGCCCGGAATCCGCTCCGGACGCTCGCGTGGGGCGGCATCGTGGTCGGCCTCGTGGCGGCGTTCGTCGCCCTGCCGCCCATCTCGGCGCGCTCGTGGATCCCGAGTCTGCTGCTCGCGCTCCTCGCCGCGTTCGCAGGCATCTTCGTGTTCACGAGAGGCGAGCGGCGGTTCGGCATGTACGCGGTCGCCACGGCGATCCTCGCCTTTGCCCTCGCATACCTCGCGACGCGCTCGTCGATCGGGAAGCTCGAGACGGTCGTCGTCTGGTCTGCGCTCTTCGCGGCGATGCTCCGCTACGCGACGCCGCTCATCTTCGCCGCTCTCGGCGGGATGTTCTCGGAGCGCTCGGGCGTCGTGAACATCGGGCTCGAGGGAATGATGCTGATGGGCGCGTTCTTCGGGATCCTGGCCGCGGACAAGCTCGACTCGTGGGTGCTCGGCCTCCTGATCGCGATCCTCGCCGGCGGCGCTGCGGCGCTGCTGCACGCGGTGTGGTCGATCCATTTCCGCGCCGACCAGATCATCTCCGGCTTCGCGGTGAACGTCCTCGCGGCCGGCCTGACCGGATACCTGTTCATCGACATCTACGGACAGGAGGGGACGCCGAGCGACATCCCCAGCATCCCGAACATCCACCTCGCGTTTCTCGACGGCGTGCCGTTCCTCGGGGACATCTTCGGGAACCTCAACCTGATGATCTGGCTGGCGCTGATCCTGGTCCCGGTCTCGTGGTTCGTACTCTTTCGGACGCCGCTCGGCCTCCGAATTCGCGCCGTCGGCGAGCACCCGCGGGCCGCCGACACGGTCGGCATCGACGTCTACAAGATCCGCTACGGCGCCGTGGTCGCCTCGGGCATGCTCGCTGCGGCCGGAGGCGCATTCCTGTCGATCGGGTTCGTCAACTCGTTCACCGAGGGCATGACCTCCGGCAGGGGCTACATCGCGCTCGCGGCGGTGATCTTCGGCAACTGGCGTCCGTACGGAGCCTTCGCAGCCTGCCTCCTGTTCGGCTTCTCGAGCGCTCTTGCGGACCGCCTTCCCGAGTACTCGGACTCGGCGGCCGTGCTCTTCCAGGCGCTCCCGTACGTCCTCACGCTGATCGCCGTCGCCGGGGTCATCGGGCGGTCGATCCCGCCGGCGGCGGACGGCAAGCCGTACAAGAAGCAGTAGGGGCATGGCCGCGAACGCCGTCACGCGCACGGAGGACCGCACATCCGGCAACGGCCGAGCGCTGGCAAGCGTCGTCGTGGGGCTCGCCGCGACCGCCACGATGCCGCTCGCGATCGTCGCCACCCGCTACTCCGGCTCGTACGAGCTCCTGCACGCCGGCGTTGCGATCCCCGTGGCCGTCCTGCTCGGCGCGCTCGCGATCGGCATCGCGCGCGGTGCGCTGCGACTCGACGACATGCGTCTCGGCCGTGCGGGCGGTCGGCGGACGGCACGCCTGGGGCAGGCCCTCGGCGTGCTGGGGATCTCGCTCGCGGCGACGTGCGCCGTCGCGCTCGCCGTCTACGGAATCCTCACGTACCTCGGCGAGCGCTAGACCGATTCGCCGTCGGCGGATCGCGACTACACTCCCGGATTCGTGTTCGAGATCGGTTCCAGTCTCCGCGAGGCGCGCGTCCGCCAGCACCTCGAGTTCGAGGAGCTCGAGGGACAGACCAAGGTGCGAGCGAAGTACCTCCGCTACCTCGAGGAGGAGCGGTTCGAGCAGCTTCCCGGCCATGCGTACACGAAGGGCTTCCTCCAGGTGTACGCCGACGCCCTGGGCCTCGACGGTCGGCTCTACGTCGAGGAGTACAACATGCGGTACGTCGGCGGCGGGAGTGGTGCGATCGAGGAGGGGAGCGCCCCGCGCATGCCACGCGCGCCGGTGGGTCGCCAGAGGCGCAGGCGGAACCGGCGCGAGTCCGGCACGGTCGGCGTCGCGCTCGCTGCGATCCTGCTGGTCACGGCGCTCGTGATTGCCGCGTGGCGCTTCGGCGGCCACGACGAGCCGCAGGTCGACGGCGTGAACGCGCCCAAGGCCCGCACCACGGCCGCCACCAAGCGAACGGCGACACAGCAGCAGGTGGTCGTCACCATTCATGCGCTCCGCGGCCCGTCGTTCATGGAGGTCCGCGCGGGCAACGGCACGCCGCTCTACACCGGCACGCTCGAGAAGGGGCAGACCCAGCGATTCACGAAGAAGTCACTGTCGCTCTCGGTCGACCGACCGCGCAACGTCGTCGTGAAGGTGAACGGCGCGCGGTACGTGTTCCCGGCGGGCGGCCGGGCGCTCACGGTCTCCGGAGCGACGGCCGTCAGCGGGTGAGCCACCGGCCGCGCGCGATCGTCGTCGTCACGGGCAGCGAGCTCGTGCGCGGTGAGCGCACTGACCGAAACGGCCCGTTCTACGCCCGCGAGGCGCTCTCGCTCGGTCTCGTGCCGGAGCGGATCGTGATCGTCGGGGACGATCCGAATGACCTCGAGGCGGCGCTTCGTGCCGCGGAGGACGCCGACATCTGCCTCGTGTCCGGCGGGCTCGGGCCGACGCACGACGATCGTACGGTCGAGCTCGTCGCCAGGGTCGCCGAGGCCCCGCTCCGCGTCGATCCGGCGCTCGAGACCACGATCGAAGGGATCTCGCGCAGAGTCGCCGAGCGGCTCGGCCGGCCGTACGGTGACTTCGCGCCCGGGGTGACGAAGCAGGCGACCGTGCCCGAGGGATCGGTGGTCGTCGGAATCGCGGGCACCGCTCCAGGGCTCGTCGTCCCGGGTCGGCGCTGCGTCTACGTCGTCATGCCCGGCCCGCCGGGCGAGCTCCGCCGGCTCTGGCCGGCGGCCGTCGCCAGCGAGCCTGTGCAGGCCGTGCTCGCGCGCACGACGCCGCCCGGCCGGCGAGTGCTCCGCTTCTACGGCGTCAGCGAGTCGGCCGTGGCACGTGCGCTCGCGGAGGCCGGGGGCGACGGCGACGGCGTCGAGGCGACGATCTGTGCGCGCGACTTCGAGATCCACGTCGACCTCGTGGTCGAGCCGGGGGCCGAGGCGCGTGCCGACACCCTCGAAGGCGCCTTCCTCGACCCGCTCCGTTCGTACCTCTTCACCCAGGACGAGCAGTCCGTCGCGGAGATGGTCCTCGACCTCTGCCGCGCGCGCGGACTGCGCTTGGGGACGGCCGAGTCGTGCACCGGTGGGCTCGTCGCCGCGCGCCTGACCGACGTTCCCGGCTCGAGCGACGTCTTCGCGGGTGCGGTCGTCGCCTACGCGGACGAGGTCAAGATCGCCCAGCTCGGGGTGCCCGCTGCCCTGATCCAGGCACACGGCGCCGTCTCCGCGGAGGTCGCGGCGGCGATGGCGGCGGGTGTGAGGGAGCGGCTGGGCGTCGACGTCGGCGTCGCGGTGACCGGCGTCGCCGGCCCGGACGGCGGCACGGAGGCGAAGCCCGTCGGGCTCGTGTACTTCCACGTCTCGACGCCAAACGCCGAGCGCGGGGGGGAGTTTTCGCTCCCGGCCGACCGTGACACGGTCCGCTCGCGGGCGACGGTCGGCGCGCTGCATCTCGCGCGGCGCGTCCTGACACAGAGTCGGCACGAAGACGTATGACTTCCGCGGGTAGCGTCGGAGGCGATGAGCGCCTTCGGCTCTTCCTCGCACTCGAGCTTCCGCCCGCCATGCTGGACGACCTCACCGAGTGGGGCGCGACGAACCTGTCGGGCGGCGGCCGCGTCGTTCCGCGGGAGCATCTGCACGTCACACTCGCGTTCCTCGGCAGCCGCCCTGCAGCGGAGGTCGACTCGATCGTGCGCGTCCTGCGAGACGCCGTCGCGGCCGGACCGGAGCCGATCGTGCTCGAGCCCACGCGCTGGCGCGAGACGCGGAGCGTCGGGATGCTCGTCCTCGCCGATCACGACGGCGCCGCGACGCGGCTCGCAGGCCGATGTCACGCCGGCCTGGAGACGCTCGGCGTCTACCGGCAGGAGGCGCGGCCGTGGCTGCCGCACCTCACGCTGCTCCGATTCCGCGAGCGGCCGCGTCTGGAGCCCCCGCTGCCCGGGACGGGAACATTCGTTCCGTCCGACGCGGCTGCTTACCTTTCTCGACTGCACCCGACCGGAGCCCGGTACGAGGTGCTGGAACGCGTCTCGCTGATCGCAGGAGGATGATTCGATGAACCGGGAGGAAGCGCTCGACGTCGCGCTCGGCCAGATCGAGCGGCAGTTCGGCAAGGGGTCGGTGATGCGCATGAGCGACGCCGCCCAGGTATCGATCGGAGCCGTGTCGACGGGCTCGCTCTCGCTCGACCTCGCGCTCGGGATCGGCGGCTTGCCGCGCGGACGCGTCATCGAGGTCTTCGGCCCCGAGTCCTCGGGGAAGACGACGCTCGTCTACCACGCGATCGCGGAGGCGCAGCGTCGTGGCGGCATCTGCGCGTTCATCGACGCCGAGCACGCGATGGATCCGACGTACGCGCGCCGGATCGGCGTCGACATCGACCAGTTGCTCGTCTCGCAGCCCGACACCGGCGAGCAGGCGCTCGAGATCGCCGAGCTCCTGATCCGCTCGGGCGCGGTGGACATCGTCGCGGTCGACTCGGTCGCGGCACTCACCCCGAAGGCGGAGATCGAGGGCGAGATGGGAGACAGCCATGTCGGCCTGCAGGCACGGCTGATGAGCCAGGCGCTGCGCAAGCTCGCCGGCACGCTGAACCGCACCGACACGATCTGCATCTTCACCAACCAGCTCCGCGAGAAGATCGGCGTCATGTTCGGCTCGCCGGAGACGACGTCGGGTGGCCGTGCGCTCAAGTTCTACGCATCGGTGCGGCTCGACATCCGACGCATCGAGACGCTCAAGGAGGGCACGGAGGCGATCGGGAACCGCGTGCGGGTGAAGGTCGTCAAGAACAAGGTCGCGCCGCCGTTCAAGCAAGCGGAGTTCGACATCATCTACGGGTCGGGCATCTCGTGGGAGGGCTCCGTGCTCGACGTCGGGCTCGAGCGGAAGATCGTGGCGAAGTCCGGCTCGTACTTCTCGTTCGGCGACGAGCGACTCGGGCAGGGCCGGCAGAACGCGACGGCGTTCCTGACGGAGAACCCCGACCTCGTCCAGTCGATCCTCGCGCGGATCCAGGCCGACGCCGGGCCCGAGCAGATCGTCTCCGCGCGGCTCCTGCCGACGACCGACCAGCCTGTGCCGGAGGTGACGCCGGTCGTCGAGGAGGAGGTGCCAGCCGAGGTCTAGATCGTGGCCGTGGTCACCGCACTCCGTCCCACGCGTGGCGGTGTGGCCGTCGACCTCGACGGCGTCACGTGGCGGACCTTCGCCGTCGCAGTCGTGGTCGAAGCCGGTCTCGGTGTCGGCCTGGAGCTCGATCGCCCGCGGGCGCGTGCGCTCGCCCGGGCGCGGCGCCGCCACCGGGCAGAGCAGGTCGCCGTGCGGGCACTTTCCCGGCGTGAGCACTCGAGGAGGTCGCTCGACATGCGGCTCGAACGCGCGGGAGTCGGTGACACGGTCCGCGCCGACGTGCTCCAGCGGGCAGAGCGCGGTGGTCTGGTCGACGATCAGCGGTTCGCGGAGCGTCGCGCACGGCAACTCGCAGAGCGGGGCGCAGGCGACCTGCTGATCGTGGACGACCTCGTGCGACAAGGTCTCGACGAGGCGGTCGCGCGGACTGCCGTCTCAGACCTTCAGGCGGAGGCGGAGCGTGCCACCGCGATCGTCGAGCGCCGCGGTCGGAGCGCGCGCACCCTGCGCTACCTGGCAGCACGCGGGTTCTCCGACGACTCGCTCGAGCCGCTGATTGCGGATATCGGGAGCGGAGCGCTACGATGAGCGGGCTTCATCTGGACTTCCCTGCAAACGCGCAGTTCCGAGCTCGTCTGAAACCGTGACCGACGTGTCGACCACCCACCTTTCCACGCAACGGGCACTTGCCGTTCGCCCGCCGGAGGGAACGCCGGCCTAGAGCCACGTAGCAGCGGACCGGAAGTCCCGCGCGATGCGGGAAGCCGGATGTGAGCAGCCGCGGCGCCGCCGCGGACAACCCAGGCTCCTGGAGGAGTTGAGATGCTCACGGTGGTCGCGCTGTTGGTCGGGCTCGGAGTGGGGGCAGTCCTCTCGGGCGTTTGGCTGCGTGCGTCGAGTGGCTCCTCCGTGCGGCGCAGCGAGGACGAGCGCCGGAGGCTCGTGGCGGATGCGGAGCGCGAGGCGGAGACGATCCGGCGCGAGGCGCTTGTCGAGGCGCGCGAGGGCGCCGTCAAGCTGCGCGCCGACGTCGAGAGCGAGGTTCGCGACCGTCAGCTCGAGGTCGCGAAGGTCGAGGAGCGGATCGCGCAACGCGAAGCGGAGGTCGACCAGAAGCTGGTCGAGGTCACGCGGCGCGAGCAGGGCATCGGCGATCGCGAGGTGCATCTCAAGCAGCTCCAGGACGAGGAGAAGGCGAGCAGGGAGCGTGCGATCGGCGAGCTCGAGCGCATCTCCGGGATGACGCAGGGAGAGGCGAAGTCGGCAATGCTCGAGCGCTCGCAAGACCTCGTCCGGCACGAGCTCGCCCGCTCGGTGCGGCAGATGGAAGAGGAGGCCCGCGGCGAGGCACGCCGACGGGCGCGGGCGCTGGTGGCGGATGCGCTCCAGCGCGTCGCAGCGAGTCACACCGCGGAGACGACCGTGACCGTGGTCGAGCTTGCGAGCGACGACATGAAGGGCCGCATCATCGGCCGCGAAGGCCGGAACATCCGCGCGCTCGAGCACCTGACCGGGGTGGATGTGATCGTCGACGACACCCCGCACGCCGTCGTGCTCTCGTCGTTCGACGGCATCCGCCGCGAGATCGCGAAGCTCACGCTCGAGAAGCTGATCGAGGACGGGCGGATCCACCCGGCCCGGATCGAGGAGATGTACTACCAGTCGAAAACCGAGCTCGACGAGCAGGTGCACCAGGCCGGGACGCAAGCCGTGTTCGAGGCGAACTGCGGCGAGCTCAACGAGGAGCTCGTGATGGTCCTCGGCCGCCTTCGGTACCGGACGAGCTACGGGCAGAACGTGCTCAAGCACACGCTCGAAGTCGTCCACCTCGCGGGAATCATGGCGGCGGAGCTCGGCGCGGGTGTGAAGACTGCGAAGCGTGCCGCGCTCCTCCACGACATCGGCAAGGCGATGACCCACGAGGTCGACGGCTCGCACGCCCTCGTCTCCGCGCAGCTGGCGCGGCGCTACGGCGAATCGGACGGGGTCGTGCACGCGATCGAGGCGCACCACTACGAGGTTCAGCCGCAGACGGTCGAGGCGGTGCTCCTGATCACGGCGGACGCGATCTCGGCGTCTCGTCCCGGTGCCCGGGGTGAGAGTCTCGAGCACTACATCAAGCGGCTCTCCGCACTCGAGGAGATCGCGACGTCGAAGGCGGGCGTGGCGAAGGCGTACGCGCTGCAAGCGGGTCGTGAGATCCGCGTGATCGTGGAGCCGACCGAGGTCGACGACGATGGCACCGCCCTGCTCTCGTACGAGATCGCGCGCCAGATCGAGGACCAGCTCGAGTATCCGGGTCAGGTGAAGGTGATCGTGATCCGTGAGTCGCGTTCGATCGAGGTCGCCAAGTAGAACGCGGCGGCGAGGCACGCCCCGACCTGGCGCTCCTGGCCGAGACCGCACGGGAGGTCGCTGCGGAGTGGGGCGTCGAGCTGGGCGATCCGTTCGGGCTCGCTCGCTTCTCCTTCGTCGCGCCCGCCGGAGAGGGCGCCGTTCTGAAGGTGACCCCCGCGTGGGACGACGAGTCCGACGAGGAGGCGGATGCTCTCCGGCTCTGGGCGGGCGAGGCGGCCGTGCCGCTGCTCCGCCACGACAGGAAGCGGCGCGCACTCCTGCTCGGGCGTGCGCGACCGGGAGACGACCTGGCATCCCTCGCCGAGGACGACGCAATCTCGATCGCCGTCGACGTCGGGCGCACGCTCTGGCAGCCGGCTGGTCCGCCGTTCCGCTGGATCGGAGATCATGTCCCTCGCTGGCTCGACCGGCCGGCGGAAGGGCCCGGCCGCCGACTGCTTCCGGTGGCGCGACGCCTGTTGGCTCGACTCGACATCGGAGCGACGACCCTCGTCCACGGCGACCTCCACCACCACAACCTGCTCTCGTCGGGGAGCGGATATGTCGCGATCGACCCGAAGCCGATGCTCGGGGAGCCGGAGTACGACATTGCGCCGTTTCTGTGGAACCCGATCGGCTACAGGATGCGCCGCGACGTCACCGAGCGGAGGCTGGCGGCCTTTGCGTCAGCAGGGCTCGACGATTGGCGTATGCGTGCCTGGGCGGTCATACGAGCCTCGTACCTCGGCGCGGACGAGGACGAGATAGAGGTGTTGCAGACGCTCGTGTGAACACGATGCGCGTCCGTCGCTCCTGGTCGATCGCGCGAACGCGCCGGAGCTCAGCCGGCAGCCGGCGCGGCAGCGTCGAGCTGACCGACGAGCACGACATATCCGTCCGGGTCGATCACCTCGAACTCGCCGGCACGCATGTAGAACGGGTGCTGGATCTCGCCCACATCGATGCCCGCAGCCTCGAGCTCGGCGTGGAGCGCGAGGGCGTCGTCCGTCCAGCAGTAGAACAGCACTCCCTGCTTCGACGCGTCGATCGGTCTGTCCGCCGCTGCCACCATCAGCCGGGCGCCGGACACGCGCCGGTCGTGCGTGGGCGTGCTCAGGAATGCCCAGGCGAGCACTCCGTCGTCGAAGTGACTGTTCTGCACCTCGAGCCCGAGCCGCCCGTAGAACTCGATCGACCGATCGATGTCCGCCACGTGCGCGTACGGCGTCAGAGAATGGATCGGCACGCCACGATCCTCTCAGAGCGGGAACCCGCGCGATCGAGGAGAAGACGCGTCCGGGCTACGCTACCCCGGTGCGCCGGTACCACGTCACGACCTTCGGCTGCCAGATGAACGCTCACGACTCGGAGCGGATCAAAGGGATGCTCGAATCGCTCGGGATCGGCGAAGCCGTGGGGCCTGAAGAGGCCGACATCCTCGTCTTCAACACCTGCACGATCCGTGAGAAGCCCGACACCAGGCTGGCCGCGTACCTCGGCGATGCTGCCGCGCGAAAGCGTCGGGAGCCGGACGTCGTCGTTGCCGTCGGGGGGTGCTACGCGGAGGCGCAACGCGACCTCATCTTCGAGCGCTACCCCTTTATCGACGTCGCGTTCGGCCCCGGATCGATCCCGCATCTCGGCGAGTGGATCGAAGCCGGCGGGCACGCCGTGCCGCGAGGCCGCTTCGGAACGCACGAGACCTTCGCCGGGACGCTGCCGATGCATCGTGAGCGCAGGTTCAGCGCGTGGGTTCAGGTCTCGATGGGCTGCAACTCGAAATGCGCCTATTGCATCGTTCCCGCGGTCCGCGGACGCGAGCAAAGCAGGCGTCCGGGCGAGATCGTCGCCGAGCTCGAGGCGCTCGCGCGGGATGGCGTGAAGGAGGTCACGCTGCTCGGTCAGAATGTCAATTCCTGGGGTCGTGATCTCGCGCCTGAAATCCGGACGGAGTTCGGGGAGCTGTTGCGCGCTTGCGACGCGGTCGAGGGGATCGAGCGGGTCCGCTTCACAAGTCCCCACCCGAAGGACTTCCGCGACCCGGTGATCGCGGCGATCGCGGAGTGCAGGGCGGTGTGCGAGCACGTGCACCTTCCTCTTCAGTCCGGTTCGACCCGGATTCTCAAGGCGATGCGCAGGACATACTCGCGCGAGAAGTACCTGTCGCTCGTCGAGCGCCTCCGGTCGGCCATTCCCGACCTGGCACTCGGAACCGACATCATCGTGGGTTTCCCGGGTGAGACCGAGCACGACTTCGAGGACACGCTCGAGGTCATCGAGGAGGTCGGGTTCGACAGCGCGTTCACCTTCGTGTACTCGCCCCGCGCCGGAACCGAGGCGGCGACAATGCCTGACCAGGTCTCGGAGGATGTGAAGCGCGAGCGGATGGAGCGTCTCGTTGCTGTCGTCCAGCGCGGCGCGGCGGCCAGGAACGCGGCGCGCGTCGGCCGGCTCGAGGAGATTCTGGTCGAAGGGCCGAGCCGGACAGATGAGAGACTGCTCCGGGGACGGACACGGCGGAACACGACCGTGAACTTCACCGGGACGGCGACCGCCGGTGACCTTGTGCACGTGACGATCGAGGGCTCGACCTCGACCACGCTCAGGGGCCGCGTGGCATCGCTCGTCGCCGCCTGAGCCCCGGCACGCCGGCTGTGGAGCGATTGGTGCGCTTCCGGCCCGAATCGGTCACAGACACGTGTCGATTTCGACGTTAGGCTCGAAGCGTGGGGAGGAGGTCGGTGGCCCGGATGAAGCGCGGAAGTGGACATGGCGGCAATGGACATGCGCGCGCCGGGCGAACGGCAGGAGGGCGTTGCGCGAGCGGCGTAGGGTGGTGGCGCCACGGCGCGGGGCGGTGGCGCCACGGTGAGCGCTTTCGGAGCGGCAGGCTGGAGTGCCGAATCGCTGGTTCGCCCCGGTGAGCTCCGCGCGGGCCGAAGTCGTCGCCGTCTTCGGACCGACGGCGTCGGGAAAGAGCGCCGTCGCGGAAGCGGTTGCCGGGCGGCTCGGCACGGAGGTGGTGTCGGCGGACGCGATGCAGGTCTATCGCGGGCTGCCGATCCTCACCAACCAGCCGTCCACACCGACGCGACTGGTCGGGATCCGCGCGCTCGACGAGGAGATGAGCGTCGGAGCGTTCGGCGAGCTCGCCCACGGTGAGATCGACGCGCTCGTCGACGATCGCGGCGCAGCAGTGGTCTGTGGCGGCACCGGCCTCTACCTGAGGGCTGCGCTGGCCGAGCTGGACATTCCCCCCGCCGTCCATCCGGAGACACGCGCGCGGGTCGCGCGTGAGGTGGATCACGACCGGCACGCCGCGCATCTCCGGCTCGGACACCTGGATCCCGCCGCGGCCGCGGCCGTCCATCCCCACGATCGCAAGCGCCTCGTCCGGGCGCTCGAGCTTGCCGAGGAGGGCGCGTCGCTGGTCGCGAACCAGGATCGGCTCTGGGCGGGGGCCACGCGCCGCCCGACGGTGATCGTGGGCCTCGAGGTCGCACCGGATGTCCTCGAGGGGCGGATTCGCAAGCGGACGGAGACGATGTTCGAGCGTGGCGTCGTCGACGAGGTGCGGGCGGCGCTCTCCGGGCCGGTGTCGCGCACCGCGGAGAAGACCCTCGGGCTCACGGAGATCGCCGAGCTCGGGCCGGACGCACTCGAGCCGATCGTCGCACGCACCCGCCGGTACGCCGCGTATCAGCGCAAATGGATGCGCCGAATCCCCGATCTCGTACTTCTCGACGGCACGAGAGCGCCGGGCGAGCTCGCGGACGACATCGTCGAGCTCGCGTAGCCTTCTCCGTCGATGCGGTTCGAGAAGTGGCACGCGCTTGGCAACGCCTACCTTCTCGTGGAGCAACCAGCCGCCGGAACGCTGGCTCCGACGCGTGTCCGCCGGCTCTGCGACGTCGACACCGGGATCGGCAGCGACGGGCTGCTGGAGGTAACCGGTCGGGAGGCGGGTCGCGCGGTCGTCCGCATCTGGAATCCCGACGGCTCGACCGCGGAGCTCTCCGGCAACGGCACTCGCATCGCCGCCGCGTGGCTGCTCCGGGAGAGCGGATTGCCGGAAGTCGAGATCGAGACCGAGAGCAAGCTCGTTCGCGCCGTTCCGGGAGCGCCCGACATGGTCCGCCAGGAGCTTGGCCTCGTCTCGGTCAGCGACGACGAGGTGCTCGATGTCGCGGGCGAGCGGCTCGGCATCGTCACCGCCGACGTCGGCAACCCGCACGCCGTGGTGCTGCGCGACGTGCTCTCTCGCGACGACCTGTTGCGCCTGGGGCCGGCCATCGAGACGCATCCGCGCTTTCCGCGGCGAACGAACGTGCAGCTCGCCATACCCGAGCCACCGGACAAGGTCTCCGTGCTCGTCTGGGAGCGCGGCGCGGGGGAGACGGCGGCATCCGGCTCGTCGGCGGTCGCGGTCGCGGCTGTCGCAGTCGCCCGCGGCTGGTGCTCGAGCCCCGTGCGCGTGGCGATGCCGGGTGGCGAGCTTGTCGTCACGATCACCGATGGGCAGGCGAGCCTCGAAGGGCCGGCCGAGCAAATCTGCGTCGGCACGACGGACCTGTGACCGAACGCGACCATCCGACGCACGTACTTGCCGTGAGCGGGTTCGTAACCAACGAGCAAGGGGATGTCCTCCTCGTCCGAGTCGTCGACCGCGGCTGGGAGCTTCCGGGTGGACAGGTCGAGCTGGGAGAAGGGCTCCTCGACGCCCTCAAGCGCGAGGTCGAGGAGGAGACGGGCTGCATAGTCGAACCGGAGCGACTCCTTTCGATCGACTCTCGCGTCACGCCTCCCGAGCTGCTCGTCCATGTGTTCGCCTGTCACCACGTCAGCGGAACGCCGCGCGTACGTGAGAGCGCCGTACCAGAAGTTGGTTGGTTTCCGCCAGCGACCGCGCTCGAGCTCGTCGCGCGGTCGCCCGCCGCCGATCGCCTTCGCGACGCGCTCGGCCGGCGCGACGGCGTTCGCCACCGCACCTACCGAATGCGTCCCTACGAGAGCATCGCGGAAGGTCAGGTCTAGCCGCCGCTCGACCCGGACCACGCCAGGAGTCGGCATCCGGGGCTCGCGCCACGCAGGCTCAGACCGCGAGCTCGAACTCGCGCAGCACGTCGTTCAGGCTGAGCCGCAGGTCGTGCGACTCCTCGCGCCAACCGACGATGAGCGCGCACGAGAGCTGGTACGTCCCGGCCGGGAAGTCCTTGGGGCGGGTGCCGGGTACGACGACGGCCCGGGGCGGCACCTCGCCGCGGTACTCGACCGGCTTGGCGCCGGTGACGTCGATGACGGGCACGGACGCGGTCAGCGAGACGTTCGCCGACAGGACGGCGCCCTCGCCGATCCGGACGCCCTCCGTGACGATGCAACGTGACCCGAGGAACGCTCCGTCCTCGACGATCACCGGAGCGGCCTGCGGCGGCTCGAGTACGCCGCCGATCCCCACACCACCTGCGAGGTGAACGTCCGCGCCGATCTGCGCGCACGATCCGACCGTGGCCCAGGTGTCGACCATCGTCCGCGGGCCGACCCAGGCGCCGATGTTGACATAGCCCGGCATCAGGACGACGCCCTCCGAGAGGAACGAGCCGTAGCGCGCCACTCCCGGCGGAACGACCCGGACGCCGAGGGCGGGGTCGACACGCTTGAGCGGGATCTTGTCGAGGTACTCGATGCCGCCCACGTCCATCGGCTCGACCTTGCGCAGGCGGAAGTAGAGAAGGATTGCCTTCTTCGCCCATTCGTTCACGACCCAGCCGTCCTCGCCGCGTTCGGCGACGCGAAGCTCTCCGCGGTCGAGCAGCGCGATCGCCTGCTCGATCGGCTCCGGATCGAGCGCGCCGCTCTCCCAAAGCTCGTCGATCTGCTCGCGCAGCTCGCTCACAGCACCTCTTCCAGGATGGCGGCCGCTCGGGCGCATTCCGCCTCCGTCGCCACGAGCGCGTAGCGCACGTAGCCCTCGCCGGACGGGCCGAGGTACGAGCCCGGCGTGACGAGCACGCCGCTCTCGAGGAGCCGCGCTGCGTGGCTCTCCGACGTCTCGCCGGCGGGCACGGCGATCCAGAGGTACATCGTCGCGGGGCCGCCTGCGTCGCGCCGGCCTCGACCACGGATCGCGTCGAGAAGCAGCTCACGCTTGCGCCGGTATGTCCCGCGCGCCCGCTCGACGTGCTTCTCGTCGCCCCAGGCGACGACCGACGCGCGCTGGACGAACTCCTGCGGCGCCGTCCCGACATTCGGCCGGAAGCGGCGCAGGGCATCGACGAGCTCCGGATCTCCCGCGACGAACCCGCTCCGGAAGCCGGTCATCGACGATCGCTTCGAGAGCGTGTTGAACGCCACGACATTCGTGAGATCGCCGACCTGCAGAGCGGACGGCGGCGGCTGGTCGAACCAGAGCTCGCTGTACGCCTCGTCCGAGGCGAAGACGAATCCGTGCTCGCGCGCGAGCGACGCGAGTCGCTCCAGCATCGAGAGCGGTGCCACCGCTCCGGTCGGGTTGTTGGGCGAGTTGAGCCAGACGAGAGCCGCGCGGTCCCAGACGTCGACCGGCACCTCGTCGAGAGCGGGAAGGAAGCCGTGCTCCTGGCGAAGCGGCAGCTCGACGACGCGGGCACCGGCGAACGCCGCGCCGCGTCCAGGCACGGGGTATCCGGGCTCGGTGACGACGACCGTGTCGCGTCCGGCGGGAACGTCGAGCAGGACCTGGGCGAACGAGTAGATCGCCTCCTTCGACCCGAGCGTGGGAATGACATGCCGGTCCGGGTCGAGCGACACGCCGAAGCGGAGGCCGATCCACGCAGCCACCGCCTCGCGCAGCTCCGGCAACCCGACGGCCGCCGGGTAGCCCATCCGCTCGCGCACGCCGTCGCGCAGCGCTTGCAGGATCGCTGGGTCGGTGGGTTCGCGAGGATCGCCCATGCCCAGGTCGATCACCTCGAGGCCGCGCGCACGGCGCTCCGCGGCGGCCTCGTTCAGGCGCACGAAGGGGTAGGTCGCGGTGGCGCGGTAGACCGGGGAGAGCGGCACGACCGGAAGCTAGCCGAGCACGACCCGGCGGAGCGCCTCGTACGCCCGGACGAGGGACGCGATCTCGACGCGCTCGTCGACCGCGTGTGCGTAACGCGTCGCGCCGGGGCCGAAGTTGACGGCGGGAATCCCGCGGGACGTGAAGTCGGCAACGTTCGTCCATGCCTGCTTCGGCGCGACGGCGAGCCCGCCCGCCGCGCGCAGCGATCGCGCGAGCGGCGCGTCGACCGAGACGTCCGCCGGCGGCGAGTTGCCGACGATCTCGACCGTCGTATCGGTGGGCAGCAGCGCGCGCAGGACCTCCTCCGCCTCGATCCGGCGTGCGGTCGGGCGGATAGCGCAGGTTGAGCGTCGCGACCGCCGAGCCCGGCACGACGTTGTCGGCAACGCCTGCCTCGAGCCGCGTGACCGACACGACCTCGAAGAACGGCAGGCCGTCGATGACGGCTTCGCGCCGCTCGTGCGCCACCACACGCGCCAGGCCGTCGATCGCGCGGTGGATGGCGTTGTCGGCGAGCCAGGGGCGCGCGGAATGGCCGCTTCGCCCCTGGAACACGACACGTGCGGTGACGTTCCCGACGCACCCCGCCTGGATCTCGAGGTCGGTGGGCTCGAGGAGCACCGCCAGGTCGGCGTCGCGGACGAGCGGACAGCCGTCGAAGAGCGCGGGGAGCGGATTGAACCTCGGTGGTAGCTCCTCCCGGCCGAAGAGAAGGAGTGCAACGTCCACCGGACCTGGGCCGGACGCGGCAAGGTCGCGCACCAGCTCGACCGCGACGGCGACGCCGCCCTTCATGTCACTGGCCCCGCAGCCGAAGACCCAGCCGTCCTCGATGCGACCTGGGACGTTGTCCTGTGCAGGGACGGTGTCGTAGTGGCCTGCCAGCACCAGCAAGGGCGCGTCCGGACGTCGCTCCCGCGCCCAGAGAAAGGCCTCGTCGCCGGCATATACCTCGACGAACGGCGCCGGAACCGCGGCGCGCAGCCGCTCGCGGATCTCCGCCTCGTGGAGGCTCTCGGAGGGAATGTCGACAAGCTCAAGCGTCCGCGCGGCGAGTCGGTCGGCCAGCGTGCCCACAGAGGCGAGCCTACCGCCGCCACAACGCATGCTCGTGCGACGAGGGGTTGCGGCGCCGCAGGCGACGCCTTCAGGGATCTGCCCCGCCGCAGGCGGGTATCCGAGCGGCAGGAATCCGATCGGCGGATTCCTGCCTTGCGAACAAAAAGCGCCCGGCATACTTCGCCCGATGACCGCACGCGAGCCCGAGCTCCGGGTCGGCCCGGAGCCAGAGCGGGGGTTGCTGCTCGCCGTGCTGCCGAAGGGCGCCGACGCCGAGGTCGAGCTCGCCGAGCTGCGCGAGCTGGCGCGCACCGCGGGGGTGGAGCCGGTCGCGGAGACAATCCAGCGCCGGGCGCATCCGGATCCGCGCCGCTACGTCGGCAAGGGCAAGCTCGAGGAGCTCAAGGCCGCCTATGCCGACCACGGGGCAGAGGTGCTGCTCGTCGACGACGAGCTCGACCCCGTCCAGCAGCGGTCGCTCGAGGACGCGCTGTCGGCCCGGGTCGTCGACCGCACGCAGCTGATCCTCGACATCTTCGCGCAGCATGCGACGTCGGCCGAGGGAAAGCTCCAGGTCGAGCTCGCGCAGCTCGAGTACAACCTTCCGCGGATGCGCGGCATGTGGAAGCACCTCGAGCGCCAGGCTGGGGGCGGCGGCACGGCAAGCGTGGGCGGCGGCGTCGGCACCCGCGGCCCGGGCGAGTCGCAGCTCGAGAGCGACCGGCGGATGGCGAATCGACGCATCGCCTTGCTGCGAAGGAGGCTGCGCGATGTGGGCGCTCATCGTGCGACGCGACGCAAGGCGCGCACGCGCTCGGAGATACCCACGGTCGCCCTGGCCGGGTACACGAACGTCGGGAAGTCGACGCTCCTGAACGCGCTCACCGGCGCCGAGGTGTCGGTCGAGAACCGCCTCTTCGAGACCCTCGATCCGACGACACGCACCTTCGAGCACCTCGGCAAGCGGTATCTCGTCACCGACACGGTCGGGTTCATCCGTCGCCTGCCGACGCAGCTCGTGGAGGGCTTCGCCTCGACGCTCGAGGAAACGCTCGTCGCCGACCTCGTCCTCCACGTCGTCGACGGCTCCCTGTCCGAGGAGGTGCTCGCCGAGCAGATCGAGTCCGTCGAGACCGTGCTCGCCGAGATCGGTGCCGGCGAGATACCGGTCGAGCTCGTCGTGAACAAGGTCGACCTGCTCGACCTGAGCGCCCGACGGAGGGTGGCCAACCGCTTCCCTGGCTCGCTCGAGATCTCCGCCGCGACGGGCGAGGGGATCGACGAGCTCAAGGCGCGTATCGCAGAGCGCTTCGCCGACCGGTTCGACGAGGTGCGGCTGCTCGTCCCCTACGACGAGGGCCGTGTCCTCTCCGACCTCTACGCGCTCGGGGCACCGATCGACGAGCGGACGGACACCGACGAGGGCGTCGTCATCCGTGCACGCCTTCCACACCGAGAGGTGCGACGCTTCGCTCCGTACCTCGTCGCGGGGATCGAGGAGCAGCAGGCGTCGTGAGCCGCACGAGCACGGCGACCGAGCTCGCGGTCAAGCGGCTGCGCCCTGACGCGGTCGTCCCGGCGCAGGCCTACCCGGGCGACGCCGGCTTCGATCTCGCCGCCTGTGAGCGCGTGGAGCTGGCGCCGGGGGCGCGCGCCGTCGTCGGCACCGGGATCGCGCTCGCGCTCCCTCCGGGTCATGCCGGGCTCGTCGTGCCGCGCTCCGGCCTGGCCGCACGCCACGGTCTCGGGAAGGTGAACGCTCCCGGCCTGATCGACGAGGGCTACCGCGGCGAGATCCGGGTGATCCTGCACAACACCGACCTCGAGGAGACGTTCGTCGTGGAGCCCGGCATGCGCATCGCCCAGCTCGTCGTCGTCGAGCTGCCGCGGATCGAGCTCGTCGAGGTGGACGAGCTTCCGGACAGCGAGCGCGGGGCCGGTGGCCTCGGCTCCTCGGGGCAGTAGCGTGCGCCCCGAGCCGCGCATCCGGGTCTCGGCGCTCCTGCACTGGCGCGGGTCGATTCTCCTCATCCGCCACGAGAAGCGCGGCCGCGAGCACTGGCTCCTACCCGGGGGCGGCGTGTCGAGCGGCGAGACGCTCGTCGACGCGTTGCAGCGCGAGTTGGCGGAAGAGACGGGCCTCGTGGGCGATAGCGACGAGCTGCCGGTCGAGGGGCCGATCGCGATCGTCGAGTCGATCTCGCCGGAGCGGAGTCTGTGGTCGAAGCACGTCGTCCATATCGTCTTCGCCGGCGAGCTGGACGGCTCGCTCGAGGGTGTCATGTCGAGCGACGAGGCCGTACGCGGCCATCGGCTTTTCACGCCCGACGAGCTCGACGGCATCGCGCTGCATCCGCCCATCGCGCGATTCCTCGCCCGGTGGCAGCCCGGCGACCCCTGCGTCTATCTCGGCGCGCGCTGGGCGGAGTAGCGCGTCAGGCGGGCTTCCCGCCGCGGCTTCGTGCGCGGGCGGCGGCGACGGCATGAGCCGCCTCCTCGAGCTCGTCGGGGAGCGGGGCGAGGGCCTCCGGATCCCCTCCGGTCGCATGGGCGACGGCCCAGGAGAGCAGCAGGTCGGCGAGCCAGGGGTTGCGTGGCAGGAGCGGGCCGTGAAGGTAGGTGCCCACCGCGCGACCGACGCGACAGCCTTCGAAGCCGGAGGCGCCGTCGTTCCCGTATCCCGCGACGACCCGTCCGACGGGCTTGGCGCCGGGGTCGAGTACCGTCCGGCCGGCGTGGTTCTCGAAGCCCGCAATCGTGCGGCCGGGAGCCTCGTCAAGTGTGCTCTCGAGCAGGACGTCGCCGATCATGCGGGTCTCGCCGGCGAGCGTCTCGTGCGGGAAGAGGCCCGCGCCCTCGAGCCAGGAGCCGTCGCGCCCGCGATACCCGCGCCCGAGCAGCTGGTAGCCCCCACAGACGGCGAGGAGCGCGGCGCCGCCCTCGACGGCGGCGCGGATCGTGTCACCGCGCGCGGCGAGGTCGGGGGCGATCATCGCTTGCTCTCGGTCCTGGCCGCCGCCGACGTAGAGGAGGTCGTGCGATCCGGGCTCGAGCGGCGTGTCGAGCGTCACGGGGTCGACGCGCAGCTCGTGACCGCGCGCGGCTGCGCGGCGCGTGAAGACCGCGATGTTGCCGCGGTCGGCGTAGATGTTGAGGTACTCGGGATAGAGATGGCCGACGCGGATGATCATCGTCCGTCTCGTTCCCAGTACGGTCGCGTGAGCCCGCGCTCCGTTGCGATCGCCCGCAGCTCGAGCATCGCGGTGTAGGTCGGGAGGACGGCGAGCTCGCCGCCAGTGGGGGTCAGCTCGAGCCCCCGGTCGAGTGCCGCCTGGAGATCGGACACGAGCTCGAGCCTCTCGCGTGGGAACCCGGCGTAGGTGAAGCGCAGCGCCAGCTCCGCCGCGCGTTCGCCGCTGACCACGATGTGTTCGGCGCCCTCGAGCACGGGCTCGAAGTCGACGTCCCAGATCCAGGACACATCGCGCCCGTCGGCGATCCGATCGTTGAGCGCCACGACGAGAACGGGGGGGACGCCGCCCTCCTCGAGGGTGCGCAGCGCCTCGTTCGCGCCGGCCGGGTTCTTGACGAGCAGCAGCAGGAAGCCTCGGTCGCCGACCGAGAACCGCTCGAAGCGTCCGAATGCGGCCCGAAAGCGCTCCAGCCCCGCGACGACGTCGTCGAGCGCGACGCCGAGCGAGAGCCCGAGCGAGGCGGCCGCGAGCGCGTTGTACACGTTGTAGAGGCCGGGAACGGCCAGACGAACGCGCAGGCTTCCGTCCGGAGCGTGCAGCTCGAAGGAAACGCCGTCGAGGCCGTCCGGCTCGATCTCGCGCGCAGCGACGTCGAGCGGTGGCCGTCCGTGCCCGCACGCCTCGCAGCGATACGCGCCGAGATGGCCGACGTAGGCCGCGTCGTAGCGATAGGGATGCCCGCAGCGAATGCAGTACTTCGAGTCGGAGGCGTGCTGGAGGCCGTTGCGCGCGCGTCGAGGGTCGTCGACGCCGAAGAGCAGCCTGCTCTCACGACCCTCTGCAAGCCCCGCGACAAGAGGATCGTCCGCGTTCGCAACGAGCGTGGCCTCCGGAGCGAGCCCGGCGACGGCATCGCGCCAGCGCTCGGCGATGTGCTCGAGCTCGCCGTAGCGGTCGAGCTGATCGCGAAAGAGATTGCCGAGGCACACGACGCGCGGGTGTGTCCGGCGCATCAGCTCCGGCAAGGCGAACTCGTCGACCTCGAGCAGGCCGAGATCGGCGCCGTCCGCGTCCAGCAGCGTCGAGGCGATGCCCGAGGCGAGGTTCGCCCCCGAGTTGTTCCAGGCGAGCGTCCGCGTGGGGGCGAGGATCGAGCTCGCCATCGCGGTCGTGGTCGTCTTGCCGTTCGTCCCCGAGACGAGGGCGACCCCCTGGTCGAGCCGCGCGGCGAGGGCGTCGACGGCGGCCGGGTCGAGCTTCCAGACGAGCTTGCCCGGCAATGTAGTGCCCCCGCCGCGCCCTGCGGCACGCGAGAGCCGCCCCACGAGCCGGGCGGCCGAGGCCTCGAGCGCGAGCCGTGCACCCATGCGCGCGAGGGTAGTCGAAGGCTCGCGCTCTGCCCGACTTGCAGAATATCGAAAATGCTCTAGATTGATTGCATGGGCCGGCAACGGCGACGCCATCCTGCGCTCGAGGGCATCGACGCCGCCGCTCTGGCCGAGTTCCGCGCGGGTCTCCGACGCAGATACACGGACGACGAGATCCTGGCCGAGCTGCGCGCGTCGGCCGTGCGCCTGGGGCGCTCGCCGACGATGCGCGAGTTCGCCGGCGACCCGGACGCGGGCGTCCACCCGCAGACGGTGATCGAGCATTTCGGCACGTGGAATGCGGCGAAGCGAGCCGCCGGACTTCAACCGCGGCGGTTCATCAGCCGCGAGGAGCTCGTCACGCAGCTGCGGGAGCTGGGGGAGGAGCTCGGGCGCACACCGACGGTGCGAGACATCGAGGAGCGCCGCGGCCGGATGGCGTCGAAGTCGCTGATCTGGCACACGTTCGGCTCGCTCGCGGCGGCGCTCAAAGAGGCAGGCTTCGACGTCCCGGTGGGCGAGGAGCGGCTGGAGCGGGCGATCGCGGACGGGGCCGTCCTCGCGCGGGAGCTCGGGCACCTGCCGAAGATGGCCGAATGGAAGGGTGCGCGAGCGCGGGATGTCACGTTGCTCTCCGAGTGGCAGGTCTACCGCCTCGTCGACGTCAACCCGGGCGCCTGGTCGGCGTTCCAGTTCCTCGTCAGCCAGCGGCTGCACGAGGAGGGCATCGAGGTGCGCGCGGACGGCACGGTCGAGGCGCCCTGACGCCGGGGCTCGGCTGATGGCGCGGACGTACTGAAAGATCAGGCTGGCGCGATCAGCGCGGCGAGGCGCTCCAGGCAGAAGCGCCCCTCGTGCGGCGCGCGGACGGCAGGTAGTGCCTCGTCCTCGCGATAGCTTCGGTCGGGGCTCCAACGGCGCTCCTCGACGAGTGAGCCTCCGACGAGGGTGAGCAGGCGCCCCTCCTCGACCTCCGTCTTGCGGAACGTCGTTCCGAGCGCCTGCTCGACGACTTCCAGCGCGGCGCGCGTCGACGCGAAGAGCACCTCGTGGCGCCCGCGCGCCAGCCAGAGGGGCCGTCCGATGCCGCGTGCGACGTGGAGCACGTCCGGGCTGCGCTCGTCGATCCAGGCTGCCGCGATCGCGCCGACGAGCTCCTCCAGCACGGCGACCGATGTACCGCCTGCATCCACCAGCGCGAAGATGACCTCGGAGTCCACCGTCATCTCGGGCTGGTCGCGATCGATCCCGTGTCGGGCGAGCAGCTCCTCGTCGTTGGAGATGATCCCGTTGTGGATCCCGGTCACACGCCCATGGCGGACCGGGTGGTTGTTCGCCGAGATCGTCGGGTGTCCCTTGGTGTAGTCGCGGACGTGGATCAGCGCCTGACCGGTGGCGGGGGGGAGGACGACGGCGTCGAGCAGCGCGCTCGCCCCGGTCTGCTGCTTGTGGACGACGAGTGGGCCGTCCGCGCGGTGCGCGTATCCGACAGCGTCGGCGCCGCGCTCCGCGATCCCGGCGAGCAGGGCTTGCGCCGCGAGCGTTCGGTTCGCTCGCGAGGCGTTGCCGAAGCTGTAGCCAGCGATGCCGCACATGCGGATGGTCCTACAGGGTAGGCCGGACGGCCCTCGTCTCACCGTACTCGGAGATCCGTGAGCAAGGTGTTCGGATTCCTGCGACCAATTCCTCGGCCGCGGCCAATCATCTAGCCGTTCGGGCCGCGGAGGCCAGGCCGAACGACCAGTTGGAGGTCCAGGAAGCCGAGGTAGCCTCGTTGATACCTCAAGGGGGGGACGCGGACGGCCGATACGTCCTGCGTGGAGATGAACGCTGCAGAGCCACTATTCGACGCTGCACACGAGGCAGCCGACGAGGTCGAGACCGGTGAGCCGGTCCAGGACCCGCTGAAGCTCTACGTCCGGGCGATCGGCGACGGCCGGCTGCTGACGCCTGCCGAGGAGCGGGCGCTCGCGCAGCGCAAGGACGAGGGCGACGAGGTCGCGCGGCGGCGGCTCGTCGAGGCGAACCTGCGCCTGGTGATGTCGATCACGCGCAACTACACGCGCGCGGACGTGCCGCTCCTCGACCTGATCCAGGAGGGGAACCTCGGCCTCATGCGCGCGGTCGACAAGTTCGACTGGACGATGGGCTTCAAGCTTTCGACCTACGCGACGTGGTGGATCCGGCAGGCCGTTCAGCGGGCGCTGGCCGAGCAGAGCCGCACGATCCGCCTTCCCGTCCACATTGCCGATCAGGTGCGCCGCGTCCAGCGGGCTCGGCGCGCGCTCGGTCAGCAGCTCAGCCGCGACCCGACGTTCGACGAGATCGCGGCGGAGGTGGAACTGACGCCGCTGCGTGTCTCGGAGCTCCTCGACCTCGTGCAGGACCACGTCAGCCTCGAGACGCCCGTCGGCGACGGCGAGAGCGTCATGAGCGACCTGATCGAGGACCCGAACGCGGTAGGCCCAGAGGCGGAGACGGCGCTTCGGCTGCGTTCCACCGAGCTGGCACGGGCGCTCTCGCAGCTCAAGCCGCGGCTCCAGCGCGTCCTCGTGCTCCGCTACGGCCTCGACGGCTCCGGCGGGCGAACGCTGGAGCAGGTCGGCGTCGAGCTCGGGATCACGCGGGAACGGGTTCGCCAGCTCGAGACGCGAGCGCTACGCGAGCTGCGGCACGCCGCTCCCGGGCTCGAGCTCTACATCCGGGCGTAGGTCAGCCCTGCACGGCCTGCATCTCGCGGAGCAGCGAGAGGCGGCGTAGGGAGTCGAGCTCGATCTGGCGCACGCGCTCGCGCGTCAGGCCCAACCGGCGACCGATCTCCTCGAGCGTGCGCGGCTCGTTGCCGTCGATCCCGTACCGGAGCGTCACGACCTCGCGCTCGCGATCGGGAAGCGACAGCAGGGCGTCGAGGAGGACCTGCCGGCGGAGCTGCACGTGGACCTCGTCCTCGGGCAGCGGCTCGTCGCCGGCGACGAAGTCCCCGAGCGTCGCATCCTCGTCGTCGCCGACAGGCGCGTCGAGGCTCGTCGAAGCGCGCGCGGCAGCACGCACCTCGAGCACCTGCTCGGACGTGAGCGATGCCTCTTCGCCGATCTCCTCGATGGTCGGCTCGCGCCCCAGCTGGGCCCAGAGTGTGCGCTCCGCCCGGTTGATCTTCTGGAGCCGCTCCACGATGTGGACAGGCATCCGGATCGTCCGCGCCTTGTCGGCAAGCGCACGCGCGACTGCCTGGCGAATCCACCACGTCGCGTAGGTGGAGAACTTGAACCCGCGCCGCCAGTCGAACTTCTCGACCGCGCGGATGAGACCGAGCGTGCCTTCCTGGATCAGGTCGAGGAAGGGAAGGCCCTGGTTCCGGTAGTTCTTGGCGATCGAGACGACGAGGCGGAGGTTCGCCTTGATCATCTCCTCCTTTGCGCCCGCATCGCCGCCCTCGATCCGCTTCGCGAGCGACACCTCCTGCGCGGCGGTGAGGAGGCGGTGGCGCCCCGCCTCGCGCAGGAACAGCTGCAGGGCGTCGGTCGTCGACTCGACTGGCGTCGGAACGACGGGCGGGCGTTCGACCGGCTTTGCCTCGACGATCTCGATGCCGCGCTTGTCGAGCTCCCGGACGAGCGCCTCGTGCTCGAGCCCGGTCAGCTCGTGCGCCTCGACGATGTCGTGCACCTGCGGCGCGCGGATCGAGCCCCGCTGCTCGCACGCGTCGAGCAGCGCCCGGAGCTCCTCCTGGGCCAGCAGGCCTTCGATGTCGACAGTGGTCACGGGGGATTCGGAGGAACGGACCGTGCGACGGCGGCTCCCCACGAGGTTCCCACAGTTGGCCGACGCCCGCAACCCCTCTTCCGGTCGAACGCCACTGGCGCCTGCCCAGATCCTCCGTAGTGTGCGGATCAGGGGAGGGAAGTGAGCGAGCAACGTCACGAAGAGCGAAGACGCGCTCCGGCGCGATGCGACGGCTGTGGGCGCAGCGCCGACGAGGCAGGCATGACCGACCGCGGCTGGACGATCAGCCCGCCGTCGGCTGCTGTCCCGGGAACGTACTGCTTGAGCTGCGCGTCGGCGCTGCGCATGCTCGACTGGTTCGTGCGGTGTGTCGACTGCGGCGCGGTCGTCGAGAACGAGGTCGAGGCGGAGCGCTACGGCTGGCGGTTCTTCCCGGACGAGCTCGGCCAGCTCCAGCCACATTGCGGCATCTGCACTGCCGAGCGGCGCTGACCGACTCGGATCGAGCGCGCGGGTAGGGCCGGTCGGAGCCTGTCCGCTTGGCCGATGAGTCCCTGAACGATCGTCCAGTTCGATCCGAACCGCGGATGGGCATCCTGGCGTATAAGAACGGTCGGCGGGCGACGCCGGGGGGCTTTCTGGGGCAACGTCGCCGCCGACCGTTCTCTTCATGCCCACCCTAGACATCTGTCAATCATCGTCGGCCGGTCGTCGCGTTCCCGCTCGAACGGCGGCTCGCCGAGCAGGCCGTGCGACACTCCTTTGGGGGGTTCCTGAGAGGTCCGGGCAGGCCATAGTGTTCGCCTGGCGAAGGGCGCACAGCGGCGAACCAACAACTGAGGAGGGAACCATGGAACGGTTTTCTTGGCATCCACGGTTGCGGCACGCCGGGACCGCGAGACGAGTCGTGATCGCCGGAGCGGCCGCGCTGATGCTCGCGGTCGTGGCGGCCGTCGGGATGGCGGCGACGTTGGCGCCCGGACCGAATGGCTGCCCGACCAACAAGAGCTTGAAGGTCGCCCCGATCGCCGACCTCGCACCGCCCGCGCGAACCCAGATCGAGGCGTTCGACGTGCTGTCGGGACCGATCAACGCGCAGACGCAGACGTTCACGCTGAAGGTGCGTGTCGGGAGCACCTGCAGCGGCATCGACATCAAGGGCGCGAGCGTCTATGTGACCGCGGTGCCGTACAACCAGTTCACGATTCCGGACGAGGAGCTCACCGGGGATGACGGCACGGCGAAGCTGGTCTTCCGTCGCGACGCCAATTTCCCCGCGAGCGACCAACAGCAGCAGCTGACGTTGTTCATCCGTGCGACGAAGCCGGGCGAGGATTCCCTTGCCGGGGTCTCCACACGCCGGCTCGTCGCAGTCCCGTTCGAGGGCTGACGCCGGTCTCTTGCGCACGGCCGCGCCCGAGCGATTCTCGCGGCGCGGCCGTGCGCAGGTGCGCTGGATTGCGGGATCTAACGCACGATAATGCGCGTTATGTCAAGTAGCGATATTTCGGATCCGCGCGAGCGTCCGGTCTGTCCCCGCCCTACCGCCCCGCTCAGAAGGTCGCGGCCCGGGCGCCCGTGACGATCAGGAGGACGATGATCGCGGCCGCCACGAGGCGGTAGACGACGAAGAGCCCGTACGTGTGCTGCCGGACGTAGCCGAGCAGCCATTCGATCGCGAGCAGCCCGGTGCCCCAGGCGGACAGCACCCCGACGAGGAACGGCCCCTTCCACCCGGCGGGCAGATCGCCCAGGACGACGTCCTGGAGCCCTTTGAGCAGCACCGCGCCGAGCACCGTCGGGACGAGCAGCAGAAATGAGAGGCGCGCCGCGGCGTCCCGGTCGAGTCGGAACAGTCGCCCGGCGGAGATCGTGATCCCGGACCGGGAGACGCCGGGCGCGAGCGCGAGCGCCTGGGCGAAGCCGACCGCGAGGCCCTCCTTCAGCGAGAGCTCGTGCGCCTCCCGCGTCGCCGGCCGGCGGTCGACGAGCCACAGGAGGCCGGCGAACACCGCGAGCAGGATCGCGATCTGCCAGGGCTCGCCCAGGTGCGCGGTGATCGTGTCCTCGAGCGCGAGGCCGATGATGCCAGCCGGGATCGTTGCGACGAGGACTATCCAGGCGAGCCGCTCGTCCGGCGTCTCCAGCCTGCGGGTGCGGAGCGTCCGAACGAACGCGCGCACCATCGCGACGAGATCGTGCCAGAAGTAGCCCCCCACCGCGAGCATCGTCCCCAGGTGCAACGCGACGTCGAACGTGTGGTTGAAGTCGTCGTGCTGCTCGAGGTACGTCCAGTCCCCGAGCCACGGGACGAGCACGAGATGTCCGGACGACGAGACCGGAAGCAGCTCGGTGGCGCCCTGCACGACCCCGAGCACGAAGGCCTGCCAGTCGGGGAACCCGGACCGGTCCCCCACTCCGGCGATCGTGAGCAACGCCGCAGCGCCGAGGAGCGCGGCGGCGAGCACGTACGTCCGTCCGCCGCGCATCGCGGCATCGTAGTCGGACGTCTCGTCGTCGAGCGCCCCAGCCCGACTCTGGAAGGAATCCGCGCAAATTGCGGACTTCTCCTCCGCGGCCTGCTTGACCTGGCTCTCCCGCCGCCGTAGGTTTGCGGTGCACCGAGCACGGAGCGCGACTAGGTCGAAGCCCGTCACGAAGGCACTACGCGCAAGCGGAAGGTCAATGTGGCGGGGGGACGAAAGCGCCACCGGCTCGGTGAATTCTTTTTGGTCCGCATCGGGGACTGGCACCGAAGGTGCCTGTCCCCCGTGACGCGTGGAGGAACCGCAGACGCCGTGGAGAGGTGGGACGGTCACTGGGGTCAGGCACCTGGCGGTGCCAGACCCCGATAGGATCCCCGCGATGCACCTGCGTATGCCGAGCATCGACCGCGGCGTTCAGAGCTTCGTCTGGGCGGTCGTCTTCTTCCTCTTCCTCTACTTCGGCATGGTCGCGATCCAGGTCGCGAAGGGGACGGCGCTCGTCCTCTCGCTGCTCGCAGGGTTTCTCACGTTCCTGATCGTGCGGACACGTGGCGGGGACGACCCGCGCGACAGCGCGTAGCCCGCCCCGCCGCGCAGTGCCAGCGCTCTAGCGCCGCTCGCCGCTCAGGCTCGCGAGGAGCTTTCGCGTGAGATCGGGGCCGAGCGCCTCCTCGAGACGGACCTTCGCAGGCGGCCGGTTGTCCGGCTTCCCGAGCGCGAGGCAATCGAGGAGGAGGTGGAGGTCGCGGGCGTTCGCGTCCGCGGGCCTGCTTTCGACGGCTGACTTCATGCTTTGGAAGATCGGCCGGAAAGGCATCAACGCCTCATCCCTCCCCGGAGGGAACGGTGCCTCACCCATCAGAGGACCAGCCGCTTCTCGTCGAACGACGCAGACCCGAGCTCGGCCCGGAAGCTCTCGATCGTGGGCAGTGAGCCTTCGTCGTAGGCATGTGCGAGGACCCCGACGGTCGTGTCCGAATGGAACGGGACGTCGACGTGCGGCTGCGACACCAGGTTGACGGACGTCGAGTCACAGACGGGGCAGCGGACGGCCACGGCGACGGTCTCGGGGCACGGCGCCAGCATCCGGAAGGCGGAAGGCGTCACAGGTCGCACCACGTCCTCCCGCCGGCAGAAGAAGCACCAGGGCCACTCCCCTCTTCCGATCCGGGTGGACGCGAGGGACGTGAGCTCGGAGGCCAGGTCGTCTCGGCGCGACGTCATCAGGTTGACGTACGTGAGGCGGTCGTCGAGCCCGAGCGGCGCCCAGTCGAGCGCGTCGTGGCCGACGAGGCCGACGTGCTGGCCCCCGCATGCGCACGCGAAGACGACGCGGTACACGGCGGGGTGAGCCGGACCGGGCAGCCGGTCGATCTGGCGGAACGACGACAACCGCACGCGTGTCGTCGAGCCCGCCGCCGGGCAACCCAGGCGATATGTGCCGGTGAGGGCGTCGACGGCACCCATGTCCAAGGTGTACTCGGGCCGTCGGACGGCGTCGACCGCAGCGGCTCAATATGCGATCAGCGCGTGCACTTCGGTGCCGTCGAGCTTCTCGCGCCCCGAGAGGAACGTCAACTCGATCACGAAGAGCGCGCCGACGACCTCGGCGCCCAGACGCTCGACGAGCTCGACCTTCGCCCGCGCGGTACCCCCCGTCGCGAGCACGTCGTCGAGGACGATGACGCGGGCGCCCGGTTCCAGCGCGTCCGAGTGGATCTCGAGCGAGTCGCTGCCGTACTCCAGCTCGTACGTCGCGCGCACCTTCTGCCACGGCAGCTTCCCCGGCTTCCGCGCGGGGACGAACCCGCAGCCGAGCTCGTAGGCGAGCGCGCCGCCGAAGATGAACCCTCGCGCCTCGGCCCCGAGAATCACGTCGGGATTCCGCGGTCGAGACCATTCCGCAAGGTGCTCGATCGTCGATCGGAACGCCTCGGCGTGCCCGATCAACGGCATCAGGTCCTTGAACACGATGCCCTCGGTGGGGAAGTCCGGGACGTCTCGCACCATGGCTTTGAGCTCGTCGGTGGTCATCGCTCCGAAGCCTCCCTGAGATCGCGGACGAGAAGGTGCTGCGCGAGCTCTGTCGCGACGGCGGCGAGCGCCTCGAGATCGTCGAGCGCTGCGCGGCGCCGCTCGAGGTCGCGCGAGCGCAGGCCGCTCGCGACGAGCTGCTCGAGCAGGGCCGACTGGCGGCCCGCGGCGGTGCGGAAGGCGCGCAGGTGCCGGGCATCGAGCCCGTGGCGCGCGAGGCGCCCGCAGGCGGCCGCTATGTCGACCTCGCTCTCGCGGTACATGCGCTCGCCGGCCTCGATGCGGGGTGTGACGAGGTCGTACTCCTCGAGCCGCCGTGCGAAGTCCGCCGTGATCCCGGCGCGTTCGCAGAGCTCGCCGAGGTCGATCTCGCCACCCGGGTCACGGAGAGCGGGCGACCGCCGCTTGGCAGTGGTCGTGCCGTGGGCGTCGAGCTCCGTGCGGATGACACGCAGCGGCAGGAACTCGTCCCGCTGCAGACGCAGGATCGTCTCCAGACGCTCTATGTCGCCTTCCGAGAAGAGCCGATAGCCGCCGCGCGTCCTGCGTGGCTGCAGTAGGCCCTGGTCCTCGAGGTAGCGGATCTTCGAGATCGTGATGTCGCTGAACTCGGCGCGCAACCGCTCGCAGACGGCGCCGATCGTGTGGAGACGCGGTGCGGTCGCCTGAGGCTCGGCCGTCGTGCTCATGGCAGGAGGAAGGTCATCCGGTACTTGCCGATCTGGACCTCGTCGTCGTCGGCGAGCGTGGCGTTCTCGATCCGGTGCCGGTTCACGAACGTCCCGTTGAGGCTGCCGAGGTCACGGATCACGAAGGAACCGCCCTCCTGGACGATCTCCGCGTGGCGGCGCGAGACCGTGACGTCGTCGAGGAAGACGTCGCACTCGGGCGAGCGGCCGATCAGCGTGCGCGGCCCGTCGGTCCCGAAGCTCTCGCCGGCCCTACCACCCCCTGCGCGAACGACCAGCGCCGGACCGCGCGGCTCTCCCAGGGACACACCTTCACCGCTGACTTCCTCGGGCGTGAGGCTCAGCGTCGTCTCACCGTGCTCGTCGCGACGGAGGTAGGCGCCGCAGCGGGCGCAGTAGTTCGACGCTTCGGGATTCTGGAAACCGCACTCCGGGCAGTACACATGGCTCATCGAGGGCCGCCGAGGATCGTTCCGAGATCCTTCGGGTCGACGTGATGGCCTCGGCGCCGCCGTTCCCGCTCGGCGCGCAGGATGTCGATGCGCCCGTGGAGCACGCGCCGGTGCAGGGAGATGTCGTCCTCTTCGTGCTCGAGCCCGAGGATCGACTCGCGCAGCTCGTCGTCGGAGAGCGACGACGGATCGGTGTGCGACGCGTCCTCGCGGTCGTCCGGCGGGTCGCCCGTTCCCTCGAAGATCGGCCGCTCGAGCGCAGCCGGGGTCTGCAGCTCGAGGGTTCCGGCGGATACCTGACCGCGCAGGCGGGAGACACGCTCGCCGCGCAGGTCGTCGATGCGGGCGTGGAGGCGCCTGCGCCGTTGCGAGACGGCATCCTCCTGATCCTCCGTCTCGCGGATCAGGCGGTCGAGATCGTCGTCGCTCAGGGTGGCAAGGTCGGGAATCGCATCCACGGGCTACGAGCCTTTCGTCGGGAATGACCGATTGAAGCAGCAGCGGCGCCGAGGGGTCAACCTCAGCTTGAGGCTTGCTCCAGAGTTCGCTGCTCGACCGCGTCTCCCTGCACGACGGCGTCGACGAACACCGTGATCTCCTCGGCCAGCTCGGCCGTGAGCTCCTCGGTCTCGCCCTCGGCATAGAGCTGGACGAGCGGCTCGTCCTCGTCCGGGACGACCTGAACCCAGCCGCGCTCGTCGTAGGCCTTCACGCCGTCCGAGAGGTCGAGCCGCCGCGGCGCGAGGTGCTCGTTGAGAAGCCGCATGACGAGCCCCTTGCGGCTCCACGGGCACGGCAGCGCGTGGTGGACGAGTGTGGGTCTCGGGAGCTCGGCGACGAGCTCCGACACGGGCCGCTCCTGGCCGGCGAGCAGCTCGAGGATCTTGCAGAGCGCGGTCACGGCGTCGTAGCCGGAGACGACCTCCGGGAAGACGAAGCCGCCGGTCGGCGCGGCGGCCAGCACCACGTCGTCCTCCGTAGCGGCGCGCGTGAGATCCGCGAGAGAGTGCTGCGTGCGCACGATTTCCAGGCTCGAGCCCTGGACGAGGTCGTCGATGTGCCGCGTCGCCGTGATCGGGACTGCGATCCGGCCCGGGCCCCCGGCGAGCGCAAGCAGCCGGACGACGAGCAGCAGTCCCAGCTCGGCGGGCACCGACTCCCCGTGCTCGTCCACGAGCACGAGACGCTCTGCCGCGCGGTCGAGGACGACTCCGAGGTCGGCGCGAACGCCCGTCACGATCCGTCGTGCGTCGAACGACTCGAGCTCCCCCGCCGCGTCGTCCTCGACGTAGAACCCACGCGCTCCGATCGCCTCGACGCCGAGCGGGCCGAGCACGAGCGGCAGCGTGAACGCGGCCGGGGAGTAGCCGTAGTCGATCGCGACGCGGAAGCGGCGGCGCCGGACGGCGTTCACGTCGACCGAGTCGAGGATGTCCTGCGCGTAGCTCTCGCGAACCCGCGCCGGGTACGTCGTCTCCCCCACCTCGGCGAATGTCGCGCGCCGGAGCTCATGCCGGCTGAAGTGCTTCTCGACCTCGTTCTGCAGGCGCGCCGACATCTGGTTCCCGGGCCACTCGAAGACGCGGATGTTGATCATCTCGGGATCCGCGCTCGAGCGTCCGACGTGGACCCCCGCCTGCAGGCCCTGGGTCTTGAGGACGTGGCGCGTGACTGCAGCCGGCGAGATGCGCAGGTCCGCGACATGGACGCCTGTCGACGTGAGCCCGGAGATGAGCGCGCGCTGGATCATCCGGCAGGCGTCCGCCGACGCGCGGCTTGCGACCACGCGGTCCCCGCGCCGGAGCGACGAGCCGAGCGCGGCTGCGAGCCGCACCGCCGTCTCGGGTGTGAGATCGACGTTGACGAGCCCGCTGGCGCCGTCGCGGCCGAACGGCGAGCTGGCCGCGCGCGTCTCCCAGACGACGTTCTCGTGGATCTGGGCGCCGGTCTCGATCTCCTTGAACGGGTAGACGCGGACACCCGGGAAGATGCTCGCCTCGGGTCCCACCGTCACCTGGTCGCCGATCGCGACGCCCTCGTGCACGCGCACGTGGTCGCGGAGGTCGCATCCGCGCCCGATGATCGCGCCCTCCACGACGGAGCTGCGGCCGAGGTACGTGCCGGCATCGACGACGCTCCTGACCACGCGGGCGCCCTCGCGCACGGTCACGCCGCGCGACAGGATCGAGTAAGCGCCGACCGACGCACCGTCGGCGATCCGGCAGTTCGCACCGATGAACGCCGGCCCCACCACCCCTTCGACCTCCTCGATGTCGACCTCCTGGCTGACCCAGACGTTGCCGCGCAGCTGGAGGCCGGGGATGTCGAGCTGGACGCGGCCGTCGAGCGCGTCGAAGTTCGCTTGCCGGAACTGGTCGAGGTTGCCGATGTCCTGCCAGTAGCCGTCGAGCACGTGGCCGTAGATCGGCCGGCCCATCTCGAGCAGGAGCGGGAACAGCTCCTTCGAGAAGTCGAAGGGCCGGTCCGCCGGGACGTGGCGCAGCACCTCGGGCTCGAGGACGTAGATCCCGGTGTTGATCGTGTCCGAGAACACCTGGCCCCACGAGGGCTTCTCGAGGAAGCGCTCGACGCGGCCTTCCTCGTCGGTGACCACGATCCCGAACTCGAGCGGGTTGTCGACCGACTTGAGGCCGATCGTGACCGCGGCGCCCTTGGCCTTGTGCGCTTCGACGAGCGAGGTCAGGTCGCCGTCGCAGAGCGCGTCGCCGGAGATGACGAGAAACGTCTCGTCGAGGCGGCGCTCGGCGAGCTTCACCGAGCCGGCCGTGCCGAGCGGCTGCTCCTCGACCGAGTAGTCGACGTCCATGTCGAGCGACTCGCCGCCGCCGAAGTACGTGCGGATCGCCTGCGGCATGAAGGCGAGCGTGACGACCACCTCGTTCATCCCGTGCCGGCGCAGCAGGTCGAGGATGTGCTCCATGCACGGCTTGCCGACGATCGGCACCATCGGCTTCGGCTGGTTCGACGTCAACGGCCGGAGCCGGGTGCCCTCCCCGCCCGCCATGACGACGGCCTTCATCGACGGACCTCACGCATCGCCTTGGCAACGTACTGCGCTGCGGCGAGCACGGCCAATGCGAGGCTCACCCAGAAGAGCGCAAGGGGCCACCAGGTGTCCCGCGCCGTCACGAGGACGAGCGCCAGCGACGCGTAGAGGCCCCACGTCGCGATCTTCCCGAGACGAGAGACTTCGAACTCGTAGCCGCGCGGGACGACGAGCTTGTAGCCGCCGACGAGGAGCAGGTCGCGGAGCAGGATCACGAGGGCGACCCACGGCAGGCGGTCGTAGACGACCAGGAGGACGACGCAGACGTCGATCATGAGCCTGTCCGCGAGTGGGTCCGCGACCTTCCCGAAGCCCGACTCGACGTGCCAGCGACGGGCGAGCCAGCCGTCGAGCTGGTCGGTGATCCCTGCGAGCCCGAAGACGATCCCCGCGGCCCAGCTCGGGCCGTCCTGCTCGCGAACGAGCAGCACGACGAAGAGCGGGATCGCAAGGAACCGCAGGATCGTCAAGGCGTTCGGGATCTGGCGGAGCGGTTCCGGGACAGACCTCGAAGCGTCCATCGCCTTAGGTTAGTGTCGTGGCCCGTGCCACGAGTGGTCACGCTCCCGGGGTTCGTGAACGCGCACAGCCACGCGTTCCAGCGGGCGCTCCGCGGGCGGGCCGCGGGTGATGAGTTCTGGGCCTGGCGCGACGAAATGCTGGCCGAGGCCGAGCGTCACAGGCCCGAGACGGTGCGCGAGCTCTACGAGCGGACGTACCGCGAGATGCGCGCCGCCGGCTTCACGGCGGTCGGCGAGTTCCACTACCTCGGCCTCGACACGGCGTATGCCGCCGCGGAGGCAGCTGACGCCGCCGGGATCGCGTACGTCTCCCTCCACGTCGCCTATGCCCGCGGTGGGCTCGAGCGGATGCGGCAGCCCTCGGTGGCCGCGTACGTCTCCGAGGTCGAGCGGTTGCGCCACCGCGGCATCGCGGTCGGGGTCGCCCCCCACTCCGTCCGCGCCTGCCCGCGCGACTGGCTCGTCGAGCTCGGCCGTTACGCGGCCGCCGAGCAACTCGTCCTGCACGTCCACGCCTGCGAGCAGCCGCGCGAGGTCGAGGAGTGCCTCGCCGAGCACGGCAAGCGCCCGATCGAGCTGCTTGCCGACACCGGCTGCCTGGGGCCGCAGACGACGGTCGTCCACGCGACGCACGCCAACGGCGCCGAGCTCGACCTGTTGCGGGACAGCGGCTCGACGATCTGCGCCTGCCCGACGACCGAGGCCGACCTGGGCGACGGCTTCATCCCGGCGATCCGCGTGCTCCACCGCGGGATCCCGCTCTGCATCGGCAGCGACTCGAACGTCCGCATCGACCCCCTCGAGGAGCTCCGCGAGCTGGAGGGCATCGCACGGCGACAGGACGGCCGGCGGGGCGTGTTCGAGGCGGACGCGCTGTGGGCGATCGGCGGCGCGAGCGGCGCTCGCGCACTCGGTCTCGAGTCGTGGGACGAGATCGAGGTCGACCTGGATCACCGTTCACTCGACGGCGTCGCGCCGGAGCACCTTCGCGCGGCGCTCGTCGCGGGCTGCGGCGGCGACGTCGTCGTGTCCCCCACCTGAGCGACCAATGCCGATCGCTACGCTCCCAGGCATGGACGTCACCGAGCAGACCTTCGACGACGCGGTCCTCGAGCGCTCGCGCGAGGTACCGGTCGTGGTCGACTTCTGGGCCGATTGGTGCGGGCCTTGTCACGCGCTCGCCCCCGTCCTCGAGGGCGAGATCGCCGAACGCGGTGGCCAGGTCGAGCTCGTCAAGGTCGATGTCGACGCGAACCAGGGCCTCGCCGCGCAGTTCGGCGTCAGCGGCATCCCCGCCGTCAAGGCCTTCCGCAACGGCGCCGTCGTGAAGCAGTTCGTCGGCGCGCAGTCACGCGCATCGGTCGCGACGTTCCTCGACGAGCTCCTCGCGCCTCCGCGCGCCGACTCGCTCGTCGAGGAGCTGCGCGCGAGCGGAGAGCTCCCGGACGTCGTCACCGCGCTCGACGCGGGCGACGTCGAGGCGGCGCTGTCGCTCATCGTCGACGCCGTCCCCAGCGCGGAGCCGACCGAACGCGAGCGGCTGCGCGAGGTTGCCGTCGCGCTCTTCGAGCAGCTCGGGCACGACGACCCGGTTGTCTCCGGGTATCGCCGGCGCCTCGCGACCGCGCTCTACTGACTCTTCGAGCTCTTGGAGGTCTTCGAGCCGGTCCGCAGCGGCGTTTCCAGAGCGCCACGCAGCTTGCCCACCCAGTAGGTCGTGCGGTCGATGTACGCCCGCTGTGCGCGTCCGCCGTCGAGGCCCCAGGCGCCGTCGTAGCACGCGTAGAGCCCGTTCGAGGCACGAGCGGGCTCGATCTGCGTTCCCTCGTGCCACTCGTTGTAGCTCGTGATCGTGACGAGATCGGGTGACGCCCGGACTGCCGCCTGCCACATGTGGTCGTACCAGCGGCCGTCGTTGCGGTCGCGCACCCGCGGATCGCCGGTGGCGCGGCGAGCGTCGAATCCCGGGCCGACCGACGGCGCACAGAGAAGCCCGACCTGCCGTGCGTTCTCGCACATCCGCCCGAACGAGCTTCCGTCGTAGACGAGGACGTCGTACGTGTAGATGCCCTGGAAGCCGCCCTTGAGCGCCTTACCGGCAAGTGGCGTGTTCGCGAAGACTCGGACCCCGTTCAGGCCCTGGAGCGCCGAGCGCCAGTCCTCGTCGGGCGATGCGGCCGAGTCGTAGACGTAGGCGTCGCGGATGCCGAGCGCTGCGAAGCCGCGGAGCGCGTCGGCGACGCCCTGCGGCGTCCGGCCGACCCACGGCTCGACGTGGAGCGCGACATGCAGGCCGGCGGACTGTGCCGCCGCGACGACGAAGGGCAGCCGCCCGTCCTCGACCGAGCCCGGCCCCCACCATGACACGATCACCGTGTCGACGCCGGTCCCCGCGATCTCCCGCATCTGGGCTCGCACCACCGCGGGCCGGCCCGACGAGTACAGCCCGCGGGCGGGATAGAAGTTGGAGCCGATCGCCTGTGGCGGCGCGTTCCCGCCCTGGGCCCAGTGCTCCCACGCGCCGTCCGAGGTCGGCGTCCCGTACCAGGCGTAGTAGAAAATCGCGACCTGCGGCGTCGGCCGGTCCGTAGGCGTCGGCGCGCCGCCCGCGATTCCCGCCCAGGCAAGTGCCGCCATCGCCGCAATGAACGCCGCTCGCCGCATCGAGACCGCGAGGATCCTACTCCGGTTGGCGGTCGGGGAGAAGACCGATCGTCCTGCGCTTGTCCAGCTACGCGGCGACGATGAGCTCGTCGGTCGTCTCGACGCGGACGCCCTTCGCCTCGGTCGCCCGGATCGGCGTTTCGGCGTTCGGCTCCACCCGTGTCACGTAGACGACCAGCGGCTCGACGGGTTCGAGCTCCGTCGCCGCCGGCTTCGTGACGGTGATCAGATCGCCCGCAGAAGGAAGCCACTCGGCGGTGTACCGGTACGCGCCGACCTCGAAGTACGGCAGCCCAGGCCCGGCCCGCATCAACGTCACAGGAAACGTCCGCTCTTCGCTCATGTGTCGAACGCTAGGCCGACGCAAGCGCGGTGCCACGATCCGTTGGTCCAGGTTGCGCCTTGCGGTTCGGACGGGTCGTGCTCCGTCGGATCGTCTCTGGCGATGGGCCGCCGCTAGTCTCGCGGTGTGCCCGAGTTCAGCTGGCGACCAGCCAACGAGGCGACGAGCGAGGATCTAGAGGCGGTGTTCGACACCGGCGGCGCTCGTAAGTGTCGCTGCCAGGCGCTCAAGGTCCCGGGCTGGATCTGGCGCGACACCACTCAGGAGGAGCGCGACGCGGCGCTGCTGGAGCAGACCGGCTGCGGCACGAGCGGCCCGACGTCCGGCCTCCTCGGGTACGTCGACGGCGAGCCGGCCGGCTGGGTCGCCGTCGAGCCGCGCGAGAACTACCCGAGGATCTGGGCGCGACAGAAGGCGTGGATGCGGATGGACCCTGAGCTCGAGGGCGTCTGGTCGGTCACCTGCTTCGTCGTGCGGAAGGGCTTCCGTCGACAGGGACTGATGTACGAGCTCGCCGCCGCAACCGTCGGGTACGGCCGGCAGGTCGGTGCTCGCGTGCTAGAGGGCTATCCGACCGAGCCGACGCCCGGGAAGACCGTGATCTGGGACGAAGCGTCGGTCGGGCTGCTCCAGGTCTTCATCGACGCCGGCTACGAGGTCGAGGCGTCGCCCACCCTGCGCCGCAGGGTGGTCCGACACCGACTCGGCGCAACGTCCTGAAGCCAGGTTCTGTCCAAACCGACATCTTCTCGAAGCGGCCGGTGGGACGGTGAACGCGCTGGTCGGCGTGTACCTCAACTGCTCCCCTGCCGCTCAGAGATCGCGCAGGCAGCGCGAGGGTGGGCGGACGCAATCGATGCGGAGGCGCGTCGTTAAGAGCCCGTCTGGATCCGCTGCCACAGCGCTGACACGGCGACCATCATGTCTCCTAGGAGGACAACGAGAGAACGAGAAAGCCCCGAAAATGCGGGGCTTCTCTATCGGGGCGCCGAGATTCGAACTCGGGACCTCTAGACAATTCAGGGCCATGGCGGGCGATGGAGCGACGTGGCTGGAGGTGGCTTGAACACAGGCGTTCCGGGGTGCAGGGCGACGCGAGGGCGCATCGCTCCGTCCCCCACTCCCGGCACGTTTGTGGACTGAATGCGGACTAGCGCTCGCGGCTCAGCAGCGCGCCGAGCGGATTCGTGCAGCGGATCGCCCCAGCCACGCCGCGACCGATGGTTGGATCGAGCCGGGCTGGATCGCAGGACTACTCGGCTTCCGCCTAAGCTCTCGCCGCGACGTTTGGCACGCGTAACTGGCCATGGGCGCGCAACAATGCCGGCGTGACCGCCGCACTCGCCGAACTCGTCGACTACGCAGTACGCGGCCGAACCGGATGAGGACTTCGACATCGGCCACAACGGTGGCAGTCGCAATCGCCGTGGTACTGGCCGGTGCCGCGGTGTGGCTTGTGGGGATCGTCGGCGTAGGCCAGTCGTTGGAGGACGTCTGTTTGAACGACCTCGACAACAGGGCTCGTTACGGCGCCTACCAAAGTCGCGCGAGTTTGTGGCCACCGTCGCTTGAGTGCCGGCTCGTCGGCTCAGACGTCGAGCCGATTGTCGTTCAGCATCGCCTCGAGGCTGTTGCGTGGTTCGGAGCGGTCGTCGTGTTCCCGGTTGTGTACGGCCTGGCGGCCACGCTCGCCCTCATTCGTTGGTCTGGCTTGTGGCCTGTCTCGAGGTCGACGTTTACGTAGCTCGGCGGTGCGAGCGCTCGAGGTGGGGCCGCGCATGATGCGACCGTGCTGGGACTCGAGGGTCGCGAGCCTTGCCTTGAGCTCCGCGTTGTAGCTCTCGCCATCCGCGGCGTGGTGCACGTGCCGATGGCACGTTGGGCAACGCGCGACGAGGCAACTGCTGCGGCACGCGGCACAGCCAACTCGCCATATTGCATGTCGTCCACCTTGCTATATAAACTTGCGGAATGACTACACTGACACAGGAGGCGTCCGCGATCATCTCGGCGGTCATTCCGCTCACGATGCGCAGCGAGCTCGAGCGGCGAGCTCAGGAAGCTGACCGGAGCCTGTCGAGCGAGATCCGCCGCGCCATCCGCGCCTATCTAGCGACCGCGGAGAACAAGCCGGCGTGACGTCGAGCCTCGAGAAGCCGCTGCTATCCGTCGCCGCGACCGCGGCCGTGCTCGGCGTCCCTGTCTGGGTCGCCGACCTGCTGCTTGACCTGGGCGCGCTCTCCGCGCACCGCGTCAACGGCGCCCGCGTCGTCCGTCACCGCGAGCTCGACGCCCTACGCCGTCGACGCGATCCCCGATACCGGAAAGACCGAATGAACTTCGGCAAGCTCCGCCGCGACCCAGCAGGCCCAGTAACCGACATCGCCGACAATCGCCTGTTCACGGGCACCATCGACGATCAGCGGCAGGCACGCCGCGAGTACGCCCGCCACAGTCGGATCGCCCGCATCATCAACTCGGGCCGCGTCGAGATCGCACGGAATGAGCTGACGCCCATCCGGCACGGGATGCTCGAGCACGAGACGACCGGCCGTCGGTTTCGCCGCTTCGGCGGGGACGTCGACTTCGGCTTGGCCGACCATGTCACCGCGTATTTCATGACGGAGACCGGCGACGCCGTCCTGCTCGAGAACGCCGGCAGCCGCCGCGAGTTCGCGGAGAAGCTGGCCCTCAAGGAAGCACGACGGGCCGCACGGAAGGCGGCCGAACGGGAACGGTGGAAACAAATCAAGGCGGGCGCGTGAGCCTCTCCGATCACCGGTACGTCGCCCGGATCGCGCCCATCTCCGTGACGACCGCTGACGCGGTTCACGCCGGGGCAACCATCATCGACGAGCGAGGGCCACGCGTTACGGAGTCGTTCGCGTCCGGCGGTCTGATCTGGCCTACCAAGGCTTGCCCAGTCCTTATCGACCACGACGAGAGGTTCCCGGTGGGCTTCATCTCGGGCGTCGCCGAACGAGACGGCTGGCACGAGGCGACGTTCGTGCTCAACACGGACAAGCCGCTCTGGGACGTCGCCCGCGACCTGCTGCGCGTCGGCACACCCGTCTCGATCGGCGCGAAGTCACTCCTCAGAGACGAGTCCCTCGCCGACCTCGGGCTCGCCACCCCGGTCAGGCGACACACAACCGCAGTCCTCCAAGAGGTCTCGATCCTCAGCCCCGGAGTCATGCCCGGGTACAAAGGCGCGAAGATAATCAGGATCACGGAACGAGGGACAGCGCGCGACCGAATGCGCGAGCGCCAGCTCGAGCGCGAGCGGGCGGATGCCAAGCTGAAGGCCCGCGCGTCGGCGTCTGCTTGGCCGCCCGGCACGATCGTCCGCGACCTGGGCGACGGGCGCGAGGAGATCACCTACCCGAACGGCGGCCCGCCCCTCGCCCGCCGCAACATCGGCGAGGTCCTCGGCGTCCGATGATGGCCAAGACCCGCGGCCACCTACTCGTCGAGCAGCTTCAAGTACCTCGCACTCGGCAGAAGGGTGAACCCGAGCGCTTCGTAGGCTGCGCGTGCGGGCGCGTGGCCCGGATCGCCGCCGGTTCCCAGGGCCGCGATATCCATTCCGCACCGACGCATGTGGTCGAGCGCGTGTCGCGTGAGCTGCGAGGCGATGCCTCGCCGCTGGAAGTCGGGATCCACTCCGATGATCTCGATCACGCCCATGCGCTCGTTGAAGGCGTTGAGGGCGACGGTGACGAACCCGACTGGTCGACCCTCCGCGACCGCGACGAAGGCGTCCCGCTCGTCGCTCGTGCAACTCACTCGCACCTCCTCGGCCTGCGCTGCCTTCCAGTCGGGCTTCAGGCGAAAGAAGATCGGGTCGCCCAAGACGTCCCGCAACGAGGCGAAGACCGGATCCCATGCGCGAAGCGAGAACTCCACGACTGCGTCGAGGTCGCGCTCATGGAACTCTCGTATCTCGACCACGCCTCCCACCGGTGCGACAAGACGCTACCGAGCCGCGAAGGTCACAGGCCAGGACAGCATCACGACACGCCGCAAGACCGTGCCCATGCCCTCGCTTTTCAGTGGAGGCAACGCGGTGACCAAACGAGACGCTCACCGAGATCGCATCGACCGCCAGTCGAGCCGAAGACGCGCTCGGTGTCGCGGCACGCAAGTTCGCGGTGAGCTAGCTGTAGTTCCCAGACACGTTGTTGACAGCGTAAAGCGTCATTGAGCCCTCCTAGGGTGCGGCTTGTCCGAGTCGCAACCGAAGGAGGGCTCTTGTGAATCTTCATGCAAATGCGGTCTTGACGGTTTGTCAGCGTCAGCGTGTGTGCGACCTGGTCGCCGCCGGGGTGACGATCACAGCAGCCGCGCTCGTCGTTGGCTGTTCCCGACAGACGGCTTCCAAGTGGGTCAACAGGCGACGTCGCGGCGAGCACCTTCGTGATCGCTCGAGCCGGCCGCATTCCTCGCCCAGGCAGACGTCCCACATCGTCGAGCAGGCAATCCTGCGTGCGCGCGCGGAGCTGCGCGAGGGACCGCACGTGATCGGGTGGGCCCTGGGGATCGCGGCCTCGACTGTGCATGCCGTGCTCCGCCGCCATGGCCGTTCGCGACTCGCGCCGCCGGCGCCACGCGAGCAGATCGTCCGCTACGAGCGCGAGCGTCCCGGCGAGCTCGTGCACGTGGACATCAAGAAGCTCGGCCGCATCGTGCGGCCCGGACACCGCGTCACCGGCGACCGCTCCCGCCGGTCCACGGGGGCCGGCTGGCAGTACCTGTACGTGGCGATCGACGATCACTCCCGCCTTGGCTTCGCGGCCGTGCATCCCGACGAAACCGCCGACTCAGCGGTCGCATTCCTCGCCCAGCTCGTCCGCTTCTACCGCGCGCACGGCATCCGTGTGGAGCGCGTACTGACCGACAACGGCACCTGCTTTAAGCGCCGCTGGTCGGACGCCTGCGAGACACAGGCGATCGCCGTCAAGAAGACCCGCGCCTACCGCCCCCAAACCAACGGCAAGGCCGAGCGCTTCATCCGCACCCTGCTCGAGCGCTGGGCTTACGCGTACGCCTACACGCACGAATCCGAGCGCCTGGCCGCCTTACCGCCAGCGCTTGACTTCTACAATCGCTTCCGACCACACCGCGCCCTCGGAGGACTCACGCCACTCCAGCGCGTCAACAACCTCCCTGGGACAAACAGCTATGCCCGAGCGTGCGAGGCCCCTCGCGGATCCTTCGCTTCTTCTCCGTGATGGCCTTCTGTTTCGCGTTCGACTTCGCCGCGCCGCACGTCTTGCACCAACTCGGCCACATTCGCCCGGGCCGAAACGGCAGGTCGGGAAACGAGCGAAGGCAACCGCCGTAACCGCCTAGCCGCATCTCCTGGTACCGGCCGAGGTGATCGACTGCCGACACGATCGTGCGCGCGCCCGTGTCGGGGAGCCTGGGGTAGTCGTTGCCCCCGAACGCGCCCAAGCAGATGACTCGCGCCTGGCCGCCGGGGGCTACTTCGGACTCAACCTGCTTCGCGAGTTGCCAATTGCGGTGGTCGAGCTCGTACAGCGCGAGCGTAGAGGCCTCTCGCAAGGTCGAGGAGGACCGCTTCCTTCCGGTCGAAGGGCTCCGGCCCGCAATGAATCCTCGCCTGCACCTGGGTTGCGAGCGCCTCGGCCGCTTTCCGTAGTCGACCGTCGCGCCATTGGTGGACGGGGAACGTGGGGTGCTTGTGGGCCTCTAGCCAGCCTGCTGCATCCCACTCGCCGAGGCTCTCGTTGTCTCCATGCTCGTAGACGCGAACCCACTCCCACTGGAACGCCTCAAGCAGCCGATATGCCTCGGGCGCGAGTTCGGACGGACGCCTTCCATCACCATTTAGCGGCAGGAGCCGCTAGTTGCACGAGCGCCTACGGCGTGCGCTGGGTCCATAGGACGGCGTGTGGGTTTCCGTTGCGCACTGACGATGATCCCGCGATCTGCCCCTTGTTGTTGATGTCTGTCGCCTGGCTCCACGTCCCGGCGACTGTTCCGAGGTCTGTGATCGTGCCGTGTTCCCAGATCACCGCGTGGGTCAGCGGTTGCCGCGCCGCGTAGTTGGTCCATCCCACGATTTGGCCTCGGTCGTTGATGGCGACCGCTTGGCCTCTGTCACCGCCGCGCAGGAGTGGGAGCCTCTCGACGCGTCCGTTGCGCCAGGTGCATGGAGTTGCCCGGTGCTTGAGCAGGCAGTAGCCGACGACTTGGCCAGCGTCGTTCACGGTCCCACCGCGGCTCCAGGGGACGATGTGATCCCCATGCATCAGGTCGAACGGGATCAGGCGGCTGCAGAGTTTGCACTTCTGATCCTGTAACTGCCAGGCGCGCCAGACCTCACGGCGGGTGAACAGGCGGCGAGGGTCGAGGGGCATCGACACTCGGACAGTATGTGTTCGCTGGGCTTTGCGGTTCCTGAGCCCGGCGACAGTCGCTCGCCGAAGCACCAAGCACCCCACGGCACTCGACCACGTACTTTCGAGGGATTCGCGCGCCAGTCGCGCGCCAGTGAGTGCCAGATTCCTGCGGTCTTGAGCGGTTTACCGCGGTAGATGCGGGACCACCCCTCTGACGCCGAAACCCCCGCTAATGCGAGGGTTTCGGCTTGTCCAGATGGTCGGGGCGCCGAGATTCGAACTCGGGACCTCTAGTCCCCCAAGGTGTGCAGGGAGTTGACACGAGGAGAACCGAGGGGAGCTATACCCCTTCCGTTTCCAGGGATTCCGCCCGCGGCCTCTCCCCGGGTTTCCCCACGTTTCCCCGGAACGGGTGACCCTGTGGTGACCCTGGGTGGCCCTGGGTGGCCTGTCGCTTGACATCGACGGCCGTCTGGACTATCCGTGTTTGCTGCCTGAGTGGCCGGGCACCCCGGCCCGTACCAAAACGGAAGGGGATCAACCGTGAAGCAGCGTGTTCTTGTGGGACTCGCCGTGCTTGTGCTGGCGCTTGTGGGGGCCGGCTCAGCATTCGCGTTCGACTGCATCCGCGTCTCGTCGTCCCTGAAAGGCCTGCAGCAGTCGACCAAATCGGGAAACTGGTTGCTGTTCGATCTGAGTACGCCCACGGCCTTTCAGGAGTCTCTGACCGAGTTTGGCGTCGTGTTGACGGACGACCAGGCGTCATGCGGCAGCGAGGCGTACGCGGCGTCGGGGCAGCCGCTGTACTTCGCGCTCGGTATCGGCGTCGCCGCTGGTGAGAACGAGAACGCCAGCGCAGGTGGTGTGCTTGCCCACAACAACCCGAACACCTCCGTGCTGAGCAACGGAAAGGGCATCGACCACTTCGAGGACTCCGGGATCATCCCGGCGCTCGAGGCAGCCGCCGCGACCTGCGGTATTCCGGTCTAGGAAGCTCGGGAACACAGCCGACGTCGGGCGGGTGGACCGAACGAGAGTCCACCCGCCCGACTCGTATCCCGACGTCAGGTCGTGCCGCCCGAGAAGGCAACGTCGAGGTTTCGCCGCAGGTCGGCACGATCCGTCTCAACGATGCCCGCGTACGTCGTGAGCGTGGTCCTCGTGTCCGCGTGGCGCAGCACCGCCGCGACCGTCGGAGCGGACACGCTGGCGGCGAACAGCAGCCCCGCGCAGGAATGTCGCAGGTCGTGGCAACCGACCCTCTCGACCCCGTCGGGGTTCAGCCCTGCGTCGTCGCCTGCGCGGTAGACGGCCCGGAGCACGTTCCGGCGGTGCTGAGTGAACACGAAGGCGTCTGGGCGGGTCAGGTGCAGCCCGTTCCCGGCGAGCCGCGAGCGGTGCGCCTTGAGCTCCACAGCGAGCGGATCGATGATCGGCACCGGGGCGGCGCTCCCGGCCGTCTTCGTCCCTGGCGCTTGGAGGATGCTCGCCTTGAGGTCGAGACGCGCCACCGGAGCGCGAGCGCCTCCGACACGCGCAGGCCGGCTATCTGCGCGGGTCGGCAGTATTGCCTCCGGAACGGACGCTTCCGGAAATCCGCTATTTGCGGGAAAAACGTGACCTTCGACCCCTCGGGGGCCGACCGCTGGATGGCGCGAGCCTTCTCGGCTCGCTCGACGACGGCGACTCGGGCGTGACCTAGGGCTCGCGCGTCGTCGGTCGTTACGCACGAAGAGCAGCAGGGCTTAGTCGGGTGACCCTGCGGTGACCCTAGAGCCAGCGCTGTCTTCTCCAGTGAAAACGAAAGCCCCGCATTAGCGGGGCTTTCGAATCGGGGCGCCGAGATTCGAACTCGGGACCTCTAGTCCCCCAGACTAGCGCGCTAACCAGGCTGCGCCACGCCCCGCGACCGCCGCATCCTAGCGGGCATCCCGGAATCGGAGCGCGCGCCTCCCCCACGCCGAGCGCCGCCCGAGCAAATGGCAACAGAATGGCAACGGCTATCGCGCCGCCGCTCCACGCACATACGGCCACTCGCAGAACGTCCATATCATCGTGTAGATTCTGCAAGACATGAGCGGATTGCGCGAACGGCCCGTCGACCTCGGAATGCTCCTCACGACCGCCGAGGCCGCCCGCGTCGCCGTGTGCTCCCCCGCCACCATCCGCCGCGCCGCAGCCGAAGGCCACCTACGCGCGTTGCGGCTCGGCCGCCGCGGCGACTTCCGGGTGCCCGCCTCCGAGCTCCACCGCTGGATGCGAGACACCGCATGAACGTGCTCGACGTGTTCCGCGCCACCCCTCGCGACGAGCTCGCCGCGCAACGCCAACGCCGCGCGCTCGCGCTAGCGCGAACGTGCCTGCTCGAGCTCGACCACGACCGCCTCGAGTTCGGCCGGTTCGGGACCGTCCAGCACGACGGCGACACCTACGCCATCTGCCGCGGCGTCGTCGACGAACCCCAGCACTCCCCCGCCGTCGCGTTCTACGTCAGCGCGGCCGGGACCGTCGTCTACCTCGAGCCCATCCGATGAGCACCCCCGAGCAATACCTCTACGTGGCCCGGCTCGCGCCGCTCAACCAAGAGCTCCCCGTAGTCGACCCCGACGAAGGCCCCATCGTCGAGTACTTCGACTCCTGCGCGTTCGCGCCCACGGCAACCAGAGCGAGAGACGTCCGGTTGCTCATCGACCACGACGACAACCGCGAAGCCGGCCACTTCACAACCCTCCGACGCGACGGCCCCTGGCTCCTCGGCACGTTCGTCATCGACTTCGACACAACCCCCGGCGTCAACGCCTACGACCGCCTCGACGTCGGCACACCCATCAGCATCGGGTTCACCCGCCACACCGACCGGCCGAAACGAGACAGGCCCGGCGTCGTGCATCGCGCCGTCGCAACCCTCGACGAAGCCTCCATCGTCGACCAAGCCGCCTACCAAGGGCGCCGAAGTCATCCACACGATGGCCGATGCGGAAGCCGAAACCCACCGCCCACCGCACGGCGAACCACTGGCCACCCGGCGCAATCGTCCGCGACATGGCCAACGGAGCCCAGGAAATCACGTTCCCCCACGGCTCGCCCGCCGTCCGCCGCCCCGTCGGCAAGGTGCTCGGCGTCCGATGACCAGACAGACAACGCGACACGCCGCAAGCGCTGTAGCCATGCGCCTTACAGTCTTTTTAGGTTCGGTTTTTCACTGGGGCACCCCTGCCATGGAATATCTCCGCGCTCGGGCCGGGTTCGTCGGGGATCGCCGGATGGAGCCGAGTGAGGGCGTTTCGATGAGCCGCCGTCGCGCTCAGAGGCTCGTCGACTCAGCGGGGCTACGGGCGCGCGCACCGGGCGCTCCGTGCGCAGCTTGCGCCGCTCGTCGCCGCGGGGCTCGCGACGTGTGCGCGTTGCGGGGAGCGGCTCGAGGCGGGTGAGCCGTTCGACCTCGGGCACGACGACCTCGACCGAAGTAGGTACTGCGGGAATCGAGCACCGCCGTTGCAATCGCGCGACGAAGGGCGTGCGCGTCGTGAGCCAGCGATGGTGAGCGCGCCGCCGCGGATTCAGCTTCTCCCGTCGGGCGTCGTGTCGTCGCTCGGCGGGCAGGCGGCCGACCTCGTGGGGAATGCGGGGCTCGCGCTCGACGACTGGCAACGCGCGGTATTGCATGGCGGGCTCGGCGTGAGGGCCGACGAGTCGTGGGCCGCGGACGAGGTAGTGCTCGTGTGCCCGCGGCAGAACGGCAAGACGGCGCTTGCGGCGGCTCGTCTCATGCTCGGACTCTGGCGCGGCGAGCAGGTGCTCTACACGAGCCATCGTGTCGACTCGGCCGGGGAGCTGTTCGCGCAGCTCGTGGCGCTCGTGCGTGCTTCGCCGGAGCTCGAGCCGTTGCTCGCGCGCATCATCTTCTCGAACGGCCGCGAGGCAATCCATCTGACGAACGGCGCGCGTTGTCTGTTCGGGACGCGCTCGACGTCGCGGACGGGGCGCGGGTTCTCGCTCGACGCCATCGTGCTCGACGAGGCGCATTACGTCTCGGAGGAATCGCTAGTGGCGCTCGGGTTCACCGGCTACGCGCGCGACCGGGCGCCGCAACGCTGGTACCTCTCCTCGGCCGTCGACCGGGACGTGCACGAGCACGGCCTCACGATGAGCCGGCTACGGGAGCGCGCGATTCGGGGCGAGGCGTCGAGCTTCGCGTACTTCGAGTGGAGCGCCGCCGTGCTCGACGCCGACGGGAACGAGCTCGAGTGCGGCGACGTGACGCCCGACCAGATAGACGACGAGGCGCTCTGGTACCAGGCGAATCCGGCGCTCGGGACGAGGGTTCCTATCGAGCGCGTGCGGGCCGAGCGGGAATCGCTCCCCCATCGCGGGTTCCTTACGGAGCGGCTCGGCATCGGCGCATGGTGGCCGACCGTCGAGGCTGTCGACGCGCCCATCACCGCGGCCGAGTGGGCCGACCTCGAGGACAGCGGCTCGAAGCGTGTCGGCGGGCTCGTGCTCGCGTTCGATATCGACCCTGACCGGCGCTGCGCGCTCGTCGCGTGCGGACGCCGCGGAGTCGACGACCTGTTGCACGTCGAGCTCCTCCGCTCTGCGTCGGGCACGTCGTGGCTCCGGGACGAGCTCGAGCGGCTCTCGGACCGCTACGACGTCGACGCCATTGTCACTGACGGCTACGGCGGGAATCTCGCGATGGTGCGGACGCTCGAGGACGCCGGGCTCCGGGTGCGGACGCTGACCGGGGGCGAGCAGGCGTCCGCGTGCGCGAAGCTCCTCGACCTCGTGCAAGGCCGAGAGTTTCGGCACATCGGCCAGCCGGAGCTCTTGAACGCGCTCCGTGGCGCGAAGGTGAAGCCGCTCGGGGATGCGTGGGCGTGGAGCCGAAAGGCCTCGACCGGCGACATCGCCGCGGTAATCGCGATGACGCTCGCGCTCGCCGTGGGCTCCGAGCTCACCGTCGGCGCCGACCCGCTGCAAATCTTCTAGAGCGCTCGGCGCCCGCCGCTCGCCCGCGTTCGCTTGCTCGCGGTCCGCTCGTCTCGTAGCGCGTCGGCGCTCGCGCGCCGTCGCGGGGCAAGCTTGTGAACCGGCGCTGATGCTCCACAAACCCTGTGCGAGCCGAGCGTACATGGCGAAGGCGAGCTGAGCGTCCCGCTCGTCCTCGTCCGGACCGAGGCGATGGCGTTCGTCGAGGAGCTCCGGCCGAGTCAGCATTCGCGGAGTCGGCCGTTCTCCGTGGAGCGTGCAGTTTCATCTCGCGCGTGCCTAGCTCGTACGCTATGTACGCGCGAAAGCTCGAGCATCGGCGCAGGGCGTCGCGAGCGTTAGCTCGTAGTGCATTCGCGGTCCAACGTGTCCGTCGCATGCTGCGGCGCGTCCCTCGACATCAGCTCGCGATGTCTCCGCGGCGTCTGGCCTCCGCTGGCCGATCGCGTGACGCGCGCGAACACTTCGGGTTGGCCGTGACGGGGAAATCCTCATTTACGCCGTACCGAAGCCGTCGCGGAGCTCGACGGGCGACTCCGCTGAGCCCTCGGGGGCGATCGTGACCAGCGGAGCCGAGCCGTCCGTACACCGTCTGACGCGCACGCGTGACAGGCCCGGTGACAGACGGGCATATCGGGACGTTTCCCTGCTACATGGTCAAGCCGCCGTGTTACGACCGCCCGCGCGACGCGGCGTTGCTCACCGCTCACCCGAGGCCGCCGCACTACTCCTCGGCGAGCTCACGGACGGCCACCGTCGACGCGGCGATCGTCCGCGGGGAGCTCGTATCCCGCTCCGTCGTCGGCGCCGCGCCGTCGTCTCCGCGTCGAGGACGTCGACGTCTATCTCGCGGCCCGACGGGGGGAACCCGCCCCATGAATGCCAAGCGCCCCGCCGAGGCGAGGCGCGAGGAGACTCCGGGCGGGAGACTCTCCAAGCGTAGCCACCCGAGGCGACAGACCACCGCCGTCGAGCTCGCCGACCGGCTCGAGCTCCGCGAGCGGCTGGCCGCCATCGTCGACGAGCTCCGGCTCCTCGACGCCGAGGACCGGGACGTGCCGCTCACGCTCGCGGAGGGATTGCTCGAGGACGTCGAGCGGGAGCTCGGCGCGTCGGCCGATAGGCGCGAGCCGTGAACGTCGCCGCTTGGGACGCCATCCGCGGAGGCCGACTCAAGCTCAGGGCGCGCGTCGCCACGCTCGACGAGCTCGGCCTCGACGCGCTCGAGTGGCGGGCCGCCGCAGTCGAGGAGCTCGAGCTCCTCCGCGACATCGCTCGAGCCCTCGCCGACGAGGCCATCGGCGGCCGCCAGGCTCGCAAGCACGCAGCGGCCCGCGCGGTGGGTGAATGCGTCGCGCGTGCCTCCATGCATCTCGACGCGCGCACGCCCGACCTCCGCGCCGTCGAGGGGCATCTCCGAAACGCGCTCGAGCATCTCGAGGCTGCACGATGACGGCGCTACAGGACTCGCAGCGCGTCATCCTCGGCGAGCTCGACCGGGCACGCGAGACGCTGGACGGCGACGCCTACCGGGCGCTCCTCGCGACCGTCGAGGCACGGCTCACCCGCGAGCTCGCCCGCCTGAGCTACGGCGAGGCGCTCCGAACCGCCAGGGCCGACGAGGCATGAGCCGCGCCGAGCTCCTCGAGCAGCACGGCCGCGCCTTCGGGGCGCTCCGGCTCGCGGTTGCATTCACCGCCGGGCTCGACGGCGACGACGCGAAGCGCGTAACCGCCCGCGGCTGGGACCGCACGCCGCGGCTCGCCGACCCGGAACAAGGCGCCGCCATCCTCCGCACCCGCGGCGAGCGGCGAAACCCCGCCATCGTGCTCCGACCGTCCGGGCTCGTCGGCGTGGACGTCGACGGCCCGGAGGGCGTCGAGCTCCTGCGCCGTCTCGTGCCCGAGGGGATGCCGCGAACGGTTGCGGTGGAGACAGGGAAGAACGCCGGCTATCACCTCTGGTACCTCGCGCCCGACGGCGGGCGCTCCGCTTTCGTCGAGCTCGGCCCGGAAGGCGTCACCGACGAAGGCCGGGCCAGTACATCATCGCACCGCCCGCCGTTCACCCCTCGGGGCGCGTCTACAGGTTCGCCGACGGCCGGGCGCCGTGGGAGCTCGAGCTCGCCGTGCTGCCGCTCCGGCTCCTCGAACGGTTCGAGCGCGCCGCCCATCGTGAGCGGGAACAGCGCGCCGTCACAGTCGGGCCCGTCACCGCGGGCGGACGACACGACCACCTAATGCGGCTCGGGTGCGCGATGCGCCGCCGTGGCGCTGGGGAGGCCACCATCGCCGCCGCGCTCGTCGTCGAGAACCGCGACCGCTGCACGCCGCCGAAGGACGAGCGGCTCGTGCTCGACCTCGCCGCCGACATTGCCAACCGCTACCCGCCAGGAGCCGCACCGTGACCGCGCTCGACGACATAACCGCCACCGACCCGAACCCGAACGGCCAACCGTCGGACGTGAGCCGCGACGAGCTCCGCGACGACATCGCGAACGCCGACCGCTACGCGGCCGAGCACGCCGACCGGCTGCGGCACGTAACTGGATTCGTGCCGCCCTGGCGTGTCTGGGACGGCACCCGATGGGCGGCGGACGAAACCGGCGAGCACATGGAGGCCGCGAAGCGCACCGCCGACCGTCTGCTCGAGGCCGCGCGCGCACGAGACAAGCGATGGACGAAGCACGCATCCGAGACACGGCGCGCCGGACGGCTCCGCGCGATGGTGAACCTCGCCGCGAGCGACCCGAGGCTCGCCCGCCGGGCGCGCGACTTCGACGCGGACCCCTGGCTCCTCAACACTCCGAGCGGAACGCTCGACCTCCGCACGATGGAGCTCCGGCCGCACGACCCGGCCGACGGGCTGACGATGCTGACCGGCGCCGCCTACAGGCCCGACGCAAAGGCGCCGACATGGCGCTCGTTCCTCGAGCGCATCCTCGCCGACCCGGACCTCGAGCCGTTCCTCCGGCGGCTCGTCGGCGTGTCCGCCATCGGCACCGCGCGCGAGCACCTGCTCGCCATCCTCTGGGGCGGCGGCGCGAACGGCAAAACCACCGCCGCCAACGCGCTCGGATTCGCGCTCGGCGACTACGCCCACGCCGGAACCGTCGAGCTCCTCCTCGGACGCCACCGGCCCGGAGCCGCAACCCCCGACGTCGCCGACCTCCGCGGCCGACGGCTCGTGACCGTCGCCGAAACCCGCGAGGACGGCCGGCTCGCCGCCGAACGAGTCAAGGCGCTCACCGGAGGCGACCCGATAACCGCCCGACACCTGTACGGCCAACCGTTCACCTTCGCGCCGTCGCATACGACGTGGCTCCTGACGAACCACCGGCCGCGCGTCGACGACGACGGAGACGCCATCTGGCGCAGGCTCCTGCTCGTCCCGTTCACCGTCACCATCCCCGAGCCCGAGCGCGACCCCGAGCTCGGCCACCGGCTCGAGCTCGAAGCCGACGGCATCCTCGGATGGATAGTCCAGGGCGCCGCCGAGTACCTCGCCGACGGGCTCAACCCGCCCGCCGTCGTGCGCGCCGCAACCGAGGAATACCGGCAGGCCGAAGACGCATTCGCCGCCTGGCTCGACGAATGCACCGAGCTCGACCCGCAAGCGTTCACCCGACCGCGCGCCTCCGCGCGTCCTACGCGGAATGGGCGAAGCGCAACGGCTCCGAGGAGCTCACCTCCAACGCAATCACCGAACGGCTCTCCCGGCGCGTGCTCCCCACCATCTCGCTCACCCGCCGGAACCGAGCACGCGGCTGGAAGGGGCTCCGGCTCCTCGACGACGGAGGCGAAAGGTGACGCGGGTGACGCGCGTGACGCCTAGTTGCACATCTCCCTCGCGTGCGCGCGCGCGTGAGGCAAATGTGCGAAACCCCGTCACACGCGTCACCGCGTCACCCGGAGCGCGCTCGTGAGCGTCAGCGCCGCCGAGCTAGCCGTCGCGTCCGCTCGACAACCGGGCTCCGGCTCGGGAACGGGACGCGGCAATGTTCCTCGCCGCGTGGCTCGAGACAGGCGTCGTCGTGGAGCTCCTGCCGGGCCGCTACGCGCTCACCCCGAAGGGCGAACGGCTCGCGTCCGGGCTCCTCACCGCTGACGGCGAGGAGCGTGCCGCGTGAGGCTACGCGACTCGTCGCTCGCGCATGAGCACGCCGCGCAACTCCGCGAGCCCCTCGGGTGGCTCGACGAGCGCGAGCAGGAGCTCGTCTCGCTCGCCGTCGTCCGTCGCGAGGACGCGCGTCTCGTTCTCCACGGCTCGCCGGAGCTTCGAGGCGAGCTCCTCGTCGTCGACCAGGCCCGCGAGCTCGAGCACGAGCGCGACGCGAACGGGGATTCCGGCGATGAACACGGCTACGAACACTTGTTCGACCCTACACCGCCGCGGGCTTGCTGCCTAGTGACCGTTTCGGCCATGTCCGTCGAGCCTCGAGGCGCTCGCGATGACGGCCGCCGCCCGCCTCGAGGCGCTCGTCGGGGTTCCCATCGCCGAGGCCATCCTCGACGCGCTCCGCGAGGAGCTCGCCGACGCTCGCCCGCACCCTCGAGCCGGCCAACCGCTGGCTCACCATCGAACAGACCGCCGACTATCTCGGCACGACGCCGAAAGCCATCCGCCGCCGCATCGACCGCGGGCGCCTCCGAGTCGTGCGCGACGGCCGACGCGTCTACGTCGACCGCCAGGCGCTCGACGAGACATTCGCCGCCCAGAGGAGTACGCTCCGGCCGACCAGACAGAAAGCCCCCGCACCGCTGACACGGCCGGGGGCACGGCCACAGGAGGCATGAGCTCCCATGACCACCGAATCCTCGCACGGCGCAGCGGACCCGCGAGCCCGTCTACGTCGGGCAACGCCGCATCCCGAACCTCTGGCAACGCACGCCTCGCGAACGGCGAAACCGCGTTCGAGTTCGTCGGCCGCGTCGACGGCCGCGTGCTCCGCCGCCGCCTCACCGCCGCCACGAAATCCGAAGCCGTCACCGAAGCCCGAGGCCTCGCGACCGACCGCGACCGCGGCGAGCTCCGCGCCGCCCCACCGCGCCCACCGTGCCCGAGCTCCGCGACGAGTTCCTCGACCACCTCCGCTCACTCATCGGCGACCCGGACGAACGCCGCCGCCGCTCGCAAGCGTGCGTCAACCTCTACGAGCGCCATCTCGACGTGCGGTTCGTGCCCGAGTTCCGCACGCGCCGCGTCGACGAGATAACGACCGCCGACCTTCGCCGCTGGCTCGACAAGCTGCGCCGCACGAAGCTCGCGCCGAACACTCAGCGCGGCGTCCTCACCGCCGCGAGCGCGATGCTCCGCTACGCCGCGAAACAGGCCTACATCCCGATGAGCCCCGCCGCCGGGCTCGACCGCGACGACCGCCCCTCGACCGCGCGCAAGCGGCAGCCGCGCTACCTCAACGCCGCGCAACTCGGCGCGCTCCTCGGCAAGCTCGACGACGACTACCGGCCGCTCGGCTCGACGCTCGCCTACGCCGGGCTCCGAGTCTCCGAGGCGCTCGCCGTCCGCTGGCGCGACCTCGACCTCGACGCGGGCCGCCTCACCGTCGCCGCGCAACTCGACCGGGCCGGGCAAACGGTGCCGCTCAAGACAACGGCGAGCGGCGCGACCGTCGACCTCCTCCCCGCCCTCGTCCGCGAGCTCCGCGCCCACCGCGCCCGGCGAGCCGCCCTCGGCATCCATCTAGTCCGCGCTGACGCGCTCGCGTTCTCCACCCGGACCGGGAAGCCTCACCATCAGCGCAGCGCGCTACGGGCCGTCCAGACGGCCGCCGTCGACGCGAAGCTCGGGCACGTCACCGCGCACGACCTCCGGCACTCGCTCGTCGCGAACGCGCTCGACGCCGGACTCACGCTCGCCGAGGCCTCTAGGCTCGCGCGGCACGCCTCCCCCGCCGTCACCGCGAGCGTCTACGCCGACGTCCTCGAGACTCAGCGGGACAGCCTCGGCGCGAAGCTCGCGCAAGCCGGGTTCGGAGCGTGAACGTGCCCGCCAGTGGCAACAAAATGGCAACGGCTAGCGGGGAATCGGGGGAAACCGCGGGGAACGGCCGCGACGGATTCCACGGATTCAAGCCATTCCGGGGCGCCGAGGGGCACCGCGGGGAACCGTGCGCGCTCCCC